>CAVPDA010000004.1:0-403336 GCA_963702495.1 uncultured beta proteobacterium | reverse complement strand
GGTGCAGGATGGCGTGCTCGATGCCGCCGATGTACTGGTCCACCGGCATCCAGTAATCGACGCGGGCGTCCACCATGGCGCTGTCGTTGTCCCGGCTGCAGTAGCGCGCGTAGTACCAGGACGAGTCAACGAAGGTGTCCATGGTGTCGGTCTCGCGCCGGCCGGCGCGGCCGCATTTCGGGCAGGTGCAGCGCAGGAAATCCGGGTCGCGGTTGAGCGGGTTGCCGGAGCCGTCAGGAACCAGATTCTCGGGCAGCATCACCGGCAGCTGGTGGTCGGGCACGGGCACGTCGCCGCAGGCCTCGCAGTGGATGATCGGAATCGGACAGCCCCAGTAGCGCTGGCGCGAGATGCCCCAATCGCGCAGGCGCCACTGCACCTGCTCGTCGCCCAGGTCATTGGCCCGGAGGTCGGCGGCGATGGCATGAACGGCCTGCTCGTAACCGAGTCCGTCGTATTTGCCGGAATGGACGCAGCGGCCGTTTTGCTTGTCGGCGTACCAGTCCTGCCAGGCGTCGAGCGAGTACTCCTTGCCGGGCACCTCGATCACCTGTCTGATCGCGAGGCCATACTTCTTGGCGAAGGCGAAATCGCGCTCGTCGTGGGCCGGCACCGCCATTACCGCGCCTTCTCCGTAGCCCATCAGCACGTAATTGCCGACCCACACCTCGATCTGCTCGCCGGTCAGCGGATGGCGGACGAAGATGCCGGTGGGCATGCCCTTCTTTTCCATGGTGGCGAGGTCGGCCTCCATGACCGAGCCGCGCTTGCACTCGTCAACGAAGGCGGCCAGCGCCGGGTTGCGCGCGGCGGCGTAGGTCGCCAGCGGGTGCTCGGCGGCCACGGCACAGAAGGTGACGCCCATGATCGTGTCGGCGCGGGTGGTGAACACCCACAGCAATCCCGTCCGAGTTTCCGCGCCGGAGGCGCGCTCGGCGCTTCCCTCTCCCCCCGGGAGAGGGATTGAGGGTGAGGGATCTTCCGCGCCGCTGGCCCTCACCCCTAGCCCCTCTCCCGCGGGGGGGAGACTGAGGTTGAGGGATCGTCCGCGCCGCTGCCCCTCACCCCTAGCCCTTCTCCCGCCGGGGGAGAGGGGAACTTCGAGCCGCCTTCGGCGGGAAGTTGGTAGGGGAAGGCGAAGCGAACGCCGAAGCTCTTGCCGATCCAGTTCGCCTGCATCGTCTTGACGCGCTCGGGCCAGCCGGGGAGCCGGTCGATGCCGGCCAGCAGTTCCTCGGCATAGCGCGTGATCGCCAGGTAGTACATCGGGATCTCGCGCTTCTCGACCAGGGCGCCGGTGCGCCAGCCGCGACCGTCGATCACCTGCTCGTTGGCGAGCACGGTCTGGTCCACCGGATCCCAGTTCACGGTGCCGGTCTTCTTGTAGGCCAGCCCCGTCTCCAGCATGCGCAGGAACAGCCACTGGTTCCATTTGTAATACTCGGGGCGGCAGGTGGCGAGTTCCCGTTCCCAGTCGATGGCGAAGCCGAGGGCGCGCAACTGCCTCTTCATGTACGCGATGTTGTCGTAGGTCCATTTCGCCGGCGGCACGCCATTTTGCATGGCGGCGTTCTCCGCCGGCAGGCCGAAGGCGTCCCAGCCCATGGGCTGCATCACGTTGTAGCCGCGCATGCGGTGATAGCGGGTGAGCACGTCGCCGATGGTGTAATTGCGCACGTGGCCCATGTGCAGCTTGCCCGACGGGTAGGGAAACATCGACAGGCAGTAGTACTTGGGCTTGGCCGGATCCTCGACGGCGCGGAAGGAGGCGTTGTCCTCCCAGAAGCGCTGCGCCGCGCTTTCGATCTCGGTCGGGTGATATTTCTCTTGCATGGGCCGGGGGGGAGCCAGGACGTGGAAAAGGGGTGAATTATAGCTTTCCGGCCCCGCCGCCGCCGGACGCCGCGTCGCCCCGGACTCCGGACTTCCGGGCGCGGCCGCTTGCCGGGTCAATCAGTCTTGGCTAATATGCCGCATCGGCGTCCGCCGACATTCCTTGGTGGTGCCGATCGAGCATCGATGATGCACCTGTCACCGGCATTCTGTCTCCCCTGCCACCGCTTCCTCCAGCGTCACCGCAAGGCGATGCGCTGGGCGGTCGGCTTGGCCCTGCTGGCGGGGTTTCTGTTCTGGGTCGGCGCCAATGCGCCCCTCGTCACCGCGCCCCAGATGTGCAAGGTCTACGGCTGAACGGGGCGCGGCGGACGGCGCGGCAGCCTCAGCAGGCCGGTCGGCGACGGGGTGGGGTGGTGAGTCGGGTCCAAGCGGCGGTGGCCACCAGCAGCGTTCCGTGCCAGGCGATCAGCGGCAGAATGCCGAGCCGGGTCTGAATCCGCACCAGGGACGTGAGGGGCGGCTGGCAGGACCTTGCTCCCTCCGCTTCCAGCAGTTCGAGCAGGCGGTCCATGGCCACCTTCCAGTAGTCCGAAGTTCCGACCCAGCCCGTCTTGTCCGTCGCGTAGCGCAGGGCGTCCGCCCACAATCTCGTGGCACGCGCCTCGGAAACCCCGTGTTTGCGGGCCAGCCAGGGCAATATCTTGGGTGTCTTCATTTGTCTCTCCTTTCGCTCTCGTGCAGCTTGAGCCCGTCGCCCGGCGCACCTCTTCTGGCCGTTCGCAGGGCGGGATTGCTGCGATGCATCAATCCAGATGAGGCCTATCTTACCTCTTATTCGACTGGAACCGGGAAAGGAAGTTGCAAAAAATGGTGCGGTGCAGTATCCGATTCGTACTGGGCTGGGGATTTCTCCATTTTCGGCCCAGCGGCGGTCTTTCAGCGTTATCTGGAGATTGTTTCAAGAAGAGTGACCGCTCACATTACAATGTTGCGGAAGCGCAACGGAAATCTCCGCGGCGACGACGGGAGGGGCAAACTGCGGCCTTGCGGGGCCGCAGCGACGGGTCCCCCGCCGAGCGCCCTACCTTGCGGGCGCTTCGCCTTCGCATGGACGCTGGAGTGGGTCGGCCCGCCCCAGCGTGAAGCTGAAGGTGGCGCCTTCGCCGACGGTGGATTCGGCCCACACCAGGCCGCTGTGCCGCCGCACGACGCGCGCCACCGATGCCAGTCCGATGCCCGAGCCTTCGAACTCGTCGGAACTGTGCAGCCGCTGGAACGGCGAGAACAGGCGGTCGGCGAAGGTCATGTCGAATCCGGCGCCGTTGTCGCGAACGTAGAAGACGCAGTCGCCGTTCGTGTCCTGGCAACCGAACTCGATGCGCGGGTCGTCCATCTTGCGCGTGTACTTCCAGGCATTGCCCAGCAGGTTCTCCAGAACGACACGCAGCAACTGCGGGTCGCCGACGGCGGGACAGGTGGGGTGGATGCGCACGTTGACGCGCCGTTCGGGCTCCGATTTGTGCAACTCGTCCATGACTTCCCGCGCGATGGCGCCGAGGTCCACGGTGTTGCGCGTCATCTCGTGCCGCGCCACGCGCGACAGCTCCAGCAGATTGTCGATGAGCGCGCCCAGGCGCTGCGCCGCGCGCCGCACGCGGCCGAGGTAGTCGCGCCCCTGCGCATCCAGCTTGTCGCCATAGTCGTCGAGCAGGATCTGGCTGAAGCCGTCGATGCCCCGCAGCGGCGCGCGCAGGTCGTGGGAAACCGAATAGGCGAAGGATTCCAGCTCCTTGTTCGCGGCCACCAGCTCGGACGTGCGCTCGCGCACCCGCGATTCGAGTTCCGTGTTGAGGCGGCGGATCTCCTCCTCGGCGCGCTTGCGCTCCGTGATGTCGAAGGCCAGGCTGAGGACGCATGGCTGGTCGCCCAATTCCACGATCTCGCCGGACAGCAGCACCGCGCGCTGTTCGCCGGATCGCGTTCGCAGCCCCACTTCGAAATCACGCACCGCGCCGCCGCTCTTGAGCCCGCTTACCCAGTGCTTGCGTTGGCTGGGATCCTGCCACAGCGCGAGATCGGCCGAGGTGCGCCCGACCGCCTGCGCCCGCGGCCAACCATAGCTGCTTTCGAAGGCTTCATTCACATCCAGGTAGCAGCCGTCTTCGATGCGGGTGATCGCCATCGGCACCGGACTGGCGCGAAACACGGTCGAGAACTTGTGCTCGGAGCGCCGCAGCTCCTCCTCTGCCCGCTGCCGTTCCAGCTCGGCGGCGGCGCGCGCGGCGAAGATGGTCACCACCGTCGCCAGTTCCGGGCTCAGCTCCACCGGCCGCGTATCCATCACGGTGAGCAGCCCCAGCGGCTCGCCCGCCGCGTCGCGCAGGGCCACGCCGTAGTAGCTGTGGACGCCCAGGCTGGCCAGGCCCTTGTCCGCGGGGAACACTTCCTGGCAGTTGCCGATGCAGATCTCGCCGGCAGCCGCGATCACGTTGGCGCACGGCGTTCCGGCCAGGTGGTAGCAGAAATTGTCCAGATAGCCGTCACCCTTCCAGAAGGCGAGGGTGCTGATCGCCTCCTTGGCGGCGGTCAACTCGCCGACGAAGGCATAGCGCACGCGCAGGGCATTCGCCAGATGCTGCACCAGGGAGCGGAAGAATTCGGCGCCGGTCTGCCGGCCGGTGCCTTCGACGATGTCGCGCAGCACGCCGGCGGCCGCCTCGCGTTCGGTGACGTCGCGCAGCATGCCGAGCACGCCGCGCGCCGTGCCGGCCTCGTCCAGGTCCGGCACCAGAACGATATCGAGACGCCGGGCGCCGCCCGTGGTCACGCTGTGGACGCGCTCGTAGCGCACCTGCTGCCCGGCCAGGGCGATCGCCATGCGCGGCTCGATGCCGCTGTACAGGGTGGGGCCGAGCACGTCGCGGCAATGCTTGCCGATGATCGCATCGGCCTTGAAACCGAAGAAGGCGGCGTAGCGGCGATTGGCGAAGCGGCAGACCGTATCCCGGTCGAAGTAACAGATCATCGCCGGCACGTTCTCCGTCACCAGCTTGAGCTGCGCCTCCCGCGCCGCGCCGGCATGCACTTCGGCGGCGAGGGCAGAGGCGAGGGTCGTCTCCTGCCGGTAGCGGGCGTGGAAGCTGTCGGTGACATAGAAGGCGATCGCTGCGGCCACCAGCAGGACCAGAGAGTGAATGATCAGGGTCCAGGCGGGGGCGGACGGCGGGGCGGGGGGCAGCAGATGCCAGTAATCGGCGACGACGAAGCCGAAGCCCGCCGCCAGCGTCATCACGGTGAGGACGAAGGCCTGCCGCGAACCGAGGAACCAGCCGGCGAGGATGATGATGGCCGGATAGGCGATCACGATCGGCGCCGCGAGTCCGCCGCCCAGCGCCGCCGCCAGGGTGAACGCAAACCAGGAGCCGAACATGAGCACGAACAGCGCGTCGCGCACTCTGCCCCGGCGCTGCAGCAGATAGGCGCCGAGCGCCAGCGGCAGCGCGACCGCGATGCCGATGAGCCGGAACCACTGTCCCGCAGCGACGAAGGGCAGGGCCACCGCTGCCAGCACGCTGCCGGCCACGACCACCGTGATGGCGAAGCGGACCAGGCGCTGGCTCGCCACGTCGGCGGAGAGGTCAGTCATGGTCCGGGCCAACAGCTTCGGTTCGTCTGGCACGCCGCTTTTCCCTGATTCGCGCGAGCATGTTGCTCGGGCCTTGCGCCGAGGTCCGACCGGGCCCGCCCGGAGCATAGCAAATCTCGCACCGGCGTTGGTTTTCCGCTGCGCGAAGGGCAGGGTGCGTTGCGGCGCCCGGTCGGGCCCACCGGCTATAATGTCGGCCTACTTCCGCCGCCGACCTGTCCGCCATGTCCGATCTCCTGCGCGGGCTCAACCCCCAGCAACTCGCCGCCGTCACGCTGCCGCCGCAGCATGCCCTGATCCTGGCCGGCGCCGGCAGCGGCAAGACGCGGGTCCTCACCACCCGCATCGCGTGGCTGATCCAGACCGGGCAGGCCAGCCCGCACGGCATCCTGGCGGTGACCTTCACCAACAAGGCGGCCCGGGAGATGCTGACGCGGCTCTCCGCCATGCTGCCCATCAGCACGCGCGGCATGTGGATCGGCACCTTTCACGGCCTGTGCAACCGCCTGCTGCGCGCCCATCATCGCGACGCCGGCCTGCCGCCACTGTTCCAGATCATCGATTCCGCCGATCAGCTGTCCGCCCTCAAGCGCCTGCTGAAGACGCTCAATGTGGACGAGGAGAAGTTTCCGCCGCGCGAACTGCAGCACTTCATCAACGTGCAGAAGGAGGGCGGCTGGCGGCCCCATGCCGTGGACGCCTGGGACGACTTCACCCGCCGCCGCGTCGAGCTCTACCAGGAATACGAGAACCAGTGCCAGCGCGAGGGCGTGGTGGATTTCGCCGAGTTGCTGCTGCGTTCCTACGAACTGCTGACGCGCAACGAACCGATCCGCGAGCATTACCGGAACCGCTTCCGGCACATCCTGGTGGACGAGTTCCAGGACACGAACCGGCTGCAGTACCTGTGGCTGAAGCTGTTGGCGGGGGTGGCGCGCTCGGGCCCAGTTGCGGTTTCGCCCTCACCCCCCACCCCTCTCCCGCACGCGGGAGAGGGGAGCATCGAGCATGGCGGGTACGAAGTGCCCGCCATGGCTGCTGTGATGGCGGTCGGCGACGACGACCAGTCGATCTACGCCTTCCGCGGCGCCGAGGTCGGCAACATGCGCGACTTCGAGCGCGAGTTCCAGGTCCGCAACGTCATCCGGCTGGAGCAGAACTACCGCTCCCAGGGCAACATCCTGGAAGCCGCCAATACCATCATCAAGCACAATGCCTCGCGCCTGGGCAAGAACCTGTGGACCGAGGCCGGCGCCGGCGAGCCGCTGCGGGTGTATGAAGCCTTCAGCGACCTCGAGGAGGCGCGCTGGATCGTGGAGGAGGTGCGCGGGCTGGTGAGCGACGGCATCGCGCGCAGCCAGATCGCCCTGCTGTACCGCTCCAACGCCCAGTCGCGCGTGCTGGAGCACGCCCTGTTCTCGGCCGCGATTCCCTACCGCGTCTATGGCGGCCTGCGCTTCTTCGAGCGCCAGGAAGTGAAGCACGCGCTGGCCTACCTGCGCCTGATCGCCAATGCAAACGACGACACGGCCTTTTCCCGCGTCGTCAATTTTCCGGCGCGCGGCATCGGCGCCCGCTCGCTGGAGCAACTGCAGGACGCCGCCCGCACCGCCGGCAGCAGCCTGCACGGGGCGTTACCGCGGCTCGCCGGCAAGGCCGCCAGCGCCCTCGGTGCCTTCGCCGCGCTGCTGCAAGACCTCAAGGCGGCGACGCACGGACTGGCGCTGCCGGAGATGGTGGAGCAGGTCCTGGAACGCTCGGGGCTGCGCCAGCACTATGCCGCCAGCGGCAAGCAGGAGGACAAGGACCGCCTCGCCAACCTCGACGAACTGGTCAACGCCGCCGCCAACTTCGTCGCCGAGGAAGAAGACCCATCCCTCGCCAACTTCCTTTCCCACGCCTCGCTGGAGGCGGGGGAGCACCAGGCGGAAGAGGGCAGCGAGGCGCTGCAGTTGATGACGGTCCATTCCGCCAAGGGCCTGGAATTCGACGTGGTGTTCCTGAGCGGCCTGGAGGAAGGCCTGTTCCCCCACGAGAACAGCCTGCTGGAACGCAACGAACGCGGCGGACTGGAAGAGGAGCGGCGGCTGATGTACGTGGCGGTGACGCGGGCGCGCCAGCGGCTCTACCTATCCTTCGCCCAGACCCGCATGCTGCACGGCCAGACGCGCTACAACCTGCGCTCGCGCTTCCTGGAGGAGATTCCCGGCCACTTGCTGAAATGGCTGACGCCGCCGGCCCGCGGCGTCGCCGAGCCGGCCTTCGGCCGCCGCTACCACGAGCCTGCCGCGGCACCGCCGCCGCGCGCCGCGCAGCGCCGGGACGACGGGAGCGGGGGGCTGCGCATCGGGCAGTCCGTGAACCACCCGAAGTTCGGTCAGGGCATCATCGTCAGCGCCGAAGGCTCGGGCGCGGATGCCCGGGTACAGGTGAACTTCGGCCGCGAAGGCATGAAGTGGCTGGCGCTGGCCTACGCCAAGCTGACGCCGGCCTGAGAAGGTGTCGGATTACCCGTTCCGGCCGGCGCTTGCGTCAGGGCTGCCGCGACTCCAGGGTCAATTCACGATGGCGTCGGTTTCCTCCGGGGACAGGACTTGCGGCACGTAGGCGATACCCATTTCTTCGATTCTCGTCACGAACGACGTGAGGTGGTTCTTGGAGCCGTCCATCAGGTTCGCATACACGAGCAGGATGTCGGCGTGGGTCGCCAGTTCCATCTTCGCCCGGATGTCGCCGATGTCCTTTTCTTCGATCAGGCCGCCCACCCGCAGCGCCTCGAACAGCGACACCGAACCCTTGGCCACGAGGTCGGCGTACAACTGCTGCAGCTCCGGGTCCTGAAATACGCCGGGAACGTCCTCGGCAGCCGGATCCGGTAAGCCGTACGTTTCCAGCAGGCGCTTGATCTGGTTGGTGTGGCGCGTTTCCGACAGGGTGATGTTGTAGAAGGTCCCGTCCTGCCAGAGTTCATACAGCCTGGCGTAGACATCGCGCGCCAGCTTTTCCTCTTCGCGCATGAAGACCAGCCCCTCGATTTCCGCGGCGGAGAGGGGGACGGCGGTCGTTTCCGCGGCAATGGCGGCGTCGTTCCCGGCCTGGGCGATCGGAATCAGGGTTCCCATGCACAGCGCTGCGGCCAGAACGACACGACTCGAACAGGTTTTCCAGTTCATGCTCAGAACCTCCGGATTGGGTTGAGATACCGGCGAGGGACATGCGCCGTCACGCACTCACCAACCCAGAATTTTCGCTGCCCCGCGTCGGCTCCCGATTACCGCTCTGTAACAGCCTGTTTCAGTGTGTATCGTGCCGGCCGGTACCGCCGGCGGGGCCGGTGTTGCTACACTGGCGCTGCGGCGCGCGTTGCGCCTCCTGCGCAAGCACCCTTCGACCCCGCCTCCGGCAGACGCATGCACATCCACGCCAATGGCATAGACATTCATTACCGGATCACCGGCTCCGGCCCGTGGGTGACGCTTTCCCATTCCCTCGCCTGCGACCTGAGCATGTGGGAGGAGCAGGCGGAGGTGCTGTCCGGCCGCCATACGGTGCTGCGCTTCGACAGCCGCGGCCACGGCAAGTCCGGGGCGCCGCCCGGACCCTACACGCTGGAGCAGATGGCGGAGGACGTGACCGGGCTGCTGGATGCCCTCGGCGTGGCGCGCACGCACTTCGTCGGCCTGTCGATGGGCGGCATGATCGGCCAGCACCTTGCCCTCAAGGCGCCGCAGCGCGTGGCGAGCCTGGTGCTGGCGGACACCAGCAGCCGCCTGCCGCCGGAAGTGCTGCCGGTGTGGCAGGAGCGCATCCGCATCGTCTCCGAGCAGGGCATGGAAGCGATGGTGGAGCCGACCCTGCAGCGCTGGTTCACCGCGCCTTTCCGCGCGTCCCAGCCGCAGGTCATGGCACGCATCGGTGCGCTGATCCGCGCCACGCCGGTGGCGGGCTTCATCGGCTGCTGCCATGCCGTGGCGCAGATCGACGTCACGGCGCGCCTGCGCGGGCTCGATCTGCCGACGCTGATCCTGGTCGGCGACCAGGACGGCGGCACGCCCCCGTCCATGGCGCAGGAGATGCACGCAGCGATCGCCGGTTCGGAGTACGAGCTGATCGCCGGCGCCTCCCATCTCTCCAATATCGAACAGGCGGACCGGTTCAACGCGCTGCTGCTCGACTTCCTCGGACGCCAGGGGTGAGCCGGGGACGGAGCGAGCGCAGCGCGGCCGTCTGCGGCCACGGTCGGATCGGCAACCGCGTTGCCCCGCCCGCCCCGGATCTTGGCCTTCCTTGGCGAACCTGGCGCCTTGGCGGTTCGATTGCGCTTTTCAGGCCTATTCGAAATGGATGATTTCTGGCTCAGTTTCGTGCCTCTGTTCGTGGCGGTGGATGCCCTCGGCGTGCTGCCCCTGTTCCTCGCGCTCACCCACAACATGGAGGCGCGCGATGTGCGCCGCGCTGCCTACCGCTCGGTGGCGACGGCAACGGTGCTGGCGCTGGCGTTCGCCGCGGGCGGCCCGCTGGTGCTGGAACTGCTCGGCATAACGGTGGAAGACTTCATGATCGCCGGCGGCCTGTTGCTGCTGGCGCTGGCGGTGCGCGAACTGCTCACCGAAAAGGAACTGGCGCACCGCGTCGATGCCGGCGGGCTGGGCGTGGTGCCGCTCGGGGTTCCGCTCATCACCGGACCGGCGGTGTTCACCACCTCGATCCTGCTGACGGATCAGTTCGGGCTGTTCCTGGTGAGTGCCGCCATCCTCGCCAACATGCTGATCGTCGCCCTCGTGTTCCGCTTCGGCAACGCGCTGCGGCGCATTCTCGGCAGTTCCGGGGCGAGCATCGCGTCGAAGGTGGCGAATCTCTTCCTGGCGGCCATCGCCGTGATGATGATCCGCCGCGGCCTGGAGGGCCTGCTCGCCGTCGCCGGCGAGGCCGTGTGAGCGGCCGGACGGGGCGGTGACGATCGGCGGGCACGGCCCGCCCTACGACTTTGGCACAGGCAAGGATCGACGGGCGCGCCCGCCCTACGGGATGTGGTCTTCGTAGGGCGGGCCGTGCCCGCCGTTTGACGTCAGACCACTTGGCGCAGCTTGCCTTTCGAGCGGCCTTCCGTCTTGCGATCCACCTGGGCCAGTTCGTCGTGCAGCGCCACGAACTCCCGCGTCACCTTGTGCTTGGGCGCGAAATGGATCATCGGCTGCGACGACTCGTGCGACTCGCGGATCTTCACCGAGGCCGACAGATAGGAGGCGAGCACCGGCAGCCCTTCGTCCAGCAGCGCCTGCACGATCTTCTGCGGCAGCGATGCGCGCGCCTGGAACTGGTTCACGATGATGCCTTCCACCGCGATCGCCGGGTTGTGGTCGGCGCGGATTTCGTCCACGTTCTCCAGCAGGGCGTAGAGGGCGCGGCGCGAGAAGTCGTCGCAGTCGAAGGGGATGAGGCAGGCATCGGCGGCGATCAGCGCCGAGCGCGTGTAGAAGTTGAGCGCCGGCGGCGTGTCGATGTAGATGAAATCGTAGTCGCCCAGTTCGTCGAGGGCTTCGCGCAGCTTGTAGATCTTGTAGCGCGATTCCAGCTTGCCGGCGAGCTCGTCCAGCGCCGGCGCGGAGGCGAGGACGTCCAGGTTTTCGAAGGACGTCGGCAGCACGAATTCGCGCGTCTTCTTCGGCACCAGGCGGAAGTGCAGCATCTGGTCGAACAGGTCCGCCACGGTCGCCTGCAGGTCCGCGGCCCGGGGGCCGAGCAGGTACTGGGTGGAATTGCCCTGGGGATCGAGATCGACCACCAGGGTGCGCGCTCCCTGCGCGGCGCCGATGGCGGCGAGGTTGCAGGTGATGGTGGATTTGCCGACGCCGCCCTTCTGGTTGAACACGACTCTGCGCATGGCTGCCTCACGGTGAAAGTTCCGTCATTGTCTCAAATGCGCGGCGATCGGGGAACGTGGATGGCGGGCGGTCGTGGCAGGGTGTGATGGCGGGCACGGCCCGCCCTACGGGTCGTTGCCGTGGCGTGGGGGAATGTGATGGCGGGCACGGCCCGCCCTACGGGTCGTTGCCGTGGCGTGGGGGAATGTGATGGCGGGCACGGCCCGCCCTACGGGTCGTTGCCATGGCGTGGTTTTGTAGGGCGGCCCGCGGCCGCCGGGCCAGGCTGGCGGCCACGGGCCGCCCCACAATGAGGGTCGGATCGCTTACGATGGCCGCCGCTGCCGAAGGCGGCTAGACTCTCCGCCCACAACGACAACGACCGGGAATCGCCATGGACAAGGATCTTGCCGCCGCCTCGCTGGAATACCACCGCTACCCGACCCCCGGCAAGATCGCGGTAGTTCCCACCAAGGGTCTCACCAACCAGCGCGATCTGGCGCTCGCCTATTCGCCGGGCGTGGCGGCGGCCTGCCACGCCATCGTCGCCGACCCGGGACAGGCGCGCGAACTGACCTCCCGCGCCAATCTCGTGGGCGTCATCACCAACGGCACCGCCGTGCTCGGTCTCGGCAACATCGGGCCGCTGGCGGCCAAGCCGGTGATGGAAGGCAAGGGCGTGCTGTTCAAGAAGTTCGCCGGCATCGACGTCTTCGACATCGAGCTGGCGGAGCGCGACCCGGACAAGCTGATCGATATGATCGCCGCCCTGGAGCCGACCCTGGGCGGCGTGAATCTCGAGGACATCAAGGCGCCGGAATGTTTCTACATCGAGCACGAGCTGCGCGAGCGCATGAAGATCCCGGTGTTCCACGACGACCAGCACGGCACCGCCATCATCTCCAGCGCGGCGCTGATCAATGCCCTCACGATCGTGGGCAAGGACATCAGCCAGGTGAAACTGGTGTGTTCCGGCGCCGGCGCCGCGGCCATCGCCTGCCTCGACCTCATGGTGAGCATCGGCCTCAAGGGCAGGAACGTGGTCGTCTGCGACAGCAAGGGCGTGATCTATCGCGGCCGCGAGGCGAACATGGAAACCAACAAGTCGCGCTACGCCCAGCAGACCGCTGCGCGCACGCTTGGCCGACGCCATCGAGGGCGCCGACGTGTTTCTCGGATTGTCGGTAGGGGGCGTGCTCAAGCCGGAGATGGTGGCGCGCATGGCGCCGCGGCCGATCATCCTGGCGCTCGCCAATCCGACGCCCGAGATCCTGCCCGAGGAAGCGCAGGCGGTGCGGCCCGATTGCCTGATCGCCACCGGCCGTTCGGATTATCCGAACCAGGTGAACAACGTGCTGTGCTTCCCGTTCATCTTCCGCGGGGCGCTCGACTCGGGCGCGACGCGCATCACCCACGACATGAAGCTCGCCTGCGTCAGCGCCATCGCCGAGCTGGCGCGGGCGGAGCAGTCGGACGTGGTGGCGACCGCCTATGCCGGTCAGAAGCTGTCCTTCGGGCCGGAGTACATCATTCCCAAGCCCTTCGATCCGCGGCTGATCGTGCGCATTGCGCCCGCGGTCGCCCTGGCGGCCATGGCCTCCGGCGTGGCGACGCGGCCGATCGCCGACATGGAAGCCTACCGCCAGCAGCTCACCAGCTTCGTCTATCAATCCGGCCTGATCATGAAGCCGGTGTTCCAGGCGGCGAAGGCGGCGGCCAGGCAGCGCGTCATCTATGCCGAGGGCGAGGACGAGCGCGTGCTGCGCGCCATCGGCACCGTCGTTCACGAAAAGCTGGCGCAGCCGATCCTGATCGGCCGTCCCAGCGTCATCGGCATGCGCATCAAGAAGCTCGGCCTGAGAATCCGGCCGGGCGTGGATTTCGAGGTCGTGAACCCGGAATCCGATGCGCGCTACAAGGAACTGTGGCAGGAGTATTACCGCCTCATGCGGCGCCACGGAGTCACTCCCGAGATCGCGCGGGTGGAGATGCGGCGCGACACCACCCTGATCGGCGCCATGCTGCTGCGCCGCGGCGACGCCGACGGCCTGCTGTGCGGCACCTTCGGCCAGCATGCCCACCACCTGCGGCACATCGCGGACGTGATCGGCCTGTGCTCGGCACGGCGCATCTTCGCCGCCATGAACGTGCTGCTGCTGCCCAAGGGCACCCTGTTCCTGTGCGACACGTACGTGAACGAGGATCCGGACGCGGGGGAACTGGCGGAGATCACCCTCATGGCGGCGGAGGAAGTGCGGCGCTTCGGCGTCGAGCCCAAGGTGGCGCTGCTGTCCCACTCCAGCTTCGGCAGTTCGCGTTCCGCCTCGGCGCGCAAGATGGCGGCCGCGCGCGAGATTATCGAGGCGCAGGCGCCGGATCTGATGGTGGATGGCGAGATGCACGCCGACGCCGCCCTGTCGCAGGAGATCCGCTCGCGCGTGCAGCCGGACTCGCGCCTCAAGGGCGAGGCCAATCTGCTGGTCATGCCCAACCTCGACGCCGCCAACATCGCCTACAACCTGCTCAAGCTCACCGGCGGCGAAGGCATCACGGTCGGACCTGTCCTGCTCGGCGCCGCCAAGCCGGTGCATATCCTGTCGCCGTCGGCCACCGCGCGCCGGCTGGTGAACATGACGGCGCTGGTGGCCGTGGACGCCGCCGCGCGCGGCTGCTGAGCGCGGAAAATGCAGCGCGCGCTGATCGTCGTCGGCCTCGTCCTGCTGGCGGTCGGGCTGGCGTGGCCGTGGCTGTCGAAGCTGCCGTTCGGGCGGCTGCCGGGCGACATTGGCATCGAGCGCGAGGGCTACAGCTTCTATTTCCCGCTGACCACGGGCATAGTCCTGTCCGTCATCATCAGCATCATCGTCTGGATCTTGCGGCGCTGATCCACGCGCGCCACCCGGTCCGGAGCAGACACTGGAGGGAAACATGACTCACGCGATTCGCTTTCATCAGACCGGCGGGCCCGAAGTGCTGCGCTGGGAAGAGGTCGCCGTCGGCGATCCCGGCGCCAACGAGGCGCGCATCCGGCAGCACGCCTGCGGCCTGAACTTCATCGACATCTATCACCGCAGCGGCCTCTATCCGGTGCCGCTGCCCTCCGGCATCGGCCTGGAGGGTGCTGGGGTGGTGGAGGCGGTGGGCTCGGCGGTACGGCACGTGCAGCCGGGAGACCGGGTCGCGTATGCCGGTGGGCCGCTCGGCGGCTACAGCGAGGCGCGGCTCATTCCCGCCGACCGGCTGGTAAAGCTGCCGCAGTCCATCGATTTCACGAGCGCCGCGGCGATGATGCTGCAGGGACTCACCGCCGCCTACCTGCTGCGGCGCACCTATCGCGTGCAGGCCGGTGACGCGGTGCTGATCCACGCCGTGGCGGGCGGCGTCGGCCTCATCGCCTGCCAGTGGGCGAAGGCGCTCGGCGCCACGGTGATCGGCACCACCTCCTCGGAGGCCAAGGCGCAACTTGCCCGCGCCCACGGCTGCGATCATGTCATCCTGTACACGCGCGAGAATTTCGTGCAGCGGGTGCGCGAGATCACCGGCGGCGAAGGCGTGGCGGTGGTGTATGACGGCGTCGGCAAGGACACCTTCGCCGGCTCCCTCGACTGCCTGCGGCCGCTCGGAATGATGGTGACCTTCGGCAACGCCTCCGGCCCGGTGCCGCCCCTGGATCTGCTGCTGCTCTCGCAGAAGGGCTCGCTGTTCGTGACGCGGCCGACGCTGATGCACTACGTCGCCAAGCGCGCCGACCTGGAGGCGCTGGCGGGCGAGTTGTTCGAGATCGTGGCTTCGTCGGGCAAGGTCCGCATCGAGGTCAATCAGACCTACGCCCTGAAGGATGCGGCCCAGGCCCAGATCGACCTCGAGGCGCGCCGCACCACCGGCTCCACCGTATTGTTACCATAACGGGATCCGGCGCGTTTACCATGCCGGAGGGAATCAGAAAACAGGGTCGAAACGATGTCGTGGAAAGCAGCAATGGTATTCGCCGCCGCGCTCGCCTGCAGCATGCAGGCCCAGGCGCAGGGGTTGTCGAAGGAACAGGCCTACACGCCGGCGCAGGCGGCGTATCTCAAGGGTGAAATCCGCAAGGCGCAGGAACGCTTCGTGGCGACGGCCTCCGCCGTCTCCGGCGTGCCGCAGTCGAAGATCAAGGAATGGATGGCCACCGACGGCCGCGACGTGCCGCCCAAGGTGAACATCGTGCCGGCGCTGCAGCGCGAGCGCGGCAAGCCGCTCAGCGAGGAGGAGCGCGCCAAGATCCTCGCCGCGGATCAGGAACGCTATCAGGCGATCGAACAGGCGAAACAGACCGCGGCGCAGAAGTGACGCGCCGGTCCGCGGCGACGCGGACCGTGGTTCATGGGCGGCCACGGGCCGCCCTACGCACGGGCGCCGCAGGTTCGATGCGGCGGCCACGGGCCGCCCTACGAAGCACGACGGCGCTCACCCGTAGGGCGGGCCGTGCCCGCCGCCTCTGATCTGAACCGATGCGAAATCCGGCGCGCATGGCGTGCCCTGCGGGCCGGGCGCCGTGACGCTCACTGGTGGTTCTCGTCGGCGTGCGGCCGCAGGCGCTTGACCAAGGGCTGGTGCCCGCGCTTGTACACCATCATGGTGCGGATGAAGGTGATAACCACCTCGCCGTCCTGGTTGTAGCCCGTGGTCCTGACGCGGACGATGCCGACGTCGATGTTCGACTGCGATTCGCGCTTGTCCAGCACCTCCGACTGCGAGTAGAGGGTATCGCCGTCGAACACCGGCGCCGGCAGGCGCACTTCGTCCCAGCCCAGGTTGGCGAAAATATTCTGCGACACGTCGGTGACGCTCTGGCCGGTGATGAGTGCCAGGGTAAAGGTGGAATCCACCAGCGGCCGTCGCCACGGCGTCTGGGCGGCGTAATGGCGGTCCACGTGGATCGGCGCGGTGTTCTGCGTCAGCAGCGTGAACCAGGAGTTGTCCACCTCCAGGACGGTGCGTCCCAGCGGGTGCTGGTACACGTCGCCAATCTTGAAATCCTCGTAGAAACGGCCTTGCCAACCGAGCTTGCCCGACATCATTCCCTCCATCGCACGGTTTGTTGTTGGTGCCGGCAATTGTGCCGCAATTCCGGCGTCCGCACCCGCCGCGATGGTGCTGTGCTAGATTCCGCCGATGCGGTCCATCCTCGTCGCCAACCCCAAAGGCGGTTCCGGCAAGACCACGCTGGCGACCAACCTGGCCGGCCATCTGGCGCGCGCCGGGCGGCGCGTGATGCTGGGCGACATCGACCGCCTGCAGGCGGCGCAGCAGTGGCTGCGGCTGCGTCCCCTGGGCCTGCCCGCGATCCGCGGCTGGGAGGTGGATCGCGCCGATCCCGGCAAACTGGCGCGTCCGCCCAGGGACACCACCCACGCCGTGCTCGATTCGCCCGCCGGACTCCACGGCAAGAAGCTCGCCGCCGTGCTGAAGCGGGTGACGCAGGTGCTGGTGCCGCTGCAGCCTTCGCTGTTCGACATCCTCGCCACCGGCGGCTTTCTCGACGCCCTGGCGCAGGAGAAGGCGATCCGCCAGGGCGAGATCCGGGTGGGTATCGTCGGCATGCGCGTCGATCCGCGCACCCGCTCCGCCCACGAGCTGGAGCGCTTCCTGGAAAACTACGATCTGCCGGTGCTGACCTATCTGCGCGACACGCAGCTCTACGTCCAGGCCGCGGCCCACGGCCTGACCCTGTTCGACCTGCCGCCCTCGCGCGCGGAGAAGGACCTGGAACAGTGGCAGGCGATCATCGACTGGATCGACGCGGCATAGGACGGGACGGCGCCGGGATTCAGCGCTTCTCCGCCTCCTCGATCGACTTGCGCTGGGCTTCGGCCTGGTCGGCCAGCGTCTGCTCCACGCCCTTGGCCTTGTCCAGCGCCTTGAGCTGGGGGTCGAACACGCCGGGCTCGGCGGCGGCCGGTTTCTGCGGCGGCGGGGAAGGGGGCTCGCCGCAGGCGGCGAGAATGAGCGCTGCAAGGATCGGAAGGGAAAGACGATGCATGGGGAACGGACTCCGGGCTGGGCGGCAGCGACGGAATCTACGCGGCGGCGGAAACCGGGTCAATGCGTCGCCGCCGGCACCTTGCTGCGCTATGCTCGCGGGCGCAACGGAAAGGAGGAGGCAGTGCGCACGTTCTTGTTTCTGCTCGTCTGGCTCGCGGCTGCTTCGTCGTGGGCCGCGGAATCCCCGGCGACGGTGCCGATGCAGGCGCTGCGGGTAGGCGAGCACACCTGGTACGTGCAGGGCCAGACCGGGGCCGTTTCGGCCGAGAACCAGGGCTTCATGTCCAATGCCGGCTTCGTCGTCACGGAGGAGGGCGTGCTGGTGGTGGACGCCCTGGGCACGCGGCCGCTGGCGCGCAAGCTGCTGGATTTGATCCGCCGCGTGACCGACAAGCCGATCAAGATCGTCGTCGTCACCCACTATCATGCCGACCACTACTACGGGCTGCAGGTGTTCGAGGAAGCCGGCGCCAAGATCTGGGCGCACGAGCGCGGCCAGGACGTGCTGCGCTCGGACGGCGTGCAGGAGCGCCTGAAGCAGCGGCGCGAAGCGCTGGCGCCGTGGATCGGCGAGGATTTCCGCATCGTCCCGGCGCACGTGTGGCTGGCCGGCGACACCGACTTCATTTTCGGCGGCCTGCATTTCCTGCTGCGCCATGTCGGGCCCGCGCATTCGGCGGAGGACATGGCGCTGCTGGTGGTGGAAGACCTGGTGCTGTTCGCCGGCGACCTCGTGTTCAAGGACCGCGTGCCCTTCGTCGGCGACGCCGACAGCCGCGCCTGGCTCGGCTCCCTGGACAAGCTGACCGGGCTGCGGCCCCAAGTGCTGGTGCCGGGCCACGGCGCCCATTCCGATCAGCCGGCGCAGGACCTCAAGCTCACCCGCGACTATCTCCTCTACCTGCGCGCCCGCATGGGCAAGGCGGTGGCCGAATTCACGCCCTTCGACGAGGCCTACGACAAGACCGACTGGTCCGAGTTCGAGACCCTGCCGGCCTTCGCCGACGCCAACCGGCGCAACGCCTACAACACCTACCTGCTGCTGGAGCGCGAGGCGCTGGAGAAGAAATAGCTAGCCGCGCCGCAGTTCCCTCACCCCCGCCTTCCGTTAACCGCGCCGCGTTTCACGCGCCGCCCGGTTCGGTGCCACGGGCGGCGGCAGGCCGAGCAGGGCGCGCCGCAGGGTCTGCTCCTGCAGCCGCTCCACCAGCCAGTCGAGGGCCTTGCCCCGGTGCTCGTGGCGCCACGCCAGGTGCATGGGCGTGTCCGGCTTCGGCTCCGCCACCTCGCGCAGCACCAGGCGTCCGGCCGCGGCCTCGCCGCGGGCGATGCGCGCCGGCAGGTAGCCGACGCCGAGTCCCGCCACCTGGGCCGCCACCTTGGCCGCCAGATCGGGCACCGTGAGCACGTCCTGGCCCGAGAGCAGGCCGCTGCTGCGCGCCAGCAACTGGCGCGAGGTGTCGGCCAGGGCGACCGCGCGATGCTGCTGGATGAGGCTGGGCGCGATCGGTTCCGCGGCCTGGGCCAAAGGGTGGGCGGGGGCTACGGCGAACACGAACTCCGCGGTGCCGAAAGGCCGCGTCTTGAAGCCGCCGCCGGAGGGCGGGTCGCCCGGGGCGCCGATGGCGAGGTCGGCGCGCCCGGTCTGCAGGGCATCCCAGCAGCCTCCCAGCACCTCGTAGGACAGGCGCAGGCGCGTGCCGGAGGGCTGGCGATAGAACTCTTCCAGCAGCGGCAGCAGCGCCGCGCAGTCGATGATGGCATCCACCGCGACGCGCAGTTCGCTCTCCCAGCCGGTGGCCACGCGCTTGACCCGGCACTCCAGGTCGCCCGCGGCGCGCAGCAGGTGGCGCCCTTCGTCGAGCAGCATGCGGCCCGCCGGCGTCAGCAGGGCGCGGCGTCCCTGGCGCACGTAGAGGACGACGCCGAGGTCCTCTTCCAGTTTCTTCACGGCGTGGGTGAGAGCGGAGGGAACCCGGAACAGGGCCTGGGCAGCGGCGGCGAAGCTGCCGCGGGCGTCGATGGCGTCCAGGATCTGCAGCGCTTCGAGGGAAATCTTCATGTTGAAAAAAATCGAACGATCACGTCAAAAATCGTCGCTTTTATGTCGAGCACTCCGCCTCTATTATGGATCATGACGTTGAACACCATTCATCGAAATCTTCGAACCCAGGAGGCAAACATGGTCGAGATCCGCCGCGCTGGTGCCCGCGGCCATGCCAACCACGGCTGGCTGGACACCTATCACAGCTTTTCTTTCGCCGATTACCACGATCCGGAGCAGATGGGCTGGGGCGCCCTGCGCGTCATCAACGAGGACTTCGTGGCCCCCGGCACCGGCTTCGGCATGCACGGCCACCGCGACATGGAGATCCTCACCTATCTGCTCGATGGCGCCCTGGAACACAAGGACTCGATGGGCAACGGCACGGTGATCCGGCCCGGCGAAGTGCAGCGCATGAGCGCCGGCCGCGGCGTCCTGCACAGCGAGTTCAATCCCTCGCCCGACGAAGGGGTACATCTGCTGCAGATCTGGATCGTGCCCGACGTCAGGGGCATCGCACCGAGCTACGAGCAGAAGTTGTTCGCGCCGGAGGAAAAGCGCGGACACCTGCGGCTGGTGGCCTCCGGCGACGGCCGCGACGGCAGCCTCAGCATCCGCCAGGATGCCGACGTCTATGCCGCCGTGCTGGCCCCGGGCGAGCGCGTGGAGCATGCGCCGGCCCCCGGGCGGCATGCCTACCTGCACGTCGTGCGCGGCGCCGCGGCGGTGAACGGCACGGCGCTGGGGGCAGGCGACGGCATCAAACTGCGCGACGAATCGCGCATCGAGATCGCCGGCGGCGACGCGGAAGCCGAAGTGCTCCTGTTCGACCTGCCCTGAGCGGCGGGCACGGCCCGCCCTACGAAAGACACCGCCGCGAATCGCCCCCGTCGGGCGGGCCGCGCCCGCCGCCCAACATCAACCTCGAACGTAGGGCGGGCCATGCCCGCCGCAACACCCATTCACCAAGAAGCGTAGGGCGGGCCATGCCCGCCGCAACAACCATTCACCACGCAAGGAGAAACACCATGGCAAAGATCGCAATCGTCTACCACTCGGGCTACGGCCATACGGCGAAGCAGGCGCAGGCGGTGCATGAGGGCGCCGCCGCCGTCGCCGGCGCCACCGCCCAACTGATCGCGGTGGCCGACGTGGACAAGCACTGGGACGACCTCGCCGCCGCCGACGCCATCCTCTTCGGCGCCCCCACCTACATGGGCGGCGCCTCGGGCGACTTCAAGAAGTTCGCCGACGCCAGTTCCAAGCCCTGGGCCGCCCAGGCCTGGAAGGACAAGATCGCCGGCGGCTTCACCAATTCGGCCTCGCTCAATGGCGACAAGTACAACACCCTGATGTACTTCGTCACCCTGGCGATGCAGCACGGCATGATCTGGGTCGGCACCGGCATGATGCCGGCCAACAGTTCCAAGGCGCAGCGCAACGACCTCAACCGCATGGGCTCTTTCATCGGCCCGATGGCGCAATCGGATGCCGACGTCGGTCCCGACGTGGCGCCGCCGGCGGGCGACCTCGCCACGGCGCACGAGTACGGCAAGCGCGTCGCCCAGGTCACGCTGCAGCATCTGCGCGGCCGCGCGTAGGAGGCCGCACCGGTCGCGGGCCGGCGCCGCCCGTTCGGTGCCGGCGCCGGTTAGACTGCACCTTCTCACGCACCGGGGAGCCGCCCATGCAGCCGAAGATCCTCGCCTTCGCCGGCAGTGCCCGCGAAGACTCGCTCAACAAGAAACTGGCCCGCGTCGCCGCCGCCGCGCTGCGCGAGGCCGGCGCCCGGCCCACCTTCATCGACCTGCGCGACTATGCGCTTCCGCTCTACGACGGCGACCTGGAAGCGGCCCAGGGCGTGCCGGGCAATGCCCTCGAACTGAAGCGCCTGTTGCGCGAGCACGACGCGCTGCTCATCGTCTCGCCGGAGAACAACGGGTCGGTGTCGGCGCTGCTCAAGAACACGCTGGACTGGATCTCGCGTCCCCACGCCGGCGAGAGCGGCACGGTGCCCTATCAGAACAAGGTGGCGGCGCTGCTGGCGGCCTCCCCCGGCGCGCTGGGCGGCCTGCGCGGCCTGGTCCATGTGCGCGCCATCCTGCAGAGCCTGGGCGTGCTGGTGCTGGCGGAGCAGTTCGCCCTGTCCCGCGCCCACGAGGCGTTCGACGCCGCCGGCGCGCTCAAGGACGAGCGGCAGCAGGCGAGCGTGGCGGCGCTGGCGGCGCGCCTGACGCAGGTGAGCGGGCGCCTGGCGGCGCAGTGACGGGGCGCACTGCCGCGGCACGCCGACATACAATCGCCCTTCCAACCCAAACAAGGAGGAGAACATGAGCGGAACAAGCGAGTATCGCGGCGCGGGCCTGGTCGTGCGCTACGACGTCGAGCGCTGCATCCACGCGGCGGAATGCGTGAAGGGTCTGCCGCAGGTGTTCGATCCCAAGGCCACGCCCTGGGTGCAGCCGGGCAAGGCCGCCGCCGACCAGGTCATCGCCGTCATCGCGCGCTGTCCCACCGGCGCGCTTACCGTGAGCGGGGAAGACGGCAAGGCCTGCGAACAGACGCCGGCAACCAACGAGGCGCGCATCGTGGCCGACGGCCCCATCTATCTGCATGGCGACATCGAGATCTACGACGGCGACGGCAAGCTCACCGGGCGCGAGACCCGGGTCGCGCTGTGCCGCTGCGGCGCCAGCAAGAACAAGCCGTTCTGCGACAACAGCCACGGCGGCGCCGGCTTCCGCCACGACGGCAGTTGCGGCGAGACGGACCAGGTGCAGGCGCTCGGCGCCGGCACGCTCAAGCTCACCGTGTTTCCCGGCGGGCCGGTGCAGTGCGACGGTCCGCTCAGCCTCCTCGACGCCTTCGGCGAAGTCGCGGCCCGCACCGAGCAGTGCTGGTTCTGTCGCTGCGGCGCCTCCGCCAACAAGCCGTTCTGCGACGGCAGCCACAAGACCATCGGCTTCACCGGCTGAACGGCGGCGGGCGCGGGTTGATCGGCGGGCACGGCCCGCCCTACGGCGGACGGGAACAACCCGGGTTTGATCGGCGGGCACGGCCCGCCCTACGGGTGGCATCAACGCGCGGCTGATCGGCGGGCATGGCCCGCCCTACGGAATGGGGCCCGATCGCACGATGCGTAGGGCGGGCCGTGCCCGCCAATGTACAGGGATGACGCCACGGCGCGGCTCGCAGGGCGGGCCGTGCCCGCCGCGCATTGCGGCGCCTGCCGCGACGCTGAATCGAATCGCACACCCCGCGGAAAGCCTTGACTGGCGCGGCTTTCCGCGGGGTGCCACGGCGCGGCCGCGCCGTTGCGTCGTATCACGGCTCATGTTCTTTGTACGGCGCGGCGCGTAAAATCCGCCCATGGCTGCACCCGCCTTCGTCCATCTCCGTCTCCACTCGGAATACTCCATCGTCGACGGCCTTACCCGCATCGACGCCGCCGTTGACCGGGCCGCCGGCGACGCCATGCCGGCGCTGGCCGTGACGGACCTTGCCAATCTGTTCGGCATGGTCAAGTTCTACTCGGCGGCGCGCGCCAGGGGTGTCAAACCCGTCATCGGCTGCGACGTGTGGATCGCCGACGAGGCCGACGCCGCGCGTGCCGCGGGCGTGCGCGCGCTGCTGCTGGCGAAGAACCGCTCCGGCTATCTGCGCCTGTGCCAACTGCTGACCGATGCCTATCTCGGCAACCGCGCCCGCGGCCGCGCCGAGATCTCCCGCGCCGCCCTGGCGCAGGGCGACAACGCCGGGCTGATCGCGCTGTCGGGAGCGCACCTGGGCGACGTCGGCCAGGCGCTGATCGCCGGCAATCCGGCGGCGGCGGAGAAGCACGCGCGCGACTGGGCGCAATGGTTTCCCGGCGCCTACTATCTGGAACTGCAGCGCCTGCACGGCCCCGGCCAGGCGCAGCAGGAGGCGCTGATCGCGCGCAGCGTGGCGCTGGCGGCGAAGCTCGACCTGCCGCTGGTGGCGACGCACCCGGTGCAGTTCCTCGACCGCGAGGACTTCAAGGCGCACGAGGCGCGGGTCTGCATCGCCGAGGGCTACGTCCTGGCCGATCCGCGCCGGCCGCGCAGCTTCACCGAGGAGCAGTACTTCAAGACGCAGGCGGAGATGGCGGAACTGTTCGCCGATCTGCCCGAGGCGCTCGCCAACTCGGTGGAGATCGCGCGCCGCTGCAGCCTGTCGGTGGAACTGGGCAAGAACAAGCTGCCGCAGTTTCCGACCCCGGCAGGCGTCTCGCTCGACGACTACCTGGCGCAGCAGGCCGCCGCCGGGCTGGAGACGCGGCTGGCGCAGCTTTTCCCCGACCCGCAGGTGCGCGCGGCGAAGCGGCCGGAGTACCTGCAGCGGCTCGAGTTCGAGACCGCCACCATCCAGCAGATGGGCTTTCCCGGCTATTTCCTGATCGTCGCCGACTTCATCAACTGGGCCAAGGGGAACGGCGTGCCGGTCGGGCCGGGGCGCGGCTCCGGCGCCGGCTCCCTCGTCGCCTATGCGCTCGGCATCACCGATCTCGATCCCCTGCGCTACGACCTGCTGTTCGAGCGCTTCCTCAATCCGGAGCGGGTGTCGATGCCCGACTTCGACGTGGACTTCTGCCAGGACGGGCGCGACCGCGTCATCGACTACGTCAAGCAGCGCTACGGCGCCGCCTCGGTGTCGCAGATCGCCACCTTCGGCACCATGGCGGCGAAGGCGGTGATCCGCGACGTCGGGCGCGTGCTCGACATGCCGTTCAACTTCGTGGACCAGTTCGCCAAGCTGATCCCGAACGAGATCGGCATCACCCTGGCGCAGGCGCGGGAGAAGGAGCCGGCGCTGCGCCAGCGCCTCGAGGCCGAGGAGGAACTGCGCGAGCTGTGGGATCTGGCGGAGAAGCTGGAAGGCCTCACGCGCAATGTCGGCATGCATGCCGGCGGCGTATTGATCGCGCCGGGCAAGCTCACCGACTTCTGCCCGCTCTATTGCGCGGCGGGCGCCGAGTCGGTGGTGAGCCAGTTCGACAAGGACGACGTGGAGCGCGTCGGCCTGGTCAAGTTCGACTTCCTCGGCCTGCGCACCCTCACCATCCTGGACGAGGCCGTCGGCTTCCTGCGCGAACTCAACCCCGAACTGAAGGACTTCCGCCTGGAGGACCTTCCGCTCAACGACCCCCAGTCCTACGCCCTGTTCGCCTCCGGCAACACCACCGCCGTGTTCCAGTCGGAATCGCGCTCCGCCAAGGACCTGGAGCGGCGCCTCAAGGGCGACTGCTTCGAGGACATCATCGCCCTCATGGCGCTGAACCGCCCCGGACCGCTGCAGTCGGGCATGGTGGACGACTTCATCCTGCGCAAGCACGGCCGGCAGCGCGCGGAGTACTTCCATCCCGACCTGGAGCCGGTGCTCAAACCCACCTACGGCGTCATCGTGTACCAGGAGCAGGTGATGCTGGTGGCGCAGATCCTGGCCGGCTACACCCTGGGCGGCGCCGACATGCTGCGGCGCGCGATGGGCAAGAAGAAGCCGGAGGAGATGGCCAAGCAGCGTTCCATCTTCCTCGACGGCGCGAAGAGCCGCGGCGTGGGCGAGGCGCTCGCCACCCAGCTCTTCGACCTGATGGAGAAGTTCGCCGAGTACGGCTTCAACAAGAGCCATTCGGCGGCCTATGCCCTGGTCGCCTACCAGACCGCCTGGCTCAAGCAGCACCACACCGCCGCCTTCATGGCGGCGACCCTGTCGTCGGAACTGGCGGACACCGACAAGGTGCAGCTCTTCCACCAGGACTGCCTGGCCAACGGCATCACCTTCCTGGCGCCCGACATCAACCACAGCGGCTACCGCTTCCGGCCGGTGGACCGCAAGACCATCCGCTACGGCCTGGGCGCCATCAAGGGCACCGGCGAATCGGCCATCGGCGCCATCGTCAAGGCGCGGCAAACGGACGGCCCGTTCGCCGACCTGTGCGATTTCTGCCGCCGCGTGGACAAGCGCATCGTCAATCGCCGCGTCATCGAAGCGCTGGTGCGCGCCGGCGCCTTCGACGCCCTCGACGATCACCGCGCCCGGCTGCTGGCCTCGGTGGGCGTGGCGATGGAGGCGGCGGAGCAGGCCCAGCGCGATGCCTTCCAGGGCGGGCTGTTCGACCTGCCCGGCGGCGGGCCGGCGGCGCCGCACTACGTCGAAGTGCCGCGCTGGTCGGAGCGCGAGCGCCTGCTCAACGAGAAGCAGGCGCTCGGCTTCTTCCTCTCCGGCCACCCCTACCACGAGGTGCGCGACGAGCTCGCCTCCTTCGTGCGCAAGTCCCTCGGGCAACTGGAACCGGGCAAGGAGGGCTGCATCCTCGCCGGCATCGTCGCCTCCGTGCGCACCCAGATGACGCGCCGCGGCAAGATGGCCATCGTCATGCTCGACGACGGCACGGCGCAGCTGGAAGTGTCGGTGTTCAACGAACTGTTCGAGGCGGAGCGCGCCAAGATCCGCGAGGACGAGGTGCTGGTGGTCGAGGGCAAGGTGCAGCGCGACGACTTCTCCGGCGGCCTGCGCATCACCGCCGACCGGCTGCTGACCCTGGCGGAGGCGCGCGGGCGCTTCGCCAAGGCGCTCAAGCTCTCCCTCAACGGCGAAGTGAAGCAGGCGGGCGGCGGCAACGCCGCGGCGGAGAAGCTGCGCGCCATGCTGGCGCCGTTCCGCGACGGCCCGTGCCCGGTGCGGGTGCGCTACCGCAACGCGGTCGCCGAGTGCGAGCTGCCGCTCGGCGATGCCTGGCGCGTGCGGCTCGACGACCAACTGCTGAGCGGCCTGCGCGACTGGCTGAGCAAGGGCAACGTCGAAGTCCTCTACACGTAGGGCGGGCCGTGCCCGCCAGGCTGGCCCGGCGGCCACGGGCCGCCCTACGAAGCGCACGAGGAAAACGACCCCGTAGGGCGGGCCGTGCCCGCCAGTGGCCCGGCCATGGGCCGCCATACGAAGCGCACGAGGGCAACGACCCCGTAGGGCGGGCCGTGCCCGCCAGCCTGGCCCGGCGGCCACGGGCCGCCCTACGAAGCGCACCAGGCCAACGACCTCGTAGGGCGGGCCGTGCCCGCCGTCCTCCCCTACGTCCGTGCCAGGGCGAGATCCTTGCCGAAGCTTTCGAGCCGCTCGAAGAAGGTGCGGTGATCGATGTAGTGGGTGCCGTCGCAGGAGAAGGTCATGCCGATCATGCCGTTCACCCGGTTGATCGAGGCATTGCGCAGATAGATGGTTTCGTCGGTCAGGCGCAGGCGGCGGAACTCCCCGAGGATCCGCGCCAGAGCCTCGTCGTCGAGCAGCGGCTTCAGGTGCTGGAGGGTCTGATGCGAAACTGGTCGAGGAAGCCCGGGTCCAGCACCTCCTTGCGCACGTAGATGCGATAGCGGTACACGTCGTCGCAGAACCAGCAGCTCAACTGGCTCGACAAGTAGTGGATCTTGGCGTGGAACACCCCCTTGGACGTCAGCAGCGTGGTGACGATGTCATGGACATGGTCGATCTGCGTATCGAACAGGCTGTCCACCCGCTGCTGCGCGAACAGGAATTCGCGCACCATGGGGTCCCCCTTGACCTGCAGCCAGTGCCTGGGCATTGCGTTCCTCTCCTCGATGGTCCGAACGCCCTGCTGCGGGCGCGCCCCGCATTCTCCACCCGCATCGAGAGGCAGCGCAATGCTTGCGGCGAGCGATCCGCCCGGCGCCGGGCGCATGCCGGGCGCGGCGCTGGGGTCGTCGCCGCCTCACTCGCGGACGATGGAACGCGAGTCCCCGGCTGCGGGGCGCGCCGCCAGGCGCCGCATGCGCCAATGTCCCGCATGCTGGTGCGCGGCATGCGGCTGCGCCTTCGCCGGGCCGGCGGCGGACAGGGAGGGCACCAGGTCCGACAGCGTCATGCCCCAGGCATCGAGCGCCTGCCAGAACGCCACCGACTCGCCGCGGGCGACGCGGTCATCGGCGCGGATGGCCTCGATCATCAGCCGCATCAACTCGCGGCGGCGCCATGGATCGGTGATCTCCGCCAGCATCAGCGCCATCGGTTCGGGCGCCAGCTCGCAGTGCCCGTCGGCGCTGCGCGGAGCGCGGGCCAGCATGTCCTGGCAGAACTCGGCCAGCACCTGCATGAACTCGGCCTGCGTCATGCCGAGGCGGGCGTAGGCGTTGGCGCGGGCAAGACGTTCCAGCTCCCGCGCCTGCAGCAGGCCGTCGGCGAGCAGCGTCACCACCAGCAGCCGTGCCATCGCCTTCGGGCCGTTGGCGGGGTAGGCGCGCAGCCAGCCGGCGAGGCGCTTTTCGCGGCGTGCGCAGTCGTGTTCGCGGTATTGCAGATCCATGTCGATTTCCTCGCTGTGAGCAAGCAAGCGCTTGCGAGAGCACAATGTAGGCGCGAAGCTGTTCAGGAAAAAGCGAATTCACTCGAAGGAAATTCTCGGAAATCCCGAAACATGCAGGCGTACGGACTAAACTATCGCCATCTGCTCTACTTCTGGGTGGTGGCCAAGGAAGGAACGATCACCCGGGCGGCGCAACGCCTCGGCGTGACGGTGCAGACCATCAGCGGCCAGCTCGCGCTGCTGGAGCGCGATTGCGGCACCGCCCTGTTCGTGCCGGAAGGGCGGCGGCTGGCCCTCACCGAGGCCGGG
Source organism: uncultured beta proteobacterium (assembly GCA_963702495.1). Lineage (GTDB taxonomy): Bacteria > Pseudomonadota > Gammaproteobacteria > Burkholderiales > Rhodocyclaceae > CAVPDA01. The sequence goes on along the minus strand of CAVPDA010000004.1, from coordinate 375,278 downwards.
CGGTCGCCCTCGGCTATGCCGATCAGATTTTCCTGCTGGGCGAGCAGTTGCGCGAATCGATCGAAAGCGGGGCCGGCGAGCGCAGCCTGCGCCTCACCGTGGGCATCTCGGATGCCGTGCCCAAGCTGGTCGCCTATCGCCTGCTGCAAGCCGCGCTGCAGCTGCCCCAGGCAGTGCGCCTGACCTGCCTCGAGGGCAAGTTCGACGCTCTACTGGCCGACCTGGCGCTGCACAAGCTGGATGTCGTGCTCGCCGACCGGCCCGCCGGCGCCGGCGGCGGCGTGCGGGTATTCAGCCACGGGCTGGGGGAGGGCGAGGTGGCGATCTTCGGCGTGGCGGAACTGGCGGCGAAATATCGCAGCGGCTTCCCCGGCAGTCTGGAGCGCGCGCCGCTGCTGCTGCCGACGCGCAACAGCGCCCTGCGCGGCAGGCTCGAGGCCTGGCTGCAGGCGCGCGCCATCCGGCCGCAGATCGTCGCCGAGTTCGACGACACGGCCCTGCTCAAGACCTTCGCCCGCCACGGCATGGGGCTGTTCCCGGCGCCGGCGGCGCTCGCCGAAGACCTCCGGTCCCACTACGCAGCCGAGGCGGTGGGCACGCTGCCGGAGGTGCGCGAGCAGTTCTACGCCATCTCCCACGAGCGCCGCATCCGCTACCCGGTGGTGGAGGCGATCCGCCGCGCGGCCCAGGACACCTCGCTCGCGCCGCCGCGCTGATCTTGCGCCGTAGCGGCTGGCGTACACTTCGCTCTCTGCCCGCGCCCAACCGCCATGAACCCAGGGGCCACCCTGATCGACGCCGCCCTCCTCGCCGGTGTATGCGCCGCGGCCCGCGCCAGCCCGCGCCGCCGCCGCAATCACAACTTCCACCACCAGGACGGCGATGCCTGCCAGCGCCTGCTCAATGCCATCGAGCCCGGATCCTACGTGCGGCCCCATCGCCACCTCGATCCGGCCAAGGACGAGACCATCATCGTGCTGCGCGGCCGGCTCGGCGCGGTGCTGTTCGACGAATCGGGCGCGGTGACGGCCGCGGCGCTGCTGGTGCCGGGCGGCGACTGCGTCGGCATCGACATTCCCCATGGCCGCTACCACACCCTGTTCGCCCTCGAAGCGGGCACCGTCCTGTTCGAGGCCAAGGCCGGCCCCTTCCTGCCCCTGCGCGCGGCGGAACTGGCGCCCTGGGCGCCGGCGGAAGGCTCGCCGCAGGCCGCTGCGTACCTCGATGCCCTGGTCGCGCGACTCGCCCCCTGAGCCGACCCATCGCGCAGTGTTTTGGCGGGCACGGCCCGCCCTACGCACCGCAACATCGCAACGACCCCGTGGGGCGGGCCATGCCCGCCGGCCCGGCGATCCGCGCAAGGGCGATGACCCCGTAGGGCGGGCCATGCCCGCCGGCCCGGCGACCCGCACAACGGCAACCATCCCGTAGGGCGGGCCACGCCCGCCGGTTCATCCGATCGACCCGGCATATTCGGATAGAATGCGAGTGTTTTTCTGTTCAATAAAAAGGGGGGCACGAAGATGGCAACAATGGCTCAAAAAACCGGTGCGGAGTTCATCGGGACGTTCTGGCTGGTGTTCGGCGGATGCGGCAGCGCGGTGCTGGCGGCGGCGTTTCCCAATCTCGGCATCGGCTTCGTCGGCGTTGCCCTGGCGTTCGGCCTGACGGTGCTGACCATGGCCTACGCCATCGGCCATATCTCCGGCTGCCACCTGAACCCGGCCGTTTCGGTCGGGCTCTGGGCCGGCGGCCGCTTCCCGGCGAAGGAACTGGTGCCCTACATCATCGCCCAGGTGGTGGGCGGCATCGCGGCCGGGGGCTCCTCTACCTCATCGCCAGCGGCAAGGCCGGCTTCGCTTCTCCGGCGGCTTTGCCTCCAACGGCTACGGCGACCATTCGCCCGGCGGTACTCCGCTGTCGCCGCGCTGGTCTCCGAGATCGTGATGACCTTCATGTTCCTCTTCATCATCATGGGCGCGACGGACAAGCGGCGCCCCAGGGCTTCGCCCCGATCGCCATCGGCCTCGCCCTACGCTGATCCACCTGATCAGCATCCCCGTCACCAACACCTCGGTGAACCCGGCCCGCAGCACCGGCGTCGCGGTCTTTGTCGGCGGCTGGGCGCTGGCCAGCTCTGGCTATTCTGGGTCGCGCCCATCGCCGGCGGCGTGCTCGGCGGGTTCGTCTACCGCTGGCTGGCCGGCGACAAGTCGTAGGCTGTTTTTTCGGCGGGCACGGCCCGCCCTACGAAGGCATGGGCGCGCGGCGGATCGGCGGGCACGGCCCGCCCTACGAACCTCGCAGCGGCATCCTTGTCGTAGGGCGGACCGTGTCCGCCGGTCACATTCGTACGCCCCATGCCAAATTACCGCCGCGCCCGGGTCGCGGGCGGCACCTATTTCTTCACCGTCGTCGCTGGCGGCCGCCAGCCGGTGCTGATCACCGAACCCGTGCGCCGGGCGCTGCGCGAGGCGATTGCTCGCGTGCGCGCGGCGCAACCGTTTCGGGTCGATGCCTGGGTGCTGCTGCCGGACCATATCCATTGCCTGTGGACGCTGCCGCCGGACGACGCGGATTTCTCCTCGCGCTGGTCCGCCATCAAACGCCTCACCAGCCAGGCCGTGGCGGCGGGAGATGCGGGCCGGAAATCGGGCCTGTGGCAGGAGCGGTTCTGGGAGCACCTGATCCGCGACGACGCGGATTTCGCGCGCCACGCGGATTACATCCATTGGAACCCGGTCAAAGCACGGCCATGCCGCCCGCGCGGCGGATTGGCCGTATTCCACCTTCCGCCGCTATTGCGAGCGCGGCGTCTATCCCGAGGATTGGGGCGGAGACAACGTCCGCCGTGCGTCCGGGGCGGCGTTCGGCGAGTAGGGGATCGGCGGGCACGGCCCGCCCTACGGTGGATGGCGTGGCGGGGACGGCGGGCACGGCCCGCCCTACGAATCGCGTCGTGGCGCTCCAATTCCCGTAGGGCGGGCCGTGCCCGCCACGCCAACCGCGGGTTTTCCGGTAGTGGCAGGGGTGGGTAATTCCCCACCCACATTTGGGGAATTCGTGGGGAATCCAGCCGCGACTCCCCACTCCGTCAAATCCGCCGCAGGGCAATCCTCCGCGCGTGAGGCCTGCGCCGTGCGATGCCGCCGGAATTCCCCACGCGTCATTTCAGTGTTTCCTGATTTACCAGCCAACCATTGACATCGGCACCATCTCCTTGACCCGGGATGCGCCAAGCATGGAACGGCGGGCGCGCCGCGGTCGGAACTTGGCGCCGGATGCTGCGGTTCACCACTGACTGCGTAAGCGTTTCGTCAGCGTCTGGAACGCTTTTCGCACTGGGTGTTCGCAAGCAATACGTCAGGCATCGACCAGGCCACAACGCGACGGCGTCTCCCCAATCCGGAACACCGATTACGACGTCGCGATTCACGGAGGCAGAAGCCCCTCCGCATGGATACAAAACATGGTCGAGCCCGAGCCCGTTCAGGCGGTCCGCTGCCGCGTCCCTGAACGGTTCAGCAGGAGGTCTGTCCCGGTCGGCTGGCCGGGGCATGGGGTCAATACTGACATGCAAGGGTCCCGCAACAGGGGTGCGCTCGCATTGCGCGCACTGATTCTCTTCATCGGCTGGGTGATGCCGGTGGCTTCGTTCGCCGCCGCTCTCTCCGCCCCTGATTTCGTTTCCGGATCGCCGCGCACCACCAGCGCTGCCGCCGCGATCCCCGCTTCCGCCCCCGAATTTTGCACCACCGGTTTCGACGTCGGCCTTGCCGGCCAGATGCAGTCAGCCCGCGCAGACGGGCTGACTGCATGCGGTCGGCGGGCTCATGCAAGCACCATCCTCATTGCTACGGCCGCGATGGCCGCGGCGCCGTGGGGCCCCGAGCGGGCCGTTCGGCACCCGGAGATCCGGCAATACCCAACGGGCTAGCGCGGGCACGCGCGTCGAAAACCACGGGGTCCGCGTTTGGCGCAGCGGGCACCGGCATAACAACTTGAATGCGCCAGGGGGCCGCCCGTCTCCCCGGACAGGGTGCGTTTGAAGCAAACATGAAGAATGGGAGTCTTGCTATGAGTATGGATGAGTGGGGTAGCCGAGACGGACCACCGACAGGCGTGAAGCCCCGGAGGAAACTCTGGTCGCTGTCGGTGGCTGTCTTCGGCGGTCTGGCCGCGCTGGGTGCGAGCGGCGCCCAAGCGGCGATCACCTGTACGCGCACCATCACCGCGGATGTGGTGGCGATCGACATGCCGATCGTGAACAACCGTCTGGCGCGTCCAACGTGAACGGCATGATGTACGCGCTGCGGCGCGACGTGGCCGACATCGGACAAGCGGAGGCCAGGCGGCGCCGGCGCCGGCAGTGTCAAGCTGCGCGACGACAAGCGGCCGCGTCCGCTGGTGCTGCGGGTGGCGGCGGGCGATTCCTGACCGTCAAGTTCCAGAACCTCGTGTCGGCCTGCCCAACGCGCGCAACTTCGTAGTCGATCGCGACGGCATCGCCAACGACCCGAACCCGGTCACTCTTCCGGACGGCACGCCGCAGATCCCGGTGTCGGTGGACGAGCAGGTGGCCGACCGCCGCGTGGGCTTCCACGCCGCCGGCATGCAGTTGCGCACCCAGGGAGGCATCCTCAACGACGGTTCCTTCGTCGGCAACAACCTGTCCAGCCTGGTGGCGCCGGGCGGCACTATCACCTACAACCTGTACGCCGAGCGCGAGCAGGTGTACCAGATCATCAATCACGGCGCGCTGATGGGCTCCGACGCCAATCAGGGCAACACCGCCAACGGCCTGTTCGGCCAGGTGATCGTCGAGCCCCGCGGCGCCCGCATCTATCGCAACACGGTGACCGAGGAGGAGATGCGCCTCGCGACGCGCGGTACTCGCACGACGCCTCAGGGCCACCCGGTGCTGAACTACGCAGGCGCGCTTCCCGACCGCCCCCACGAGTGTGTGGGCGCAAGAAGGCAAGGGCGGAATCCCGATCCTGAACATGATGGACTGCGGCGCCGCCAACCCGGTGGGCAACACGTGCACCATCGTGCATACCGAGGTTGACGCCGCCATCGCCGGACCCAACGCCGACGGCACCTTCCCGGCCAGCACCTATCCGCTGGAAAACGCCGGCAGGCGCAACCCGGCCTACCCCAATCGCCTGGAGCCGTTCCGCGACTTCGCGCAGGTGTGGCACGACGAGGTGGCGAACGCCCAGGCCTACCCCGGCTTCTACAACGTCGCCGGCTTCCTGCCGCCTGCAGCCGACTGCAATCCGGGTGATCCGCCGGGGCTGCCCGGCAGGAACGAATGCCGGGACACCCGACCCGCTCACCACGGTCTTCGCCTACCTGCTCAAGGGCGTGCGCGACAAGTTCATGATCAACTACGCCTCGGGCGGCATCGGCACGGAGATCCTCTCCAACCGCCTCGGCGTCGGCCCGATGCACGACTGCCTGAACTGCGCCTACGAGGAATTCTTCCTCACCCACTTCACGGTGGGCGAGATCGGCAACCGGTGGACATCCCGGCCAATGCCGGCCTGGAAACCATCACCCCGCAGAACGTGATCAACATCCTGCTGTTCCTAAAGAACGGCACGCCCGCCCTGTCAGCGGCGGAACAGCAGTTCGTCGCCGCGCTCGGGCCGAAAGCGACCAAGGCGTTCTATCCCGGCGACCCGGCCAACATCAACCACAGCTACATCGGCGATTTCGTCAAGTTCCGCAACACCCACAACGGCTTCGAGCAGCACGTCTTCCACCTGCACAACCACCAGTGGCTGTTCAACCCGAACGACGACAACTCGAACTATCTCGACGCCCAGGGCATCGGCCCCGGCATGGGCTACACGTATGAAATCGCCAACGGCGGCTCCGGCAACCGCAACAAGTCGGCCGGCGACGCCATCTACCACTGCCACTTCTATCCCCACTTCGCCCAGGGCATGTGGTACATGTGGCGCAACCACGACGTGTTCGAGGCCGGCACCAAGCTGGCGGTTTCCGGCGCCGGGTTCCACACCGCGCCCTTCGCGCTGAAGGACGGCACGCCCGCCGCCCTCGCCCGCGCGCTGCCGGATGGCGAACTCGTCGTCGGCACGCCCATCCCCGCGGTGGTTCCGCTGCCCGGCAAGGGGCTCGCCCCGATGCCCGCGCCCGGCGTGACCGTCAAGGCGGTGGACCGCAATGGTGCAGCCCCCGGCGGCACCTCCAGCCAGGCAGTCCTGCCCTACGCGGCGATCGCCGGCACGGACGGCACGTTCGGCACCGCCGACGACCGCAACCCCGGCTTCCCGTTCTGGATCGCCGGCATCGCCTGCGGGCCGGACGCGACCGACCCGGCCTGCGAGCAGGGCATCAACGGACAGCGTCCCTCGACGCCGCCGATGGACATGATGACGAAGGCCGAGGCGCAAGCTCTGGTCGCCTCCGGCAAGGAGCCCTTCGCCAGCATGAGCACCGCCATGAAGGACAACTTCGTCAACCTCGCCGGCGACTACACCCAGATGCACGGCGGTCTGCCGCGCCATGCGCTGCACGGCGTCGCTGCCGGCGGCCAGGCGGGCCCGACCATCGCCGGCATCGTCAGCCCGGTGGATCTGACCAAGTTCATCGCCAAGGCCAAGCCGGTGTTCTTCCCTGAAGAGGGAACGGACGTCGAGCGCTCGGCGATGGCGTTCCACTCGCGGGGCAGCATCCCGACCTCCCGCGTGCTGCCCAACGGCACGGTGCAGGCCGCGACGTTCACGGTCAACACCAACCCGGCGGTCCCGGGCGGCGCGTTCAGCGATCCGTGTCAGGACGATGCGGGCGCTCCGGTCGCCAGCAACGGCAGCAACAGATGGAACGGCGGCGCCACGCTCACCCAGCAGCTCACCCTGCCCTCCGGCCCGTTCGGCGCCTGGACGCCGCGCGTGTACAAGGGCGCCAACATCCAGTACGACGCCGTCATCAACAAGGTCGGCTACCACTATCCGCAGCAGCGCATCGTCTCGCTGTGGGAGGACGCGCTCCCGGTGATCGAGAAGAACAAGCCGGGTGAGCCGCTGGTGATGCGCCTGAACACCTTCGACTGCGCCATGTACCACCACACCAACCTGGTGCCGGAAACGTACGAGATGGACGACTACCAGCTTCGTACGCCGACCGACATCATCGGCCAGCACATCCACCTGCCGAAGTGGGACCTGACCACGACGGACGGCGCGGCCAACGGCTGGAACTACGAGGACGGCACGCTGTCTGCGGGCACCGTGCGCGAGCGCATCGAGGCCATCAACTGCTTCAACGGCCACCTGACCCAAGCGGACAAGTGCAAGTTCGGCGCGGAGCCGGGGACGCGTGTGGCCGGAGCTGCATCCCGCGAAGCACCCGTTCTTCCCGGCCGAAGGTCCCGGCGGCGTGGACTGGCTCGGCGCGCGCATCACGCTGCAGCGCTGGCTCGCCGATCCGCTGCTCAACACCCAGGGCGTGGATCGCGGCCTGGGCGTCATCTTCACCCACGACCACTACGGTCCCTCCACCTTCCAGCAGATCGGCCTCTACTCCACGGTGCTGATCGAGCCGGCCCGTTCGACCTGGGTCCACAGCGAGACGGGTAGCGGACTGGGTTGCACGACCGCGGTTAACCCGGCGCTGCCGACGCCCACCGCAGCGGTGACTAACACTGCCTGCCGCAACGACGGTGGTCCGACTTCCTTCCAGGCCGCGATCCTGACCGGCGACCTGGACGGCGACGCCAAGAACGACAGCTACCGCGAGTTCTACTTCGAGTACACCGACTTCCAGCATGCCTACGAAGCTGGGGTGTACGTCGGCGCGGGCACCGCGGGCGAGTACAACGGTCCGTTCGACGAAAAGGCCTACCTGGCGTTCTCGCCGGCCCTGCAGGATCTCTTCTACGAGGAGTTCCACGCCGGTCCCGCCAACAACCAGTTCCCCGGCGGCCTGAACACCTTCCGCTTTGCCATCGCTCCGCCGCTGATCGTTCCGGTGGCGCCGATCTTCCCCGACCTCACGGTGGAGAAGGCGGTGATCTTCGCCAATGGTGCCCTGTCGCCTGCGGTACGCGACCTGCTGCCCGGCCAGGAAGCCCCGGCCGGTTTCGTCCGGCAGTGCATCCAGCGTCCGTGCCCGACCTCGATCGACTTCCTCGAGCCCGGCATGTTCGTGGTGAACTACCGCAACGAACCGGTGGGCCTGCGGGTGTATGACCCGAACAAGGCCGGTCCGGATGCACCGATAAACGCCGACGGCACGTTGAAGGACTGCAGCCCGCTCAACCCGGATCGCACCGGTTGCGGCGCCCAGGCCGACGGTCAGGCCGGCGATCTGGCGTATGCGCTCTCCTCGAACGTCGTGCGCGCGATTCCCGAACTGAACCGCATGCCGGTCAAGGGCGACGTGGCCACGACGGTGCGTGACGCCCAGTCCGGACCTTTCCCGGTCGCTCTGACCAACATTGCCACTACGGCCTTCCCGCCGCACATCAACGTCGCGGGCTTCGAGCAGAAGGATCCGTACACCCCGATGTTGAGGACCTACTCCGGCGACCGTGTCCGCATCAAGGCGCAGGCCGGCGGCGACGAGGAGGAGCACAGCGTCTCGGTGCACGGCATGAAGTGGCTGAAGACCGGTTCCGGTTTCGGCCGCGGGCCGAACTCGGGCTGGGTGAACCAGTCCGCGGGCGGCATCTCGGAGCAGTTCTCCTTCGCCTCGCCGGTGCTCATGGACTTCAGCCAGCGTCCCGGCACCGCCGATTACCTCTACATGATGGACGCCATGCAGGACGGGTTCTGGAACGGCGACTGGGGCATCATGCGCAACTACAACACCCTGCGTCCCGACCTGTTCGCACTGCCCAATAACGTGCGTCCGGTGCAGCCGTTCAACCGCTTTGCCTTCCAGGCGGGTGATCGTGCCGTATGCCCGCTGGGTGCGCCGCTCAAGCCCTTCGACATCACCGCGGTGTCGGCCAACCTCGCCCTGCCCCTCGTCCCCGGCGTGACCATCACGCCGACCGGCCAGCAGGTGCTGCGCGCTGGAACACCCAACGACCAGGCGGTGCCGAATCTGCCGCTCACCGCGCTGCATGCGGGCGGTCCGCTGACCGGTACGGGAACGCTTGTGTACAACGCGCGCACCTCGACGGTGAAGGGCACGGCGCAGCACATCACGGTGGACGAGACGGGCCCGCTGCATGACCCGACCGGCCTGTTGTACGTGCTGACCCGCGACCTGAATGCGACTACCGGCCAGTTGAACGCCAATGTTCCGGTCGAACCGCTGGTGCTGCGTGTGAATGCCGGCGACTGCGTGCAGGTCACCCTGCGCAACCGTCTCCCGGCGGTGGCTCCGGACCTGCCGAACTACAACGATCTGCGCCACGCAGTCAAGCGCGACCGGACAAAGGTCGAAGGGGCGACGACGTTCTCCAACAACCTGATCCGTCCCTCCAGCGAAGTGGGCTTCCATACCCAGTTGATGGAGTACGACGTGACCAGGTCGGACGGCACCAACGTCGGTATCAACCCGGTGCAGACGGTGGCCCCGGATGGCCCAGCGAAGACCTACACCTTCTACGCCGGCGACCTGCGTCTGGCCGAACTGCCGCAGATCGGCGCGGCGGACCGGTTCAACCTGGATGCGGTGCTGGCTACGGCGGTGGAGTTCGGTCCGGTGAATGCGTTGCCGGCGGACCGCGTCAAGCAGCCGCAGAAGGGCCTGTTCGGCCAGGTCGTGGTGCAGCCTCGCGGCGCCACCAATACCTTCCCGGTGGCGGGCACGCGCATGAAGACGACGTGACTGCCCCGGCACTCGCGCAGCAGGTGACGAACCTCTTGACCAACACCCTGCCGGCGACGACGGCGCAGAACTATCGTGACTTCGCGCTGGTGTGGCAGAAGATGATGAACTACCGCTACGCTTCGGGTAACGCGGTTCAGAACGAGTCGGAGGAAGGACCGGGCCTGCCCGAGAACCCGCCGCACACGATCCTGAACGCTGCGAACTATGGGGCGGAGCCGACGTTCTTCCGCTTCGGCATCTCCCCGCTGTCCGCTGCGGGCAATGCGGACTGCGCCGGCCTCGCGTAGAATCAAAGCGCCGTTCGCGGGGCCGGCCACTCAGGCGACCTGCTTCGGCGCGGTGGTCAACGCCGGCAGCATGTTCAGCAACACCCTAACGGGTGGCGCCGATCCGGAGACGCCGATCTTCAAGGCGGCGCCGGGACAGCAGTTCCGCATCGGACTGACCCACCCGAACTCCAGCAACCGCGGTACGACGTTCACGCTGCACGGTCACGTGTGGCCGCGCGATCCGTACCTGGCGCCCCAGCGCAACGCGGCAGGGCTTCCCGACCAACGCCAATATCGGCAACGTCGGTTCGGTGGTGATCGGCAACAACCCGATGCAGATGTACTTCGGGGCGCAGGAGAGCATCATCGGTTCCGCCCATTACGTCATCAAGCCGACAACCGGCGCGGGTGGCGGGGACGCGGTTCCGGGCGACTACCTGTTCCGCGACACCGCTGCCGCCGGCTTGGGCGGTGGTGCCTGGGGTATGCTGCGGGTGCAGTAATCCGTTTGGCCGGGGGGCGACCCCCGGCCAGTCGGTATGGGGGTGCAGTGCAGGTTGGCTGCACCCTTTTCTTTTCAAGCGACGAGGGAACTTTCGGCCTGTTTCGCGGGCCTCCTTTCGGGGGCCGGCGAAACCGGCTGCGGGGGCAGGGATCGGCGGGCATGGCCCACCCTACCCGTGATAATGTGACGTCGGCGGGCACGGCCCGCCCTACGCCGGTGGTGAATGTGAGGGGGTCGGCGGGCACGGCCCGCCCTACGCCGGTGGCGAATGTGAGGCGGGGTCGGCGGGCATGGCCCGCCCTACGCCGGTGGTGTAATCCGGGGCGGGGTGGCGGGCACGGCCCGCCCTACGGATGGCGCGAGGTCGGGGTGTGTCAGGCAGGCCCTCCCGGCACGGCCGTAGGAAATCGGGTGGGCGCAGCTTATGGCTGCCGGGTGATCTGCGTTATGGCCGCAGAGCTTGGTCTTGGTAACATTGCGGCGACTTGACGATTCGATTGCGTCCTGGAGACGCAACATCCGGGAGAAAGACGTGATATCGAACAAACTGGTTATGGGTGCGGCGCTGGTGGCGGCGTGCTCGCCGGATGGGCGGCGGACGCCCGGCTCCCGCCGCCGCCGAGGCGGCGAAGCCTCCGGTGGAGGCGTTGCGGCAGAGAAGAAGGCGGCCGCAGCGGAAACGCGCCTGGTGCGCGACGGCATGGCCATCGACTTCGAAGCGAAGCCGATCGAGGGCACGGAACTGATGGAAGGCGCGCTCACCGAGCTGCGCTTCCGCATCAGCGACGAGCGCAGCGGCAAGCCGGTGAGGGCAACCGGCCGGCGGCGTGGATGGACGTCGGCGCCAACATCCAGGGCCAGGCCGGTTCCGCGCAGAAGCAGTGCATCGAGAAGATCGGCCTCTACCTCAAGGGCGCGGTGGGCATCCGGCCGCTGGTGGACCTGAACGGCTACTACCTGCTGGTGATGAACAAGGACAACAGCATCGCCGTGATCGACCCCATGGTGTCGATCGCGGGGCGCACCAGCACCTGGCTTCGGTGGTGCTGAAGAAGTCTCGGCGATCAACTAGGTCAACCACGGTCACGTCAAGCGGCTCTACCTGTCCATGCCTGCGGCGGGCCAGGTGGCGGTGGTGGATACGGAGAGCTTCAAGGTGGTGGGCGACATCGACGCGGGGGCGGAGCCCACGCGCATCGTTCTCCAGCCCGACGGCCGCTACCTGTGGGTGGGCAATAACTCGCGCGATCCGAAGGACAGCGGGGTGACGGTCATCGACACCCGCGACAAGAAGGTCGTGATGAAGGCGGCCACCGGCCGCGGCCACCACGAGATCGCCGTGTCGGCGGACAACCGCCATGCCTTCGTCACCAACCGGGACGAAGGCACGGTGACGGTGTTCGACGTCGGCACCCTGAAGAAGGTGAAGGACATCAAGACCGGCTCGCTGCCGCTTTCCATTGCCTGGTCGTCGCTGTCGCGCGCGGCCTATGTCTCGGACGGCAAGGATGGCACGATCACGGTCATCGACGGCAGCAAGCTGGAGGTGATGAAGACGATCCAGGCCAAGCCCGGCCTGGGACCGCTGCGCTTCACCCCCGACGGACGCTTCGCCATGGTCGTGAATACGGCCGAGAGCGTTGTGTATGTGATCGATCCGGGCAGCAACGAGATCATCCACAGCCCCAAGGTTCAGGCGGAGCCGTTCCAGGTCTCCTACACGCAGGGCTTCGCCTATGTGCGCAGCCTGGGCAGCGAGCGGGTGACGATGATCAACCTGAGTTCGCTGGGCCAGGGCAAGGAACCGATCCTGCAGAGCTTCGCCGCCGGCAGCTATGCGCCTAAGATGGGCGGCGACCTGCCGCTGGCGGATGCCGTGACGCCGGGGCTGGGCGAGGCGGCCGCCTTCGTCGTGAGCCCCGCCGACAACGCCACCTACTTCTACATGGAGGGCATGAACGCCCCCATGTCCAGCTATGCCAGCCGCGGCAAGTATGCGCGGGCGGTGACGGTGGTGAACCGCAGTCTGAAGGAGGTCGAGCCGGGCGTGTTCGCCGGCCGCTTCCGCATGCCGGCCGCGGGTCACTTCGACGTGGCGGTTTCCCTCGATCAGCCGCGGCTCGTGCATTGCTTCTCGACCGACGCCAAAGCCAATCCGCAACTGGAGGCGCTGCGCAAGACCGTCGGTGTCGAGTTCCTGCCCCAGGGCCGGGTGTTCAAGCCGAAGGACATCGCCAAAGTGCGCTTCCGCATCATCGAGGGCACCGGAGTTCCCAGGGCGGGTCTGAAGGACGTGATCGTGCGCTACTTCCTGGTGCCGGCCTCGCCGCCGCGGGATTCGATCGCGAAGGAGGTGTCGGAAGGGATCTACGAGGTGCCGGTCGAACTGGCGGAGTCGGCGCCTACTACGTGTACGTGAGCGTGCCATCGCTCAAGCTGGGCTACAACGACAGCGGCTTCTTCAGCGTGATGGCCAAGCCCGACCCGGCGGCGGCCCCGGCACCGGCCGGTGCGCCGGCTGAGCCGGCCAAGGCCAAGAAGGTCCCGAAGAAGAGTTGAGCCGCGGAACTGGACCGCCGCAGGGTGCGCTGTGCGCACGGCGCGCCCTGCACGACTTACATGGTGTGGATTTTCCGGTCATTCGCCACCGCTAAGCGAGTGCGCGAATGACCGGCCTGGGAGATTACGCATGAACCACGCAGCAGGCGGGCCGTTGGCCCTGCTGGTCTCGGCCCTGTTCCTGGCGGCATCCGCCGCGGCGGCGGAGGACCACTCGCACCATCATCATCCGCCGCCACAGCAGTCGGCGGAGAAGCCGGCGGCGGTGCAGGTCAAGTATGCCGATACGGTTCTGCTGGATCAGAGCGGCAAGCAGGTCAAGCTCAAGAGCGACGTATTCGGCGACAAGCTGGTGGTGATCGATTTTGCCTACACCAGCTGCACCACCATCTGTCCGGTGCTGACCGCGCTGCTGGCGCAGGTGCAGACGCAGCTCGGCGAACGCCTGGGCAAGGAGGTGCAACTGGTGACGATCACGGTGGACCCGGCGCGCGACACGCCGGCCCGCCTCAAGGAATACGCCGCCAAGCACGGCGCCAAGCCGGGATCGACCTGGCTCACCGGCCCCACCGGGACGGTCAATGATGTGCTGAAGGGATTCGGCGCCTACGCCCCGAACTTCGAGGATCACCCGCCGCTGGTGCTGGTGGGCGATGCGAAGAGCGGAGACTGGACCCGCTTCTTCGGCTTTTCCGATCCCAAGGACATCGTGGCCAGGGTGGACGAACTGAGCCATGCCCGCCATGCCGGCCATCAACATTGAGGAGCAGATCATGAAAGCAGTCATCGTTTTGTCCGCGCTTGCCCTGGCCGCCTTCGGTGCGGCGGCGCACGAGGAGCACGAAGGCCACAGCGCGGCGCAGGGCAAGCCCGCCGCGGACGCCCCGGCGGCCGTACCCCTGAACAAGCCGAAGCGCGACCCCCAGGCCTACTTCACCGACCGCGAGCTGCTGACCCAGGACGGCACCAAGGTGCGTTTCTACAGCGACGTGCTGAAGGGGCGCATGGTGGTGATGAACGTGATCTTCACCAACTGCAAGGATGCCTGCCCGCTGATCACCGAGCAGATGAACCAGGTGCGGGCCAAGCTCGGCGATTCCTTCGGCAAGGACATCCAGTTCGTGTCCATCAGCAGCGATCCCCAGCGCGACTCGCCCCAGGCGCTGAAGAAGTTCGCGCAGAAGCACCACGCCGACGTGCCCGGCTGGACCTTCCTCACCGGCAAGAAGGAGAACATCGATCACATCCTGAAGAAGCTCGGCCAGTTCTCCGAGGAGGTGGAGTCCCACTCGACGCTGCTGATCGCGTGGAACTTCAAGACCGACAAGGGCAAGAAGATGCTGCCCAACACCGCGCCGGACATGATCGCCACGCAACTCAAGCTGCTCGCCTCCAACGACATGCTGGATCTGCCGCTGCCGGCGCTGCCGCGATAGAAAACGGATCGCGCCCTGCAAAATCCGTAGGGTGCGCCGCGCGCACCGGTCCATTCCAGGAATCTCAATTCATGTTCCTCATTCGCGCGCTTGCGCGCCTGTTCGCCGTCTCGGCTCTCGGCCTGCTCGGTGCATTGCCGGCGGGGGCCGACACCCTGACGCCGCAGGAAGAGGCCGGCCGCAGGATCTATCACGAAGGCGCAAGCCCCTCCGGCGCCCCGCTGCAGGCTCTGGTGGGTCCGCAGTCGACGCCGGTGGCGGGCACCACCCTGCCCTGCGTCAACTGCCACGGTGCGGACGGCCTGGGCCGCCCGGAAGGGGCCGTCAAACCGTCGATCGTCACCTGGCGCGAACTGAGCAAGTCCTATGGTCACCGGCACGAGAACGGGCGCGAGCATCCCGCCTTCAACGAGCAGGGGGTGGTCGAGGCACTGACCTTCGGCAAGGATCCGGCGGCAACCGGCTGGATTCCGCCATGCCGCGCTATGTCATGTCGAACAACGACCTGGCGGCCCTGATCGCCTATCTGAAGAAGATCGATGCCGATGTGGACCCGGGCATCGCGCCGGAGCGCCTGCGCATCGGCCTGTTGCTGCCGACTCAGGGCCGCCTGGCCGAACTGGGGCAGGCGGTGTCGGGCGTGATCCAGGCCTACGTCGATGGCATCAACGACAAGGGCGGCATCTTCGGCCGCAAGCTCGAACTGGTGCGCGCCGAATTCGCCGACGATCCGAAGCAGGCGGTGGCCAACGCCGAGCGTCTGGTGCGGCAGGAGAACGTGTTCGCCCTGCTCAATCCATTCACGGCGGGGGTGGAGAGGGAGATCTCGCGCCTTGCCGAGGAGGCGAAGATTCCCGTGGTCGGCCCGTTCACCCTGTTTCCCGACAGCACCCTCGCCGTCAATCGCTACACCTTCTTCGTCCTGCCCGGACTGCGCGAGCAGGGCATGGCGCTGGCGCGCTTCGCCGTCGCCGACCTCAAGCTCGACAATCCGGCGGTCGCGATCGTCCATCCGGCGGCCGACGGCTACGCCGACACGGTGCAGGCGATGGAGGGGCAACTCAAGGAGCGGCGCTGGGACCGCATCCAGCGCGCCACCTACGCGCCGGGCCAGATGCCCGATGCCAAGCTGGTGGGGGAATTGCAGCAGCGCGGCGTGCAGGTGGTGTTCTTCCTCGGCAGCGACGCCGAACTGGCGGCGCTGGGCCGCCTGGTGCGCGACGCCATCTGGTCGCCCTACCTGCTGGCGCCGGGTGCCAAGGTAGCGCGCGCCGCCGCCGATCTGCCCACCACCTTCGGCAACCGGGTCTACCTCGCCTATCCTTCGCTGCCGCGGGACGTGACGGCGAAAGGCGCGGCGGCGATGGCTGAAATGCAGAAGAAACGCAATCTGGGCAACCGCCATCAGCCGGCGCAGATCTCCGCTTACGCCTCGGCCCAGGTTCTGGAGGAGGGGTTGAAGCGCGCGGGGCGCGATCTCAGCCGCGCCCGGCTCGTGGATAACCTGGAGAACCTGTTCAGCTTCGAGTCCAACGTGACGCCGAGCATCTCCTACGGTCCGAACCGGCGCATCGGCGCGCTGGGCGCCCATATCGTGCGGGTCAACCTGTCCACCCACAGCTTCCAGCCGGTCGGCAGTTACGTCCGGCTCGATTGAGGAACCGCCATGCTTGAGAAGTGCCTGCCGGCGCTGCGCGTCGCCGTCCTCGTCCTGGCCGGATTGTTGCCGGGACTCGCCCAGGCGCAGATCTACGGTACCGCGGCGCGGGTCAACGGCGTCGGCATCAGCAACGAGCGGCTGGAGCGCCACTTCGACGAGTATGTGGCGAACAAGGGGCGCAACATCGCGAAGATGATCAACCCCAACGTCTACAAGAAGCTCAAGCGCGAAGCCCTGGACGAATTGATCGACCGGGAAGTGCTGTGGCAGGAGGCGCAGCGGCGCGGCGTCAAGGTCGGCGACGAGGAGGTGGACGCGGCGCTGAAGCAGTTTCGCGCCACGTTCAAGAGCGAGGACGCGTACCTCCGCAAGCTCGAACGCGCCGGTTTCGACGAGAAGGGTTACCGGGACTATGTCCGGCAGGAACTCGCCATCAATCGCACGATCCCGTCCCTGGTGGAAACGCCGAAGGTGTCGGAGGAGGAGATCGAGCAGTTCTACCGCGACAATCCGAAGCGCTTCGTCCGGGCCGAGTCGGCGCGGGCGCGCCACATCCTGGTCAAGGTGGACAAGGATGCCGATGCCGCCGCCAAGGCCGCAGCGCTCAAGCGCGCCCAGGAACTGCTGGCCGACGCGCGCGCCGGCAAGGATTTCGCCGACCTGGCGGAGCGCTACTCGGAAGACAGCGCGACGCGCGGCTCCGGTGGCGATCTCGGCACGTTCGGCCGCGGCGCCATGGTGAAGCCCTTCGAGGACGCCGCCTTCGCCCTCAAGCCGGGCCAGATTTCCGAAGTGGTGGAGACCCCGTTCGGCTACCACGTCATCAAGCTGGAGGAGTACCAGCCCGCCGGCCAGGTGCCGCTGGCCGAGGTCAAGGACCGGGTGCGGGAGTTCCTCGCCTACGGCAAGCGCCAGGACGCCATCAAGGCCGAGGTGACGAAGCTGCGCGCGGTGGCCAAGATCGAGATGTTCGTCATGCTGCAGGATACCCCGAAGTGAGGGCCGCGCCCGCAGATCGATACGCACGGCGGGCACGGCCCGCCCTACATCGTCCGAGCCATACCCCAGCCTCGTAGGGCGGGCCGTGCCCGCCGCTTTGACTTCCGCCGCAGTCGCGGCATACTCGCACGCTTTCTGCTTGCGCTCCTGCGCAGGGGTGACCGGGCGCGGCCCGGCCGTTCCGCCATGATCCGCATTCGAGGAGGGAAAGCGTAATGTCGCAGCTTCGTATCAAGCGCCTGCTGGTGCTGGCCGCCGCCGGCCTGCTGTGGTCGGGCGTGCCGTTCGCCGCCGACGAGCACGAGCACCACCACCACCCTGCCGACGCGGCCGACCCGCACGCCGCGCACAAGGCTGCGGCAGCAAGTCCGGGCGTCAGCGAAGCCACCCGCATCCAGCTCACCGATACCGCCCTGGTGACCCAGGACGGCAAGGCGGTGAAGTTCAAGAGCGACGTGCTGGGCGAGAAGATCGTGGTGATCGACTTCGTGTACACCACGTGCACCACGGTCTGCCCGGTGGTGTCGGCGCTGTTCGCCAACCTGCAGGAGCGTCTCGGGCCCGATCTCGGCAAGGAAGTGGCGCTGGTGTCGGTGAGCGTCGACCCGCTGCGCGACACGCCGCAGCGGCTCAAGGAACTGGGCGCCAAATACAAGGCCGGCCCGGGCTGGACCTTCCTCACCGGCAAGAAACCCCAGGTGGACCAGGTGCTGAAGGCCTTCGGCGCCTACACGCCGAATTTCGCCGAACATCCACCGCTGGTGATGGTTGGCGATGCGAAGAGCGGCCAATGGGTGCGCTTCTTCGCCTTCACCGGTCCGGACCAGGTGATGGCTGCCGTGGGCGATCTGCGCGCCGCGCGCCGGCAGCGCAATTGATCCCGGAAAACGTAGTTGACCGCCCCTAACGCAGAGATCGCAGAGGCGCAGAGAACGCGGAGCACGGACACGGAATTTGACGCGCGCCCGTTGGGGGAGCGTGGCCTGATCCATACCGCTCTGCGTCCTCGCAGCCTTCTCTGCGAACTCTCTGTCGGGTTTGGTATGCGGTCTTGCCGATTCCTGCTGGCGGCGGCGCTGCTGTTCGCCTGCGGCACCGCTGCCGCTGCGCTGACGACGGCGGAGGCGGCCGGCAAGAAGATCTTCGAGGAAGGCGTGAGCGCCTCCGGCGGCGCCATCACCGCCAAGGTCGGCGACAATCCGTTCGACATCCCCGGCACGGCGGTGCCCTGCGCCAACTGTCACGGCCAGGACGGACTCGGCCGGCCCGAGGGCGGCGTGGTGCCGCCGAACATCCAGTGGTCCGAACTGACCAAGTCCTACGGCCATGTCCACCCCCGCGGCCGGCGCCACCCCGTGTTCACCGAGGCCGGTGTGGCGAAGGCGGTGGCCTTCGGCGTGGATCCGGGCGGCAACGATCTGGATCCGGCGATGCCGCGCTACCGCATGCCGGACGAGGACATGCGCAGCCTGATCGCCTACCTCAAGAAGATCGAGTTCCAGCTTCCGCCCGGGGTGGCGGCGAAAAGCCTGCGCATCGGCACGGTGTTGCCCGAATCCGGCCGCTTTGCCGAGATCGGCCGCCTCGTGCGCGACTTGCTGCAGGCTTCCTTCGATCGCATCAACGGCAAGGGAGGGTTGTACGGCCGCAAGCTGGAACTGGTGGTGGCCGACTACGGGGAGAACGCCACCACGGCCTACACCAATGCCTGGGAGCTGCTGCGGCGGCGCGACGTGTTCGCGCTGCTGGCACCGCTGTCCGCCGGTTGGGAGGGCGAACTCGGGCGGGTGGCGGCGGAGGAGCGCATCCCGGTGATCGCTCCGATCACCCTCTTCCCCGAGGATACGCGGGCTTCCAATCTGTACGTCTTCCATCTGCTGTCCGGCGTGGCCGAACTGAGCCAGGTGCTGGCGGTCCACGCCGCCGCCGCGCTCAATTTGAAGGACCAGCGGGTCGCGCTCCTGCACGCCGAGGGGAAGGCCGGCGCCGAGCTGGCGCAGGCGGTGGACGCGCGGCTGACCGAACAGGGTTGGAGCGCATTGCTGCCGCGTCAGGGATTTCGCTCCGGAGCGGCGGATGTCGCGGCGCTGGCGCGCAGCCTCAAGGAGGCAGGGGCGCAGGCGGTTTTCGTCCTCGGACCCGGCCTGGACGTGGCGGCCTTCGCCCGCGCCGCCGAGCAACTGCAGTGGCGGCCGTACCTGCTGCTTCCGGGAGCCCTGGCGCCGCGCGACATCGTGGAACTGCCGGCGAGCTATCAGGGGCGGGTGTTCCTCGCTTACCCGACCCTGCCGGCCGACCAGCGCCCTCCGGCCACGCAGGACTATGCCGCCCTGTTCCACGGCAAGGCCCCGGCGCGCTCGCCCCAGGCGATTCAGGCCTACGCCGCGACGGTGGTGGCGGTGGAGGCGCTGAAACAGGTCGGCAAGGATCTCAACCGGCAGAAGTTCACCGCCGCGATCGAGGCGCTGCAGGGTTTCGACACGGGCATGCTGCCGCCCTTGAGCTACAACGGCGACCGGCGCATCGGCGCGCTCGGCGGTTACGTCGTGGCGGTCGACCTGGCGAACAAGCAGTTCCAGCCGGTGGGCGGCTTCGTGCCCGTGCCGGCGCAGTGAAATCGGAGGAACAGCGATATGAGTTACGCAGGGAACCGCTCGATCGCGTTGGGCCTGCTGCTGGGTGTGCTGCTCGCCCTGCCGGCCCGCGCCCAGGAGATCTACGCCGCCCGCGTCAATGGTGCGGGCATCACGGTGCAGGAGGTCGAGGCCGGGTTCGACGAAACGCTCAAGGAGAGGGGACTGCACCTGCTGCAGGTGCGCGATCCGGCGAAGGTCAAGCAGATGAAACACAATGTGCTGGAGCGCCTCATCGACGACGAACTGCTGTGGCAGGAAGCCAGGAAAAGCAATGCGGTCGCCACCGACGCCGAGGTGGATGCGGCGTTCGCGCAGGCCGCCCAGGCGTTCAAGAGCGAGGAGAAGTTCAGGCTGAGGCTGGCGCAGGAGAACTTCACGGAGGAGGACTACAAGGAGCGCATCCGGCGCAAGCTGTCCGGCCAGGCTTATGCGAACGCCACCGCTGCCAAAGGCGTCGAGGTCAGCGAGGACGACATCCAGGCGTTCTACAAGGACAATCCGGACAAGTTCCACCGGCCGGAGATGCTGCGCGCCCGCCACATCCTGATCAAGGTGGCGCCCGACGCGACCAAGGCGCAGCGTGACGCGGCGCGCAGGAAGATCAAGGACCTGCTGGCCGAGGCCCGCGCCGGCCGCGATTTCGCCGAACTGGCGCTGGAGAACTCGGACGACGCCACGCGGCAGTGGGGCGGCGAACTCGATCCCTTTCCGCGCGGCCGCATGGCGCCGGCCTTCGACAAGGCTGTGTTCGCGCTGAAGCCGGGCCAGATCAGCGGCGTCGTGACCACCCCCTCCGGGTTCCACATCATCAAGCTGGAAGAACGTCTCCCCGCGGTCTCCATCAGCCTGAAGGACGCCCGCGACCGCATCGAGGGCTATCTCCGGACACCCGGCAGCAGGCGGCGCTCGCCAAGCTGCTGGAAGAACTGCGGGCGCAGGCCAAGATCGAAATGCTCCTCCCGCTGTGACCTTCATTCGGCGGGCACGGCCCGCCCTACGTCGAAGTCGATGGTGTGCGGCGGGCACGGCCCGCCCTAAGCAATACCGCTTCGTAGGGCGGGCCGTGCCCGCCGAATCCGATACCGGAGGAACGGAAATTGCTCTTTGACTCGGGTCGGTCCCGGCTTCGACCGGGCGGCTGGGAGGGGCGCCCCATCGGCGCCATGTTCATGTCATTGTGTGCCGCGCGCAGGCGCGGCGCGTGGGGAGACGTCGAGATGCAGTGGAAGAATTTTCTGATCGCAGCCGCCTTCGCTCTGGCGGCGGCTGCCGGTGCGGGTGGTGCGGCGGATGGCGGGCAGGGCGCCGATGCCGGGCCGGCGGCCGCGAAGACGGATGCCGCCGAGGCTGCGGGCAACCACTTCGTGCACAAGGGCCTGGTGATCGACTTCCAGGTGGAGCCGGTCGGTGCGGCAGCGAAAAGCAAGGAGTTGATGACCCATCAGCTGTCCGAGGTGCGCTTCCGCATCACCGAGGAAGCCACCGGCAATCCGCTGCGCGGAGCGAATCCGGGCGCCTGGATGGACATGAGCGCGGTGATCCAGGGCAAGCCGGGGGAGCAGCAGAAGAGCTGCAAGGACAAGGTGTCGCTCTACATGCAGGGCGCGGTCGGCATCCGCCCGATGATCGACCTCAACAGCTACTTCGTCGTGGTGATGAACGCCGAGCCCAGCCTCAGCATCGTCGACCCGCTGGTGTCGATGGCCGGCAAGACCAGCACCCTGGCCCAGATCAATCTCCCGGCACCGGGCGCGGACTGGGCCACCACGGCGGACCAGAAGCGCCTCTACGTGTCGGCGCCGCGCGCCGGCAAGGTGGTCGTCGTTGACGCCGAAACCTTCAAGGTGGCGCGCCAGATCGACGCCGGCAAGGAACCGATCCGCGTCGCCCTGCAGCCGGACGGCAAGTACCTGTGGACCGGCAACGACGCCAAGGAGAAGGAGCAGAGCGGCGTGACCGTGATCGACACCGAATCTGACAAGGTCGTCGCGAACATCCCCACCGGGCGCGGCCACCACGAACTCGCGTTCTCGGCCGACAGTCGCCATGCCTTCGTCAGCAACCGCGAGGACGGCACCGTCAGCGTGATCGATACCGCCGGCAGGAAGCGCATCAAGGACATCAAGACCGGCGCGCTGCCGATCTCGCTCGCGTATTCGTCCCAGGCCGGCGCCGTCTATGTGGCCGACGGCAAGGACGGCACGGTCTCGGTCATCGACGCCGGAACCCTGCAGCAGGGCGCCAAGATCAAGCTCAGCCCCGGCCTCGGCCCCCTGCGCTTCGAGCAGACGGGGCGCTACGCCCTGGTGGTGAATCCGGGCCAGGACACGGTTTCGGTGATCGACGCCTCGTCCAACGAACTCGTGAATACCATTGCCATCAAGGGCGAGCCCTACCAGATCGCCTTCAGCAAGACCTTCGCCTACGTCCGCGCCCTGCGCAGCGAGCACGTCAGCATGATCACCCTGGCGTCGCTGGGCAAGGGCAACAAGCCGGCGGTGCAGAGTTTCACGGCGGGCGCCGAACCGCCGCGCGCCGGCGGGCAGCTTGCCGTCGCCGATGCCATGACCGCGGCCAGCAAGGAAGGCACGTTCTTCGTCGTCAATCCGGCCGACAACACCACCTACTACTACATGGAGGGCATGAACGCCGCCTCCAGCAACTACCGCGTCAAGGGCGGCAGCGCGCGCGCCGTCACCCTGCTCGACCGCAGCCTGAAGGAGGTGGAGCCGGGC
This sequence comes from uncultured beta proteobacterium, assembly GCA_963702495.1. Taxonomy (GTDB): domain Bacteria; phylum Pseudomonadota; class Gammaproteobacteria; order Burkholderiales; family Rhodocyclaceae; genus CAVPDA01. The sequence goes on along the minus strand of CAVPDA010000004.1, from coordinate 352,666 downwards.
GTGTATGCCGGCAAGGTGACGCTGCCGGCGGCGGGCCGCTACGACGTGGCGTTCCTCATGCAATCGCCCCAGGTGCTGCATTGCTTCTCCGCCGAGGCCAAGGCCAACCCGGCAGCGACACCGGTGAGCGAGAGGCTGGCCGTGGAGTTCGACGAGAAGCAGCGCACCGTCAATGCCGGCGAGACCCTGAAGCTGCGCTTCCGGCTGATCGATCCGGCCACCGGCCAGGCCAGGACCGGCGTGCAGGATGCGCGCATCATGTATTTCCTGGCGCCCGGCCGCCTGCGCAGCGAGGTCGCGGTGAAGGAACTCGGCAACGGCCAATACGAGGCGGAACTGCCGATCCGCAGTGCCGGCGCGTATTACATCCACCTCGGCGTCCCTTCGCTGAAGGTGAGCTTCGACCGGCTGCCCTATTTCAGCGTGCGCGCCGTCGAGAAGGGGGCGCCGGAGCCGGGCGCAGACAAGAAGGGCTGAACCGCGGCCGCGGCGCGCAGCTCGTCGCGTGCACCCGGCGGGCGCGGCCCGCCCTACGTTCCGGTCGTGGGCAATCCGTAGGGCGGGCCGCGCCCGCCGCTATCTTCGGTTTGTCGTGCGGGGCAGCCCCGTCGGGTGCGCAGCGCGCACCACGCGTTGCAATCGGTGCGCATGGCGCACCCTACGTTGGCTCGGCGGGCGTGGCCCGCCCTACGTTTCGGTCGTGGGTAATCCGTAGGGCGGGCCGCGCCCGCCGCATTCTTCAATTTCCCGGGCGGTCCAGACGCAACCGGGTCCGACCCTTCGGCATGCCCCGGCTAACCGAAACGCATGGAATTTCATGCGGTTAGCAAGCTTACGGCTTGCTTTCGCGGAGCCCGCTTGTGCGTAGTTATCCCCCAAGTTCGGGTGGGGAATCGCTGCTAAGACTGCCTGTCACCTCGCCCCCCGCAGGTACCGGAAACCCCTTATCAGCTAATCCCTTAGGTCCCCCGCGGCATTTTGACGCAGGCATTGGCACGCTTGCTGCGGTAAGGCCAGCGAACGCCCCGTCCGTCAGGCTCGGGTCGGGGGCGTTTCGGCAGGGGGCTGGGCATTTGCCCGTGTGCAAAGCGAGAGGGGGTTACGATGGAAACAAGACGTGTAGAGGGGAGGCTGCGGGATCGCGCCGCGGAGCCCGCACCGCACCAGGCCAGGCGTCTCTGGGAGGCGGTGGTTCTGGGCGGTCTGTGCGGTGCGGCGATGTTCGCCGCGCCGGCGTATGCGGCGATCAGTTGCGATCGGATCGTGACGGCGAACGTGGTGGCCTTCGACAAGCCCATCATGTACAACCGCCTCGGGGCGGGCAACATCAACGGCACGATGTTCGCGCTCAGGCGCGACGTCGGTCAATCAGGGCATCAACGCCACCACCGGCCTGCCCAATCCGCCGAAGCCGCTGACGGCAGGCGGTGCGGCGACGCCGGGAGACCTGGACCTGCGCGGCGACAAGCGTCAGCGTCCGCTCGTGCTTCGGATCAGGAAGGGCGACTGCCTGACCGTCAATCTGCAGAACCTCTTGACACAACCTATTCCCCCCTTCGCCCGGCAGCTTCCCGACCCGAATCCGGACCCGAACGCCAACCAGATCGTCACCCCGGCGGGCCAGGTGTTCACCGTCAATCTCGACGACGTGCCGGCGGAACGCCGGGTCGGGTTCCACGTCTCCGGTCTGAACCTGGTCGGCAGCATCGACGACGACGGTTCGTTCGTCGGCAAGAACGGCGACAGCCAGGCGGCGGGCGGCGGCGGCACGGCGACCTACACGCTCTACGGCGCCAAGGAAGGCGTGTTCGTCGTGAGCAACCCGGCCGTGACCTTCGGCTCCGACGGCAATATGGGCAACAACTCCAACGGCCTGTTCGGTCAGGTCGTGGTCGAACCCACCGGCGCGAAGATCTACCGCAGCCAGGTGTTCGAGGAGGAGATTCGCCTTGCCCAAACCGGCACCACACCCAAGGGCCAGCCGATCCTCGATTACGAGGCGACCTACCCGAACCAGGAACCCTGGATCACGGAAGACAAGGCCGGATTGCCGGTGCTCAACATGATCTGTAACACCGCTGCCGCCGCAACCGGCAACTGCGTGCTGAACGAGATCGTGCACTCCGAGATCAACGCGGTGATCGCCGGCCCGAACTTCAACTGGCACTTTCCCGCCATCCACCTACCCGCTGGAGAGCGTGGGCAAACGCAACCCGACCGTGCCGAACCGCCTGGAGCCGTTCCGCGAATTCGCTTCCGTGTTCCACGACGAGACGGTGAACACCCAGGCCTTCCCGCAGTGGTACAAGCCGGTCCCCCTCAAGCCCCTGAGCACGGTATTCACCTACGTCCTGGCCGGCGTCAAGGACGCCTTCATGATCAACTACGGCTCCGGCGGCATCGGTTCCGAGATCATCGCCAACCGCCTCGGCGTCGGTCCGATGCACGACTGCCTGGACTGCTCCTACGAGGAGTTCTTCCTGACCTCCTTCACGGTGGGCGATCCGGCCATGACGGTGGACGTGCCCGCCAACTTCGGGCTGGAGCAGTGCGCGCCCGATGACATTACGCCCGGGGGGGCCGGCAATCCCGCCAACTGTGCCGCGGTCGGCCGCAAGGCGCACTACGCCGTCGGCGCGGAAGACCCTTCCAACATCCATCACAGCTACACCGGCGATTTCGCAAAGTTCCGCAACACCCACAACGGCAAGGAGCAGCACGTCTTTCATCTGCACAACCACCAGTGGCTGTACAACCCGAACGACGACAACTCCAACTACCTCGACGCCCAGGGTATCGGACCCGGCGTCGGCTACACCTACGAGATCAACTTCGGCGGCTCCGGCAACCGCAACAAGAGCACCGGCGACTCCATCTTCCACTGCCACTTCTATCCCCACTTCGCCCAGGGCATGTGGTACCACTGGCGCCACAATGACGTGCTGCAGACGGGCACGGTGCTCCAGGCTACACAGCAGGGCACGGTGAATATCGTTGGCAAGGGGCAGTTCCACTCCACACCTTGGGCGTTGGCGAACACTACGCCGGCCAAGGTTGTTCCCACCTGCAAAGACACGCTGACAAACGTCTGCGAGCGCGTGCGCGCCTATCCGGATGGCGAGATCGCCACCGGAACACCGATTCCTGCCGTGGTGCCGCTGCCCGGCAAGCCGATGCCCGAGATGCCCGGCGCCGCGGTGACGGTCGTGGCGAAGACCGGCCCCGCGGGCCAAATTCTCGGCTCCAACGCCAAGGTGCAGCGTGCTTCCGCAGGAACTCCCCAAGGACACCCCGGCTTCCCGTTCTTCGTCGCGGGAATCGAGGATTCGATGGGCCACCGGCCGCCGACTCCGCCGATGGACATGGTGACCAAGACCCGGGCCGAGGCGCTGCAGGCCACGGGCGGCATCTGGGCGGATCTGGACACGGCGAGTGCCGACGGCTGGGACGGCGGTCTGCCGCGCCACACCCTGCAGGGCTACGCCGACGGCGGGCAGGACGCATTCAATGTCGTCACCCCGATCGATTTCTCCAAGGGGATCGGCAAGGCCAAGGCGGTGTTCTTCCCCGAGGAAGGTACCGATCTCGAGCAGATCTCGATGGCCTACCATTCCCAGCGCTGCATCGACACCTACAAGCCCGACGGCTCGGACGCCTTTTGTCAGGCGGCGACTAACCAGGAAGGTCAGAAATTCACCGGCGGTTTCGTGCTCAACGGCAGCAAACCGCGCATCGGCGCGGTATTTCACAACCCGTGCATGGACGATCAGGGCTCGGTGCTGCGGCCCGGCGTAACCGGCAAGTTCTTTTCCGGCGAGAGCGCGACCGGCAACCCGATGAACACGACCGGGTCGAGCGTCTTCAATGACCTCAACCCGCGCATCCTCAAGGGCACCAACATGCAGTACGACGCGGTGCTGAACAAGGTCGGCTACCACAACCCGCAGCAGCGCATCGTCGCGCTGTGGCAGGACGTCGGCCCGGTCATCGCCAAGACCAAGCCGGCCGAACCGCTGGTGATGCGCTTCAATACCTTCGACTGCGGCATCTACCACCACAGCAACCTGGTACCGGCGCACTACGAGATCGACGATTACCAGGTGCGCACGCCGACCGACATCATCGGCCAGCACATCCACCTGCCGAAGTGGGACTTGACCACCACCGACGGCGCGGCCAACGGCTGGAACTACGAGGACGGCACCATGTCGCCCGACGTGATCCGCGAGCGCATCGATGCGATCAACTGCTTCAACGGCAACGCCGTGTCGTGCCACCACTGGGGTCACTCCCGGGGCGGTCACGGGTGCGCCGCTGCTCGAAGCCACGGACCACCCGTATTTCGGCGGCGTGGCCAGAACTCTTGGCGGCAATTTCCCGACGGCCTGGAAAGGGGCGCGTACCACGATCCAGCGGTGGTTCTTCGATCCAGTGGTGAACACCGAAGGCATGGACCGCGGCTTGGGCATCATCTTCAGCCATGACCACTATGGTCCCTCCACCCACCAGCAGATCGGCCTCTACTCCACCGTGCTGACCGAACCGGCGGGCTCGAAGTGGGTGCACAACGAGACCGGCACGCAACTCGGCTGCACGACCCCGGTGGTCGCCCGACCGCGATTCCGGTGGGGACGACCCAAAACAACACGGCGTGCCGCTTTGACGGCGGCCCGACCTCGTGGCAGGCGGCGATCCTGCCGCAAACCGGTGCGCCCGTGGGTGCGAGCCTTCTAAGGCCATTCCGCGAGTTCTACTTCGAGTACTCCGACTTCCAGCATGCCTATGAGCCGGGCGTCTACGTGGGTACGGGCCAGGACGGACTGCCGCTCCCCGGCACCGGGCCGGGCGCCGGTCCGAGGGCCATACTGGCCCAGGGTGCAACCGTGCCGCCTGCATCCGCTGTCGGAGGCTTCACGACCGCAAACACGTTCCGTTTCGCGATCAACCCGCCAATGCGAGAGCAGATCAATCCGGTCTTCCCGGATCTGGTGGTCGAATTGAAGGGTGCCCTCAATCCGGCCTGTCCGACCCGTCCCTGCCCGCAGGCGATCGACGTGCAGGACCCGGGATTGCATGTGGTGAACTACCGCAACGAGCCGATCGCGCTGCGCATCTTCGACAACAAAATCGGACCGGACCTCAAGCCGGGCATGCAGGCGGATGGCAAGAGGGGCGATCTGGCATTTGCGCTGCAGTCGCGCACCGACCGGGCCTCCTCCGCCACCCTCTCCTTCGCGTCGATCGCCGTCTGAACGTCCAGCCGACCGCCGCCACGACGATCAATGGCACTCGCTTCCCGCCGCCGATCAACGCCGCAGGTGTCGCGGCTGGCGATCCCTTCACACCGATGATCCGCAGCTACATGGGTGACGAGGTGCGGGTGAAGATGCAAGCCGGCGGTCACGAGGAGGAGCACAACGCCACGATCTACGGCATGAAGTGGCTGCAGACCGGTTCCGGTCACGGCAAGGGCCCCAACTCCGGCTGGCGCAATGCCCAGGCCGGCGGCATCTCCGAGCAGTTCACGCTGGATGCGCCGGTGGTTCCGTCCGCGCTCAACGTTCCGGGCGCCAGCACCGACTTCTTCTACAGCATGGACGCCGGCAACGACGGTTGGTGGAGCGGCATGTGGGGCGTCTTCCGTGCCTACAATGCCAATCGGGCTGACCTCTTCCGCTTGCCCACCACCCGGGTGCCGATCCTGGTGTCGAACCCGCTCGACTTCCGCCTCGGCACGATATGCCCGCGCACGGCTCCGCTGCGCACCTACGACATCTCGGCGGTGCTGGCCAATACGGCGCTCACCAATGCCTTTGGCGTGACCATCCCGGCCAATGACAACCCAATCGACAACGTCGGCGGTCCGCTGAATGGCTTGGCGGAACCCTGGTGTACAACCACCGGGCAGCAGTCGTGGGCGGCCAGACGATACCGGCGGAAGTACCCGGCGAGGCGCCCTTGGTGCTGCCCCCGAACTTCGGTCCGATCCACGACCCGACAGCAATCCTGTATGTCCGTACGGCAGATCTGGATGCGAGTGGCAGGCTGATTGCGGGCCGACCGGTCGAACCGGTGGTGATCCGTGCCGCCGCGGGCGACTGCATCCGCGTGACACTGCGCAATCGTCTGCCTGGGGCTGCCCTCGGCAACACGACGGGCCGCTCCGTGGTCCCGGATCTGGCAACCTACTCGACGATCCAGGGCATCGCGAAGCGCGACCGGTTCAACATAGAGGGTGCCACCACGTTCAACAGCAACCTGTTCCGTCCCTCCGCCTACGTCGGCCTCAATCCGCAACTGGTGGCGTTCGACGTCAATCTCGACGGCGGCACGCTGGTCGGCGCCAATCCGGAATCGACTATCGTGTCGGGCCTGACCGGCCGGCCGATCATCGCCCCGGGTACGACGACGACCTACAACTGGTACGCGGGCGACATCAAGCCTACGCCTCAGGGGACGCTGCTCACCAGGCTGACTGCGACGCCGGTCGAGTTCGGCGGCGCCAACCTGATGCCGGCGGATAAGATCAAGCAGGGTGCCAAGTCGATGGTCGGTGCCCTCGCGATCGAGCCTGCCGGTGCCACCTGGACCGAGGACCTGACGGTGTTCGACCACCAGACCGGCGCAGCCACGGGGCGGGCCACCCGCACCCAGGCGAAGGTCAACAACGACGCCTTCCGCAGCTTCTCACTGGTGATGACCAAGGGCCTGACGCAGTACTACGCCGACGGCACGCCGGTCGAGCACATGAACGGCGAGGGGGTGGGCATACCCGAGGACAGCCAGGAAGCTTCCGCAATGGCGCTGAACTACGGCATCGAGCCGATGTGGTTCCGCTTCGGTCTGGTACCCCAGGCGCCGTTCGGCTTCTGTCGCAATGCGGCCGGTGTTCCGGTTCAGGGTTGCTACGGGAACGTGGCAAATGCCGGTGATGCTTACAGTAACGCTCTGCCGGTTCGGGGGGCGGCGGCAGGCGTAGTGCCACGGCGACCCGGTGACCCCGGTGTTCCAGGCCCTGCCCAACCAGCCGGCGCGGATCCACCTCACGGCACCGTTCGGCACCACCCGCGGTACGACCTTCACGCTGCACGGCCATAGCTGGCAGCGCGATCCTTACGTGTGTCCGGGCGAGTCCCACAACGGTGGAGCGGCGATGAGCGGTGCCTGCAACATGGCCACCGTCGGTTCCAGGGCGCTCGGCGAGAACCCGCAAGGGTTCGAGCAAGGCGGGCAGGAGAGCTGGAACGCACCGAGCCACTTCGAAGTCGTGCTGCGCAAGGCCGGCGGCGAGAACGGGGTTATCGGCGACTATCTGTTCCGCGACCACGCCAGCTTCGGCAACGCCAGCGGCCTGTGGGGCATCCTGCGGGTGCAGTAAGCAGTTGAATCATCCCGGCGGCGCGAGCCGCCGGGTCGGAGGGGGCAGGACGGGTGCGATCTTCGGGTCGCACCCGTTTTGCTTTTTTTGCGTCCGCCCAGCGAGCGCGGACGTGGCGCGGCGTTGGCGGGCACGGCCCGCCCTACGAACCTGTCGCTGCATTCCCTTGGCCTCATAGGGTGCGCCGTGCGCACCGTACGAACCGCACACCTTGGCAACCCTGCCGTAGGGCGGGCCGTGCCCGCCCTCGGTCGGTCCCGCAACCGTCCGGCGGGCCGCGCCCGCCGGATTCACGGCATGGGGGCCGTGGGCGGACCCTTGGGTCGGGTCCGGGGCGGGTCCCTTCCGCCAGGGTCAGAAGGTGTAGGGCAGGTTCAACGAGAAGGTGAAGTCGGGAGCGGCTCCGCCGAGACCGAGTGCGACCGCCGGCTCGACGAACAGGCCGCGTCCGAGCTGCCAGGTCAGGCCGAGTTGCAGCAGGTAGCTCTCACGCTCCGGAGGAATCGGGTCGGAGGGCTCGGCCGGCGTGCGGTAGAAGCCGGCCAGCGCGCCCGACAGCGCGATCGAGTCGTTCACCGCGTAGGCGTAACCCAGGTTGAAGCTCCAGTTGTTCTTCGCCAGCGTGCGCTGCGGGTCGCTGCGATCGGTGTCGAAACCGTAGAGGTAGTTGATGCCGCCGTAGATCACCACCGGGTCGTAGCTCTTGGACACGATCAGGCCGGCGCCGAGTCCCTGGTCGCCCGGTCCGGTGGGCACGACGGCGTCGACGCTCCAGACCAGATTGGGGCGCCCGACGTTCTCCCGCAGCGCCACCCCTTGGAGGCTGAGCGACAGGTCGCCGGCGTAGCTGTCGCTGTCGCTTCCGGAAACACCGCTGCCGAGACCGAGTGCCCCCTCGTTGGCGAAGGTCGCGCTGTACCGGTAGATCAGCGGTAAGCTGCCGGTGACCTGCAGGTCATTGCGAATGCCATAGCGGCCGGTGAAGCTGGCGGTCGTGGTGTCCTGCTCCACGCGCAGGAACGGAAAATTCTCCCGCGTCTGCCGCGCATACGACAATCCCAGTTCGAGGTTGGCCTGGCCGGCCTTGAGCAGGACGCCCTGGTCGCGCAGGGCCACCTCCTCGGCGGTCAGGCCGGAGGGCGCCTCGCCGATGGGCTGCGCCACTGCACCGGCGGCCGGAGGGGCAGCGGGGGCGGCAGGGGCGCCGGCGGGAGCGGTGGCAGGCGCCGGACTCGTGGGCGGAGTGGGGGGCGTCGCCTGGGCCAGGCGCTGCGGCTCGCCAGGGTGAATGCCGCGGCCGGTGAGGGCGGCGAGTTCCCCCGGCACGAGGGAAACGTCGTCCTTCGCAGCGGCGGGAAGCTCGGCGGCCGGAGCGGGCGTCGGGCTCTGTGCCGCGAGACTCGTCTTGCCGGCGGCTTTCGCCGGCACCGCCGGGTAGGCGTAGCGTTCGCCCTGCAGCCATTCCATGAGCGCCACCCGGTTGAAGCGCCATTCCTTGCCGACGCGCCGCGCCGGCACGCTGCCGGACTGCGCCAGCTTGACCACGATCTTCGACGGCACGCGCAGCAGGCGCGCGGCATCGCCAGGGTGAGCACGTCCTCTTCGACGCTGGTCTCGGCGGCGACAGGACGCTGTGGCGAAGGCGGCCAGAACAAGCAGCGCGATGGGTCGTAGTGTTGTCATGGTTGTCACGGCCTCAGCGGATGGAGGTCGAATTGGGAATGGTGAGCGGATAAAGCCTGCCGAAGTCGTACAGTTCGCGGGCGGTGAGTTGCTCCAACTGCGGTCCGACGGTGGCGGTGACGCCGAGCAAGGACGCATCCGGCCACTTGCCGTCCTTGCGCTCGACGGCGAAGACGACGCCGCGGCCCTTCTCGTCCGCCCACATGTCGAAGAAGCGGTAGAGCGGCATGCGCACGTTGCCATGGGACGGGTCGGCGAGATAGACGCGGTCGCCGCGCACGCCCTTGAGCACGGCGAAGTGCTCATAGCCTTTGGGCTTGATATAGACGATCACGGGCCGGTTCAGCTTCGCCAGTTGGTCGGCCCCGATGCGGAAACCCTGCGCCTTGTGGCCGCGCTTCTCGGCGATGCGCTGCAGGTCGAGCAAAGACAGCCCTTTCTGCGTCAGCAGGGCGCGCTCGCCTTCGTTGGCGGCGTCCATCACCGCCTTCAGGATCCAGGTTTCGTCGACGGGATCGTCGAGCCCGTAGCTGAGCAGAGGTGGCCATCGACGCCGCCCCGCAGGAGTAGTCGAAGCCCTGCATCACCACGCCGCTGCGCTTGAAATCCAGCACCGAACGCACCGGCACCTGCAGGGATGCCGTTCCGCTGCGCACCCGCGCCACCGCTTCCTCCGCACCGGCGGCGGCCGGTACGAGGCCAAGGATGAAAAGCAGAAGGGGGAGCGGCGCGCATGGCGAGGGATTGTAAGCGCAGTGGCGAAAGCAAAAAGGGGAACACGCGATGGTGTTCCCCTTATTTGAGGCGATCGGGCCCGCGGGCCCGTCTTGCCTTAGGTGCGCGTCAGGAACGCGGTCAGCTTCACCTTGGTGACTGTCCAAGCGTTGGCAACCGCCGTCGCGAGCTTCTCGTTCCTGATATTGCCAACAAGGTTCGTCACCGCAGCATCGAGGCGGGCGATGTATGCGATTTCGGCATCCGTCAGCCGACGGCGCCGTGGATGCCATCCATTTCGGTGGCGGACAGGGTTTGCGCTTCCACGCCTTGCAGCGCGGAGAACTGCTGCTCAGCTTCGGTGGACGCCGAAACCGAGGTGGTCAGCAATGCGCCGCACAGGACTGCTGCCGCCAGCGCGGCGGATTTGGACTTGAGTTGCATGTAATGTACCCCCAGTAGGAATGAAAGAATGGACCTCAATATGTCAGGCTGCTCACCGCTTCTCACGCATCCTCGTCTTCGGCAGAGGCTCCCGCCCCCTTGTGGAGCCAACGATCGTAGGCTGCGTGTGGGATAATATCCCACCCAAAGCCGAAAGTGTCAACCTTTATTTGCTCGCTGCAGAAGGGCCAGCGGCACCGCTAAAATTACCTAAGAAACTGAAAAAATGCAAATTATTTTGGTTGGGTGTCGGCGTGTCGGCGTGTCGGCGTGTCGGCGTGTCGGCGTGTCGGCAGGCGATCACAGGCTTTGCCGCAAATGCGGCAGGAATTCCAGCGGTCACGAGCACGACAGCCTTGCTGGCGGGTCGAAGCCGATGCAAGCTGACTAACGCCGGCGGATGCGCTCGGCGATGACTTCGCCGCCGGGGCCGATCGTCCCCCGAAGTTCGGCGTAGTCTCCCGGGCGCGGGCGCTTGTCGATCCGCGTGCCGGATGTGACCGTCACCGGCAGGCCGTCGAGTTGCCCGGCCTCGCCGAGGATTCCGTGCAAGCGCACGCGGGCGCCGACGGGGACCGGAGCGGGGCGGCCTTGCGCATCGCGGGCGCCCTGGGTTATCCAGGCTTCGATCAACTTGATCTCGTCCTCGCTCAGGAACGGCGGGCCGTCGAAAGGCATGCGCGGCTCGGCCATACCGCGCACGCGCCGCAGCAGTTCGCTCGCCAGCGGCTGACCCGGCACCACCCGTGCCCGGTCGGCGGCGGACAGGGTTTGCTCGTAGGAGGTGAGTCGATATCCTTCCGGCGCCGCTCCCATGATGCCCTGATCCGTATGGCATTTGGCGCAGCGGGTGGCGAAGATCGGGGCGACATGGGCATAGGTGACCGGTTCGCCCGGCTTCGGCCGCGCGGCGAAGAGACGGGCGCGGGCGCGGTGCCTGCGCCCCGTGCCAGTCCGCCTGAGATCCAGCGCTCGAATGTCGCGATCTCGGCATCGGAGAGGAAGGGCGGTCCGGTCATGGGCATGCGCGGCTGGCTTTTCCCGGTGAGCCGCTTCATCAGTTCCGAGCCCTGGGCGTCGCCCGCCCGCACCACGGGGCCGCGCTGACTGCCTTTGACGGCGGCGTCATAACTGTCGAGGCTCAGGCCGAGGGGAGCGCTCGGCCCGCTGTGGCACATGACGCAGCGCGCTGCGAGCAGCGGAGCGATCTCGTCGTAGGTGGTCTGGGCCGCCGGCGCCGCGCTCGTCAGCGCGGCACATGCGACGACCATGAAGGTGGGCAGCAAACGCTTCACTCGGTCTCCCCACTTTCGCCAGCGGGCTGGGGAACCGGCGCCGGAGCGGCCGGTGCGCGGCGGGATGGCGGCGGCGGCGCGCTGGGCGTCGAGCCGAAGCTCGGCGGCGGCGTGAACGTGACGCTATCCGACGTTGGCGCTGGGGCCGGGGCCGGCGCAGGAGCGGCGGCTGCGGCGGGCGCAGGTGCGCGGCCCCCGCCTGCCGCGGCATGCGGCGGTGGTACCTGTCCTGCCGGAACCACCGGCGCGGCGGGTGGAGGTACGGCTTCGGCCGGACGTGCGACGTTTCCCACCGCGGCACGCGCCGAGGCGACAGTGCCGATGGTGTTGGTGCCTGTTGCTGCTGGCATGGACAGCATCTGGTCCATGTTCAGAGGCAGGTAGGTGAAGCTGAGCTGCGTGCCCTTGAGGCCGTTCACCCGATAGGCATTGTTGATCACTTCGCCTTCGGTCACCGCGTATGCCTTTTCTCCCTGGGCGAGGTAGAAAACGGTCTTGCCATCGTCGGGCGAGAGGGAGCCCATGAACGTGAAGGGCATCGGCGGCGGCGTCGGCGGAGGCGGGGGCGGCGGCGGTTGCGGCGGCGGCGGCGGCGGCGGCGGTGGTGGAGGCGGCGCCCAGTCGCGGGTGGCGAACGGATTCGAGCCCTCGCCCGGGGGGCTCATGCGCGGTCCCCCGCTCAGCGCCAATGTCGAAGGCCCCGGCGCGGCCGCGTCGCGCTGCTTCGCCGCGCTGTCCGCGGTTCTGGCCGGTTCGACGACGGCCACCGAGTCCGGGGCGCTGTAGGAACCGAAATACCATGCTCCCGCCATCGCCGCCGCGAAGGCAACGGCGCCGATGGCTATGGCATTGCGTTTGGATAGCGGTTTCACGGATCGATTCTCGCGCGCGCCAGACGGGGCAGATGATATCTCATAGCGTCGGCCATTGTTCGAAGGTCTCGAACTCCCCCTGCGCATCCCACACCTCGACCCGCACCACATGGGCCGCCGCCGGGCCGCGATGGGCCCAGGCGACGAGGCTGCCGATCTCGGCATCGCTGCCGGAAACCATCGCTTCGACGCTGCCGTCCCGACGGTTGCGCACCCAGCCCGTCACGCCGAGCCGCTGCGCCTCGCGGGCCAGGGACCAGCGATAGCCGACGCCCTGCACCCGTCCGTGGATACGCAATTGTTTGCAGATCATGAGCGTCGCCGCAGTTTCCTGGCCCTGCCGGCAATTATGCCCAGGACAAGCTAACGCCGCAGCACGCCGAAGGGATGAAGTCCAACGTCCGGCGGGCGGTTGTCGCGGTATCGACCCGCATCCCCACACCCGGTTCGCTGCCGCGGTGCCCGGAGCTACGGATAGTTGCTTTGGGCGTCGCGCCAGGTCTGCTGCAGCAGGATCCGGATCATCTGCACGGTGGCAAAGAGCGCGAGAAGGGCGCCGATGGCGACGCAGGCCACGGCTTCCGGCGTGGTGGTGGGAAACGGAAGCACCGGCATGCCGTCGAGAAGGGGGATGCCGCCGACGGCAAGCAGGACGAGGCCAGCCACCTCGATCACAGCGAGCGCGATCATCCTCTTGGTCACCACGACTCCGGATTCATTCTCGAACCATCCCCTTATTGATGATATACCCCGGCGCGCCAAGGTCAATGGCGACATGCGGGGTGAGATCACTTTACCCGCATTCCGGCTTCGGCGCCCGCGTCCGGCGACAGCAGGAACAGACCCGGCGTATCGCCCGAGGCCGCCAGAACCATGCCTTCGGACAGTCCGAACTTCATCTTGCGCGGTGCCAGGTTGGCGACCATCACCGTCAGCCGGCCTTCCAGCGTCGCAGGATCGTAGGCCGACTTGATGCCGGCAAACACCTGGCGCGGCCTCTCCTCGCCGATGTCGAGGCTGAGCTTGATCAGTTTCTCGGCACCTTCGACGTGCTCCGCTTTGACGATGCGCGCGATGCGCAGTTCCACCTTGCTGAAGTCGTCAATCGTAATTTCCGGCGCGACAGCGCCGCCTCGAAGCTCCCCTCTCCCCTCGCGGGAGAGGGGCTGGGGGTGAGGGGGAACGGCTGCAACAGCGCCCCCGCTCCCTTCATGCACCTGATGCTCCGCATGCCGCTGCGGCGAATGGGGCACCGCCGCCGGGGCCAGCGATTCCCGATTGGCTTCGATCAGGGCGTCGATCTGCTTGCGCTCGATGCGCGTCATGAGGTGTTTGTACTCGTTGATGCGGTGGTCGGCGGGCAGAGGGCGGGTCGCGTCGCTCCAGGCGAGGGGCGGGATGTCGAGGAAGGCCTCGACGTCGGCCGCCAGCCGGGGCAGGACGGGCTTGAGAAACACGGTCAGAAGGCGGAAGAACTCCAGCGCGTTGGTGCACACCTCCAGGAGTTCCGCGTCACGGCCCTCCTGCTTCGCCAGATCCCACGGCTTGCGATCATTGACGTAGATGTTGGCAAAGTCCGCCAGACCCATGATCTCGCGCAGCGCCCGGGCGAAGTCCCGCGCCTCGTAAGCCTGGGCGACCGTTTTCGCATAATCGTTGAGCCGCTCGACGACCAGGGGCAACGTGACCGTACCCAGTCTGCCGCCGAAGCGCCTGGTGACGAACCCCGCCGTGCGGCTGGCGATGTTGATGTACTTGCCGACGAGATCGCTGTTCACCCGCGCGATGAAATCGTCCAGGTTGAGATCGATGTCCTCCATGCTGCCGTTGAGCTTGGCGGCGTAGTAGTAGCGCAGCCACTCGGGGTTCATGCCCTGCTGCAGGTAGGACTCGGCGGTGATGAAGGTGCCGCGGGACTTGGACATTTTCTGCCCGTCGACCGTGAGGAAGCCGTGGGCGAAGATCTCGGTCGGCACCCGGTAGCCGGAGTGGGCGAGCATCGCCGGCCAGAACAGGGCATGGAAGTAGAGGATGTCCTTGCCGATGAAATGGTACATCTCGGTGCCCGCCGCCCCGGCCGGGCCCGCTTCGGTGAAGGCGGCGAGGTCGATTTCGGGCGTGCGGGCGGCGAGGTTGCGCAGGCTGCCGAAATAGCCGATGGGCGCATCGAGCCAGACGTAGAAGTACTTGCCCGGCGCGTCCGGGATCTCGAAACCGAAGTAGGGGGCGTCGCGCGAGATGTCCCAGTCCGAGAGGCGGTTCTCGCCGGCTTCTCCCAGCCATTCGTTCATCTTGTTGGCGGCTTCGGGCTGCAGTCGGCCTTCCTGCTGCGTGAAGGTGCGCAGGAACTGCTGACAGCGCGGATCGGAGAGCTTGAAGAAGTAGTGGTCGGATTCCTTGCGCACCGGCGTGGCGCCGGATACGGCGGAGTAGGGATTCTTCAGGTCCGTGGGGGCGTAGGCCGCCCCGCACACCTCGCACGAGTCGCCGTATTGATCCTTGGCGCCGCACTTGGGGCATTCGCCCTTGATGTAGCGGTCCGGCAGGAACATCTGCTTCACCGGATCGTAGAACTGCTCGATGGCGCGCACCTCGATCAGTCCGGCCGCCTTCAGCTTGCGGTAGATGTCCTCGGAGTAGTAGCGCGTTTCGTCGGAGTGGGTTGAATAATAGTTGTCGAACCCCACATGGAAACCGGCGAAGTCGCGGACGTGCTCGCCGTGGACGCGGGCGATCAGCGCCTCCGGAGTGATGCCCTCCTTGTCGGCGCGCAGCATGATCGGCGTGCCGTGGGTGTCGTCGGCGCAGACGTACCGGCAGCCGTTGCCGCGCATCTTCTGGAAGCGCACCCAGATGTCGGTCTGGATGTATTCGACCAGGTGGCCGAGGTGAATCGCGCCGTTGGCGTAGGGCAAGGCACTGGTGACGAGGATCTGGCGCGCGGACATCGGGGCGGAAATATTTGAAAAGGCGTTAATTCTAGCAAGCCGCGGCGCAGCATGCGTGCCGCGGCCATTCTTGGGTTATACTAGAGCAAATTAGTCGGATATAGCACCGGAGACACCATGACCATCTCGGAACTGCAAGTACAAACGGCTCTCAAGGAATTGACCGATCCCAACACGGGCAAGGACTACGTCACCACCCGCTCGGCGCGCAACATCAAGGTGAGCGGCGCCGACATCGCGCTCGACATCGAACTCGGCTATCCGGCGAAGAGCCAGATCGACGGCATCCGCAGGGCGGTCATCGACAAGCTCAAGGCCATTCCCGGCGCCGGCAACGTCAGCGCCAATGTTTACGCCAAGATCGTGTCCCATGCCGTGCAGCGCGGCGTCAAGCTGCTGCCCAGCGTCAAGAACATCATCGCCATCGCCTCCGGCAAGGGCGGCGTCGGCAAGAGCACCACCGCCGTCAACCTGGCGCTGGCGCTGGCGGCGGAAGGCGCCAAGGTGGCGATCCTCGATGCCGACATCTATGGCCCGTCCCAGCCCCAGATGCTGGGCATCACCGGACGCCCCGAGTCGGCCGACGGCAAGACCCTGGAGCCGATGGAGGCTTACGGCCTGCAGGCGATGTCGGTCGGCTTCCTGATCGACGTCGAAACGCCGATGGTGTGGCGCGGCCCGATGGTCACCCAGGCCCTGCAGCAACTGCTCGGCGACACCAACTGGAAGGAAGTGGATTACCTGGTGGTCGATCTGCCGCCGGGCACCGGCGACATCCAGCTCACGCTGGCGCAGCAGGTGCCGGTGACGGGCGCGGTGATCGTCACCACGCCCCAGGACATCGCCCTGCTGGACGCGCGCAAGGGATTGAAGATGTTCGAAAAGGTGGGTATCCCCATCCTCGGCATCGTGGAGAACATGAGCATCCACATCTGTTCCCAGTGCGGCCACGAGGAGCATATCTTCGGCTCCGGCGGCGCCGAGCGCATGTCCAAGGACTACGACGTGGAAGTGCTGGGGGCGCTGCCGCTGGACATCCGCATCCGCGAGGAGACGGATTCCGGCCGGCCGACGGTGGTCGCCGAACCGGACAGCCGCATCGCCGAGATCTATCGCGCCATCGCCCGCCGCATCGCGGTGAAGATCGCCGAGAAGGCGAAGGACATGTCGGCGAAGTTCCCGAGCATCGTGATTCAAAATACGTGAATCCGTAAGAAAACAAAGGTAAGCTAGGAACAGGGGAACCCTACGGTTCCCTCGTTACCCCCTCCCCAACCGGAAGACCGGACGGGCAATTCGCGGGCACCCATGAGCATCAAATCCGACAGATGGATCCGCCGCATGGCGGCGGAACAGCGCATGATCGAGCCCTTCGAGCCCGGCCAGGTGCGGGAGGCGGACGGCCGCAAGATCGTCTCCTACGGCACCTCGAGCTACGGCTACGACATCCGCTGCTCGAACGAATTCAAGCTGTTCACCAACATCAACAGCACCATCGTCGATCCCAAGAACTTCGACCCCAACTCGTTCGTCGAGGTGCACGCGGACTACTGCATCATCCCCCCCAATTCCTTCGCCCTGGCGCGCACGGTCGAGTACTTCCGCATTCCGCGCAACGTGCTCACCATTTGCTTGGGCAAGTGTCTTACGGGCGATACCCGCGTCGTGGATGCGGAAACCGGCGCCTATGTTCCGATCACCGACTTGGGCTGGGGGCGCTCTACGTTGGCGATGCGCGATTGGCGCCTGGAGCCGGCGAAAGTTGCGGAGTTCGTGCCGCAAGGACGCAAGCCCGTATTCCGCTTGAGGACCAAGTCAGGGTTGCGCATCAAGGCCACGGCGAACCATCCGTTCCGGCAACTCGATGGGTGGACAGAGCTCGATGCCTTGCGTCCTGGGGACCGCATCGCAGTTGCCCGAAGCGTGCCGGTTTTTGGCGCGCAGGCGCTTCCGGAGTGGGAGACGGCGCTGCTGGGATTGATGATTTCCGAGGGCCAATGCAGAACCCCCGGCCACAGTCCCTCATTCACCTCGGCTGATCCGGTGCTGGTTCGGTTGTTCGAGGAATGTGTTGCGGCAGGTGGCCTCGGTTGTGTGACGCGGCGCGACCGCTACGGCTATCGTGTGGTGAATCGAGTCGGCCGGGGAGGGCGGGCGATGCGCAATCGCGCGAGCCTGTGGCTGCGGGCCTACGGCCTGGACGTGAATGCGGCGCAAAATTCGTCCCGCAATCGGTTTTCACGGCCCCCAGAGCAAACGTGAGCCGGTTCTTGCGGGCCCTGTTTTCCGGCGATGGGGGCATCTACCGTTCAGGCGATAGCTTCTTCCTGGAGTACTACTCCATGTCGCGTCGTCTGGTCGAAGATGTCCATCACTTGTTGTTGCGCTTCGGCATCGTTTCGCTGATGCGCGAAAAGAAGACCCATTTGGGCACGATCGCCCACCGAGTACAAATAACCGACCGGGAGCACATTCGGCGGTTTGCCGAAGAGATCGGCTTCTGGCCAGAGTCGATCAAACAAGCGCGGCTTGAAAACGAGATATTGCCTGCCCTGGGTACCCAGCGGAAGCGAAGCAACTTCGACACGCTCCCGCGGGAAGCCTGGGTCCAGGTGCGTTCAGCAGTGGCGGGGGCGGGCATGTCCTTGCGCGCTGCCGGTGTATTGGCCACCCAGCCCGCCCAGTCGGTTCCATTGAGGCTGGCGGAATCGCTGGCGCGCGTCGCTGCTGGTAGTGAATTGGCCGCGCTCGCCGAAGGTCCGCTGTGGGACGTGGTGGATAGCATCGAGCCCGCCGGGGAAGAAGAGGTGTTCGATCTGTGCGTACCACGGGCTCACAACTTTCTGGCCAATGGTTTCGTGGTTCACAACTCCACCTACGCCCGCTGCGGCATCATCGTGAACGTCACCCCCTTCGAGCCGGAATGGGAGGGCTATGTCACGCTGGAGTTTTCCAATACCACGCCGCTGCCGGCCAAGATCTACGCCAACGAGGGCGTCGCCCAGGTGCTGTTCTTCGAATCGGACGAGATCTGCGAGACCAGCTACAAGGACCGCGGCGGCAAGTACCAGGGGCAGGTAGGCGTCACCCTGCCCAAGATCTGAAAGCCTGTGAATAAGTAACTACTCAGGTGGGCAAAACAGTACTTTTATTCCTGGTGTTAGAAATGGTTGTTAAGGTGGATAATGCGGTTCATGGAAGCGCTGCCCAACCTTGAGCGACTCAGCGTTGCTGAGAAAGACGACCTGATCCGTGTGCTGTATGCGCAAGTGGCCCTGCTGACGGCGAAGGTTGCGGAACTTGAAGGTCGCCTGGCGCTGAACAGCCAGAACTCGAGCAAGCCGCCGTCCTCGGACGGTTTGGGCCGGCCGAAACCGAAGTCGCAGCGGCACAAGGCGATGAAGTTGACGGGCGGTCAAAAAGGGCACCGGGGCCATACGCTGAAGAAGGTGGCGCAACCGGATCACATTGAGCCGCACCCGCCGGCGAGCCATTGTGATGCCTGCCATCGGTCGCTGAGCGATGCGGTGGTGGTTGAAACGCGCCAGGTGTTTGACATTCCCCCCCTGCGCCATGAGGTGACCGAGCACCAACGGCTTGAAGTGCGTTGCACTTGCGGTAAGGTGCATCGAGGCGAGTTCCCTGCCGAGGTTGCGGCGCCGGTCCAGTACGGGCCGCGGATCAAGGCGGCCGTGGTTCATCTGACGCACCACCACATGCTGCCGGTGGCGCGTACCGGCGCCCTGACGGGCGATCTGTTCGGCTTGCCGCTGTCCGATGCCACGGTACTGGCGATCCACGCGCAAGCCGCAGCGCTGATCGCGCCGACGGTGGCCGCCATGGGCGATGCCCTGAAAACCGTGCCCGTTGCCCACGCCGATGAAACCGGAATGCGCGTAGCCGGCAAACTGTTCTGGCTGCATGTCCTCGCCACCCACTCGATGACCTGGATCGGCAGTCACATCAACCGGGGCAAGAAGGCCTTTGATGCCTTCGGGATTCTGGCCGTGTTTGCTGGCACGTTGGTTCACGATGGCTGGAAACCGTATCGCGATCTGGCCTGCACCCATGCGCTGTGCAACGCCCATCACCTGCGCGAACTGACCTATGTCTTCGAGGAAATGAAGCAGGCCTGGGCCAAGCGTCTGATTGATCTGTTGGTGGGCGCCTGCCACGAAGTCGCGGGCGCTGGCGCAGCGCTGCCCGCTGAGCGCAGCGCACACTACCGATCCGCCTACGAGACCATTCTTGCCGAGGGCGCCGCCGTCAATCCGCGCGCTCCGCCCTCCGGCAAGCGCGGCCGCACCAAGCAAAACAAGGCGCTCAATCTGATCGACCGATTGCGAACTCATGTCGACGATGTCTGGCGTTTCATGGCCGATCACAACGTTCCCTTCTCCAACAATACCGCCGAACAGGACGTGCGTATGCCCAAGGTCAAGCAGAAGATCTCCGGCGGCTTCCGCACCCCGGCTGGCCTCGAAACCTTCTGCACCATTCGCTCCTATCTCGCCACCCTCCACAAGCAGGGTGCCAATCTCTTCCATGCCCTGACCTTGACTTTCCAGGGCCAACCGCCTCAGCCCCGATTCGCTTGAGCTTCGGTTGATCCAGCAAGGGCACCTGAGTAGTTACGTGAATAAATCTACTGCGCGGCCCGATGGCTGCGTTGCGCGGTACTCGCTCCTCGCCTATCTAGCTGATATGTTTCGTCGCTGCGTTCCGTGCGCCTTGCCCTCGGCGCCGCTCGCTACGATTTCTTCACAAGCTTTGCGCGGCGTGCGCCCGCCGCGCCCCTCCTCAGTACATTCCAATCGAGGTATGAGTCTGAGCGAGGTGTTTTTTGGCTCTTCGCCGCTTCTCTACGGTAGAAAAGGATGGCTGACATCCCGGAAATCCTGTATCGACCTGAGTTCTCTAAGGACACAGGCGGGTACACGATATGGGAGCAGCCATCCCGGCAGGGATTATGGGGTATCAGGGGCAGGTTATTGAGCGGGTTGAGCACGACGCAGCGTGTGGAACCGTGCGCATTTCTTGCCGGCGTGATCGGCGGGTCAAACCGATTGCTGCTGGCATCGGGCGATGTGGGAGCGTTCATCGGCTCAAGCGGCGCTGGATCAGCGACCTGCCGCTCTTCGGTCAGGCGTGCCAGGTCGAGATTGAATATGCCGAGGTGTTCATCAGTCCCTCGGTGGTGCGGGTGGAACTGCTGCCGTTTGTCGAGCCCACGACGCGGGTTACCAAACGCTACGCACTGCTGATTTCGGGTCTGTGCCGCCACATGCCTATTTCGGCGGTGGCGCGGCACACGGGGTTGCGCTGGGCCACGATCAAGTCGATCGACAAGGCGTATCTGGCCGACACGATCAAGCCGGTGGCGACGCAGACGCTGGAGGCAATTCGCTATCTCGGTGTTGACGAGGTGGCACGCGCCAAGGGACAGGACTACCTGACGCTGGTCTACGACCTGTCGCCCGGCGTCAACTGCGGGCGCATCCTGTGGATCAAGGAGGGGCGCGATAGCGCGGTGCTGCGGGAGTTTCTCGATGCCCTGAGCGAGGAATGCGCCGCCGGCATCGAGGCCATCGCCATGGACATGGGAGCCGCCTACATCGCCGCCGCCCAAGCGAGCTTGCCAAGCGCTGTCATCGTCTTCGACCGCTTTCACATCATGCAGCTGTTCTCGACGGTGATCCGCGATTGCCGCCGTGCCGAGTTCAAGGCCGCCAAGACCTTGGGCGACTTGAGCGGACAGGAGGCGATCAAGGGCAGCCTCTACCTGCTGCTGTCCAATCGCGACAAGCTCAAGGACTGCGATCAGGGTCGGCTCGACAAGTTGCTGGCGCAAAACGAGCCCCTCAACAAGCTCTACACGCTGAAGGAGCAATTGCAGCGCCTGTGGCATCAGCCAGGCTCGACGGCCGAGATGGCTGCACGTCTCGATGACTGGTGCGGCATGGCGCAGGCCGCAAAGATCACGGGCCTGTCGAAGTTCGTCAAAACCCTGCAGTCCCACCGCACCGGTATCTGCAATTGGGCCGATCACCCCATCAGCACTGCCCGTCTGGAGGCCGGCAACGTCAGCATCGCTTTGCTGCGCCGACGCGCCAGAGGCTTCCGCGACACCGAGTACTTGAAGCTCAAAATCTATCAAACCAACACTCCGGACGCCCCTTCCATGCTCTTCTCACACTTATCCACGAAGATCACCGTATGAAAGCGGCGAAGAGCCTGTTTTTCGATGCCACTTCGGAGCAGGGTTATGCACGGGGCCGCCGCCCGCTCTGTATAGCGGGAGGCGAGCGGCCCGGTGTATAACCCGTGTGCTCGGCGACGGTGTTTGAGCGCATTCAGGCAGCCGATTTCGATCGGTTGGAAATGGTTTTGAAGAGAATTGCGCGCGCCTCGTTCAGACGCCGCGCGGCCTCATTATCACTGATTGCCGATGCGTGGGCATCGAGTTGCTCGAAGGTGATGGAAGCCTTGAGATATTGCTCGGCCATTGGCAGTGACTTGAGTTTCTCGTAGGGCGTCATCATCAGTCGGTAGGGATAGCGTTTGCGCTGGCGGCCTTTGGCATCGGTGATGGTTTGGGCGAACAGGCATGGCCGGTGAAAGTTGACATAGGGATTGAGGTGCTCGCGGCAGAAGGCGTTGACCAGCGCGGCAAAGCGTTGCGGGATATGGCTGTAGCCCAGATGTTTGCGCACGATGGCCCCGTTCTTGGATTCCGCTTGGGCGTTGTCGTTGCTGTGGCGGGAGCGCGATTTGGTTTGCTCTTCGATGAGCAACTTGTTGAGTAGTTTGGCGACTTGGTGATTGATGTACTCGGAGCCGTTATCACTGTGGAAGCCGAGAATCACGAAGGGGAAGCTTTGCAGCAGCGCTTCGAGCACCGGGATGAGGAATGCCTCGCTGATTCGCTCGCAGGTTGCCACGCCTTCGTACTGGGTTACGCAGTCCACGGCATTGATGTGATAGACGCCTTTGATGCCATCCTGATCGCCCTGATGGACGCTGTCTACGCGTAAGAAGCCGGGCCGGTTATTGGGGGTCCTGATTAGCAACCAACGTCAGCCATTCGAATGATGCGCTCGGAATGCGGGCCGCAGTTGGCTGCGGCGACCAGCAGGCGTTTGTGCAGCGTTCGCAGGTTGAATCGGCGGTTGAAGCGGTAGGCGAAGGCGGCAAGATAACGATGGGCATACTTTCGGAAGTCGAACGCATGGTAGGCGCCGTTGAGACTGGTCTTCAGATTGCCCAGCACGGTGTTGATCCACTCGAACTCGGGCAAGTCCTTGGGCTTGCGCCCGGCCACGATAGTCGGCTGATAGACACAGCCGGCCTCAGCGACCGCGCTGAAGCAGGCCAGTCCGTCGCACAGCACCGTGCTGCTGGGCGCCAGATTTGCGCTGGCCCACTGGGCGATCGCCTTCAGACTGAAGCCGGCTACCGGGGTGAGCTTGGTGCGCAGCGGATGCCCCTCATCGCTCATCGAGAGGGCGGCGACGAACGGGACTTTGTTCTCCGAGCCACGGCCGGCCTTGCCACCGCTGCGCTCGCCGCCGAGGTAGGCATCGTCGACCTGGATCTGGCCTTCGAGGACATAGTGCTGCTCGCGATCGAGCATCGCCTGCATCAGCTTGTGGTGGATCAGCCAAGCCGTCGGATAGCTCACCCCGAGCTGGCGCTTCAGTGCCAGCGCCGACAGCCCGGTCTTGGCCTGGCTGATCAGGTAGATCGCCAGGAACCACACCGTCAGGGCGAGCTTGGTGCCCTGAAAGACGGTGCCGGCAATCAGCGAGCTCTGATGGCGGCAGGCGTTGCACTGATAGAGCTTGCGGCCACGGCTTTGTACCACGCAATGCGCCGCACCCCCGCAGTGGGGACAGCGAAAGCCCTCGGGCCAGCGTGTTGCCTCAAGGGCCGCCTCGCATTGGGCTTCGGTGCCGAACTGCTGGAAAAACTCAGGCATGGACAGTCCGCGTTGGAACTGGATTCGATTCATCGCCATGGCAGTACCCTCCGCAATCCACTCGGACACAGGGTACGGCCGCAGGTGGCTCGCCACGTGAGCCTGGCTTACGATCGTTGCTAATCAAGTTGGGGGTTGGCGCGCGACGCTCACCGATCGGCAGGCTCGCTGGCCGAGTCTTAGCCCAGGTTTAACAACGGGCAAAAAACATTCATACAAATCAGCTTGTTGGCGCGTACTGGTGTTTTGAGTCGCGCGTTTGCTCGGGTTGAGTCGTCAGCTGATCAGTTTTTTGGTTCCTCCCGGTGCCGGATTGATTGCCAGAGCCTCATAGATCGCCATCAATGCCGGTTCGGCCTGGGTGCTCTTGCGCACATGGATCGTCCGTCCGTCCTTGCGGCGAAGGCTGGCGGTCACGCGACGCTGAACCGACATCGTCTGTCTCAGGCTGACCCAGGAGTCGTTGATCCCGGCCGCCTTCAATTGCACCCGCACGACCTGCACGCACTGATACGCCAGGACCGTGATGAACAGATGCCCGTCCGAACGATCCTCCTTCGAGTGGTACACCGGACGCAAGCCCAACTCGCTCTTCAGACTGCGGAACACGCTCTCGAGATCGGTCAGCATCGTGTAGGTGCGCCACAGCCGCTCCTCGTCCCAGGCCGTCTCACTGCTGCGCAGGCAATACACCCCCGGGTGGGTAGCCATGGTTCCGGCCACCAGCGACTTCTCCCAGGTCAGTGCCGTGACGATCTTGCCCGAGGCGTCGGTGGCCAGATTCACCGTGTAATGTTGGCTGGCGCCGTGGCTCTTCTGCTTGAGCCGGCCAATGCGCTCCAGAAGTTTGTCATGGCGCTTCTCGGCGCGAGGTTTCTGCAGGCCATCGACGATCTTCTGCAATCCCGCCTCGAAGCCCTGGGCAAAGCGGGCCACCATCGCCGTCTCTTTGGCCTCCCGCGCCAGCGAATGGCAATACAACTGAACTTCCTTGCCGTCTTCGCTGAGCACCTTCTGCAGCCGCAGGCTCTCACCGCCGGCGGTCTCGATGGCCACTGCTTGGGCTTCGTCAAATTGCCGTGCACCACCGCGGCGCACCACCAGATAGCGGTAACCGTGCTCGATGAGCCAGGCCAAATTGGCTTCGGTGGCGATGCCCGCATCCATGATGACCAGCGCGCCGGGCGGTGCGCCCAGACCCGTCAGCATGCCAGCCAGTGTCGTGGCTTCGGACACATTGCCGGCGAAGCTCCGGGAGCGGCGCACAAAGCCGCTGCCGTCGAGGACCAGACCCAGGGTGAGCAGAGGGCAATCGCTGCGCTTCTCCTTCGAGCGTGCGCGCCGAGCCTTGGGGTTGGCGGCGGCTTCGCCTTCAAAGTAGGTGTTGGTCAGGTCATACAGGGTGACCGTCTCTTCCAGCGTGAACAGCGTTTGAATGGAACTGAACAGGTGCGCTTCAATCGCGGCCCGATGGCGCATCAAGATGTCCGAGGCCCGGTACAAGCCCATGTGCGACATGCCGGCGAAATCGACATCGATCAATTCGCCCAGGGCGCTGTGGGTTTGCAGCCAGCGCCAGGTGGAAAGTTCCGAGGCCGGCTGGGCCATGCGCCCGATCAGGTTGCCAAGGATGGCCGCACGCGTGATGCCGTTGATGCCCAACTCGGCCAGTTTCTTGACGAAACCGAATTGCGCCAGGACATGCAGGGCGACATGCTCGACGCCGACCGAGCGCGGTTGGCTCTGTTGCAGGGAGTCGATATCCACTTCATGGAAGTCGGCGGCGGGACGCTCGATGGCCGCGGACTTGGCCTGCTTGCCTTCGAGACCTGTCGTCTCCTCGGGCAACGGCGCGCGTGCGATCAGTTGCCCGAAATAGCGCTGGGCGGCCCGTTCGATCGGTTCCGGGCAGTCGATGGCGAGCAGCGTTTCCTGCGGTTGCAGGAGTTGTTCGAGCCGACTGCACAGCACCGGCCAGTCTTCGGGCTTGATGGCGAAGTTGCGCCCAAGATTGAGGACGGTGATCTGGCGCACCTTGCCGCCAATACGCTCGCCGCGCACCAGTCGATAGGTGAAGTAGCCCTCGCCGGTGGCTTTGTTGTTGGTTCGGGTTTGCCGGATAAACATCCACCCGATGTTATCGAAAAAGCAAGGGAAAAACCGGGTATGCCTAAACTATTATGGCACAACAAAACGAAACCAAAATCATGATTCGTGGAAAATCAAGGCGTTACGAATGGCGAAGCCGTCGAATAATGCCGATTATGACGATGGGGTGTTAAAGCTGGGTTAGTCCAGACCTGCCGCTGATGCTGGTAGCTTGACCGCTGCCGCAGGTTGTACAGGTGCGCCACCGAGATCGTTGCCAGTCGTTGGTAGCGGGCATCGCCGAAGATCCCGTAGGCCCGTTCCATGAGTTTCTTGGTCGCCAGGCCCGATAGCGTGCCATGCAGCCTGTCGGTCTGTACGAGCAGGAGTATGTCCGCCCCGTGTAGATGCGCGCAAAACTGGTGCGCGAGCCGCGGTAGCGCTTGACCAGTTGCCCGTCGCTCAGCCGCCGCGTTTGACCAGGCGCGCGATCTGCTGGCGCGAGTAGCCGCTGACCCGTTCGAGAAAACGCAGCACCATCGCCTTGTCGGCGCGTTTGAGCCGGCCATAGCCGAAACGTCTCAACGGTGCGCGCGATGAATGCATACCGCTCCTCTCGCCGCCACCGTGAAATCCATCATCGCGGTGCCATTCAAAAACCCCTGCAAATCCGCCAAGGTCCGCAGTTGCTCGTCGTTCATATCGATCACCATGCCTCGCATCTTGATCGACCCCGGCCACCAGCTCAGACTCAAACCCCGTTGGATTCACGCACCCCGCTCAGACTCAAACCCCATTGGACAAGGCTTCCTCTATCCGCTGAGGCGGGACGGGTCTATACTCCCGCGCTTTCCGCTGTTGCCGGCATGACACCCCGAAGGAGAAGGTGATGCGTTTCCGCTTTCCGATCGTCATCATCGACGAGGATTTCCGCTCGGAGAACGCGAGCGGGTTCGGCATCCGTGCCCTGGCCAAGGCGATCGAGGAAGAGAGCATGGAGGTGCTCGGGGTGACCAGCTTCGGCGATCTCTCCTCCTTCGCCCAGCAGCAGAGCCGCGCCTCCGCCTTCATCCTGTCCATCGACGACGAGGAATTCAGACCCGCGGCGCGGGCCGAGGAGGCGGTGGCCCAGTTGCGCGCCTTCGTCGAGGAAATCCGCTTCCGCAACGCCGACATCCCGATCTTCCTCTATGGCGAGACGCGCACCTCGCGCCACATCCCGAACGACGTGCTGAAGGAACTGCACGGCTTCATCCACATGTTCGAGGACACGCCCGAGTTCGTCGCCCGCTACATCGTGCGCGAGGCGCGGGCCTACCTCGACTCCCTGGCGCCGCCCTTCTTCCGCGCGCTGACGCATTACGCCGCCGACGGCTCCTACTCCTGGCACTGCCCGGGGCACTCGGGCGGGGTGGCATTCCTGAAGAGCCCGGTGGGCCAGATGTTCCACCAGTTCTTCGGCGAGAACATGCTGCGCGCCGACGTCTGCAACTCGGTGGACGAACTGGGCCAGTTGCTCGACCACTCCGGCCCGGTGGCCGCCTCGGAACGCAACGCGGCGCGCATCTTCAACTGCGACCACCTGTTCTTCGTCACCAACGGCACCTCGACCTCGAACAAGATCGTGTGGCATTCGACGGTGGCGCCGGACGACATCGTGGTGGTGGACCGCAACTGCCACAAGTCGGTGCTCCACGCCATCATCATGACGGGGGCGATTCCCGTGTTCCTGATGCCGACGCGCAACCACTACGGCATCATCGGCCCGATTCCGCTGGACGAGTTCAAGCCGGAGAGCATCCAGAAGAAGATCGACGCCAATCCCTTCGCGCGCGGGGCGAAGACGCCGCCGCGCGTGCTGACGATCACCCAGAGCACCTACGACGGCGTGCTCTACAACGTGGACACCATCAAGGAGATGCTCGACGGCCGCATCGACACCCTGCTCTTCGACGAAGCCTGGCTGCCCCACGCCGCGTTCCACGATTACTACATCGGCATGCATGCCATCGGCCGCGACCGGCCGCGCTGCGAGCACTCGATGGTGTTCGCCACGCAGTCGACCCACAAGCTGCTGGCCGGCCTGTCGCAGGCATCCCAGATCCTGGTGCAGGAATCCGGGACGCGCAAGCTGGACCGCGACATCTTCAACGAAGCCTATCTGATGCACAGTTCCACCAGTCCGCAGTACGCCATCATCGCCTCCTGCGACGTGGCGGCGGCGATGATGGAACCGCCCGGCGGTCCGGCGCTGGTGGAGGAGTCCATCGCCGAGGCGCTCGATTTCCGCCGCGCCATGCGCAAGGTGGATGAGGAGTTCGGCGAGTCGTGGTGGTTCAAGGTGTGGGGGCCGGAGCACCTCGCCGAGGAGGGCATCGGCGACCGCGAGCACTGGATGCTGAAGGCGGGAGAGCGCTGGCACGGCTTCGGCAACTTGGCGCCCGGCTTCAACATGCTCGACCCGATCAAGGCCACCGTGATCACGCCGGGCCTGGACGTGGACGGCGATTTCGCCGATTCCGGCATTCCCGCGGCCATCGTCACCAAGTACCTGGCGGAGCACGGCATCGTCGTTGAAAAAACCGGCCTCTATTCTTTCTTCATCATGTTCACCATCGGCATCACCAAGGGCCGCTGGAACACGCTGGTGACCGAACTGCAGCAGTTCAAGGACGACTACGACCGCAATCAGCCGCTGTGGCGGGTGCTGCCGGAATTCATCCAGGCCCATCCGCGCTACGAGAAGATCGGCCTGCGCGACCTGTGCGACCAGATCCACGGCATCTACAAGGTGAACGACGTGGCGCGGCTTACCACCGAGATGTATCTGTCGGACATGGTGCCGGCGCTCAAGCCCGCCGACGCCTTCGCCCGCATGGCGCACCGCGACATCGAGCGCGTCGCCATCGACGATCTCGAAGGCCGCATCACCAGCGTGCTGCTCACGCCCTATCCGCCGGGCATTCCGCTGCTGATCCCGGGCGAGCGCTTCAACCGCACCATCGTGCGCTACCTGCAGTTCGCGCGCGAATTCAACGATCGCTTCCCCGGCTTCGAGACCGACATCCACGGGCTCGTCGAGGAGCGGGAAGACCGCTCTGTGCGCTACTTCGTGGACTGCGTGGCGGTCAAGTGACGAACGCGTTGATAGATCCGGAACCGAAAATAGAGGCCGGGGTTGGCCGCACCGTACTTCGGCTTCATGAAGCACGAGGCAAGAAACCACCGCTTGCCGGGCCGGGTGAGCGTCCAGGCAGATTCATCCAGTTTCGGGAAGTAGGTGTCGCCTGTGAAAAGGGGAAACAGCGGTAGCGTGGGATTTCGACTTGCGATCTCGGTCATGTAGATCTCGTCGGCAAGTTGCATTGCTTCTTGGAACAGGAGACCGCCACCAATCACAAAAACCCTTGAGTCGGACTGGCATAATGCAATCGCCGATTCCAGGGAGTGCGCAACCTCGCAGCCCGGGGCTTCGTAGTCCAACTGTCGTGTAATGACGATGTTCCTTCGTTTGGGAAGCGGCCGCTTGCCCAATGACTCGAATGTCTTCCGGCCCATCAGCACAGCGTGTCCAGACGTTATCTGTCGGAACCAGCGCAGGTCTCGCGGCAGATGCCAAGGCATCCTGTTATCGCCGCCAATGAGGCCGTTGGGGCCTACTGCGGCAATCAGTGCAACCGTTGGCCCTGTTCTTTCGGAGGGGCGCACGCTGGCCCCGACAACAGCACTCATCACGTTCATTTAACGTGAAAGTCGCGCTAGCGACTCTCGAAGCTCCCCTCGCCCGCTGGGAGAGGGGCTGGGGGTGAGGGAAACGGTCATGGCGAACCCTTTCATTATTCGGCGTGGCTGCATTCCATGACCGTTAGCGATGTACACTCGTGAGCGACCGATTATAGGTGACTGAAAGCGGATCCCTGTGCACAAGCTTTATCCGAAGTCCTTCCAAAGACTGGTCCTCGCCGGTTTCCTGCTGGTGGCGACGCCGCTGGCACTGGCGTTGGGCTACGCCGCGCTGACCCTGCAGGGGCTTGCCGCGCAGAGCGAGCGCGCGGTGCAGCGCGCATCGAGCGCCGCGCGCGCCAGCCGCCAGATCGCCGAGTCGCTGATCGGCATGGAGCGCGCGTTGCGCCAGTACGTGGTTCTGCGCGACGCGGAACTGGCGACCGATTACCGCAGGCTGCGCGCCGACTTTCGCCAGGTGGCGGGCGGGCTGGCCGGTTCCCCGCTCGACAACGCCAGCGGCAACCGCGTCGGCACGCTGTTGGAGCGGGAGCAGAAGATCGCCGCCGAGCTGGCACTGGCGGATGCGGAGAAGGGACCGCCAGAGCGTCTCGTGGATGACTTTCTGGCCATGGCCGACGATGCCCTGCCATTGGTGGAAGCGGCGCGCGCCGTGGCCGATGCCGAGGTCGCCCGTCTGGAGCAGGAGGCCAGTCATGCGCGCGATACCTTGCTGCTGCCGCTGCTGGCGGCGCTCGCCCTGGCGCTGGGAATCGCCTGGTGGTTCCGCAACATCGTATCGGAGCAGATCACCCAGATCGATCACGCCATCCGGGCCATCGGCCGCGGCGACTACGCCGAACCGATAGCCGTGAGCGGACCGGACGATCTGGCTTTCCTCGGTGAGCGGCTGGACTGGCTGCGGCAGCGGCTGGGCGAACTGGAGGAGCAGAAGAGCCGCTTCCTGCGCCATGTCTCGCACGACCTGAAGACCCCCCTCACCGCGATCCGGGAAGGCGCGCAGCTGCTGGCCGACCAGGTGCCGGGGCCGATCAACGACAGCCAGCGCACGATCGTCGGCATCATGACCCAGAACAGCCGGCGCCTGCAGACCCTGATCGAGGAATTGCTCAACTACCAGCAGGCCAGCCTCGCCGCCGGCAACCTCGATTTGCAGCCGGTGGCGCTGGAGGCGCTGGCGGACAAGGTGCTGCACGCCCATCGCTTGGCCGCCGCGGGGCGCGCGATCCGCTTCCAGAAGGTGCTGCCGCCGGTGCAGATCGAGGGCGATCCGGAAAAGCTGCGCGTGGTGATCGACAATCTCGTGACCAATGCCATCAAGTTCTCGCCCAAGGAAGGAGTGGTGCGGGTGCTGCTGAAGAGCGAGAACGGCAACGCGGTGCTGGACGTGATCGACGAAGGCCACGGTGTTCCCGCAGCCGAGCGGGAGAGAATCTTCGATGCCTTCTATCGCGGCAAGCGCGCCAAGGAGGGGGTGGAGGGCAGCGGACTGGGGCTGGCGATCGCCCGCGAATATGTCGCCGCACATCGCGGTCGGATCGAGGTGGTCGTGGACGCCGGCGAAGGCGGGCACTTCCGTGTCACGCTGCCTAAAGTAAGAAAAGAGCGGTCAACATGAACGTCGCGGCGATCGTCCCGGCCTTGCTTGTCGCGCTGCTCCTGGCCGGGTGTTCCTCGCTCCGGATGCCGCCGCCGGCGGCGAACGGCGAGGATACCGGGCCGCCGAGCGCGGTGTTTCCGTGGCCCGACTGGAGTTCGGAAACGGAAGAGGTGCAAACCCTGCTCGCCTACTACCAGCGCATGCTGGGGGTATCGGCGGACGACCTGCGCAAGGAGTTCAACGCGCTCAACCAGGTCTTCAATCGCGACAAGACGGAGAACGCGCGCCTCAAGCTGGTGCTGCTGCTGTCGGTGCCGAATGCCCCGTTCCGTGATGACGCCCGTCTCGTCAGCCTCCTCGAAAACTCGCTGAGCCGCACCGCGGCGCCGGAATCGCCGCGGCGGCAACTGGTGACCCTGCTCGCGCGCCTCAGCACCGACCGCCTGCGCCAGGTGGCACAGGTGAAGGACGAGCAGAAGAAACAGGAAACCCAACTGAAGGACGATACGCGCCGCATCGAGGAGCAGCAGAAGCGGGCCGACGAACAGCAGAAGCGTGCCGACGAGCAGCAGAAACGCGCGGACGAGCAGCAGAAGCGGGCCGACGAACTGCAGGAGAAGCTCGACAAGCTGCTGGCGATCGAACGGGAACTGCGCTCGCGCGCACCCCGCCCGCAGCCCAACTGAAGCCGAGCCACGGTGGAGGCAGGCGGCTCGCGCCTGCGCCGTGCTCACCCTCCATGGCGGGCAGGCGAGGCGCGATACACGCGTGCCGGATGGCGGGCAGGCGCCGATAGAGTGCCGGCCGCGCGGCGTGGCGCGGGCGCGTGACGGCGGCCCATTCGAGCCGGGACCTGCGCCTGGATCGCCTTTCTCCCGACCCCCGTCGCGCTCCTCCCGGTTCAGAGGAAGTAGTCGAAATCGCGCTCGGTGCGCACCTTGCGCCGGAGTTTGAAGATGTGCACCGGCGCCGCCTGGGGGTCGAGCTGCACGAAGTTGCGGCGGCCCTGCCACAGGTAGCGCGCGTCGGACAGCAGGTCATGCACCTGAAAGGCCTTCTCGGCGCCCAGTTCGAAGCCTTCGACCGGCAAATCGACCCAACCCGACTGCGCATGGTGCGGATCGAGATTGGCGACGACAAAAATCACGTTGGAACGGTCTTCCGTAGGACTTGCTGAAGCAGATCAGGGCGTCGTTATCGACCGGATGGAAGCGCAGGCTCCAGTCGGACTGGAGTGCGACGTTGTCCTTGCGGATGCGGTTCAGGCGGGCGATGTAGTCGCGCAGGCTGTCCGGCCGGTCGAGATCCCAGCGGCGAATCTGGTATTTCTCCGAGTCCAGGTACTCTTCGCTGCCGGGGTCGCGGGCAACGTGTTCCAGCAGCTCGTAAGCGGGCCCGTAGATACCGTAGCTCGCGCCGAGTGTTGCCGCAAGGGCCACCCGCAGCATGAATCCGGGCCGCCCGCCATACTGCAGGAATTCGGTCAGGATATCCGGCGTGTTCGGCCACAGGTTGGGGCGGAAATACTCCCGTGACTCGGACTGCGTCAACTGGGTGAAATACTCGATCAGTTCGTGCTTGGTGTTGCGCCAGGCGAAATAGGTGTAGGACTGGGTATAGCCCAGCTTGGCCAGCCGGTGCATGATCTGGGGGCGCGTGAATGCCTCGGCCAGAAAAATGACTTCGGGATGAGCGCGCTTGACTTCGGCGATCAGCCATTCCCACATGGGGAAGGCCTTGGTGTGCGGGTTGTCCACACGGAAGATGTGCACGCCTTGCTCGAGCCAGAACAGGAAAATGCTCTTCAGCTCTTGCCACAGGCCGCGCCAATCTTCGCTCTCGAAGTCGAAGGGGTAGATGTCCTGGTACTTCTTCGGCGGGTTCTCCGCGTATTGGACCGTGTTGTCGGGGCGCCAGCGGAACCAGGACGGATGCTCCTTGACGTAGGGATGGTCCGGCGCGCACTGGAAGGCGATGTCCATGGCGATATCGATGCCCAGTTCTCTCGCCTTCGTCACCAGATGGCGAAAATCCTCCAGCGTGCCCAGTTCCGGGTGCACCGATTTGTGGCCGCCTTCCGCGGCGCCGATGGCCCACGGGCTGCCCGGCTCGTCCGGCCCCGCCACCAGCGCGTTGTTGCGGCCCTTGCGGAAAGTCGTGCCGACGGGATGGATCGGCGGCAGGTAGAGCACGTCGAAGCCCATTCCCGCGATATAGGGCAGACGCTTCTCGGTTTCCATGAAGGTGCCGTGCTTCATGTCTCCGGAAACGCAGGAGCGGGGGAACAGTTCATACCAGGTGCTGTAGCGCGCGCGCTCGGGCTCCACCAGAACCGCCAGCGTCCTGTCGTAGGTGGTGGCGAAATGGCGCCCGGCATGACGCGCCATCGACTCGGCAAGCTCGGCATCGGCGCCGATGCTCTTGCCGGCTTCCGGTGACGGCGCCTTGCGCAGCGCGTTGGCGAACTCCTGCAGGCGGGCTCCGGCTGCGCCCGCCGCGCGCGCCGCCGTTTCCAGCACCAGATTGGCGCCCACCTGCAGGGCGAGCGCGATGTCGGCGGGATCGTTGCGCCGGGCCAGATCGTGGCGCCAGGTGAAAAAAGGATCCACCCAGGCCGTGACCGTATACAGGCAGCGGCCCAACTCGACGACGCTGAAGCGGGCGTGCCAGCGGTCGTTGCCGCGCGCCTGCATTTCGACTTCGTGCCAATCGGCCGAGTTTTCGTGGCGATACTGCACCAGGCAGCGGATGACGTCGTGGCCGTCGCAGAAAACATCGGCCTCGACCAGCACGGCCTCGCCGAGCGTGCGCTTGATGGGGAAACGCCCCGCATCGATGGCGGGCTTGACGCTCCCAATGACGACGCGGTTGCGTCCTTCCTCGATTGTTGCCGACGACATGGCCTGCTCTCCGTTATGCATGAATGGAATCGCTTGCCGGCGGCGGGGGCTTCACGCCACCGCCGGCGCGCTCTTGAGAAACACGACGCCCAGAGGAGGCAGGTTGAGCGCAAGCGAATAGAGCCTGCCGTGGGCGCCGACCGGCGCCGCATCCATACCGCCGAAGTTGCCGACCCCGCCGCCGCCATAGATCGGGGCGTCGCTGTTGAGGATCTCCTGCCAGTAACCGCCGCGCGGTACGCCGACGCGATAGCTCATGCGCGGCTGCGGCGTGAAGTTGCAGACGACGAGGACGATGTCGCCGCCGTGCCTGGCGTGGCGGATGAAGCTGAGCACGCTCGCATCCGAGTCGTGGCAGTCGATCCACTCGAAGCCTTCGCGCTCGAAGTCCAACTCGTGCAGTGCCGCCTCGCCGCGGTGGCAACGATTCAGGTCCCGCAGCCACGCAAGCACGCCGCCGTGCTCGGGGTATTGCAGCAGGTGCCAATCCAGGCTCTGGTCGTGGTTCCATCCGCTGCGCTGGGCGAACTCGCCGCCCATGAAGAGCAGCTTCTTGCCCGGGTGGCCCCACATGTAGCCGTAGAGCAGGCGCAGGTTGGCGAACTGCTGCCACGCGTCGCCCGGCATCCTGGCGAGCAGCGAGCCTTTGCCGTGCGACACTTCGTCGTGGGACAGCGGCAGCATGAAGTTCTCGGTGAATGCATACCACATACTGAACGTCAGGGTATTGTGGTGATGCTTGCGCACCAGCGGGTCCTGCGCGAAGTACTCCAGCGCGTCGTGCATCCAGCCCATGTTCCACTTCATGCCGAATCCCAGCCCTCCGGCATAGATCGGCCGCGATACCATGGGCCAGTCGGTGGATTCCTCGGCAATGGTCTGCACGTCCGGGTGCTCGCGGTATGCGGCTTCATTCAGGCCGCGCAGGAAGGAAATGGCGTCGAGATCCTCCTTGCCGCCGTACTGGTTGGGAATCCATTCCCCTTCCTTGCGCGCGTAGTCGAGGTAGAGCATGGAGGCCACGCCGTCGACCCGCAGGCCGTCGAGGTGGTACTTGTCCAGCCAGAAAAGCGCGCTGCTCGTGAGGAAGCTGCGCACTTCGTGCCGGCCGTAGTTGAAGATGTAGCTGTTCCACTCCGGGTGGAATCCCTTCTTCGGATCGGCGTGTTCGAACAGGTAGGTGCCGTCGAAAAACGCCAGTCCATGCGCGTCCCCCGGAAAGTGGGACGGCACCCAGTCGAGGATCACGCCGATGCCCTGCTGGTGCAGATAGTCGAACGAAATACATGAAATCCTGCGGCGTGCCGTAGCGCGCGGTGGGGGCGAAATAGCCCGTGGTCTGGTAGCCCCAGGAGCCGTAGAAAGGATGTTCCGTCAGCGGCGTCAGTTCGACGTGGGTAAAGCCGAGGTCGCGCACGTGCTGCGCCAGCAGCGGGGCGAGTTCGCGGTAACCGAGGAAGCGGTCGCCCTCCTCGGGCACGCGCCGCCAGGAGCCGGGGTGCACCTCGTAGATCGACATCGGCGCGCCGAGCGCGTTGGCGCTGCGCCGGCTTTCCATCCAGGCGCCGTCGCACCAATCGTAATCAAGCTCCCATACGCGGGAGGCGGTACTCGGCGACGCCTCCGCGCAGAAGGCGAAGGGATCGCTCTTTTCCACCCGGAAGCCGTCGTAGCGCGAAGCGATGTGGTACTTGTACAGCGCCCCCGGCCCGACCCCGGGGACGAACCCGGTCCAGATGCCGGAGCCGTCCTGCCTTTGGCTGAGGGGATGGGCCGCCCGGTTCCATTGGTTGAAGTCGCCGACCACCGCGACCGCTGCGGCGTTCGGTGCCCACACCGCGAAGCGCGTTCCCTCGATCCCGTCCGCAGCAAGCGGGTGGGCCCCCATCTGTTCATACAGTCGCACATGGGTGCCTTCACGGAACAGGTAACGTCGTGGTCCGTGATGTCGAAATCGTTTGCTGGGGGAGCGGCACGCTTCTTTTTCATATCGGCCTCCTTGAATGGCGGCGCCGCGAGCGCCATGGGCAAGCGGCGATGAACGGATCTCGCGGCCGGCGCAGTTGTCGTGAAAGTGCAGGGGAGTTTGGCATGCGGTATTGCGGAACAGCCGTCGAAGAAGATGCCGATCTTGTCCGTTCCGGTGACTAGGATACCGCAGGCATTCGCTGCCGTGTGCCGGCCCCGCGTCCATCGCGATCCGGTCTCGATGCTTCCGCTTCACCCAACCCGCGCCGCCGGGCTTGGCGGGGCCGGACCGACGGCCACGACGCGGCCATGGGCAAGCGCGTCTCGCTCCGGAATCGTGTCCAAGAAACAGTCGTCCCCGCTTGGCGAGCCGCTTATAATTCCTCCACGAACCCTTGGGAGGCCGACATGAAAGCCCTGTTTCTCACCAACGAATATACCCCGAACATCTATGGCGGGGCTGGGATTCATGTGGAATATCTGACGCGGGAACTGGCCAAGTCGATCGCAGTGGATGTGCGCTGTTTCGGCGACCAGCAGACGAAGGATGGCAACCTGTCGGCCAGGGGTGTGCAGTTCGACAAGAAGCTGTTCGAGAATTGCGACCCCAAGCTGAAATCGCCGCTGTCGGCATTCAGCAACTGCATTGCCTTCAACGCAGAGCCGGTCGATGCCCAGCTCGTCCATTGCCACACCTGGTACACGCATTTTGGCGGCGTCCTGGCCAAGACGGGCTACGGCATCCCGCTGGTGATCACGACGCATTCCCTGGAACCGTTGCGGCCGTGGAAGCGGGAGCAGCTCGGATTGGGTTACGAGTTGTCAACCTGGGTCGAGAAAACCGCCCTCGAGATGGCTGACTCCATCATTGCCGTGTCTCACGGGATGAAGGAGGATGTCCTGCGGCTGTTCGACGTGGACGAGCGCAAGATCACGGTGATCCACAATGGCATCGATACGGACGAGTTCAGGCCGGTGCGCGGCACGGAGAGTCTCCGGCGCTACGGCATCGACCCGGACATCCCGTATGTCCTCTTCGTTGGCCGGGTGACCCGGCAAAAAGGCATCATCCACCTGGTCAACGCAATCAAGTACCTGGATGACAACGTTCAGGTGGTGCTGTGCGCCGGGCAGCCGGATACGCCCGAAATCGGGGCGGAGATGACGCAGCGGGTGAAGGCGGTTCAGGAGCTGCGGAAGAACGTAGTGTGGATCAGCGAATGGGTTGGCACGCAAGCGAAGGTCGAACTCTACTCCCATGCTGCGGCATTCTGCTGCCCGTCCATCTACGAGCCATTCGGCATCATCAACCTGGAAGCCATGGCCTGCGGCACGCCGGTAGTCGGCAGCGCGGTGGGGGGCATCAAGGAGATCATCGTCCACGGCGAAACCGGGTATCTGGTGCAGCTTGAGCAGCACAGGGAAAGCCCATTCGAGGCGGTCGACCCGGACCGCTTCGCTCGCGACTTGGCCGAACACATCAACAAGATCCTCGCCGACCCGTCGCTGCGCCAAGCCATGGGCGAGGCGAGCCGCAAGCGAGCACAGGCGGTGTTCAGTTGGAAGGCCATCGCCGAGGAGACACTAGCGCTCTATAAGAGCCTCGCCTAAGTCGGTGCGCGGGGTCCGGGCGACATGCCCTCTGCCCGACTGGGTTGTTGCGGCGCTCGCCCATGTAACCTGCGGTCGCCCCGGTTGTATTCAGGCACAGGAGTTGCTAACGAGCCACGGACCATGACTGACATTCCATCCGAAATCTTTGTCGTCGATGACGATCCCGATCTGCTGCAACTGATCAGCATGCGGCTGCGGGCGGCAGGCTACGTGGTACACGCGGCCGAAAGCGCCGAACAGGCGCTGGGGCTGCTGGCGGTGTACCGGCCGCAGTTGGTGATCACCGACATGCGCATGGGGGGCATGGACGGCATGACGCTGTTCGATCGCATCCATGCCACCCAGCCGACGCTGCCGGTGATCATCCTTACCGCCCACGGCACGATTCCGGATGCGGTGGACGCTACGCGCCGCGGCGTTTTCGGGTTCCTGACCAAGCCGTACGATGCGGAGCAGTTGCTGGCCCAGGTGGAGCGGGCGATCCGCCTGTCGGCCCGCGGGCCGGAATCGAAGACCTCGGACGAATGGCGCGCGGCGATCATCACCCGCAGCCATACCATGGAAGAGGTGCTGCGCCAGGCCCAGCTCGTGGCCAGCTCCGACGCCAGCGTGCTGATCAACGGCGATTCGGGCACCGGCAAGGAACTGCTGGCGATGGCCATCCACCGTGCCAGCCCGCGGGCGCGAGGCCCGTTCCAGGCCATCAATTGCGCCGCGATGCCGGAGCATTTGCTGGAGTCCGAACTGTTCGGCCACGCCAAGGGCGCGTTCTCGGGGGCGGTGAGCGCCCACAAGGGTCTGTTCCAGGCGGCGATCGGCGGCACCCTGTTCCTCGACGAGATCGGCGACATGCCGCTGGCGCTGCAGCCGAAACTGCTGCGCGCCCTGCAGGAGCGCGTCGTGCGCCCGGTCGGTTCGACCGAGACCATCCCGGTGGATGTGCGCATCATTTCCGCGACGCACCACGATCTGGATGCCCGCATGGAGGAAGGCGCGCTGCGCCAGGACCTCTACTACCGGCTGAACGTGGTCAGCCTGCGGCTGCCGAGCCTGATCGAGCGGCGCGAGGACATTCCCCTGCTGGCGAACCATTTCCTGCAAATACTGGTGGTACGGGACAAGAAATCGGCACGTGCCTTTGCCCCCGACGCCATGGAGACGCTGGTGAATGCGCCGTGGCCCGGCAATGTGCGGCAACTGATGAACGTGGTCGAGCAGACGGTCGCCTTGTCGACGACCGAAATCATCCCGCAGTCCCTGGTGCAGCAGGCGCTGCGCGACGATGC
This sequence comes from uncultured beta proteobacterium, assembly GCA_963702495.1. GTDB lineage: Bacteria > Pseudomonadota > Gammaproteobacteria > Burkholderiales > Rhodocyclaceae > CAVPDA01. The sequence goes on along the minus strand of CAVPDA010000004.1, from coordinate 314,154 downwards.
CCAGCGCCTCGTTTCCCTGGACGAGGCGCGCCGCTCCTTCGAATACGACTATCTGGTGCGGATATTGAAGACCACCGGCGGCAACGTCACCCAGGCGGCGCGCCTGGCGCAGCGCAACCGGACCGAGTTCTACAAGCTGCTGCAGCGCCACCACCTGACCCCCGCCCTGTTCAAGCCGGAAAAGGCCTGAGCGAACTGCGGCTCTGCTGTCGCTCTCTGACGACAGCAACTTTCTTCTTTCTTTCAGTACGTTACGTTGGTTCTGCGGCGGTCCGTCGTGAATCGACGACGTCCAGGTCGGTGTTTCCCCCCGGCGGACTCCTTCTTCTGTGCTTTATCTCTCTGATTCTTCTGTTATTGCCACGCTTGGCACAGCGCTTGCGAACGGTGGCCGCACCTCCGCATATCTGCACTGACGAGACCGAGCAAGCGAAATGATGGAACGAGGGATCAGCCTGATCAAACCGAGCGCGCTCGTAAACGTCGCGGCGGTGGCCGTGATCGTTGCGAGTGTGGCCGCGGTCGGCGCGATCTTCGGCATCATCCCGGCGGTCCATTCGGAGCGTGCGCAATCCCTCCCCGTCCAGCAACGGGCGGAAGCCGGCGCGGGGGACGCCGATGCGCAGCGTGCCACCGACGGCGAGGCCGGAGAACGCGTCATGAAGGGCCGCACGGTCCTGGCCGCGGTGAATGGATGCGCCAACTGCGGCGTCATCGAAGCGGTGACGGCGGTCCGCGTGCAAGGTCAGGGCACCGGCGTCGGTGCCGTGGCCGGTGGTGTCACCGGTGCCGCGGTGGGCGGTCAGTTGGGACGGGGCAATGGCCGGACTGCGCTCGGCCTCCTCGGTGCGGTGGGCGGTGCCTACGCCGGCCACGCCATCGAAAGGAATGTCCGATCGGACACCAGTTATCGCGTCACGGTGCGGATGGACGACGGCACCAAGCGCACTGTGTACCCGTTGACGGCACCGGCCTTCGCCGTCGGCGAGAAGGTGCGCGTGGTGAACGGAACGATTGCCGCGCAGGGATGAGTTCGGCGCCCCGGCGGGGCGTTGCCGATGATTGCGGACAGGCCGGAGAGGAGGATCGCTCCGGTTAAGCAGTGGGTACTTTCCCCGCGCCAGGGGGACCCGCGCAAAAGGTTGATGGGTAGTTGCTCGCACGGGAGCCGCGAGCGGACGGGCGCGGCGGCAACGCCGCGCCACTTTTTTTGCTTCCTTTCAGAGGGGGAAATGTCGTTCGAGTGCGTCCCCGCGTCGCGACCGATGTTGCTGTGCGGCGCTCGGGAAGCGCGCAGGCGTTCAGTTGCTATAATCGGCCACGATTTGCTTCCGGGATTCATGCATGCTGGCCAAACTGACGCAGAGCGCGGCGTTGCTCGACGATGCCGCGCTCGCCCGCTTCGACCATGTCCTCGTCGTCCTTCCCCCGGCCAATCGACTCGATGCCCTGCCTGAGTTTCCGCAACGCGGACGCCTGGAATCGGTCCTCAAGCGGCGCAAGATGAAGATCGAAGATCTGGGGAAGACGCCCCTCTCCGTCCATCTCGAGCACGGTGGACTGTGCGCCTACGTCATGATCGACCGCAACAAGCCGCGCTTCGAACAGCTTACGTCGCTGCGCAAGGCGATCGGCACGTTGCTGGAGGAAAGCCCGCGCGGCATCGCCATCGGCGTGTTCGGCGATGCGGCATTGCGCCAGGCGCTGGCGCGCGAGGCGCTGTACGTGGCCTGGGTCAATGGCGCGAGATTGCCGACGCGCAAGAAGAAGGACGAGGCGCAGGCGCTCGAGCGCATTCACCTCTTCGGCGCGCGCGGCGATTTCGACCAGATCGCGGTCCTGGCCCGCGCCAACACCCTGGCGCGGGAACTGACGGCGCTGCCGCCCAATGAACTCACGCCCATGCGCTATCGCGAGCGCCTGCGGCAGATCGCCCGCCGCCAGCGCTGGCGCATCGAGGAATTCGATTACCGTGCGCTGCGCAAGATGGGTGCCGGGGCATTCGCCGCGGTGGCCCAGGGCAGTGAAGAGGAAGATGCCGCGATCGTGCACCTCTCCTACGTGCCGAAGAGCACGCATCTCAGCGTGGCCCTGGTGGGCAAGGGCATCTGCTTCGACACCGGCGGCCACAATCTCAAGTCCGCCAAGTACATGGCTGGCATGCACGAGGACATGAACGGCTCGGCGGTCGCCCTCGGCCTGATGCAGGCTCTCGCCGAGCAGCATTTTCCGGCGCGCATCGACGCCTGGCTCGCCCTCGCCCAGAACCATATCTCGCCTGCTGCGTACAAGCAGAACGACATCGTGACCGCGCTCGACGGCACCACCATCGAAGTGGTGCACACCGACGCCGAGGGGCGCATGGTGCTGGCCGACACGCTGACCATGGCGAGCCGCGGGGCGCCCAACCTCATCATCGATTTCGCCACGCTCACCGGCAGCATGCACTACGCCCTCGGGACGCGCTATTCGGGGGTGTTCGCCAGCGAACCCGAACTCGGCCAGTTGGCAGTCGCCGCCGGCCAGACGAGCGGCGAGCGGCTGTGCCTGTTCCCGATGGACGCCGACTACGAGCAGGCGCTCGAATCCAAGGTTGCCGACGTCAAGCAATGCACCCTGGAAGGCGACGCCGACCACATCCTGGCCGCCCGCTTCCTCAGGCGCTTCACCCACGATGCCGCCTGGCTGCACGTAGATCTGTCGGCATCGAACAGCAGCGGCGGGTTGGGGGCGGTCGGCAGCGACATCACCGGCTTCGGCGTGGCGTGGGGCGTTGAACTGCTCGCCCGCTGGCTGGCGGCGAAACCGGCGACGGCCAAGGCGCGCCGCCGCGGCGCGTAACGGGTCGAACGACCGGATACCCGTCGGGCGCGCCGGACCTGCCTACACCGGCTCGGCGATCAGTTTGCGATAGACGGCGACATATTCCTGCGCCGCACGTCCCCAGCTGAAGTCGGTCCTCATGCCGGCCGCCTGAAGCTGGCGCCACCTGGGCTTGTCGCGCCACGCTTCGAGCGCGCGATCGATGGCGGCGAGGAAGGCGGCGGCGTCCGGGGCATCGAACGCGAAGCCATTGGCGTTTCCGTCCGCGCCCGCCCTTGCTCCATCCACAACCGTGTCGGCCAGCCCGCCGGTGGCGCGCACCAGCGGCGGCGTGCCGTAGCGCAGGCTGTACATCTGGTTCAATCCGCAGGGCTCGAAGCGCGACGGCATGAGGAAGATGTCGCCGCCCGCTTCGATCTGGTGAGCGAGGGGTTCGTCGTAGCCGATGACGGCGGCAAATTGCCCCGGGTAACGCCGCGCCAGGCTGGTGAACGCGTCCTGCATCCAGTGCTCGCCGCCGCCGAGCAGCGCCAGTTGCGCCCCGCGCGCCGCGATGTTGTCGCCGACCGCTGCCAGCAGATCCAGCCCCTTCTGATAGGTGAGACGGCTCACCACCGCCAGCAGGGGTGCGTTCGGATCGGCACGGAGCCCCAGCCGATTCTGCAACGCGGCCTTGTTTTGCGCCTTGCGCTCGATGCGGTCGAAATCGTATTGCGCCGCGATATGCGGATCGCTCGCCGGATCCCAGGCGTCGTCGATGCCGTTCAGGATGCCGGCCATTTCGCCGGACCGGTGTGCCAGCAGGCCTTCCAGGCCGTAGCCGAATTCGGGCGTCTGGATCTCCCGCGCATAGGTCGGGCTCACCGTGGTGATCCAGTCGCCGAGTTGAAGGCCGGCCTTGAGGAAGGACAGATTGCCGTGGAATTCGACTCCGCTCATGACGAAGGCGTGGGGAGGGAGATCCAACGGCGCCATGGTGGCCGCCGGAAACATGCCCTGGAACAGCAGATTGTGGATCGTCATCACGCTCGCCGCGGGCGAGGGCAGGCGGTAGCGCTGGTAGGCCGGGGCGAGTCCCGTCTGCCAGTCGTTGCAGTGCAGGATCTGGGGCCGCCAGGGCAGGGGGCTGGCGTCGCTGCCCAGCAGGGCCGCCACCTTGGACAGCAGGCCGAAGCGCAGGTAGTTGTCGGGCCAGTCGAAGCCGTCCGGATTCTGGTACGGCCCGCCGGGGCGCTCGTAGAACGCCGGGCAATGCACCATCAGCAGCGGCAGGCCGCTCGCGGTATGCGTTTCGATCAGGGTGGACGACGGCAGCAGCCCCGCCGGATGCACGATGGTGGCAACCGACGTGCGCTCCGGGAAAGCGGCCAGGAGCGAACTGTAGCCGGGGACCACGACGCGCACGTCCACGCCCAGTCGCAACAGCGCCTGGGGGAGGGCGGCGGATACGTCGCCGAGACCGCCGGTCTTAGCCCAGGGGGCGATTTCGGAAGTGGCAAAGAGGACGCGCAAGGCAGGGGCCATGGTGGGCTTCGCAGTTGATGGTCGGTGACGTCGCGGCCGGGCACGCAGTCCCGGCGTTGATGAGGTGGCGCGTGAAAGTCGTGGCACCGCGCCGGTCACCCTTTCACCGTGCGATGTTGGCCCTTTCCGCCCGCCTGCGCGCGATTGCGCCGGCCGCGAGATTGCCGCTCAGAGCCAGACCATCATCCCCATCTCGAAGGGGTGGGTCAGCAATTCGTGCGAGGGGTAAACGCGGAACCGGTACTCGATCTTGCCGCACAGTTCCGGCGTCAGGTCCAGTTCGTACAGGTAATCGCTGCCGGCAGTGCGCCCGGAGTATTCCATGACCATGCGCTTGGCGTTTTTCGGCTGGCCGTTGCGTGCCGGCCGGCCGATCAGCATTTCCACTGTCACGTCTTCCGGCGACAGACCGTTCAGGTTCACCGCGATCTCGAAACGCAGGGAATCGCCGAAACCGATGCGGCGTGTCGGCGTGTCGAGGCGGCTCATCCTGACCTCGATCCAGGCGGCGCGCACCTTCGCCTTCCAGGCCGCCAGTTCGCGCGCCCCGGCGAAGTTGTCCTGGCTGAAGCGCCGCCACTGCTGGGTGGCGGGGAGATAGAACTTGCTCACGTACTCGCCCAGCATGCGGGCGGTGTTGAAGCGCGGCAGCAGCGTGACGATGGAGCGCTTGGCCATCTGCACCCAGCCGGGCGAGAAGCCCATCGGCCCCAGGCTGTAGTACAGGGGAATTAGACTGTCCTGGAGCAGTTCGTACAGGGTGCGGGCTTCCTCCTGCGTGCGCCGGTTGTCGTCGAGGGCGTCGGAGGCGGGTTTGATGGCCCAGCCGTTCTTGCCGTCGTAGCCTTCGCCCCACCAGCCGTCCAGCACGGACAGGTTGATGACGCCGTTGAACGCGGCCTTCATGCCCGAAGTGCCGGAAGCTTCCAGGGGGTACACCGGATTGTTGAGCCAGACGTCCACGCCGGAGATCAGGCGCCGTGCCAGGCGCAGGTCGTAGCCCTCCACCAGCAGGATCTTGCCCTCGAATTCCGGCATGCGCGCCACTTCCGATACGCGGCGCAGCATGTCCTGTCCCGGCTGGTCGGCCGGATGCGCCTTGCCGGCGAAGATGAAGAGCACCGGGCGCTGCGGGTCGGAGACGATTTCCCGCAGCCAGTCCAGGCTCTCGAACAGCATGGTGGCGCGCTTGTAGGTGGCGAAGCGGCGGGCGAAGCCGAAGGTGAGCACGTTCGGGTTGGCCGGATCGGCGAACTTGAGCATGCGGTCGAGGTGAGCCTCGGAGCCCTGGTTGCGGAAATGCTGATCGGAGATGCGGTGGCGTACCAGGTGCAGCATCTGGGCTTTCAGCGACTGGCGCACGCTCCAGAACAACTGGTCGGGCACCGACATGATGCCGTCCCAGCACCCCTGGTCGGTCAGGCGCTGACTCCAGCCGGGCCCGAGGAAGCGGTCGAACAGCTCGTGCCAGTCCTGGGCGAGGAAGGTCGGGGCATGCACGCCGTTGGTGACGTGGGTCACCGGGTTGTCCTCCGGCTCGATCTGGGGCCACAGGTGGGACAGGATCTCCGCCGACACGCCGCCGTGGATGCGCGAGACGCCGTTCTGGAAACGGGAGCCGCGCACCGCCAGCGCCGTCATGTTGAACTCGCCGCTGCCCTCGGTGCGGCCGAGCGCCATGAGCTCGTCCGGGCGGATGCGCATTTCGTGGCAGCAGTGGTCGAAGTAGCGCCGGATCATCTCCTCGGCGAAGTGGTCATGGCCCGCCGGCACCGGGGTGTGGGTGGTGAATACGGTGTTGCCGCCGACCGCTTCCAGCGCCGCGGTAAAATTCAGGCCCTGCCCGATCAGTTCGCGCATGCGCTCCAGGATCAGGAACGCGGCGTGGCCTTCGTTGATGTGCCAGGCCGAGGGCTTGAGCCCCATGGCGCGCAGCGCGCGCACGCCGCCGACGCCGAGAATGATTTCCTGCTCGATGCGGGTGCTGCGGTCGCCGCCGTAGAGACGGTGGGCGATGTCGCGGTCGTGGACGGTGTTCTCCTCCAGGTCCGTGTCCAGCAGATAGAGAAGGACATGGCCGATGCGCGCCTGCCAGACCTTGACCGTGACATTGCGCCCGAGCATCTCCACCGTGACGCGCACTTCGCTGCCGTCGTCGTCGGTGACGGGCGTGATCGGCAGATCGTCGAAGTCGGCGTCGTTATGGACCGCGTGCTGCCGCCCCTCGGCATCGATGGTCTGGGAGAAATAGCCCTGGCGATAGAGCAGGCCGACGCCGATGAAGGGCAGACGCATGTCGCTCGCCGCCTTGCAGTGGTCGCCGGCCAGGATGCCGAGACCGCCGGAATAGATCGGCAGGCTCTCGTGGAAGCCGAACTCGGCGCAGAAATAGGCCACCAGGTCGGACTGGCGCAGCCGTTCGGCGCCGTTGTGGCGCATCGGCTCGTTGTGGTAGGTGTCGTAGGCCGACAGCACCCGGTTGTAGGTACCGAGGAAGATCGGGTCGTCCGCCGCGTCGATCAGGCGCTGCTGGTCGATGCGCTTGAGAAACGCCTTCGGGCTGTGGGCAACCGATTGCCACAGCCCGGGGTGGAGGCGCGCGAACAGCGAGCGCGTCGGCCGGTCCCAGCTGTACCAGAGGTTGTTGGACAGGTCAGCCAGCCGCGCCAGGCGCTGGGGCAGTTGCGGGTTAACTTCAAGCTGATAAGCGGTGCCGGGCATGATTGTTCTTCGTTGTCGGTTCGGACGTGCAGGTTCCGGGTTCCGCCATGGCCAAGGCCTCGAGCCGAAGCCGGCAGCGCGGAACCCGGAAGGGGAATCAGGCGACGGTTATTTGCGGGGACAGATATACGTCCTGGATCGCATTGAGCAGTTCGACGCCTACCTTGAGCGGCTTTTGGAATGCCTTGCGGCCGGAGATCAGGCCCATGCCGCCGGCGCGCTTGTTGATGACCGCCGTGCGCACCGCCTGCGCCAGGTCGCCGGCACCTTTCGACTCGCCGCCGGAGTTGATGAGACCGGAGCGGCCCATGTAGCAGTTCGCCACCTGATAGCGCACGAGGTCGATCGGATGATCGGTGGTGAGTTCGCTGTAGACCTTGGCGTGGGTCTTGGAGAACTTGACCGCGTTGAAGCCGCCGTTGTTCTCCGCCATCTTCTGCTTGATGATGTCGGCCTCGATGGTGACGCCGAGGTGGTTGGCCTGGCCGGTCATGTCGGCGGAAACGTGATAGTCCGTCCCCTCCTGCTTGAAGGCGTTGTTGCGCAGGTAGCACCACAGGATCGTCGCCATGCCCAGCTCGTGCGCCCGCTGGAACGCCTGGGACACCTCCCAGATCTGCCGCCGCGACTCGGCCGAGCCGAAATACACGGTCGCGCCCACCGCCACCGCCCCCATCTCGAACGCCTGCTCGACCGACGCGAACATCGATTGGTCGAAGGTGTTCGGGTAGGACAGGAACTCGTTGTGGTTGAACTTGAGGATGAACGGAATCTTGTGGGCATACTTGCGCGACACCGTCCCCAGCACGCCGAGCGTGGATGCGACCGCGTTGCAGCCGCCCTCGATGGCGAGCTTGACGATGTTCTCCGGATCGAAGTAGGCCGGGTTCGGTGCGAACGAGGCGCCGGCGGAATGCTCGATGCCCTGGTCGACGGGCAGGATCGACAGATAGCCGCTCCCCGCCAGACGGCCGTGATTGAACAGTTGGGCCATGCTGCGCAGCACGCCCGGCTTGCGGTCGCTGGCCGCGACCACGCGGTCGATGTAGTCCGGTCCGGGCAGGTGCAGCGTCGCCTGGGGTATGCCTTTGCAGACGTGGTTGAGCAGCTTGTCGGCGTCGTCACCGAGCAACTTCACGATATCGGTCATGGATTTCCCTCCTCTGAGTATCAGGCCAATGTTATCACCCGTCTGCGCCCGCGAAAACGTCGCCGTGCGATGTATCACGGCGCGGGCCGCCGGTGACGGTCCAGGAATGCACCAAGTTGGTCCACCCATTCGCGGCGCATGTAGATGAAGCCGTCGTTGTGTCCGCCGCCGAGATCGAGGAACTGCTTCGGTTCCGGGGCGGCCTCGAACAGGCGCCGGCCGTGGGCATAGGGCACGATCTCGTCCTGCGGACTGTGGGCGACGAGAACCGGGCAGGTGATGCGGCGGATGCGATCGAGGGCGTCGTAGTCGAAGCGTGCCAGCAGCCGCGCCGGCAGGAACGGATAGAGTTCGGCGGCGAGGTCCGGCACCGAGGTGAAGGTGGACATCATCACCAGCGCTCCCGGGCGCGACTTCTCCGCCAGCCACACCGCCACCGCGCCGCCGAGGGATTCGCCGAACAGGACCACGTCCTGCGCCGCCGCGCCGCGCGCGCCGGTGAGGTGGGCCAACGCCGCCTCGGCATCGCGATACATGCCCTGCTCGGACGGCGTGCCGCTGCTGCTGCCGTAGCCGCGGTACTCCACCAGCAAGGCGTTCATCTGCAGGTGCCGGAACACGGGCAGCCAGTCGATGCGCTGGGCAATGCTGCCGGCATTGCCGTGGAAGAACAGCGCCGTGCCGCGGGCGTCCGGTGCCGCCACGTACCAGGCGTGGAGCGTCTCGCCGTCCGCCGTCGCGATCGCGACGTCCTCGAAGGCGAGGCCGTGTCGGGCCGGCGTGGCCGGGTCGTCGCGCCCGATTCCGGGGAAGTAGATGAGGTTTGCCTGGAACACGAACAGGGCCGCGGCGACCAGCAGGTAGGCCACGCCGGCGAAGGCTGCTGCGCCCATCAGCAGACGCATCAGCGGTTCGGCACCACCTCCAGCGTGAGGACCACGTCGCTGGGGGGGCCGTCCACCGGCCACGAAAGATTCAGGCATACGCCCTGCATGATCTTCTCGAAGCCCGCCTCCGACAGCGACACCGTGTAGTAGGGCGCGGCATTCAGGGCGACCGGCCGGCTGGCGCTGAGCAGCAGCCTGCCGCCGAGCACGTCGTCCTCGAGCCGGAGATGGCGGAATCCGGCCAGCACCAGCTGCTGGCCGAAGCCGCAGGGTATCGATCCGTCCTCCAGGACGTAGCGCCCGGCATAGCCGTCGCAACTCGGCATGGCGAGATTCAACTGGGTGCCGAAGCGCCCGGCGCGCTGGCCGCCGGGGCACTGCCAACCCGCTATCAACTGGCTGCCTTCCAGCGCCAGGTGCTTGTGCACGCGGCCCTCCCCGAGGCTGGCGACGAAATTCAGGCGGTGCAGCGGCGCCGCGGCCTGCGCCAGTTCGTAGTTGGTCAGTTCGTCTCGTGTCCCCTCCGCGGAGAACCAGGTGTCGATGAAAATCGCGCGCGGCCGCGCATCGATCTCGACGTCGGCGGCGGTGATCTCGTGCTTGAACTGCACCCGGTCGTGGGCGGAGGCGATGCCCCCTCCCTCGTGACGGGTTTCCTGCTGCGCCGCCAGCCGGCTGTGATACTGCTCGCGCGTGCGGCGCAGCGTGTCGCCGAAATTGTGGCGCAGCGGGTAGCAATCGAATTCGTGGGGCGCTGCATTGCCGTCCAAGCGCACTATCAGCTGCAGCTGGCCATTGTGCAGCGCCACCTCTTCGGCGCCGTCGTGATCGATGTCGCTGCGGGCGATCGGCCCGCGCGGCGCCGCCGCGTCGAGCGCCTGCTCCAGTTCGAGCAGGTTGTTCCAGATGGCGCGCCGCAGATGCGGCAGATAGAGGCCGCCGAACAGTCCGTGCCAGTAGGCGTCGTTGGCCTGGGAGCGGTACAGCGCCGTCTGCATTTCCGGCTGGCGATGGTGTGCCGGCAGCTCCTCCAGGCGCTGGGACAATTGCAGCATGCGCTTGTGCATCCAGTTCGATTCCGCATAGCGGCTGAAGAAGTTGCGCCAGATGCCGCCGCGCACGAAAGGTTTGGTCCGCTCGAAGCGCCCGGCTTCCTTCTCCTGGCGCAGGAGGCCGGCGAAGGTCTCGGCGGCGGGCGCCGGCAGCGTCCACTGGTTCATTTCGATGTAGGACGTGGTCGGCAGATAGACGATGCCGTGGGTCGAGGACCGCGTATGGAATTGCTCGAAGGTTTCGGTGCGGATCTTTTTCGAGCGCAGCATGCCGCGGACGAACTGCTCCAGCCAGCCTTTCTCGTAGACCCATTCGTAGGTCTCGGGCCAGATGCCGAATTTCTCGATGTCGTCGAAGTAGATGGCGGCGCTGTGGCCTTCGTCGGCGAGGCGTTCGACATAGCCGACCACCTCCGGCGCAGGCGAGAACGGCACGCGGTAGCGCAGTGCCTCGGAGATCGGGAACAGGTCCAGGCTGCGGCCGTCCTCTTCGGTGCTGTAATAGCCGTCGAGCTCGGACGACTCCCTGCCGGTACACAGGAAGTGATAGTCGTCCACGACTACGTAGCGGATACCGGAGTCGGCCAGGGCCGGTACCACGGTCGCCTCCCAGACGCGCTCGGTGAGCCAGGCGCCTTGCGGGGCGTGGGCGAAATAGTCCTCGATCTTGGCGGCCGCCGTGCGCAGTTGCCCGAGCCGGTCGCGGCTGGGAATCGCTGCCAGCACCGGCTCGCAGTCGCCGGAACTGAACAGTTCCACCTGCCCCCGCACCACCATCTCCTGCAGCAGCGCCATGTCCTCGGGGAATTTCTCGATCAGGTAATCCAGCAGCCAGCCCGAAAAATGGGCGGCGAAGCGGAAATCCGGAAAGCGGTGCAGCGTCTGCAGGAACGGCCGGTAGCAGCGCTGGTGCGCCTCGTCGATGACATGGGGGAAGTTGCCCACCGGTTGGTGGGCATGGACGCCGAGCAGTAGGGAGGTGGTCTGGGTCATGGTTGTTGTCGTTGGATTGCCTGCAAAGGTTCGGCGCGGCAGCGGCGCGAGGAGGCGGGCGCGCTCGCCCGTGCTCGCTCTGCGGGACGCTTCGGGGGTGCGACAGCCAGGCGGCGACCGGGAGGACGGTCCATTCAGGAGGCCCGCCGCATCGTGCCGCCCGACTCCGGCGCGCCGCTGCCATGGCTGATGGGATCGGCGAGCGCGGCCGGGGGCGGCAGGCCGAGCAGCTCGTACAGTCGCCGCAGATTCAGTCGATACAGGCTGTCGAAACTCGCCACCACATGCTGGGGATTGTAGCCGCCGAACCACCAGAACCAGTCCGAGCTCTCGCACACCGCCAACTGGTCCTCCGCCGCGCGGAGTTCTTCACCGCGCAGCCGGCCGCTGGCCATGACCAGGTCGTAGCTCTGCTTGGCCGCGCACAGCAGATCCCAGGCGCGGTTCTTGTCGGCATCGCCGATCCAGGTGGACAAGGTGCCGTAGACCCAGCTGCCCGCGACCAGGCCGGACAAGCGGCCGTACCGCGCGGCGTCGTCCGCCAGCCGCTCGGCGAAGGTCGTGGTGCGGATCGAAGCGGCCGCCGCCAACGCGGTATAGAGATCCTCGAAGAAATAGTAGCCGTTGTACGGGTAGTACTCCCAGGCGTTCTCGCCGTCGAGGATGACGCACACCAGCGGCGTCTCGCCCGGCGGCGCCTCGCGGCGGATGGCGTCGAGCTGGGCGACGAAGTGGCCGGCGGCGTCGCGGCCATGCCACTTGGCATACTCGAAGCCGATCAGGTCGGACAGTCTCTCGTCACGGAAGAACAGGGTCAGGCCGGCCGTCGAGTCGAGCCGGTAGGGTCGATAAAGATACTGCGGGCGCGGCGGCAGAGCGCCATCGCGCTTCAGGCTGTTGGCCAGCACGCCCTCGCTGCTGGCCGCCCAGCGCACGCCTTCGGCCGCCAGCAACTGAATCAATGGCGTGGATACGGCGCCCTCCGCCGGCCACACGCCGAGGGGACGCGCACCGAAGGTCCGGGCGTGGAATGCCAGGCCGCGCTCGATCTGTGCCGCCGCCCGCGTGCGGCCGCCGGGGTAGCACGCGGATTCGGGCAGCGGCATGTCGGGTACCGCATCGCGCGCGCTCTTCAGATCGATCAGCAGCGGAGCCAGGGGATGCGAGTAGGGCGTGGCCGACAGCTCGATGCGGCCCGCGGCGGCCAGCGCCCGATAGCGCGGCAGCAGGTTTTTCAGCAGTTCGCCGATCAGGAGGTACAGCCGCATCCGCTCGGAATGGCCGAAGCCCTCGCCCTTCGACAGCATCTGCGCCAGCAGCGGCTGACGGCGGCGCTCGGACTCGCCGAACCACACCACGTGGTACCAGGTGATGAGGTCCGAGAAGAATGCGCCGGAGAGATAGGCGAGCGCGGCGTCGCCCTGGTTCTCCACGCTCTTGAACAGATCGTACAGCCGCTTGTAGTGCGGAAACGGCTGCAGCATGTTGTGGTGGTTGCTGCGAAAGCAGGCGTCGAGAATGAGCTTGCGCTCGTCCCGGGTCAGGGCACCGTAGTCGGGCTTGGCCAGCAGCGCGAGCAGCGGATCGCGGATGGTGCCGGCCTCGAACTGTTCGACGTAGTCCTCGATCTGCTCCACCAGCACCGGGACGAAGTTGACGACCGCCCGCATGCGCGGGTGGCGCTCCAGATGCGCCACCATGTCGGCATAGTCCTTGATGGCGTGCAGATAGACCCACGGCAGGATGTACTCTCCGGAGCCGGCATGGGTGGCGTGGTCGCGATAGTCCGGCTGGTGCATGTGCCACATGAACACCAGGTCGAGCTTGGAGTCGGCAGCCATACGTGGTACTGGGGCCGTGCTCAGCGCACCTGGTGTACGCGCTGGCCGAGCATTTCTGGCGTGATCAGGGTGACTCCGCCTTCGGTGACGTAGAAGCGGCGTCGATCCTCCGCGGGGTTGACTCCCGCAACCATTCCTTCCGGGATGCGGCAGCGCTTGTCGATCACGACCTTCTTCAGCACCGCGCGGCGGCCGATGTCCACGTCGGGCAGGATGACCGAGTCCTCGACCACGGAGTAGCTGTTCACACGGACGTTGGAGAACAGCAGCGAACGCCGCACCAGCGCGCCCGAAATGATGTCGCCCCCCGAGACCATGGAATCCACCGCCATGCCGCGCCGGTTCTCGTCGTCGAACACGAACTTCGCCGGCGGCAGCTGCTCCTGGTGGGTCCAGATCGGCCAGTCGGTGTCGTACATGTTCAGTTCGGGCGAGACCTTGGTGAGCTCCATGTTGGCTTCCCAGTAGGCGTCGATGGTTCCGACGTCGCGCCAGTAGCTGCAGCCGCTGGTGATGCCGACACAGCTGTCGGCGAAGGGATGGGCGAAAACGCGGTAGCGCGACATGATGTGGGGAATGACGTCCTTGCCGAAATCGTGCGACGAGCGCGGGTCGTCCGTGTCGCGGATCAACTGCTCGTAGAGGAACTCGGCGTTGAACACGTAGATGCCCATGCTTGCCAGGGTGCGCCCCGGCTTGCCGGGAATATGGGGCGGCGACTCCGGCTTTTCGAGGAAGCTATGCACCCTCGAGTTCTCATCCACATCGATCACCCCGAAGGCGCGCGCCTCCTCCGTCGGCACGTCGAGGCTGGCGACGGTGAGATCGGCCTGCTTGGCGACGTGCGCGGCAAGCATGCGCCCGTAATCCATCTTGTAGATGTGGTCGCCGGAAAGGATCAGCACGAACTCCGGCCGGTTGCGGCGAATCACGTCGAGGTTCTGGAACACGGCGTCGGCCGTGCCCTGGTACCAGGCCTCCTCGATCTGCTGCTGCGCCGGCAGCAGCTCGATGAACTCCTGGAAGCGGCCGTCGAGGAAGCTCCAGCCGCGCTGCAGGTGCTGGATCAGGCTGTGCGCCTTGTACTGGGTGGCGACACCGATGCGCCGGATGCCGGAATTGACGCAGTTGGAAAGCGTGAAGTCGATGATGCGGAACTTGCCGCCGAACGGTACCGCCGGTTTGGCGCGCCAGTCGGTGAGCTGCTTCAGCCGGCTGCCGCGGCCTCCGGCCAGTACCAGCGCGAAGGTGACCTTCGTCAGGTGGCTGACGTGCCGCGGATCGTTTCCGGCGTGATAACCTGAACTGCTGTAATCGAAGTCCCTGTCCATTTCGCTGTCCCCCTTCGGCAGTACAATACAGGCATGCGCGTCAATTGAGAATATGATAACCGTGGCCGCCAAATCCCATCACGCTTCCTTCACCCGCCTCGTCGGCGCCCGCGAATACGATCCGTTCCGCCTGCTCGGCCGCCATCGTGCCGGCGAGCAGTGGCTGGTGCGCACCTTCCAGCCCCACGCGTCCGCGGTTTTTCTCGAGGTCAACGGTGCGCGACAACCTCTCACGCGGGTGCACAAGGCGGGTGTTTTCGAGTGGACCGGCGCGGCTGAGCCGGTGCTGCCCTACCGGCTCGTGATCGACCATTTCGGCCGCGAGCATACGGCATACGACGCCTACGCCTTCGTGCCTGAGTCGTCCTCGCACGATCTTTACCTGTTCAGCGAAGGGCGCAACTACCAATCCTACCGCCTGCTGGGCGCGCACGTGGAGCAGCGGCTCGGCGTGCAGGGCGTGTGCTTTCGCGTCTGGGCCCCCAATGTGGAGCGCGCCTCGGTCATCGGCGATTTCAACAGCTGGGACGGCCGCGCGCACCAGATGGCCTCGCTCGGCGCCAGCGGCGTCTGGGAATTGTTCATCCCCGGCCTCGACGCGGGCGCCCTCTACAAGTTCGAGCTGCGCAACCGCAACACCGGCGCAGTGATCACCAAGGCCGATCCCTATGCGCAACGCTTCGAGCTGCGGCCGGCCACCGCAGCGATGGTGGTGGAGTCCGCCGCGCACACCTGGAACGATGGCGACTGGATGGAGCGGCGTGCGCAGCGCGACTGGCTCCGTGCGCCGATGTCGGTGTACGAGCTGCACCTGGGCTCGTGGCGGCGCCATGCCGACGGGCGCTTCTACAGTTACCGCGAACTGGCGCGGGAACTCGCGCCCTACGTCAAGGAGATGGGCTTCACCCACATCGAGCTGATGCCGGTCACGGAGCATCCGCTGGACGAGTCCTGGGGCTACCAGACCACCGGCTACTTCGCCGCCACCAGCCGCCACGGCGCTCCCGACGATCTGCGCCACTTCGTCGATACCTGCCATCAGGCAGACATCGGCGTCATTCTCGACTGGGTGCCCGGCCATTTTCCGCAGGACGATTGGGCGCTCGGCTACTTCGACGGCACGGCCCTGTACGAACACGCCGATCCGCGACTCGGGACGCACCCGGACTGGGGCACCAACGTATTCAACTACGGCCGGCGCGAGGTCAAGAGCTTCCTGCTCTCCAGCGCCTACTTCTGGCTGCGGGAATTCCACATCGACGGGCTGCGGGTGGATGCGGTGGCGTCGATGCTCTACCTCGATTACTCCCGCGCAGAAGGCCAATGGCTCCCCAACCGCTACGGCGGGCGGGAAAACCTGGAGGCGATCGAGTTCCTGCGCGAAATGAACGTGATGGTGCATCAGGAATTTCCGGGAGCTCTCACCGTGGCGGAGGAATCCACCGCCTGGCCCATGGTGTCGCGCCCGACTTATCTCGGCGGCCTGGGCTTCTCCATGAAATGGAACATGGGTTGGATGAACGACACCCTGGCTTACCTGGGGCACGATCCGATCTACCGCCGCTTCCACCAGCACATGCTGACCTTCGGCCAGGTCTATGCCTACAGCGAGAATTTCATGCTGCCCCTGTCCCACGACGAGGTGGTTCACGGCAAGCACTCGCTGCTGGACAAGATGCCGGGCGACGCCTGGCAGAAATTCGCCAACCTGCGGCTGCTCTTCACCTACCAGGCGACCATGTCCGGCAAGAAATTGAATTTCATGGGCAATGAAATCGCGCAATGGCATGAATGGCGTCCCGATCGCGGCCTCGACTGGGATCTGCTCGAGGAACCGTCGCACCGCGGGGCGCAATTGCTGCTGCGCGACCTCAACCGCTTGTATCGAACGCTGCCCGCCCTGCACCAGCAGGACTTCGAAGGCCAGGGGTTCTCCTGGATCGACTGCCACGACGCCGACCAGTCCGTTATCAGCTTCCTGCGCTACGGGCGCGACGGCAGCTTCGTCGTCGTCGCCCTCAACTTCACGCCGCTCCCGCGCCACGGCTATCGCCTGGGCGTGCCGACCCCCGGCCTGTATGCCGAAGTCCTCAACAGCGATTCGGCCTATTACGGCGGCAGCAACACGGGCAACGGCAGCGGCATCGCCGCCGTGCCGTTGCCATGGATGGGACGACCCGCCTCGATCGAAATCACTCTGCCGCCGCTGGCGGGAGTGATCCTGCAGCTACGCTAGCCTGGCGCGCGAGCGCGAGCCAGGCGCTGCCGCAGGGGCGGCAGTCAATCCTCAGTGACGGGTCGTGCCGGCGAGCAACTGATCGATCTGCGCCTCGGCCTGGATCCAATCCTCGAGTTCGCAGCCGCCGCTGAATCCGCGGCGCTCGGCGATGAAGAAGGCGGCCTCGGACACGTAACGCTGGCGCTCTTCCGGAGTGACCTGAATGGCGTTGCCGGTGCCGGCGCCGGGGGCGGTGACGCTCTTGCGCGGGGCCCGGCCGGCGGTGGACTTCTCCGCTTTCTCTGCGGACGTCTTGGCCGCGACCTTGGCCGCTGTCGCGGCCGGCCGCGAGGCGCCTTCGGTGGACGAAATCTTGGTGGTCTGGGTCGTGTTGCGTGAGGCCATGGCTACTATTCTCCGGTGGTTTGTGAATGTTCGGGAAAGCGTCTTATTGAAATTATGGCCGAAAAATATCACAAAAATCTGACGGGTGGTTGACAAGCTTCAGGGCTGATCCGCCTGTCATTGTCCACGCGCTGCGCCGAGGGCGAGCCGCGCCGCGCCGCGCAGGCCCAGCTTCTCGTTCGTCACGACGAAAACCGGCATGGCCCGGGTGAGGGCAGCATGACCCTTCTTGGCATTGAAGGCGGCGAGAAAGGAGCCCTCGGTCAGCCATGGCAGGATCTTGGGCGCGATGCCGCCGGCGATGAACACGCCGCCTCGCGCCATGACGGTGAGCCCGAGGTCGCCGGCGAACGCGCCGTAGGCCTCGACGAAGATCCGCATCGCATGGAGGGCGGTCTGCTCCCGGCGCGATGCGGCGGCGGCGATGGCCGCCGCCGCATCGGCCGCCTGCAGCGGGTCCGGCCGATCCGGTGCGCGGCCGGAAGCGACCAGGCAGCGATAGATGTCCACCAGGCCGGCGCCGCACACCACGCGCTCGACCGTGACCCGTTCATGGCGCTGCCGCAGGCAGTGCCACAGTTCGACCTGCTCCTCGTTGCCGGGCGCGAAACCGACGTGCCCGCCCTCGCCGGAAATCACCTGCCAGTCGTCATCGCTGCGATTGCCGCCGTGCACCAGGATCGCGACGCCGAGGCCGGTTCCGGCACCGACGACGACGCGGGGCGCATGCGGTTGCGGCGATCCTGGCTGCAAGCTCACCAATTCGTCGGGCGCAAGGGTCAGCACGCCTGCGGCGGCGGCGGCGAAGTCGTTCACCAGCGTCGTGCCGCCGCTGCCCAGGCGCTGCGACAGCCGGTCCGCGTCGAGCGTCCACGGCAGGTAGGTGGGTTTGGCGCGACGACCGTCGATCGGGCCGGCCACGCCGAAGCAGGCGTGATCCAGCGCTTCCGCCGCGGCACCGGCCGCCCTTGCCTCGACCAGGAACGTATCCAGCATGGATTCGAAGTCGCCGAACCCGGCGCTCGCATAGCGCCGTTCGAAGACGATTCGCGGCGTGTCGCCGTCGGCCCGGGCCAGGGCCAGCAGCGTCTTGGTGCCACCGATGTCGCCTGCGAGAACCGCGCCCATGCTAGAGCAGCCGAGCCGGGATCAAACCGGCCGCGCCGTCGATGGCGGCCGGAAAAAGCCCAACGCACGAACAAGAAGAGACCCCTTGTTCATCCCCCGCATGGGAACAGGGGGCATAGCCCGCCTTGCATATCCCCCACTTCCGTGCCGATTCTTCACCAGGACTGCCAGGACTTCGACCATGGGGGATCAGACCGCCACCGGCGCCGCGATATGGGGGTACGGTTCGTACCCGGCGAGCGTGAAATCGTCGAAGCGGAAGGCGAACAGATCGTCCACCGCCGGATTGAGGCGCATGGTGGGCAGGCGGCGCGGTTCGCGCGAAAGCTGCAGGCTGGCCTGATCCAGATGGTTGAGATAGAGGTGGGCGTCGCCCAGCGTGTGCACGAAATCGCCCGGCTCGAAGCTGCAGACGTGGGCGATCATCAGCGTGAGCAGGGCGTAGGAGGCGATGTTGAAGGGAACGCCGAGGAAGATATCCGCGCTGCGCTGATAGAGCTGGCAGGAGAGGCGGTTGTCGGCAACGTAGAACTGGAACAGCGCATGGCACGGCGGCAGCTTCATCCTGCCCACCTCCGCCGGATTCCAGGCCGTCACCATATGGCGGCGCGAGTCGGGATCGCGCTTCAAGCCCTCCAGCAGTTGCGCGATCTGATCGATACGGCGCCCGTCCGCGCCGGTCCAGGAGCGCCACTGGGCGCCATACACCGGACCGAGGTCGCCGTTCTCGTCCGCCCAATCATTCCAGATGGATACCCCGTTCTCGTTCAGGTAGCGGATGTTGGTATCTCCGCGCAGAAACCACAGCAGCTCGTGAATGATGGAGCGCGTATGCAGCTTCTTCGTGGTGAGCAGGGGGAAGCCCTGCCCCAGATCGAAACGCATCTGCCAGCCGAACACCGAAAGCGTGCCGGTTCCGGTGCGGTCGCTCTTGCGGTTGCCGTGCGCCATCACGTGGCGCATGAGATCGAGATACTGCCGCATGTCGCAGGATAGGGTCCTTTTGTCGGCGTGATTCTATCGGAAAGCAGTGCCGCTGCTTATACTTCGTCGAGTTCAATCGGCCGGCAGCGTACGGCCGGCAGCGGCGAGCGCGACAGGTCAGGCGCGATGCGGCATGTGCGGGCGGCTCATTGAGATAACAACAAGGCAGGGGCTGCTGCGGGAAGGAGAGGAGGAATGTTGGGCCTGTTTTCGCCAAAGCTGCCCCATCCGCTGGCCGACGAGAAAGAGCGTCAGCGCGTTCTGGGGGAACTCGCCGGCGCCGAAGCTCTGTCCGCGCTGAAGCGATCCGTCGATTGGTTGAGGACTCTGGCCGAGTCGGGGGGCATGGCTTTCCCCCTGCGCTCGATGCTGATCCGCCAGATCGACGACGTGGCGCAGCGGCCGGCGCGCATCATCGGCCGCGAATATCTCACCATGGCGCACCTCTCCGACGAAGAGGACATGCGCCTGTGGCGCGCCAGCCGCGCCTTCTGGAGCCAGCTCGGGGCCACCTACAACGCCTGCCTGAGCGACTTCACCCGTTCTGCCGAACGACCTGAAGACAGCCGCGCCGAGCTGGCGCGGGTGGCGGTACGCCTGATCCGCGCCTACGGTGCGCGTCTCAAGTGGGATCAGTACCGCTACTGGCCGGCGTCCGAGGCGTTGTGGCAGAACATCGGGCGTGCCTATCTCTACGCCCTGGACAATGGCTTTTCCCGGCGCGAGGTGAGCGCCTATCCGGGCGAGCGGGTGCAGACCACGGTCGAACAGGAGTACCTGCGCGCGCTCGTATTCCACGTTTCCTCCATGGACAGTCTGCTGCCGTTCGAGATCGAGATCGCCGAGAAACTGATTGCGCACTTTCTGCCGCATTTCTCGATTGCTGCCGAAGCGCCGGATGGCTACGCCTACTGGGTCGATCCGGAGCTGCGGCGGGCGCCGAGCCGCGGCCACGGCAAGATCGAGCAGAGCCTGTCGCGCTTCTACTTCACCACCGCCGCGGCGGTGGAGCCGCTGCTGGAGTTGCAGCGGATGCTGGAGCGGGGCCGCCTGCCGAACGACATCGACCTTGCGCGCTATCGTTCGCCCCGCATCATTCTGCCGGTAGTGCGGCACTTGGGCGCCTACTGGACGGCTCAGCCGCCGCGGCGCGAACACAACCGCTATCAGGTGCGATCGCAATTGACGGTGGTGAGCGGCCTCGACAACGTCCTTCGCTGCCTTGCCGCGAGCGATCCGTCTGCGCCTGCGGCGACGTGGACGGTCGAGAACGTCAGCCTCGGCGGCATCCGGGCCCGGCTGCCGATGGTGGCGGAGGATCAGTTGCGCATCGGCTCGCTGCTGGGCATGCGTCCCGAGGGGGGCGACAACTGGCTGGTGGGTGTGCTGCGCCGCTTCGCCCGCAACAACGACATGCAGGCCAGCGCGGGTGTGGAAACCCTGTCGCGCAAGCCGATCGTCGCCACGGTCGAGGGCGAAAATGCGCTGGCCGCCCTGTTGCTGGATCCGCCGGAAGCGGGCGAGACGGTGCGGGTGGTGGTTGCTGCGCTGGCCTACGGTCCCGTCCGACCGCTGTGCTGCCGCGTGCTCGGAACCACGCTCGCGCTCGATCCGGTGGAACTGCTGGAGCGGGGCGTGGAATTCGACCTGGTGCGCTATAGGGTCACCGAACAAGCCTGAGCTTCCCGGTGATGTAGGCTCGGGCGCTCAGCCAAGCACGCGCCTGAGCCAAGCGGAAATGTCGCGCAATTCCTCCGGCGCGACGCCATGTTCCATGAAGTAGTCGTGCCATTCGAGCGCATAACCTGCTGCCTGCAGCATGCGGGCGCAGGACGAGCCGAATTGAAAGGGGATGACCGTGTCCCCCTGGCCGTGCGCCATGAAAACCGGCACGCCGCGGTTCGCTGCGCTGGCCTCCGCCGCCAGGCTCGAGGCGAGCGGCAGATAGGTGGACAGCGCCATGATGCCGGCGAGGGGTTGCGGGTGACGCAGGCCGGCATGCAGCGCGATCGCACCGCCCTGGGAAAAGCCGGCCAGCACGATGCGCCCGTCGTCGACACCGCGGCCGTTCTCGCGGCGGATCAGGTCCTCCAGCTGGCGCGCCGAGGTGCGTATGCCCTCTTCATCGGTGCGGCGCGATCCGAAATCCAGGCTCAGCACATCGTACCAGGCGCGCATCGTCATGCCGCCGTTGATCGTCACCGGTCGAAACGGAGCGTGGGGAAAGACGAAGCGGATCGGCGTCAGGCCGGACAGGTCCAGCGCCTCCACCACCGGTTCGAAGTCGTGGCCGTCGGCGCCCAGGCCGTGCAGCCAGATGACGCTTGCCGCCGGATCGGCCCCGGTCACGATCTCGATGCATTCGAGCATGCTCATGCCGTCCGTGGATCGCCCCGGGTCCGTATCGCCGACTTCGGCCGAAAGGCCTTGACCACGGCCTCGTCGGTCTCGACGTAGGGCCCGCCGATGAGGTCGATGCAGTAGGGCACGGCCGCAAAGATGCCGGGCACGACCTGCCTGCCCTCCACGTCCTTGACGCCTTCCAGCGTCTCGCGGATGGATTTCGGCTGCCCGGGCAGATTCAGGATCAGCGTCCTGCCGCGGATGACGCCGACCTGCCGCGACAGGATCGCCGTCGGTACGTAGTGCAGGCTGATCTGGCGCATCTGCTCGCCGAAGCCGGGCATGAGCTTGTGCGCGACGCCGAGCGTGGCCTCGGGCGTCACGTCGCGCGGCGCCGGGCCGGTACCGCCGGTGGTCAGCACCAGGTGGCAGCCCACCTCGTCGCAAAGCTCGATCAACGTGCGTTCGATCACCGGCTGTTCGTCCGGAATCAGCCGCGCCTCGACGCGCCAGGGCGAGGTGAGCGTGCGGCCGAACCACTGCTGCAGCGCCGGTATGCCTTCGTCCTGATACACGCCCTGGGACGCGCGATCCGAGACCGAGACCAGGCCGATCAGAAGCTCCTCTTCCTGCGGCATCGTATTCCGACTCCTCAATGGCCCGCAGCAGCGGGGCGGGAATGGCGGATCAGGGCGCGACCTCCGCCGCCTCTACGGCTTGCGGTTTTTCCGCGTCGAGATCCCGCAGCGCACGAAACAATTCGCGGAACGCCCGCGGCGGCCTGGCCTGCTCCTGTTCCTTGAGCGCGTTGCGGCGCAGTTGACGCAGATGCTGCAGGTCGGCCTGCGGATGCGCCCGGGCGATCTCGCTCAGTACCGCCTCGTCCTCCAGGAGGCGCAGGCGCAGGCGCTCGATGCGGTGCTGGCGCGCCGTCTCGACGGCGGAGCGGCCCTCGATCGCGGCCAGCGCCTCGCGGATCGGCTCGGCATCGATGCTGCGCATCAGACGGCCGATGAATTGCATCTGGCGCCGCCTGCCGCCGTGTTTCGTGATGCGCTGCGCCTCTCGCACCGCATCGCGCAGTTCGTCGGGCAGGGTCATCTGCGCCAGCCGCTCGGCGGAGAGTTCAACCAGCTGCTCGCCCATGTCCTGCAGCGCATGCATCTCGCGCTTGCGCTGGCTCTTGCTCGGTGCGAGCGATGCAGCCGGAACGGCGGGGGGGCGGGAGCGGTCCATGGGCATCTCGTAATGAGGCTAGAATTATAGCTTTTCGGGATGGGCCGGCCCAATGTCAGACCAGGATTTCACGTTCAGCCAGGAGCGGTTGCGCCAGATTGCGGCCGAGATTCTCGAATACGCCCGGATGCGCGGCGCCTCGGCCTGCGAGTCGGACGTGTCCGAGGGTTTCGGCCAATCGGTCACCGTGCGCAAAGGCGAGGTGGAAACCATCGAGTACAACCGCGACAAGGGCATCGGCGTCACGGTCTATCTCGGCCAGCAGCGCGGCTATGCCAGCACCTCGGATTTCGGGCGCGAGGCGCTGCGTGCGACGGTGGATGCGGCCCTGTCCATCGCGCGCTTCACCGCCCCCGATCCCTGCGCCGGGCTGCCCGAGGAAGAACTGCTGGCCGAAGCGCTATGGCGAACTCGATCTCTACCATCCTTGGGAACTGTCCATCGGACAGGCGATTGACGTTGCCAAGCGCTGCGAGGCCGCGGCCTTCGCCGTCAGCCCGCTGATCAAGAACTCCGAGGGGGCATCGGTCTCGACCCAGCAGTCCCACTTCGTCGCCGCCAACAGCCTCGGCTTCATGGGCGGCTATGCCACCTCGCGCCATTACATCTCGTGCGCGGTGATCGCCGGCGAGGCGGACAACATGCAGCGCGACGACTGGTACACGAGCCGGCGTGACGCGGCGGACCTCGGCGCCGCCGAGGCCATCGGCGACTACGCCGCGCGCCGTGCGATGGCGCGGCTGGACGCGCGGCAGCTCGGCACGGCCAAGGTGCCGGTGCTGTTCGAAGCCCCTCTGGCGGCCACGCTGATCGGAAATTTCGTGCATGCGGCGAGCGGTGGAGCGCTCTATCGCAAGGCATCGTTCCTCGTCGACAGCCTGGGCAAGCCGGTGTTCTCCGACGTCGTTCACATCAGCGAGCGGCCGCATCTGAAGAAAGGGCTGGCGAGCAGTCCGTTCGACGACGACGGCGTCGCCACCCGCGACCGCGAGGTGGTCGCCGACGGCGTGCTGCAGGGCTATTTCCTCGGCACCTATTCGGCGCGCAAGCTGGGGCTTCCCACCACCGGCAACGCCGGCGGCTGCCACAATCTGATCGTCCGCTCGGGCGGGCGCGACTTCGAGGGCATGCTGAAGCTCATGGATCGCGGCCTGCTGGTGACCGAAGTGCTGGGCCAGGGCGTCAATTACGTGACCGGCGACTATTCGCGCGGCGCCGCCGGCTACTGGGTGGAAGGCGGGCGGATCCGGTATCCCGTCCAGGAGATCACGATCGCCGGCAACCTGCGCGACATGTTCCGCAGCATCGTCGCGGTCGGCGGCGATGTCCTGGTGCGCGGCTCCAAGCAGTGCGGCTCGATCCTCGTCGAGCGCATGACGGTGGCGGGCAACTAGCCCCCTCCGTCGGGCGACTGCCGCGGCCGGCGGCTTGTGGAAACCCGCAAGCCACGGCCCCGGACGGTTGGAGTACCATCTCGCGACGCCTCGGCCCACGCGAGGAGGGACCGCCCGGTTGCGCAACGACCGGTGCCAATAGCTCGAAACAAGAAAAGGAGACATTGTTGATGGAACGTCGTTCATTTCTGAAGAACGCCGGCGCGGGCTTGGCCGCCGGCACGCTCGCGGCTCCGGCCATTGCGCAGTCGCTCCCCACGATCAAGTGGCGCTGCACCTCGAGCTTCCCCAAGAGCCTGGACACCATCCACGGCGGTGCCGAAGTGATGGCCAACCGCGTCAAGGCGCTGACGGACGGCAAGTTCCAGATCCAGGTGTTCGCGCCCGGCGAAATCGCCCCGGCCCTGCAGGCGCTGGATGTGACCCAGAACGGCACCGTCGAGTGCTGCCATACCTGCTCCTATTACTATGTCGGCAAGGACAAGACTTTCGGTTTCGGCACCGCCGTGCCTTTCGGCATGAACGACCGGCAGATGAACGCCTGGATCTACTACGGCGGCGGTCAGAAGCTGCTCGACGAGTTCTACGCCAGCTACAACATCCTGTCCTTCGCCGCCGGCAACACCGGCGTGCAGATGGGCGGCTGGTTCCGCAAGGAAGTGAACACGCTGGCCGACATCAAGGGCCTCAAGATCCGCATCGCCGGCCTCGGCGGCGCGGTCTACAGCGCCCTCGGCGCGGTGACGCAGCAGATCGGCGGCCCCGACATCTACCCGGCCCTGGAAAAGGGCACCATCGACGCCGCCGAGTGGGTCGGCCCCTACGATGACGAGAAGCTCGGCTTCTTCAAGGTGGCCAAGCACTACTACTACCCCGGCTGGTGGGAAGCGGGCCCGGTGATCCACACCTTCGTCAACAAGCAGGCCTTCGAGAAACTGCCCAAGCCCTACCAGGAAGCGTTGATCGCCGGCTGCTACGAGGCCAACGTCACCATGATGGCGGAGTACGACCACAAGAACCCGGCCTCCCTCGGCCGGCTGGTGAGCCAGGGCGTCAAGCTGCACCCCTACTCGCCGGAGATCATGAATGCGGCCCACAAGGCGACGCTCGACCTCTACAACGACGAGTCGAACAAGAATCCGGCCTTCAAGAAGATCTATACGGAGTGGGACAAGTACCGCAAGCAGCAGACGGCGTGGATGAGCTACGCCGAAGCGGCGATGGACGGCTTCATGCAGAAAGCGAAGTAGGCGCGCCGCGCTGCGCGCCACGAGGACAAGAGCCCGCGGCCGGAAGGCCGCGGGCTTTTTCTTGCGCGCCCGGCAGGGCGCAGCGCCAGTTACGGCTTTGCGCCTTCCGCCCTTCCGCTCTCCCTGGCCGCGTTGAGCAGTTCAGTCAGATCCGGCTGCGCCGGCGCCGCGCCCTGGTCGGCGGGTTTGGGAGCGGTCGGTTCCGCCGCCGGCGGTGGCGCCGGGGCCAGACCGGCGTCGGCGGGCGGCGATGCGGCGGGAGCCGGCGGTGCCGCGGGCGGCAGGGCCGGCGCATCCTGATCGCCGGACGGCGCCAGGTCGATGACCGCGTCGCTCGCCATGGTGGACTTGTCGTACTGCACGATGCCGGGGAAGAAGATGACGATCGCCACCATGATCAACTGGATGACCACGAACGGCACCGCGCCCCAGTAGATCTCGGTGGTCTTGACCGCCTGCGGCGCCACCGAGCGCAGGTAGAACAGGGCGAAGCCGAAGGGCGGATGCATGAACGAAGTCTGCATGTTGATCGCCAGCAGGACGCCGAACCAGATCAGGTCGATGCCCAGCTTCTCGGCCACCGGCCCCAGCAGCGGCACGACGATGAAGGACAGTTCGAAGAAGTCGAGGAAGAAGGCGAGCACGAACACCAGGATGTTCACCACGATCAGGAAGCCGATCTGGCCGCCGGGCAGGTCGGTGAGCAGGTGCTCCACCCAGAGGTGGCCGTCGACGCCGTAGAAAGTCAGGCTGAAGACGCGGGCGCCGATCAGGATGAAGACGACGAAGGTGGTGAGCCGCGCGGTGGATTCCATCGCCTGCCGCATCAGCGACCAGGACAGCCGGCGCCGCGCCACCGCCATGATCAGTGCGCCGGTGGCGCCCATGGCGCCGCCTTCGGTCGGGGTGGCGATGCCGAGAAAGATGGTGCCGAGCACCAGAAAGATCAGCGCCAGCGGCGGGATCAGCACGAAGGTGACGCGCTCGGCCATCTGCGACAGCAGCTTCAGCCGCAGCAGGCGATTGAGGACGGCAAGGAAGAAGGCGACGCCTCCGCCCACCGACATGGCGGAGACGATCATTTCGTCCGTCGGCATGGCGGCGCCGCGGGTGTAGGAGAAGGCGACGGCGGCGCCGATCGAGACGGCCGTCAGGATGCCGAGCGAGAGGTTGCCGCTGCTTCCGTCCGGCTCGCGGTGGGTGCGGTCCGCCAGCGGCAGGGCCGGCGCCGCCTTGGGGAAGAGGAGGGTGACGCCGAGCACGAACAGCACATACAGGCCGGTGAGGATGAAGCCCGGCACGAAGGCGCCCTTGTACATGTCGCCCACCGACTTGCCGAGCTGGTCGGCCATGATGATCAGCACCAGGGAGGGCGGGATGATCTGGGCCAGGGTGCCGGAAGCGGCGATGACGCCGGAGGCGAGGCGGCGGTCGTAGCCGTAGCGCATCATGATGGGCAGCGAGATCAGGCCCATGGAGATGACGGAGGCCGCCACCACGCCGGTGGTGGCGGCGAGCATGGCGCCGACGAAGATGACGGCATAGGCCAGCCCGCCGCGGATCGGGCCGAACAACTGGCCGATGGTGTCGAGCAGGTCCTCCGCCATGCCGCTGCGCTCGAGAATCAGCCCCATGAAAGTGAAGAAGGGGATGGCGAGCAGGGTGTCGTTGTTCATGATGCCGCCGAAGATCCGCTCCGGCAGCGCCTGGAAGAAGGTGGGCTGGAACAGCCCGAGTTCGATGCCGATCCAGCCGAACACAATGCCGTTGGCGGCCAGGGCGAAGGCTACCGGGAAACCGAGCATGAGGAAGACCACCAGCGCCGCGAACATGATCGGCGCCATGTTGGCGATGATCCAGGCCGTCATTTCGCGTCTCCCTTCGCCGCCTTGATGGCTGCCGCCAGTTCTTCCT
Organism: uncultured beta proteobacterium; assembly: GCA_963702495.1. Taxonomy (GTDB): domain Bacteria; phylum Pseudomonadota; class Gammaproteobacteria; order Burkholderiales; family Rhodocyclaceae; genus CAVPDA01. The sequence goes on along the minus strand of CAVPDA010000004.1, from coordinate 286,960 downwards.
CGGGCGTCGGCGCCTTGGCCTTTTCCAGCGGATTGGGGATGACGCCGCGCAGGAAGGCGATGCGTTTCACGAGTTCGGACAGGCCCTGCAGCAGCAGCAGGAAGAAGCCCACGGGCACCAGCAGCCGTACCGGCCAGCGGATCAGCCCTCCTGGATTGGAGGACATTTCCCCCGAGGTGTAGGCCAGGGTGAACACCGGCCACGACAGCCACAGGATGATCCCGGCCATTGGCAGCAGGAAGAAGACGATGCCGAAGACGTCGATCCAGTTCTGGGCGCGGGACGAGAGCCGGCCGGAGATGACGTCGATGCGGATGTGCTCGTTGCGCAGCAGGGTCCAGCTCGCCCCGAGCAGGAAGATGGCGGAGAACAGGTACCACTGGATTTCGAGGAAGGCGTTCGAACTGAGGTCGAAGGCCTTGCGCATGACGGCGTTGCCGGCGCTGATCAGCACGGAGATCAGCACCAGCCACACGATGAGCTTGCCGATGCGCTCATTCACCGCGTCGATCATGCGCGCCAGCTTCAAGAGGGCTTGCATCGATCTCCTCCGACTTCGTTCTGACCGGCTGGATCCGGCGATGTTGTTGGGGCGCTTTCCTGCGCGGCACGCGGCGGAGCGGGCGAAGGGGGCAAGAAAGCGGATATAGATTAGCGGGGAAATGCCGCAGCTGCCACAGGAATCCAGCAAAATGCGGGTTTACCGCAATCACCGCAAGCAAGACGCCGTGCCGCGGCTGCGGACCCGAGAACGATCATGACGACCCGGTTCTGTCTCGTTCGCCATGGCGAAACCGCCTGGAATGCGGAGCGCCGCATCCAGGGCCAGCTCGACATTCCGCTCAACGCCAACGGCGTGGCGCAGGCGCGTGCCACCGCCAACGGCCTGGTGCAAGAGGAATTCGCGGCTGTCTATGCCAGCGACCTGGCGCGGGCGCGCCATACCGCCGAGGCCATTGCCCATGTCATGCACTTGCCGGTGACCCTGCGCAGCGACCTGCGCGAGCGCAATTTCGGCCTGTTCCAGGGACGAACCTACGACGAGTGCCGGCAAAGACATGCGGCGGAATTCGCGCGCTTCCTGGCGCATGAGATCGATTTCGTCATCCCCGGCGGCGAAAGCCTGCGCCAGTTCGCGGCCCGTGCCCAGGACTGCTTCGGGGAACTGGCGCGGCAGCATGGCGAGCGCCAGATTCTGGTCGTGACCCACGGCGGTGTGCTGGACATGATCCATCGCCGGGCCACCGGCCATCCTCTCGATGCGCCCCGCCGCTGCGAGATTCCGAACGCGGCCCTGAACTGGATCGAAGTCGCCGGCGACGACTGGTCGGTGCTGGCCTGGGCCGACCGCAGCCATCTCACCGGAACCCGGGATGAACTGCCGGGGTAACCGGGCACAGGAGCCGACCGGCACCGTTCGCCCCAGGATCGGCGATTGCGGGAATTCCAGCTGCGTGCCTATATTGATAACATTCCCGGTCCCGATACCGCTTCCTTCCGCCCGCCAGCCCTCGCCGTGACCGCAGTTCCTTGCCTTGCCGCCGGCAGCGCCTTCGATACCGTGTTCCCTCCTGCGCCATGACCTCCGCACCGATTTCGAGTATCCGGACGGATGCGGAAGCGGATGCGCAGCGGGTGCTGGACGAGGTCTCGATGCTGGTCGGAGAGACCCATCCGGGGCGGAAAATCGCCGTGGCCCTGGACAGCGACTTCGAGCGCGATCTCGGCCTCGACAGCCTGGCGCGGGCGGAGATGATCCTGCGTGTCGGCCAGGCCTTCGGCGCCACGCTGCCGGACGAGGCGCTGGCCGAGGCGCGCACGCCGCGCGAACTGCTGCCCTACCTCGGTCACCGGACGATGGCTGCGGTCCCGGAGAAGTCCGCGGCACTGCGGGTGGAAGCGGTGGACGCCGGCGTTCCGCTGCAGGCGCAGACTCTCACGGAAGTCCTGGAATGGCATGTCGCCCGGCATCCCGAGCGGCTCCATGTCCTGCTCTACGGTGACGGCGAGCAGGCGGAGGAGATCAGCTACGGCGCCCTGCGCGAGGAGGCGCGCCGCATCGCCAGCGGCCTCGTCGCGCGCGGCCTGCAGCCGAAGCAGACGGTGGCGCTGATGCTGCCGACCTCGCGCGATTACCTCGCCAGTTTCTTCGGCGTCATGCTGGCGGGCGGCGTTCCGGTGCCCATCTATCCGCCGGCGCGCCTGTCCCAGATCGAGGACCATCTGCGGCGCCATACGCGCATCCTCGACAACGCGCAGTGCGTGCTCATGATCACGGTCTCCCAGGCCAAGACCGTGGCCCTGCTGCTGCGCGCTGCGGTGCCGAGCCTGCACGACATCGTGACGCCACAGGAGCTGAGCCAGCCGGCGGTGCCGATCGCGTACCGTGCCGCAGCGGCGGACATCGCGTTCCTGCAATACACGTCGGGCAGCACCGGCGATCCGAAGGGTGTCGTCCTCACGCACGCCAACCTGCTCGCCAACATGCGCGCCATGGGCGAAGCGGCGCGGGTGAGCAGCGCCGACGTCGCCGTCAGTTGGCTGCCGCTGTACCACGACATGGGACTGATCGGCCTCTGGTTGTGCCCGGTCTATTTCGGTTGCCCGCTGGTGCTGATGAGTCCGCTGGCGTTCCTGTCGCGGCCGAGCCGCTGGCTGCAGGCCATCGGCCGCCACCGCGGCACGATCTCGGCCGCCCCCAATTTCGCCTATGAACTGTGCGCGAAGAAGGTCGGCGACGCCGAACTGGAGGGGGTGGATCTGTCGTCCTGGCGCCTGGCCCTGAATGGTGCCGAGCCGGTGAGCCCGCAGACCGTCGAAGCCTTCGCGCAACGCTTCGCCGCCTGGGGTTTTCGGCGCGGAGCGGTTTTTCCGGCCTTCGGCCTGGCGGAATGCTGCGTCGGGCTGGCCTTTCCACCCCTCGGACGCGGACCCTTCGTCGATCATGTCTCGCGGCGGGTTTTCGCCGAGGAGCGCCGCGCCGTGCCGGTGGCTTCCGGGTCTGCCGATGCCATGCCGGTGGTGGGTTGCGGACGGGCGATCCCGGGCCACGCCCTGCGCGTGGTGGACGATCTGGGGGGCGAATTGCCCGACCGGCAGGTGGGGCGGCTGCAGTTTCGGGGCCCGTCGGCCACCGCCGGCTATTTCCGCAATCCGGAGGCGACCCGGAAGCTCCTCGCCGGCGGGTGGCGGGAGACGGGCGACTTCGCCTACCTGGTCGATGGCGAACTGTTCCTCACCGGCCGCGTCAAGGACCTCATCATCCGCGGCGGCCGCAACATCTATCCCTACGAACTGGAGCAGGCAGTGGGCGCCCTGCCCGGCGTGCGCAAGGGCTGCGTGGCGGTGTTCGGTTCCGCCGATGCGCACAACGGCACCGAGCGCATTGTGGTGTTGGCCGAGACACGCGAGACCGACGAGGCGGCGAGGGAAGGCCTGTGCGCGCGCATCAACGAGCTGGCCTCCGACATCACCGGCATTCCGGCGGACGAGGTGGTGCTGGCACCGCCCCATACCGTGCTCAAGACCTCCAGCGGCAAGATCCGCCGCGCCGCATCGCGGGAACTGTACGAGTCGGGCCGGATCGGCGCGGCGACGGCGCCGATGTGGCGCACTCTGACAAGGCTGGCGGTGGCGGGGGCGGTGCAGCGCGCGCGGGCACGATGGCGGACGCTGCAGGGATGGCTGTTCGGCGCCTACGCCTGGTCGGTGTTCCTGCTGCTGGCGGCGCCCCTGTGGTGCGTGGTGGCCGCCGCGCGGCGGCCGCGCTTCGGCCGTGCCGCCTGCCACTGGACGGCGCGGCTGCTGCTGCGTCTGGTCGGCGCGCCGTGGCAGGCCATCCATCTCTCCCATCTGCCGGCGCGGGAACATGTGCTGGCGGTGAATCACGGCAGCTACTTGGATGCCCTCTACATGATCGCGGCGCTGCCGCCGGAGCTGGCCTATCGCTTCGTCGCCAAGCGCGAATTCACCGGCCGCCGGGTGCCGCGCCTGTTCCTGCAGGGCATCGGCTGCCTGTTCGTCGAGCGCTTCGACGCGCGGCGCGGTGTCGAGGACGTGGACGCCATGGTCGAGGCGCTCGCCCGCGGCGACAGGCTCGTTGTTTTCCCGGAAGGCACGTTCAGCCGCGAGTCCGGCCTGGGTGCGTTGCGCACCGGCGCCTTCGTGGCGGCGGCCCGCGCCGGAGCACCGGTGGCGGTCGCCAGCCTGCGCGGAGTGCGGGCGGTGCTGCGCGAAGGCACCTGGCTGCCGCGGCGCGCTCCCGTCGCGTTCGAGATCGGCGCGACGCTGCCGCCCACCGGCGATGACTGGGCCGCCGCCATGCGCCTGCGCGACGGGGTGCGCGCGGAACTCCTGCGCCTTTGCGGCGAACCGGATCTGGCACCGCGCTGAGCCGCCGCCGGGGGACCGGGCGGGCGTGCTAGAATTCATGCCTTCCCTTTGACGATTCAAGCGTTTGCCATGTTTTCCAAACACAACACCCTGGCGAAAGTCGATCCCGAATTGTGGCAGGCCGTGCAAAACGAGAATCGCCGGCAGGAGGAGCACATCGAGCTCATCGCCTCCGAAAACTATGTCAGCCATGCAGTGCTGGAGGCGCAGGGATCCCAGCTTACCAACAAGTACGCCGAGGGCTACCCGGGCAAGCGCTACTACGGCGGCTGCGAATTCGTCGATGTGGCCGAGCAGCTCGCCATCGATCGCGCGAAGAAGCTGTTCCACGCCGAGTATGCCAACGTGCAGCCGCATTCGGGCTCGCAGGCGAACCAGGCGGTGTATTTCGCAGTCCTGCAGCCGGGCGACGCCATCCTCGGCATGTCGCTCGCCCACGGCGGACACCTGACCCACGGCGCCAGCGTCAATCTGTCGGGCAAGATCTTCAAGGCCGCCACCTACGGGCTGCATCCCGAGACCGAGGAGATCGACTACGACGAGGTGGAGCGCCTGGCGCGCCAGCACAAGCCGAAGATGATCGTCGCCGGCGCCTCAGCCTACTCTCTCGTCATCGACTTCAAGCGCTTCCGCCAGATCGCGGACGCGGTCGGCGCCTACCTCATGACCGACATCGCGCACTACGCCGGCTTGGTGGCGGCGGGCTACTATCCGACGCCGGTGGGCATCGCCGATTTCGTCACCAGCACCACCCACAAGACGCTGCGCGGGCCGCGCGGCGGCCTCATCCTGTCGAAGGCGGAGCACGAGAAGATCCTCAACTCCTCCATTTTTCCCAGCCTGCAGGGCGGACCGCTGATGCACGTGATCGCCGCCAAGGCGGTGGCCTTCAAGGAGGCGATGACGCCGGAGTTCCGCAACTACCAGGAGCAGGTGATCGACAACGCCCGCGTCCTGGCAAAAGTGCTGGCCGAGCAGCGCGGCCTGCGCATCGTTTCCGGCCGCACCGACTGCCACCTGTTCCTGGTGGACCTGCGCACCAAGAACATCACCGGCAAGGACGCCGAGGCGGCGCTGGGCAAGGCCCATATCACGGTCAACAAGAATGCCATCCCCAACGATCCGCAGAAGCCCTTCGTCACCAGCGGCATCCGCATCGGCACGCCGGCCATGACCACGCGCGGCTTCAGCGAGATCGAGGCGGAGAAGGTGGCGCACCTGATCGCCGACGTGCTCGAACACCCCAGCGACGATGCCGTCATCGCCAAGGTGCGCGGCAAGGTGTCGGAGCTGTGCAAGCGCTTCCCGGTTTATGGCTGACGGCCGACTCGGCCGCATGGCGCCCGATCCGCAACCGAGATGAAGTGCCCCTACTGCGGCGACCCGAACACGCAGGTCGTCGACACCCGGGAGAACGAGGACGGCGACACCGTGCGCCGCCGCCGGCGCTGCCTCGCCTGCGACAAGCGCTTCACCACCTACGAGCGGGTCGAGCTCAAGATGCCGCAGGTGGTAAAGAAGAACGGCAGCCGCACCGACTACGAGCGCCAGAAGCTCGAAGGCAGCATGATGCTGGCGCTGCGCAAGCGGCCGGTGACCATGGAAATCGTCTCCGCCGCCATCGACCGCATCGAGGAGAAGCTTCTCTCCTTCGGCGAGCGCGAGATCCCGAGCGAGAAGATCGGCGAACTCGTCATGCGGGAATTGAAGCGCCTGGACAAGATCGCCTATATACGCTTCGCTTCCGTGTATCGCAACTTCGAGGATGTGGAGGAGTTCTCCGAGGCGATCCGCGAAGTCAAGAAGCCCCGCGTCCGGCGCAAGCCCGCCTGAGTTCGACGTAGCGCGTTCGCGGAACTGCCCTCCGGAGCGCCGTAGTGTCCTCCCCCTTCAGCGCCGCCGATCACGGATTCATGGCCCGCGCCCTGCAACTGGCGGCGTGCGGTCTCTATACGACGACGCCCAATCCGCGCGTCGGCTGCGTCGTCGTGCGCGATGGGGGCATCGTCGGCGAAGGCTGGCACGAGCGCGCCGGCGAACCCCACGCCGAGATCCATGCGCTGCGCCTCGCCGGTGAAGCTGCCCGCGGCGCCACCGCCTACGTCTCCCTGGAGCCGTGCAATCACCACGGCCGCACGCCGCCCTGCGCCGAGGCGCTGATCGGTGCCGGCGTGGCGCGGGTGGTGATGGCGATGCGGGATCCGAATCCGCTGGTGGCGGGGGAGGGTTTGGCGCGGCTGCGCGCATCCGGAATCGACGTCTCGTCGGGCCTGCTGGAGGCGCAGGCGCGGGAACTCAACATCGGCTTCGTCTCGCGCATGGAGCGCGGCCGTCCCTGGGTGCGGCTGAAATGCGCGGCCAGTCTGGACGGCAAGACGGCGCTGCTCAACGGCCGCAGCCAGTGGATCACGGGGTCCGCGGCGCGGCGCGATGCCCACGCCTGGCGCGCCCGCTCCTGCGCCATCCTCACCGGCATCGGCACGGTGCGGGACGACGACCCGCGGCTGACGGTGCGCGACGTGGCGACCACGCGCCAGCCGTTGCGCGTGGTGGTGGACAGCCGCCTGGAGACGCCACTGGAGGCGAAGATCCTCGCCGGCGGCAATGTCCTCGTCGCCTGCGCCATCGACGATGCCGCCCGCGCCGCAAGGCTGCGCGAGCGCGGCGCGGAAGTGGTGGCGCTGCCCAATGCGCAGGGCAAGGTGGAGTTGATCGAGCTGATGCGGGAACTGGGTCGCCGCGGCATCAACGAAGTGCTGGCGGAAGCCGGCTTCAAGCTCAACGGCTCGCTGCTGCGCGAAGGCTGCACGGACGAGCTGCTCGTCTATCTGGCGCCCAGCCTGATCGGCGATGCGGCGCGCGGCATGTTCGACCTGCCGCAACTGGTCAGCCTCGACCAGAAGCGTTCGTTGTCGTGGCGCGAGGTGCGCCAGGTCGGCGACGATCTGCGGATCGTGGCGCGCCTTGCCGACGGCTGACGATCAGCGGTTGCCGGCCGCGGCCGATCCCGCTGCGCCGCAGACGGAACATCCCGCATCCCTGGCCAGCGCGATCGAGCGCCAGTCCATGGCCAGCCCGTCCAGCAGCAGCAGTCTTCCGCAGAGCGATTCGCCGCAGCCGATCAGCAGCTTCAGCGCCTCGGCCGCCTGCACCGTGCCGATGATGCCGGTGAGCGGGGCGAACACGCCCATCACCGCGCAGCGCACTTCTTCCACGTCCTGCCCCTCCGGAAACAGACAGTGGTAGCAGGGACTCGCCGGCTGGCGCAGGTCGAACACCGATACCTGGCCGTCGAACTTGATGGCGGCTCCGGAAACCAGAGGCTTGCGGTGCCGCACGCAGGCGCGGTTGATGGCGTGGCGCGTGGCGAAGTTGTCGGAACAGTCGAGGACGACGTCGGCCGCTGCCACCTGCTCGTCCAGCGGCGCGCCTTCCAGCCGCTGCTGCAGCGCCACGACTTCGCAGCCGGGGTTGATCAGGGCCAGGGTGTCGCGTCCGGAGAGGACCTTGGGACGGCCGATGGCAGGCGTATGGTGCAGGATCTGGCGCTGCAGATTGGTCAGATCCACCGTGTCGCCGTCGCACAGCACGAGGGTGCCGACGCCGGCCGCCGCAAGGTAGAGCGCGGCGGGAGAGCCGAGCCCGCCGGCGCCCACCACCAGCGCCCGAGCGGCCAGCAGCTTCTCCTGTCCCTCGAAGCCGACCTGCGTCAGCAGGATGTGTCGGCTGTAGCGCAGGAGCTGCTCGTCGTTCATCGGGGAAGGGCGGGTGCCGGACAGTCGGTGCAGGCGCGCGGGCCGCAGCCGCAGCACCGGCCTACTTGTATTCCCTCAGTTCGGGCGGCGTCTCGTCGTGGTCGCCGTGGAGGTGGTGGTCCCAGACCTTGGAATAGACCTCGTTCGATTTCTTGATGAGGCGCTCCGGCGAGCGCAGATTGTGCAGCTGTGTATCCTCGCAATAGTAGACGATGGCGCGCAGGATCTTGGAATAGACCGTGTTGTCGAGGTGAAAGCCCTGGCAGATCAGGGCGTTTTCCAGGCCCTCGAAGGTGTAGTCGGTGACCTCGTAACGTACCAGGATGGTGTTCGCACGCGGGCCGGGCTGGACATCCAGGCCATCGAGACCGGTCAGCAGCTTGTGCGCGCGGTCGGCCTGACCCGGCGGGAATTTGCTGAAACGCAGTTCTCGATGCTTGACGCTTCCCGGCTGCCGCGCGAAGGCATTGCCCGGACGCTGGATCGGCGTACAGGCGGGTCGCTTGATCATGGTCCTCCCCTTCCCATCCAAGCGGCGGCAGGGCCGCAGCGGCTACTTGCTCTGAATGATCTGCAGCCCCTTCAGCAGATTCATCGCCTGGGACAACTGATAGTCACCCTTGCCGCCGAACTCGAACGGCGGCTTGAGCTCTTCATCGTCCTCTTCCTTGGGCTGTTTGGTCTTGCCCGGAGCCTCCTTTTTCGTCTGCGGCTTGGCTTCCGGCTTCGGTGTGGGCTGGGCTTCCTTTTCCTTGTCGTTGGCAAGGTGCCGTTCCAGATCCGCCTCGCGCAGGCGCGCATGGGTCTCGCCGTTGGCCGTTTCCTCGACCGCGATGTCGGGGGTGATGCCCTTGGCCTGGATGGTGCGGCCGTTCGGCGTGTAGTAGCGCGCCGTGGTGAGCTTGATCGCCGTGTTGTTGGTCAGGGGCAGGATCGTCTGCACCGAGCCTTTGCCGAAGGTCGTCGTGCCCAGCACGATGGAGCGCTTGTGATCCTGCAGGGCGCCGGCGACGATTTCGGACGCCGAGGCCGAGCCGCCATTGACCAAAGTCACCATCGGTACCGACTTGATGGCGGGCGGCAGATTCTTCAGATAGTCCTCGCGCGTGCCGCGCAGGTAGTCCTCGCCGGCAGCGAAGTACTTGCGTTTGGCGTCCTCGGTCCGGCCGTCCGTGGACACGACCAGCGAGCGCGGCGGCAGGAAGGCGGCGGAGACACCGATGGCGCCGTGCAGCAGGCCACCGGGATCGTTGCGCAGATCGAGCACCAGGCCCTTGAGGGGGCCCGGCTTGTAGAGTTCGTTGATGTGCTTCACCAGGTTGGCGGTCGTGTTCTCCTGGAACTGGGTGACGCGCAGATAGCCGTAGCCCGGCTCGATCACCTTCGACTTGACGCTCTGTACCTTGATGACTTCGCGCGTCAGGGTTACCACGATGGGCTTGGTTTCGCCCTTGCGCGAGATGGTCAGGGTGATGTCGGTCTTGGGCTTGCCGCGCATGCGCTTGACGGCGTCGTTCAAAGTCATGCCCTTGACGATGGTGTCGTCGAGCTTGATGATGAGGTCGCCGGCCTTGACGCCGGCGCGGAACGCGGGGGTATCCTCGATCGGGGACACCACCTTGACGAAGCCGTCTTCCATGCCGACCTCGATGCCGAGGCCGCCGAACTCGCCCTGGGTGCCGACCTGCAGATCCTTGAAGGCGTCCTGGTCGAGATAGGCGGAGTGCGGGTCCAGTCCCGAAAGCATGCCGCTGACTGCATGCGTGATCAGCGCCTTGTCCTCCACCGGTTCCACATAGCCGCTCTTGACCGCATTGAAGACGTCGGCGAACGTGCGCAACTCTTCCACCGGCAGCGGTGACGCGGCTTCCTTGTTGGCGCTGGCCGAGAAGTTCAGGCTGATGAGAATGCCGGCGAGGAGCCCAAGGAAAACCAAACCGGCTTGCTGCAATCGGGACCGCATCTGTCGCTCCATCCATGTCGGGGGCCGCGGATCAGGTGTCGCGTGGCCAACTTCGCCGGATTCTCGGGTTGCGCCAAGATCCTGAATTCGCGATCCTATCTTAATGTTACCCATCTCAGAGGGTCGAGAGGCTGACCCTGATGTCTTATTTCAAAGTATAAACCGGATTCCGCATTGCCGCCGCTGTTGCCCACGGAGGAAATCGTTTCCCCGGCCTGCACCGGCTGCCCCACCGTCTTGAACACGGATTCGTTGTTGCCGTACACGGAAAGGTAGCTGTCGCCGTGGTCGAGGATGATGAGGTTGCCGAAGCCCCTCAGCCAGTCCGCGAACACGACGCGCCCGGTCGCGATTGCCTTCACGTCTGCGCCATGCGGCGCGCGTATGAACACGCCCTTCCAGGTGGTGCCTCCATCCTGCCTTGGAGTGCCGAAACGGTTGATCAGTTCGCCGCGGGCGGGAAGGCGCAACTGGCCCTTGAGCCTGGCCAGCGACTGGCCGGCAAACGACTCGTCCGGCATGCTCTCGTTGCGCGCCACGACCTGCGGCGGCGCAGCAGGGGAGGGGTCGGTCACGTCCCGGCGGGCGGCAGCGGTGCGCGGCGGCTCGGCGGCGTCGGCCGCTGGCGTGGCGGACCGTTGCTCGGCGCCCGTCGGCGCTGCCGCAGCGGCAGGGGCTGGCCCGAACTCGGCTGGTTTGGGCGTAGTGACGGGAGGAGGCCGGCGCGGCGTCGTCTTGACGATCCGGCTCAGGCCGTCGATCAGCCGCGTCAATCGCCGCTCGTCGCGCTTCAGGCTGTTGATCTCGCGCTGGCGTGCCTTGATCTGGCCGGCGAGGGTGTCGAGGGCTGCGCGCCGCTTCTGCTGCTGGACGACGAGTTCGGCGCGTTCCTTCCCGTGATTCTTCTCGATCGCGGCAAGCTCTTCGGTCTTGCCTCGCACTTTCTGGGCCAGCTCGCGCTTGTCGTCGAGGGAATGGCGCAACTCTGCGATCAGGTCGGCCTGGGCGCGCGAAAGTCCGGCCAGGTAATGGCTGTCGCGGGCAATCTGGTTAGGATCGTTGCCCCGCAGCAGATGCTGCAGGCTCTCGGACTCGCCCGCAACGAAGCGGTTGCGCAACAGCCGGGCGAGCCGGTCCTGCTGGGATGCGACGCGCTGTTCCAGCTGTTCGACCTGGGCCTCCAGGTTCCTCAACTCACGCTGGGCTCGGGCCCGCTGATCCGTGAGCTGGCGCAGCCTGCGGTTGGCTGCCGAGATCGCCGTTTCGGCTTCTTCGAGTTCATCCGCGACGTCGGCCCGCGATTCCTCGGCGTCTGCCACCTCCCTGCGCAGGTCGTCGATGCGCCCCTTCAACTCATCGAGTTCGCCGCGCTTTTCCTGGACCTGCGACGGCTTCCTCGCCTGGGCGGGCGCGGCCGGCGTGGCCGGCGCGGCCAGCAGCGACAATGCCGCGACCAGGGAAAGGGCGGCGCCGAATCCACGAAGCGGCGCGCATCCCTCTGCAGCCTGCCCGGTGCGCGCCTGCCCTCGGCATCGGTGGCGACGGCTCAAGCCTTGGCCTTGCCCTGATTGGCTACGGCCTTCATCGCCGCCTCGATGGCGGCCTGGTCACCGAGGTAGTAGTGGCGCAGCGGCTTGAGATCGTCGTCCAGTTCATACACCAGTGGCTGGCCGGTAGGGATGTTGAGCTCGACGATTTCGCTGTCGGAGATATTGTCCAGATATTTCACCAGGGCCCGCAGGCTGTTGCCGTGGGCGGCGATGACGATGCTCTGGCCGGATCGGACCGCCGGTGCGATGGACTCGTGCCAGTAGGGCAGAAAGCGGGCAACCGTGTCCTTGAGGCACTCGGTGCGCGGCATTTCGTTCGCCGCCATGCCCGCGTAGCGGGGATCGCCGGCACCGGTGCGCGGGTCGCTCGGGTCGAGAGCGGGCGGGGGAACGTCGTAGGAGCGGCGCCATACCTTGACCTGAGATTCGCCGAATTTCTCCGCGGTTTCCGCCTTGTTCAACCCCTGCAAGGCGCCGTAGTGGCGCTCGTTGAGGCGCCACGAGTGGTGGATCGGAATCCACATCCGGTCCAGTTCTTCCAGAGTCATCCACAGGGTGCGGATGGCACGCTTAAGAACCGAGGTGAAGGCGAGATCGAAGGCGAAGCCGCTTTCCTTGAGCAGGCGGCCGGCATTCAGCGCCTCGGAGCGGCCCTTGTCGCTCAGGTCCACGTCGGTCCATCCGGTGAAACGATTTTCCTTGTTCCAGGTCGATTCGCCATGGCGCAGCAGAACGATTTTTTTCATGGTACGGGCACCAGTCATGGGTGGATGGGAGGATGAAGCGGTAGCCGGATTCTCGCAGGCCGGCGCGAGAAATTCAAAACGGCGGATGTGGAAGACAGTGAATTATTTTATAATATTCGAATAGCGATTCGTGAACTGGAACCACCGTGGACAACGCAATTCTCGATCTGATAGACAAGAAGGAGCACATCGAAACCGCGGCGCGCGCCCTGAAGGCCATCTCGCACCCGTTGCGGCTCAAGATTCTGTGTGTGATCGGCGACCAGGAAGCCTGTGTGCAGGAAATCGTCAACTCTGTGGGCACCTCGCAGAGCAATATCTCGCAGCACCTCGCCATTCTGCGCGACAAGGGGGTGCTGCTCACGCGCAAGGATGCCAATCGCGTCTTCTACCGCGTCGGCGACCCCCGTACGCTGCAACTCATCGTTCTGATGCGCGAAGTGTTCTGCCGCGTGCCGCAAGAGTTGTAGGGGGCGCCGTGGAATTCGTGCAGCAGAATGTGATGTGGGTCGCCGTCGCCGTCATCTCGGGGGGAATGCTGCTCTGGAGTCTGATCCGCGGCGGTTTCGGCGGGGCGGGAGTATCGCCGCTCCAAGCGACGCTCATGATCAACCGCGAGGACGCCATTATCGTCAACGTGCGCGAGCCGCACGAGTATGCGGCGGGTCACGTGCCCAACGCGAGGCACATTCCGATGGGGCAGGTGGACAAGCGCCTGGGGGAACTCGACAAGTTCAAGGACAAGCCGGTGATCGTCGTCTGCCAGAGCGGCAACCGTTCGTCCTCCACCTGCAATGCGCTGACCAAGCGCGGCTTCGAAAAGGTCTACAATCTGTCCGGCGGCATTTCGGCCTGGGAGCAGGCGGGAATGCCCGTGACGAAGAAGTAAACCGGAATCGATGCCCAAGATCAGCATGTACTGCACCGCCATCTGCCCCTACTGTGTTCGGGCTGAGCAGTTGCTGCACAAGAAGGGCGCGACGGTGATCGAAAAGATCCGCGTCGACCTGGAACCCGAGCGCCGCATCGAGATGATGCATAAGACCGGCCGGCGCACCGTCCCGCAGATCTACATCGGCGACTTCCACGTCGGCGGATTCGACGACCTGGCTGCGCTGGACCGCGAAGGCCGGCTCGACCCCTTGCTATCGGGCGTCTGAGCTCGCGCTGGCGCGGCCGTCGGGGCGGCCGGGCTTTCCCCAACAACTCTATCGATCGATCGACCATGACATCCAGCCAAGAGCAGCCCGTTTTCGCCATCGAGAAGATCTACGTCAAGGATCTGTCCCTGGAAATCCCCAATGCGCCCCAGGTTTTTCTCGAGCGCAGCCAGCCCGAAGTATCGGTGCAGTTGCATACCGACGGCGGCGTCCTGTCGGAAGGCATGTATCACGTCACTCTGACGGTGACGGTGACGGCCAAGATCGGCGACAAGACCATGTTTCTCATCGAGGCCGGCCAGGCCGGCATCTTCCAGGTGCGCAACGTGGCGCAGCAGGACATCGAGCCCATCCTTGCCATCGCCTGTCCCAACATCCTCTTCCCCTACGCCCGCGAAACCATTTCCGATGCGGTGACGCGGGCCGGGTTCCCGCCGGTGATACTGGCGCCGGTCAACTTCGAGGCGATCTACCAGCAGCGCATGCAACAGCAGCAGCGCCCGCAGGAAGTGCCGATCCAGTAGGGGGCGGCGTGCGGCGCGGCAGCTTGCTCCGTATCGGCGCCGTGGCGGCGGCGCTGGCCTTGCCCGCCGCTGCGTGGGCGCTGGAATTCCGCTCCGTCGCCGAACCCGCGGTTCTCTATGACGCGCCATCGAAGCAGGCGAAGCGCTTGTACGCCATCGCGCGGTACACGCCGGTGGAAGTGGTCGTAAGCGTCGAAGGCTGGATCAAGGTGCGCGACGCTTACGGCGACATCGCCTGGATCGAGCGGCGCCAACTCTCCGACAAGCGCATGCTCATCGTCTCCGCTGCCAAGGGGGAAGTGCGCCGCCAGGCTGAGGAGGGTGCGCCGCTGGCGTTCGAATGCGACAAGGACGTGGTGCTGGAACTGGTCGAGGCGGCACCGCCCGGCTGGGCCAAGGTCAAGCACCGGGACGGCCAGACCGGTTTTGTACGCGTGACCCAGGTGTGGGGGCTGTGACGGCCGCGCGCCGCTGATCCCGACGCAGGACTGCAAGCCCCAGCCGAATCTCCGGACTCGAAGCCACCATGAGAATTGCCATCCTGGGTGCCGGTGCATGGGGCACGGCGCTGGCCCTCACCTTCGTTCGGACCCATGAGGTCGCACTTTGGGTCTGGGAGGCCGGCGGGGCGGACGCTCTGCGCGCCGCGCGGGAGAATCGCCGCTACCTTCCCGGACACGCGCTTCCCCCGGCGCTGCGCATCGAAAGCGACTTCGCGGCGGCGGTGCGGGATGCGGAACTGGCCCTCGTGGTCACTCCGGTGTCGGGTCTGCGGCCGACCCTGCGCCTGCTGGCTCAGCACGGCACGGGGGCGCCGGTGGTGTGGGCGTGCAAGGGCCTGGAAGCGGAAAGCGGCAAGTTCCCCCATCAAGTGGTCAACGCTGTCCTGCCGGATATCGTCCCCCGGGCGGCGCTGTCCGGTCCGAGCTTCGCCGAAGAGGTGGCGAAGGGGTTGCCGACCGCGGTGACCCTGGCATCGAGCGATCTCGAATTCGCCCGGCGCACCGTGGCCGCTCTCAACACTCATCGCCTCCGACTCTATGCCAGCGACGACGTGGTCGGCGTGGAGATCGGCGGCGCCGTCAAGAACGTCCTTGCCATCGCTTCCGGCATTTCCGACGGCATGGGCTTCGGGCTCAATGCCCGCGCCGCACTGATTACCCGCGGACTGGCCGAAATTGCGCGGCTCGGCGCGGCGCTGGGCGGCCGGCAGCATACGTTCATGGGCCTGGCGGGGATGGGCGATCTCATCCTCACCTGTACCGGCGATCTGTCCCGCAACCGCCGCGTCGGGCTGGGACTCGCGGCGGGCAAGTCGTTGGACGCGATCCTGAAGGAACTCGGTCAGACCGCCGAAGGCGTCAGCACGGCGCGCGAAGTGGCGCGACTCGCCGATGAGTTGCACATCGACATGCCCATCACCCACGCGGTGAAGGGCATCCTGTTCGATGGCCTGCCGGCCAAGCTGGCGGTGGAACAGCTGCTGTCGCGCGATCCCAAGGTCGAGTGACCGGTCACTCGCCCGCGGCGAAACCGCACTGCCGCCACGCTTCGTAGATCACCACCGCCACGGCATTGGCCAGATTGAGGCTGCGGTTGGCGGGCCGCATCGGGATGCGCAGGCGGCGGTCGGGTGGCCACCGATCCAGCAGCGCCTGCGGCAGTCCCCGCGTTTCCGGACCGAACACAAAGGCGTCTCCGGGCCGATAGGCGGGATCGTCGTGGCGCCGCGTCGCGCGCGTGCTCAGGGCGAACACCCGCGACCCATCGAGACTCTCGGCGCAATCGTCCCACCGCTCGTGAATGCGCAAGTCGATCCCCTCCCCATAGTCCATCCCGGCCCTTGCCATGGCCCGGTCGTTCAAGTGGAACCCGAACGGTTTGATCAGATGCAAGGTGGCGCCGGCGTTGGCGGCCAGGCGCATGATGTTGCCGGTGTTGGGTGGAATCTCCGGCTGATAGAGGATGATGTGGAACATGATTCTGGTTTGGCCGAGATGGAAGGCGGGAAGCCTGCAGTCAGCGCAGGGTGCGCGCCACCACCAGGTTGGTGACGTGGGCGGCGCCGGCGTGCTTGAGCGTGCGCGCGAACTCGTTCAGCGTCGCGCCGGTGGTCATGACATCGTCCACCGCCACGACGCGCTTTCCGCTCAGATCGATACGGCAGAGGAAGGCGCCGCGCACATTGCGCTGGCGCTCGCCCCACGGCAGGCTGGCCTGCGGAGCGGAGTCGTGGGTGCGCTCGCAGATCGCGGCCGCGAGAGGGAGATCGAGGCGCGCCGCGAAACGCCGGGCGATTTCCAGCGCCTGGTTGAAGCCCCGTGTCCGCAAGCGTGCGGGGTGCAGCGGCAAGGGCACCACGAGGTCGGCATCGACGTGCGGGCATTGCGCCAGAGCGTCGGCCAGGAAGGGAATGGCCGCCAGTTCGGCGCCGTATTTCAGCGCCTGTATCACCCGGTCCAGCGGGAATTCGTAGGCGAACGACGCGAGCGTCGCATCGTAGTGCGGCGGCGTTTTCAGGCAGGCGCCGCAGACCGCGCTGCCCGGACTCGGCGAGGCGCATACCGGGCACAGTGCGGCGGGCAGGCGCGGCAACTGCGCGTTGCATGCTGTGCAGATCAGGGACGATGCGGCAGGCGCGCCGCAGAGCAGGCAGTCCTGGGGCAGGCCGGCATCCGCGGCAGCGCGGACCAGCGGTGCCCCAAGGCGGTGGAGAATTGACACGGTGCGGGGCATTGCGGAAGATGCGCGGTCCCGGAAAACGAAGGGCCAATTATGCGACATACCGCTGCGGTCCGGTCTGCGCGCCCGTTTGAGTCATGAGCCAACGCTACTCGCTGGAGCGGCAGGCGGCGCGGCGCGCCTTCGACCGTGCTGCCCACACGTATGACGCCGGGGCGGTGCTGCAGCGCGAGGTGGCGTCCCGCATGGCCGAACGACTGCAGTATGTGAAGCTTGCGCCGGCGCGCGTGCTCGACCTCGGCTGCGGCACCGGCGCCGATTTCGCGCTGTTGGCGCAGGCCTACCCGCAGGCCCAGCGCATAGGCTGCGACTGGTCGCCAGTCATGTTGCGCCAGGCGCGGGAGCGCGTGCCGCGCCTGAAGCGGCTGCTGCCCCTGCTCGGCCGGGGCATGCCGCAGTTGGTGTGCGCCGAAGCCTCGGCATTGCCGCTGCGGTCGGGCAGCATCGCACTGGTCTGGTCCAATCAGATGCTGCAATGGCTCGACGACGCGGGCCCGTCGCTGCGCGAGATTCAACGGGTGCTGGAAGTCGGCGGGCTGCTCATGTTCTCCACCCTCGGCCCGGATACCCTGAAGGAGCTGCGCCAGGCCTTCGCCCGCGATCCGGTCCCCCATGTGCATCGCTTCGACGACATGCACGATGTGGGCGACCTGTTGGTGGCGTGCGGATTCGCCGACCCGGTGATGGACATGGAAACGATCACCCTCACCTACGCGGATCTGAACGCCCTGGTGGGGGATCTGCGCCGCACCGGCGCCGCTAATCGGGCTGCCCAGCGCCGCCGCGGCCTGACCGGCCGCGCACTGTGGCAGGGCGTGCGCGAGGCCTACGAACAGCTCAGGCGCGACGGCCGGCTGCCGGCGACGTTCGAGGTGATCTACGGCCATGCGTGGAAGCCACAGCCGCGCCTCAGCGAAGACGGGCGCGCGATCGTGCGCTTCGACCCCGGGCGCGGACGCGGCCTCGGCAGGCCATGAAACGGGCGAAGCGCGTTTCACGTGCCGCGCTCAAGCCGCGCAATCCGCTGGCGCTGGACCCGCTGCTGGCCAAGGGTGGAGCGCATCAGCGCACCGACAAGCGCGCCAGGCGGGCACGCCAGAAACAGGAGTTGCTGCGCCGGCTGAAGCAGCAATAGCGGCTGCGCGGGAGTTCCCCCTGCGTCGCGCGGGAACCTCAAAAACTCCAGGCGAGTCAACGTTATCGGAGCCTGGGAGGACGCGATCATGGATTTTCTCAGTTTGCTTGCGCTTGCTGCGGTGGTGATCCCCGTGTGGCGGCTGATCACCGAGTGGCGGGAGATCAGCGATGGCAGCTATTGGCACAAGGTCGGCATCGTGGTGCGCAGCATGACGGCCCTCGACAGCGTGGCCGAAGTGATCGGCCGCTATCGCGACGCCGACATCTACGGCAGCGTCGTCTTCAAGGGCATCCGCTATGACTTCGACCGGGTGGCCGTCCCCGCCTACAAGGCCGTGATGCGCCGACGCGAACTCTACCTGGAACCGGGTCTGGTATACGTCAATCGCTGAAAGTGTTGGCGCAGGTGTGCGACTGCCTGCTCACTTCTTGCGCGGCATGAACTTGACGACGCTGACCTGCGGCCGGGGCAACTGCCCGGCGAGTCCGTAGGCGCCGCCCGCCTGCCGCTGACGCTCCCGCTGGCGCCACAGCGCACGCAGACCCAGCAGCAGCGCCACCAATGCCGTATAGACCAGCGGCAGGGTGATGTCCTTCTTCACCAACCACCAGTAATGCACCGTGCCCAGAATCGCTATGGCATATATGGTGCCGTGCAGGTTCTGCCAGCGCCTGCCGCCGAGGCGCTTGACCATGGCGTTGCTGGAAGTGGCGGCGAGCGGCAGCATGAGCAGGAAGGCGGTGAAGCCGACCGTGACGTAGGGACGCTTGGCGATGTCGAGCACGATGGCGCGCCAATCGAAGAACTGGTCCAGCACCAGCCAGTTGAGGAAGTGCATGGTGGCGTAGAAGAAAGCGAACAGCCCGAACATGCGCCGCAGCCGGATCAGCCAGTGCCAGCCGGTTGCCTTGCGCAGCGGCGTCACCGCCAGCGTGACCAGCAGGAAGTTGAAGGTCCAGGTGCCGAGGGAGCGCTGGATGAACTCGATGGGGTTGGCGCCGAGCTGATTCTCGAGCGCACCGTGAAACAGCCGTGCCAGCGGCAGCAGGCACAGGAAGAACAGCACGGCGCGGATCCTCTCGATCTGGCCTGGGGCGGGGTTTGACAGACTCATGTTGGAGATTTGCGGTGCCGCCGGGTTGGAGGGGCGGGAGGACCCCGCCAAGCGGTCAATAGTACTTGCCGAGGTCCATTCCGGCATAGAGCGGCGCGACCTGTTCCGCGTAGCCATTGAAGGGCAGCGTCTTGCGCTTGAAGAAATCGCCGATGCGCCGCTCCGAGCTCTGGCTCCAGCGCGGATGGCTGACGTCCGGGTTCACGTTCGCATAGAAGCCGTATTCCTCGGGCTGCGCCCGGTGCCAGGCCGTCTCCGGCTGCGTGTCGGTGAAGCGGATTCTGACCAGGGACTTGGCGCTCTTGAAGCCGTATTTCCAGGGCACCACCAGCCGGACGGGGGCGCCGTTCTGATTCGGCAGTTCCTCGCCGTAGAGCCCGACGGCGAGGAGCGTGAGCGGATGCATGGCCTCGTCCAGGCGCAGGCCCTCGACGTAGGGCCAGTCGAGCAGAGGCAGGCGCAGCATCGGCATCGATTCCGGATCGAGGACGGTCTGGAAAGCGACGAATCTTGCGCTCCCCAGCGGTTCCACCTGTTTCAGCAGTCGCGCCAACGGAAAGCCGACCCACGGAATGACCATGGACCAGGTTTCGACGCAACGCAGGCGGTAGATGCGTTCCTCCAGCGGCGCCAGCTTCAGGATGTCCTCGATGGCAAGAGTGCGCGGTTTGTGCACCAGCCCTTCGATGCTCACCGACCACGGCCGCGTCTTCATGCGCGGCGCGCGCTCCGCGGGGTCCGACTTGTCGAAGCCGAACTCCGAAAAATTGTTGTAGCTCGTGATGTCCCTGTAGGCGTTGGGCTTCTCCGACACGCTATAAGGGCTCGGCCGCAGCTCGGCAAAGCGCTGGCCGGCGTGGGCTCGGTCCTGCCTGCCGCCGATCACAGCGCCGGCCGCGAGCAGGGCAGAGGCCTTGAGAAATTCGCGCCGCCGCGCATAGACGGTGGGCGGCGTGATTTCCGAAGGCGCGATGTCGGGCGGGCGCTTGATCAGCATGAGGAATCCTCGCGGCTTGGTCTTCCGTGGAAGACCGTTTGCGCGCGGGGAGGTTCAGACGGCCCGAGTCGCTTGAAACTGAAATCGCGGCAACTCTGGCGACGACTTGGGTCGGGTGCAGGTTTGGGGGATGGGCAAGGGGGCGGGCGCCCTTGCCCCTGTCGGGGGATATACCAGGGGAATCTCCCCTTGTTCGTACATGGGGTTTCGCCGGCCATGCCGAACGGACAAACCTGTCTGGTTCCGGGTCGGCCGGTTCAAGGGTTGATCTGCCGGTAGACGGTTGTCGCGACGCGCAGCAGGTCGTCCTTCGCCAGTTCGCCCGAGAGGGCGTAGCCGAGCTTGCCGTCCAGCCAGTAGAACACGCCCACCTTGCCTTCCTGGGCGTAGCGGAAGGCGGTCTCCCGGTTGTCCTCGGCATCGGCACGGACATACAACGTGAGCCGCTGGCCGCGCGTGTCCTGGTACATGAACTGGGCGACCGGACCCTGATCGCCGGGAAGGAGGCGCCCGCCCACCAGATCGAAGCCGGCCGCCGATAATTGCGGCGGCTTCAGCGGTGAGCCGAGCCGCTTCGAGAGCCAGGCGGCAAGGTGCGCCTCCTGATCGGCGCCGACCTCCACCGGGTGGCGTACCTCGGCCGCGAACACGGCATGGGCGATGGCCGCTTGGCGCGGCAGGGACGCATGCAGTTCCGCCTGCTGCGGCGGGTAATGGCCGCGCACAAAGAAACCGATCACACCACCGAGCCCGAGCCAGGCTACCACGGCGGCGAGCCGCCAGACGCCGGATGCAGGCCCGGTCCGGGCGGCGTCGATCAGCCGCGCCGGAATCGGTTCGTCCAGCACCGGATCGAAGGCGCGATGCAGCAACTGGTTCTGGTTGCGCCACGCTTCGACCTGCTGCGCCAGGTCGGGGCGCTCCGCCAGGGCAGACTCGACGTCGAGGCGACTTCCCGGCTCCAGCCGATCGTCGGCAAAGGCGTGCAGTTCCTGTTCGCTCAATGGACGTTCGATCATTTCACCACCTTCAAGTGCGCCGGCTCGGTACCCGCCAACAAGCCGCGCAAGCGCTCCCGGCCGCGGCACAAGCGCGACATCACGGTGCCTACCGGTATGCCGAGCGCCTTGGCGGCCTCCTCGTAGCTCAGTTCCTCCAGTCCGACCAGGAGCATCACCTCGCGCTGTTCCACCGGGAGGCGCTGCAGTGCCGCAGCGAGATCGCGCACTTCCAGGGCGTCGCTCTGGGTCGGGCGCGCTTGCGGTTCCGGCGGCGGATCGTCTCCGTAATACTCGATGCGCTGGCCCGACTTGATCTGGTTGACGAACAGGTTGTGCATGATGGCGAAGAGCCACGCCCGCAGGTTGCTGCCCGCGCGCCACAGCGTCCAGCGCGACAGGGCGCGCTCCAGCGTGTCCTGCACCAGGTCGTCCGCCCGTGCGGCGTCGCCGGTCAGGGCGCGGGCGTAGCGGCGCAGGCGCGGCAATTCGGCAACGACGAGGGCGCGATCAGTCATGTTTCGGGATTGTTTCGGTCATGCCATAAACAGGCGGCAACGACCGGATATTCCATGGCGCAAGGCGGATCGTCCGCAGGCGCGGCAGGAAGAAGAAAAGGGTGGCGGAACCACCCTTATTGACGAAGCGGATCTACCTCAGCGCAGGCCGGCGATGTAGTCGGAAACGGCCTTGATCTCGGGGTCGGTCATCTTGACCGCCACCATGCGCATCATCTTGCTCGGGTCGTTGGCGCGCTCGCCGGCGCGGAATGCTTTCAACTGCGCTTCGATGTACTCGGCGAACTGGCCGCCGAGGCGCGGATACTGGGCAGGTATGCCCGAACCCGCCGGGCCGTGGCAGCCAGCGCAGGCGGGCAGGCCCTTCGACGCATCGCCGGCCCGGTAGATCTTTTGGCCCATCTCGATCGTCTGCGCATTCTTGGCGACTTCGGGCTTCAGCTTCTGGGTCGAGAAATAGGCGGCGAGGCTCTTCATGTCGGCGTCGGAGAGGGCGGCCACCATGCCGTTCATGACGGGATTCTGGCGTTCGGCCGGTTTGCCGTCCGCTGCCTTGAAGTTCTTCAATTGCTTGTACAGGTAGTCATCGATCTGGCCCGCAAGCTTGGGATTGGCGGCGGCGACACTGTTGCCGTCGGCGCTGTGACAACCCACGCAAACCTGGGAAGCGATCTGTTGTCCCTTACTCGTGTCGGGCTTGGCCGCCCCCTGTTCCGCCGCCTGGACCGCCAATGCCGCCAACGCCAGCGGCAGAACCATGAAACCCTTCATCATTTGACTCCTCGAAGCCTCGAAATCAACAAACCTGTTATTCTACACGAGCTTATTCGTCTTGCGCGCCGCCCGTTTCCCCATGCCTCCGCTTCCCGCCACCCGTTTCGAGATTTCTGCTGCGCGCATCGCGGATCTGCCGCCGCCGGGATTGCCCGAGATCGCCTTCGCGGGCCGTTCGAATGCCGGAAAATCCAGTGCGATCAATGTTCTGGCGCGATACAACCGGCTCGCGTTCGTGAGCAAGACCCCCGGCCGCACCCAGTTGATCAATTTCTTTCGCTGCGGCGATCTCGGCTTTCTGGTCGATCTGCCCGGGTACGGCTACGCCCAGGTGCCGCACGAGGTGCGCCGGGAATGGCAGGGGGTGCTCGAGCATTACCTGACACGCCGGCCCTCGCTGATGGGCCTGGTTCTGATCATGGATTCACGCCATCCGCTCACGCCGCTGGACCGCCAGATGCTGGGCTGGTTCGCGCCGACGCACAAGCCGGTCCATGTGTTGCTGACCAAGTCGGACAAGCTGAGTCGCAGCGCTGCCGCGGCAGTCCTGATACAGGCGAGGCGCGGGCTGGCGGATTACGGCATGCCGGTGACGGTGCAGCTGTTTTCCAGCCTCAAGAAGACCGGTCTGGAGGAGGCCGAGCGGACCATCACCGGCTGGATGGGCAAGATCGGGCCCCCAAAAGAAATGCCCCCGGCTAAAGGGGATGAAAGCCAGGGGCAAAATGCCTTAATGTGATTAAGGCACCCGCTCAGGGAGGTAAAGCGGGAGACGGCTCGTCACCGTCTGACCACTGAGATCGGCGGCGACAAAAAAAGTTTCCCGAAAATGTTGCGCCGAAACAAAAATTCGCGGAGCGAGCAACGATGATCGAAAAAGGAGCATTCCCTTCCGCCCGCATGCGCCGCATGCGCCGGGATGATTTCTCCCGCCGGTTGATGCGGGAGAACCGCCTGACGACCGATGACCTGATCTATCCGGTCTTCGTCCTGGAGGGCAACCGCATGTCGGAGCCGGTGGCGTCGATGCCGGGCGTGTTTCGGCACTCCCTCGACCGCTTGATGACCGTGGCCGAGGAAGCGGTGCAATTGGGCATTCCTGCCCTGGCGCTGTTTCCGGTGATCGAAGCATCGCTCAAGACGCTGGGTGCGGAGGAGGCCTACAACCCCGACGGACTGGTGCCGCGGGTGGTGCAGGCGCTGAAGCGGCATGTTCCCGAACTCGGAGTGATCACCGACGTCGCCCTCGATCCCTACACCAGCCATGGCCAGGACGGCCTGATCGACGACACCGGCTATGTCCTCAACGACGAGACGCTGGAGGTCCTGACGAAACAGGCGGCCTGCCATGGGCAGGCCGGCGCCGATGTGGTGGCGCCGTCCGACATGATGGACGGCCGCATCGGCCGCATCCGCGCCGAACTGGATGGCCAGGGGCAGATCCACACCCGCATCCTGGCCTATTCGGCCAAATATGCCTCCAGCTTCTACGGACCGTTCCGCGACGCGGTGGGGTCCGCCGCCAACCTGGGCAAGGGCAACAAGTACACCTATCAGATGGATCCGGCCAACTCGGACGAGGCGCTGCGCGAAGTGGCGCTCGACATCGCCGAGGGCGCGGACATGGTGATGGTCAAGCCCGGCCTGCCCTATCTGGACATCGTGCGCCGCGTGAAGGACGAGTTGCGCGTGCCGACTTACGTCTATCAGGTGAGCGGCGAGTACGCCATGCTCAAGGCGGCGTCCCAGAACGGCTGGATCACCGAGCAGGCCTGCGTGCTGGAGGCGTTGTTGTCGATGAAACGCGCCGGTGCGGACGGAATCCTGACCTATTACGCCCTGGATGCGGCACGCTGGCTCAAACAGGAAGGAACGGGCGCGTAACGCCCCGGTCCGGCGCAGGAAAGACGGCTTGCGACTGCGCGCGCGACGCTACGTGCCAGCCGGCCCGGCCACACAGCAGCCGAGCAGCATCGGCCAGTGCTGCGGCCACTGCGCCATCGGTTCGCGCACGAAGCCGCTCTTGACGAAATTCTGCCAGCGCCCCGCCACGTAGCACATCAGCAGATTGGCCGCGGCAGCGATGTCCGAACCGGCGGGCACTTCGTTGTTGGTGGCGGCAATGCGCAGGGCCTGCTTGAGCGAGGCTTCCACGCGGTCCAGCAACTGGTTGATGCGGGCCTGCAGGCGGTCGTTCTCATACACCAGTGCATCGCCGATCAGAACCCGCGTAAGTCCATGATTCTTTTGCGCGAATCCGAGAAGCAGGGTGAGGATGAGTTCCACCTGCTTGAGCCCCGATTGCTGCTCCGCGCCAATCTTGTTGATGACCGAGAACAGGCTGGATTCGATGAACTCGATCAGGCCTTCGTACATCTGCGCCTTGCTGGCGAAATGGCGGTAGAGCGCCGCTTCCGAGACGTCGAGCTTCGCTGCCAGCAGCGCCGTCGTGATCTTCTCCCCTTTCGGATCCTGCAGCATCTCGGCGATGGTCTGCAGGATCTGCAGCTTGCGCTCCCCCGGTTTGGCTGCCATGTTCTGTTCGTTCTCCAGCGAGTCACAGCCGGCCCAGATGGCGCGGCAGTTCGAGCACGGATTCTAGCCTGAGGTTGACGTAAGCGGGACGGCGCGGACTGCGGCTCACCCAAACCGTCTTCATGCCCAGCGTCTTGGCCGTCCTGAGGTTCTCTGCCGTGTCCTCGACCATGACGCAGCGTTCCGGGTCCAACCGTTCATCCCGCAGCAGGCGCAGGAACGCGCGAACGCCCGGCTTGGGGCGGAAGCGCATGTGCTCGATGCAGTAGATGCGCTCGAACAGCGGGCGCATGCCGGTCACATTCAGGACCGCCTCGACATAGTGGCGCGGCGCGTTGGAGAAGACGATGCGGCGGCCGGGCAGGCGGCGCAGGACGTGCCTCAGGGCAGGCTCGGCGACGACCATGCGTTCGAGCTCGGGGAACTGGTGGGTGTGCCACAGGAAGTGGCGCGGGTTGGTGCCGTGATGCCGCATCAGCCCGAGCAGGGTTGCGCCATAACGCCGCCAGTAGGACAGGCGCAGCGCGCTCGCCTCCTCCGGCGTCAGCCGCAGATGCTCCGCCAGGTAGGCGGTCATGCTGCGGCTGAGGTGGGGAAAAATGTGCGGAAAGGCGTCGTGCAGCGTGTTGTCGAGGTCGAAAAGCCACACCCGCCGGGAGGCGGTCATGACGCGGGAACCGCCAGGGTTGGGCATCGGCCCGGATGGATCGGCATTGCGGTGGTTTTTCACGCGCCACCGGGCGGCACTACCGCTGAGGGGCCGCTGGGCAAGCGGATATGGATTCCGGACGCGCCTATTTGCTCTTGATCATCGTGCCGACGCCGTGATCGGTGAGGATCTCGAGCAGCAGCGCATGTTCCACACGCCCGTCGATGATGTGCACCGAGCGCACGCCGCCGCGCGCCGCATCCAGCGCCGAGGAGATCTTCGGCAGCATGCCGCCGGAGAGGGTGCCGTCGGCGAAAAGCTCGTCGATCTGCTTTGGCGTCAGGCCGGTGAGGAGATTCCCGGCCTTGTCCAGGACTCCGGGCATGTTGGTAAGCAGCACCAGCTTCTCGGCGCGCAGGATCTCGGCGAGTTTGCCCGCGACGACGTCGGCGTTGATGTTGTAGGACTCCCCTTCCGGGCCGACGCCGATCGGCGCAATCACGGGAATGAAATCGCCGGTGTCGAGGAAGGCGATGATGGACGGGTCGATCGACGTGATTTCGCCGACCTGGCCGATGTCGAGCAGCTCCTCCGGCTTTTCCTTGTTCGGCATCAGCAGCTTGTGGGCGCGGATGAAGGCGCCATCCTGTCCCGTCAGCCCCACCGCTTTGCCGCCGTGCTGGTTGATGAGGTTCACGATTTCCTTGTTGACCTGGCCGCCGAGCACCATCTCGACGATGTCCATCGTCTCCTCATCGGTCACCCGCATGCCCTGGACAAACTGCCCCTGCTTGCCGACGCGCTTCAGCAGATCGTCGATCTGGGGGCCGCCGCCGTGTACCACCACCGGATTCATGCCCACCAGCTTGAGCAACACCACGTCCCGGGCGAAGCCGTCCTTCAGCTTCGGATCGGTCATGGCGTTGCCGCCATACTTGATGACGATGGTTTTGTCGTAGAAGCGCTTGATGTAGGGCAGGGCTTCGGACAGGATCGCGGCCTTGTCGGCGGGAGAGAGATACTCGTTCATCGTCGTAGTCATGGGAGAGACGCCGCGATTCTAGCAGTCCGCTGCGGTCGCGGCATGGCTCGCCCCGATGGGCGCGGAAACGCAACGACGGCCGCAATCGGCACTGAGAACATCCACCACCCGTGGGGCGGCCACGGCCGTCGCGCTTTGGCAAGACAAGGGGGCCGTTGCGGCCCCCTTGCGTTCGTGCTGCTCTGCAGTCGTGGATCGGTGTGAATCCGTGCTCAGTCGATGGCAAGTCGCCGGGCGCTGGTGGCCGCCTTCTTCGGCAGCGTCAATTCCAGCACGCCGTCGGTGAACTTGGCGGTCGCCTTCGACTCGTCGATGTCCTGGCCAAGTTGGAAGCTGCGGGAAACCTTGCCGTAGTAGCGCTCTGTGCGCAGCACGCGCTCGCCTTCCTTCACTTCCTTTTCCTGCTTGCGCTCAGCGCTGATGGACACCATCGAGCCGTCGATATGGATGTGGATGTCTTCCTTCTTGATGCCCGGCAACTCGGCGTGTACCTGATAATTCTCGCCTTTCTCCTTCACGTCCATCTTGATCTGCGGCGCTTCGCCGGGAGTGCCGAACTCCACCGGACGCACGAAAAAGCCGCGGAAGAAATCGTCGAACGGGTCATAACGCGTAATATTGGCCATGATTCAACTCCTTTCTGTATGGGTCTTGAGCAGACCGCTCCTGCCTGCCTTGCATATGGGGTGGAGCGATCGTGTTTCAAGGCGTTGGAGATGCTGGGAATGGACGATTCCGGTGCCAAGCCGAGTGAGACAGAATCGGGCGAAGCGCGCGCGCAATGTTGTCCCGTCTGCGGCGAAGATTTCGTCTGCGGCATGCGGGCAGGAGTCGACCGTTGCTGGTGTGCGCAGTCAGCGCTGAGGCTCCCTGTGCCCGGCAAGGAGGCCGCCTGCTACTGTCCGCGCTGTCTGGAGGAGTTACGCTGTGCCGGGCCCCACGCCCTGCGCCGGTGACCAGGAGAGGCGAGAGTAGCGGTATCAGCCGGGGTTCCGCGAAGGCGGAAGGCCGCGATTGAGCTTGGGGAGCAGCAAGATCGCATCGCGATTGCTCCACGAAAAACACTTCTCCGCCGCCTCCGGCCACGGCAACCAGAGAAAACCGAGGTGTTCGTTCGGGGCGACCTGCACCGCCGTGCCTGGCGCAACGGTCAAAGCGAACACGTGCTCGGTGTTGTGGGTGACGCCCGGAGCGTAACGGTGACGCCATTCCGGAAAGATGCGGTAGCGGTTGGTGATCTGCCAATCCACCAGCGTCTGCTGGCGGGCGTCTATGCCTGTTTCCTCCGCAACTTCGCGCACTGCCGTTTCCACCAGCGGCTCGTCGCCTTCCCGGCTGCCGGTCACCGATTGCCAGAATCCCGGATGGGATGCGCGTTCCAGCAGCAAGACGTCTAGTTGCGGGGTGTGGATCAGAACCAGGACGGATACGGGGGTCTTGTATGGCCGCGTCACGGCAGTTCCGGCAGGTGGGGCATGCCGTCCGCGTGCAGATCCACCAGGGTCCAGAACGGCACGCCTTCTTCCCGCCAGAAATCCGCGGCGGCGTCGAAGATGCGCAGCGCCATTGCAAATTCCTCCTCTTGGGCGCGACGGAAATCTTGGGCGCGGGACAGGATCACCAGGTAGCCGTCGGCCGGCTGCCACGACATGTCGGTCAGACAGTCCTCCAGCGCATCCCAGTTGTGGCCGAACCAGTCGGGGAAATCGAGGGCCTGGGCTACCGCGGCCAGAAATCCTTCCTTCGTCTGCACACCTTCCAGCCGGACTCGAAACTGCGCCAGCCCGCCGTCCTTGGCCGCGGCACGCAGATCGGCCACGCCGTGCTGGGGCAACTGATAGACGCCGGCACGGGACACGTTACCGAGCACGGTGGTGAAGTGCTCCTTGCTCATTCCGCGATCCTTCTGAACGTGCGGTAGTGGTCTGCGGTGTAGTAGTACTCACCCGAGGTGCGAACGTCGCCGGCATCACCCCGGCCCGCGACGATGCGCCGCGCGCCACGGTCGCGAGAACCGGGCGTGGGTACCGTGAACTCCCGGTAGTAACCCTGCTCCCGAGGGGGCAGGCGCCGCTCGCGGTTCTGGAATGTTACGCCGTCCTTGCGGTAGGGAAATGGTCCCCCCAGCTTGATCAGTCGCAGCGTGTCGCGCGCTTCCCGCGGCAACTCGCCGATCCTCACCGCCTCGACGCGATCGACCTGGCGCGGCGGCTCGCGCGTCCAGGCCGGCGCCGTCATGACGGTCACCAGCAGCAAGAGCGCCAACCGTGCGATCGGATACTTCATCGCTGCGGCCTCAGCGCGATTCACGCGGGCGAGGTCTTGGCCGTGTCGGTCTGGCGCAGGCGGATATGGAGTTCGCGCAGCTGCCTTTCGTCCACCGGGCTCGGCGCCTGGGTGAGCAGGCACTGGGCACGCTGGGTCTTGGGAAAGGCAATGACGTCCCGGATCGACTCGGCGCCGGTCATCATGGTCACGATCCGGTCCAGGCCGAATGCCAAGCCACCGTGGGGCGGCGCGCCGTAACGCAGAGCGTCGAGCAGGAAGCCGAACTTCTGCTGCGCTTCCTCCGCGCCGATGTTGAGGGCGCGGAATACCTTGGACTGGACTTCCTCGCGGTGGATCCGCACCGAGCCGCCGCCGATCTCCCAGCCGTTGAGTGCAAGATCATAAGCTTTGGCCAGACACTTGCCAGGGTCGGTCAGCAGCAGATCTTCATGACCGTCCTTGGGCGAGGTGAACGGATGGTGACAGGCGCCCCAGCGCTTCTCTTCCTCGTCGTACTCGAACATGGGGAAGTCCGTCACCCATAGCGGACGCCAGCCCTTTTCCGCGTGGCCCCTCTCGTGGCCGATCTTGACCCGCAGCGCGCCGAGCGCGTCGTTGACGATTTTCGCCCGGTCGGCACCGAAGAAGATGAGATCGCCGTCGCCGGCGCCGCAGCGATCGAGAATCTGCGTCGCCACGTCCGGCGGCAGGAACTTGACGATGGGCGATTGCAGGCCTTCGGCGCCCTTCGCCCTGTCATTCACCTTGATATAGGCCAGCCCCTTGGCGCCGTAGATGCCGACGAAGGCGGTGTAGTCGTCGATCTCCTTGCGCGTGAGGCTGCCGCCGCCGGGAATGCGCAGCGCGGCGACGCGACCGTCGGGCAAGTCCGCGGCAGCGCGGAATACCTTGAACTCGACCTGCTTCATCAGATCGGTGAAATCGATGAATTCGAGTTTGACGCGCAGGTCGGGCTTGTCGGAACCGAATCGCGCCATGGCTTCCGCATGGCTCATGCGCGGAAAGGGGTTCGGCAGCTCGACCTCCAGCGTCTCCTTGAAAACGGTGCGGATCATCTCCTCCATCAGGCCGGTGATTTCGGTTTCATTGAGGAACGAAGTCTCGACATCCACCTGCGTGAATTCGGGCTGACGGTCGGCGCGCAGATCCTCGTCGCGGAAGCACTTGGTGATCTGGTAGTAGCGGTCGAATCCGGCCACCATCAGCATCTGCTTGAACAGTTGCGGCGACTGGGGCAGGGCGAAAAACTGACCGGCATGTACGCGGGAGGGCACCAGGTAGTCGCGTGCGCCCTCCGGCGTTGACCGGGTGAGCATCGGCGTCTCGATGTCGATGAAGCCGTTGGCGTCGAGGAAGCGGCGAAATGCCATCGCCGCCTTGTAGCGCAGGCGTAGGTTGTGCTGCATCTGGGGACGGCGCAGGTCGAGCACCCGGTGGGTGAGCCGCACGGTCTCGGACAGATTGTCGTCGTCGAGCTGGAAGGGCGGGGTTATTGACGAATTGAGCACTTCGATATCGTGCGCCAGCACCTCGACCTCGCCGCTGTGCAGGTTCGGGTTGATGGTTCCCTCGGGGCGGCGACGCACGCGGCCGGTGACCTTCAGGACGAATTCGTTGCGCACGCCCTCTGCGCGCCGAAACGACTCGGGGCGATCCGGATCGCACACCACCTGGACCAGGCCTTCGCGGTCGCGCAGGTCGATGAAGATGACGCCGCCGTGGTCTCGCCGGCGATGGGCCCAGCCGCAGAGGGTGACGGTTTGGTCGAGATGGCTCGCATTGACGAGGCCGCAGTGATGAGTGCGCATGTTGTTTTTCCGCTAACGACGCCGGCCGGAACGACCGGCGACTCAAGAGTTCTGGGGCTGGGGCAGCTTCTTCTCAACCGGCGCCGGCGGCGATACCACGCCCATGGAGATGATGTACTTGAGGGCTTCATCGACGCTCATGTCGAGTTCGATCACGTCCGCACGGGGCAGCATGAGGAAGAATCCGGAGGTCGGGTTCGGCGTCGTCGGCACATAGACGCTGACGAAATCGCCCGACAGGTGGCGCGCTGCATCGCCGCCGGGCTGGCCAGTCATGAAGCCGATGGTCCATGTACCCTGTCGCGGGTATTGCACGAGCAGTGCCCGGCGAAAGGCCACCCCGCTGCTGGAAAAGAGCGTGTCCGATACCTGCTTGACCGAATAATAGATGGACTTGACGATCGGAATGCGCGCCAAAACGCCTTCCCAGAACAGGAGCAAGCGCTGCCCGAGGATATTGGTGGCAAGCAGACCGGTGACGAGGATGACGAACAGCGTGAGGACCACGCCGATACCGGGCACCGCTACGCCGAACAGGTTTTCCGGACGCAGAGCGGCGGGAACGAACAGCAGGGATTGGTCCATGGTGCTGACGATCAGGTGCAGCACCCATACCGTGATCGCCAGCGGGACCCAGATCAGGAGTCCGGTGATGAAGTACTTCTTCATGTACTGCAGGCGGGGCACGCTCCGGCGCCGCATGCAGGGGCAGGCTGGCTCGACTTGCTCTCATCTTGGGTTTTCGATGTCCCCTTGCCGCCCTTGAAGTCGGTTGCGTACCAGCCGCTGCCCTTGAGATGGAAGCCGGGGGCGGTGAGCATCTTCTTGAGCGTTTCCTTGCCGCAGGTGGGGCAGGTGGAAGGGGGGGCGTCGCTGATCTTCTGCAAAAATTCCTTCTGGAATCCGCAGTCGTCGCATCGATATTCGTAGATCGGCATGGGAATCTCCGGAAAAGCGGGCATTATAACTAAGTCGTTGCCGGAAAAGCAGATATTTGCCTCTCGGTGGCCACTGGCAACCTTCAGGTGTGGGCAGCCATGGGAGTTTTCAAGCGCACGTGCCAGTGGGGGCGCATGTTTGGAATCTGCGCCGCCTGATTGTGCGAAAGAGATCATGCCTGTGCCGCGGGCGTGCATCCCCGGCGCGCCTGGGTTCCCCGCATGCGCTCAGAAAAGCTGGAGATACGTCTGGGTGAGTGGCCTACCCCAGAACAAGGCGATTATCCCGGCCGCGGCGAGATACGGGCCGAACGGGATCGGTACGCTGCGGCCGTGCTTCGTAGCGACGATCAGGATGATGCCGACCAGGGCGCCCACCAGCGAAGACAACAGAATGGTCAGGGGCAGGATCTGCCATCCCAGCCAAGCGCCGATCACGGCGAGCAGCTTGAAGTCGCCGTAGCCCATGCCCTCTTTCCGGGTCGCCAGTTTGAAAAGCCAGTACACGGCCCACAGACTGAGGTAGCCGGCCACGGCGCCGATGACGGCGCTCTTGAGGTCGGTGTATGTGCTCGACAGATTGAAAAGCAGGCCGAGCCATAGCAAGGGCAAGGTGATCGTGTCCGGCAGCAACTGCGTGTCGAGATCGATGAACGCGAGCGGGACGAGGGCCCACACCAGCAGCAATGCGCCGAGGCTCTGCCACGTGTAGCCGAAGTGCCAGGCGACCAGGCCGCTGAGCAGGGCGGTCAAACCTTCGATGATCGGATAGCGCACCCCGATCGGCGAGGTGCAACTCCTGCACCGTCCGCGCAGCATCAAGTAACTGAGAATCGGGATGTTTTCCCATGCCGCGATGGCATGGCCGCACTGCGGGCAACGTGAACGCGGGCTGGACAGGGTCAGCGGCTCGAACTCGGGCGCCGGTTCACCGCGCATTTCGGCGCACTGCAACTTCCATTCGCGTTCCAGCATCTTCGGCAGGCGGTGGATCACGACGTTCAGAAAGCTGCCCACCATCAGCCCGAAAATCGCAACGGCTACCGTGAAAGCGACGGGGTCATTCACCAGCGGCATCGCACGGATCGCACATCCGAATCGTTCAGTGAGGACGGCAGCAGTCGAGCAGGCGCAGTCCGGTGCTGCGATGCCGGAGCCGACAGGCTACGCGCACCGGATGACCCATCGGTCAGATTGCTGCACCAATCTTGAAGATGGGCAGGTACATGGCGATCACCAGTCCGCCGATCAGCGTTCCGAGCACGACCATGATCATCGGCTCGATCAGGCTTGCCATTGCCTCGACTGCGTCGTCAACCTCCTGCTCGAAGAAATCGGCGACCTTCGACAGCATGCCGTCGAGCTGGCCGGATTCCTCGCCGATGGAAACCATTTGCACCACCATTACCGGGAACACATCGGAATTCTGCATGGCAACGGTCAGGCTGGTGCCGGTGCTGACCTCGGTCTGGATCTGCTTTGTGGCGGTTCGGTAAACATGGTTGCCTGATGCACCGCCAACCGAGTCCAGTGCCTCGACCAGAGGCACGCCTGCCGCGAACATTGTGGACAGGGTTCGGGTCCAGCGGGCGATGGTTGCCTTCCTGATGATCTCGCCGAACACGGGCAGTTTGAGCAGAAGGCGGTCCACGGCGAACTGCACCTTTTCCGACCTGCGGTGCGCCACATAGAATGCGTAACCCGCGGCGCCGATCGCACCGAAGATGATGTACCAGTATGCGACCGCGAAATCCGACATGGCGATCACGGCCAGTGTGGGCGCCGGCAGGTCGGCACCGAAACTCGTGAACACCTTCTTGAACTCCGGGATGACGAAGATCAGGATCACAGTCGTGACGATGACGGCGACGACCATGACTGCGATCGGGTAGAACATGGCCGACTTGATCTTGCTTTTGATGGCAAGAATCTTTTCCTTGTAGGTGGCAAGGCGATCCAGCAGCGCGTCCAGAATGCCTGCCTGCTCGCCGGCGGCGACCAGGTTGCAGTACAGTGCGTCGAAATGGGCTGGATACTTGCGGAACGCCTGGGACAGGCTGCTGCCCGTTTCGACCTCGGTGCGAATCTCCATCAGGAGCCGGCCGAGGGATGGATTGCCGGCACCCTTGCCGACGATATCGAATGCCTGCAGCAGGGGGACCCCGGATTTCATCATGGTGGCGAGTTGCCGGGTGAAGAGCGCGATGTCCTTTTCCGTGATCCGGGAACCGCGCCGAAATGTCTGCTTCTTGACCTTGGTGACCAGAACGCCCTGGCGCCGCAGGGTTAACTGAACCAGGGCCTCACCCGTGGCCCTCATCTCGCCGCGGATCGCCTTGCCGGATTTGTCCTTGCCCTCCCAAAGGAACATCTGTTCCTTGGCAAGTTCGATGCGTTTCGCGGCACGTGTAGCGGTTGCCATGTCTATCCCCTGGCGGTATCAATCGTTGGTGGTTCCCAGCACTTCTTCGAGCGAAGTGACGCCTTGCTTGACCTTGATCAGTCCCGATTGCCTCAGGTCCAGCACGCCCTCGCGCCGCGCCTGTTCTTCGAGATCCATGGAGTTGCCGGTGGTCATGATGATGCGTTGCATCTCTTCGGAGATGGGCATGACCTGATAGATCCCGACGCGACCCTTGTAGCCGGAGCCCTTGCAGCGTTCGCAGCCAACGGGCCCATAGAGCTGCCAGCTGCCGTCGAGTTCCTCGTCGGTGTAACCGGCCTGAATCAATGCTTCGGTTGGCACGGCGAAAGGCTTCTTGCACGAACAAAGCCGGCGCGCCAGGCGCTGGGCGGTGATCAATATGACGCTGGAGGCGATGTTGAAAGGTGCCAAGCCCATGTTGGAGAGGCGAATCAGCGTCGATGGCGCGTCATTGGTGTGCAGCGTGGATAAGACCATGTGCCCCGTTTGGGCGGCTTTGACGGCAATCTCGGCCGTTTCCAGGTCGCGGATCTCGCCCACCATGATGATGTCCGGGTCCTGGCGCAGAAAGGCACGCAGCGCTGAGGCGAATGTCAGGCCGGCCTTGTCGTGGATATTGACCTGATTTACGCCGGGAAGATTGATTTCCGCCGGGTCTTCGGCGGTCGAGATGTTTACGCCCGCCTTGTTGAGTATGTTGAGGCACGTATAGAGGGAAACCGTCTTGCCGCTACCGGTCGGGCCGGTGACCAGGACCATGCCGTAGGGACGTTCGATCGCCCGCATCAGCTTTTCCTTCTGGTCCGGGTCGTATCCCAGCGCTTCGATGCCGAGCATGGCACTCGAAGGATCGAGGATCCGCATCACGATCTTTTCGCCATGCAGCGTCGGCAGTGTGCTGACGCGAAAATCGATCGCCTTCGTCTTGGATAGCACGAGTTTCAGCCGGCCATCCTGGGGAACCCGCTTCTCGGAGATGTCGAGGCGCGAGATGACCTTGATGCGCGACGCGATCTTTTCCTTAAGCACCAGGGGCGGTTGCGCCACTTCGCGCAAGATACCGTCGGTGCGGAAGCGGATGCGGTAGTATTTTTCGTATGGCTCGAAGTGAACGTCGGATGCGCCCTCGTTGATCGCATCAATGAGGATCTTCTGGATGTACCGGACCACCGGCGCATCATCTACTTCGACGCTGGCGGCTTCAGCCGCCGCGCTGTCGGTTTCCTCCGCGCTGAGGTCGATGTCGGCCAGTTCTTCGCCGGTCATTCGCTCCAGCGTCGTCTCGGTCGTCTCCGAGAGCTTGGTGACGAGGCGGGCGAGCTTGTCTGCTTCGACGACGATCGGATCGACCGCCAGACCCGTCTGAAAGCGGATTTCATCCAGCGCCCGAAGGTTGGTCGGATCCGCCAGGGCCACGGCAATGCGATTGCCGCGGTGGCTGAGTGCGATTACCTGGTGAGCCCGCATCAGCTTGCGATCGATGGCGTCCCGCACCAATTGGGATTCGTCGATCGCATTGAGATCCACCAGAGGATGGCCGAAGATTTCCGACGCGAATGCAGCAATCTCGCCCGGCTTCATTACCGCGTTGGCGATGAGTTGCTGCGCCAGGTTCATCCCCCGCGCAGCGGCTTCGAGTGAGTAGGATTCAGCCTGGGGCTCCTTGAGTCGCCCATGCTGTACGAGTGCACGCGCCAACCCACTCAAGGCTGTTTGCGGATTAGCTGCCATAGATCATTGATTCATCGGCATATGTTACTTCTGCAGATCAATGATGCCCACGCTGCCTGAGTTTGCAAAGCCGGCAAGCGGGGCGGTTTCCGGGGCACTATACCCTTAGTCGCGCGCATTGTCGGCAGGACGGGAAAGCCGCACCATCTTTACCATTCGGTCCTGTGTCTGGAGTATTTCCATGGGCACACCGGCGATCTTTACGCTCAGCCCGGACTCAGGAATGTCCTCGAAATGCTCCAGAATGAGTCCATTCAAGGTTTTGGGCCCCTCCAATGGCAGTGCCAACCCCAGCTTGCGATTGATCTCCCGCAAATTGCGACCGCCTTCCACCAGCACACGGCCGTTTTCCCCCCAAGCCAGCTTCAGGGGTCCGGACGGAACGGTGGTCGTGAATTTCCCGATGATCTCCTCGATCAGATCCTCGAGGGTTACCAGTCCGTCGAGCTCGCCATATTCATCCACGACGAGCGCGACCCGCTGCTGGTGCTCCTGGAAATACTGCAACTGGGCATAAATCGGCGTCGTCCCGGGAATGAAATACGGCTCGACGAGCGATTCCCTTAAGCCCTCCTTGTCGAGTTCCCCAGACATCAGCAGACTGAGCACCCGCCGTTGATGCAGGATTCCGATGACGTTGGTGGGGTCGCCGTCATATACCGGAATTCGTGTGTGGTAACTGGTCGCGAGTTTTTCCCGGATTTCATCCAACTGCGCTTGGATGTCGATGGCCTCGATTGCGCCGCGCGGGGTCATCACATCCTCCATGGTCACATCTTCCAGTTCGAACAGGTTGAGCAAGATGCTCTTGTGTTTTTGCGGCATGAACGGCCCGGATTCCAGTACCAAGACACGCAGTTCCTGGGGCGACAGACGCGGCAATTGCGCGTCCTTTCCGGGTCTGAGGCGAGTAAGGGCGAGCAATCCGGAAACGAACACGTTGACGAACCAGACCACCGAGTAGAAGATACGCAACAATGGGGCGAGCACGAAGCTTACCGCGGGGGCAATTCGATCGGCGTGGGTTGCGCCGACGACCTTGGGTGTGATCTCGGAAAACACCAGGATAAGGAAAGTCACCACCATGGTGCCAGCGCCCAAAGCCCACTTGTGCTCGCCGAACAACGCGATGGTGATGACGCTGACCAGCGTGGCTGCAGCGGCGTTGATCAGATTGTTGAACAGCAGTATTACGCCGAGCAACTTGTCCGTTCTGGCCAGAAGGTCGAGCGCAAGCCGCGAACCGGTATGACCATCCTGCACCCGGGCCTTCAACTTGTAACGGTTGGCGGCGATCATGGCGGTTTCCGCGAGCGAAAAGAAGCCCGACGCCACGAGCAGGACCACCAACGCCGTGATGAGCGCCGAAATGGGGATTTCGTTCAAGAGTATGGAGTTTCGCAGACGGTGGTGGGAATGTCGCGGCGTGCTCCGGCCGTGTTACGGCGAGGCGCCGATGAGCCGGTCAGCCGCGGCTCAGGATTACTTCCAGCACAAATCGCGTGCCGACGTAGGCGAGCATCAAGGCGACAAAACCGGCTAGCGTCCACCGCAGCGCCGTACGTCCGCGCCAGCCGTAAAGACGCCGCCCGGCGAGGAGTGCCGCGAAGATCACCCAGGAGGCGATCGCAAATACTGTCTTGTGGTCGAATACTAATGGTCTGCCGAACAGCGCCTCGGAAAACAGAATGCCCGAGGCAAGTGTCAGGGTGAGTAGGACGAAGGCAATCAGGATGAGGCGGAACAGCAGAGCTTCCATGGTCAGCAGGGGCGGCAGGTTGGCCAGCGCCCGGGACAGGCGCCCCCGATGCAGTCGCTTTTCTGCGGCAGCCATGAGCAGGGCATGCAGCGCCGCAAGTGTGAACAGGCTATATGCCAGCATGGCCATGAGCAAATGGGCGCGAAACATCGGTGAATCGAGGTGCGCCAGAGTGTGTTGACCAGGAAACGCGAGCGGCAGCAGGGCGCATACTGCGGCGAGCGGCAACCCGATCATGTGCAGGCCTTCGATCCGCGCGTAAATGCTCTCGATCCAGTAGAACAGAAGCGCCAGCCAGAACATCAGCGCAAGCGCGTAGCTGAAGCCAAAGCGCATGCCCCCCGGTGGAAAGAGATCCCGGAACAGCCCGATACCCTGCAGGGTGAGGGCTCCCAACAAGACGATGCGTTCCCATGGCTGCAGACCCCGCTTCGGATTGAGGGCCGCTTCGTGCCAACGACTGCGCCAGAAATACACGCCGAGCAGCGCATACAGCGAGGCAGGAACGACATGCAGTAGAATCGACGGCATGCCTGCAGTTTACATCACTTCATTGGAACGCCATGCTGGATAACCTTACCCAGCGACTGGCCCGGGTCGTCAAGACCGTCCGCGGCCAGGCGCGACTGACCGAAGACAATGTCGCCGAGGCGCTGCGGGAAGTTCGCATGGCACTGCTGGAGGCCGACGTTGCGTTGCCGGTGGTGAAAGATTTCATTGCCCGCGTCAAGGAAAAGGCCATCGGGCAGGAGGTAATCGGTTCGTTGACGCCGGGTCATGCGCTAGTGGGCGTGGTGCACCGCGAACTCACATCGCTCATGGGGGGCGCTCACTCCGCCCTCAATCTCGCGGCGCAGCCGCCGGCCGTAATTCTGCTTGCCGGACTTCAGGGCGCGGGCAAGACCACCACCACCGGCAAACTGGGCAAGCTCTTGCGCGAGCGCATGAAGAAGAAGGTATTGACTGCAAGCTGCGACGTCTATCGACCCGCCGCCATCGAGCAACTGCGGCTTGTGGCAGAGCAGGCGGGAATTGACTTTTTTCCATCTTCGGCCGGACAAGAACCAGTCGATATTGCTCAAGCGGCCCTCGATTTTGCAAAGCGGCATTACTACGATGTGCTGATGGTGGATTCGGCCGGCCGGCTCGCCGTCGACGAGCCGATGATGGCGGAGATAAAGCAGCTGCACGCGGCGCTGGAACCGGTCGAAACCCTTTTCATCGTTGACTCGATGCTCGGGCAGGACGCGGTGAATACCGCACGCGCCTTCAACGATGCTCTTCCCCTGACGGGCGTCATCCTCACCAAACTCGACGGCGATGCCCGCGGCGGCGCGGCGCTGTCGGTGCGCCAGGTCACGGGAAAGCCGATCAAGTATGCCGGCGTCGGCGAGAAGCTTGCGGGGCTGGAGGAATTCCATCCCGAGCGCATGGCTGCGCGTATTCTCGGCATGGGCGACATCCTCGGTCTTGTGGAGGAGGCGCAGAAAAGTGTAGATCAGCAGAAGGCGCGTGAGTTTGCGCAGAAGCTGAAGACGGGGAAAGGGTTCGATCTCAACGACTTCAAGGAACAGATTGCGCAGATGCGCAAGATGGGCGGGCTATCTGCGCTCCTCGACAAACTGCCCGCCGGCGTGGCCCAGGCCGCGCAACAGGCCGGCTCCGCGGTGGAGGAAAAAGCGATCGGCCGCATCGAGGGCATCATCAACTCCATGACGCCGCTGGAACGCGCCAAGCCGGAGGTCATCAAAGCCTCGCGCAAGCGCCGCATCGCTGCCGGTGCGGGTGTTGCAGTCCAGGAAGTGAACCGACTGCTCAATCAGTTCGAACAGACGCAAAAGGTCATGAAGCAGTTTTCGAAAGGGGGAATGCAGAAGATGATGCGGGGCATGAAGGGGATGCTTCC
The DNA here is from genome assembly GCA_963702495.1 of uncultured beta proteobacterium. Taxonomy (GTDB): domain Bacteria; phylum Pseudomonadota; class Gammaproteobacteria; order Burkholderiales; family Rhodocyclaceae; genus CAVPDA01. Next base: position 247,507 of record CAVPDA010000004.1, on the reverse strand, counting down.
CGGAATGCCCCGCTGAGGAAGCCGAAGCGCAGCTACTTGAGCGCCAGCTTCCTTGCCGGCCAATCCCACTGTTTCTCCCACGATGCGCGAACTGCGTTGGGGTAGGCGGGCTGACCGAGACTGCCGTTGTAGCGTCCCAAGGCGCGGTAGAGATCGCCTTTTTCCAGATCCAGGTAGTGGCGCAGGATGGTGCAACCGTAGCGCAGATTGGTGCGCATGTGGAAGAGGTTGTGCTCCGGCTTGCCGATGAGGCGAACCCAGAACGGCATCACCTGCATGTAGCCGCGGGCTCCAGCGGTGGAAACGGCGTATTTGCGAAAGCCGCTTTCGACCTGAATCAGCCCGAACACCAGTTGCGGGTCGAGTCCGGCCCGGCGTGCTTCGTAATGTACCGCCTTGATCAGTTCGAACCGCGCGGCGCGATCCGGGACGCGTCTTTCCAACCGGCGCGACATTTCGGCCAGCCAGTTGACCTTCTCCTCGATGCTGGCGAATCGGGATTCGGGCGAGGCGCGGTCGGACACCGCAGAATGCAATGCTGCCTGGACGCTGACGGCGAGCGGCTCGTACTGCTGCGCGCCGGCCTGGACATAACCGGCAGCGGCAGCCAGTAGCACGAACAGCAGTATCCGAGTCGGCGCCATGTTCAGCTTCGCAGTCGGTCCTTCACGAAGTCGACGAGGCTGGCTACCGGCACCTTGGCCGGTTGGGATTCTCGTCTTCCCTGGTATTCCGCCATGCCTTCCTTCAGACCGCGTTCGCCAATCACCACCCGGTGAGGAATGCCGATCAGCTCCGAATCGGCAAACATTACGCCCGGACGTTCGTCGCGGTCGTCGAGAAACACGTCGATTCCGGCTGCGACCAACTCGCCATACAGTCTGTCGGCCACGTCGCGGACGGCCCCGCTCTTGTGATAGGCCACCGGCACTATGGCCATTTCATAGGGCGCCATCGACTGCGGCCAGACGATGCCGCGCTCGTCGAAATTCTGCTCGATGGCCGCACCGACGATGCGCGAAACACCGATGCCGTAGCAGCCCATCTCCATCACCTGCTGGTTGCCCGATTCGTCGAGGAACGTCGCGTTGAGGGCCTTCGAGTACTTGGTGCGCAGCTGAAAGATGTGGCCGACCTCGATGCCGCGACAGATTTCCAGCGCGCCCATGCCATCCGGCGACGGGTCGCCGCCGACGACATTGCGGATGTCGAAGACGTAATTCGGCTCCGGCAGATCCCGTACCCAGTTCGACTCCCTTGAGGTGGTAGCCCGGCTCATTGGCTCCGCATACGAAATCGTTCATTCGTTCCACCGCCCGGTCGGCGATTATCGGGATTTCGGCGTCGATTCCCACCGGGCCGATATATCCCGGACGACAACCGAGGCGCTCCTCGATTTCGCTGTCCGTGGCGAAACGGAAAGGATTGAGGAAGGGAATCTTGCTCACCTTCACTTCGTTCAAGGTGTGGTCGCCCCGGATCAACAACAGATAGAAATCATCGTCGCGCATCACCGCGATTGCCTTCACTGTCCTGGTCAGTGGAACGTGCAGAAATGCCGCTACGTCCTCGCAGCGCGTCTTGCCGGGTGTCGCCACGGTCTGCTTGGTCTCGCTGTGGCCGTTTCGAGCTTCTGCGGGAGCCAGGGCTTCGGCAAGCTCCACGTTTGCTGCGTAGTCGGATTCGGGGCAGAAGGCGATTGCATCCTCGCCCGAATCTGCCAGCACGTGGAATTCGTGCGAGCCGGTGCCGCCAATGGAGCCGGTATCGGCGGCCACCGCTCGGAACTTGAGCCCGAGCCGCGCGAAGATCCGCGAGTAGGTGTCGTACATGTTTCGGTATTCCCGCTGCAGATCCTCGAATCCCGCGTGAAACGAGTAACCATCCTTCATCAGAAACTCGCGTCCGCGCATGACGCCGAAGCGTGGCCGGATTTCGTCACGAAACTTGGACTGGATCTGATAAAAGTGCACCGGCAATTGGCGGTAGCTCCTGATTTCGCGACGAACAGTATCGGTGATCACCTCCTCGTGGGTCGGCCCGATGCAGAACTCGCGCTGATGACGGTCCTTGACGCGCAGTAACTCCGGACCATACTGCTGCCAGCGACCGGATTCCTGCCAAAGTTCGGCGGGCTGAACCGCAGGCATCAGCAGTTCAATGGCGCCGGCGCGATTCATCTCCTCGCGCACGATGTTCTCGACCTTGCGCAATACGCGCAGTCCGAGCGGCATCCAGGTATAGATACCGCCCGCGAGCCGCTTGATGAGGCCGGCGCGCAGCATGAGTTTGTGGCTCACGATCTCCGCGTCGGCGGGGGCTTCCTTGAGAGTGGAGATGAAAAAGGAGGAGGCGCGCATGATGAATTGCCCGAAAAACGAAAATTCTAACTCAGGCGGCCGCGAAACTTGGCCTCGCCACTGGCGTTGGCGCCTTTCCAAGCGGTTGGAATTGTGGAAAAATCAGCGCAGTGAAACTTTCCACGGATTGCGAAAATGCTCGATCGGGAAGGCTATCGCCCGAACGTCGGCATCATCCTGGTCAACGCGCGTAACGAGGTGTTCTGGGCAAAACGGGTTCGCGAGCACGCTTGGCAGTTTCCCCAGGGGGGCATCAAGCACGGTGAAACACCCGTGCAGGCGATGTACCGCGAGCTGTTTGAAGAGATCGGTCTTCGGCCGGAGCACGTCAGGATACTGGGCCGAACGCGCGGTTGGCTGCGGTACGACGTGCCGAAGCAATGGGTTCGCCGCGAGTTCCGGAACACCTATCGCGGACAGAAACAGATTTGGTTCCTCCTCCGCTTGGTCGGGCGGGACTGCGACGTCTGTCTTCGCGCCAGCGATCACCCGGAATTCGACGCCTGGCGTTGGAGCGAATACTGGTTTCCGCTTGATGTCGTGATCGAGTTCAAACGCCAGGTCTACGAACAGGCGCTGACGGAGCTATCGAGATTGTTGTTCCGGGGTGTGCGCAGCCGAACGCCGAGGTGGCAACAGCTTCCGCAGCCCTGATCGGCTGCTGGTTCTTCGCGTCCGTCTCTAGGGGCGGAGAGGACGCGATGGAGCTCGTTTTCAGATCGGTCGATCGCCTCTGCGCCGAGGGTTCTAGCGTTGCCCCTCCAGAAGTGCGGGGAATGTTTTCTTTCGGCGATCGCTCTAAGATCTGGTGCTCCCGCAGCAGGAGGGCGCCGACCGCGGCATCCACCCCAGACCGCCCAACAGAGGAGACACCCATGGTACGTGAGCATTACAGTCCCTTGCCCCAGTCACGGCTCGCGGCAGACGCTGGAATTCACACCCCCGATTCGACGATGTCTGCGCGGGTTCGCGCCGATTCGCCGGCGGTAGAGGTGATGACCGACCTGCGTCGCGTTTCCGCCGCTACCATCGGTGCCGATATGCCGATCAATCAGGCCAACCAGGCAATGATCCACCGCGGCGTGCGCTCGCTCATCGTGACCGACGGACAGCGTGCGCTGGGGATCATGACCGCGACCGATGTGCTTGGTGAGAAACCGATGCAGGTGGTGCGGAATCGCGGCGTCCGCCATGCAGAAATCGTGGTACGGGACATCATGACCCCTGCCGATCGACTCGACGTGATCGATTTGAACGATGTGCTGCACGCCGAAGTTGGTCACGTGGTGGCGACCCTGAAGCAATCCGGCCGCCAGCATGCTCTGGTCGTGGATGCGGATGAGGCCGGACGACAGATGATCCGTGGCATCTTTTCCGCCACCCAAGTCGCACGCCAACTCGGTATTGTCCTGCACACGCCGGAAATCGCCCGCACCTTCGCCGAAATTGGAGCCGCGATCGGCCTGTGACCCCGTCACGCGCCGTCCCATCCGATTGCGCTCTGTCATTGAGTCTTCCGAACGAAAAGCGTGAAATGTTTGACAGCTTTGTCGGGTCCAATTAAACTCAATCTACGTTTTGGAACAAGTCTAAAACGGTTTTTTCTCAAGGACAGGAGACCACGATGCAACTCAAGGGATCGAAAACCGAAGGCAATCTGAAAGATGCGTTCGCCGGCGAATCGCAGGCCAACCGCCGCTATCTGTACTTCGCAGCCAAGGCCGACGTGGAAGGCCAGAATGACGTGGCCGCGGTGTTCCGTTCCACCGCCGAAGGCGAAACGGGTCACGCTCACGGCCACCTCGAGTACCTCGAAGCTTGCGGCGACCCGGCAACCGGACTGCCGATCGGCGGCACGCGTGACAACCTGAAGGCCTCCATTGCCGGCGAAACCCACGAGTACACCGATATGTACCCTGGGATGGCCAAGAGCGCGCGCCAGGAGGGTTTCGACGAGATCGCTGACTGGTTCGAGACGCTGGCGAAAGCGGAGCGCTCGCACGCCAACCGTTTTCAGAAGGCGCTGGACGCCCTCGCCGACTGAGCCGCTTGATTGGCAAGGCGCGGCTCGCCCCCGCGCCTTTTTTTGCGTTTTCAACTTGCGGGACAAGAAGCCATGACCGTTCGTGAAGGCAGCCTGGAAGCGCCCAAGCGTCACGCCATCGACTGGCGCAATCCTGATTTCTACGACGAAGCCAAACTCTACGCCGAACTTCACCGTACCTACGACATCTGCCACGGGTGCAGGCGCTGCGTGAACCTGTGTACCGCGTTTCCGCGCCTTTTCGATCTCTTGGACGAAAGCCCAAGCGGCGAAATGGACGGCGTGCCGCAGGAGAAATACTGGGACGTCGTGGATCAGTGCTACCTCTGCGACATGTGCTTCATGACGAAATGCCCCTATGTCCCGCCGCATGAGTGGAATCTCGACTTTCCGCATCTCATGTTGCGGGCCAAGGCGGTGAAGTTCCGGAAAGGGCAAGTGCGTTTCCGCGACAAACTTCTGACGAGCACCGACGCGTTGGGCAGGTTGGCCGCGATTCCCGTGGTGGCGCAGACGGTGAACGCTCTCAACAAGAACCCGATGGCCCGGTCGGTTATGCAGAGTGTCTTGGGTGTGCACAAGGACCGCATCCTGCCTCCTTACGCACCGAGCAAGTTCCGCTCTCAGGCCCAACCCCGATCCGGCTTCGCGACCAGGGATGGGGAGCGCACCCCGGGCAAGGTGGCGATCTTCTCGACGTGCTACGTGAATTACAACGAGCCGGGAATCGGGCAGGACCTGCTGCGCGTGCTGGAGCACAACGAGATTCCGTCGGTCATTGTCGAGAAAGAGGCCTGCTGCGGCATGCCCAAACTGGAGCTGGGCGATCTCGAAGCCGTCGAGCGGCTCAAGAACATCAACATCCCGTCGCTGGTCAAGCTGGCTCAGGACGGGTACGCGATACTCACTCCCGTTCCGTCGTGCACTCTGATGTTCAAGGCGGAGCTGCCACTGCTTTTCCCCGATGATGCCGGCGTGAAGGCCGTGGCCGAGGCGATGTTCGATCCGTTCGAGTACTTCATGCTGCGCCACAAGGACGGGCTGCTGAAAACCGACTTCAAGCGCTTGCTGGGCAAGGTGTCGTACCACATTCCGTGTCACAGTCGAGTGCAGAACCTGGGGCAGAAGACGCGCGAAACGCTGCAACTCGTGCCCGGAACGCAAGTCAATACCGTCGAACGCTGTGCCGGCCATGACGGTACGTGGGGCGTGAAGGAGGAGTACTTCGACCTCTCGATGAAAATCGGCCGTCCTGTTTTCAAGCAGATGGCCAACGTCGATCCGGATTACATCAGCTCGGACTGCCCCATCGCGGGACGTCACATCCTCCAAGGCATGGGGCAGACGCGGGCGACCAAGGCGCATCCGCTCACGCTGCTGCGCATGGCTTACGGGATTGAATGACGAAGGAGTGAATCGCATGCCGCAGATCGCGCGCGACAGCCTGCTGTCGCTGGAAACCTACGCCAGGCAGCGCCAGGATTTCCGCGCCAAGGCGATGGCGCACAAGAAGAACCGGACAGTTCGTCTGGGCGAGAACATCACGCTTCTCTTCGAGGACGAGCTGACGGTGCGCTACCAGATCCAGGAGATGCTGCGCATCGAACGTACGTTCGAGGAGGAGGGTATCCGCGACGAGCTTGATGCCTACAATCCGCTGGTGCCCGACGGCAGCAATTTCAAAGCCACCATGATGGTCGAGTTTCCGGACGTGGAGGAACGCCGCGTCTGGCTGTCGCGCCTGATCGGTATCGAGGATCGGGTGTGGGTCCAGGTGGCGGGCCAACCGCGGGTCTATGCGATCGCCGACGAGGACCTCGACCGCGAGAACGACGAGAAGACCTCTTCGGTCCATTTTCTGCGCTTCGAATTGGCGCCGGAGATGAAACGGGCGCTCGTGGGCGGTGCTGCGCTGGCCGTCGGGGTCGATCACCCGGCCTATCAGCGGACGGTTGAACGTCTCCCGGACGCGGTGCGGCAGTCGTTGCTGGAGGACCTGGTTTGACCCCCAGAAGGCGCAATGGGCGGGCGATCAAGCGGGTGGCACTGGGCGTAGTCGGAGTTCTGCTCGGTTTCGGCGGTGCGTTGTCCGCATCGATTGCGGACGACGAGGAAAAGCCTGAGGTCGAAGCGCAGGCGCAGTTGCCCGATCCGCCCAAGCCGGACAACCTGATCGAATTCTACGTTTCCGAAGTAACGACCAACCGATTCTTCGTCGACAGCGCCTCGCTCAGCGTGGGTGCCGACGGGGCGATTCGATACACGGCGGTCATCAAGACCGCTGCCGGCGCTCGTAACGTGAGTTTCGAGGGCATCCGTTGCGGCTCCCGGGAACGCCGGCTTTATGCCTTCGGCAGGCCGGACAATTCCTGGTCGAAAGCCAGGAACTCGGCCTGGGCGCCGGTCACTACCACTGGACCGAGCCGTTACCAGTACGTCCTCATGCGGGACTACTTTTGTCCGGAGGGGATTCCGATCCGCGACGCCGTGCAGGGTCTCGAAGCACTCAGGCGAGGCGCATCATCGGCGGGCAATCGCTACATCAATTGAAGCGGCGAGACGCACTCTGGCTTGGGGACGAATGCAGCGGCGAAGCAGGATCGAGCCACGGGCCTGCCCGCACGGCACGATGCTGCTCCTTCTGCCCGTCGCTGCAACATGGCACAATGACCCTGTCTGATCTCTCGATCGGAATGTGAGTCATAGGGAGCGTTTCTGCCGCACCATGAATCTGGATAAAGCCATCATCGAGTTCGATCGGGCCTTGCGCACCGTGTTCGCGCCGGCGTCGACGGTCCGGCCTGTACCCGGCGACGACTTGCCGGAGGCGGATCTGTCGCAAGAGGAAAAGAACCGTTCCGCAGCACTGATGCGAGTAAATCACTGCGGCGAGATTTGCGCCCAGGCCCTGTACCAGGGGCAGTCCCTGACTTCGGGCAATCCGGACTTGGCGGCCACGCTTGACCACGCCGTGCAGGAGGAAACAGAGCACCTCGCCTGGACCGAGAAGCGGATCACCGAATTGGGCGGGCGAAAAAGCCTGCTCAATCCGCTCTGGTATGGCGGTTCCTTTGTGCTCGGCGCCATCGCCGGCAAGTTGGGCGACGCGTGGAATCTTGGCTTTCTGGCGGAAACCGAGCGCCAGGTGGAGGCCCACCTTACCGATCACCTCGGTCGGTTGCCAAAATCGGATCGCAGATCCTGGCAGGTGCTGGAACAGATGAAGCAGGACGAGGTCGGACACGCCGAGAGCGCAGTCAGTCTGGGTGCGCGCGAACTTCCGTCGCCAGTCAAACTGGCAATGAAGGTCGCGTCTCGCGTCATGACCCGCACGGCCTACTGGGTCTGAGGCGATCATCCTTCGACGATCTCCCAGTCGTGGGTGATCTGCGCCGTCTTGGCGAGCATGGCCGATGCCGAGCAATATTTCTCCGCGGAAAGTTTGATCGCTCGTTCGACGGCGTCCGCTTTTAGCCCTTTGCCTCGGACCGTGTAATGGAAGTGGATGCGGGTAAAGACCTTGGGCTCCGTGTCCGCCCGGTCCGCCTTCAGGGAGACCTCGCAGCCGGTCACGTCCTGGCGACCGCGTTTCAGAATCAGCACGACATCGAATGCGGTACAGCCGCCAGTGCCGGCCAGAACCAGTTCCATCGGGCGGGGCGCCAGATTCCGGCCCCCGGCTTCCGTGGCCCCGTCCATGATGGCAATGTGATTGCTGCCGGTTTCGGCCACGAAGGTCATGCCATCGACCCACTTCACTACGCATTCCATACCTCTTTCCTTTCGTCTGGTGCAGCGGTTGTTGCGATTCTAACTGACCGCGGCATGTGCCGTGGACGGGTCATGAACCGGGTTTGCGGTGTCCGTCCGGCATGATGCAATGCAATATTCCGGCTCACCGCGACCGCCAGCGCAGTTGCTTCGGACAACTGGATTGAGCAGGGCTCGGCCAAGCAGGCTCTATGACGTCGAAAAAATATCTATAAAACAGCATATTAATGAATATGCTCACGCAGGCCGCACATCGCGCCGGAAAATTCGTGCAGTGCACAAAAAATTCTTGCATCGCACAAGGGATTCGGCCATAATGCGGTCGTACCGGATGTATGCAATTCGATGGCTGACGCAGGCATCCAGAGTTTGTCTCCTCCACCCTCCTCCTTTGGTGTGGATTTAGCGCAACTCCTTCGGGGTTGCGCTTTTTTTTGCGCCGGCGCCCGGGGCGAGTCGGTTTGACAGCCTGTCCGAAGTTGGAATAAACTCCGCGGCTTTCCGCAATCTGCACCGAGTGCCAACAGGGATCCTCCGATGAGAACGTTTTCAGCGAAACCGCACGAGGTCAAGCGCGACTGGTTCGTGGTCAACGCCACCGACAAGGTGCTCGGCCGTCTTGCCAGTGAGATCGCGCGTCGCCTGCGCGGCAAGCACAAACCCGAATTCACGCCCCACGTCGATACGGGTGACTACATCGTGGTGGTCAACGTGGAAAAGCTGCGGGTCACGGGAAACAAGGCCGAGGACAAGAAGTATTACCGCCACAGCGGCTATCCGGGCGGCATTTACGAGACCAACTTCACCAAGCTGCAGCAGCGTTTTCCGGGACGGATACTCGAGACTGCTGTGAAGGGCATGCTACCCAAAGGGCCGCTGGGCTATGCGATGCTGAAGAAGCTGAAGTGCTACACCGGCGGCGAACATCCCCACACGGCGCAGCAGCCCAGAGCGCTGGAAATCTGACGGATCGATATTATGGCAACGCAATATTTCTACGGTACCGGCCGGCGCAAGACAGCAGTGGCGCGGGTATTCATCAAGGCGGGAAAGGGCGGCATCGTCGTCAACGGCAAGCCTGTCGATGAGTTCTTTTCCCGCGAGACCGGACGCATGATCGTGCGCCAGCCGCTCGAGTTAACCCAGCACGCGACCACGTTCGACGTGATGGTCAATGTCAATGGCGGCGGCGAGTCGGGTCAGGCCGGCGCGGTCCGGCACGGCATCACGCGCGCTCTCATCGAGTACGATGCGACGCTGAAGCCCATGCTGTCCAAGGCTGGTTTCGTCACGCGCGATGCGCGCGAGGTGGAACGCAAGAAGGTCGGTTTCCACAAGGCGCGGCGGCGCAAGCAGTTCTCCAAGCGGTAATCGGCCGGCGTCGAACGGCCTGCCGAACCCTGCAGAAAAAGCCGCCGTCGGGCGGCTTTTTTCTTCGGAGGCGAAATCGTATCGGGCACGGCGGGCCAGGCTGTCGTTCCGGCGGCGTCCCTGTACCCGATTGCCGACAAATATCGAGACAAGGTGGAGTCCAGCATGATCAAAGTGGGAGTCGTGGGTGGAACGGGCTATACCGGGGTCGAGCTTCTGCGTCTGCTCGCCCAGCATCCCCAGGTCGAATTGGTGGCGATCACATCTCGCGCAGAAGCTGGGCTTCCCGTTGCCGACCTCTTTCCCAGCTTGCGCCGACGAGTCAACCTTCACTTCAGCGATCCCAAGAACGCCGGCCTCACCGCATGCGACCTCGTGTTCTTCGCGACTCCCAACGGCGTGGCGATGCAGCAGGCCGCGACCCTGCTGGAGGCCGGAACCCGCGTCGTCGATCTGGCGGCCGACTTCCGTATTCGCGACGTGGCGGAATGGGAGAAATGGTACGGCATGACGCATGCCTCACCGGCGCTTGTCGCGGAGGCAGTCTATGGGCTCCCCGAGGTGAATCGGGAGGCCATCCGCGGCGCTCGATTGGTGGCCAATCCGGGCTGCTACCCGACAGCCGTGCAGTTGGGCTTACTGCCGCTGGTGGAGTCGGGTACGGTTGAGTTGGGACATCTGATCGCCGACGCGAAATCCGGCGTTTCCGGTGCCGGCCGCAAAGCCGAGGTGGCGACTCTTTTTGCCGAAGCGTCGGACAACTTCAAGGCCTACGCGGTCGCCGGACACCGCCATCTCCCGGAAATCCTGCAGGGCTTGTCGCGAGCCGCCGACGCATCCGTCGGCCTGACTTTCGTGCCTCATCTGACGCCGATGATTCGCGGCATCCATGCCACGCTGTATGCGCGGGTTACCCGCGAGGTGGACTTTCAGGCCCTATACGAGCAACGCTATGCGCGCGAACCGTTCGTGGACGTGCTGCCGTTTGCCAGCCATCCGGACACGCGTTCGGTGCGGGCCGCCAACGTTTGCCGCATCGCGCTGCACCGTCCCCAGGGCGGCGACACCCTGGTTGTGCTGTCGGTGATCGACAATCTCGTGAAGGGTGCGGCAGGCCAGGCAGTGCAGAACATGAACATCATGTTCGGCCTCGACGAAACGGCTGGCCTGGCCCAGCTTCCGGTTCTTCCTTGAGCCGGCCGGCGCAATTGCGATTGTTGCAGGAAATCCGCCGTCGATCGTGGCGACCGAGATCCGCTGCGGGCGGTGCGTCGTGACGTTGGCCTCAGCAAAATCGGGTGTGGCGCGGTGACTTGGCGGGGGTTTCGGAATCGTTTCGGCATCGCGGCGCCGCGGGTTGCGGTGCGCACCCATGTGCCGTGGTATTGGCGCGCATTGGCGACCGGGCTTCTGCTTGCCCTGTCCGTCGCCTTCGGGGCGTGGCTTTACGACGCCGTGAGGGAGGTTGCCGGTGGCAACGGCCACAGTCCGGAACAGGTGATTGTGCTGAGGCAGCGCATCGTCGAACTGGAGCAGGAACTCGCCGCGGCGCACTCGAGTACGTCGGCGGGAGGCAGTGCACTGCAGATCGAGCGCACCACGCACGAAGAATTGGCGCGTCAGGTCAAGCTTCTTGAAGAGGAGAAAGCCCGTCTCCGGGAGGATCTCGCGCTCTTCGAACAACTGGCAGCAACCGAGGCGGCCGCTGCGGGACTGACCATCAGCGGGCTGCATGTGGAACCGGACAAGGTACCCGGTCAGTATCGCTATCGGATGCTGGTGGCGCTGCAAGCGGCGACGAAGGAGCGGGAATTCAAAGGATCGCTCCAACTGGCCGTTGCCCTACGGCGGGGCGACAAGAGTGATATGCTGACTTTGCCCGCAGCCAAGGACCCGGATCGACAGCGCTTCGCCCTTAGCTTCAGACACTTCCGGCGCGTCGAGGGCACATTTCAGGTGCCGGAGGGAACGCTCCCCATCAGTGTCGAGGTCAGGCTCCTGCAGGACGGCGCGACCAAGGCATCCCAGTCGGTAACCCTTTGAGGATCGTGCGCATGCTGTTTCGCAACCGAAGGAAGCGTCAAAGCCGGATCAACAGCCTGATCGGTGCCGCTTCGACCATCGAGGGCGACGTGATCTTCTCCGGCGGGCTGCGCATCGACGGTCAGGTGAAGGGCAACGTGCGGGTTGCCGATGAACAGTCCGGCACCCTGGTCGTCAGCGAGCAGGCCCGCATAGAGGGCGAAATAAATGTCCCTCATTGCGTGATCAACGGAACGGTTGTCGGTTCCGTGCATGCTGCGGAATCGCTTGAACTTCAGTCGGGCGCTCAGGTCACAGGCGATGTCCATTACTGCAATATCGAGGTGCACGAGGGCGCCGTGGTCCAGGGGCGCCTAGTGCATCAGACAGGAACGGAGGGCGGTTTGGGCCTCAAGCTTGCCTCCAGCAATTGACCGCGCCCCAGATAAATCCCATAATCTCGAAATCTCGACGTATCAAGGAGTAAAGGAATGAATGCTGCGACTGAAATGCCGATGCCGTTGATGTTCACCGACAGCGCGGCCAGCAAGGTCAAACAACTGATCGATGAAGAAGGCAACGTCGATCTCAAGCTGCGCGTGTTCGTCACCGGTGGTGGTTGCTCCGGCTTCCAGTACGGTTTCACGTTCGATGAAGTCACGAACGAAGACGACACGGTGCTGGAGAAGAACGGAGTCACGCTGCTGATCGACCCGATGAGCTTCCAGTATCTGGTCGGCGCCGAAATCGACTACCAGGAAGGCCTGGAGGGAGCCCAGTTCGTGATCAAGAACCCGAATGCCACCAGCACCTGCGGTTGCGGATCTTCGTTCTCGGCCTGATACGCCTGCAGTCTTCATGCCGAAGGGGCGCTGTGGCGCCCCTTCGGCTTTTTCGGCGTCAGCCTTCGACCGTACGCACGGTTCGATCGGCGGCCCCGATCCGGGATTCCGTTGAGCCCTGGGCGGCGCTTGCACCATTGCCGCGAATTGAATGGGTCCGTGCGCCGGTCTGACATCAGTCCTCAGCCCGCCTTGCCTCCAGGGCGCCGAGGCGCCCTGGAGGCGAATCAGTCCAGTTGGGCGAGGACGTCGGACTTCACCAAATCGATCCGCGCCAGAAGCGGGTCAACCCGGCGTTTGAACTGGGCGATTTGACTTGCCGTCAGCGGCACATCGATGGGCAGGGCGTCGGACAGCGGATTCTGGTGCACGTTGTCGATGCGGAACTCGTAATGCAGATGGGGGCCGGTCGCCCAGCCGGTCATGCCGACGTAGCCGATGACGTCGCCCTGGCGCACCTGCACACCCTTGCTCATACCCGGTCCGAAGCCGCTGAGATGACCGTAATGCGTGGTGAACTTGTCCCGATGCCGCAGAACGATGATGTTGCCATAGCCGTTCTGGCGTCCGACGAAATCCACCACCCCATCCGCGGTCGCCTTGACACGGGTCCCCGTGGGCGCGGCATAGTCAACGCCCTTGTGGGCCCGCCAATCCTGCAGGATCGGGTGCTGGCGCATGGCGAACCCTGAGCTGATGCGCGAAACCTCGAGAGGCGAGCGCAGGAACGCCTTCTTCAAGCTCCTGCCGTCTGGCGTGTAATAGCTCCCCTTGCCGCCGTCGGGTGCGAAATGGACTGCCCGATGGGTTTCTCCGTGGCTGATGAATTCCGCGGCCAGAACACGTCCGGCGCGCAACGGCTGGCCCTGGTGGTAGATCGTTTCGAAGACGACAGAAAACTTGTCGCCACGCCGCAGGTCGCGATGGAAGTCGATGTCGGCGCCGAAGATCTCGGTGAACTGGACGGCAACATTGTCCGGAAGGCCGGCCTCATCCATGGCCGCGAACAGCGAGCTGTGGACCTCGCCCGATTTCATGGAAACCCGGGTTTCGAGCTGAAGGGCCTGTTCGCTGGCCTCGAACTTTCCCTCGCGGCGCTCGACCACGATCGCCCGGTCCTCGGCGTTGAGTGGGAAAACCAGCGAAGCGAGGGTGCCGTTGGCATCGGTCTTGGCAGTGATCCACTTGCCCGGACGAAGCTGCTGGAAGAAGGGTTTCGCGCGCCGGTCCCGCCGCAAGAACTGCAGGACTTCATCGTCGTCGACACCCATGCGGGCGAGCAGGCTGGCGATGGAATCGCCACGCTGAACGCGCTCTTCGCGAATGAAGACCGAGGAAGCGTCCCGATACGGCTCGACCTGCGGCAATACCAGCGCCTCGACCATGAGTTGCTGGGATGCCTGGAGCTGTGCGGTGCTGGGGGCAACGGCGAATGCGGCGACCATGCTGAAGAGCGAGGTGGCGGCGACGGCGGTCGTTCCCCAGAAGTGCTTAGGCTTGCTTTCGCGCAGCAAACGCAGATGCGCTAAAATTCGCGTCCTTTGATCTCTCATCGCGTGCGGCAAAGTTCACAGTCAAAAAAACCCGGCGCAGTGTAGCAGAACTCCCACCGACCCCGATACCCCGACCCGAGGCCAGCATGGCGGATATTGAAGAAAGCTTGTCCTGGATCAAGCGCGGCTGCGGAGAGATACTGATCGAATCCGAACTGGTGGACAAGTTGAGGGCAGGGCGGCCGTTGCGCGTCAAGGCCGGTTTCGATCCGACCGCGCCCGACCTGCACCTGGGGCACACCGTGCTGATCAACAAGCTGCGGCACTTCCAGGAACTCGGACACCACGTCATGTTCCTGATCGGAGATTTCACCGGCATGATCGGCGACCCCTCCGGCAAGAATGCGACGCGCCCGCCGCTCACCCGCGAACAGATACAGCAGAACGCCCGAACCTATCAGGAGCAGGTGTTCAAGATCCTGGACCCGGAGAAAACCGAGATCTGCTTCAACTCGGCGTGGTTCGAGCCGATCGGCGCGGCGGGCATGATCAAGCTGGCTGCCCTGCACACGGTGGCGCGCATGCTGGAGCGCGATGATTTCGCCAAGCGCTTCGCCAACAACCAGCCGATCGCGATTCACGAGTTTCTCTACCCCCTGTGCCAGGGCTACGACTCGGTGGCGATGCGCGCCGACGTCGAGCTCGGTGGCACGGACCAGAAGTTCAACCTGCTGGTGGGCCGCGAGCTGCAGAAGCACTACGGACAGCCGCCCCAAATCATCCTGATGATGCCGCTGCTCGAGGGCACGGACGGCGTGAACAAGATGTCCAAGTCGTTGGGCAACTACATCGGCATCGACGAGGCGCCGGATCAGATTTTCGGCAAGCTGATGTCGATCTCCGACGAGTTGATGTGGCGTTACATCGACCTACTTTCCTTCGAGTCGGCAGCGGTGATCCAGGCCAAGAGGCAGTCTGTCGCAGCAGGGAGTAATCCGCGAGACGTCAAGTTCGACTTCGCGCAGGAGATCGTCGCCCGCTTTCACGGGCAACAGGCCGCTGAAGGGGCCGCGCAGCAGTTCGTGGCGCGCTTCCGGCAGAACGAGATGCCGGAGAACATGAGCGAAGTGCGGCTTGTCGTCGGCGACGGCCTGGCTGTGTCGCAGGTGCTGAAGCAGGCAGGGCTCACGGCGAGCACATCGGAGGCGCTGCGCATGATCGAGCAGGGGGGAGTGAAGATCAACGGCGAGCGCGTGAGCGATCGCGGCCTGGTCTTGAAGGCGGGCGAATCCATCGTGCTGCAAGTGGGCAAGCGCAAGTTTGCGCGCGTGTCGCTGAGCTGAAATCTTTCCGCCCCGCGACGTGTCGTCATCCCACAGAAAAATTTCCGTAAAACTTCCGTAAAACTGTTAACCCGGTTCCGTGCGCCGGTATAATGCGCGCCTTCCTCGCTGCGGCGAGTCGCTCTTTAAAAATTCAAACAGCCGATAGGTGTGGGTACTTGTTGGAGGCTGAGGTGGGGGTATAGCTGACTGGGTCGAATCGGGGCCGGGTTGGTGCTGGGTTTGGGCTGAGAGGCTTGGGCTTGGCGGCTCGCGAGGGCTGATCTCCTGCTGGAGCAAGAAATGAGTGCTCATACGGAAGTAACGAAGTTCTGGTCTTTGTCGTGAGGCGGGGGCTGGAGCGGGGAGAACCGTTTTGAGTTTAGAAGGATTTAACTGAAGAGTTTGATCCTGGCTCAGATTGAACGCTGGCGGAATGCTTTACACATGCAAGTCGAGCGGCAGCGCGGGGGCAACCCTGGCGGCGAGCGGCGAACGGGTGAGTAACACATCGGAACGTACCCCGTCGTGGGGGATAACGAGTCGAAAGATTCGCTAATACCGCATACGACCTGAGGGTGAAAGCGGGGGACCTGCGAGGGCCTCGCGCGATGGGAGCGGCCGATGTCCGATTAGCTAGTTGGTGGGGTAAGAGCCTACCAAGGCGACGATCGGTAGCTGGTCTGAGAGGATGATCAGCCACACTGGGACTGAGACACGGCCCAGACTCCTACGGGAGGCAGCAGTGGGGAATTTTGGACAATGGGCGCAAGCCTGATCCAGCCATTCCGCGTGAGTGAAGAAGGCCTTCGGGTTGTAAAGCTCTTTCGGCCGGGAAGAAATCGGGCAGGTGAATAATCTGCCTGGATGACGGTACCGGAAGAAGAAGCACCGGCTAACTACGTGCCAGCAGCCGCGGTAATACGTAGGGTGCGAGCGTTAATCGGAATTACTGGGCGTAAAGCGTGCGCAGGCGGCTTTGTAAGACAGGTGTGAAATCCCCGGGCTTAACCTGGGAATGGCGCTTGTGACTGCAAGGCTTGAGTTCGGCAGAGGGGGGTGGAATTCCACGTGTAGCAGTGAAATGCGTAGAGATGTGGAGGAACACCGATGGCGAAGGCAGCCCCCTGGGTCGCGACTGACGCTCATGCACGAAAGCGTGGGGAGCAAACAGGATTAGATACCCTGGTAGTCCACGCCCTAAACGATGTCGACTAGGTGTTGGGGAAGGAGACTTCTTTAGTACCGTAGCTAACGCGTGAAGTCGACCGCCTGGGGAGTACGGTCGCAAGATTAAAACTCAAAGGAATTGACGGGGACCCGCACAAGCGGTGGATGATGTGGATTAATTCGATGCAACGCGAAAAACCTTACCTACCCTTGACATGCCAGGAACCTTGCTGAGAGGTGAGGGTGCCCGAAAGGGAGCCTGGACACAGGTGCTGCATGGCTGTCGTCAGCTCGTGTCGTGAGATGTTGGGTTAAGTCCCGCAACGAGCGCAACCCTTGTCGCTAATTGCCATCATTCAGTTGGGCACTTTAGCGAGACTGCCGGTGACAAACCGGAGGAAGGTGGGGATGACGTCAAGTCCTCATGGCCCTTATGGGTAGGGCTTCACACGTCATACAATGGTCGGTACAGAGGGCTGCTAACCCGCGAGGGGGCGCTAATCTCGCAAAGCCGATCGTAGTCCGGATTGCAGTCTGCAACTCGACTGCATGAAGTCGGAATCGCTAGTAATCGTGGATCAGCATGTCACGGTGAATACGTTCCCGGGTCTTGTACACACCGCCCGTCACACCATGGGAGTGGGTTCCACCAGAAGTAGGTAGCTTAACCGCAAGGGGGGCGCTTACCACGGTGAGATTCATGACTGGGGTGAAGTCGTAACAAGGTAGCCGTAGGGGAACCTGCGGCTGGATCACCTCCTTTCTAGAGACAGGCCGAAAGCGAGTATCCACAACCTATCGGTTGTTGCAGTGCAGTGTCACCAGGTGAAGGGGGTCTGTAGCTCAGCTGGTTAGAGCACCGTCTTGATAAGGCGGGGGTCGATGGTTCGAACCCATCCAGACCCACCAAGTGCTTATCGGGGGGGGTGTAGCTCAGTTGGGAGAGCGCCTGCTTTGCAAGCAGGAGGTCATCGGTTCGATCCCGTTCACCTCCACCATTCGAGAGACTGGAAACGAGAGGCTAGACTGGAAGTGCGCCGCCTCGCGGCGGCATGGACAGTGTGGCCTCCCGTGTCTGGTTTCAGACGGCTGTTTGTTCTTTAACAATTCGGAAGAAGTAAAGTGCATCGGCTTGATGAGAGTCGATGCATGGGTTGTGATTGCATAGACTCCTGCTGCCGAAGTGGCGGTGGGGGTTGCACAAGCGCTGGGTAAAGCTGTAACTGCGAGCACTGCGTCGAGCAGGGCGCAAGGTTATAGGATCAAGCGAATAAGTGCATGTGGTGGATGCCTTGGCGATCACAGGCGAAGAAGGACGTGGCAGCCTGCGAAAAGCTGCGGGGAGCTGGCAAACGAGCTTTGATCCGCAGATATCCGAATGGGGAAACCCGGCCCGCAAGGGTCATCCCGGTCTGAATCCATAGGGCCGAGGAAGCGAACCTGGTGAACTGAAACATCTAAGTAGCCAGAGGAACAGAAATCAACCGAGATTCCCAGAGTAGTGGCGAGCGAAATGGGATGAGCCTTCACGATTTAGCACGCTTTCTAGCAGAATGCTCTGGAAAGGGCGGCCGCAGTGGGTGATAGCCCCGTATGCGAAAGCAAGTGTGTGGAACTGGGCGTGAGAGAAGTAGGGCGGGGCACGTGAAACCCTGTCTGAACATGGGGGGACCATCCTCCAAGGCTAAATACTCGTGATCGACCGATAGTGAACCAGTACCGTGAGGGAAAGGCGAAAAGAACCCCGGGAGGGGAGTGAAATAGATCCTGAAACCGCATGCATACAAACAGTGGGAGCCCCTGCTTACAAGAGCCTTTGGGTTCTTTCGAGGAGCGCGCAGCGCGACTCAAAAGGACCTTAAAGATGAAATAGATCCTTGTGAGGGTGAGCACTGCGCGCAGGCATGGCGCACTGACGATGGACCCGGAGGGTTCTTTGAGCAGGGGTGACTGCGTACCTTTTGTATAATGGGTCAGCGACTTACGTTCAGTAGCAAGCTTAACCGCATAGGGAAGGCGCAGCGAAAGCGAGTCTGAATAGGGCGATTTAGTTGCTGGGCGTAGACCCGAAACCGGATGATCTACTCATGGCCAGGATGAAGGTTGGGTAACACCAGCTGGAGGTCCGAACCCACTAGTGTTGAAAAACTAGGGGATGAGCTGTGGGTAGGGGTGAAAGGCTAAACAAATCCGGAAATAGCTGGTTCTCTCCGAAAACTATTTAGGTAGTGCCTCACGTATCACTGCCGGGGGTAGAGCACTGTTATGGCTAGGGGGTCATTGCGACTTACCAAACCATTGCAAACTCCGAATACCGGCAAGTGCGAGCGTGGGAGACAGACAGCGGGTGCTAACGTCCGTTGTCGAGAGGGAAACAACCCAGACCGCCAGCTAAGGTCCCAAATGACGTGCTAAGTGGCAAACGAAGTGGGAAGGCTTAGACAGCCAGGAGGTTGGCTTAGAAGCAGCCATCCTTTAAAGAAAGCGTAATAGCTCACTGGTCGAGTCGTCCTGCGCGGAAGATGTAACGGGGCTAAGCACGTAACCGAAGCTGCGGGTCTAGAGGCTAGAAACTAGAGACTTGAAACTAGAGTAAAACCGATGCCATATCATCGACTAGAGGTGTATCAGAAAGCCTACGGGCTGGCCATCGAGGCGCATAGAGCCTCGCTCGGATTTCCCAAAATCGAGCAGTATGGTCTGGCCCAGCAGTTGCGGGCTTCGAGCAAGTCCATTGCCGCCAACATTGCGGAAGGCATGGGCAAGCAGGAAAGTCCGGCGGATGTACAGCGTTACATCCGCATGGCCATTGGATCGTGCGACGAGACTCGGGTGTGGCTCGAGTTCGCACGCGATCTGGGCTACCTCGATGGCGCGTTCCAGCAGCAGCTGGAATCGCGCTACCAGGAAGTGGGCCGCATGCTGCGAGGTGTTCTGAGGCGCTATGGCGAAAAACAGCAAACGGTTTGATCCAGTTTCCAGTTTCTAGTTTCTAGTCTCTAGACGGTAGGAGAGCGTTCCGTAGGCCTGCGAAGGTGTCTCGTAAGGGATGCTGGAGGTATCGGAAGTGCGAATGCTGACATGAGTAGCGATAAAGCGGGTGAAAGGCCCGCTCGCCGAAAGCCCAAGGTTTCCTGCGCAACGTTCATCGGCGCAGGGTGAGTCGGCCCCTAAGGCGAGGGCGAAAGCCGTAGTCGATGGGAAACAGGTCAATATTCCTGTACCGATCTCAGATGCGATGGGGGGACGGAGAAGGTTAGGCTGGCCGGGTGTTGGACGTCCCGGTTTAAGCGTGTAGGCGTGGCCCTTAGGCAAATCCGGGGGTCTTAGCCGAGGCGTGATGACGAGGGCTCATTGAGCCTGAAGTAGCTGATACCCTGCTTCCAGGAAAAGCCTCTAAGCTTCAGTCTGAGATTGACCGTACCGCAAACCGACACAGGTGGGCAGGATGAAAATTCTAAGGCGCTTGAGAGAACTCAGGAGAAGGAACTCGGCAAATTGACACCGTAACTTCGGGATAAGGTGTGCCCCGCTAGGGTGAAGGCGTACAGCCGGAGCCCGAGGGGGCCGCAGAGAATCGGTGGCTGCGACTGTTTAATAAAAACACAGCACTCTGCAAACGCGATGAGCGGACGTATAGGGTGTGACGCCTGCCCGGTGCCGGAAGGTTAAGTGATGGGGTGCAAGCTCTTGATCGAAGCCCCGGTAAACGGCGGCCGTAACTATAACGGTCCTAAGGTAGCGAAATTCCTTGTCGGGTAAGTTCCGACCTGCACGAATGGCGTAACGATGGCCACACTGTCTCCTCCTGAGACTCAGCGAAGTTGAAATGTTTGTGAAGATGCAATCTCCCCGCGGCAAGACGGAAAGACCCCATGCACCTTTACTGTAGCTTTGCATTGGACTGTGACGGGACTTGTGTAGGATAGGTGGGAGGCTGTGAAGCCGGGTCGCTAGACTCGGTGGAGCCAACGTTGAAATACCACCCTGGTGTCGTTGCGGTTCTAACCTAGGTCCATGATCTGGATCGGGGACCGTGCATGGTAGGCAGTTTGACTGGGGCGGTCTCCTCCCAAAGTGTAACGGAGGAGTTCGAAGGTACGCTAGCTACGGTCGGACATCGTAGTGATCGTGCAATGGCACAAGCGTGCTTGACTGCGAGACTGACAAGTCGAGCAGGTGCGAAAGCAGGACATAGTGATCCGGTGGTTCTGTATGGAAAGGCCATCGCTCAACGGACAAAAGGTACGCTGGGGATAACAGGCTGATTCCTCCCAAGAGTTCATATCGACGGGGGAGTTTGGCACCTCGATGTCGGCTCATCACATCCTGGGGCTGTAGCCGGTCCCAAGGGTATGGCTGTTCGCCATTTAAAGTGGTACGTGAGCTGGGTTTAAAACGTCGTGAGACAGTTTGGTCCCTATCTGCCGTGGGCGCTGGAAGTTTGAGGGGACCTGCTCCTAGTACGAGAGGACCGGAGTGGACGTGCCTCTGGTGTACCGGTTATGACGCCAGTCGTATCGCCGGGTAGCTAAGCACGGAAGAGATAACCGCTGAAAGCATCTAAGCGGGAAACTCGCCTCAAGATGAGACTTCCCGGAGACTCGATCTCCCTGAAGGGTCGTCCAAGACCAGGACGTTGATAGGCGCGGTGTGGAAGCGGGGTAACCCGTTAAGCTAACGCGTACTAATTGCCCGTGCGGCTTGATCCTATAACCTTGTGCCCCGCCTTGTGCACCAATCCCAACCCATTACTTCTTCCGACACCGCGACAGGAAAAGCGCCGACCCGCGCGTCGCGCTCACCGCCTGTCCCCACCCTTACGTCTGACGACCATAGCGCTGTGGAACCACCCCTTCCCATCCCGAACAGGACCGTGAAACGCAGCCGCGCCGATGATATTGCACAGCTCGTGTGAGAAAGTAGGTCATCGTCAGACTCCCCTCGCCCAACACCAAAGCCCGCTAACCAGCGGGCTTTGGTGCTTCTGGGAAGGAAATCTCGGCAAGGCCGAAGCGGATGCTCGTCCGCAATCGAAGTCAGATCTCCTTGCTTTCGAAGACGAGCAGTTCGACCCCTGCCTGGGCGAAACTGGCGAGATCCGCCGCGGTGGCCTTGCCCTCCCTTGAGTCCAGAGCGGCCTGCATCGCGGCGCGGGAATCGAAGGCGAGAATCGCGATCAGGTGGTAAGGGGATGGGCCGCGCGGCGTCGCGACCGCGCCGACGCTGGCCTCGTAACTCCGCAATCCCGGAATCTGCTTCGCCAGGGGCACGTGCGTCGAATAGTAATGGCGGTCGAACGCGGCGGGGTCCGGCGGCGACTTGTACATCGCAACGAGCCTGGCCATGTCATCGCCTCGCGGTAGGAACGGTCGAGGGGGCAGCGTCAGCCTGACTGGCTGGCGGGGTGCGCTCGGCGCCGCGCGTACTCAGCCGCCGGAGCACGGTCCGGACGCTGCGCCAGAGCTTCGGCAGCAGCCACAGCAGCAGGAGCACGAACAAGGCAAGAAGCACCAGGAACGCGGCCGGGTGGTGGAAGGCCGTGAACAGTCCGCCGAATACCAGTGCCTCCTCGCTGAGCGAAGCCATGATATTCGACACCGGTTCGGGCGAGGTGTTGATGAGGGCCCGGCTGCCCGCCTTGGCGGCATGGGTGCCGGCGGCCAGCGTCCCGCCCAGTATGCCGGCGGCAACCATCACGGCCGGATCGTGGTCGCCCAGCGCCATAGCTGCCAGCAACGCGCCGGCGGGAATGCGGATGAAAGTGTGGATGCCGTCCCACAGCGAATCCAGCGCCGGGATCTTGTCGGCGAAGAATTCGATGCCGAACATGAATCCCGACGCGACAATGACGAATGGATGCTGGAGCACGGCCAGCGTCTCGGGCAGGTGGATGAAGCCGTAGCGCCCGAGCAGGCCGGCCAGGAACAGGACGGCATAGAGGCGAATGCCGCTGGCCCAGGCGAGACCGGCGGCGACCGCCACGCTGCTGACGATGTCCATGGGCGCATTCTAGACCGACCGGGCGATCTGGCGTCAAGCCTCGCGCCCGGACCTATAATGCTGCGTCGTCCGCGCGCCTCGCCCCATCTCCAGTCATGGCCATTCTCGATCAGATCGTCGAAGAGCGCATCCAGGCGGCCTTGGCGCGCGGCGATCTGGATCATCTGTCGGGTTCCGGCAGGCCGTTGCAGCTCGACGACGATCGGATGGTGCCGCAGCACCTGCGCATGGGCATGCGCGTACTCAAGAACGCCGGCATGGTGCCGCCGGAGATCGAGTCGCTGCGGGAAGCGCATGCGCTCGGCCGCCTGCTGCAGACCGCTGCAAGTCGGGACGAGCAGGACCATGCGCAGCGGCGCCTGCTGATGCTGTTGTATCGGCTGGAGGCGGCCGGACTGGCGCACACCAGCCGCGCCGTGCTGGCCCAATACCGCCCGGCTCTGCTGCGCCGCCTGCAGGATGGGGCGGTCGGCGACGTTGCCCGCGCTGCGGCCGACCGCAGCGATTAGCGCTGCCGCATCATGCTGCGCGGACGCGCTCGATGATCTCCCGGAACGGCGCCTGCGGCGGCAAGGTGCCGAAGGCCATGCCGCCCTGCCCGCGCAGACGCGAGGCGCAGAAAGCGTCCGCCACCGCGGGCGGCGCATGCTTCACCATGAGGCTCGCCTGCAGGGCCAGCGCCAACTTTTCGGCGAGCCGCCGCGCCCGGAAATCGAGGTCGTTCGGATCCTGCAATTCTCGCTCCAGCCCGGCCGCGCATCCGGCCAGACGGCGGTCCTGGGTCGCGGCGGCGTCGATCTCTTCAAGAACCGCCCCGACGCTCTGCGGGTCGCGCGCGATGGAGCGCAGCACGTCGAGACAGATGACGTTGCCGCTGCCCTCCCAGATGCCATTGACCGGCGCCTCGCGATACAGGCGCGACAGGACCCCCTCCTCGACATAGCCATTGCCGCCCAGACATTCCATCGCTTCCGCGGTGAACCCCGGCACGCGCTTGCACAGCCAGTATTTGGCCACCGGCGTGACGATACGGGCGAAGCGCTGCTCCTGCTCGTCGTCCTGGGCGCGATCGAAAGCCCGCGCCAGGCGAAACGCCAGCAGCACGGCCGCCTCCCATTCCAGCGCCAGATCGGCCAGCACGTTCTGCATCAGCGGCTGCTGCGCCAGCCGCCGGCCGAAGGCGCTGCGATGCGCTGTGTGGTGCAGCGCCTGCACCAGCGCGGCGCGCATCATGCCGGGCGTGGCAATGACGATGTCGAAGCGCGTGA
Organism: uncultured beta proteobacterium; assembly: GCA_963702495.1. Classification (GTDB taxonomy): domain Bacteria; phylum Pseudomonadota; class Gammaproteobacteria; order Burkholderiales; family Rhodocyclaceae; genus CAVPDA01. The sequence goes on along the minus strand of CAVPDA010000004.1, from coordinate 223,841 downwards.
GATGCGCCATCTCGATCAGGGTGGCGATGCCGCGACCCTCCTCGCCGATGCGCTGCGCCCAGGTGCGCTGATACTCCACCTCGGCCGAGGCATTGGAGCGGTTGCCGCACTTGTCCTTGAGGCGCTGGATGAGGAAGCGGTTGCGGGTGCCATCCGGCAGCGAGCGCGGCACGAAGAAGCAGGTCACGCCGGCGCCGGTGCGGGCGAGGGAGAAGAAGCCGTCGCTCATGGGCGCGGAGCAGAACCACTTGTGACCGGTGAGCAGGAATTCACCGTCGCCGGCCGCCTCCGCCCGCGTCTGGTTGGCGCGCAGGTCCGAGCCGCCCTGCTTTTCCGTCATCGCCATGCCGAGCGTGATGCCGCGCTTCTGCGCCAGCGGCAGCGGCCGGGCATCGTAATCCGAGGCCAGCAGTTTCGGCATCCATTGCGCCGCCAGCGCGGGATTCTGCTGCAGCACCTGGCGCCCGGCGAAGCTCATCGTCACCGGGCAGGCGACGCCGTTCTCGACCTGATTCCACAGATAGAACAGCGCAGCGCGCGCCGCGAAGCGGCCGGGTCGCGCTTCGGTCCACGCCAGCGAATGCAGACCGCGGCCGAAGGCCAGGGCCATCAATTCGTGGTAGGCGGGGTGATAGGCGACCTCGTCGATGCGGCGGCCGTAGCGGTCGTGGCTGATCAGTTCCGGAGTGTGGCGGTTGGCTTGGTAAGCGAGGTTCTGCACGTGCTCGCTGCCCGCCAGTTCGCCCATGTCGCGCACCCTGTCCTCGATCCAGCCGGCATCGGCGCGGCGGATCGCCTCGATCAGGATCGGATCGTTGCTGTAGGCGTTGAAGCCGGCGAGCGGCGGCGGCTGGTTGGTCACCTCGTGCGTCGTCCCGGACGCCGGGGAAATCTCGGGCTGCGGACTGCGGGACTGATTCATCGCGCTCTCCTCCTGGGGGTGGGGCTACAGGCGGCGAAAGGGGAACGCCGGTTCGGGCCGTCTTGCGCCTACGATGTCGGCGAGGGCGGCCGCCGAGCCGCAGGCCAGGGTCCAACCCAGCGTGCCATGTCCGGTGTTGAAATAGAGATTCGAATGGCGGCTGCGTCCGATCACCGGCAGGTTGTCCGGCGTGGCCGGGCGCAGTCCGGCCCAGAACTCGGGCTGCGCGCCTTCGGCCAGTCCGGGAAAGATCTCGGCGATGCGCCGAACGATCGCCCGGCAGCGCCTCTCGTTGATGCTCGAATCATAGCCGGCGAGCTCGGCGGTGCCGGCGGCGCGCAGCCGCTGGCCGAGGCGCGAACAGACGATGCGCCGCGATTCGTCGGTGATGCTGACGCGCGGTGCGGCTGTCGCTGCCTCGAGCGGCAGGGTGATGGAATAGCCTTTCACCGGGTAGATCGGCAGATTCTCCCCGATCGCCGCGGCAAGCAGCGCGCTGTCACTTCCCAGAGAAAGTACGTAGGCGTCGCCGCTCAGCAAATCGACTCCGCCGCCGGCATCATTCAGTCGCACGCCGGACACCTTGCCGCCATCCACCACCAGCCCTGCAATCGTTGTGCCGTGGCGGAAGGTGACGCCGCGCACGGCACACAGGGCGGCGAGCGCCTGCGTGAACTTGTGGGCATCGCCGGATTCGTCCTGCGGCGCATAGAGGCCGCCGAGCAGATTGTCGCGGCAGTCCGCCAGGGCCGGCTCGACCGCCACACATCCGGCGCGGTCGAGTACTTCCACCTGCATGCCGAATCCGCGCAGCCAGCGTGCCCTTCCCTCGACGCTGGAGATCGACTGGCGGTCGAAGAACAGGTGCAGGATGCCGCTCTGCAGGCAGTCGTACTCGATGCCCGTGTCGCGGCGCAGCGCCTGCAACCGGGCGCGGCTGTAGAGGGCGAGGGCGGCAATGGCGCGGCCGTTGGCTTCGCTGCGCCCGGGCAGGCATTCGAACAGGAAGCGCAGGCCCCACAGCCACTGGCGCGGATCGGCGCGGGGGCGGAACTTGAGCGGCGCGTCTTCCCGTCCCAGCCAGCGCAGGATCTGCTTCGGCGCGCCGGGATTGGCCCACGGCTCGGGATGGCTGACCGAGATCTGGCCGCCGTTGGCATAGCTCGCTTCGAGAGCCGCCGCCGGCTGGCGATCGATCACCTCCACTTCGTGACCGGCCTGGGCCAGGTACCACGCGCTGGTGACGCCGGTGAGGCCGGCGCCGAGAACGATGACTTTCATCGAGTGAAATGTACCAGAGCGCCAAGGGCTGTCATGGGGTGGCGGCGATCACCACCGTGTCCGCATCGGAATAGGCCGGGGTGCAGGCGCACAGGATGCGCAGCGGCCGGCGACCGGTGTTCTCGATGCAATGGGCGGTGCCGGGCGGGATCAGGACCGAATCGCCGCGGCGCAGCGCGAAGACGGCGCCGCCGAGCGTCATCAGCCCGCGCCCGGCGGTGACGTGGTAGACCTCCTCCGTGCGGCGGTGCAGGTGCAGCAACGTCCTCGCGCCGGGGGCGAGGGTGGCTTCGGCGAGACTCTGCCTGCGCACCCGGTGGTGGGCGGGGTGCAGCAGTTCGCGGATCAGGGATCCGTCCTTGGTGACGAAGGCTGGAGCATCCTGGTAGGCGGTCTTCATGGTGTGGATCCTGCTCGATCTGCCATGGCACGCGCGATCCGGTGCGGCCGGGCACTGCCGCACGGCTCGACTTCGATCGATGCGCCTGCATCCGCTTCGACCACATGAAAGCGCACCGCCAGAAACTGCTCGATCAGCCAGATGGCGGATCGAGCGTGATTCGACAGGTGGCGGCAGGTGAGGCGCGACGCGGCATCGGCGAGGGCGAGATGGATCAGCATCTGGTCGCAGGCATGAACGTCGAGGGCGGCGTCGCAGGCAATATCGGCGCGCAGTTCCTCTGCCGCCTCGGTGCCGAGACGCTCGGCTGGCACGCCGCGCTGCGCCACCCGGGCGGCACCGAGCCGGGCGTGTTCCGTTTCCGCCCACAGCACGATCGCGCCCCCCATGCCCAGGGCGGCATCGGGACCCAGAATGCGGGCTTCGATCTGCACCGGCACGCCCATGCCTTGCAGGCTATCGGCTGCCGTGCGGCTCATGCGCCGGGCGATGTCGGCGGGCAGATTCGCAACATGGGCGATGCCGGCGATATGCCGCAGGTCACCGGCATGGTCGATGACCAGCGGCTTGAGCGTGGCGGGTCGGGTCTCCAGCGTCACGCTGCCGCCGCCGCGCGGAAAATAGCCGCGCCGTTCGACGATCATCTGCGTCTCGGCGCCCATGCGCGCGAGCAAGGGCAGGAGCACGCAGGCAAGGTAGTCCACCGGCGGCGCTCCGCGCACATCCGTGCCGCCGCGGATGGTGACGCGGCTGGGCCGATCGGCTGCCAGGAGCACGGGCAGCAGCGCCTGCAGGACCAGCGTGATGCTGCCGGCGGTACCGACGTCGAAGCGATAGTCGCCGCCATGCACGGTCCGCGGTGCGAACGTGAGTTCGCTGGCACCGACGCTGGCGCCGTCCAGCGCCGCGTCGCACAGGGCCGCCACCGCGCGCACTGCCGTCAGGTGCTGCGCCGCGAGTCCCGGCTTGGTGCGCCCGGCGCGGATGTTCCGGATGTGCAGCGGGCGCCCGCTGATGGCGGCGAGGGCCACCGCGCTGCGCACTAGTTGGCCTCCTCCTTCGCCGTGGGCACCGTCGATGTGCAGGATGGGCTGCGGCACGCGGTTCATCCGTGGGTCGGGTCAACATGGCGGCGCTGGGTGCGCACGATACTGCCCACGGTGCGTGCGACCTCGTCGTCGGACAGCGGCGGCCGGCAGCGCCGGTCGTTCCAGCACAGCATGAGGTCGAGTACCACTTCCGGGTCCACGCCGTGCCACAGCAGATGCCCGGCGAGCGATGCGATGGTGCTGTTGCGCGTGCCTTGCGCCACGCCCGACCGCACCAGTTGGCGCCAGTGCGACAGCGGGTGTCCGTGGTGCTCGCCGCCGCTTCCCAGATAGGGCAGCAGCCAGTCGGGGAGTGCGGCGGGAATGCATTCGGCCGGTGATCGACCGGGCTCCCAGCGGTAGCCGGTGCCGTTGGGATGCAAGGACGGAGGAGCGACGATGTACCCGCCGTCGCCGCGCAGGTCGAGGCCGGGCTCGAAGCCGGTGCGATTGTGCAGCAGGCCGCCGGGATGGGCGAAGTAGAGATGGCGTCCGCCGCCCCCGCTGATCGCCTCTACCGTGAGCGGCAGCCGGCCGTGCCCGGCTTCGAGCCGCGCCAGGCTCTGCGCGCCGCCATGGCGGACGTCCGCATCCAGCACAACGATCCCCGACACCGTGCCGGTGACGATGGCGATGTTGGCGGACGGGCAGTCGCGGAACCAGGTCGCGATCTCGCCGCGGCTAGCAAGACGCTGCTGGAATTCGAGCCATGCGGCGAGGGGCCGCTTCTCGCCGGGCAGGAGCGGAATCACCGACCAGCCCAGGGCGAGGTAGGCCAGCGCAGCGTCGCGGATGTCGTCGGGCGTCTTGCTCATTGCGGTGGCGTCTCGAGGGCGCGGGCGATGCGTGCCTCGGCCCAGGACAGTATGGGAAGCAGGCGCGGCCCCAGCAGGTGGCGCGCCTCGGTCATGCTGACCCAGCGGAACTCGTCGTGTTCGGGGCGTCCCAGTTCTGCGCTGACCGGCAGTGATACCCTTCCGGCGGGCGATTCCGCCAGGTAGTAGCGCGCCACCTTGCCGCGGGCGTAGGGCTCGGTTTCGCGAAACTCGTGGCCCCAACGGAATACGAGATCGGTGAGTGCGGCCTCCTCGGCCGTTTCGCGGATCGCCGCGGCGAGCGGCTCTTCGCCGGCATCGATCAGGCCCTTGGGAAAGTCCCAGTAGCTGTAGCAGCGCAGCAGCAGCGTGCGCCATTCCTGCGCCATCTGCCGCACCACGACCACGCCGGCGGAGCGTCGGTTGATCGGTTCCATACTCACGCCAGGAGCACGGCGACGATGCCGGAGATGAAAATCCCATCGAAGGTGCCGGCGCCGCCGATGGATGCGAAGGGTACGCCGAGTTGCCGGATGCTGCCGAGGCGCAGCACATCGGCGCCGATCAGCACGCCCAGGGTGCCGCCGACATAGGCCAGCACCGCCCGCTGCTCGGTACCGACGGCTGCCGCGACCAGGGCTGCTGTGAGCGGCGCGATGAAGATGGGCATGCCGATGCCGACCCCGGCAATGGGTCGGCTGAAGTTGTAGGACATCGCCGCCACCGCGGCCACGGTCAGCAGCACCTGGTACAGCGGCACGTGCGTGCGCGCGAGCAGGAAGAGGGAGAAGGCGACCGGCACGACGCAGCCGCCGACGTTCACCGCCACCACCGTGCGCCCGGCGAAGGGTGGGTGGTCGAAGCGGAATACCCGCTGCAGCGGCGACGGCAGTTCGGTCGGAGACCACGACGACGCCACCGAGAACAGGGGTAGATTGACGAGGCTGCCGAAGAGCGTGGTGAGCAGCAGCAGATACGCCGATTCCGGCGACAGGCCCAATTTCTCGAAGGCGATCGAGATCACCCCCATCTGCACGAAGGCGACGAGGAAAGCGAGCAGTGCGATCAGCAGCAGCAGTCGCGGGAAGGGCATGACGCGTGCGGGGCGATGTCCGTGGACGCGGAAGTCAGCCGACGTCCGCGAGGATGGTGCATACGAGGGTTCGCCGGGTGCGCGGCCCATCGAACTCGCAGAAGAAGATCCCCTGCCAGGTGGACAGGCCCAACTGGCCGTCGATCACGGGGATGGTCTGGGAGGGACCGACGAGCCCCGCCTTCAGATGAGCGTCGCCGTTTCCGTCCTGGCGGTCGTGCAGCCAGACGCCGCGCGGAATCAGGCGCCGCAGCAGTTCGATCACGTCGGTGGGCACGCTCGCATCCCAGTTTTCCTGAATCATGACGGCAGCGGTCGCGCCCTGGGCATAGACCGTGGCGATGCCCTCGCGCACGCCGCTGTCCCGCACCGCCTCGCCCACCGCGGCTGTGATGTCGATCAGCTCTTCCCGCCGCTGCGTCGCAAGCTCTATGATGCGCCTCATGCGTCGATGCCCGCCTGTCCGATGCAATTATTCTAATCCCGCACCGGAACGTTCGTATGAAGCCGACTGACGGGTCCGCGGCCGATCCCCATCGCCTGGTACGGCCGTCGAGGCTCGCCGGGCTGCACGACTGGAACTTGACGCCGAAAGAAGCGGCCGCGCTGCAGCGGGAACTGAGCGCGGCGGTGGTGCGGGAAGACCGGCTGCCGCCCGTTCGCCATGTCGCCGGCATTGATGTCGGCTTCGAGGACGAAGGGCGGACGACGCGGGCGGCGGTGGCGGTCCTGAACTATCCGGAACTGCGGCTGGTGGATCATGCGCTCGCCCGCCTTCCCACGCGCTTCCCCTATGTGCCCGGATTGCTGTCGTTCCGCGAGGCTCCGGCAGTGCTGGCGGCGCTGCAGCGGCTCGCAATTGTCCCCGATCTCGTCCTATACGACGGACAGGGCATCGCTCATCCGCGCCGCTGCGGCATCGCCAGCCATGTCGGCTTGCTGGCGGACGTGCCGTCCATCGGCGTGGCGAAGACGCGGCTGATCGGCGAATATGATAATGTTTTGGATTCGCGGGGCGCCTGGTCGCCGCTGACGGACAAGGGCGAAGTGATCGGTGCCGTGCTGCGTACGCGGCTCGGCGTGAAACCCCTGTTCGTCTCGATCGGTCATCGCGTCAGCCTGGCCACCGCCATTCACTGGGTGATGGCCTGTACCGGGCGCTATCGCCTGCCGGAAACGACGCGCTGGGCCCACCGCCTGGCCAGCGGTTGAAAGGACGAGGTGCGGCCGTTGCGGGAGGGGCGCACCAGCGGTCCAATCCTGTGAGTTGATCGGAATCATGAATGATGCATTGAAGGTCCTGTTGGCATGCGCCCTGGCGGCGGCTGCGATGCTGGCCCACGCTGCGCCGTTCAAGCCCTACCCTGGGGCGCAGATCGACGAGTACACGACCGAGGCCGTCAACCGCCGCGCCGCATCCAAGACCGGCGAGGAGGCGGGCAAGACCACGATCTATGTCACGACCGATGCCTATGAGAAAGTCGTTGCCTTCTACCGCCGGTCGGGCCGCGAGTTCGTGATGCCGGGCGGGCTGGGCCAGCCATCCGACCTGCCGGAAGGCAAGAAGCTGCGCCAGATGTACCTCATCCTGGACGGTGCCTCTGGCCTGCGTACATCGAAGAGTTGGGTGAAGATCCAGAGCCCCTATGTGGGGCCCACCTGGAAAACCGAGCTCAAGCCGGGCGACACGCCGATTCGGGAACTGACCGCCATCATGCACGTGCAGGCGAAGTAGCGTGCCGGCGTCGGCGGCCTCGACCGCTTCCTGGCCCGGAGTTCACGCTGCGGCTTCCGATTCCTCATCGCTGTACGCCGCCGGCTTTTGCAGCACGAGGACCTCGCACGTGGGGGTCTTCGCGATGCAGCGCGCGACGCGCATCAGCATGTGCCTTCCCTTGCACGGCATGTCGAACTCGACGCCGTAGCCGATCGTGCCCGGAGGCGCGAGGATTGCCGGGGCGTCGTCGAAGGCCGGCATGCGCGGCAGGAAGATGACCTGCACCTGGCGTTGCACGACCGATTCCGGCCCGCTTTCCCCGGGCAGGTTAACCGTGGTTGCGGCTGCCCGCGACGCCAGCATCTGAACGCCGATTTCGAGGCTGGCGACGGTGCTGGTGGCGCGCCGCACGATGGCGATGTGCATCGCCGAGCTGCCGCGCGGACGGATGGCGAGGATCTCCCCCACCTTCACCTCGCCGGTGTTGCCGCCGACATAGCGCAGGGCGAAACCGTCCGGACTCTCGTTCGTTACGGACCATTCTGTCATCTCGCCCTCGGCATCCGCGGCAATCGGCCCGTCCTGCGTGCGGCGGTGGAACGCCGGACCCGCGATGAATGCGCGCAGCGCCGTGCATCCCAGCACCACATCGACGCGCGGATGGAAGCGCATGCGGGGGTGGCGGCGCGACGGCGGCGCGCTCCACAGCTTGGCCAGTTCCCGCAGCAGCGGGAGATATTCGGGCCGTGCCGCGATCCGCGGCAGCCCGAGCTTGGCCGGCAGGATGCCCCGTTCCAGGCCGCCGATCTGCGCCAGCAGCTTTTTCACCAGCGGATCGCAGCGCAGCACCAGGTCGCTGGGCTGCAACGCACCGTCGCGCCATCGGTGGAGCGAGAATCCGGCCTCCGTCGCCCCCTCGCGGACGAGGAAGGCGCCGCGCTCGCCCGGGGCCGGCAGCGTGGAGGCCGGTTCGAGCTGCGCCAGATGGCCATAGCGTTCGAGGTAGAACTGCACCCGATCCAGGTCGCCCGGCGCGAAGCGGGTCGGCTCGGCGAAAGCCAGCAGCAGCGCGTTGACGTAGAGCCGTTCCGGCGATTCCGCCGCGTTCTCCGCAGGCATGCTGGCCGCTCCCGCAGCGCGTGCGAGACGGTACAGTCGGTGCAGTTCGGTCCACGCCGAACGAGAGCCGCGGGCATAGGCGGCATAGGCCAACTCGAGCCGCCGGCCGTTGAGGCGCAGTGCCTGGGACACCGCCAGGAGCAGCGGCTTCTGGAAACCCCGGCCGGACCATTTTCCGCAAACGGCGTCGGCGACCATCGCATAGCCCAGCGCCAACGCCTTCAGCAGGTTGTTGCCGTCGATCACGGCTTGCTGCAGGGCCGGCGCCAACGGCAGGGAGGCGCCGCCGAGCCGCTGCTCGATGTCGGGCAGCAGGCTTTCCGCCTTGTCGCGCATGAGTTCCAGCAGCTTGAGCCGGCTGCGCACGGTGAGATTCGCTTTCCGCAGTTCGGCAAGTTGTGCGACCAGTGCCCGTGCCGCTTCGCCGGGCTGGGCCGACGGCAGCCTTTCCAGCCAGCTTTCCATTTCGTCGGGCTCCAGATCGTGGAACGCCAGTCGCGTTCCATTGGGCAACAACTGCTGCAAGAACATGAGCAGACTTCTCCTGCCGGGAATGTCGTGCTTATGCTAGGCGCTGCCGGCCTTCGGGGCTGTGGCGAATTGCGCAGCGCAACGAATTGTCCCGGAACCGGTTTCTGCCCGGAGATATGCAAAACAGATGGGTGCGTGCGGCCGCGCCCGTTGCCGGACCGGTTCGGCAGCCCGATGCGCCGGCTCCGGCGCTTCGCGCCGAGGCGGAGGTTGCTAGAATCCGCCCGTGCCGATCCAGCTTTCCCCTGCTCTTTCGTTCCCGTACCGTATGGCTCGTGGCGCTCACGCCTGTCCTGCCTTGCGGGATGGCTGCTGGCCGCCATTCTGATCATCGCGGCGGCATCGGTGCGGGCGCAGCCGGACGGGGCGTTGGCCGTGGACATCGACGCGCCGGCCGAGCTGCGTGCGTTGCTGCGGGAGCATGTGGACGTCGCGCCGGGCGGGACCGGCCTGCAGGATGAAGGCGAACGGCTGCGGGTCACGCGCCAGGTGCGCAAGCAGATCACGGAGTTGCTGGCGACGGAAGGCTACTTCACGCCCGAAATCGAGATTGTTGCGGAAGGCGCCGGCAAGCGGCTGAAGGTCTCCGTCCAGCCCGGCCGGCGCGCCGAAGTGCGGAGCCTCGACATCGAGTTCACCGGGGACATCGCTCAGACCAGCGCGGAGCGTGCGGCGCGAGTCGAGGCGCTGCGTCGAGGCTGGAGTCTGCCCGCCGGCCTGCCCTTCCGCCAGCAGGCGTGGGACACGGCCAAGCAGGGCGTTCTGCGTCAATTGCTGGCGGAGGATTACCCTGCCGCGGCGATCGCCGACAGCCGGGCCGAGGTGGATCCGGAGGACGCCACGGTGGCGCTGCGGGTGGTATATGACAGCGGACCGCCATTCACGCTGGGGCGGCTCGAGCTGTTGGGGCTCGACAAATTCTCCGCCGACCTGGTGGAGCGCCACTATACGATCCGCCCCGGCGAGCGCTACAGCCAGGAGCGTTTGCTGCAACTGCAGAGCGCGCTGCAGAACACGCCTTATTTTTCCTCCGTGGTGGTGGATATCGACAACGACCCGGCCCATGCCGCCGAAGTACCGGTGCGGGTGCACGTGCGCGAAGCCCGGACCAAGAGGATGGGGGTGGGCGCAGGCTACAGCAGCAACACCGGCGCCCACGTCGAACTCACCTTCCGCCACACCAATCTGCTCGACCGTGCATGGAACCTGATGAGCGGGGTGCGCGTCGACCAGAAGCGCCAGTTCGGCTACGCGGACGTCCACCTGCCGCCGACGGAGAAGGACTTCCGGGACAGCGTCGGGGTACTGGCGGAGAGCACCGACATCGAAGGCCTGTCCACCCGCCGCGTGGCGGCGGGTGCGGTGCGGGCGCGCACGCGGGGCCGCATCGAAACGCGCCTGTCCCTCAACCTGCAGCGCGAGCAGACGGACGCGGAGGGCGGCGTGTCCGCAATCTCGACGGCCTTGACCCTCAACTATTCCTGGACCTACCGTGACGTGGACAACCTGCTCGACCCGCGCCGCGGCTACGTCCTAAACCTTCAGGCCGGCGGTGCGGCGAAGGCGCTGCTGTCGGACCAGACCTTCGCCCGCTTCTACGGCCGCTATCAACACTACCTGCCGGTCGGCGAACTCGATGCCCTTGTCCTGCGCGCCGAGCTGGGCTACACCGCCGCCAGCAGCCTCGACGGCATCCCCCAGGATTCCCTCTTCCGCACCGGGGGTTCGCAGTCGGTGCGCGGCTACAGCTATCAGAGTCTGGGCGTGCCCGACGGCAACGCCGTGGTCGGCGGACGCAAGCTGGCGGTCGGCAGCGTGGAATACGTGCATTGGTTCGACCGGCAGTGGGGCGGCGCCGCCTTCTATGACGCCGGCAACGCCTGGGACAGGTCCGAGCAGGCGCGGCTGTTCTCGGGCTACGGCCTGGGTGCGCGCTGGAGGAGCCCGGCCGGCCCGCTTGCCCTCGACGTCGGCTACGGGCAGCGCGACCAGCAGTTTCGTGTGCATTTCTCCGTCGCGATTGCCTTCTGACCGGCATGAACGAGAGTCAAACCGCATCGTCCCCGCCACCCGCGCCGACGCCCGCTGCGCGGCGCAGGCACCACTGGATCGAGCTGTTCGTGGCGTCTGCCGGTGCTGCTGCTGGTGCTTGCGCCGGTGTGGCTGGCGACGACTCGGGCAGGACTGGTGACGCTGGCCCAGGTCGCGGAGCGGCTGAGCGGCGGGCGGCTCGCAGTCGAGGTAGAGGGCGGCAGCCTGCTCGCGTCGCCGCGATTCGCCGAGTTGCGTTACACGGACGCCGACACCCGACTGCGGGTGCGCGAGTTCGCCCTGGACTGGGATCCCCTGGCGCTGGCGCACGGCGAGTTGAACGTGCGGTCGCTGAGTGCGGCATCCGTGGCCGTGTCGAGCCGTTCTTCCGACGCGCCGCTGCAAGCGCCCCAGTCGCTGGCGCTGCCGATCGCGCTGCGGATCGAGCGCCTGTCCGCTCGGCCGTCTGGCTTTGGCGAGCATGGCGCAGGACAAGGATGAGCCCGGCGTCGAGCTGACCGGCATCGAGGCCGGGCTGCACAGCGACGGACAGGTGCACCGGATCGAGCGGCTGCGCTTCGACAGTCCCGCCGGTACGGTGAATGGCCACGCCAGCGTCGGCGCGGAGTCGCCGTTTGCGCTGCAAGCCGGTGTCGAACTGGCCGGCGCGCGCGAAGGCAAGGACTACCGGGTGCAGGCGGCGGGGCAGGGCAACCTGTCGGCGTTCACCCTCGCCGTCGATGCCGAAGGCATGAACCTGAAGGGGACGGCGGCGATCGAGGCGGCGCCGTTCGCTGCCGTGCCGTTCCGGCGCGTCAAGGCCAGGGTGGCGGAAATCGACCCCGGCGCCCTGTACGCCGGCGCCCCGCGGGCGGCCTTGACGCTGGAGGCGGACCTGCAGCCGCTGCTGCCGCAGGAGGCAGTGACCCAACTCGCGCCGCAGCAGTGGATCCTCGCCGGGCCGATCGCCGTGACCAATCGCACGCCGGGAACCTTCGACCGCGACCTGCTTCCGCTGCGCAGCCTGCAGGCGCAGGCGCGCTGGGAGGCGGCGCGGCTCACGCTGAGCGAGCTGGACCTGCGGCTCACGGAAAAGGGTCGCGCCAGCGGCAGTGCGACCTGGGAGAACGGGACCCTCGTCGCGAGCATCGACGTCGGCGATCTGAGCCTGCGCGAGCTGGCTTCCATGCTCAAGCCGACCCGCCTCGCCGGTACGCTGCGGGTGCGCGCGGCGCAGGCCGAGCAGCGCCTCGAAGCGAATCTGCGGGAACCGCGCTTCGCCGCGCGCTTCGACGCCAGTCACCGCGAAGGGACGCTGGAGGTGAAGACGGCGCGCATCGAGGCGAAGGGTGCCGGGCTCGACGCCGCCGGCAGCTTCGTCCTGGCCGGGCGCCAGCAATTCGACGTGCGCGGCAAACTCACCCGCTTCGATCCCAGCCTGTTCGCGGACGTGCCGAAGGCGCTGCTCAATGCCGACGTCGATGCCCGCGGCTCGCTCCAACCCGAGCCGGTGGTGGCGGCGAAGTTCGCCCTGCGGGACAGCCGCTTCGACGGCAAGCCCCTGTCCGGCCAGGGGAACGTCGTACTGCTGGGGCAGCGGCTGGAGCAGAGCGAGGTGGCGCTCGATCTCGCCGGCAATCGACTCGCCGCGCGCGGCGCCTTCGGCCGGCCGGGCGACCGCCTGCAGCTTTCGATCGATGCGCCGCAACTGGCGGCCCTGGGCCACGGTCTGGCGGGAACGCTGAAGGGGGAAGCGGCGCTCTCGGGTACGGTGAATCAGCCGTCGCTGCAGTTCGATGCGGCGGCCCGCGACCTCGCGCTGCAGGGCCAGGGCAGCATCGCCCGCGTTGACGCCAAGGGTGAACTGCGCGAAGGGCTGGACGGGCGGTTCAACGCGCGCGTCGAGCTCGCCGGCGTGCGCCAGCCGAAGGCCAAGGCGGCGCTGGTGGAGAGCGCGACCCTGGAGGCCGACGGCACGCGCCGCGACCATGTGCTGCGGGCGCAGGTGCGGCTCGGGAAGGAGCGTGACGTCACGCTGGAGGCGGCCGGCGGCCTGGCGGACGCGCCGGCCTGGAGCGGCATGCTGCGCACGTTCGAGGTCACGGGCAAGCCGTCGCTGCGCCTGGCGGCGCCGGTGGCGCTGGAGTTGGCGCCGGCGCGCGTTGCCATCGGGCCGGCGGATCTGCGCCGCGGCGACATGCGGGCCCTGCTGAAGGAAACGTCGTGGACGCCGCAGGAGATCGTGACCCGCGGCGAAGTGAGCGGTCTGAGCATCGGCGTCGGTTTCGACGCCGCGCAGCGGCCGGTGGTGACCGGCGACGGCGTCACGCTGGGAGGCGAATGGAGCCTGCGTCTCGCCGAGCATGTGGATGGCATGGCACGCGTGTTTCGCCAGTCCGGCGACCTGACGCTGGCCGGCGATGCGCCGGTGAGCCTGGGATTGCAGACGCTGGAATTGCGGCTCAACGCCGACAGCGATCGCCTGGGCTGGTCGCTGGATGCGGCGGGCACCCGGCTGGGCGAGATCTCGGGGGCCGGCACTGCGCTGGCCGAGCGCGCCGGCAGCGGCTGGCGGCTGGCGCCGAACGCGCCGGTGGCGGGAGCGGTGCGCGCCGTCATGCCCTCCGTGGCGTGGCTCGGGCCCTGGCTCGATCCCAATCTGAAGCTCGACGGCGCGCTGCGGGCGGAGTTCGCCGTCACCGGCAGCGGCGCCGATCCGCGCGGCCAGGGCACGGTCCGCGGCGAAAAACTCGGCGTTGCGCTGGTAGATCAGGGCACGCGCCTGTCGGACGGCACGCTGCGCCTGGATTTCGACCAGCAGCGGGTACGCCTTGAGTCGCTGAAATTCGTCACCGCTGCCCGCGTCGCGCCGCGCGACAAGCGCATCGATTACCTCACGCTCGCCGCCAAGCCGGGCAGCCTGGAGATCTCCGGCGATTTCGAGCTCGCTTCCGGCCGCGGCCGCCTGCAGGTGAACGCCGACCGGCTGAGCGTCGTGCAGCGCGTGGACCGCTGGCTGATGGTTTCCGGCAGCAGCCAGTTCGAAGCCGGGCCGAACGGCATGAGCCTTGCCGGCAAGGTGAAAGCGGACGGCGGCTACTGGGAACTGACCAAGGATCCCGCGCCCAGCCTGTCCGATGACGTGGTGGTCAAGGGTCGGGAGCCGGCAGCCACGCGCCGCCTGCCGCTTGCCATGGACGTGGAGGTGGATCTCGGCAGCAGCTTCTACTTCGATGGCCGCGGCCTCGACAGCCGGCTCGCCGGCCAGGTGCGGGTGCGCAGCGACGGCCGCGGGCCGCTGCGCGCCAGCGGCTCGATCCGCACCCGCGACGGCACCTTCGACGCCTATGGCCAGTACCTGGCGATCGAGCGCGGAATCGTTAACTTCCAGGGCCCCCTCGACAATCCGGGCCTGAACGTCGTGGCGCTGCGCAAGAACCTGCCGGTGGAGGCCGGGGTGTCGGTAACCGGCACCGTGCTCAATCCGGTGGTCAAACTGGTATCCGAGCCCAACGTCCCGGACCCGGAGAAGCTGTCCTGGATCGTGCTCGGCCGCGGCCAGGATCAGGCCGGCGGCGGCGATTCGGCGCTGCTGCTGTCGGCGGCGGGCGCCATCCTCGGCGGCCAGTCCGGCGGCATGTCGCGGCAACTGGCGAACAGCCTGGGGCTGGATCAGATTGCTGTCACCTCGGGCGAACTCGGCGCCGGATCGAGCCGACTGCCCACCAGCACCGTCGCCGGCAGCCAGAAATCCGGCGCCGACGCCAACCTCGCCAGCCAGATCGTCACCGTCGGCAAGCGGCTTTCGACCCAGACCTATGTCAGCTTCGAGCAGAGCCTCGGCGGGGCGGAGAGCATCGTCAAGATCACCCATTACCTCACGCGCCGGTTGTCGGTGATCGGTCGCGCCGGTACCGACAATGGCGTGGATATCTTCTACACCTTCTGGTTCGATTGAGCTCGGGCGAGGCTTTCCCGTAGGGCGCGCCGTGCGCGCCGGGCTGCAGCGAAGGGAACAGGCGTTCGGAGCGCCCTGCGATTCCTGGGATGTCCGAGGGAATTTTTCGTTGAGCGGCGAATCCGATGGGTTTCCCCCACCCGCATACGCGAAAGGAACAGGCATGACAGCGGAAAAGCAGGGCTACGAAGTCGCTACCCTCGGCGGTGGTTGCTTTTGGTGCCTGGAGGCGGTATTCGACGATCTGCGCGGCGTGGTCGCGGTCGAGTCCGGCTACTGCGGCGGAACCACGCCCCATCCGACCTACCGCCAGGTCTGCAATGGCAACACCGGTCACGCGGAGGTGGTGCGCATCACCTTCGATCCGCAGCAGGTGTCGTATCGCGACATCCTCGACGTGTTCTTCACCATCCACGATCCGACGACGCGCGACCGCCAGGGCAGCGACGTCGGCACGCAGTACCGCTCCGCCATCTTCCATCATTCGCCGCAGCAGCAGGAGGCGGCACAGCAGGCGATCGCGGACTGGAATGCGCGCAGGCTGTGGAGCGGTCCGATCGTAACCGAGGTGTCTCCCGCCGCGGAATTCCACGTCGCCGAGGACTACCATCAGGAATACTTCGCCAACAATGCCGCCCAGCCCTATTGCCAGTTCGTGGTGGCGCCCAAGGTGGCGAAGTTCCGCAAGCACTTCATCGACAAGCTGAAGAAGTAGCAGGCACGTTTTCCTTCCATCAACCGGGAGCAGGCATGAATCCAGTCACCACCCCCAGCGGGCTCGTCTATGAAGACCTCGTCGTCGGCGACGGCGCCACCGCCCGGAGAGCCACCACCGTGTCGGTGCATTACACTGGCTGGCTGACCGACGGCAAGAAGTTCGATTCCAGCAAGGATCGCAATGAGCCTTTCAACTTTCCGGTCGGCGTGCAGTACGTCATCGCCGGCTGGGACGAGGGCGTGCAGGGCATGCGGGTGGGCGGCGTGCGCAAGCTCAGCATTCCGCCCAACCTGGGCTACGGCGCGCGGGGTGCCGGCGGCGTCATCCCGCCCGATGCCACGCTGGTGTTCGAGGTGGAGTTGCTCGACGTGAGCGAGTGATCCGGGACCGAGCGCTGCGGCGGCGGGACCGTGCGCGGGGCCTGTTGCGGCGGCGAACTTGATCTGGCTCGTGTTTTCGTTCCACCCCTGCACATAGCATGGGGCGGTTCTCCTTCGCCTCCTGCCATGAGCCACGCCCCCCTGTCGCTGCGTCGCGTTTCCCTGGTCGCCATCCCGCGCTCCCTGCGTGCCGGCTGGGTCCTGTTCCGGGCACATCCGCGCGTGAGCTGCGCCTACGCCGCGATCTTCGCCGGCGTCGGGCTGGTCCTGCTGGGCGGCGCGATCCTGGTCGGCATGACGCCGATGGCGCTGCCGCTGGCCGGCGGCTTCATGCTGGTGGGACCAGTGCTGCTGACGGGCTATTTCAACGTGGCGCGCGTGGCGAGGGAGGGCGGCACGCCGCGATTCACGGACCTGCTGGCCGGCTTTCGCCGGGCGCCGCGCGAACTGTGGGTGATCGCGCTGGTGTGCATGTTCCTGTTCATGGTCTGGGTCACCGATGCCGCCACCATTTACAGTTTCATGATCGGGCGCACGCCGGTGATGCTGCAGGACCTGCCGACCCACGGCAAAGTCCTGGCGTTCGAGTTCTACGGTTCTCTTATGGGTACTGCGCTGGCCTTCGCCATCTACGCCGTGTCGGCGTTTTCCGTGCCGCTTCTGTTCGACCGCCGCGCCAACCTGATCGGCGCGGTGAGCGCCAGCGTGCGCGCCGTATTCGGGAACTTCGTGGTGGCCCTCGCCTGGGCCTTGGTGCTGGCGGTGGCGATGATAGGGAGCATCCTGCTGCTCCCCCTGTTCATCGTCGTGCTGCCGTGGCTGGCCTATGCCAGCTACGCGCTGTATCGCGAGTTCTATCCCTGACCCCAGAGCGCGCGCCGGCGCTCACTTCTCCAGGGTCTTCTTCAGGTTGGCCAGGCCGGACTGATAGACGCCGGTGATGGCATTCACGGCCGCATCGTCGTCCTGGCCGGGCGGCGGGTTGTTGTTGGGGTAGGCGCGATAGAAGGCGCCGCGCCACTCCACCACGGTCGTACCGCCGTCGCCCGGCTTGAGCGTCAGCGTCGAGGTGTAGTTCGTCACCGGCAGCGCGCCGCCGTCCTTGGCGCGGTAGGAGAACTTGCGCTCGGCATCGCTGTAGCCTTCCAGCGTCTCCACCATCTGACCGCCGCCTTTGAGCGACAGGGTGCGCACCGATCCCACCTTGCTGCCGTCGGTGGCGGTGCTGCCTTCGACGGCCGGATGCCACGCCGCCATGCCGTTGAAGTCCTTGACCTTGTTCCAGACCTCATCCGGCGCCGCCTTGATGGTTGCCGTCTCCGTCACCTTCTGCCGCGACGGGCCGTGGGCCAGGGCCAGGGTGGATGCGCAGATCAATACTGCCGCTGCCAGCGCTGCTCGCATGCATTCTCTCCGTTTGGTTGAGGGTCGAAACAAGGTAGCGGGAAGCGGCGCGCAAATCAATCCGGTGCCCAGATGAACTGGCCGAAGCCGCGGCTGTTGCGGCCGGTCGGGATCGTGGTCAGGGTGCGGCCGTCGCGGGCGTCGAGCACGGTCACTGCGTCGTCCATCCAGCACACGACGTAGACGCGCTCGCCGTGCACCGCGATGCCTTCCGGATAGCCGCAAGCCGGGACGGTGGCCAAGCCGCGGTTGTGGGTGGCGTCGATGATCGAGATCGAGTCGCCATGCTGGTTGGTCACGAACAGGCGCGCGCCGTCGGCGCCGAGCGCCGCGCCATAGGGCGCCTTGCCCACGGCAATGGTGGCGATCACGGCCCGCCGTTCGGTGTCGATCACGGAAACGTCGTCGCTCAGCACATTCAACGCGTAAAGCCGCGTACCGGCGGCGTTTGCGACGAGCGCAAAGGGATGGTTGCCGACGGCGATTTCCGCGGTCACGCGGCCGGCCCGGGCGTCGATCACCGCCACCGAGTTGTCGTCGCGGTTCGCCACGTAGACCCAGGCGCCGGAAGGATGGACGGCGAGGCCGGCGGGGGCCTTGCCCACGGCGATGGCACCGGTCTGGCGATGCGTTTGCGCGTCGAACACGAGGACGCGGTTGTTGAACCAGTCGGCGACGTAGACCTGCTTGCCGTCCGGCGCCGCCGCGATGCCGACCGGTCCGTCGCCTGCGGCCACGGTCTCGATCACGCGGTTGGTGGCGAGATCGATCACGGACAGGTTCTTGCTCTCCGGATTGGTGACGAACGCCTTGCGCGCGGCCGCGCTGACGGCGATGCCGGCGGGCGCCTTGCCCACCGGCACGGTGGCGACCACGGCGTCGGTCGCCAGATCGATCACCGAGACATCGTGGCTACCTTGGTTGGTGATGTAGGCGAAGGGCGCGCCCCAGGCGAGGGCGGCGCTGCCGAGCCAGCCCAGCGCGGTGCTCAGGCGAAACAGATGCATCGAGGTCATGGCATTGGCGCACGCCGGTCGCACCGGCGCCGCCCGCAAAAACCGCCATTCTAGGGGTTTGCACGGCGGCGGGCGCGCTGTGCCTGCCGTATCATGGACCGGACCCCTGCCACGAGCCGCCCCATGAGTTCGCGCGACATCGACCTTGCCCTGGCGCTGATCGACGAACGGCTGCCCCATCTGCGCCAGCCGCGGCGCGTCGACCGCTGCGGCTTTCCCGCTGCCCACCGCTGCCTCGGCCAGTTCCGCCTGCTCTCGGACACGCTCAAGCTGAATGCGCGCTACCTCGAGCCGCTGGACGATGCGCTCGCGACCGACCTGCTCGACACCCTGCTGCACGAACTGCTGCACAAGCACTCGGGACTCCTGCGCCAGTTGCGCGACACGTTCCGGCGCCACCCCGATGTGTGCGACGAAGCGGCGCGTTTGGCGCGTCTGTTGGCAGACGACTACGCCCAACGCCGCCGCGATGCAGCCGAAGCGTGCGCAAATGCGACGAAAGCCTGAAAATTTGCGGGTTTCGGCGCGTTAGGTGTTGACATTGCAGAGTGAGATTCTCATGCTTCCGTCGTTCCCTGAGGGAAGGGACGCGGATTCAGGCGCAATCAAAAAAGGAGACCCGAATATGGCTACCACCACGAAACCCGCTGCCAAGAAACCTGCCGCAAAGAAACCCGCCGCGACGAAAGCGGCGCCGGCCAAGAAACCGGCCGCCAAGAAACCGGCCGCCAAACCTGCTGCCAAGACCGCCGCCAAACCCGCCGCCAAGAAGCCGGCTGCGAAGCCCGCCGCAGCCAAGGCGGCGACCGCCAAGAAGGCCGCTCCGGCCAAGAAGGCCGCCGCTGCTGCAAAACCGAAGGTCAAGCGCACGCCGAACGCCGCCTTCATGAAGGCGTTGACGCCCAGCGAAATGCTGGCGAAGGTCGTCGGCGCGCTGCCCCTGCCCCGCACCGAGGTGGTGAAGAAGGTGTGGGAGTACATCAAGAAGAATAAGCTGCAGGACGAGATCAACAAGCGCATG
Source organism: uncultured beta proteobacterium (assembly GCA_963702495.1). Lineage (GTDB taxonomy): Bacteria > Pseudomonadota > Gammaproteobacteria > Burkholderiales > Rhodocyclaceae > CAVPDA01. The sequence goes on along the minus strand of CAVPDA010000004.1, from coordinate 204,347 downwards.
ATCAATGCCGACGAGAAGTTGAGAGAGATCTTCGGCAAGGCGCAGGTCTCGATGTTCGAGATGACCAAGATCATCAACCAGCACCTGAAGTAAGCCGGTTCGCGCCGCCGGCGGCGATGCCGCCGGCCGCCTTCCGCTGCAATCCCTCCGCGGCGTTCGCCGCGCAGCCACTCGTCCCCGCTACACCAAGCGAATCAGGCCGTAGGCGCCGAATCCCGCTATGGCGACGCCGCTCGCCCCATTGAGGGCGCGCACGTGCCGCGGTTCGCTCACGAAGCGCTGCAGTGCCGCTCCGGACAAGGCGTAGATCGCCTGCACCGGCAGACTGCCGAGAAAGATGAGCAGCGCGAAACGCGCCGCGTCGCGCCAGCCCTGGGCCAACGCAAGCTGACCGGCAAGACCGACGAAAAGCAGGACGGTGAGCGGATTGGCGAGGGTGAGGAGGTAGGTCGGCAGCAGGCCGACCGCCGCCGGTGCCGCCGTGCCGGTGTTGACGGCTACGGCACGCAGCGCGCTGCGAGTGAGCCAGAGGCCGAGGGCGAGCAGCAGGGCCGAGGACATCGCCTCGAACAGGCCGCGCTGCGCGTCCAGGGTTGCCGACACGAGGGCGCCCGCGCCGAGGGCGATCCCGGCATAGGTCAGGTCGGCCAGCGCCACGCCGAGGGCGCTCGCCAGTGCCGGGCGCAACCCGTGATTCAGGCCGTTGCGCATGACCAGCAGCGCGATCGGCCCCACCGCCGCCGCCAGCGTGACGCCGAACAGGAAGGCTCTGAGTTCGTCCATGGCCAGTCCGGCATTATCGTCGATGTCCCCGCGGCTGCGGATTGGTCGCCGCATTACAATGCGCGCATTGCTGGAGGGCAGATTCCGTGGCCGACATCACCGACTATGAACATGGCATCAGTGCCATCGATTCCGGCTTCGGCCGGCCGCGGCTCGACGCCATCCACCTCATCGTTCAGGGGGATCGCGCCGCGCTCGTCGACACCGGTACCAACGCCTCCGTGCCGCGGGTGCTGGAGGCGCTGCAGGCGAAGGGCCTGCGGCCGGAGCAGGTGGACTACGTCATGCTCACGCACATCCACCTCGACCATGCCGGCGGCGCCGGGGCGTTGATGGCGGTGCTGCCGAACGCGATGCTTTGCGTGCATCCGCGCGGTGCGCGCCACATGATCGATCCGTCGAAACTGGTGGCCGGCACCATCGCCGTCTATGGTGCCGAAGCGGCAAAGCGCATGTACGGCGACATCGTGCCCGTGCCGCCGGAACGGGTGCTGGAAACTCCGCACGAGACCACCCTCCGCCTCGACGGCCGCGAACTGCTGTTCCTGGACACGCCGGGCCATGCGCGGCATCACGTGTGCATCGTGGACCGGCGCTCGGGCCACATCTTCTCCGGCGACACCTTCGGCCTGTCGTACCGCGAACTGGACCGCGACGGCCGGCAGTTCGTCTTTCCCACCACCACGCCGATCCAGTTCGATCCCGATGCGTTGCACCGGTCGGTGGAACTGCTGCTCGACTTCGCGCCCGGCGCAATCTATGTCACCCATTACAGCCAGGTGCGCGACGTGCCGCGGCTCGCCGCCGACCTGCACCGCCTGATCGACGCCCATGTCGAACTCGCGCTGCAGGAGAAGGATGCGGGCGATCACCGTCAGCCACGCCTGGTCGCGGGGGTGACAGCCATTCTGCTGGCGGAGGCGCGGCGTTACGACTGGCGCCTGGCGCGGGAGCGGTTGATCGAAGTATTCGCCATGGATATCGAGTTGAACGCCCAGGGCCTGGGAAGCTGGCTGGACAGCACCGGCTGACGAATCGTCTCCCGACGGCTGTAGGGCGGACCGTGTCCGCCGCGTCAGCGCCCGGCGGGCACGGCCCGCCCTACGATGCTTGACATCACGGCGAATCGCAAACGCGCTTGCTGCCGGCGCCGGATCCGGATTTGCCGGAAGCTATGGCGACGCTCCGTTGTGGCGGCTTTCGGCGCGACGCGTCGCGCTGTGTCGCGCCTTGCTTGGACGTATCGGCACGCCCATCCGCGAGCGCATCCAGGATGGGACACTCGGGTCGCTCATCGCCGCGACAATGGTCGATCAGATGGGAAAGGCTGACGGCGATGACTTTGAGTTCCTCGATCCTCGATTGGAGGTCGGTCAGGCGATTCTGCGCCAGGCGCCTCACCTCGCGCGCGATGAGCCGGCGGTTGATCGGGTAGGCCGCCACGCCGGCCACCACCAGCGACAGCGCGAGAGCGGACCAGAACAGCACCGAGTTCAGCGGTGCGTCCATGGCACCCGGAATCGCCAGCATCAGCAGATTGTCCACGATCTCCATCACCGTGATCGAGGCCGTGTCGGTGGCGAGGGCGAGGCGCGCGGCGGAGCGGAAGCGGTAGCCGTTTCGCAGCAGCGGCAGCATGGTAAGCGCATAACCGGAAAGAAAGGCGAGCGCGACGGCGAGGAAAATGGATTCGAGATTGCTCCAGCCGAGCGCGGTGCCGATGACCATGCCGGCAACCTCGCCGACGGCACATCCGGTGAGGCAGTGAATCGTCGCCAGGAACGCGATGCGATCGAGCGATGCAACATCCGTGCGGTGCAGGGAACTGCCCCGGGCATGCGTCTGGTGATGCGTGTGTTCCATGTCGCGACTCCTCGAACGGGTTGGGGAATCTTCATGCTGGACCTTCCAACGGTGGGAAGGTCAACCCTTTCCGATTCGTGAATCTGTAGGGCGGGCCGTGCCCGCCGGACCTGGCTCGGCAGCGCGACTGGGTCCGGACTCGGCGAGAAACCGACGGCGTTCCGGCAACCCAGACCCTTCAACTGCGCCGTCGCAATGCCGCGCGCCGCAGGATCTCTGCCTCGACCTCGGACGCCATGCGCCGCTCGGCTTCGCCCGGCGTTCGACTCAGCTCGGCCGCAGGTCTCACACGCCTTGATCGCCGCATCAAGCTGCCGCGCCACCCATGCCAGGAGGCCGACAGCAACCACCGCAAGAAGCAGGGCGCCGGGGTCGTGCAACGCCGGAGCGATGGGCACCGGCGCCGGGATCGGTGTCGTTCCCGGAACGACGGTTGTCTCAGGGGAATGCGGTGCTCCCGCGAGGAACAGGCCCACGGCCACGGCGACGGCAACCACTGCGGCGAGTCCGCCGAGCGGCAGCCAGCGCGCCGATTTCCCGGATGCCGCTGGGGCCGGAGGCGCTGACGCGACAGTGGCTTGACGGCCGAGCGTTGACGCGCCCAGCAACTGGTGGCTGGCGCCGACCGTCCCGCGAAAATCGATCCATTGGAATTCACCCAGTTCCGGGGGCAGGGGCGTGGCATCGAGCAGCAGGGGCAGCAGATCCTTGTCCTGGTCGATGGCCGCCTTCCACTCCTTTGCCACCTCGTCGGAATGACGGGCGTGATCGCACCAGAACACGACGATCAGGTTGGAATCGGCCAGGGCCCTGGCGATCTCGCCGCGCCACTTCCTGCCGGGGCGAATGCTGTCGATGTCGTGAAAGACGAGGGACTTGTTGAGGCGAAGGAGCTGCACCACCGGCGCGACCAGCGACGAGTCGGCATGGCTGTAGGATACAAAGACGTTGGTACTCTCTCTCGCGGCCATGGACGCCAATGCCATTCGGATCGGGGCGTGGCCGCATTACCTGCGGCACCGGGCAACAATCCTACTGCCAGGTCGAGCGGACGGCAATCCGAACAGCGTGATGCTCCTGGGATATCTGCCGGGCGGCCGACCGAAGTGAGCTAGAGCGCGAGTCCGGACGGCTCCTCGCCGAGCATCCCTTCGATGGCCGACTCGGCGTTCGCCGGGTCTTTCCGGTGCAGATCGATCAGGCGCGAGGCGGCATCGGCCCAGTACGCCGTTCCGGCGCGCGCGGCGTCGAGCAGGGGGGCGGGGGTGCCGGTGTCGCGCCAGCGGCGGTAGCTCTCCACCAGTCGCGGGAACAAGGTCCGGCGCACGCCCTCGAAGTTGGCGAAGTAGAAGTGGAGGGAGCATTGCGCCTCGCGCTCGATCAGCCCCGGCAGGGTGGACAGGCAGTCGGCGAGATTGTCGCGCACGGCGCGGGCGAGGATCTCGGGGCGCTTGCGCGTGAAGGACGAGATCATGTCCTTCCAGTCGCGGCCGAGCAGGCGCTCGGCGAGGCCCTCTCCAATCTCGTGCAGAATCACGGCCTCGCTCTCGGCTTCGGTCATGCGCTCCAGCCCGCGGCGCGGATCGGCGCCGTAGCCGTAGCAGTCGAGCGCAGCCTTGAGCGGACCGTCGCTCCGCTTCACGCTCCACAGTTCGACCTTCTCCCACAGCCAGCGCCGCAGGGCGTCCTGGCGCACGTAGATGGCGCCGTTCTGGAAGGCGGCGGGCAGGGCGGTGATGTCGCGCGCATACTCGCAGCCGGTCACCAGCACTTCGAAGCCGTCGCGCCTCTCGCGCCGCAGCAGTTCGCCAAGGAAGAAATGGGGCTTGCGGAAGCGGCCGTAGCCGCCGCCATAGACCAGGCCGACCGGATTCAGCTCCCGGTTGATGGCCTCGATCGCGAAGGGGTCGTAATGCGCATCGCCCACCGGCAGCGGCTCGAAGGTCTCGCTCTCGAATTCGCCCCAGCGCGCCTCGCGCTGCGTGAGCCAGCTGCCGAGTTCGTCGCGCGGCGGCGGCTGGTCGAGCGGGATGTCGTGCTCCCAGCGGAAGTACTCGCGCATCTCCAGCAGGTAGGTGCACATGGTCATGTCGCGGGCATGGTGCGCGTCGGAGATGTCGCAGTTCTTCTGCACCGCGGCGACGAGTCGATGGAGATTGCGCATTTTTTTCTCCCTGAGATCTGCAGTGGTCTGGTGTACTGCCTACTATGACTGGTCGCGGCGCTGCGGGTTCGTACGCAGCCGCCCGCGCACCTCAGCCACGGCGCCGCCGCACCTCGAAGGCCGCCACCGCGGGCATGATCCGGGAATAGGGCAGGGCTTCCAGGCTGCCGAATTTGGCGAGCGCCGCCGCGACCAGCGCCTGCACGTCGGCGACCTCGTCGGCGGGCGCCACCTCCTGCTGCAAGCCCGACAGGCCGCCGCACATCGCCTTCATCTCCTTGGCATGGGGCAGCGGCGTGCCGGGGGGCACCTTGAGCGCGAACAGCGAGTTCTGCCTCAGTTCGACACGCAGCCGGGCGCAGGTTTCGCGCGCCGGCGCGGACTCGCAGGCCACCGTCTCGCGTTCGGCGATGCTCAGCCGCAGCGCCAGCGAGCAGGCGCAGCAGCGCGCCAGGATCGCCTTCTCGAAGGGGCAGGGGTGCGGGTTGAGCACCCGCCGCGCATCGCGGAAACTGTCGTGGTCCACCGCCTACCAGTCGTCCCCGGTGAGCGGTTCCTTCTCGCGCACCTGGGACAAGAGGTCTTCCGCCTGCAGTTCGTTCTCCGCGTGGATGACCTTGACTAGGTAATCCTGGCCGGCGGGAATCTCGCGCCTCATCTGCTTGGCGCGATCCGAGGCGGCGCGGAAGGCGTCGTGCTCCTCGGCTTTCTCCAGATTCCGCAGCGGTTGGTGGACCTTGTAGATGTAGTAGGGCATGGCTGTCTCCTGTTTGCGGTCTCGTCTCCCGCCGACTCGGGGGCGGGAGAGCTGCTTCAATCGACGTAGCGCTTGCGCGTCGCGCGGCGGCCGCCGCGCTGCTGCTTCTGGATGATGACACCCTTCACCGCCGTCAGATCGGAAATCGACTCGTCCGCATAATGCGCGTTGAGCGGATGCAGCAGCCATTGGCCGTCGCGCTGGAGCAGTTGGCGGAAGATGTATTCGTCGTTGCGGAAGGCGATGACGTAGGAACCGTCGTGGGCGTGGCCCTCCGGTTCGATGACGATGATCTCGCCCTCCGCGAATTCCGGCAGCATGGAATCCCCCAGCACCATGAGGGCATAGGGTTCGGCGGCGGAACAGGACTCCAGCGCGGTGTCCTGTGCCGGGAGCACCGGGATGTCGATCTTGGGATAGTTCTTCTGCATGGCGTTCGCTCCGTTTTCAGTCCAGCCAGCGCACCAGGTAGTACATGAAATGCCCCTCGGAGGATTTGGAAGGCCCCAGGACCACGGCGGGATGCAGGTGGGCGGCGCGGTCGGCGCCGCCGAGCGCGGCTTCCTCGGTGTCCTTCACATGCACGCAGTTCTCCTGGAAGCGCTTGCGGCCGCGATGGGTGGCGTAGATCAGCGCGAAGCGCTCGCGCATCAGATCGGTTTCCTGGTCGACGAAGATCTTCACGATTCCTTCCAGTTTCGTTCTCTTGAATCTAGGCATGGTCTGCGGCGCGCAGGACCTGGATGTGCGCGGCGATGGGCGCGATGACCGGCTCCAGCTTGCGCCGCATCAGCGGTCCCACCGCGGTGGTGCGGGTGAGCACCTGATCGGCCGCTTCCTGCGACAGTTGCGAGAGGAACAGCATGGCCCGGAGTTGCGGCGCGAACTGCCGCAGCGCGGCGAGCAGGGCGTCGGCGTGGCCGCGCTGCACCTTGTCCAGTCCGCCTCGGCTCTCGGCCGCCGCGGCCATGGCATCGACATCGTTGGCGGCAGCATGGCGCGGGCGCACCGATTCGAAATAGGCGCCGATGACGTCGAACAGATCGTACACGATGCGGTGGGTCGCCGGCTTCGCCAGCGCCTCTGCCGCCGCCTTGAGGAAGGTCTGGCCGCTCGCGCTGAGGCAGCGCGAAAGCAGGACCGCGAACGGATTGCCCTCGGCAGCGAGCGCCTGCAGTGCGGCCGGGGCGTCATCGTCCCGCGCCGGCGCATCCTGTGGCAGATCGTCCGCCATCTGTTCGAGGAAGCCGATGTAGTAGTGCGGCTGACGCTGCCCCTTGGACCACAGCATCGCCCGGGTGGCGGCGTCGGCGAGGCCCGCGCCGAGGACCAGGCGGATGGTTTCCAGGTTGGCGTCCGCGCTCTCCTCGAACGGCATGTGCTCCACCAGGAAGTCCGCCAGCACCCGTCCCATGGGTCCCTGCGCCACTTCGTCGCGCGCCAGCATGCAGCGGGCGATCTCCATGGTCGGCAGGGTCCACCACACGCGCCGCGCCAGGTCGTCGGTGAGCCCTGGGGCATGGGCGACCGCCACCACCGCCTCCGGTTCGCCCAGTAGCAGCAGCGCCGCGAGGTTTGCGCCGGAGGTCTGTCCCATGCGCGTCCAGCGCCGCAGATACACGGGATAGCCGCCGGGCGAGCCCAGGGCGTGGCCGCCGAGCATCTCGCGCACCCGCAGCAGGTACTGATCCGGGCGGCAGTTGGGGTGCAGCGTCACCCTGGCCTCTCCGCGCCCGGTGAGCGCGTGCAGGGTGAGTGCGCCTTCGTCGATGCGGATCGCCTCGACGCTGCCCGCCAGCAGCACGTTGAGGCGCAGCGAGTCTTCCGGGGAGAGGTGCGGCTGCATCAGTTGAGCTGAATCCTCTTACCCCACGGCACCGGCCGCTTGCCCTTCACCAGCCACAGCACGGGGAACGCCGGCGCAGCGTCGGGGAATTCGCCGTCGGCGTCGGTGAAGTAGAGCAATACGTCGGGGCGCAGATCCTCGCGGCCGATCCAGTCGAACACCGGATTGAAGTCGGTGCCGCCGCCGCCCTGGAACTTGCGCGGCAGCGCGAACTCCTCCCACGGCTCGTAGAGCCACGGTCCGCCCTCGGCCAGGCCGGCATCGCAGGCGAACAGCGTGACGCGCACCGGCAGCGTGCCCTTGATGGCATTGATCTCGGCGATGAACTGGGCCAGTTCGTCCTCGCCGATCGAGCCCGAGACGTCCAGCGCGACGGCCAGTTCGCATTGCGTGCTGCGCAGGCTGGGCAGGATCATCTCGCCCTCGCGCCGCGACGGCCGCATGTAGTTGTAGTCGCTGCGCGCGTTCTGGAAGAAGTAGTGCGCCAGCAGGGCGCGCCAGGGCAGTTGCGGCTGCAGCCGATCCTCCACCAGCCGCGCCATGAGGCCGGAGAGCCGGCCCGCCTGCTGGGCGCGGTTGGCGGCGCTGGCCACGTACTGCTCCCACTGCCGCTCCAGATCCTCGCGTTCCTGCTTCGACAACGGCGCCGGCGGCGGCTCTGCTTCGCCGCTGTCCTCGCCGTGGCTGCTGCCGCTGCGCTCGGTGGCGGAGCCGCCGCCCTGCTCGCCCTTGGACTGCTGGGAGGAGGTGCCGCCGCCCTGGCTGTCCTGTCCCTGGCCGCCCTCGTCGCCATCATAGATGTGCTGGTCCAGCGTCTCGTTGTCCAGGCTGTCGTCGATGCAGGGATAGATCTCCTCCGCCGTCATGCCCTGGTACTGGTCGAACACCACCGCCTCCGGCGGCGGGCGCAGGCCGTCCTTCACCAGCAGCGGATTGATGGCGAAATCGCAGGCCAGATCCCAGCGCCGCAGCACGCGGTGGCCGCGGCGTGCGAAATGGGAGAGTGCGCAGTGCAGCGCTTCGTGCGCCAGCACGAACTGGGTCTGTTCCACCGACAGCTTGTCGATGTAGGCGCGGTTGTAATAGAAGTGGCGCGCGTCGGTGGCGGCGGAGCGGCACCAGGACGGACTGGCTTCCTTCAACGGCAGACGCAGCACCAGCGCGCCGAGGAAGGGCTTGTCGAGGATCAGCCGGGTGCGCGCGGCGGCAAGCTTGGTTTCGACGTCGAGTCTGGAATTCATTATTCGTAGAGCATCACATCCGCGACTTGGTTCGCCCACTGGCCGAACTGGGGCACGGCGAAAATTTCGGCGCCGACATGGCGGTGCAGGTCGGATACCAGCATCACGCCCATCTCGCGCAGGGGCAGCTTGCCGGCGTAGTCGAGAATGTTGCCGAAAAGCTGGCGGGCTGCCGGCGTTCCCTTGCCGCGGATCGCCCGCGTCACCAGGGCGGAAGCCACGGCGTACTGCAGGTCCACTTCATGGGGCACCAGGGCCTCGCGTCCATCGCAGATGGCGTCCAGATCGGGCATGCGCGACAGGCTCGCCAGATAGGCGGCGAATTCGACTCCGGCGGCCTGGCCGACACAGGCGGCGAGGGTGCCGGTGAGGAGGTCCGGCGTGTCGCCGAACTTCTGCAGGGCGCGGTGGGCGAATTCCCAGGAGCGCGGCGTCGGAAAGGCGGTGGGATTGCGCGCCGGATCGAACTCGAAAAGCAGTTCGGGGCGGAAGCGCAGGAAGCCGATCAGCCGCTCGTCGATGCCGAAGCCATAGGCCCAGGCCACCCAGTCCTCCAGGTGCGATTCCACCTCGAAGTGGGAGAAGCGGTTGGCGAGCGGCGCCGGCATGGCGTAGGTGACGCCGCGGTCGCCCTGGCGGTTGCCGGCGGCGAAGATGGCCCAGCCCGCCGGCACCTCATAGGCGCCGAGCTTGCGGTCGAGGATGAGCTGGTAGGCGGCGGCGGAGACGCTGGGCGGCGCCGAGGTAATTTCGTCGAGGAACAGGATGCCGGCGTCGCCGTGACGCTTGGCATCCGGCAGCATGGCCGGAATCGCCCACTCCACCAGGTCGCCGACGCGAAACGGGATGCCGCGCAGGTCGGACGGCTCCATCTGCGACAGGCGGATATCGATCATCGGCGTGCCGTGGCGCAGCGCCACCTGGGCCACCATCTGCGACTTGCCGACTCCCGGCGGCCCCCACAGCATCACCGGTGTGTGGTGGCCCTCGCGGGCACTCTGGAATTCGCGTTCGATGATGGACGTGATCTGGGCAGGGCGCATGGGTTGACGTCGGATGTCTTGCGAAGCGGGATCGGATTCCGGATCCGTCACCTGCTCGTGCGAGGGGGACGGACGAAGTGTGCAATGGTAATTCACGCCCTCCGGCGCGGCCAAAGAACCCTTTGATCGGGGTACTGCCGGAATTTATCCCCTGCGCAGGGGAGCCGGCGGTGCCGGGAGCGGCGGTTCAGCGGCTTGGCGTTGCCGCGGCGGACTGCGGCGCGGCCGCCGACTCCGACGGGTCCGGGTTGGGTGCCGGAGTGAGTTCCGGCGCGGCTAGGGTGCCGCCGACCTGGAGCGGCACCCGCAACTGGCCGGTGCTGCCACGAATCTGAACGGTGACTGCGCCGCCCAAACGGTTGCGGTTGTCGATGGCCACATGGCCGTCGGCCTGCAATGCTCCGGCGTCCAGGTGCAGGTTGCGCAGCGCGGCGTTGCCGCGCTCGAACTGGATCTGTGCGGTAAGTTGCTCGAAACGGGTCGCGCCGCCGCGTACCGCATCGGGGGTAATGGTGCGTGCCGCCTCCGCCAGATCGAAGCGGTCGACGCTGCCGTGGGCCACGCTCAGGTTGCCGCGCCCGCTCAGGGTCTCGCCCAGCGCGCCCAGGCTTGCGGGCCGGGCGGAAATCTGCAGCTTGGCATCCAGCGGTCCGTGGGCCAGGGCTTCCAGGCCCAGCGCGGGGAGCAGCTTGGCAAGATCGACATGCCGCAGTTCGAGCCGCAGTTCGAGGTTGGCGCGGGGCGACCAGTCCAGTTCTCCGTTTCCGCTGACGATGCCGTCGCTCACGCGGGCGTCGAAGGCCGTCAGTTGCATGCCGTTTTCGTCGAAGCTGCCCTGGGCATTGAGGCCGAAGAACATCAGGCCGCCGCGCAGCGGCAGACGCCAGTTGTTTCCGGTCGCCGCGAAGCGGCAGCCCTTGCCCTGTGGCGCAAGGGTGGCGCGCAGGCGGTTGTCGGCATCGGACAGACTGACCGCCGTCGCACCCCTCGCCCGGTCGAACTCGATGGCGCCGCGCAGGTCCTGGATCACGCTATTTCCCAGCGCGAGGCTGAGGTTGCTGACGTCAACGACATGGAGCCGGGCCCGACGCACGCCGGCGGGGTCGAGGCGGGCGGCGCCACACAGCGCCGCGGCGCCGGCTTGCTGCAGGGTCAGGCCGTCGATCGCGAGATCGATGGTGAGCGGGTCGACATCGCTCCAGCCGTGAATCGACACGGATGCGCGGACGACCGACGCCTGCGCCAGCCGCCCGGCGCCGATGTCCACGTCTTGCAGCGTCAGACCGGGGGGAAACAGGGCGAGACTCATGCCGCCGATGCGTACCGGCTGTCCGATGACCGCGGCTGCGTGCCGTTCGATGGTGGCGCGGTAGCTCCCCCAGGACAGCGCCAGTGCCGCAAGCAGAGCCAGCACGACGACGCTTGCCGGCGCCAGCACCCACCACAGCCGGGGTGCCGGCCGCTTCAGTTTCCACTCGCGCCGGCGCAGGGGTTCGGTCGCGCTTGCCAACCGCTGCCACAGGGATTCGACGGCGATCCTGTCTTCATGCCGCGATTGGGGCGAATCGAAGGCTTCGGCGAGCGGGGACGGGCGTTGCGGCTGTTCGTCCGCGACCACCGGCTCCAGCCCCGGATCCGTGGCGTTCGCGTCCTGCTCCTGCGGTGCGGCCGGTGCATCTGCGCCCGCGACCGCGGCCGGCTGTTCCGGCTCCGGCACGACTTCGGGTGAGCCGGCAGCCGCGGCGTCGGCGGCCGCTGGCACCTCTTGAGTGGGGGGGGCCGAGTGAACGACGGCCTCGACCGGAGTGGACGACGCAGCGGCAGCGGCGGGCGACTCCGATTCTGGCTCGGGCGCAGCCGGGGTCTGAGACTCGGGTTCAGCTTGCGCTGGCGGAGCCGGTTGCGGCTCGGGCGCGGGTTCGGTCGCAGGCGCCTCGCTTGCGGCCGCCAACTCCTCTTCGGCCTCCACCGCGTCTGCCACGATCGGCAAGTCCTCTTCCCTGTTGTCGGGGGCCGGGGCTCCCCCCATCGGCTCGATCAGACCGAGATGTTCCAGTTGTCCGAGGGTGGCGCGGGGACGGTACTTGCTGCCGACCTTGTCGCACAACTCCTTTGCCGTCGCCTGCCCGTCCACCAGGATCAGGAGCGAACGCAGACGCTGGCCGTGCAGGCGAGTCCGCCCCTTGAGCGCCTCTTCGCCCTGCTGGGTCTTGCGATAGACGCGGCTGAGATCCATCCGTGGCGGCCCGTTGGCGTTGTCGTTCAGGTGTGGCGCGGACGCGCAGACAGTGCGCCGTCGCGGCGCATGGTCGGGGTGTGGTTCGGTGCTGTCCGGGTCATGGTTTGATGCGCCATTCACTGCGATGAATCGACATCGGCGTTTCGCAGCAGTGAAGCTTATAGGCTCCCGACACTAACGGCGCAATCCCCGCGCAAGATTAGGGTTATTCATGGCGTCCGCCGCGGCGCTCCGCCGGCGCCGTCGCATCGAATCCGGTGCGGCCGGACGGGCGGCCCGCATTGCCCTCATGGGATCGTCGCCGTCAGCTGTTCCTGCGGGAAGCCGTGCCGGGCGAGAAGCGCTGCGACGCCATCCACGAACGGCTGCGGCCCGGCCAGGTAGATGTCGAAATCCCCCAGGCGAGGGTGGGCGGCGCGCAGGCGGTCCACGACGTCGGCTGCTCCGCGCTGCAGCGCATCGGCGCCCGTCGTCACCAGCAGCACGGGGTGGAAATTGTCCAGCGCATCGGCCCAGGAGCGGCACAGGTTGGACAGGTAGTGGCTGCCCGGCTTCGTCGCAACCCAGTACAGATACATTTCCTCGGCCACGTCCAGCGCCATGGCGTGCTCGATCAGGCTCTTCACCGGGGCGAAGCCAGCATTGCAGGTGACGAACAGGATCGAGCGCGGCGAATCGGCGCGCAGCACGAAATCGCCCCACGGACCCCACACCGTCACCGGGTCGCCGTGCTCCAGGGAGTAGAACACGCGCTCGGCAAAGCCGAGCTCCGGATTGCGTTCGACATGGAACTGGAGGTTGCGGTCGTCGCAGGGACAACTCGCCACCGGCAGCTGCATCGGTTCCGACCCGAGCACGGACAGGGTCACCTCCTGGCCGGCGAGGAAGCGCAGCCGGTTGTTGCGCGGTGTCTGCAGGTGCAGCAGCATGACGTCGTCACCGAGGCGCGAAACGGTCTTGACGCGGGCGCCGATCTGCTGCTGCGGAATGTCCGTCGCGGTCGTCGCTTCCAGCGCCTCGATCACCAGATCGCTCACCGCGGTGTGGGAGCAGAGCAGGGTGTAGCCCTGCAGCTTCTCCGCCTCCGACAGCACGTAATCGTGGTGGCGCACCCGCTTCACCTGACCGGAAACGACGCGCGCCTTGCACAGGCCGCAGTTGCCGCTGGAACAGCCGTAGTTCAGGGACAGACCGGCGCGCAGTCCGGCTTCGAGAATCGAGTCGGCGCCATCGACGAAGAATTCGTGCCGGCTCGGATGCACCACGACCTGGGCGGACATGACCCGGAGCATATCATCCATCACCGCCATCGCATCGGGCGCCTCGGTGCGGCCCAGCACCTCTTCCAGTTCATGGTCCAGGAATTCCCCCAGTTCCGTCGCGGTCGTGCGCACCTCGCCCTGGCTCGCATCGACCACGGTGCGGATGCGCTCTTCCAGGCGCACGACCAGGGAGTGGTAGCGCTGCAGGTGGGCGCGCACATCGGTCAGTTCGCAGCTCTGCTCGAACAGTCTCTGGGCGAGGACGTCCTGGCTCGGCAGCATGCGCTCGCGCACGCGCCGCCCGAACGCCTCTTCCTTGATGCGGGTGACGCGCTCGAAGCCGCCGTCCTCCTCCAGCTTGGTGTCGGGGAACAGGCGCAGCAGATCTTCCGTCGACACCATGCCGTCGAACGCGGCCAGCTCGCCGCTCTGGATCCTCGATTGCAGCGACCCGCGGGTGACGCCGACGATGCGCGCCGCGCGCGAGAGGGTGAGCAGCTGGGGCATGGTGCGTCTCCCTTCGTTCTTGTCATGGCCTGGCTGTCAACATGGTAGCGGAACGCTTGCCACGGCCTACAGGCGCATGCGCAGCAGCCGCGTCACTTCCTCGTCGCTCAGGACCACCGGATTCGTCTTCATGCTGGAGCCGCGGCAGTTGGCCGCGATGCGCGGCAGGTCTCCGGCCTCGACGCCGAGCGCGGACAGGGGCGGCAGACTCATGCGCCGCGTCCATTCGTTGAGGGTATGAACCAGGAATACCCGGGCGCCGATGTCGTCGACATGGCTGCGGCCGCGGAACAACCGGCCGACCTGGGCGTACTTCGCCAGGGCCGGGTTGTCCGGGTCGCGCTCCTGCATGACATCGATGTTGAGCCTGGTCGCCGCCGCCACCAGGGTGCCGCACACCACGCCGTGGGGAATGGGGAAGAAGGCGCCCAGCGGCGCAGCCAGGCCATGGACCGAACCGAGCCCGGTCTGCGCCAGGCAGATGCCCGAAAGCAGCGCTGCGTAGGCCATCTTCTCGCGCCCCGCCGTTGCCGGATCGCCGCCGTCGTACCAGGCGAGCAGACCGTCGCGCACCGCCTGCATGCCCGACATCGCCAGCGCATCGGTCAGCGGATTGGCGCGGGTGGATACATAGGATTCGAGCAACTGGGTGAAGGCGTCCATGCCGTTGGCCGCGATCAGCGCCGGCGGGCATCCGGCTAGCAGATCGGGATCGACGATGGCGTATTCGGCCACCAGCCGGTCGTCGCGGAAGGATTTCTTGAAGCCGTCCGCGCCGTGGGTTGACAGCACCGCGTTCTTGGTCGCTTCCGAGCCGGTGCCGGCGGTGGTGGGCACGGCGAGGAAGGGCGTGGCGGGACCGGTATAGGGAAGTTCCGGGCCGACGCCCTCCAGATGGTCCATTACCGAGTTTCCCGGCCGCAGCAGGCCGGCGATCGCCTTCGCCGCGTCCAGCACGCTGCCGCCGCCGATGCCGATCACCGCCTCGAAGTCGGCGTCCTGCCACTGCCGCACGATGTCGTCCACCTGCTGCGGCGAGGGCTCGCCGGCGATTTTCACCGGGTCAATGGAGAAGCGCTGCGCCTTGAACTCGGCCAGCAGCGCCGCGCCCGCTTCGGATTCGACGAAGGAGCGGGCGCCGGTCGCCAGCAGCACCCGTTTGCCATACTGTGCCGCGATCCGCGGCAGCTTGCGGATGGTGCCCGCGCCGAACTCGATGCGCGGCAGGCGGGCGATGGAGAAGGCCTCAATCACGCTCACTGTCCCGCCGGAAGCAGGCCGACCCAGGGCACTCCCTGGCGCGGTTCGGCCATCATTTCCGCCACTGTGTCGCGCCAGGCGGCGTAATGGGCGGTCTGCTTGTGCGCCGCGGCGTCCTCCGCCGACGCGTAGGCTTCGTAGAGGATGAAGCGGGTCGCGTCCTGCGGCGACTGCAGCACATCGAAGCGGCGGTTGCCGGACTCGCGCACCGAGGCTTCGTGATTGGCCCGGGTGGCGGCGATGAACGCCTCGACGTATTCCGGTTTGACATGCACATGGACCAGGGTGACGCGCATGAAGTGCTCCGATTGACTGATCGAATGAGACGGGGCCGCGGGGTATCAGGGACGCGACTCGGCCGCGGCCATGCGCTCCAGCGCAAGATCGCGCAGACGTTCCAGGCGCGGGTCGCGAATGCCGCAGTGGTTGAGCCCATCCACCGTATGAATCAGATAGTCCATGCTGCTGCCGTAGAGACCGCGGGCGCGCATCAGGGTGTTGACGATCTGTGCATCACCGAGCTTGCCGGCATAGCCGGAGGAAGCGCGATTGATGACGAAGGTGAGGGCGGTCAGCGTGTCGCCGCGGCTGGTGGCCCGGACCCAGCGCGGCACATAGGAGCCGAGCATCATCTCGCGCCGCCACAGGATGCGCAGCTCATCTTCGGCGACGCCGCCGTCCATGCGGAACACCACGCCGCGGCAGGTGCCGCCGGGCTCCAGGCCGAGGGCGAGCCCCGGCTGCTCGGGGGTGCCGCGGTTGATGCGGGACCACAGGCACAAGCGGCGGTGATAACCGCGCACGGTGCCGGGGCGGCGCTCCAGGAAGCGGATGAACGGATTCCACACCAGCGATCCGTAGCCGAAAAGCCACACGTCCGGCCCCGCCGGCCGCTGCGCGAGAGCCTGCTGCAGCGACGCTTCGAGGGCTGCATCGGACAGAAGCTGGGTCCCAATGGGCGAGTGCTCCAGCGTCTGCCGCAGGGCGTTCTTCTCCAGGTCGGCGCGGGTGACCGGCATCGTGGCGGACGGTTGACGGGGTACGGACGCAAGGATAACGCGCCGCGCGCCCGACCGGGAGACCGCGGGTGCGGGGCGGCGGACGCGAACGCCGTCGCCCGCCGTCAGCCGGTCAGCGCGCCCCGCCGTGGGTCTCGACGAAATGCTTCAGCGCAAGCTTGAGCGTGGCGGCGTGGCGCAGATTGCCGTGGTGACGCGCGGCGACGATGTCTTCCACGATCATGCGCCGGATGCGCTTCTCGCCTTCCGGTGTGTGCACGAGATAGTTGCCCATCTCGATGGCGACCATTTCCGGAATGTGCTCGTGCTCGGCGATGGCGAGAATCTCGTCTTCGGTGAGTTCGGACAGTTCGATGCAGTCTTGGATTGTAAGCATGAATGCCTCCGATGAATGCCGGCAAGGGGTAGCCGAATCTGAATCCAAGGCAAAATGCTGCGCGCCATTCGGGTATTTTGCAATCCCGGGTGTCGCGCGGCGGGGGTCGCCGAGATTCGCCGCCGGCCGGCGTATCATTGGCCCGCCCGGCGCGGCGGCGCCATCCCGTTTCAGGCGCAAGACGAACAAGACCATGGCCGACTACCCCCAACACCTCGCCCGCAAACGTTACCTGTTCGACGGCACCGAGGTCATGATCCGGCCGATCCGGGCGGACGATGCGCCGCTGGAACAGGAATTCGTGCGCCACCTGTCGAACGATTCCCGCTACAACCGCTTCATGTCGGAGCTGCGGGAACTGTCGCCGGCCAAGCTCAAGTACTTCACGCAGATCGACTACGATCGGCATATGGCCTTCGTCGCCACCGTGGCGCGCGACGGCGCGGAGCAGGAGATCGGCGTCGCCCGCTATGCCTCCGGCGCCGTGGGGGATTCCTGCGAATTCGCCGTCGCCATCGACGACGCCTGGCAGGGTTCCGGCGTGGCCGGCCTGCTCATGCTCGCCCTCATGGACGCGGCGCGGGAGCGCGGCTTCCGTACCATGGAAGGCTACGTCCTGGTGCAGAACCACAAGATGCTCAAGTTCGCGCGCCAACTCGGCTTCGAGGCGCACCGCGATCCGGATGCCGGCGATACCCTGCGCGTGGTGCGGCCGCTCTGACCACCGGGTGCTCCGGGTCGCGGCTGTGCGCGATCACCGGGCTGCTGAAGGCAGCCGCTGCAGGAATTTCTCGATTTCCTCCGCCAGTCCCGGCCGGCCGATTTCCGCGAACTCGTAGCGTGCGCGTACCACCGGTTTGTTCACGTCGATCAGTGCGGCGAGATCGATCGGCGTGGCGGCGACCACGACGTCGGCCGGCACGGCGTTGATCGTCGCCTGCAGCGCCTCGAGCTGGGCGGCGTTGTAGCCGAGCGCAGGCAGCACCGGGCCGATGTGCGGATATTGCCCGAAGGCGGCGGCGATCTCCGGCGCTGCGAACGGGCGCGGATCGACGATGCGCGCCGCGTGGGCCCGCGTTGCGGCGACGTAGCCGGCACCGTAGGCCATGCCGCCGTGGGTGGTGGTGGGCCCGTCCTCCACCACCAGCACGCGCCGGCCGCGCACGGCGTCCTCGTCGTCGAGGCGTATGGGCGATGCCGCCCGCACGATGGCGGCACGCGGATTGATGCGGCGCACGTTCTCGCTCACCCGCTGCACGTCGGCCGCCGCCGCGGCATCGGTCTTGGCGACGACCACCACATCGGCCATGCGCAGCACCGCTTCGCCCGGGTGGTGGGTCGCCTCGTGCCCCGGCCGCAGCGGATCGACCAGCACGACGTGCAGATCGGGGCGGACGAAGGGGAAGTCGTTGTTGCCGCCGTCCCACAGGATGAGATCGGCCTGCGCCTGCGCCGCAGCCACGATGCGCGCGTAATCCACGCCGGCGAAAACCACATTGCCCGCCGCGAGATGGGGCTCGTATTCCTCGCGCTCCTCCACCGTGCACCGGGCGGCGTCCAGGTCCGCCCGCCGGTCGAAGCGCTGCACCGCCTCGCGCGCCAGATCGCCGTAGGGCATGGGGTGGCGGATCACCGCCACGCGCAGCCCCCGCGCCCGCAGCAGCCGCGACAGGTAGCGCGCCGTCTGCGACTTGCCGCAGCCGGTGCGCACCGCCGACACGGCGATCACCGGCACCTGTGCCCGGATCATGGTGCGTTGCGGCCCCAACAGCACGAAGTCCGCTCCCGCCGCCAGCGCGCGCGATGCCTCGTGCATCACGTGGGCGTGGGGCACGTCACTGTAGGCGAACACCACCTGATCGATGCGCTGCCCGACGATCAGCGCCTCCAGCTGCGATTCGTCTACGATCTCGATGCCCTGCGGATAGAGCGGCCCGGCCAGTTCGGGCGGATAGCGGCGACCGGTGATGCCGGCGATCTGGGCCGCGGTGAAGGCCACCACTTCGCCGCCCGGATCGTCGCGATACACCATGTTGAAGTTGTGGAAGTCGCGGCCGGCCGCCCCCATGATGAGGACGCGTGTGCGACGGTCTTCATGGGTCATGCGCTCTCTCCCGTCGGTGCGGTGAAACGGAGTCCGTCCGGATGCGTCATGATTCTCGCGGACGGCATGCCTTGGGCGGCACTCAAAGAAACCGGGCCGCCGCTCGTTCGGTGGCCGTCCACAGCGCCTCGGCCAGTGGTTCGTCGCGCGCCGGCGCCGCCGGCTGCGCCTCTGCGCAGTCCACAAAGTACTTCCCGCTGGCGCGCGCCACGGCGTCCGACGTCGCCAGGTGGACCGACGTGCGTGCGCCGTCTTCCACCGTCCGGCCCTTCATCCTGAAGCCGGCCCACAGCAGCTTGGTCGTGATGACGCCCGGATGCAAGCTGTTGGCCGTCACTGCGGTCGCGGCGAGCCGCCGGGCGAGCGCCGCGGTGAACAGGATGTTGGCGAGCTTGGAGGCGGCGTAGGCGGAGTAACCGTCGTAGTGCGCCGCGAAACTCAGGTCGTCGAGGTCCAGCGTGCCGCTGCCATGGGCGATCGAGCTGACGGTGATGATCCTGCCGGAGGGCGATTTGCGCAGCGCTTCCAGCAGATGGCGGGTGAGCACGAAGGGGGCGAAGTGGTTCACCGCCATCGTCATCTCGAAGCCGTCCGGCGTCGTGCGCCGAACCGGCTCGAACACGCCGGCGTTGTTGATCAGCGCATCGAGCGCGTCGGTCGTCGATTTCACCTGGCGAGCCAGACCCACCACTTGCGCCATGCGCGCGAGGTCGCCCCACACCGGCGCGGCGCGGCCGCAGGAGCGCAGACCGTCGTCGCACGGCACGCGCTCGCGCAATTCGTGAGCCGCGCGCTCCGCTTTTTCCGCGCTGCGGCCATGAACGAACACGTGCCAGCCCTGGGCCAGAAGCTGCCGCGCCGTTTCGCGGCCGATGCCGTCGGTGGCGCCGGTGACCAGAACGGTTTTCATGCATGACCTCCCGGGATGGGCCGCGACTTGCGGAATTCGCAGGTGCCCGGCCCGGCTACTCTGCCACCGGCTCCGCGATTGCGAAGAAATCGTAGCGCGCGGCCCGAGGGCAAGGCGCACATATCGGTTAGGTAGGCGAGTAGCGAGCACCCGAATTGTCCACCGAGAACGCAGCGCTCGGGACGCGCAGTGGATCAATTCACAAGCTCTCCGCCGCCGCCAGGGCCGGGTAATCCGTGTACCCCGCCGCCGTGCCGCCATAGAAGGTGCTGGCGTTCCACGGCGCCGGCGGCGCTCCGGTCCGCAGGCGCTCGACCAGGTCCGGATTGGAGATGTAGGGCTTGCCGAAGGCGATCAGATCGCCGCTGCCGGCGGCCAGTGCGGCTTGCGCCCGGTCGCCGTCGAAGCCGCCGCACAGCATCAGGGTACGCGGGAAGGCGGAGCGCAGCGCGCCCAACAGGGCATCGTGCGGGTCGTGGATCCAGGTGGCGGACTGATCGTAGAGATGCAGATAGGCCACGCCGATGCGGTCCAGCTCCCGCGCCAGATAGGGATAGGTCGTCATCGGCGCGGGGTCCCGCTGCATGTCGTGGGCGAGCCCGAGAGGGGAGAGGCGCACGCCGGTCCGGTCGCCGCCGATTTCCCGCGCCACCGCAGCGGCCGCTTCCAGCAGGAAACGGCAGCGGTTCTGCAGCGAGCCGCCATATTCGTCCGTGCGCTGATTCAGGTACGGACAGCGGAACTGATCGAACAGATAGCCGTTGGCACCGTGGATTTCGACGCCGTCGAAACCGGCGGCCCTGGCATTGCGCGCCGCCTGGGCGAAATCGCCGACGATGGCCCGCACTTCGGTGGTGGCGAGCATGCGCGGCGTGTCGCAGGGCATCGGCGCCGGCCGGCCCTGGTCATTGAAGGCGAGGACTTCGTCGTCGAGCCGGACCGCGCTGGCGCCGACCGGCGGGGCGCGGTCCGGACGCAGGCTCGAATGACTGATGCGACCGACGTGCCAGATCTGGGCGAAGATGCGCCCGCCGCGTGCGTGCACCGCGTCGGTCACCTGTTTCCAGCCGGCGATCTGGGCCGGGCTGTAGATACCGGGGGTGAAGGCGTAGCCGCGCCCCTGGGGCGACACCGGCGTGCCCTCGGACAGGATGAGCCCGGCCGAGGCGCGCTGGGCGTAGTACTCGGCGTGCAGGGCGTCGGGCGCCAGATCGGGATTCGAGGCGCGGCAGCGGGTCATGGGCGCCATGACGGCGCGATTGCGCAACTCGATGCCGCCGAGCGCGTGAGGCGAAAAGAGCAGTGCCCGTGTCATGATGCGTCTCCGCCGGAAGGTGCGAGGCGTGCATTCTACTCGGCCGCAGCGGCGCCGCTCGCCGATGGACGTGCGCCGCCCTATAATCGCACTCTTGCCGGTGCCCTTCGCGAAAAGCAGACGGAGCCGCCGCCGCGCCATCGCTTCCAGGGAGGGACCTCGTGCTCAGCCGGACTCTGGCCATCCTGGCCGCACTGTTGTTTTCCTTTCCCGCCGCGGCTGCCTACGGTGTTGCCCTGAATGCGCAGGCCCATATCCGCTTCGCCAGCGCAGAGGAGGGCAGGCAGGTTCTGGGAAGCGCGGACAACTTCACCCGGGCGCTCAGCGCCTTGGACCGATCCCTCAGGAAGCAGACGGACCAGGCCGTTTCCGCCACCGATTTTCTCGAGTTCGCATCGCGGCAGGTCCTGCCGTGGACCGACGCCGAGGTGGAGAATCTGAGGGAGATCCTGGCCCCGGTCGGCACGCTGTTCTTCGAGCGTTCCCTGCGTTTTCCTCCGGTCGTGCTCCTGGTCAAGACTTCGGGCTACGAGGAAGGCCATACGCCCTACCACCGCGGCAATGCCATCGTTCTTCCCGCCGGCGTGCTGCAATGGCCGCGCGAGACGCTGCATGAAATCATCGTGCATGAGCTGTTCCACGTCATGACCAGCGCCAACCCCGAGTTGCGGGAAGCGCTGTACGGCGTCATCGGTTTCGGTTCCTGTGCGCCGCTGCAGTTGCCGCCCAGTCTGGCGTCGCGCAAGATCACCAATCCGGATGCCCCGGGACTCGGCCACTGCATGAGCCTGGGCGACGGTTCCACCGGCGACGTGGTGTTTCCGGTGCTGCTGTCTTCGGCCGAGCGTTACGATCCCGCCCGCAGCGGCGGACTGCTCGAATACGTCGCGCTGGACCTCGTGGTGGCCGAATGGCGCGACGGCGGATGGAAGCCGAAGCACGTCGCTGGGGCGCTGACGCGGCTCGGCGATGGGGAGTTCCAATCCTTCATTGACCGCATCGGCAAGAACACCTCGAACTCCGCCCATCCCGAGGAGATCCTGGCGGACAACTTCGTGCTGCTGGTCAAGGGCGTGCGCAACGTCCCCACGCCGTCCATCATCGCCGGGATCGACAAGGTTCTGGGTTGGTCGCGGTAGGTGGCCGGCGCAGGCCGCCGCATGGGTTCCGCCTGCCTCGCTGAAACGGCTCAGCGCGGGTCGGCCGGGCGGGAGTCGCGCAGGTGCAACGTGCGCAAGGTGTCGCAGGCGCGCGCCTCGCCGCCCTGGCAGGCCTTTTCCAGCAACTCCCGGCCGGCGCCGGACTGCCCGGCGGCAATCTCGTCGCGGTGGAACTGCAGCGCCAGGTCGAGGCAGGATGCGGCCTGTCCCTCGGCGCAGCGTTTCTCGTAGTGCTGCCGCAGCAGTTGGCAGCCTTCGTGCCCGGTTGCGGGCGGCCTGCAGCCGCGTTCCGCCATTTCGATCGCCATCGCCGCCATCTCGCCGCTGCGCTCGTCCTGCGGCCACAGCAGCGCCGCCTCGGCGCAGCCCAGGGTCCCCGATGCGTCGCAGGCCGCGAGAAACAGCGTGCGCGCGCGCGCCCTGTCGGCGAACGGCGTGGATTCGCGGGCATACCACTGGGCGAGCCGATAGCACGGAACCTCCTCGCCGCGGTCGCAGCGGCTCTGCAACAGCGGCAATGCGCTCGCAAGATCGTTCGTGTCCGGCATCGCCGCCGTGTACGTTCCGAGCAGATCATCGGCGAGGTCCATGCAGGCGGAGTCGAGATCGAGTTCGCAGGCGCGCTGCATCAGGGCGCGCGCCCGCGCCGGGTCGCGCACGACCGGCGGCGGCAGCCGGACCGGTTGCTGGCCGGCGGCAAGTCCCACTGCCATCTGCTCCAGCAATGTCCGATCGGGTGCGCTGCCGCTGCGATGCACGTACGCCGCGTCCACGCAGGCGGTCGGATCGCCGAGCTGGCACGCCCTTTCCCATAATCCCAGATTGCGCTGATCGCGCTCGACGCGGTCGGACGCGGCGGGAATGCCCCCCGTCCGCGCGTCCTCGAGACGGGTCAGTTCGGTGCAGGCGAGTCCGATGCCGTTGTCGCAGGCGCGCTCGAGCAGCGGCCGGGCGCGGCGCGGATCGCGGGGGACGTCGCCCGTGCCCATCGCCGCCAGATGCCCCAGCCAGTAGCAGCTGTCGTGACTGCCGGCGTCGCACTCGGCGGCCAGGGCGCCGGGCGGCGAGCGCTTGCGCTGCCGCTGCTCGTGCCAGGGGCGCGGCGCCTTCGCCATCCGGGGCGGCATGCGCCCTTCGAAAAGGAAGGCGGCGCCGTTGGCGTCGGCGTACTGGTTGGCCGTCCCGCCGCCGCCCCGCAGCAGGATCTTGAATGCGGCATCCGCGTCTCCGGTGAGATAGGTGAGGCGGTACTCGGGTGCCTGGTACCAGATGTGACCGGCTCCCTGCAGCGGCAGGCACGGGTCGGCGTCATCCACCATGTCGGCCAGAGTGCGTGGGTAGCCGGCTTGCGGGTGGCTTCGGGCGTAGCGCAGTGCGCAGTACTTGACGCGCTGCACCAGCTTGGCCGGCACCGGCATCGCATCGTGGCAGGCAGGCGCCGCGCCGTGCGCGTCGTCGGCGACGAGGGCGGCGCGGGCGCCGGATTCGTCCGCCACCAGGACCTGGGCGCCGCTGACGAGCCAGCTCTGCGGCTGGGCGCAGACGGCGAAGATCGTGATCGCCCCGGATTCGTCGCGCATGCCGGGCAGATAGGTCAGCGCGTAGCCCGGGGCGGCGCCGCGCGCGACCTCGCCGCTCAGGCAGCCGCCGGCGGCCAGCGCATCGAGGCTGGCCGGAAAACTCCCGGCCAGGTCGCGTTCGCGGTACGTCCGGGCGCACTTCACGATCGCCTCCACCGCGGCGCCGGCGGCGCGGTCGTTGGCGGAGATCTCCAGCGCGTGCTGGGTCCTCTGCGCCTGCGACCACGCCAACGCACCGTAGAACGCCGCCGCCGTAAAGCAGGGGCAGCAGGAGGCCGGCGGCCCAATGCCAGGTGCGTCGTCGTTCCGCCGGCAGCAGCCGGTAGGCGGCGATGGCCGATGGGATCGTCAGCGCGCTGGCACCGAGCAGGACCGCGGCCGCCACATTCTTCGCGTCAACGCCTTGCCAGGGCAGGGTGAGCCCGGTTGCGATCGGGAATGCCACGGCGACCACGACCGCCAGGCCGAAGGCGTTGGCGAGAGCGGCCGGACGCGAGCCACGCCCCACGAGAAACAGCGCCAGAGCCGCATAGGGGGCAGCCAGCAGACCCAGTAGGAGGGCGCCACCCGGCGCCAGCCACTGGTCGCGGACCAGGGCTCCGGCGGCGATGCCCGCCGCGACCGTGCCGGCGAGGGCAAGCACGAGCCAGGCGTTCCACTCCGGCGCGCGGGCGAGGGGGCGGGCGCTCATCGCTTCCTCCGCAACGCTGTCGGCTTCCTGTGGCCCATCACCAGCTTCCGCTTGCCCCGCCGCCGCCGGAACTGCCGCCGCCCCCGGAGAAGCCGCCGCTGCCGTGCGAACTCCAGGACGACGCTCCGCTGCCACCACCCGAGCCGATGGTGAAGCCGCCGATGGCTGCGCTGCCCTTGGTCTTGATGTCGCGTGCAGCCTTCGCGTACCAATCCGTTCGTGACAGCACGAGCTTGATGACGGGATAGGCGACGAGGTAGGTGACGAGCAGGTAGAGCGTACCGCGGGTGCCGACCACGACGATCGGAAACATGGCCCAGAACGGGATGAGAAACAGGTAGAGGAACCAGCCCATGCCCGGCGTGAGCACGCCGATCACGGTAAACAGGCCGATGATGCCGAAGATGAAGGCGCCGATGAGGATGCGTTCGGGCCATGCCAGTTCGGGCCCCTCGAAGAAGGATTCCGCCTTTGCGGTGTCGGCCTTGGCGACGGCCTCGTCGCCCGCCTCCTCGCCCGCCGCGGCGGGCTCCTTGCCCTCCAGCGTGTCAACAATGGCCTGCACGCCATCCATCACGCCCTGGTCGAAGTTGCTCTCCTTGAAGCGCGGCGCGATCGCGTTGCGGAGGATGCGGCTGGCGGCCACGTCGGTGAGCGTGCCCTCGAGGCCGTAGCCGACTTCGATGCGCATGCGCCGTTCCTGCGGCGCCACCAGCAACAGCACGCCGTTGTCCTTGCCCTTGCGGCCGAGCTTCCAGCTATTGAAAACGTCGAGCGCGTACTGTTCGACGCTCTCGCCGTCCAGGCTGCGCACCGTCGAACACGGCGATCTGGTTGCCGGTCTGGTCTTCGTGGCGCTTCAGGACTGAGCCGAGATTTTCCCTGGCCTGCGCGCTCAGGATCTGCGCCTCGTCGGTGACGCGGCCGGTGAGGTAGGGAACGTCCGTGGCGAAGCCCGGCACGGCGAGGAACAGCAGCAGGCAGATCGCGGCGAGGCGGGTCGCCGGTCGCCACCAGCCGCGAATCCCTTGCCGCGGCCGCAGGGCTTCGAGACGTGGTGGCGGGGGGCCGGCGAGAGCGGTGTGCATGCCGCTACACCCCTTTCTCCTGGATCAGCGCCTCGGCGATGTCGTCGCCCTTGGCGTCGGCAGCGAAGCCCCGCTTCGCCAGCAGCGCCTCCAGGGCGTCCAGACCGGCATGCAGTGCCGGCGCGATGCCGCCGGCGCGCAATGGCTCGGCCATGGCGGCGATCACCGGGGCGAGATCCGCCTCGGCGACGCGGCGCCGCACGCCCGTGTCGGGGAGGATCACGATCTTGCGCTCGAAGCGGCTCACCAGCAGCAGGATGCCGATGTGTGCCGGTGTGCGATAGAGCTCGCGGGCGAGGAACATCGCTTGCGCGTACTGGCGCACCTCGGCTTCCGCGCGCAGGGAATCGAGGAACAGTCGCGCGAAAGGAGGGAATAAGACGGAGAGGGCGGCCGCGGCGGCACCCGCGCCGAGTACGGCGAGGGCATGAATCAGCGCGCCGCCCGGAGCGTGCCAGCCGGCCTGCAGTTGGGCGGCGAGCGCGGCGACCAGGATCGCGAGTGCGACGCCGAGGGAAAAGGCCTTCCAGGGAATTTCGGGGTAGGCGTCGCACTTGCCGATCACGGCGGCGACGACCTGCGCGCCGGTGCGCGCTTCGAGCGCGGCGACGCGGGCATCGATGCTGCTTTCCTCCTCCCGGCTCAGGTGCATCGGGCGGTCCGGCTCCGCGTCAGGCGCGGCGACGGCGTCGCGCCGCATGTCCTCTCAAGGAAACGCCGGGCCGCCCCAAGTTTCCTTGACCCCCGCGGGGGGCGGGCTGGGCGCAGCCCGGCCCTGGGGGCGCTCTCAAGGAAACGCCGGGCCGCCCCAAGTTTCCTTGACCCCCGCGGGGGGCGGGCTGGGCGCAGCCCGGCCCTGGGGGCGCTCTCAAGGAAACGCCGGGCCGCCCCAAGTTTCCTTGACCCCCGCGGGGGGCGGGCTGGGCGCAGCCCGGCCCTGGGGGCGCTCACAACTGCTTCGCTTCGAAGGTATTGCACTGCTTCACCTCGCCCGACTCCAGCCCGCGCTTGAACCAGCGCACGCGCTGGGCCGAACTGCCGTGGGTGAACGAGTCCGGCGAGACGAAACCGCCGGCCTGCTTCTGCATCCGGTCGTCGCCGATGGCGGCGGCGGCGTTCAGGCCCTCCTCGATGTCGCCCTGCTCCAGGACTTGGCGCGCGCGGTCGGCGTTGTGCGCCCACACGCCGGCGAAACAGTCGGCCTGGAGTTCGAGCCGCACCGAGAGCTGGTTGGCCTCGGGCTCCCCGTGACGCTGCTGCAGCGCATGCACCTTGTCCGAGATGCCGAGCAGGTTCTGCACGTGGTGGCCCACTTCATGGGCGATGACATAGGCCTGGGCGAAGTCGCCCGGCGCGCGGAAGCGGGTCTTGAGGTCCTGATAGAAGCTCAGGTCGATGTAGAGCTTCTGATCGGCGGGGCAGTAGAACGGACCCATGGCGGACTGCCCCAGGCCGCAGGCGGAGCGGATGGCGCCGGAGAACAGCACCAGCTTCGGGTATTCGTACTGCTTGCCGGCCTTGGCGAAGATCTGGGTCCAGGTGTCTTCGGTGTCGCCCAGCACCAGGGCGACGAAGCGCGCCATCTCGTCCTCGGCCGGCGGACGCTGCGCCGGACCCTGCTGCACCTGGGGCGTGGGGACGGGCGAGCCCGCCTGTTCCAGGATCACGGACGGGTCGACGCCGAAATACCACGCCACCAGCGCCAGGACGATGGTGCCGATGCCGACGCCGCGGCCGATCGGCAGCCCGGACCCGGCGCCCTCGCCCCTGCGGTCTTCCACGTTGTCGCTCTCGCGGCCATGTCCAAATCGCATGCTCTTTTCCTCGATCGGGGTTTGTGTTTTCCTTCTCCCGCAACGGAACAGTTAGGGGGAAGGTGGCCTCGTTTCGCCCATCCTTGGGACTTCGGGATTGTAACGCCCCCCGGGGACGCGGCAACGCGGGGCCCCGAAGGAATGAAGCGGCGGGCACGGCCCGCCCTACGCGCGGGCGGGGAAGTGCCGCCACGAAGGCGCGCTGGAGCACCTCATGGACTTCCGCCCTGCGCGGGCGGGGAAGCGCCTGCGGCGGGGGATTAGGACGGCGTATGCGCGCATGGAAAAATTCAAGCGTCCTGTCCGAGCGTCTGTTATGGCGCTGCATCATCGGCGAGAATCGAGATCCGGCGCGGGTTTCCGCGGTTCCGGCAGTTCCCCGAGACCCTTCCGGCTATAGGGATGCTTTATTCAACGGTCAAAACATTCGCTCGACAGCCTCGCGCAACTCACTATATTCACGCCACTCGCTTCGGGATTGCCAACGCGACATGCGGCGCAGCGAACCAAACATACAGGACTACAGGAGGAGAGGACATGCCAAGGAAATTCGAATCGCTTCCCGCTTCGGAACTCCGCGCCGGTGTCGGTTTTCACAAACCCGCCGTGAGCGAGAACCGGCGGGTGACGCTGAACGACGCCGCCACCAGCGTCATGACGGACTTCAAGAAGGTGCGTGCGCTCACCATCCAGGCCACGGCCACCATGCAGAACGCGCAGAACAAGATGATCGCCAACGGCGTGCGTCTGCTGCTGGTGGTGGATATCCACAATGACATCGTCGGCCTGATCACCTCCACCGACATCACGGGCGAGAAGCCGGTGCGCATCGTCAATGAGCGGCGCATCAGCCGCGCCGAGGTGCAGGTGGGTGACGTGATGACGCCGCGCAATCGGCTGGAGGCGGTGGACATGGACGATCTGGTGCTCGCCCGCGTCGGCCATGTGGTCGAGACGCTGAAGGCGGTGGGACGCCGTCACGCCCTGGTCATCGATACGGACGAGAAGGGCGTGCAGACGGTGCGCGGCCTGTTCTCGGCGACGCAGGTGGAAAAGCAGCTCGGCGTGAGCATCGAGACGACCGAGATCGCGCGCAGCTTCGCCCAGGTCGGGGAAATGCTGCTGCACTGATCCGATCCCGCTCGCACGGGACACAACGGCCGCGCGGAGCCATCCGCCGCGGCCGTTTTCGTTGTTGCGCACGGTCTTGTGCCTGGCGCCGGCGGTTCTGGTAGATTCCGGCGATTACTGACAATATTTGGACAGGAGGGGACATGGGCCAGGCACTGCGGCACTTTCTGCTGGATTCGTTCCTGCGCCGGGCGCTGCTGCTCGCGGCCGTGGTGCTGCTCCCGGGCTGCGGCACGGTGCAGAACGTGGTTGCCGACGGCTCGGACAGCCGCCTGATGCTGCGCGGCAACGATCCGGTGGCGTTCTTCACCGACGGCAAGGCGGTTCGGGGCAAGCCCGAGATCAAGGCCGATCATGACGGCCTCACCTACCGTTTCGCCTCCGATGCGAACCGCGCCGCCTTCCAGCAGAATCCGCAGAAGTACCTGCCGGCCTATGCCGGCTTCTGCGCCAGCGGCGCGCCCTACGCCCTCAAGGCCAACATCGGCGCCGACATCTTCAAGATCGTGGACGGCCGCCTCTACCTGTTCGGCAGCGAGCGAGCGCGACGCCACTGGGAGATGGACGAGAAGAAGAACGTCGAACTCGGCGACTGGTACTGGGAAAACGAGTCCCGGGACGTCCCCTTCCGTATCCAGAATCTCAAGCGCTACGTCGTCCGCGTGCCGCACTACAAGAGCGACGAGCAACTCGAAGCCGAGTGGCAGGCTCGCTTCGGCAAGAAGCAGGGCGGTTGAAGACGGAGGACCGCGCGGCAGTCCCCCGCGTGCAGTGATTTCAGTGCACGCTGCCGAAGGAGGAATCGATGGTTCCCGGCGGCAGCGGCAGGCCGGCGATATGGCTGGCCTGGACGATCGGGCCGTGCGGGAACAGTTGGTACAGGTAGCGGCGGCCGCCCTCCTCGGCGAACTCGCGCTCCATGTGGCGCACCAGTTCGCGGGCGCTATGGGCGCAGCCGTGCAGGCGGTAGTGTTCGCGCAGGCAGTAGATCACCTGCCAGTGCTCGTCGCCGAGGTCGATGCCCATTTCGGCGGCGCGCCGCTGGGCGACGTGCGGCGACCAATGGTCCAGGTCGAGCAGGTCGCTGTCGGGATCGCCTCGTCCCAGCCACTGATGGCGGATCGTTCTGTTGGCGTCGTACATGGTTGTCTCCCTGCTGTTGAAACGGGTGCGCTCCTTCTTTGTAGCACACGCGGTGCTCCGGGGTGGCAGCGCTCGCGCCTGCGCCGGCAGTGCGCCGCGGGAATCGACTGGAAAAGTGCCTGGCCGCGGTCCAGAATGAAACCATAGATTCCGCCGGCGGAGGTCGCCATGAAGCCATCCCACGCGTCGTTCATCAAGTTGCTGCTGGTGCCGCTGTTGGCCGGCCTGCTGCTGGCCACGGCCAGGTCCAAGGATGACGAGAGCGAGGCGCGGCAGGCCGAGGAGACCCTGTCCGCCGTGGTACAGGTCAAGATGAAGGCGGTCCCCGATGCCCGCACCTCGCATTACCTCGGCGCCGAGCGCGAAGGCTCGGGCATCGTCATCGACGACAAGGGCCACCTGCTGACCATCGGCTACATCGTGCTGGAGGCGGACACCATCGAGATCACCACCGCCGACGGCAAGACGCTGCCGGCATCGCTCGTCGGCTACGATCACAACACCGGATTCGCCGTGCTGCGCGCCCCTCTGCCGCGCGACGCCAAGCCCATCGCCCTCGGGGATTCCGCTGCCGTGGAGGAGCGCGACCCGGTGATGGTGCTGCCCTACGGCGGGCGCAACGCGGTCAGCCTCGCCTTCGTCGTGTCGCGACGCGAGTTCACCGCCAACTGGGAGTACCTGCTCGACTCGGCGATCTTCATCACGCCGCCGACGCCGCACTGGGCGGGGTCGGCGCTGATCGACCGCCGCGGACGCCTGGTGGGGGTGGGATCGCTGCTGGTGCGCGACTCGGCCCAGACCGAGACGCCGGTCCCGGGCAACATGTTCGTGCCGATCGATCTGGTCAAGCCCATTCTGTCGAACCTGATCGCCACCGGTCGCGCCGGACCGGCGCATCCCTGGCTCGGCCTGTCCACCGACGAAGTGAGCGGCCATCTGGTGGTGGTGCGGGTCTCGCCCGACGGTCCGGCCGAGGCGGCCGGCATACGCGGCGGCGACATCGTCGTCGGCGTCGGCAGCCATGAGGTGAAGACACAGGCGGACTTCTATCGCAAGGTGTGGAGCCTCGGGTCCGCCGGCGTCGAAGTGCCGCTCAAGGTGCTGCAGGGCGTGGCGGTGAAGGACGTCAAGCTGCGTTCGGTGGCCCGCGCCGATTATCTGCGCAAGAAGCCGACGTATTGACGTGGCTACGTTTCCGGCCCGGGCGGCGGAGGAAAACGCAGGGCGTTGATCGCCATCTTGCGCTCGACCGCGCCGAGCAGGTTGAACGTCGAGCCGGTCCGCCAGCCGCACCAGATAGATCAGCACGTCGGCCATTTCCTGCTCGATCTCCGGCAATGCCGCCTGCGTCACGGCCTCGCCTTCCCCGAGCCACTGAAAGTGCGCCACCAGTTCGGCGGCCTCGGCGGTCAGGGCCATGGACAGGTTCTTCGGCGTATGGAAGCGCTCCCAGTCGCGGTCGGTGGCGAAGCGGCGCAACCGCTCCTTGAGATCCTCCAGCACGGCAGTCATTCGTGGCGTCCTTCATTGATGGAAAGTTCCGGTGAAATTCATTTCAGCAGCGCGCGCGCGAAACCGGTGATGGAGAAAAGCCCGCGCGGGTCACTGCTTTCACTGAGCATGCCGGAGAGCTGGCTGCGGACGAAGCGGCCGTTGCGGGCGCGGGCGGCGATGAAGTTGCAGATCGCCGGATAGGACAGCCAGCGCTGCGCCGCCTCGTAGGCGGCGAAGCGGGCGGCGAAACGCTGCCGCATGGCCTGGGCATAGGTGCGGCCCGGGTCGTCCGCTCCGGGGCGGCGCTCGAACCAAGCGATGGCCGTTTCCGCCGCCAGCATGCCGGATTCCATCGCCTTGCCGATGCCTTCGCCGCTGAACGAGTAGGTGGTGCCCGCGGCCTCGCCGATCGCCAGCAGGCCGGATCGCCACAGGCGCGCGCCCTTGAGCGCGGTGCGCAGCGGCGCGCCCTTCAGTTCCGTCACCTGCTCCGCCTCGCTCACCAGTTGGCGCGCCGGCGGAAAGGAGGCCACGAAGAATTCGAACACGCGGCGCACGTTGCCCGGTTCCGGCATGCGTCGCGAATCGTGGAAGTATCCGGCGCCGACGTTGAACACGCCGCCCGGTCCCGGAAAGATCCAGCCGTAGCCGGGAACGATGCCGTGGTCGAAGGAGATGCACAGGTGATCGATCTCCCGCGCCATTTGCGGCTGACGGTAGTAGGCGCGCACGGCGATGCCGGAAGGCTGCTTGCGCTCGCACAGGCCGGCCAGTTCGAGCGGGGCGCTGGCGGCGCCGGTGGCGAGCAGCGTCAGACCGGCCCGGATCTCCACCGCGCCGCCGTCCTCGCCGTGGCGAAAGCGCGCCCCGCGGATGACGCCGTCCTGCTCGACGAATTCCTCCAGGCGCAGGGGGGCGACGAACTGCGCGCCCGCCTCGGCCGCCGCGCTGCACAGCAGGTCGTCGAGGATGCGGCGGGGAATGCAGGCGAGCCTGCCGCCGACTTCGACGTGACGGCGGTTCGGCGCGTAGACGCGGATGCGCGGCAGCGTGTGGGCGGCCGTCAGCACCCGCGCCGTCAGTCCCAGCCGGTCCAGGGCCGCCAGCGCGTCGGGGATGAGGGCGTCGCCGCACACCTTGTCGCGCGGGAAACGGTGCTGGTCCACCATGGTCACGGCCATGCCGGCGCGGGCCAGAGTGAGGGCGGCGGCGCAGCCGGCGGGGCCGGCGCCGACGATCAGCACCCGGGTCGCATCGCTCATGGGGTCAGGGCTACAGCTCGGTGTACTTGACGGCGCGGCCGCTCACCTTGTCGGCCGGGTATTTGGCGGCGTTGATTTCGATCTTGCGCCGCGCGGCGGCCGTGAGATCGATGTGCAGCGTGTCGGCGAGCCGCAGCAGGAAGATCAAGACGTCGGCCATCTCCAGTTCCGCCGCCTGCCGCCGCTCGCCCGAGAGCCGGAAGCTCTCCTCCTGCTCCAGCCACTGGAAATGCTCCTGCAGTTCCGCCGCTTCCACCAGTACCGCGACGGCGAGGTTCTTCGGCGTGTCGATGCGGTTCCAGCCGCGCTCGCCGGCGAAGCGCCGCAGCCGCCGGGTGAGGCGTTCGGTGTCGGTGTCTGCCATGGTGTGCCGCAAATGAACGAACGAGCGGCGACATTAAACGGCCGGCATGCGCCCGTCAATGTGGGGCGGTCGTTGCCGATAACCTCCTCGGGGTTGTCGGGGGCAAACGACAAGTCGGTTTGTCGGATCGGGTGGATTTTGATAATTTCTGCCGTCTTTCGGTTGCCCGCCACGGGCCGGCGACCGGGCAGGTCTTCAAATTGGAACGGGAGCACATGATGCAGAAGATGAAACAGGCAATCATGCATTCGCTGCTGGTCGGAACACTGTCGATCGGCACCGCCATCGCCCAGGATCTGGGCACGGCCGTCGGCGGCGGCCTGGGCGCGGCCGCCGGCACGGCGATCGGTCAATCGCTGGGCGGCAAGACCGGCGGCGTGGTCGGCGGCGCCGTGGGCGGCGGCGTCGGTGGCGCCGTATCGACCAAGGGTCAGGCGCGCACCGGCGCGGTCGTCGGCG
This sequence comes from uncultured beta proteobacterium, assembly GCA_963702495.1. Classification (GTDB taxonomy): domain Bacteria; phylum Pseudomonadota; class Gammaproteobacteria; order Burkholderiales; family Rhodocyclaceae; genus CAVPDA01. The sequence goes on along the minus strand of CAVPDA010000004.1, from coordinate 171,472 downwards.
GCGCCCTGGGAGGTGCTGCCGGAACTGCAGTCGGACAATCGGTGGGCGGCAGCACCGGCGGCATCGTCGGCAGCGGTCTGGGCGGCGCCGCGGGCGCCGTGGTCGGTGCCAACGTGACCGACCGTCCGCCGCCGCCCTCCCGCACGTATTATCGACGCGAGGTCCGCTACCACTACGACGACCACGACGGGCACAAGCACAAGAACAAGCACAAGCACAAGCGCAAACATCACGACGACTGAGTCGGCGTGCGCAGCCGTTCGCCCTGCGGGAAAACCAGCACGGCATCCGTGCGCCATCGGCTCAGCCGCGGCCTTCAAAGGCCAGGGGCTGCCGGGTTGCACGGGCCGCTGCTGACGCTCGGGACGCTATTTCCGGCGGTTTGCGTCGGACTGCTTGGCGGATGCCCCACCCGGGAGATGCATCGCCTCACGCCCGAAGCAAACGTCTCTCGGAAGCAGCCGCTCGATCGGAATCGGGATGGTCGCCCCGGCTTCCCGTCCTCCAACATGTCATCGGCTCACGGTTCGGGGCCGCCAATATGCCTCTGGCTTGACCGATGATGTGTCCTGCGCGCGCATCGCTTTCATCGTTCGCTCGACGGTCCGACGCCGGCGCAGCGCGCTGGCACATCCAAAGCCGGCCGCGCCGGAACCAAGCAGGTTCGCCGGCTCCCTGCGGCCGGAGAACCTGCCCTGTACGAACAAGGGGAGTTTCCCCTTGTCTATCCCCCGAGCCGGAACAAGGGGGCCGGCCCCTGCAAATCCCCAATACCCGCCGTCCGGGTAGTTCTTCGCCAGGATTGCCGCGATTGCGCCTCGAAGCCGTCGGTCCACGATGGCAAGGCGCACCGTCACCGAGCGGCTTCGGCCGAGCTGAGGATATGTCGTAGGGAAGACTGCTATTGCGCGGCGGGGCCGCCCGCCGGACTCAAGCGGCCGGCATCACCGCCTGCACGCTGCTGCGCTGGTTCATGCGGTCCATCCAGGCCGTGATGTTCGGCGCCGCCGCGAGCAAGGCCTGGCCTTCCGGGGTGGCCCGAAGATAGGTCAATACCGGTAGCAGGTGCAAGTCGGCGAGACTCACGGTCGCGCCGCCGAAGTAGCTTGCCCCGCCCAGCAGCCGCGCGAGTTCCTTGAGGAACAACGCGGCCTGCGGCTTGGCCGCTTCGACCTGGGCCTCGTCGGTCTGGCCACCGAGTGCGGGCACGAGTACGCGGGGAATGAAAATATTGGTGATCGACGCCGGGTATCCATAGCTGTCATTGATGCTCATCACCTGATTCACCCGGGCGCGCTCGACGGGCGTCGACGGCATCAACGCCGGTCCCGCAAACACCTCGTCGATGTAGCGCAGAATCGCCGACGCCTCGTAGAACGAATTGCCGTCGTGCTCGAAGGCGGGCATCTTTCCCCAGGGATGCCGGACCAGATGTTCCTCCCCCTTGTGCTGACCCTTGACCAGGTCCACGGTCACGAGCGTGTGCGGCACCCCCTTTTCCGCCAGGGCCAGACGGACAGAACGAACATAGGTGCTGATGGCATCGCCGTAAACGACGGGTTGGCTCATGATTTGTCTCCTCTCGCGTTTCGTGGTGTTTCGCAGGAAGCGGACGTCGGGTGACACCCGCCGCCGCCGCCGCATCATTCTGCCCGACGATCGCCGCTCTTGCACTCGGGAAACCCGGGTGCCGGCGGCGCCCGCGGGATGATCTTGCCGGACCGGTCGAGGCCCGGCAACCTCCATCATGGCACACCACCTCCCGGTGAAGAATGCGGTTGCGGTGTCGGTGCGGAATACCCGTGCCGTATTCGGTTCAGTATTCGGGGCAGACCACCGATTCCTGCCAACACGGCAGGCGGACCTGCAACACGGCCGTCCGACCGTAGGGCCCACGTAGGTGGCGACCGGCCGGCCGAGCTTGGTGAATCCAAGGCCGCCTGACGCAAGTCGGCTCAGTGAAGGGGAAACGCCACTCGTGGCACCGCAGGCCTCGACCGACTGCTCCTTCTGCGGCAGGCGAACTTGCCCAAGGCGAGCCGACGGCCGGCCGCTCGGCCTGAACGGCCGTTGAAGGCTTGCTACGTGGACGACTGCAAAGCAGCGTCAATAGCCATTGGCCTTGGTCTATCGTACTTCAGCCCCCGGCCAATTGCCGCCATCCAAGGAATCGAAGCGGCGATTCTGAACGGCAGCTAACCGAACACAAACGTGCCGGATGACGTAATGCGCACAGGCTGAGTTTCATGCGCAATCGGGACGCTTACGGTTGCGGCGCTCGCAGCAACCTGTGTGCTTGCACGCGGCACGGCAGAACGGTCTGCGGGGTGTCACCTGTCGGGCGGCGATAAGCCGGTCCAACGTCCAAATGGCCTATTGACACCTATCACCAGCGATCCTAAATTGCGGCCCAATGACTGGGTCGCAATCTCTGAGCGGACATGGCCTTGTCATGAAGATTCCCGGTCTAGTCTCCGCAGGCTCAGTCGGTCGAAGAATTTGGACAAGGGAGTTCCCGATTAGTGATAATCGGAAAAGGTCCAGCGGGCGCTCAACGGACCCTGAGCACCGCGCGGAACTGAAGCACAAGCCACGCGACGCGCAGATTGCGCATGCAATTTGTGGAGTCTGTTCGGCGCGAGGATACGACCCGCTCGTCGGCTTTGGAGAAAACCATTATGAGGCTGCTATTCCGTACATCCGTCCTGGCGATGCTCGCTGCACCTGCATTGCTCTCGCCCTCGCCCGCCTTCGCTGTCAACATTTGGACGGTTGGTGTGAACAACACGCGCCAAGGCTGGAACAAGTTCGAAACGGTTCTGACGCCCGCAAGCGTTCCCAGGCTGAAGAAGATCCGCGAATTCACTGTTGACGAGAAGATCGACGTGTCGCCGCTCGTTGTAGGCGACAGGCTCTACGTGTTCACGATGACGAACACGGCCTATGTCTTTGACGTGAACACCGGTGCCCAGTTGGTGGCACCGCGCCAGCTCGCCGCGCCTTTCGACCCGGCCGACATTGCCAACCCACCGGGGAGTGGCATGGACCTTCACAACATGTACCGCAAATGGGGAATTACCGCGACACCGGTGATCGACGTGGCAACCAACACCATCTATGTGACGACGTTTGGCAAGCCCAATGCTGGCAGCAGCAACCAAGAGCGAAACAACATGCTCTGGATACTCGACGCCAACACCCTCGCCGATAAGAAGCCACCGCTACTGATTGAAGGCAATGCAGACAACGGCGGCGGCGGCATCGCGAACGGCTTCACAACGCCGTACCAGAAAATGCGCTCAGGCTTGGGGCTTTTAACCGACGCTGGCGGGAACAAAGCGCTAATTGTGTCGTTCTCGATCAACGGCGAGAACCCAAACGGCCCCGGGCACGGCTTCGTCCTCGCGTACGACGTGCGCGGCCTCAACCGCGATGCCGGTTTCACGCCGACGCCCGCGATCTGGAACGTTACGCCGGGCGGAGGCGCAGGCGGGGTGTGGATGTCGGGCTCCGGGCCCGCGATTGACGGTGACAACATCTATCTTGCTACGGGCAATGGAATGGACCCCGGGACGACGGCCGGCAACTTCGCCGAGTGCTTCGTCAAGCTTCACTACACTGCCGGGCTCGCAAATGTCGACGGGGGCAAGCCGAAACTCGCGGTTGCCGACTACTGGGCTGCGTTCAGCGATTTCACGCGCCAGCAGCAGAGTCCACAAGAAGCTGGAGATGCAGGTGATGCGGACCTCGGCTCTGCCGGCGTCTTCCTGATCCCAGAACGAGGCAACCTCATCGGTGGCGGCAAGGACGGCATCCTCTACAACCTGAACAAGGACAATCTCGGGAAGCACACCTGGGATCCCCAGTTCAACCTCCCCTTCGTCGCAACCTACTTGCCCAACGCCCCGAACGGCCCCGCAGGTCTGCCAACGACGACGCAGGCCAATCCCGACTGGCCCATCATCAAACTCAATCGCAACCTCCATGCACAAACGCCGAACGGGAAGAGCGTTCACATCCACGGAACCCCCGTGTACATGGAAACGGCGACACAGGGGACCGTGTATCTCTGGGGCGAAAACGAGCGCTTGAAAGCCTACAACTATGACTTCGCCACGAAACGCATTACCGGGTTCCGAGGCGAAGGAACACAGTTTGCATCGGGCAATATGGCTCCGCCCGGCGGCATGCCCGGCGGACGCCTCGTTGTCTCTTCCAACGGTACGGCTCCCAATACTGGCGTAGTCTGGGGCGTGTACCCGGTTCAAGGCGATGCAAACGCCAATGTCGTTCCGGGTGCACTCGTCGCCTACGACGCGAGGAAGGCCAACAAGGGACAGCTGAACCAGCTCTTTCATAGCGACGCGAACCCCGCAAACAGGTTGGGCGCCTTTGCCAAGTACTCCACGCCGGTGGTCGCAAACGGCAAGGTCTACGTCGGGACCTTCAGCAACAAGGTCGTCCAGTACGGCCTTTGAGGAACCGAAGATCCGGCTCGACCCGGATCCGAGCGTCCATGCAACCGACAAGACGGAATCGCCATGACCTGCGGTTTGACTATGTCTGCGTCCACCCGATGCCAATTCCTCTGGAGGCCCCGATGAACAAGATCTTGGTACTCACGACAGTCGTGCTGTCCGCCTGCAGTACCGCAACGCCCCCGCGGAGCGAGGTACAGACCACGGTACCGGCGCAAACTGCGTCCTCAACACAGAATGGCTCCCGCGCTCAAGCTTTAGGCCTGCCACAGGAACAAACTGCGCCTGGCGCGGCGCCCGCAGCTGGGGAAGTCAGCCTCAATGACCTGAATGGTATGACCTTTAGTTGCTCCAAGGTCGGACTGAACGCGGCGGCCCGCGAGGCAGCCAAAGCGCCAGCGAAGGGAAGTTATCAGTTCTCCTACTTCAGACTCGTCAGCAGCTCGCACCATTCATCTTTTGAGGTCCATTTCAAGAGCAACAATTATGAAGATCCGGATCTGAAGTACTGCGTCTCCGTCTACTGTCGAACAAGGTTGGGATCCAAGACGTGCGAGTCCCACCGTGAGCTTGATGGGCAAAGCTCGATCCACCAAAGCGGCCGCTGCCGGCGCAGACCCCGTCGCAGAATGCGGTGAGCATCAGCCGCAGACGCACCTGAAGCATTCGAGGAAGCGATAGGCTGCCCTTCCGGCGCGCATCTCCGCGAGATCCCGATCGGCATACTTGTCGAAGTTGAAGGCATGATAGGTTTCCGACATCGCCGTCTTCAGGTTGGGCAGCGCCGTGTTGATCCAGCGGAAGGCGGGGTTCTTTGCGGCCTCGTTGCCGCCGCCGACACTTCGGACTGAAATTGGATGAGGTACCTCTCTTGTGTGTGCGACCAGTCAGCCTCATAACGTCGCCGTATCGCAACCGCATCGTGAATGGCTCCGGGTCGCGAACCGACCGTGGTCGCAGGGCCCCCCGGCATCCCGCCGCTGAGCAGACCGGATCCGCCTCGCCGGATGGCTGCCGGGCTCCGTGCCCGACCCCGATATCTTTGTTTCGGCCCGATCGCACGCTGCGAATGCTGAGCGTGTCGGGTCGATTGCCGCGGACGCCTGCGTCCGGCCGCGTCGTGGCGTTCGGGCGACTGCGGCACCTGCATTCTTGATGTCCCTGGACGACGCAACTCCATCTGGGCTAGGTCGGGGCCAGGGTCGTTCGCATGTCGGGGGACCAGATACTGCAATGTGCTGCGAAGAACGTTTGGCAGAATGCCGCCAGCCGTGTCGGCGAGCCGACACGGGCTCCGGCCGCTTTGACGGTTCGCTTGGTTCTCCTGCCGGCTCAGTCTCGATCCGGTTTCCGGTGCCAGGAAGCTTGTGGTAGCCCTTCTCTGTGCGCCGAAACCCTGCCGCCTCGGCAAGGCATCCGGCCAGCTTAGGCCTTCCGGTGTATGTACAGTCGCGCCGCTCCGCACGACAATCATTTCGCCTCATGCAATCTGGCAATTTGGCAATCCGGCTGAATCAGGTCATTGCGACCGGGGAACGATCAGGGGAACGGGCAAATGATACTTTTGCGGCATGACGTCCTGGCGGTATGCGTGCTCTTTGCCTCGAGCTCCGGTGTCATCGCCCAGGTCGTTCCGGGCATCGATCTGCCCGGCCAGATCGAAAGGCAGTTTCAGCCGCTGCCGACACCTCGGGCCAAGCCTGCCGAGGCACCCGCCGCGCTACCCCTGCTGGCCGAGCCGAGCAATGCCGCCGAGATACGCTTCACGCTCAACAACCTCACCATCGAAGGCGCCACCGTATATCCCGCAGCGGCCCTGCGCGGTCTGTACGAATCGCGGCTCAATCGCGAGGTGTCGCTGGCGGACATCTATGGCATCGCGAATGCCTTGACCGCGAAATACCGCAACGATGGCTACATTCTGTCCCAGGCCATCGTTCCTCCCCAGGCCGTCGAGGGGGGCATGGTACGCATCACCGTCGTCGAAGGCTATGTCGCGGAGGTGAGGGTGGAGGGTGAAGTGGGCGGGCGACGATCCCTGGTGGACGCCTACGCCGACAAGATCAAACAGACTCGTCCGCTCACTTCCGCCGCCCTGGAGCGTTACCTGCTGCTCCTGAATGACCTGCCCGGCGCCACGGCCCGCGCCACCCTGACGCCGGCATCGACGCAGAGCGGCGCCGCCGATCTGGTGATCCAGTTTTCCCACCGCACCGCTTCCGGCGGCGTGAATGTGGACAACCATGGCAGCGAGTCCCAGGGTCCGTGGCGCCTCACGGCGGATCTGGATCTCAATTCTATTTTCGGGCAGTACGACAAGACCAGCCTCAAGCTTGTAACGACGGGCAACAGCGAGGTGAATTACCTGTCCCTCAATCACGACGAGCCGATCGGCAGCGAGGGCGGCAAGCTGTCCGTGAGCGCCTCCGTCACCCGTTCGGAACCGCCGATCGACGCTGTCGTACCGATTACGCTGCAAGGATCGTCCGAAGCCGCCGGGATCAGCTACAGCCATCCGTTCGTGCGCAGTCGCAGCACGAACTTCTCCGCCCGTTTCGGCCTGAGCGGATACAACGGCGAAACCGACGTCAACTCCGCCAATGTTTCCACGGACCGCATCCGGCCGCTGCGCCTGGGCGGCACCTGGGACCACGCCGACAGCCACCTCGGGATCAGCATCCTGGACATGGAGATGAGCCAGGGCCTGAACGCCATGGGTGCCAGCGACAACGGCGCACCGGGGCTCTCCCGTCCGACCGGAAAGAGCGACTTCACCAAGATAACCCTCTACGGCGCTCGCCTGCAGTCGATCACCAACGAGTGGTCGGTGCTGGCCGCGGCAAATGCCCAGTATGCCTTTTCCGACCTGCTGACCCCGGAGCTGTTCAGCTATGGCGGCGAACAGTTCGGTCGGGGCTACGACCCGTCGGAGCTGGTGGGTGACTCGGGTGCGGCGCTCAAGCTCGAGCTGCGCTATGCCGGCGCGCTGCCCGACACGCTGCTCACCAGCTACACGGCCTACGGTTTCTACGATGTCGGCAGCGTGAATCAGCGCACCCTGATCAGCAGCGAGACCTCGGGTTCCGCAGCGTCTGCCGGTTTTGGGCTGCGCTTCAACATCGGCCGCTACGTATCAGGATTCCTGGAATTGGCCAAGCCGCTGACGCGCATCGTGCAGGCGGAAGGCAACAAGGACTTGCGCGCCTATTTCGGACTGGGGGCGCGTTTCTAGCCGGGTGACGAGGGACGTCACGGCAATCGAGAAGCGGATGAGGGTGTTGACGATTTGGCGGCTGCGACTCGTGCCGGGGCAAGGTCTGCGGCATGCGGGAACACCGATGGGTAGCAGGAGGGGCACTGTGAACACTACGCACAACGGGCAATCGAATCGATCCGCGCAAAGTCGCACGCCGCGGCTGCTTCGCTTTGCGCTGCTCGCCATGGCGCCGGCATTTCCTGCGATGGCGCAACTGACCACCATCCAGAAGCTGCCGCCGGCCACCATTTCGCCCGCGCTGACGACGACGATCAAACCGGTGGTGACACCGATATCACCCGCCCTGACGACGACGGTCAAACCGGCGGTAACGCCGATTTCGCCCACCTTGACGACGGCGATCAAGCCGACCGCGACCGTCACTGCGATCCAGCCGCTGCCGCCCGCGACCATCTCGCCCGTGCTGACCACGACCGTCAACACGACGGTGACGCCGATCTCGCCGACGCTGACGACGGCGATCAAGCCGACGGCGACCGTCACCGCGATCCAGCCGCTGTCGACCGCGACCCTCTCTCCCACGCTGACGACGGCGATCAAGCCGACCGCGACCGTCACTGCGATCCAGCCGCTGCCGAGCGCGACGCTCTCTCCCACGCTGACGACGGCGATCAAGCCGACGGCGACCGTCACCGCGATCCAGCCGCTGCCGAGCGCGACCCTCTCTCCCACGTTGACGACGGCAATCAAGCCGACGGTGACCGCCACCACGATTCAGCCGCTTCCGTCCGCCACGATTTCCCCATCCCTGACGGCGACGATCAACCCGACCGCAATCGCCACTATCCAGCCGGCCGGCCTGCCGACACCGGCATTGCCGCCCCTGCAGACGATCACCCTCCAGCCCGCGGTGCTGAGCCCGGCAGCCACAGGCCTGACCGGCATCGGTGCGGCGATCTTGCTGCCGGCTGCGACTGCTCTCGCGGCGCCCGTTGCCACGACGACGCGGATCATCGAGCCGGCGCCGACCGACGTGGTCGCCGGAGGCCTGGGCGCCCTCGTCGCGCCCGGCGCCGGCAAGGGTGAATTGGTCGGGGCGGCGGTCAAGCGCGGGCAGATCGGGGCACGCGATACGATGACTTTGGATCTCTACGGCGACCAACTCGTCTCGTTCGCGGTGAGCGACGCCGTGGCCGAGCAGATTACCAGGACCGTCGGTGCAGGCGGCGGGCAGGTGGTCCTGTCCGCGGGTGCCGCCAAGGCGGTGGTGGACAATGTCGTCAACCTCGGCGGCAAGATCAAGGCCGACGTGGTGGTGATGATCGGAGACAAGCTCGTGCTCAGTACCTCGGAGGAGCTTGCCGCAGCGGACGCGAGGACTAGCCGCTTCGCAGAATTCGCTGCCAAGGGCGGAACTCTGTCCACGGCTGCGGACGGCACGACGGCGGGGCAAACAGGCCTCGCGAGAGGCCCCACCGACTGGGCCGGTGTGATCGCGGATGCGAACCTCCCCTTTGCTTCGAGCGTCCGGTTTCCCGGAGCGAGTGTGCCGACGCTCGGTCCAGCCGCCTTCGATTCGGGCCTGCTGACGCCACGTTTTCTTCATACGCCGCCGGCCGGATGGACGCCGCCTCCGGGTGGAGCCACGGTGATGTACTCGATCCACCGGCCGGGCGGCAGCGGCGGCGGCCTCGGACCGTCGGGCCCGAGCAATCTCAATCCCGGTCTGGGCGGCACTTTCCCGCCGGGAACGATCGTGGCCCGCGCGGCGACGCACCGGCCCGGCGGCAACAGTGGCGGGCCGGACGCAACGCCCGGCAGCGCCGGCCCCGGCCGGGACGGCGGTGCTGCCGCCGATGCCGCGAGCGCAGGCCATGCAGGCTTTGGCGGAGTCGGGCAAGGCGGCGGGAAAATGGTCGTGGCGCTGACCGAGATCGTTCCGTCGGCCTTCGATTTGAGCGAAGAGGCCTCGCCCGCCCACTTCGTGCTGACGGCAAGCCCGGGGCAGGCCGACGGCTCCCAGGGCACCAGCGGCGGCCGCGGTGTGGCCAGCATTGCCGACCTTGGCCGCGGAAGCCAGGCGGGGGACGATGCCTTCGCCGGCAGACAGCATGTGGTCGAGGCGCCGGGCTGCAACTCCCAGTTCGCCGGCAACACCTATTTCACGCGCGATGTGTTCGGCCGCGAACTGATCACGGTGTGCACCCTCGCTGCGGCGGCGGCGGTTTCTTCGCGCTAGGCGCTGCGGCAGGTGATCCGCTGCGCAGCGGTCGCGGCCGCCCGGAGCCTGGCTGCCGGCATGCTTCTGGCGCTGGCGTTGCCCGGCGGCGCGGACGCGGCGGAGCCGCCCTCGGATCCCATCCTGCGGGTGGAGGCGGGCATGCACACGGCATTGATCCGCAACCTCGCCGTAGATGTGCCGCGCAAGCGGTTGATCACCTGCTCCGACGACAAGACTGTGCGCATCTGGCAGCTGCCGGAGGTGAAGCTGCTGTCCACCCTGCGCGTACCCATCGGCGACGGGCACGAAGGCCAGTTGTTCGCCCTCGCCGTGTCGCCCGACGGCAGGACGATCGCGGTGGCCGGTTGGACCGGGCTGAGTTTCGACGGTACGGTTTCGATCTATTTCCTGGACGCGGAAACCGGCGAACTGGTACGGCGCCAGGGTGGCTTCGAGGCGGTGATCGGATCCCTGCGCTGGTCGGCGGACGGACGCCACCTGGTCGTCGGCATGGATCCGCCGGGGGGGCTCAGGGTGCTCGACGCGGCAGACCTGCGGGTCGTGGCCAGCGACCGGGAGTATCGGGACAAGCTCACCGCCATCGACATCGACGGCCAGGGACGCATCGCAACGGTGGCGCTCGACGGCTGGGTGCGCCTGTATGGCGGCAGCGACTTCCGCCTCATCGGGCGGCGGCCGATCGCGGGCGGCAAGCATCCGAGCTCGACCCAGTTCTCCCCCGACGGCGAGTTCCTTGCCATCGGTTTTCTCGACGTTCCGAAGGTGTCGGTGCTGGCGGCCCGCGATCTGTCGGAGGCATTCCAGCCGGACCTTTCGAGCAGTTCCGGGAGCCGCAACCTCGGCGGCGTCACCTGGTCCGCCGACGGCGAGTACCTCTATGCCGGCGGCGAGTACAAGGGCGCGGGCAAGAATCCCCTCTATCGCTGGGGCCGGCGGGGGCGCGGTCCGATCGAACGCATTCCTCTCACCGATCAGCGCATCACCGACTTGCAGCAGCTCCCCGGCGGCGGCATTGCCTATGCCGTGGAGGATCCGGCGCTCGGCATCGTGTTCGGGGAAGGCAAGGCGCTGACGCTGCGCGGCCGCGATATCCTGGACTTCAGCGCCGCCCAGGATCTGCTCGGCGTTTCAGCCGATGGCGGCATGGTTCGATTCCCCGTGGATCGGACGGGGCGTCCGATGCGTACCTTCGCCGTTGCCGCCACCGGCGTCCCCGGCCCGCGCGGCGGCGGGAGGAAGGAGGAGGAGTTCTATCCGCCCACCGTCAAGGCGCCCGGGATCGAGGTCACCGGCGCCAAGGACAGCTTCACTCCGGCCGTCAACGGCAACCCGCTGCAACTGGATGAGTTCGAGACCTCCCGCGCCCATGCCATCGCGCCGGACGGCAAGTCCGTGCTGTTCGGCACCGAATGGGCGCTGCGCATGGTGGATCGCAGCGGCAGACCACGGTGGGCGGTGAAACTCCCGTCGGTAGCCTGGGCGGTCAACATTTCGCGCGACGGCAGGTTCGCCGTCGCCGCCCTTTCCGATGGCACCCTGCGCTGGTACCGCGCGGCCGACGGCATCGAGGTGCTGGCGTATTTTCCCCATCGCAACGGGGAGGACTGGATCGCCTGGGTGCCCGCCGGCTACTACATGTCATCGTTCTACGGCGACAACTATGTCGGCTGGCACGTGAACCGGGGCCGCGACACGACGCCCGACTTCTACCGCGCCGTCCAGTTCGACCGCGTCCTCTACCGCCCGGATGTGGTCGTGGCGGAATTCGCCGCGGCTTCCCGTCACCCGCCGCCGGCGGCCGCGCCCGCGGCGTCGGGAAAGGCGATCGACATCTCGCGGCTGCGCGAGATCTCGCCGCCGCGCCTCAAGGTGCGCGTCGCCGGCCTGGAGGGGCTCGCCGCCGGCAAGCCGCGTGTCATCCTCGATCTGCAGGGAGAGAAGACCGGGCCGGAAATCCGCGACTACACCGTGTTCGTCAATGACATCCCGGTGACCCCGGCTGCGGAGAAGCGGCTTGCCGGTCGGGAAGGGGAGCGCTTCCTGCGCCGCATCGAGATCGGCCTCTTCGCCCGGCGCAGCGACATCCGGGTCGAGGCCTTCAGCGATGTATCCATGGGGGTAGCGGAGACCTACGTCGCACTGCCGCAGAGCGTGCAGATCACGCCCGAGCCGGGCGACCTTTACCTGCTGGCGATCGGCGTCAACAAGTTTCCCAACCTGCCCGCGGCTGCTCATCTCGTCTATGCGGCGCGGGATGCCGGGGAGTTCGCGCGGCAGGTCAAGGAATACGGCAGCCGCAGCTTCAGAAAGGTGGAAGCGCGGGTGCTGTCCGACGATACCGACCCGCTGCCGGAGCGTGCCGCCATCCTCCAGGCCGTGCGGTTCGTACAACAGGCGCGGGCACAGGACACGGTCGTCGTGTTCCTCGCCTCCCATGGCATCAGCGACAAGGCGGGCAACTACTACTTCGTGCCGCGCGATGCGCTTGCCGCCGATCTGGAAGCCGTGGCCAAAGGCGGCCCGGTCGATTCCCTCATCCCGTGGACCGTGTTCTTCGACGCTCTGCGCGCAGCGGCCGGGCGGCGCATCCTGGTCGTGGACACCTGCCAGGCGAAGAACATCGAGGGACGGTTCGAACCCCACTCCCTGATGAAACGTTCGGCCGCATCGCTGTTCTCCCTGATGGTGGCGGCCAAGGCCGACGAGGAGTCGCAGGAATATGCGCCCGGCAAGCACGGCCTGTTCACCTATGCGCTGCTCAGCTCGCTGCAGGCGAAGCCGGACCGGAACGGCGATGGCCGGATCTCGCTGCAGGAACTGTTCGACGAGGCGCGGCCGATCGTCGATCGCCTGCGCGACAAGCGGGTCGGACCGCAGACTCCCCAGCTCGTCATGCCCAAATCGCTGGAGGGGCTGTCCCTGTTCCGGGTCGATGGCGGGGATTGAATCGGCGCCCAATGCCCGAGGCCGTTGCGACGATGTGCTGACGCTGCGTGGACCGGGCGTGACCTGCGCGCAGTCCGAGGGCACGAAACGTCCGCTGCGTCTCGGGTCCCCGCGTCGATTGCTGCGGCAGACCTACTCGCGGGTCACGTCGCCGGCGCCGGAAATATCCTGATCGACGCGAGGATTGCCGCTGTAGGTGACGTTGCCGCTGCCGCTGATGCGCACCTTCAGAGTGTCGCGCACGCGTACCCGGGCGCTTCCGGAGCCGGCGATGTCGATGCTCGCGGCATGAGTGCGCAGTTTTTCCGCGAGGTAGTCGCCGGCGCCGTCGATCCGCACCGATTGTTCCCCGGCCTCGCCGTCGGTCGTGATGCTGCCGGAACCGGCGATGCTCGACTCCAGCCGGTTAACGCGGAGTGCCGCGGCCTTGATTTCGCCGCTGCCGCCCAGGGTGAGGGCCAGGCTGGCTGACCGGATCGCCGCCAGTTCCACCGCGCCGCTTCCTTCCGACAGCACGTCGCGCAGCGTCTTCACCGTCAGCTCGTAACGGATCGGCTGTTGGGTGCTGACGTTGCCGACGACGTCCAGGTACAGGATCCCGTTTCTTACCGTGGCGGTAAGGTTGCGCAGGATGCGCGGCTCGGCCTCGACGACGAGCGATTCCCTGTCCCCTTGCCGGATGGCGAGGTCGCCGACGCCGCGCAGCACGATGCGGTCGAATCCGCTCACGCTGCGCGTCTCCCGCGCGAGGTCCGCAGCCGAAACCGCGCCCCCGAACAACCCCATCGGGATTGCGGCCAGCAGCAGCAGGGTCCCGATCCGCCGCAGACGCCGCCTTGCTCCCCTGCGCGATGCTGAACGCTCCGGTAACGATGTCATGACCAGGCCTCGAAGTTCCGCCTACTTGACCAGGCAAGTCGCGGTGTGGATGTCGAGCAGCTGGAGGGGCTGCTTTCCCGACTTGCCGTCGAACACCTGGCCGCGGCCGGCCAGCGAGGGCGGCAGGGACGTCACCGCTTCCTCGAAGATCAGGCGGCCGTACTGCCAGCAGCGCAGGGTGCGGCTCTTGTTGCGGGATGCCGGCCGGTAGCTTTCCTTGGGCAAGTCAGCGCGCTCGGTGGCAACCGGGGTGGCGACATCCGCCGCGGCCCTGGATGCGGCCGGCGGCGCCGGCTCCGTGGCCGGTGCCGGCTCTACGCCGGCTGCGCCTGCCGTCGCCCACAGTGCGGCGACCAGTGCGATGCAGGACCTCATGGCGACCTTTTCCGATGTGTCGAGAGACATGATTCATCGCACCTCGATATTGTAACTGGCTTCACCCATGCCGCCGCCCGCAGCCCGGGCAAAGGCCGTCTTCAACTGTTCCAGGCTGACTCCGGCCATGGGTTCGAAATCCGGGGCATTCAACGGGTCGGGAAGCGCGGTGAGGACCTCCTTGGGAGCGGCGAAACAGGCGACGGTCTCGGCGATGCCCTTGTCGCTCGCTGCGAGTTGGAAGCGCATCTTCCCCGGCAGTTGCAGCGGTTCCGACGCGCTGACCAAGGCGTCCTTGGCGAACCGGTTGGGGAAGAAGCGCTGGATCTTCTTGGTCTCGTCGCGCAGGAAGCAGTACACGTAGGCATCGCGGCTGGCCTTCACCGTGAGGTCGATGGTCTCACCGCGCTTGAACTTGCCGGCGCCCTTGACGGCGCCGATGGTAAGACGGATGGGATCCGCGGGCTGGGGCGCCGCCGCCGGGCTGCGTGCCCGATCCGCCTGCAAGCGCGCGTGGTCCGCATTCAGATAGGAGGCGAACAGTTCCTGGTTGATCTTGGCATTGGGCTGCAAACCGAGCGCCGTCTTCAACGCCGTGATCGCCGTGGCGAGCTGCGGATTCGAGGCGCCGTCCACGGGGCCGTTGTAGAAGCCGCGGATGCTGAGCTGGTACTGGAAATAGGCGATCAGTTCGGCCGCGTCGCCGGTCATGGTGTAGTACCAGTCGGCCACCTCGTTGGACACGGCCTCGCTCTTCGGATCGGCACCGAGGCAACTCCAATAGGGCACCTTGGTGAGCTTGCCGAACAGTTCGATCACTGCCAGTTCCACCAGGTTGCGCAGTGCCTGGCTGTTGCCTTCGGCCTTTGACAGGGCGGTGGTGAAGTTGATGCCGAACTTGTGGTACTGGGCGTCGGCATCCGTGCCCTTGCCCTGCTTGTAGATCAGCACCCCGTTGCGCGACGTGACGCCGGGCACCACGGACAGGTCCTCGGTGTTGAGCACGGTCAGGTCGATGCCCAGGATGGTGGCATTGCCGACGTTGGCACGACCGTAGTTGAAGACCTCGGCGAAGGAGATGCCGAAGGATGCGTCCTTCTTCGCTACGCTCTCGTCGAACTGGGAAATGGAGCCCTTGATGTCGTACTGGGGAATCACCGAATAGGCGCTCTTGCGCTCGGCCTCCTTGAGAAAGCCGATCAGGTTGCCCGAGTCCTGGCCATAGGCGACCAGGCGTATGGCGCGGCTGCGCTTGGTCATGTCGGACACGGCCGAGATCAGCATGTCGCGCGTCCCGGCGTTCACCTTCTTGGTCTGGTCGGCCAGGTCCTCCACCAGCACGGACACGTCGCGCACGCCGAAGGTGATCATGTGATTGTCCATGCAGCGCAGCGCGACCGAGAAATTCGTGATGCTGCGAAACGGCGGCGCCTCGGGACCCTTCCTGACTTCCTCGGCCGCCTGCAGCGTCTCCTCCCTCACCTGCCCGGCGCACCCCGGCAGCAGGACCGCGATCGATGCGGCCAGCGCCAGGTAGCGGCCGCGACCGAACTGCTTGGCTGCGCTCACCATCGTTCTCCGTGGTTCGTCCGCCGCTACTTGCAGCGGTTGTTGGCATTGATCACGTCGCCCTTGACGACGACGATGATCTCCTTCGGCCCCTTGCCCGGCTTCGTATTCACGGCATTGCCGATGTTGATGCCGCAGGGGCTCAGGCCCTGGCCCGAGCCGTTGCCGGAATCTTCCGCGATCAGGCTCGCCGCATCGGTGCTCTTCTGATGGGCCTGGCTGCCGGCCTTGGCGCGGGACTTGGCCATCTTGGCCAGCGATCCCTCGTCCATGTCGCCGGGCTCGGCCTCGACCGCCTGGGCCGACGGCGGCAGTGCCAGGAGCAGAGCGAAAAACAGTGGTACGAGGCGCATGGGATCTTCCCTGTCGCTCGCCGGCGCCGCCGGCGGATCCGCTCGCGCGGTCGCCGGCGGTCGGCCAAGCCATGATGTCGGCTGTGCCTACTCGGCGTTGCCGAGGTTCATGCCCTGGTTGTTGTTGTTGCCGCTCTGCGTCTGGGAAACGTTCTTCGCCACCACCTTGGACTTCGCGCCCTGGAAGGTGCCGCCCTTGGCGTTGCCGATGCGCATGGTTTGCGTGTTGTTGCTGCCGCCGTTCTGGCGCTGGTTGATGTGCTCCGCCTTCACGTCCGACTCGGCGCCGGCGAAGGTTCCCGCCTCGGCGTTGCCGATCTCCATCTTCTGGCGGTTGTTAGTTCCGCTTTGGGTCTGGTTCAGGTCCCGCGCGTGCACCTTGGTCTTGGCGCCGGTGAAGGTGCTGCTCTTGGCGTTGCCGACGTCCATCTGCTGCTGGTTGCGGGAGCCGCTCTGGGTCTGGCGGGCACCGTCTACGTTAACGTCGGACTTGGACTCGGCGTAGGCGGCGGTGGCGCTCAGGGCCAGGGCGGAAGCGAAGGCGGCGGCGATGAGAGATTTCATGGTGTTCTCCTTTTGAAAAGTGAAATGACAACGTGGCTGGTGCTGCTATATCCCAATCCCTCCGCGGGCTGGAATCCTTGAATCCTGTTATGCCCCCGGCCGGAACTGCACGCGGCGGTTCTCCGGGGCGAGCGGGTTGTCCCGCATCAGCGGCTCGAACTTGCCCTTGCCGACCACCTTGAGGTTGGCGGCCGGAACGCCGTGGCGCGACACCAGGTAGTTCTTCACCGCCTCGGCGCGACGGCGCGAGAGCAGCAGGTTGTAGTCGGCCGCGCCCATGCCGTCGGTATGGCCCTCGACGACGATGCGCGTCTGGCTGCCGGCGAGACGAATGCCCTCTCCTACTGCATCCAGCGCCTCGTACATCTCGGGCTGGACCTGCGCCGAGTTGAAGGGGAACTGGACCTGCAGGGCGAAGGAGGTGGCCTCCTGCGTGCGTGCCGGCGCGGTTGCCGCCACGACGCGTTCCACGTCCCGGGCCGGAGCCACCCTGGCCTGGGTGTCCTCGGACAGGAGCTTGATGCCGCGCGTCCTGACCGGCGCGCTGCTGCCGTCCTCGGAGTCGCTGCGGGCTCCGGCGCCGCCTCTGAGGATGCGCGCGATGTCGCTGGGATCGGGGGTCTCGCCTTCGCGGTAGATGACGACGTCACCGGCCTGCGCGACGCCCAGACCGGCGAGCAGTGCGATCAGCGGCAGGCGGAAGAATTTGCGGTTCTGGTTCATGGTGTGCCTCGTGTTCGGTTCAGTTGTCTCGCATGGCGTGCTGCAATTCACCTTCCGTTCGTCGCCGGATGCGCGGTCCGCTGGCTTTCGCTTCAGCTTCTCTTTTCGCGGTTCCGATGCGTTGCGGCTGGCGTGAAATGTGCGCTGCGCCGGTGCCGAAGTAAATCCGACTGACCGGCTAATCCCCGGGGTATGGCGACGTCCGACAGGACTAGACGAAAGTGGTATGGAGGCGAGTCGGCGGCGACCGGTCGATTGCAGCGGGTCGTGGCGTCGGCCCGCGGAAGCGGCCGTCTCCGATTGGATTTCCTGATTGGATGGACCTGGCGTGACAACCTGTTTGGATGCCGAAGTCATGGACGTTGCGGAGCGGAGGGCGGGAGGCCGGCAGCGCGCCTCGCCGGACGGGGCGCGCCCCGTTCCATGCGAACGGCATCACCGCTGCGGCCTCCGCCGCATCGCTCCAGCCGTCACGCGGTTGCATGAAGTGCCGCGACGAGGCGGCGACGAACGTGGGCGATGGGTGGCACGAAGGGTGGCGGTCGCGCAAGCGCTCTGGCGGCGATCGCTGGTTTTCCGCAGTGCTGCCGGGAGTCGCCCGATGCGAGGCTCCGGTCGCCTTGCGCCGCTTGCGAGCCCGGTCGGCGACGTGCGCGGGCTGGTTTTCGAGCGACAAGTCAGTCCGGGCGGGGGCGGCGATGGTGTAAAATCGCGCTTTTGCCCGGCGCCTCTAGCGGACTCCCGCGCCCGTGGTATTGAATTGAAAACATGGAGAAAAACGAAATGGCGAAGTATGCAACCGAAGCGATTCGCGCCGTTGCCCTGGTGGGTCACGCAGACGCCGGGAAGACCACGCTGGCGGAGGCCCTGCTGTTTCAGGCAGGGGTCATTCCCGCCAAG
Source organism: uncultured beta proteobacterium (assembly GCA_963702495.1). Taxonomy (GTDB): domain Bacteria; phylum Pseudomonadota; class Gammaproteobacteria; order Burkholderiales; family Rhodocyclaceae; genus CAVPDA01. The sequence continues at coordinate 153,226 of CAVPDA010000004.1, read as the reverse complement.
GGCAGCGTGGAGAAGGGCAACACGGTGTGCGACTTCGATCCGCTGGAAAAGGCGTCCGGCCATTCGGTGAATGCCACGCCGGTGAACTTCGCCCATCAGGGCGTGCATGTGCATCTCATCGATACTCCCGGTTACCCCGACCTGGTCGGCCAGTCGATCAGCGCGCTGGCGGCGGTGGAGACGGCGGCGGTCGTGGTCAATGCCCAGACCGGAATCGAACTCACCACGACGCGCATGATGCGGCTCGCGGCCGCGCGCGGCCTGTGCCGCATGATCATCGTGAACAAGATCGATGCCGAGAACGTGGATCTGCCCCGGCTTCTGGCGCACCTCCAGGAGGTTTTCGGCAAGGAATGCCTGCCCATCAATCTGCCGGCCCATGGCGGCCAGGACGTGGTGGACTGCTTCTTCAATCCGGACGGCGACGCCGATTTCTCTTCGGTCAAGGAGGCCCACACCGCGCTGGTGGACCAGGTGGTGGAATTGGACGAGGAGCTGATGACGCTCTACCTGGAGCAGGGTTCGGAACTGCAGCCGGAACAGCTGCATGCTCCCTTCGAGAAGGCGCTGCGGGAAGGCCATCTGATTCCGGTGTGCTTCGTCTCGGCGAAGAACGGCGCGGGCCTCGGCGAATTGCTCGACATCTTCGCCAAGCTGGCGCCCAATCCGGCCGAGGGCAACCCGCCGCCGTTCTACAAGGGCGAGCCGGGCGACGCCGAGATCGAGGAATTCCACGCCGAACCCGATCCCGCCAAGCATGTGCTGGCCCACGTGTTCAAGGTGGTGATGGACCCCTACGTCGGCAAGGTCGGCATGTTCCGCGTCTACCAGGGATCGATCTACAAGGATTCGCCGCTCTTCGTCGGTGACGGGCGCCGCCCGTTCAAGGCCGGTCACCTCTACCTGATCCAGGGCAAGGACTACATGGAGACCGATTCCTTGGTTCCGGGCGACATCGGTGCCGTGGCCAAGGTCGAAGAGATCGAGTTCGATTCGGTGCTGCACGATTCCCACGATGAGGACCACATCCACCTCAAGCCGCTGGAATTTCCCAAGCCGATGCACGGCCTGGCGGTGGAGACGAAGCGCAAAGGCGACGAGCAGCGCATCTTCGAGGTCCTGCACAAGCTGGAGATCGAGGATCCCTGCTTCGAGGTGGAGCGCCATCCGACCACCAACGAGACGGTGATTCGCGGCCTGGGCGAGCTGCATCTGCGCGGCAAGCTGGAGAAGATGGCCAGCCAGTACAAGCTGGAGGTCAGCACCACGCCGCCCAAGATTCCCTATCGTGAAACCATTACCCGGCCGGCCGAGGGTCACCATCGCCACAAGAAGCAGACCGGCGGCGCCGGCCAGTTCGGCGAGGTGTATCTCAAGATCGAACCGCGCGAGCGCGGCGCCGGTTTCGAGTTCCTCGATCAGACCAAGGGCGGCGTGATTCCCAACACCTTCATGCCGGCGGTCGAGAAGGGCGTGCTCCAGGCGCTGGCGGAAGGCGGCATCGCCGGCTATCCGGTGGAGGACCTGCGCGTCATCGTCTATGACGGCAAGAGCCACCCCGTGGACGGCAAGGAAGTGGCTTTCATCTCCGCCGGCAAGAAGGCGGTGCTCGATGCCATCTCGAAGGCGGCGCCCGTGGTGCTGGAGCCGATCGTAACCATCGAGATCACGGCGCCCGAGAATTTCGTCGGCGACCTGACCTCGGATCTGTCCGGCCGCCGCGGCCAGGTCACCGGCACCGAACCGCGCGGCATCGACACGATGGCGATCACGGGGCAGGTGCCGCTGGCCGAGCTGTCGGACTACCAGTCCCGCCTGCGCTCCATGACCGGCGGCCACGGCTCCTACACCATCGAGTTTTCGCACCATGCGCCGGTGCCGCCGCAGACCCAGCAGCAGCTGATGTCGCAGTTCAAGCGCGCGGCCGACGAGGACTGAGGAGCATCGCATACGGCGCGCGCGGCGCGTAGGGCGCACCGTGTGCGCCGGATCCCGCGCCTTACCGGATCTGGATAAACAACTCCGGGTCCACCGCGGTGCCGTTCAGGAACACGCTCCAGTGCAGATGCGGGCCGCTGGCGCGGCCGCTCGCTCCGGCCAATCCGACCGGCTGGCCGCGGGTGAGCTTCTCCCCTGCATGCACGTCGATGCGCTGCAGGTGGCAGTACATGGTGATCAGTCCCTGGCCGTGGTCCACGAACACGGTGCTGCCGTTGAAGAAGTAGTCGCCCGTGTTCAGGACCCGGCCCGCCGCCGCGCTGCGCACCGGTGCACCGGCGGCCACCGCGACGTCGAGACCGGAGTGGGGCTGGCGCGGCTCGCCGTTGAAGACGCGCCGCAGACCGAAGCGGCTCGACAGCGGCCCGTCGGCGGGAAGCGCTAACGCCAGGTCCACCTGGGCTTCGTCGCGCCAATGGTTCTTCAGGTCGGCTATGGCCTTGCGCTCGCGCTCGATACGTTCCATGTCCTCGGCAGCCGGCGTGACCTTGCGCTTGTCCTTGATGCGCACGTGCTGCACCGGATAGGCCTTGGGCCGGACTTCGAAGCGCAGCGATTCCTCCCGCGGCGGCGCCGCCTGCGCTGTCGCCACGCGCACGGCGTGGACGCCGGGTTCGATGGTCAGCGGCAGCCCGACCAGGGCGTACCAGCCGTCGCCCCGCTGCCACACCAGCACCGGTTTGTCCTGAAACCAGGCGCGCGGCGGTGCGGCGTCGCGCTCGGCCAGGCGCAGGAGCGCAACGCCGCCGGGCACGCTCTCCTGCCGCGGCAGCGCCAGCGCCGCCGGCATGAAGCAGGACAGCAGCAGCATCATCATGGCGGCGCTGCGGCAGCGCTCGCGCCACGAAAGTAAGAGTTTCGATTCTCGCATCGGTGATCCGGGGAAAGGCAAGGACAGGCGCTGCGGCTCGTGCCGCCTGTTTAACGCAGATCAAGACCGGTCCGGTCCCGCTCGTATATTAAATGGCTTTCTCGCAGGGAGGGCGACATGCCCATCATCATCTGGTCCGCGGCACATGAACTGGGGGTGCAGGCAATGGACCGGACGCACCAGGAATTCGTCGAACTCTACAACGGCCTGGCCGGCGCCGGCGACCGGGACTTTGCGGCGCGCTTCGATGCCCTCGTGGAGCACACCGTCGCCCATTTCGCGCAGGAAGAGCGCTGGATGGTCGCGAGCGGCTTTCCGCCGACGGCCATCCATCGCGGCGAACACGAGCGCGTGCTGGCGCAGATGCGCGATCTGCAGCAAGGGGTCGCGGCGGGCGACGCGGCGGCCGGACGCCAGGTGGTCAACACGCTGCCGGCGTGGTTCGACGAGCACGCGGCTACCATGGATGCGGCCCTGGCCAACTGGATGAGGCGCGTCGGCTACCGCGCGCAGGCGGGCAACGCGGAATCGGCGGCCGCAGACCAAGTGTGATGTATCCTGCACCGGTCAATCAGGCCGAGGCGCCGGGTGGCCAACCGCAGCGGCGCGGGAAGAACCATGATGGGGCGGGGCAGTTATGATAAAGGTGATGATCGCCGGATGATCGGCGCATTTGCTCGGGAAGGGGGATAGGGTCGTGGTGTCGATGATGCGAGCGGTATTCGTTGTGTCGTGCGGGGCGGTCGCGCTGGCCGGTTGCGGCGAGCGCCAGGTGAGCTTCAAGGATGACGTCATGCCGATTCTGAAGGCGTCCTGTCTCGAATGCCACAACCCGGCCGGCAAGGGTTTTGCCGAGTCCGGGCTGCTGCTGGACACCTATGAAAACGTGATGAAGGGCACCAAGCATGGCCCCGTCATCAAGCCCGGCAGCGGTCTCGCCAGCCCGTTCAATCAGGTGCTGGAAGGGCGGGTGGACAAGTCCATCCGCATGCCCCATGGCGGCAAGCCGATTCCCGAGAAGGACGTCCAGACCCTGCGCGCCTGGGTGGATCAGGGCGCGAAGAACAACTGAAGCGGGGCAACGGGATCATCGAAGCCGAAGTCCTGATCGTCGGCGCCGGCATCTCCGGCCTGGCCGCGGCTGCGGGCCTGCGCAGCCGCGGCCGCACGGTGGTCGTGATCGAGGCCGCGGCGCGGCCGGGCGGCACCATCGGCAGCCGGCGCGAGGACGGCTGCCTGACCGAGACCGGCCCCAACAGCACGCTCGAAACCACGCCGCTGATCGGCCGCCTCATCGATGAAGCCGGGATCGCTGGGGAGCGCATCTACGCCAGTGCGGCGGCGAAGAAGCGCTTCGTGCTGCGCGGCGGACGGCTGATACCGGTGCCGCTGACGCCGCCCGCGTTTTTCGCCACCCGTCTCTTCTCCTGGCGCGCCAAGCTGGCGCTGCTGCGCGAGCCTTTCGTGCGCCGCGCGGCGGCGCACGCCGACGAGACCGTCGCCCAGTTCGTGCGCCGGCGCCTCGGAACGGAGTTTCTCGACTACGCCATCAATCCCTTCGTCGCAGGCGTGTACGCCGGCGACCCGGAGCGGCTCAGCGTGGAGGCCGCCTTCCCCCGTCTGATCGAGATCGAGCGCAAGTACGGCAGCCTCATCCGCGGCCAGATCCTGGGCGCAGCCGAACGCAGGCGCAATCCGGAGAAGTCGAAGCAGGCGGCGCCGATGCTTTCCTTCCGCGATGGCATGCAAAGCCTGACCGACGCCCTTGCCGCCCGGCTCGATCACTTGCTGGTGTCGACCCGCGCCACGCGCATCGGGCGGGACGACCAGGGACGCTGGGAGGTGGAGGCGGAAAGCGCGAGCGGACCGATGCGCTTCCTGGCGCGGGCGCTCGTGCTGGCCGCCCCCGCCTCGGTCGCGGCGGGCCTCGTCGCGCCCCACGCCGCCGCGGCGGCCCGGGCGCTCGACGCTATCCCCTACCCGCCGGTGGCCTCGGTGGCGAGCGCCTATCAACGCAGCGACATCGCCCACCCCCTCGACGGTTTCGGCTTTCTGGTGCCGGAGAAGGAGGGCCGCCGCATCCTCGGCACCATCTTCTCCAGCACGCTGTTCGAGAATCGGGCGCCGGCGGGCACGGTGCTGCTGACCACCTTCGTCGGCGGCATGCGCCAGCCCGAGATCGCGCGACGCGAAGATCAGGACATCGCCGCCCTCGTGCATGACGAACTGGCGTCGCTGCTCGGCATCCGCGCTCCGGCCCGCTGGTCGCGCGTTGCGCGCTGGGAGCGGGCGATTCCGCAATACACGCCGGGACACCTCGAGCGCATGGCGGCCGTGGACGCCGCGGAGCGCGACCTGCCGGGCCTGTTCTTCTGCGCCAACTACCGCGGCGGCATTTCGGTGGCGGACTGCATCAAGTCCGCCCACGCGATGGCGGAGCGAGTGGCGCAGTCGCTCGCTCCGTCCGCTTCTCACGCCTCGATGTAGGGCGGGCTGCGCCCGCCATGGCACGACCGGCAGGCGCGGCCCGCCCGACCCGGGCACATCGCAGGTTGCGCAATCGGCCTTTCCCACCTACAGTGAAAGCTCGCGCCACCCCACCGGAGGAAGCATGATCAAACGACTCGCCGCGCTGATGGTCGTCCTGCTTGCCGTGGCCTCGACCTCGGCCATCGCCTGTCCGGCCGACAAGGCCAAGGACGGCAGCAAGGCCGACTCGGGCCAGATGAGCAAGCCCACGCCTACGCCCGCGCCCAAGCCCGACACCAAGACCTGATCCCCTGGATCGGACACCGGGCGGAAGGCGGCCGAGGCCGCCTTCCGTGCTTTCAGGGTGCTCATGTCATGGGTCGTCGAAGTCTGAACACCGCCTGCAGGCGGCCGGTGAGTTTGCCGGCGTGATTGCGCAAGTCCACGTTTGTCCAGCGCCGCAGCGCATGGCTCGGATCGGGCGGCAGACGGTCGAGTTGTTCCAGGACCGTGGCGGTGGCGGCGCGCAGTGCGGCCGGATCGCCGTCGGAGATCTTGAGCGCGACGCCGAGGCCGGCACCGCGCATCCCCAGCGCCTGCATTCCTTCGGCGCCCGCCTTGGCCACCAACTCGCCGGGCGCGGACTGCATCAGCAGGGCGTCGCCGCGGCACAGTCCCGACACCATTTCCGGCGCCCCGGTCATGGCGTCGAACACGGTTGCGAAGGCGGTGCCGAATTCGCCGCCGCGTTCGTTCGCCAGTCGCGCATAGGCGGTTGCCAGGGCGCGCAGCGGCAGCGCGTAATTGGGAGCGCCGCAGCCGTCGGTGCCGCGTCGGAGGGCGTCCTCCGGACAGCCCGCGACTGCCGCAAGCAGGCTGGGTATGCGCCGTTGCAGCGGATGATCGGGCGCGAGATAGCTGGCGAAGGGCAGGCCGTGGATGCGGCAGTAGGCGAGAAAGCCGGCGTGCTTGCCCGAGCAGTTGTGGTGCAGGGCATTCGGCACGAAGTCGGTCGGAGGTGTCAGGCCGCAGGCGGCGTACAGCAGCGGCAGATGACAGCCGCACTGCAGTAGCGCCGGCGCCGCGCCGGCCCTGGACAGCATGGCGGTCACCGCCGCCACGTGCCGCTCTTCGCCGGAGTGGCTGCCGCACATCAGGGCGATGTCGGGCGGGCCGAAACCGAGGCGAATATGCCCCTCATCCAGGACGAAGGGCAGCGCCTGGAACGGCTTCAGCGTCGAGCGGGTGAACACCGGAAAGCCGCAGTCGCCCGCGGCCAGCAGCAGTTCGCCTTTGGTGTTGCACACCGCCACCGATCCGTAGTACACGTTTTCCACGGCGTCGCCGCGGACGGCGATCACCAACGGAGCATGGGACGGCAGCGGGATGTTCGCTTCAGCCATCGTTCGCAGCGCCAAGCATAGGATGCCCCCATGATAGCCCGTCGTGCCCGGCGCGCCTGCGCCGTGACTGGCTGCCTGGCCTGCGCCGGTCTGTGCGCCCAGTTTGGGCTCGCGCAAGCGCCCGCGGGCGGCGTGCAGGGGCAGTTGCTGCAGCGCCAGCAGTACCAGGATGAGCTGCTGCTGCGCCAGCGCCAGTTTCAGGAACGCCTCGATCCCGCGCTGACGCCGGCACAGCGCCAGGAAGTCGAAAGGCGCCAGTTCGAGCAGACGCAACGCCAGCGCCAGCAGCACGACGAACAGCTTCAGCGCCACCTGCAGCTGGAGCAGGTCCTGCCTCAAGTACCGGAGGCGCGTCAGCAGGAGCAACTGCAGCTTGAACAGCAGCGCTTCAGCCGCGAGCGCGAGGAATTGTTGCGCCAGCCCGATCCCTGACCCACGGCCCGCCGCAGGCGCTGCGGTGGCCATGTCGGGTGCGCATTGCCTCACCCCCGACCACTCTCCCGAGAGGGAGAGGGGAGGCTCGACCCTCCTCTCCCCCGTTCCCGGGGGAGAGGCCGCGAGAGAGGGCCGGCGCACCATTTCGACGGTTCTGCCGTCCGTCGCGCGTCCGGTGTGGCCGGGGCGCGGATTTCGAGTCAGAATGCATGCCGGGATCAGAAAAGATGCGTCCAGGGAGCGATGCGATGGCAGGCAGCAAGACACCCCGAAGCGTGGCGATCGCCTGCCAGGGCGGCGGCAGCCATGCCGCGTTCTGCGCCGGCGCCCTCAAGGTGATGCTGGCGGGACAGGAGGAGGGCGACTACCGCGTGACCGGGTTGAGCGGTACCTCGGGCGGCGCGATCTGTGCCGCCCTGGCCTGGTACGGCATGGCGGCGGGCCGCAGCGATCCCGCCGGCGCGGCAAGCAAGGCGGCGCAACTGCTGGACGGGTTCTGGACCGACAACTGCGCCGCCCTGTGGTGGGAGAAGTGGTGGAACGAGGCAGCGCAGCTCGTGGCGCGTGCACCGCTCGAACCCAAGTGGAGTCCCTATGCGTTTCCCATGCAGGAAACGCTCGAATTTGCCGCGACCGTGCATGAGCGCCTGGGCCTGCTCGGGCCGCGGCGCGAGTTCGTCGATCTGGCGGCGCTGCTCGACAAGCACGCTCCCGACCTGAACCGGATCGAGTTCGACGACATCCTGCTGCTGCTCGGCGCCGTGGACGTGGGCTCCGGCGCCTTCAAGGCTTTCAGCTCCCGCAAGCGCGAAATATCCGCGGATGCGGTGCTGGCCTCGGCCGCGCTGCCCACGCTCTTCCGCGCCGTGCGCATCGACGGCCGCGCCTATTGGGACGGACTGTTCTCGCAGAATCCGCCGCTGAGCAATTTCGTCGCCGATGCCGAGACCGCCGACCAGAAACCGGACGAGATCTGGGTGCTGCAGGTCAATCCGCAGCAGGGCTCGGAGCCCACCACGGCGTGGGACATCGAGGATCGCCGCAACGAACTGGCCGGCAACCTGTCGCTCAACCAGGAGCTGCGGTTCATCGAAACGGTCAATCGCTGGCTCGTCGAGGGCCGGCTGGAATGCGGCAAGAAGGGCGTGCCCGCCAGCCACAAGCCCATTGCCGTCTATCGCATCGTCATGGAAGTCGGAGCCCTCGGCGAGCGCTTGGGCGAACTCGACCTGGCGTCGAAGCTGGATCGCCGCGCCGACCTGATCGCGGCGCTGATGGCCCAGGGCGAGACCCAGGCGCGCCTGTTCCTGCCGGTGCGCCGCTTCCTGTCCGGGGTGTGGTGCGAAGCCGATCCCAAGGCGCGCCAGGCGTGCGCCGGCAGGCTTTTCGCCGGCGGCCGCGCGCAGCGCATGCCGGAACTGCAGGCGCTGCACGATGCCTACCGCACGTTCCTGGTCGCCGTGGACGACCTGCAGATCCGGGGCGAGAGCGCCGAACGCGGCGCCGTGGATCTGCGCTGGCACGCCAACGGCATCAGCCGCGAGGGGGCGACGCTGCGGCGCGCGGGCAGGGCGTCCTTCACGGTGGCGGACGGCACGCTGGGCGAAATCGGCATCACCGCCGATGGATAGCGTGCACGCTTCGACTTCCGGTGATTCGCGGTGATTGGGCGGTAACCGCAGTCATCTCGAACGCGGGTGCCACGGGCGTTCTGTTTCTTGCCGGAGCGGCTGCGATGCAATCAGGTGTTTCGAACGAAACTGCGCCGGCGAATCAAGCCGGCATTTCCCTGCCGCAGCGCGCGGCGCCGGCTCTAGCCGGCGGCGCCCTGGCCGCTGCGCTGGCCTGCGGCCTCGCCGCGGTGCTGTCCGGACTCGGCCACCGCTGGGGCTGGTGGGATTACCGCGCAGGTCTCGTCATCCTCGTGCTGGCCGCGGGCGGGGCCGCGCTGGCAATAGCGGCCGGCGCGGTCGCCGCGTTCCTCGGTCTGCGCCGTGGCCGCCGCAGGCTGCTGCTTGCGGCGCTCGCCGCCATGCTCATCGGCGCTGCGACGACGGCGCCGGTCATTCATGCGCTGCTTCAGGCACGCAAAGTGCCGCCGATCCACGACATCAGCACCGACACCGAAGACCCGCCCCGCTTCGCGGCGGTGCTGGCGCTGCGCCGGGATGCACCGAACACCGCCGAGTACGGCGGACCCGAAGTCGCGCGCCAGCAGCGGCAGTACTATCCGGACGTCCTGCCGCTGGAGGTCGCGGCGGCGCCGGACGTCATCTTCGCGCACGCCCTGACCCGCGCCCGCGCCCTCGGCTGGGAGATCGTGGCGGCGGCGCCGGCCGAGGGCCGCATCGAGGCGACCGTCACGACGCTGTGGTTCGGTTTCAAGGACGACGTGGTGGTCCGCGTCCGGCCGGCGCCGGGCGGCAGCCGCGTCAACGTGCGCTCGGTATCGCGCGTCGGCCGCAGCGATCTCGGCGCCAATGCCGGACGCATTCGCCGCTACCTCGCGGCCCTCGGCGGTCCGTCCGGGTAGGCGCGAAATGGACGGCTCCTGTCTGCTCCTGCGCTCCGGCACGCTGTGGCCGGCGCTGCTGGAGGCGACGCGCCGCGCGCATGCCTGCGGCGCCATCTGGCCGATCCGCACGGCGCAGCAATTCATGGACGACGGCGGCGTCCGCTTTCTCGTGCGCAAGCTGTCGAGCCTGGCGCGCAAGGACGAGGACAGGCTGGCACGGCAGGCGCAGGAGAGTGCCGGCGCAGCGGTCAATCCATTCCTGCCGTGCGAACCGGCCCTCGTGGTCGGCGACCTGTCGGACTCGCATCGTGCCGTCCTCAACAAGTTCAACGTCATCGATCACCACCTGCTGATCGTCACGCGCCGCTTCGTGCATCAGGAGACGCTGCTCGATGCCGGCGACTTCGCGGCTCTGGCGGCCTGCATGGCGCAGATCGACGGCCTGGGTTTCTACAACGGTGGTGCCGTGGCGGGTGCGAGCCAGCCGCACAAGCACCTGCAACTGGTACCCCTGCCGCTGGCCGATACCGGGCCGGCGCTGCCGGTAGAGACACTGTTCGAGGCGGTGCGGGATGTGCCGGGCATCTGCCGCGTGCCCGGCCTGCCGTTCGCGCACGCGTTGTCCTGGCTGGAGCCGTCCCTGTTCGCGGCGCCGGCGCGCGCTGCCGCAGCGCTGCTGGGCGGGTACCGGGAGATGCTGGCGGCGATGAGTCTGAGCGCGATCCGCAGCGGCGGCGAGGAGCGCCAGTCGGCGCCCTACAACCTGCTGCTTACCCGGCGCTGGATGCTGCTGGTGCCCCGATCCCGGGAGCATTGCGAAGCCGTTTCGGTCAACGCCCTCGGCTACGCCGGCTCCCTGTTCGTGAGGAACGACGAGCAACTGGCGACGGTGAAGCGGGTCGGGCCCATGTCGCTGCTGCGCGCCGTCGCGCTCGCCTGACTCCGGCGCGGGCGCCTACGCGCGGCGCTGCGCCAGGAAGGGTGCGAGCACCCGCGCCGTATGCGAATGCGCGGACTGCTGAGAGATCTCCTCCGGCGTGCCCGCGGCGACGACGCGGCCGCCCTCCGCGCCGCCCTCCGGTCCGAGATCGATGATCCAGTCCGCCTCGGCCATGACGTCCAGATTGTGCTCGATCACCACCACGGTATTGCCGGCGTCCGCCAGGCGCTGCAGCACGCGGATCAGCTTCTCCACGTCCGCCATGTGCAGGCCGACCGTGGGCTCGTCGAGGACGTAAAGCGTGGAACGCTTTCCCGTCTCCCCCGGCTGCCTCCCGGCGCGCGGGAAGGAGGGCACGGCGCGCACCTTCGCCAGTTCGGTCACCAGCTTGATGCGCTGCGCCTCGCCCCCGGAAAGGGTCGGGCTCTGCTGGCCCAGCGTGAGATAGCCGAGGCCCACGTCCTGCAGCAGGCGCAGCGCGTGGTGGATGGCCGGGTGCACCGCAAAGAACTCGGTGGCCGCGTCCACGCTCATCGCCAGCACCTCGCCGATGCTGCTGCCCTTGAAGCGCACCATCAGCGTCTCGCCGTCGAAGCGCTGGCCGCCGCAGACGTCGCACACCACCTTGACGTCCGGCAGGAAGCTCATCTCGATCTTCTTCAGGCCCTGGCCTTCGCAGGCGGCGCAGCGCCCCCCCGCGGTGTTGAAGGAGAAGCGCGACGCGGAATAGCCGCGCATGCGCGCCTCGTGGGTGTCGGCGAAGGCCTTGCGGATGGCGTCCCAGAATCCGACATAGGTGGCCGGACAGGAGCGCGGCGTCTTGCCGATGGGCGTCTGGTCCACTTCGAGCACGCGGCCGATGCGCTCCCAGTTGAGAATCTGGGCGCAGCCGGCGAGGGGCGCCACCCCTTCGCCCGCCCTGCGCTCGGCGGCCACGAGCCGGTGCAGGTTCTCCCGCAGCACGTCGCGGGCGAGGGTCGACTTGCCGGAACCCGACACGCCGGTGACCACCACCAGCCGCCCGAGGGGGATGCGGACATCGATGCGGCGCAAATTGTGCAACTCAGCCCCGACGATTTCCAGGGCGACGGTATCGCCCTCCACGGAACGCCGCGGCGCCAGCGGATGCCGCAGCGGCGCCGCCAGGCAGCGCCCGGTGATCGAATGCGGGTCGCGCAGGAGATCCTCGACCGTGCCCTCGGCCACCACGTACCCGCCCTGAGTGCCGGCGCCGGGGCCGAGATCCAGCACGTGGTCGGCATGGCGGATGGTGTCCTCGTCGTGCTCCACCACCACCAGCGTGTTGCCCTTGGCCTGCAGCCGGTGCAGGGTGTCGAGCAGGACCCGGTTGTCGCGCGGGTGCAGGCCGATGGTGGGCTCGTCCAGGATGTAGCACACGCCCTGAAGGTTCGAGCCCAGTTGCGACGCCAGGCGGATGCGCTGCGCTTCGCCCCCCGACAGGGTGGGCGCCGAGCGGTCCAGCGCCAGATAGGACAGGCCGACATCCTCGAGGAAGGACAGGCGCGAGCGCAGTTCGGCCAGCAGGTCGCGGGCGATCTCGGCATCGCGCCCCGCCAGTTCCAGCGCCGCGAAGAACTTCGTCACCTCGGCCACCGGCAGGGCAGTGAGATCGGCGATGGAGCGCTGCCGCAGGCGCACGGCGAGGGCCACCGGGTTGAGCCGCCGGCCGTCGCAGGCGGGGCAGACATGCTCCTCGCCCTCCCACCAATCGTTCCACCAGATCTCCTCGCCGCTCTGCTCCGGGTCGAAGCCGGGCAGGGCAAGACCGGTGCCGAAACAGCTTTCGCACCAGCCGTGCTTGGAGTTGAAGGAGAACAGCCGGGGGTCCGGCTCGGCGAAGCTCTTGCCGCAGGAAGGGCAGGCGCGCTTGGTGGAGAACACCGCCTGCTGCAGTAGCGGCGTGCCGTCGCCGTTGTCGATGGCGCGGACCAGTGTGTCGAGGGGCCAGATCACCTGGACCACGCCCTTGCCGTGGTCCAGCGCCCGCCGCAGGGCATCACGCAACGCGTCTTCCTCTCTCGGGGAGACGACGATATCCGCCACCGGAAGTTCGATGCTGTGCTCGCGGAAGCGGTCCAGCCGCGGCCATTTCGCCGTCGGCAGGAATGCGCCATCCACCCGCAGATGGGTGTGGCCCTTGCCCCGCGCCCACTTCGCGAGGTCGGTGTAATAGCCCTTGCGGTTGACCACCAGCGGCGCCAGCAGGCCGATGTGCTGGCCGCGGTGCTCGCGCAGCAGGCGCGCGGCAATGGCCTCGAAGCTCTGCGGCTCGATCGCCACGTCGCATTCCGGGCAGAACTGGGTGCCGAGCTTGACGTAGAGCAGGCGCAGGAAGTGGTAGATTTCGGTGAGGGTGGCCACCGTGCTCTTGCGTCCGCCGCGGCTGGTGCGCTGCTCGATGGCCACCGTCGGCGGAATGCCGTAGATGGCGTCCACGTCGGGGCGGGCGGCGGGCTGCACGAACTGGCGCGCGTAGGCGTTGAGCGATTCGAGATAGCGCCGCTGACCCTCGGCGAACAGGATGTCGAAGGCGAGCGTGGACTTGCCGGAGCCGGAAACGCCGGTGATCACCGTGAAGCGGTTGCGCGGGATGTCCACGTCCACGTTCTTGAGATTGTGCTCGCGGGCGTGGTGGATGACGATGGCCCCCTCTCCCCCCGCCCCTCTCCCGCGCGGGGAGAGGGGAGCATGCGGTTCGCGCACCAGCCATTGCTCCCTCTCCGTTCACGGGAGAGGGCTGGGGTGAGGGTGGAATTCCAGCGCTGCCGCATACTCCTGCAGCGCCACGCCGGTATGCGATTCGGCGCAGGCCATCACGTCCTGCGGCGTGCCGACGCACACCACCTCGCCGCCGGCGTCTCCCCCCTCCGGTCCGAGGTCCACGATCCAGTCGGCAGCGGCGATGACATCCAGATTGTGCTCGATCACCACCAGCGAATGCCCGGCGGCGATCAGCCGGCGGAAGGCCTTCAGCAGCTTCGCGATGTCGTCGAAGTGCAGGCCGGTGGTCGGTTCGTCGAACAGGTAGAGCGTGCCCGCTGCGAGGGATGCTCCCCCGCCCTGGGCGAGGTGCCCGGCCAGCTTCAGGCGCTGCGCCTCGCCTCCCGACAGGGTGGGCACCGGCTGGCCCAAGCGCAGGTAGTCGAGGCCGACGTCCGCCAGCGGCTGCAGCCGGCGCACCACCTCCGGCTGATCGCCGAAGAAATCCACCGCCTGCGACACCGTCATCTCCAGCACGTCGGCGATCGACTTGCCGTCGCGCGTCACCTCCAGCACTTCGTCGCGATAGCGCCGGCCGTTGCAGTCGGGACAGCGCAGATAGACGTCCGACAGGAACTGCATCTCCACGTGCTCGAAGCCGTTGCCGCCGCAGGTGGGGCAGCGCCCCGCGCTCTTGCCGCTGCCCGCATTGAAGGAGAACGTGCCCGCGGTGTAGCCGCGCTCGCGCGCCAGAGGTTCGCCGGCGAAGAGTTTGCGCACGGCATCGAAGGCGCCGACATAGCTCGCCGGGTTGGAGCGCGTGGTCTTGCCGATCGGCGACTGGTCCACCATCACCACCTGTGCCACCTGGTCGTGGCCGTGAATGGCGCGGTGGGCGCCCGGCGCCTCGGTCGGCTTGCCCTTGAGCTTGAGCAGCGCGGCATGAAGCACGTCCTGCACCAGGGTCGATTTGCCGGAGCCCGAGACGCCGGTTACGCACACCAGCCGATGCAGCGGAATCGCGACGTCGATGCTCTTGAGGTTGTGTTCTGCCGCGCCGAGGATCTCGATCCGCGGACCGTTCCGGTCGGGCGGCACGGCCGCCGTGCCGGCGTTGACGCGCCGCCGGCCCGAGAGATATTCGGCGGTGAGGGTGGAGGCGTGCCCGAGTTCCTCCGGGGTGCCGTCGAACACGATGTTGCCGCCGCGCTCGCCGGGACCCGGCCCGATGTCGAGGATGCGGTCGGCGGCGAACATGATCTGCGGATCGTGCTCCACCACCACCAGCGAGTTGCCGCTGTCGCGCAATCGCCGCATGACCTCGATGACGCGCCCCATGTCGCGCGGGTGCAGGCCGATGGACGGTTCGTCGAGCACGAACAGGGTGTTCACCAGCGACGTGCCCAGCGCCGTGGTGAGGTTGATGCGCTGCACCTCGCCGCCGGACAGGGTGCGCGACTGCCGGTCCAGGGTGAGATAGCCGAGGCCCACCTGGCACAGGTAGCCGAGGCGGGCGCGGATCTCGGTCAGCAGCAGGTCGGTCGCCTCGTCCAGCGGCGCCGGCAGCTGCAAGCTTGCGAAGAAGTCGCGGCAGCGCTCGATCGGCAGCAGCATGACGTCGTGCACCGTCAGGCCCGGCAGCGATTCCAGCAGCGGGCGCGGCCACGAAACCGCAGGCGGCAGGAAGCGCTGCGGCGCGG
Source organism: uncultured beta proteobacterium (assembly GCA_963702495.1). Lineage (GTDB taxonomy): Bacteria > Pseudomonadota > Gammaproteobacteria > Burkholderiales > Rhodocyclaceae > CAVPDA01. The sequence goes on along the minus strand of CAVPDA010000004.1, from coordinate 138,174 downwards.
CAAGCGCGCGCTGCGCATCGTCCGCCGTGCCGAGCCGCCACAGCAGCGCGACTGGCTTGAGGCGGCTGCCGTCGCAGGCGGCGCAGGGCGTGTAGGCACGGTACTTGGAGAGCAGCACCCGGATATGCATCTTGTAGCTCTTGGTTTCGAGCCAGTCGAAGAAGCGCCGCACGCCGTACCAGGTTCCGGGCCAGGACTTGCTCCAGTTCTTCCAGTTCGCTTCGCCCTCCAGCACCCAGCGGCGCTGCTCCGGCGAGAGTTCGCGCCACGGCACGTCCATCGGTATGCCGCGCGTGTCGGCGTATTCGTGGAGGTCGCCCTGGGATTCCCGGTAGCTCTCGGTCTGCCACGGTTTGACCGCGCCGCCGCGCAGGGTCTTGGCTTCGTCCGGCACGACGAGGCCGTAGTCGATGCCGATCGAGCGCCCGAAGCCGCGGCAGGTTTCGCAGGCGCCGATGGGCGAGTTGAAGGAGAACAGGCTGGGCGTCGGCTCGGCGTAGTGGATGTCGCAGTCGGCGCAGTGCAGGTCGGAGGAGAACTTCCAGGTCGCCGCCGGCGCGCCGGAATCGTCCAGCGCGTGCACGGCGACGCGCCCCTGGCCCACGCGCAGCGCCGCCTCCAGTGCCTCGATCACCCGCACCCTCTCGGCCGACGACATGCGCAAGCGGTCCTGCACCATTTCCAGCGTGTCGCCGCTGCGGGCGTGGAGGCGCGTGTAGCCCTGCGCCTCCAGCAGCGTCAGCACTTCCTGCTCGCTGAAATTGTGCGGAATCGGCACCGGGAAGACGATCACCAGCCGCGGATCGCCGGCGGCAAGGGCGCGTTCGGCAAGCTGGGCAAAGATGGAATCGGGCGTGTCGCGCCGCACCGGCCGGCCGCAGCCGCGGCAGAAGAGTTGCGCGGCGCGGGCGAACAGCAGCTTCAGGTGGTCGTTCAGTTCGGTCATGGTGCCGACCGTCGAGCGCGAGGTGCGCACCGGATTGGTCTGATCGATGGCAATCGCCGGCGGGATGCCGGAGATGGCGTCCACCTGCGGCTTGTCCATGCGGTCGAGGAACTGCCGCGCGTAGGGCGAGAAGGTCTCGACATAGCGCCGCTGGCCCTCGGCGTAGAGCGTGTCGAACACGAGCGAGGACTTGCCCGAACCTGAGACTCCGGTGACGACGACCAGCTCGTTCAGGGGGATGCTCAGGTCGAGATTCTTGAGGTTGTTCTGGCGGGCGCCGCGGATGAGGATGGCGTCGGAGGGGTCGGCTGACATGCTCGTGAAGGGGAAAGGATTGTTGCGCGGAGGAACGCATTCTATCCATGCGCGGACGAGGCTGCCGGGCCGCCGCCTCCCGCTCCGCGCAGTCGCGGCCCCGCTTCCCGCCGTCGACGGGCGGATTGCTCAGAGCTTGTGAAGAAATCGTAGCGAGCGGCCCGAGGGCAAGGCGCACGGAGCGCAGCGACGAGACATATCAGATAGATAGGCGAGGAGCGAGCACCGCGCAACGCAGCACTCGGGACGCGCAGTAGATTTATTCACAAGCTCTCAGCGAGCGGTTTCCGCCAGCGCGAAATCGGGCACCGTGAGCAGTACCGGCGTGACCGGCGTCTGCCGGCCCTTGGTCAGCTCCTCCACCCGGTCCGCTATATAGGCATCGAGCTGCTTGTAGGTCACCCGCCCCCGCTTCTTGAAGTCGGCTGCGCCCTTGAGGCCTTCCACCAGCGCCTTGGTGAAGGCGCCGTTGCCCCAGGCGGCGTCTTCGATGGATTCCTGCGCGCCGGTGGACGACGCGAAGACGATGATGTTGTTCTCGACGCTGGCCAGTTCGTTGATGGCGGCCGTGTTGTCCCGCGACAGCCCCGCCCGCAGGTCGCCCAGCGCATTGCCGGCGTGGCAGGTATCCACGAACATCAGGATGCGCCCGGGCAGGCTGGCGAGCACCTGGCGCATGAGGCGGAAGGAAATTCCGGTATCCCGCAGCCGCGCCAGGTCGGCCTCCTTCGGCAGGAACAGATATTCGCCGGCATCGTCGTTGATGCCGTGCCCGGCCAGGAAGACGAAGGTGGTGTCCTGCGGCCGGACCCGGTCGCGCAAATCCGCGAGGGCCTTCTCCACCGCTGCCTTGCCTGCCGTCTTGTCGGTGAGCACCGTCGCCTCCACCTTGTCGTACAGCTTGCCCTTCTGACCGCCCAGCAGGCGGCCGAAATCCTGGGCGTCCTTGGCCGCCAGACCGAGCCTGTACCTGGGGTTGTCGTAATCGGAGACGCCGATCGAAACCAGGTGCAGCACTCCCTTGCCGCGCTGTGTCGCCGCGGGTTTCCCCACGTAGCGCACGCGCACCACCGCCGGCAGCGAACTGCCCCAGCGGTTGGTGGCGACGATCTGCACCTGCGCATCCTCCTCGGGCAGAGTCACCGACAGGGTCGGTTCGTCCGTAGCGGGCTTGGCCTGCAGGCCCCGGGACACCTGCCGTGCCGAGACCACCCGCGTCGTGATCGCGCTGACCGGCGCGGCGGCGGGCGTGCGAATGCGCAACTTCAGGGTGAGCTTCGGCTCGCTTGCCGTGACCGACAATCCCGGGCTGATCACGTTGACCACCGGCGGTAGCTGATCCACGGCCGGCCCCATCGGCTGCGCCGCCGGCACCTCTGCGGCTTCCTCCTCCGCGGCACCTGCACGGTGCCCGCCGCCGGCCTCGGCCCGCTGCGCCGCCTCCGCCTGACGCATGCTCTCGATTCGCGCCGCCTCCGGCGGCTTTGCTGCCGACGACCCGGACCGCGCTCCCAGCGCCCGTTCCACTCCCTTCGCACCGTCGCGGGCTTCGAGGGCAGCCTTGGTCACGCCCGGCAGGAGCAGGCGTTCGCGAAACCGCGACAGCGGATAGAAATCCGCCATCTGGCGGGTGTCGCGATTGACGATCCATCCTGCCAGATCCTCCGCCCCGACGCCGGCCTCGTAGTAGCCGCCGTTGGACACCGCGATCCACTGGCGCTCGGCCGGCTGCAGGTAATAGCTCATCACCGTGACCCCGTCGCTCCAGCGCATCACCCGCAGGAAGCCGTCTTCGGTAGCCGCTACGACGAGCCCGGCCGCTTCGAGCAACTGCACCGCCGACACGTCCGCCGCCAGTGTCCGGCCCCAGATCTCCTTTCCGTCCGCCGAAACCTTGCGCAGACGCCCGAGATTGGAGCCGTACACAAGGGCGGGCTCGGCGGAATGCACCGCGGCCGACAGCGCCGTTTCCCGGCCGTGGAAGCGGGGCAGCGGATTGCCGTTGACCGTGCCCTTGAAGCTGTTATGCCACGCCAGGAGTTGAACCCCCGGCCGCGAGGTCGTCGGCTCGGCCCATTTCTGCGTCACATTGGAGCGGTGCTCGAACCGCGGCTCGTAGAGGTTGAAGGCGATCTCTCCTTCCTTCGCCTGTGCCGGCAGGGGCAGGGTGACCCATCGGCCGTCGGCGGAGACCTTCAGCCGCTCCGGCGACCCGCAAGAACCAGGGCGAGGGACCGGCCTGCCGCCACAGCGGCTTGAAATCCGGCCCGATGGCCGCCACCGCGCCATCGTGGGATACGTAAATCAACGGGCCGCTGCGCAGAATGGCGAAGTCGGTAACCCTGCCGTCGGGTATGGCGACCTCGTCCCAGGTCCGCAGGCCGCGGTCGCGGAAGCGGCGCAGCCTGCCCGAGTCGGCGCTTCTGCCCCAGAAGGCTGCATACACCGCCGCGCCGTCCGGCGCGTCGCGCATTGCGATGAAGCCCTCGGCCTTGGGCGTGCGGCGGCTTTCCGGCCACGGCGATCCCGTGAGGTCCTCGCCCGAGAGATAGCTGTGGCCGCCGACGTAGAGATGGGTCTCGTCGGCCGTCCATGCCGCGCGATAGGCGCCGCGGTCGCCGACGGACTTCTTGACCACGCGCCGGAAGGTCTTGCCCTCGGGGCGATAGAGGAACACCTCGCTGTCGATGGTCCCGTTGTTGGTGGTGGCGAAGAACACCCCGTCGCGCCGGAACTCGATCGCGTCCACCCTCCCCCTGACGTCGCGATCGTCGAACACCTTGTTCCAGGTCGCCGTTTCGAAGACGTGAATGCGGCTCGGCCCCTCGTGGCCGTCCATGCCCACCGCCAGCAGCCCGCCGTCCTTCGACCAGCTTACCGTGCGGGGGCTGAGATTGAAGCCGCCGATGGTGTGAACGATCCGGCCGTCCGCCGGCGAGACGACGATCACCGCCTTTCCCTTGCCGAAGCCGAACAGCCCGCCGCCCAGCGCGAGTTGTTCCCCGTCGGGCGACAGGCCGAGCGCGGTGATCCTGCCGTCGCCGCCATCGCGCAGCGGCAGATAGAAGCGCCGCAGCAGATCGCCGGACTGGACATCCCAGACGCGGATGGTCTTGTCGAAGCCGGCAGTCACCACCTCGCGTTCGTCCGGCGTGACCGCCAGGTGCAGCACGAATCCGGCGTGGTACGGCGTATTCAACGCGAATACCGGCGCGGCGGAGAGCTGCTGGCCGAACGCGACGGAAACCCCGGCCAAGAACTGAGCGGCAGCAACCCATCCCAGAATCAGCAGGCGAGAAAAGCGCTTCCAATCCCCCATGGCGACACCTCGCGAACGTGCCGCGCGCATCGGCGGCGCGGCGTTGTCGGCACGACGTTCAGCCTATCACAATCGCATCGAGAGCCCGGATGGACGAGCGGGACGGCGCTGTCCGATGCGACGGGCCGCCCGTTCCTGCCGCAGCATTCCTGTCGCGCTTGAACGATGCGCCGGAATCTGTACAGAATTAGCTACAGATTAACGCCGGCTTTCCCATCGAGGCTTGGACATGGCTATCACCGCCAAGGACATCATCCCGCTGACCCAGGCGCGCTCCCGTCTGTCCGAGATTGCGGACGAAGTGAAGGCCGGCGCGGAAAAGATCATCACCAAGAACGGCGAGAGCTACGTCGCGCTCGTCGATGCCGACCGTCTCGACTACTACCATCGACTCGAACGGGAGCGCATCCATTTGATGTTGCTCGATGAAGCGGCGAACGGGTTGGCCGACATCGCCGAGGGAAAAGTGAAGGACGCCCGTCAGGCCATTCGTCGATTGAAGGCCAAACGCGAACTTGCGTAAGGCCGAATGTTCCTGAACAGGACGGCGGTCAAGCTCACCGGCAACGTTGACGCACACCTCGCCGCCATCGAAGCTTACTAGATCGATGGAAAGGCGCCGCAAGCCTACGACAGGCTGCTGGACAGCCTTCTGGAAACCGTGGTCCCGAACCTAGAGCAGTTCCCGAAGATGGGGCGCCCTTTCCTTGCGCGCCAAGCTCAGTCGATCGAGTCGCAGGCCATGATCGAGCGACTGAGGGCACGGATCGGGCGGGGCGAGATCCGGGAGTACCTGAGCCGATGAGTATCTCATCCTGTATGCGCTGATCGGTGACACCGCATACCTCCTGTCCATCCGGCACCACCGGCAGTTGTCTTTCGACTTTCAAGGATTCTGGCCGCAATGAGCGGCTTGGCGGGGCGACAAACGCTCAGACGGTGAAGAGGTTCAGCGTCGCCCCCCGGGGACCAAGCTGACCTACCCTGCAAGTGCCGGGTTGCGACTTCCGGCGCACGCCACTGCGTGTAGCGGGGTCTCGCCCGCTGTACGGGCATCTTAGCCAACGGAATAATTGGAACGTGACCCCTTTGGTCCCGAATATTCGCTTTTTGCTGGGAACTCAAGCAAGTCCCTGATCACAGACATGTCCCGCAACCAGCGCCTTGGCAAACGCCGCGTATTCGGCGTCGTCTTGGGAGGCTTCTTCCAGCAGTGTTCTGGCGTCCGGATCGTTCTCTGCAAACCGTGACAGAACACACAGCTTCATCACCTGCTGTGACCGATAAGCCCGCAAGTCCTGACGATTAAGGCCAAGGAGCGCTTCCGTCGTCTTGCCTCTTACCGTTGTACCGATGACGGTAGCCAGTCGTGCCCGAAAATCGAAGACGAACTCGAAATGTTCCTCGGGTAAGTCCTCGCAAGGGTTAACCAAAGGCCCGCCCGCAGCAGCCTCTGGAAAACGGTCCCCTTTGTGTTCTGCCCCATTGCATACAGCACATGACAGTAGCAGGTTTCCCCACTCGAACGCGAACGACCTAGACTCGGGCTTCGATTTCGGGCGGAAGTGCTCAATATGCCCGTAATCAACGTGACGAATCTTGCTTTCGCAATAGGCGCACTTGCCGTGAAACATGAGTGCGAGGGCACTCTTGATCGCCGGGTGGCGATATTTCTCTTCCGCTCGCGCCTTGCCGTATTTTCCGCAGGTCGAAGTTACAATTTGGCGCGAATTTACCGGCTACTCTGACGGGCGAAATGCCTCCTCCGGGACGCCGAGCAGGCCGAGCAGCTGACGCTGCAGGTCCGTGAGCTGAACCTCGAAGACCTGCACGGTGTGGCCATCTTGGGTCAGTTTGTGTTGCTCGGTGAGGCTGTACAGACGCAAGATCTGTTCAGTGGTGGGGTGTGCGCACTGACGCTGCTCCGGATACAGGGGAAGTTCCTCGATGCCCTCACGCTTCATGGCAAGACGCAGCTCGCGCTCGATGAGGGCTTGAACGAGCAGGGCAAGGAAATACAGGGTGAAGAGCGCCTCAATGCGGCCCTCGTTCTTCAGGAGCACGGGAGCGATCTCATGCACCGTCTTGATCTGTTCGAAGCGCTTCTCGATCATGGGCTGGCCCTTGTGGGCCTGAAGAACCTGGGCTGCTGACAGGCTGCGATCGTTGGTCATCAACGGGTACATGCCATCGCTCCTGTGGTCGTAGGCGATGGCCTCCTCGTCGGTGCTCCACTCGATATCAAAGCGCCGCTTGGTGATCTTGCGGTAAGCGGTCTCGGGCCCTGGGCGGCCGCGGCGTGTTTGCTTGTACACATGGTCTTCACGCACGATGCGCTTGACCTTGAGGTAGCGGCCGACGTGGTGCGTCTCAAGGATCATTTTGAGCTTGAGATCGATCTCGGCGGCGCCCCGTAGCCGGGCCTTCGGGCCGGCCAGGCGTTCGTGCAGCTGCGTGAGCTGTTCCGTGGCTGCGGCGATGTTCCTGCGCCGCCGGGCCTCCTGGTGCAGGGTGAGCAATGCGCTCCAGACCCAGACGACCGACCAGACTTCCGCGGAGGGAAGCGGCGCCCGCCAGACGTACCAGCAGTCGCGCGGCCCGTCGCTGTAGCGCGGGTTGGGCCGGTCCCAGACACACTGCCAGTCCGGGGTGTTGGTCTGGATCCACTGGCGGAACTCTTCGTCTTCCAGGCGGCTGCGCGGCATCACGGTGACGAAGCGCCCGCCGGCGCGCTCGATCTCCTGCATGTTTTGTCGCGAACAAAGTTTACTGTCCGCCACATACAAGAAGTCCGAGCGGCCCGCCACCGCCCGCAGCGTGTTCCACGTTTCGATGTGGCTGCGCGACTCGCTCGCATTGCCGTCGGCACAGCGAAAGGCAACGGGGATGTTGCCGTCGGCACTCATGGTGAGAAAGAGCAGCAACTGCTTCAGGTCAGGGCGGTGCGCCTTGGAGTGCCCGTAGGTGATCACCGGGGCGCTTCGGCCGCGAATCTTTCGTCCCGAGGCGGCGCGATAGCTGCCGCAGAAGCTCACCGAGGTGGCGTCGTTATGGAATTCATCGAAGCGCACGCCAAAGCGGCTCCCGACCGCCAACGCCACCTCGGTGAGCAGCCCCGCCCGGTCGGCATCAAACAGGTGGTCCAGAGCGCGCCCGAGCCGATCGTCAGACAGACATTCCATCTCCTGGGGACGGATGCCGAACATCCCGCTGGCGAACCCGTGCACGCTCTCCTGCTGACGGTATATCGGCTCTCGCTCGACGATGATGGAGCGCAGCAGCACACCAAGAGCACGCGCATGGGGGACGGTGCAGCGCGCGTCGGAGGGAACGTATCGATCGAGCAGCTCTTCCAGACCGACCCGGTCAACGAAGTGATTGACGAGGGGTAAGGGACCCAGACGCTCGCTATGCAGGCTGAAGCGGGCGCGTTGCGGAGGAGATTGTTGCGTTGGCGCCATTCCTACGCTATTATCGTCGTAGGATTCCTAGACAGTCAAGTACCTTGTCCAAACGCAACCCAGAAAAAACAGCCGCTCTGGCACGCGAGCACCTCACTCGCATCCGCCACGCCCTAGCCGAGATCGACACCCTGTGCTCCGGCACCCTGCTCAAGCGGATGATGAAGTGCGGCAAGGCGAGTTGCCGCTGCCAGCAGGACCCAGCAGCCCGCCATGGGCCCTACTACGAGTGGGGGCGCATGAAGGCCGGCAAGCTGGTCCACCGCTACGTCTCGCCTGCGCAGGCCGTACTCCTGCACCAGGCGATCGCGAACTACCGAAAAGTGAAGAAGCTCCTGCGAGCGTGGGAAGACGAAACCGAGCGGCTTATAGACGCTGAAGCGCCCCGCAAACCCTAATCGCCCGACATCCCAGGGAAATTACGCGCAAATTCGACCGTCGACCTGCGGAAAGTACGCCTTGTCCTTGTTGGTGCCAGCATTGAGCAGCGCCCGTGTCACGCCGCTTGGTTCTGCTCGATCACTGCAGGTTTCGCCGCCCGCTCAACGCGGATCATGGCAATGTTTTCTCCAGGTAAGCATCAATCCTGGATTGCAGCGAACCGGATTCCGGCGGCCCGCCAATCGGACGGGCCGCTTCGACAAACAGCGAAAGCTGTTCGAACTCGGCCCTTTCCGTTTTAGACATGTTGGTTCGTTTCACGAGTAATGCGTCGTAACGGTCAATCTTTTCCTGCGTCTGTGGCGAGTAGGGAGAGACTTTGCCGAAGGCATCGCTTTGCAACACACGATCAACACTGAGCGCGGAAAAATCGCGGACTTCTTCGACCGAGGTCTTACCATTCGACAGCGAGAACTTGAGCGTCAGGGCCTCCTGGCCTGCGCCGGCAGCGATGAACGGGCTATGCGTCGCGACAATGAACTGAAGTTTGGGGAACTGCTTGCGCAACCAGAGGGCGATATCCCGCTGCCAAATCGGATGGAGGTGAATGTCCAACTCATCGATGAGAACGACACCCTCTTCCTTCAACGGGTCATTGCTCTCCGGGAAGGCCTGGATCAACCGCCATACCAGATCGCCGGAAAGGGCCAGGACGCTGCGATAGCCATGGCTGAAGGCAAGCGTCGGCACTTTGGGGCCACCCACATCGAAAAAGATACGCCCCTCAGCGGTGACGCTATGGAAACGCACGCCGCGTGGCAGCAACGAATTGATCGCCTCGATGCCCAGTTCCTTCTGCCGCTTCGCCTCCTTGTGCCTTTCCTCGCCCTCATCGCTCTTGACGATGCTGTAGTCGAGATAGACCATCCAGCGCTCAAAGGCGGACAGCGGTTGATCCTCGTCGAACTGGGTGAAGAAATTCGTGTAGCGGGTTGACGGCTCCAAGGACGGCACGATGATCTCGCTCTTGCGAGTTAACCGTCGAAACGCCCCATAGCCGACGGCAAACCATCCTGTTCCCTTTGACGTGAAGGCGTTCTGACGCAGCCAGGTCAGCCTTTTTTCCTGGACTGCATGAACGCCTGGTTCGGTGTAGAGCTTGTTGTTGACAGTGAGCTGATCGCTCCCAGTGATAAAGAAAGAGTAGCCGAAGGACCGGGTGACCTTCTGTGAGCCAAAGCTCCCGGGATCGCTGTCGCCCTGATGGACCTTGATGGACAACTTGCCACGCTGGCCTTCGTCACGCAACCAGCCTACCGGGCGCGGAGCCAGTATCTGCGCACCCTCGGGGCCTGCCAGAAGTAGCCCGAGGGATTGCAACACCGTGCTCTTGCCACAACCGTTCTGTCCGAGCAGCGTCACCCAGTTCTTGTTCTTGAACTTCAGGGGCGCTCTTTCGAAGCAGCGGATATTTTCAATCGTCAGTTCCTCGATTAGCATGGGGTACCTCCTGTACGCACGGTGATGTCGCCATCAATGGTCAAAGGGGGCGACGGTAGGGCCAAAGAGGGTCAATGGGGAACGCAAATGGGTCAGGGTCGAATTTCCTCACGGTGTCCCGCTCTCGCCCAGGATAATCGGCTCGGACCGCTGGCCCTGCCCCATCCGCTCAATTCTGCCGTGATGGGCGACGCACCCCGATTGCATGAGACGCCAACGCTGACGGCCCTGCGCGCGGGCATTGTTCCCGTGAGCGCTACTGCCCAAGAACGCTTCCGGTTCGACGCCGGCCTGCCTGAGAATCGCCCGCAATGTTCCTTCGGGCATGTCCCCTGGGTGATTGGGGATGGTTGTATATCGGCGGGTCTCGGGGTTGAACCAGATTTCATGGGAGCCGGCCGCCTGGCGGTCGAACTCGAAGCCCAGGCGCTTGAGCCGTTTGACGATCTCGCGATAGCGGAAACCCGCCAGCCGTCCCATCAGGCATTGACGATCAACGGATAGTCGAAGGCCTCCGCCGCCTGCGGCAGCGTTGCCAGTCCGTCGCGCTCGGCCTGCGCCTCGACCAGCTTCTTTGCCACGTCGCGCGCGATCTCGATCGTCTCCTGAATCGTGCGTCCCTGGGCGATCAAGCCTTGCACGTCATCCGAGGTCGCCAGATACATCCCCTCGGGCAGCCGCTCGATGTGCAGATTCACGATACGTTCCATGCTCTCGTGCTCCTCTTGCTTACCGGGTGAAAGGATCCGGATCGAAGGAGTGAAAGGGGCCGGATTCGAATTTTCGCCATAGCGGTCACCCTATCGCGCAGGAAAAGTCGGCCCGGACCCTTGGACGCGCCTCACTCAATCAATCTTATGCTGCTTGCACCATGAACTCCAAACAAAACGGGTTCGACTTTCTCGCGCATTCACCGATGCTGCGTTTGCGAGAGGTCCGCCGCATCGCAGACCGCCCGCCTGGCATTCTTAGCCGACGCTGGCGATCATCCCGCTGGCCAGGGCGGATGCGCTTCGCTCGCCGGTGCCATCGAAGAAATGAACCGCGCCGCCTTCGTCGCACACCCACACTTCTTGCGCTCCGGCGGCGAGGTAGAGCAGCGTCTTGTGGCGCATCTCCTCCCAGGTATTGGAAGGAGACATGATCTCGACGCAGATTTCCGGTGCACGGACCAGGAAGCCGCGCGCGTCCGTGGCCTCGGTGAAGTCGGGGGCCGCAATTGCCAGATCGGGCGCCTTGACTCCGTCGGCGGTATGAATGCCGACTTTCGGCCATACCCGCCAGCCGTTCAGGAGCGAGCGGATTGCCACGGCGATGCGGTCTGCACGTTTGGCATGGGGAAGGCCGACGGGTGGACTCATGATGATCTGTCCTTGTCCATTGGTTTCCCACGGGGCGTCGAGCTTGAGGCTGAGGCCGAACTCAATCGCAGCTTCGACTCTGGGATCGGGAACGAAACATTGCGGTGCGTTCATGCCGGAACCCTCCTGATGAACCGCTCAGGACGCATTGTAGAGCACTGGGCAATGCTGCCGCGTCCGGCGGAAGACCGTGGCTGCATCTTGGTCGTCGGGGTCAGTGTCCAATCTTCCTTGTTGGGGCTCATCCTTTCGCCCAGGACAAGTCCGCCCAGACCGTTCCATGTGCCTCACCCCCTGAATCCTACGCCGCCAGCAACATGGACTCGAATTTCACGGCGTCGGAGGGAACGACGATGCGCACGTCTTCCGTGCGGTCCAGCAGGCAGGCATAGAGCAACGCTGGCACACCGTTGCCGGCGCGCCGGAGACTATCGGAGTCAGGCGCCCTTTATCCTACAACGTGACTCGCCGGCAACTAGGAGATCGGCCCCGGCAGGCGAAGGGATACTGCGAACCTGCTGGCGTTTCGCTCGCCGGTCGCGTCGTGATAGGTGATCGTCCCGTCTTCCGCAGCGATCCAGACCTCTTGTGCGCCGGCCTTGAGAAAGGCGCGAATCTTTTCCTGGATTTCGGCGTCCGAGTTTGAGGGTGATGTAATCTCGACGCAGATCTCCGGTGCCATCGGATAAGGCGTCGTCTCGCCGTAGGCTTGCGCAAACTGCCGCGAGCCCCAGACCACGTCGGGCACCCGGATGCCTATGTCGGTCAGTATCGACGCTTCGGTGACCACGATTCCGTCCGGCAACTGACGCAACAGCTCTGCCGCGATGAGGCTCTGCAGCCGTCCGTGGCGGTTGCTCGCCGGTGTCATCTCGATCTTCCCCCAGGCATTGAGCTCGATCTTGTAAGGCAGACTGCAAAGGGCAGGATCGTTGAGGATCGCGGCCCAGCGCAGGGTCAGCGCTTCGGGTGTTGTCGCAGTTCCCATGCCTGACTGCTCCGGTCAAAGCGAACTTAAATTATACGCACAGGCCGCATGACCAATTCAAGCCTGGAGTGGCCTTCGGACCACGTTCCTGTATGAGCGAAAGGGGTTCGCATCTTTTTTCGCCATGCGGTCGCCCCATCGCTCAGGATACGTCGGGCCGGACCCTTGTACGCGCCTCACTCAGTCGATCTCATGCTGCTTGCAACGTGAACTCGACCGTCACCGCGTCGAAGGGAAAGACGATGCGTGCGTTTTCCGTGCGGTCCAGCAGACCGGCGTTCACCAGTGCCGTCACGTCGCCGTGCACCGCCTTCACGTCGCGGCCCACGCGCCGCGCCGCTTCGCGGATCGATACCGGCCCCGCCCCGCATAGCGCCTTGAGCAGTTCCCATCTCTTTGCGGTCAGCACATGCCACAACAACTCGGGGCCGGCGCTGGCAAAGCTGATGCGCGCGGATTTTGGGCTGGCCGGTCGTCCAGGCATGGACGAAATCCGCCATCGAATCGCCAGGGGGGGCACGTCAAGAATCACGGTTGTCATGGTGCCACCTCGCACAATGTGTTGCTGAAAGTCGGCGATCAACTGCTCTGGCGTGGTGCGCGCGTAGGTGCTTTCCTTGCCACCGAAATGCCGGTGATCCCCTTTACCAACGTCGTTGTCGTATCGCAACACTCGTCCTCCGCGCACGACATAGGCCGGCCTGTACTTGAATTCGTGGGGCGACCCCGGAACGTGAGTCGGGAGCCGCCACAGCACCAACTCGGTGAAAGCCGAGGCAGAGTAGGTGATGCGCCTGCGGATCAGTTGAGCCGCCGTCATGTTGGAAATGGCGCCAACACATCGACGTGTTGTCAATTGCTCCAACGGTCAGACGCGGCCGCCGCCGCTGTCGGGCGGTTGTGTCCGTGAGCGATGAAATGACGCACTATGGATTCACCCGCGATCCATCGTCCACGGCATGCCCTCGGTCCGCGGGGAGGCAGTCACTGGGTGGGGCAGCGGGCACTCCCCGGGGAGCGGACGGAGAAACGGTCGCTACTTGCGAAATTCCAGCTCGTGCGCGTCGGCGTTCTCGTCGTCCGCAGACTTGACAGCGTAGTACTTGTCGTCGAGCTTGAAGAGAACCCGGCACCATTGCTCGGTCGCCCTCGGCCATTCCACTGTGACGCAATACTTCCCGTTGTCGCCAATGCGCCAACTGCCGGATCCCTGGAAACTGCGCATTCTGGGAGTCGTCGTGGTCGGATCGAAGCCCGATGCGATGAACTTTCCATCGGCGTCATTCGCCCATCGTCTGGTGACACCACTTGCACTGACGCTCGTGACCTTCGCTCCGGGCACGATCTCCTGGACCTCTGCGACGGAGAGCTGCTTCGCCCCCTTGGCCAGGAGGTCGCGCAGTTTCAGGTTTGATGACTGTTGGGCTTGCGCCAGAGCAGATGCGCATAGGATAGCCACCGCGAGGATGGCCAGATTCCGAACCCGGCGAACGGGTCGGGGCACGCTTTCGATATTCATTCTTTCCTCCCTTGCCATACAACAAAGCACAATGCTAGCAGTGCGGTGGAAATAGTTCATTGACGAATGAGTGGAAATGAAGATGAGCGAAAGGGGGGGCGCCGAAGCAGCGGTCGCTCTATCGCGCAAGACGGCGACTCGACCAATGCTTGGCTATATCCGACCAATATGGTAGGGTATTGGGCAATTTCGAAATAGCCCCTATGCAGGGAGGAGAACAGACCATGACCGGACAGCAAGAGCACACCAGCGACGCGGCGCAGCCCGTGGAAGACAACCGGATGAGCTTCGACGATGCGGTCGAGTACGTGATCCGGCGCCGCGGCGCCGCCTTCGCGGTGACGCCGGTGTTCGACGAAGACCATGAACTGGCCGCCGGCGCGCGCATCTTCCTGCTGGCGGCGAGCGGCGAAGGCGGCTACCACATGCACTTCATCGCCGGCCCGTTCTTCTCCGCCGCCTATGCCGCCAACGAGAAGATGTCCGCCGAGGAAATTCCCGAGCGCGTGCGCGAACTGCGCTTCATGCCCACCCGCTTCGAGGAGGACTGGCTCTCCGACCAAGTCCAACTCCTGATCCAGAAGCTGATGCAGGCTTCCGGCGCCGAGGCGCCGCACATGCCCGACTACCAGAACGCGCCGCGCCAGCAGGCGGCGGCCGAGGTGGTATTTCCCGTCGCCTTCATCGGCAAGGGCAGCAAGAGCAAGCACTGACTCCGCGCTCCGGCCCGCCCGCACATAGGCCGGCCGGGGAAGCTGCTCCATCCCTGGGGGCCGGACGGCCGCTTCGATCGACCGGTTGACGTGGGTCAAGCCGCCCTCGTCGCGCCGTGATTACCTTGACCTCGCGGCAGCCGCAGCGCTCGCCCGGCGCGGGCGGCAGATCGGAGGTCAACGATGGAAGACGTATTCGGCTTCGCGGACGAGTTCGGTCCCGCCAAGATCATCCACGTCCATGAGCCTTCCCTCGGCCTGAAGGCCGTGCTGGTGGTGGACAACGTTTCCCGCGGTCCCTCGATCGGCGGCCTGCGCATGGCGCCGGATGTCAGTACCGTCGAATGCTTCCGCCTCGCCCGCGCCATGACGCTGAAGAACGCGGCGGCCTGCCTGCCCCACGGCGGCGGCAAGTCGGTGCTCTACGGCGATCCGCGCATGCCGCGCAGCCACAAGGAGAGCCTGGTGCGCGCCTTCGCCCACGCCCTGAGGAACGAGCAGGACTACATCTTCGGCCCGACATGGGCACCGACGAAACCTGCATGGCCTGGGTCAAGGACGAGATCGGGCGCTCGGTGGGCCTGCCGGCGGCGTTGGGCGGCATTCCCCTGGACGAGATCGGCGCCACCGGTTGGGGGCTGTTCCACGCCGCCGAGGTGGCGGTGCGCCACTGCGACTTCAGCCTCGAAGGCGCGCGCGTGGTGATCCAGGGCTTCGGCGCGGTGGGGCGGCACGCGGCGCGCTTCCTCGCCGCCAAGGGTGCAATCCTGGTCGCCGCGGCGGATTCGCGCGGCACCATCCACAACCGCAAAGGCATCGATGTCGCGAAGCTGATGGCGCTGAAGGCCGCAGGCGGGACGGTGTGCGACTATCCGGACGGCGAGCGCCTCGATCGCGACGCGGTGATCGATGTCGAGTGCGAAATCTGGATTCCGGCGGCGCGGCCCGACGTCATCCGCGAGGACAACGTCGCGCGTCTTCGGACGAGGCTGGTGCTGCAGGGCGCCAACATTCCCTTCACGCCGGGCGCCGAGAAGCTGCTGCACGAGCGCGGCGTGCTGATCGTGCCCGACTTCATCGCCAATGCCGGCGGGGTGATCTGCGCCGCCATGGAATATCAGGGGACGACGCAGGCGGCAGCGTTCGAGGTCATCGCCGAGCGCATCCACGACAACACCGAGGCCGTGCTGGCCAAGGCCGAGGGCGGAGCCGATCTGCCGCGGCAGGCGGCGGTTGCCCTCGCCAAAGAGCGGGTGAAGCAGGCGATGAGCTACCGCCGCTTCCCGATCCTTTGACCGAGGCAGAAGGGCTGCACGCGATGTTCCGCATCCGCTTCCATGGCCGGGGCGGGCAGGGCATGAAGACCGCCGGCCAGATCCTGGGCGCCGCCTTCTTCGTAGAAGGCTTCGAGGTGCAGGATGCCCCGCGCTACGGCGCCGAACGCCGCGGTGCGCCGATCTTCGCCTACGTGCGCGCCGAGCGCCAGACGATCAAGGAGCGCGGCGTCATCACCCGGCCCGATCTGGTGATCGTGGCCGACGAAACGCTGGTTCCGGTGCCGGCAGCCGGCGTGCTGCAGGGCGTGACCGGGCGCACGGTGCTGCTCCTCAACAGCACAGAGCCGGCGGAGTCCTGGCGGAAGCGGCTCAAGTTCGCCGGCGCGGTGCTGACGCTGCCCGCGACCGGATCGGCCGCGGACCGCGCTGCACTCGCGTTCATCGGCGCAGTCTGCGCCGGCGCCGCGGCGCGACTGGTCGGCGTCGTACGGCGCGAGAGCCTGGCGGCGGCGATCCGGGCCGAGATTGCGCGCTATGGCGAGGTCGCGGTGGAGCAGAATCTGGAGCAGGCGCTGGCGGCTTTCGACGCCATGGCCGCCCATGCCGGCGTCGTGGCTGCGGGCGGCGGCATCGGCGCCGAGAGCTACGCGTCGCCGCAGTGGATCGAGCTGCCCTTCGATCCGGCCCGCGTGTCGGTGCCCGACATCCACGCCACTGCCACCAGCGAACTTGTCGGCACCGGCCTCTGGCGTACCCTGCGGCCGGTTATCGACTACGAGCACTGCAACCGCTGCTCCTGGATCTGCAGCACCTTCTGTCCGGACAGCGCCATCCGCGTGGAGGCCGACCACACGCCGCGCGTCGATTACGAGCACTGCAAGGGCTGCATGGTGTGCGTCGCGGTCTGTCCGCCCCATGCCATCCGCGCCGTGCCGGAACATCAGGCGCAGGAGGCGGCGACATGAGCCGCGTCCTGCTCACCGGCAACGGCGCCGCGGCCTGGGGCGCGCGCCTGGCCGAGGTGGATTACGTGCCGGCCTTCCCCATTACGCCGCAGACCGAAATCATCGAGACGCTGGCGGCTTGGTTCGAGCGCGGCGACATGGACGGCCGCCTGGTCACGCTGGAGTCCGAGCATTCCATGATCACCGCCGCCGCGGCCGCCGCCGCCACCGGCGTGCGGGTGTTCACCGCCACCTCCAGCCAGGGCCTGCTCTACGGCATGGAGATGATCTACACCGTGGCGGGGTGGCGCGCGCCCTTCGTCCTGGTCAATGTGTCGCGCGGGCTGGCCACGCCCATCACGCTGGAGCCGGATCACACCGACGTGCTGGCGGCGCGTGACTCGGGCTGCCTGCAGATCCACTGCGCCACCTGCCAGGAAGTGCTGGACACGGTGCTGATGGCCTACCGGCTCGCCGAGCATCCTGCCGTGCGGCTGCCGGTGATCGTCAACGAGGACGGCTTCTATCTCTCCTTCACCCGCGAACCGGTCGAGATTCCGGAGCCGGAACAGGTGCGGCGCTTTCTGCCCGCCTACGATGCCGAGAACGTCGAATTCCGCGCCAGCCGGCCGGTGAGTCAGGCGGTGGCGGTGCTGGGCGGCTCGCCCTATTCCTATTTCCGCTACCAGGCCCACCTCGCGGCGAATCAGGCGCTGAACGTGTACGACGAAGTGGCGGACGGCTTCGCCGCCGAGTTCGGGCGCCATCATCCTGCGGTGCAGGCCTATCGCTGCGACGATGCGGAGATCGTGTTCGTCATGATCGGCGCCTTCGCCACCAAGGCGATGGACGCGGTGGACCGCCTGCGCGATGCCGGCACGAAGGTCGGTCTGGTGCGGCCGCGGCTGCTGCGGCCGTGGCCGGTGGCGGCGCTGCGGCGGCTGCTCCTGGGCCGGGCGGCGGTGGCGGTGATCGACCAGAATCTGTCGATGGGCATGGGCGGCGTGCTGCACGGGGAACTGGCGGCGGCGCTCTACGGCCGGCCGGGCGCGCCGCTGCTGCTGAGCTTCGTCGGCGGCCTCGGCGGGCGCGACGTGAGCGCCGAGGAATTCTACGAGATGGCGCGTATCGCGCGCCAGGCGGTGACGGACGGCGCGGCGCCGCCGCCGCGGCTGCTCTACAACGAGACGGAACTGCGGGAAGTGCGCAAGCTGCAGGCGATCGCGCTGGCGGAGCGCGGCAGCGTGGGAGACAAGCCATGAGCACAGCGGGGATCCGCAGCCTGAAGGATCTGCCCTCGGCCCATCTGCTGGGCGCCGGAACACCGATGTGCGCCGGCTGCGGCGGCCTCGAGGCGCTGCACGAAATCTACGACCTGCTCGGTGGCAAGACCGTGTTCGTGAACGCCGCCGGCTGCATGACGCTGCTGTCGGTCTATCCGTTCACGCCGTTCCGCGGTTCCTGGCTTTATACCTCGATGGCCTCGGCCGCGGCCGGCGCCCAGGGCGTGCGCGATGCCCTCGACATTTTACTGCGCAAGAAGCGGCTGGCGGCGGACGAGGATCTCACCGCCGTCGTCCTTGCCGGCGACGGGTCGAGCTACGGCATGGGGCTGTCGGCCACCTCCGCCGCCATCGAGCGCGGCCTCGATTTCCTCTACATCTGCTACGACAACGAGGGCTACGGCAACACCGGCCAGCAGTCCTCCGGCGCCACGCCGCACGGCGCGCGCACCGCCACCAGCGGCGGCTACACGGGCGAGAAGAAGGACCTGTTCGCTATCTGGGCGGCGCACAAGCCCGCCTATGTCGCGACGGTGATCGGCGCCGAGCCGCTCGACCTGGCGCGCAAGGTGGAGAAGGCGATGCAGCTCAAGGGCCCGCGCCTGATCCTGGCGCTGGCGCCCTGTCCCACCGGTTGGGACTACGATCCCAAGGACACGGTGGATATCGGCCGCCTGGCGGTCAAGTGCGGCATGTGGCCGCTCAAGGAATACGTCGATGGCAAGGTGACGCACAACCGCGTGCCGCATCCGCGGCTGCCGGTTGAGGCGTATCTGAAGACGCAGGGGCGCTTCCGCCACCTGTTCGAACCCCAGCGCGACGAAGAGACGCTGCGACGGATCCAGGCGCGGGTCGATGACTACTGGCACGGCGTCGCCGAGTGATCCGGCTGGCGGAATCTGCGCCGGCGGATCCATGCTTTAATTAGCCCATGGAACGTATCGCTTCCCTCGACACCGGCTTGCACAGCGCCGCGCTGAACAACGCTTGCGACCGTGCGCTTCTGCGGCAGCATGCCGCCGAACGGCAGCGGGCGCTGCTGCGCTTCTGGCGCAGTTCTCCCGCCGCCAGCATCGGTGCCCATCAGGCCGCGGATCGCGAACTGCGGCTCGACTACTGCCGCGCCCGGGGCATCGAAGTGGTGCGCCGGGCGAGCGGCGGCGGCGCGATCTATCTCGACCCGCAGCAGTTGGGATACAGCCTCGTGGTCGACCGCGTGCGGGTGGGGGCCGATCTCTCCTTCGTCCAGGTGCTGGAGCGCTTCGGCGCCGCGCTTGCGGCAGGGCTGAAGCGCCTGGGTATCGTCACGCAGTTCGCGCATCCGAACGATCTGGAAATCGCCGGGCGCAAGATCGCCAGCTTTTTCGTCGCCGCGAACCGCTCCTCGCTGCTACTGCACGGCACGGTTCTCCTCGACGCCGACATCCGAACCATGCTGGAGGCATTGCGCGTGCCGACCGAGAAGCTGTCGCCGGACGGTCTGGCGGCGGCGCGGGACCGCCTCGTCACGGTCAGGGAATGCCTGGGCGGGATTCCGCCGCTTCACACCGTGCGACAGGCGCTGCAGGACGGCTTGGCCGAAGTCCTGGGTGTGGAATTCCGCGACATGCCGGAAATCGAGCCGGACATCCGGCCCGATGCCGAAGCCATATCGGACGAGGCGGCATGGGCGAGGGCGGTGGATTGGAGCGATGCGCAGGCGGGCTGGCTGGAAGCCCTGTGGAAGACCGAGGGCGGGACACTGCGCGGCCGGGCGCAGCTGTCACCCGACGGCAGCGGCTTGGCGCGCGTCGAATTCGCCGGCGATCTCCATATCGAGCCGGCCGATGTGCTGGACAGCCTCGCCCGCGAACTCGAAGGCACGGAACTGGAAACACTGGGCAACCGGGTGGATTCGTTCTTCGCCCAAACGCCGGCGGCGATGATCGGCTTCGGCGCGCCGGATCTGGTGCGCGTCCTGCACCTGCTGGCCGACAAGCACCGCGCGCGCCGCGAGATCGGCCTCAGCCTGGAAGATGCCAACGCCCTCATGGTGCACGCGCCGCACGACTTGCCGGCCCGCGCCATCCTCGGCCAGGCCAGCGTCATGCTCGTGCCCTACTGCGCCAAGCCCTCCTGGTGCAAGTGGCGCCACGAGGACGGCTGCACCGAGTGCGGCCTGTGCGAAGTGGGCGAGGCCTACCGCATGGCGCGCGAGCGCGGCATGCGCGTCATCAGCATCACCAACTATGAGCACCTCGTCGCGACCCTGGCCAAAATGCGCGCCGGCGGCGAACAGGCCTACGTCGGGATGTGCTGCAGCAACTTCTTCATCAAGCGCCATCGCGCCTTTCGCGACGCCGGCCTGCCGGCGGTGCTGATGGACATCAGCGGCTCCAACTGCTACGAGTTGCAGCAGGAAGATCAGGCCTATGCCGGGCGCTTCGCGGCGCAGGCGACGCTGAACGCGAAGCTGCTGGAGCAGGTGATGCGCTTCGTTCCGCCGCTCAGTCCGTCCAAGGAATGAATCTGCGCCGCGCAGACGCGCGCCTCAGAGATTGTGAAGAAATCGTAGCGAGCGGCCCGGGGGCAAGGCGCACGGAGCGCAGCGACGAGACATATCAGATAGATAGGCGAGGAGCGAGCACCGCGCAACGCAGCACCCGGGACGCGCAGTAGATTTATTCACAGCCTCTCAGTTCTTGGTCGCTTCCTTGGCCTTGTCGCTGAGATCCCGCGTCGCTTCCTTCGTCGCGTCGGCCGCCTTGGCCGTCGCTTCCCTGGTCGCCTCGGCTGCCTCGGCGGCGGCGTCCTTCGTGGCCGCCGCGGCTTTCGCCGCAGTTTCCCGGGTTGCGTCCACCGCCTTCGCCGCCGCGTCCTTGGTCGCGTCCACCGCCTGATTCGCAGCCTCCTTCGTCGCCTCCACGGCCTTGCTGCCGGTTTCCTTGGCCGCGCTCATCGCGTCCTTGGCTTCCTGCGTGGCGGCGTCGGCCGCTGCGCTCACCGCCTCGCCTGCCTTCTTGGCGGATTCCTTGGCCGCCTCCACCGATTCCTTGGCCGACTGCGACGCTTCCTTGGCCTTCTCGGCGGTGACGGGGTTCTCCGTCCTGCCGCAGCCGATCAGGCCGAGCGCGACCACCAACGCGATCCGGTATGCGTGCTGATGCATGAGTTCTCTCCTATCGATCGAGGGGCAGGCCGCCGCTGGCTGCGTCCCCCTTCTTGAGACGCGGGCCGCGCCCTGCGGTTTCAAACGAGGTCGCGCGCCGCCAGTTCATCCTTGAGGTAGGCGTAGTAGATCGGGGCGGCGACCACACCGGCAATGCCGAACATGGCCTCCATCGTCAGCATGGCCAGGAGCAGTTCCCACGCCCGGGCGTGGATGCGCGAGCCGACGATGCGCGCATTCAGGAAGTATTCCAGCTTGTGAATCACGACCAGGAAAGCCAGCGATCCCAGCGCCACCTGCGGCGAGTGGGCCAGGCTCACGATGATGATGATCGAATTGGAGATGAGATTGCCGATCACCGGCAACAGGCCGACGATGAAGGTTATGACGATCATCGTCTTGGTGAATGGAAGATGCACGCCCAGCAGCGGCAGCACCAGCGCCAGATAGATCGCGGTGAATATCGTATTGATGACGGAGATGCGCACCTGGGCAAAGACGATGCGGCGAAAGGCCTCGCCCAGGCGCATCGCGCGCTCCATGAGGGCACGGGACAGCGGCTTGTAACCGTGGATCGGCCGCACCTCCTGCAATGCGATCATGGCGCCGATCACCATGCCGACCAGGATGTGGGCGAAGACGCGGCCCGCCTCCTTGCCTGCGATCTGCAGTTCTCCCGCGTGGCTGCGCAGCCAGCCCACAATCGCCGTCTTCAGGCGCTCGGCCGTGTCCGGCAGAAGCTCTACGACGGAGGGGGGCAGAGTCGTGCGCGCGCCTTCGAGGATCTCCGCCATCTTCTGCAACAGCCGCGGCAGGCTCCCGGCGTCGCTGCGGAAGAAGGCGATGGTGGCGACGGTCGCCACCGTGAACAGACCGACCACCAGGAACGAGAGCAGGGCCACGGCCACCAGCTTCGCGCGCTCGCTGGAGAGGCGCCGTTCGAGGTACGGTGCGACGATATGGACGAGTTCATAGACCAGCAATCCCGCCAGCAGCGCGGCCAGCAGATGGAGCTTGAGCACCAGCAGCAGCGCCGCGCCGGCGAGCAGCCAGGCGCCGATGTTGACGGCGCTCGGTCGGGCGGGCGGATGCGGGAGGGGCGTGTTCAAGGCGGATCGATGGCGTGGTCGCGCGCTTCGCAATGCGCACGCCGTGGGACGGGCGAACCTGCATGCAGCACGCTTGCCGGGAGGCAATGATAGCAGGTGCGGCCTGGTTTCGCGGCCGGATTGCGAATGCGCATGGAGCTTGTCCGGGCAGCAGCCGTAGAATTTTCCTCGTGCAGCAATTCACCTGCGTCGCTTCGACTGCGGAGGACACGCATCATGCTCAAGCCCGAAGAACTCCTTGCCAAGGCAGCCCAGCCGTCGCAGGACGCCCTGCGCCTGCATCCGTTCTACAAGGGCAAGATCCAGACCTTGCCCAAATGCGCCATTCGCGATCTCAAGGACTTCGCCGTCTGGTACACGCCGGGAGTGGCGGCGCCGTGCAAGGCCATCCAGGCCCAGCCGGAACTGGTGTACGAGCACACCAACAAGGGCAACCTCATCGCCGTCGTCTCCGACGGGACGCGGGTGCTGGGCCTGGGCAACATCGGAGCGGAGGCCGGCCTGCCGGTGATGGAAGGCAAGGCGCTGCTGTTCAAGTATCTGGGCGGGGTGGACGCGGTGGCCCTGTGCCTGGGAACGCAGGATGCGGACGAGTTCATTCGCACGGTGAAGCTGCTGGAGCCGTCCTTCGGCGCCATCAATCTGGAGGACATCGCCCAGCCCAAGTGCTTCCGCATCCTCGATGCGCTGCGCGCGCAGATGAACATCCCGGTCTGGCACGACGACCAGCAGGGCACCGCGGTGGTGGTGCTGGCCGGTCTGCTCAACGCGCTGGCCATCGTCGGCAAGGATCTGCGGCGGGCCCGCATCGCGATGGTCGGCATGGGTGCGGCGAACATGGCGAGCTATCGGCTGCTCAAGGCCTGGGGCGTGCCGCCGGCCAACGTCACCGCCTGCGACAGTCGCGGCGTGCTGCACGCGGGGCGGGATGACATCGCCGATGCGCGCGAGCGGTATCCCGACAAGTGGCGGGTTTGCAGCGAATCGAACGGCGACAACGTCACCGGCGGCATCGCCGAGGCCCTGCGCGGGGCCGACGTCTGCCTCGCCTTCTCCCGGCCCGATCCGTCCACGATCAGGCCGGAATGGGTGAGGGAAATGGCGCGGGACGCCGTGGTATTCGCCTGCGCCAATCCGATTCCGGAAATCTGGCCGTGGGAGGCACAGGAGGCGGGCGCACGCATCGTCGCCACCGGGCGCGGCGACTTCCCCAATCAGGTGAACAACTCCCTGTGCTTTCCGGCGATCTTTCGCGGCGTTCTGGACGTGCGCGCACGCGCCATCACCGAAGAGATGGCCATCGCCGCGGCGAGCGAACTGGCTGCTTTCGCGGCCGAGCGCGGCACGCGCGAGGACAGCATCCTGCCGCGCATGGACGAATGGGAAGTGTATCCGCGGGTGGCCGTCGCTACCGCCCTGGAAGCACAACGGCAGGGCGTGGCGCTGCTGGCTCTGGAGCGCGGCGCGCTGCTGGAGCGGGCGACGCAGATGATTCGCAACGCCCGGGAATCAACTCAGGCATTGATGCGCGAAGGCCTCATCGCCGCGCCCCCGGCGCAGCCCTGAGGCCGTTGCCGTCAGTGCGACGGCAGCGCTTCGAGCATCCGTTCGTCCCAGACGAGGGGCGTCGGCGTTCTGGCGATCGCATCGCGCAGCCGGCGAATGTGCTCGTCCCCGTCAGAAGAAATCGCGGCCGCCAGTTCCTTCGCTTCTGGATCGTGGCTGGTCGCGACGACCTGCTCGAACAGTGCCTTGGCGCGCTGCTTGTTGCGCAATGCGATGTCCAGCGCGTCGTGCGGCGTCATCAGATGAAACAATTCGTGCGAGACTGCCTCGGGAGGCGCATCGTCCACCCAGCTGTGCTCGACGGACGGGATGCGCGGCAGCGTCATGCGCGCTGCGCCGGCAGCGAGCAGGTCGGCTTGTCGCGCGTCGAATCCTGCAAGTTGCCCGAACAGTTCTGCCGTCGCTTCCTCGCCGCGCTCGGCCATCAAATCTGCGAATTCCGCGCAACGCGTTGCGGCTTCGCGCTGGATGGCGACGGCATGCGCATAGCACTCCGCAATCGTTCCAATCGGCTTGCTTGAACCCATAGTCTTTCTCCTTTGTCGTAGGACCGTGACCTGCGGCCATGAGTTCAATCTACTACGTTTGTGTGAAGCGAGAAAGACACACTGCAACATGAACTGCGACTGTCGCCTGCGGACGACAGGAGGCGGTCTCCGACGTCTGTCGCAGTGATGCGATGGTCATGTCCTGCGCGATGCGGCGCTTCTTGCCCGCTGCGCGACACGAGTGCGGGGGATCTGTGCGGCTCAACAAGCGCTGTCCGGTGACGTAGACCAGACCAGGGATCCCGGCTTCGGGAGTGGCGTCGGGACCACGGTTCCTTGCTTGAGCACTGCCGGTAGTCCACATGCGAAGTCGGTCACTTGCCGGCGCCTGCCTGGAGGCGACATGATCGGATTGTTCAGATTGTTCCCGGTGCTTTGTGCGATCTCTGCCGCGACGGCGGCTGTGGCCGAGGTCGGAGTGAGCGACAACCGGATCCTGCTCGGCCAGTCCGCCGCTCTGTCCGGCCCCGCCCAGGAGCTGGGCATCGAGATGCGCCTGGGCGCGCAGCTCTACTTCGAGCATGTGAATCGCCAGGGCGGAGTTTTCGGGCGCAGCATCGAATTGCGCTCCTACGACGATGGGTACGAACCGAGCCGCACCGCGCCCAACACCACCAGGCTGATCCGGGAGGACGGAGTGTTCGCGCTCTTCGGCTACGTCGGAACGCCCACCAGCAACGCGGCGATCCCCATCTTCAGCGAGGCGAAGGTGCCGTTCATCGGTGCCTTCACCGGAGCGGATTCGCTGCGCCACCCCTTCAATCGCCTGATCTTCAACGTCCGTGCCAGCTACTTCGAAGAGACGGAACGTATCGTCGAGGAGCACGTTTCCCTTGGCGCCCAGAGCGTCGCCGTGTTCTACCAGGACGATGCCTATGGCAAGGCCGGGCTGACGGGCGTGGAGCGGGCGATGGAGAGGCGCAAGATGAAGATCGTCGCCACCGGCACCGTGGAGCGCAATTCGGTGGACGTGGCGGCCGCGGTCAAGACTATCCATGCGGCACGGCCCGACGTGGTCATCATGATCAGCGCGTACAAGTCGTGCGCGGCATTCATTCAGGCCATGAAGCAGGCCGGAAGCCCGACGCGGTTCTACAACGTGTCGTTCGTCGGCAGTCGCGCGCTGGCGGCCGAACTCGGAGCGGAGGGCTTCGGTGTCGGCATCTCCCAGGTCGTTCCCTTCCCCTGGTCCGGCACCATTCCGGTGGTGCGGGAATACCAGAAGCTGCTCAAGGAGTCAGGTTCGGAGAGGGGCGTGTCCTTCACCAGCCTGGAAGGCTTCATCGCCGCCAAGGTGATGGTCGAAGGTCTGCGGCGCGCCGGCAAGGATCTCACCCGGGACAAGCTGATTTCGGCGCTGGAAACGATGAGAAACGTCGATGTCG
The DNA here is from genome assembly GCA_963702495.1 of uncultured beta proteobacterium. GTDB lineage: Bacteria > Pseudomonadota > Gammaproteobacteria > Burkholderiales > Rhodocyclaceae > CAVPDA01. The sequence continues at coordinate 112,411 of CAVPDA010000004.1, read as the reverse complement.
GCGGATTCAATGTCCACTTCACGCCCAGTGATCACGACGGATCTTCGTTCGTCGAACTGACCATGATCGGCAAGGACGGCCAGTTCAAGCACTGAGGCCGCACCGGCGATCCGCCGCAGACGCCGCCTGGGGTACGCGTGCGCCTGTGGCTGACTAAGCCTGCTTGCCCCACGAATCGCGCAATGTGACGGCGCGGTTGAAGACCGGTCTCCCCGGTGCGGAGTTGACGCGGTCGGCCACGAAATAGCCGTGCCGCTCGAACTGGAAGCAGTCTCCCGGTTTCGCCGCGCTCAATCCGGGTTCGAGATAGGCGGTGAGGATCCGGGTCGAATCGGGATTGAGGTCGTCGCGGAAATCGTAGTCCTCCCGGATCTCGGGCTGCTCGGCGCGATCCACATCCTCGGCGTCCACATCGGCGTGGTGCTCGGCGGCGGCCAGGGACTGCTTCACGGCGTCGCGTCCCTTGCGCGAACCGGGGAAGGGTACCTTGAACAGGCGGTCGTAGAGCCGGATCTCGGCAGCGAGGGCGTGCTCCGCGCTGACCCAGTGGATGTTGCCCTTGACCTTGTAGGTGTCGGCGCCCGGCGTGCCGGACTTGGAGTCGGGCAAGTATTCGCAGCGCACGGCAGTGACGTTGCCGGCGGCATCCTTGTCGCAGCCGCTGCACTTCACCACATAGCCGTAGCGCAGGCGCACCGAGTTGCCGGGAAAGAGGCGGAAGTAACCCTTGGCGGGGGTTTCCATGAAGTCCTCGCGCTCGATCCAAAGCTCGCGGCTGAGGGGAAAACTGCGCTTGCCCAACTCCGGTTTGTGGGGATGGACCGGCGCCTCGCACGGTTCGGAGCGGCCCGCCGGGAAGTTGTCGATGATCAGCTTGACGGGATCGAGGACGGCGCTGGCGCGGGGCGCGCGATCGTTGAGGTCTTCCCGCAGACAGTCTTCGAGGACGCTGACATCGATCACCGAATCCGCCTTGGATACGCCGATGCGCTCGGCAAACAGGCGCAGCGACTCGGGCGTGTAGCCGCGCCGGCGGTAGCCGACGATGGTCGGCATGCGCGGATCGTCCCAGCCCGAGACATGCTTCTCGTCCACCAACTGGATCAGCTTGCGCTTGCTCATGATGGTGTAGGTGAGATTGAGCCGCGCGAACTCGATCTGCTGCGGCAGCGGCCGCGCCAGTTCGCCGAAATCGGCCAGCTTCTCGATCACCCAGTCATAGAGCGGGCGATGGTCCTCGAACTCCAGGGTGCACACCGAATGGGTGATGTTCTCCAGGGCATCGGATATGCAATGCGTGTAGTCGTACATCGGATAGACGCACCATGCGTCTCCGGTGCGGTGATGGCTGGCGTGGCGGATGCGGTAGATGACCGGATCGCGCAGGTTGATGTTGGGCGAGGCCATGTCGATCTTCAGGCGCAGCACGCGCGAGCCGTCGGGGAACTCGCCGGCCCGCATGCGCCGGAACAGGTCGAGGCTTTCCGCCGGCGGGCGCTTGCGGCTGGGCGACTCCCGGCCGGCCTGGGTAAGCGTGCCGCGGTAGGCGCGCATATCCTCGGCCGAGAGGTCGTCCACGTAGGCGAGGCCGTGTTCGACGAAAGCCTGGGCGAAGCGATAGAGATGCTCGAAGTAATCGGACGCGTAATAGAGGTGGGGGCCCCAGTCGAAGCCGAGCCAATGCACGGCGTCGAGGATGGAATCCACGTACTCCTGTTCCTCCTTGGTCGGGTTGGTGTCGTCGAAGCGCATGTGGCAGACACCGCCGTAATCCCGCGCCAGGCCGAAGTTGAGGCAGATCGATTTGGCATGGCCGATGTGCAGGTAGCCGTTCGGCTCCGGCGGAAAGCGCGTGCGTATCCGGGCCGGATCGGACGGCGCACCGGCGTGCATCGCCGCCGGTCCGGGTTTGCCGCCCCAGGTGCGCGCGGCGTACTTTCCGCCGGCGAGGTCGTCGTCGATGATGTTGCGGATGAAGTTGGACGCGACGGGCGTCCTTTCGGTGGGGGCGCTGTTCCTGCCGGATGGTTTCGGGTTGTTCAAGTCAAATCCTCGGCTGCGGTGCCGTCCGGCGACGCGCCGGAGCTCTGATTCCTCCGTATTTTATACTGGCGATCCGGCGCAATCCGGCTTGCGTGCGCGAATTTCGGCAATCCCGCCACGGGTCGGGAGGAACGGCCGGCGGTGTACAATCCCGCCGACTCCATTCCGATCCTTGCCGTTGCCTTCTTCCTCCGAACTACCCCGCACCGAGGCCGAGTGGTTGGGCGCCGCGCTGGCCGACTGCATGAGCGCCGACATGCCCGGCCTGCAGCGGGCGCTGGCCGAATTGAAGCGCGTGCCCCGCAGCGAAGGCGATCTGCCCCCGGCGCTGCGTCAGCAGCTCGTGCGCTCCCGGGAGCGCCGTTCCCGGCGTTGGGAGTCCCGGCCGCGCCCGGATTATCCGGAGGAACTGCCGGTCAGCAGCCGGCGCGCAGAGATCGCACGGGCGATTTGCGCCCATCCGGTGGTGATCGTCTGCGGCGAAACCGGCTCCGGCAAGACGACCCAGCTGCCGAAAGTCTGCCTCGATCTCGGCCGCGGCGCCGCCGGCCTGATCGGCCACACCCAGCCGCGGCGCATCGCGGCCCGGGCGACGGCCACGCGCATCGCCCAGGAACTGAACAGCGAGCTGGGGCGCATCGTCGGCTACAAGATCCGCTTCACCGACCGCAGCAGTGCCGACAGCTACATCAAGCTCATGACCGACGGCATCCTGCTGGCCGAGACCCAGGGCGACCCGGAACTGCGCCAGTACGACACCATCATTCTCGACGAGGCCCACGAGCGCAGCCTCAACATCGACTTCCTGCTCGGCTACCTGCGGCAGCTCCTGCCGCGGCGGCCGGAGCTGAAGGTGATCGTCACCTCGGCGACGCTGGACGCGGAGCGCTTCGCCCGGCATTTCGATGATGCACCAGTCATCGAAGTGTCGGGACGCCTGTACCCCATCGAGATGCGCTACCGGCCGGTGCAGGAGGAGGCGGACGAGCGCGGGCGCGACGTCCTCGACGCCATCGTGGACGCCGTTCGACGAGGCGCAGCGCGCCGGTCCGGGCGACGTGCTGGTCTTTCTGCCGGGGGAACGGGAGATTCGCGAGGCGGCGGAGGCGCTGCGCAAGCACCACTTCGGCCTGCCCGGAGCCAGGGGACAGGCCGAGATCCTGCCGCTGTTCGCGCGGCAATCGGCGCAGGAGCAGAGCCGGGTGTTCCAGCCGCACCAGGGCCGGCGCATCGTCCTGGCGACCAATGTGGCCGAGACTTCCCTCACCGTGCCCGGCATCCGCTACGTCGTCGATACCGGACTGGCGCGAGTCAAGCGCTATTCCCACCGCAACAAGGTGGAGCAGCTGCGCATCGAGCCGGTGTCCCAGTCCGCGGCGAAGCAGCGCGCCGGGCGCTGCGGCCGGGTCGCGAGCGGCATCTGCATCCGCCTCTACGGCGAGGACGATTTCGCGCAGCGCCCGGCCCACACCGATCCGGAGATCCTGCGCTCGTCGCTGGCCGGCGTCATCCTGCGCATGAAGTCGCTCGGCCTGGGCGCGGTCGAGGAGTTCCCGTTCATCGACCGGCCGCAGCCGAAGATGATCGCCGACGGCTACCAGCTGCTCGGCGAACTCGGTGCCGTCGACGACGAGCGGGAGTTGACGCGGATCGGGCACGAACTGGCGAAGCTGCCGCTGGATCCGCGCATCGGCCGCATGATCCTCGCCGCCCGCGACGAGCGCGCGTTGACCGAGGTGCTGGTCATCGCCGCCGCCGTGTCGGCCCAGGATCCGCGCGAGCGACCTTTGGAGCAGGCCGCGGGCGCCGATCAGGCCCATGCCAAATGGAAGGATGAGCGCTCCGAATTCCTCGCCTTCCTCAAGCTGTGGCAAGCCTTCGACGAACAGTGGCAGCACCAGACGAGCAGCAAGCAGCGCGCCTGGTGCCGCTCCAACTTTCTCTCCTACCTGCGCATGCGCGAGTGGCGCGACATCCACGGCCAGCTGCACGCCCTGTGCGCCGAGCACGGCTGGAAGGAGAACGACCAGCCGGCGGCCTACGACGCGATCCATCGTGCCCTGCTGGCCGGGCTGCTCGGCAACATCGGGTTGAAGAGCGAGGCCGAGTCCCACTATCTCGGTGCGCGCGGCATCCGGTTCTATCCCCATCCGGGCTCGGCGCTGGCGAAGAAGGCGGGGAAGTGGATCATGTGCGCGGAACTGGTGGAGACTTCGCGCCTGTTCGGGCGCTGCCTGGCGCGCATCGAACCGGAGTGGCTGGAGCAGGTCGGCGCTCATCTCGCGAAACGGCATGTCTATGAGCCGCACTGGGAGAAGAACGCCGGCCAGGTCATGGCCTGGGAGCGGGCCACCATCCACGGCCTGCTGCTGTACGCGCGGCGGCCGCTTGCCTACGCCCGCTTCGATCCCAGGCTGTGCCGCGACATCTTCATCCGCGATGCCCTGGTGCACGGCGAGATGACGGACGAATTGGCGCGGCGCGCGCCGTTCTTCCAGCACAACCGCAAGCTCATCCTTGACATCGAGGCCCTGGAGCACCGGTCGCGCCGCCCCGACGTGCTGGTGGACGAGGATCTGATCCACGACTTCTACGACAGCCTGCTACCTCAGGATGTCGTTGACGTGCGCGGCTTCGAGCACTGGCGGCGCGAGGCGGAGCGGGCCAACCCCAGGCTGCTGTTCCTGGAGCGCGAGCAACTGATGCGCCATGAGGCCGCCGGCATCACCAGCTCGCGCTTCCCGGCGCACTTCGAGCTGCACGGCCAGCGGCTGAAACTCGCCTACCGCCACGAGCCGGGCGCCGCCGACGACGGCGTCACGCTCACCCTGCCGGTGACGATGCTCAATCAGATTCCGGCCGCGCGCTGCGAATGGCTGGTGCCGGGAATGCTGGAGCAGAAGGTGCAGCAGCTTGCCCGTACGCTGCCGCAGAAGGTCCGTCACCGCCTGTCCTCGGTGAGCGACTACGCCGCGGACTTCGCTGCGCGCGAGCACGATTTCGATCAGCCGCTGCTGCGCGCGCTGCAGCACGACATCGAGGACCGCGTGCAGTTGAAGGTGCCCCTGGAATCGTTCCGCAGCGAGAATCTGCCGGCGCATCTGCTGATGAATTTCCGGGTCGTGGACGAGCATGGCCGCGTGCTGGGCCAGTCGCGCAACCTGGCCGAGCTGCGCAGCCGGCTGGCGCAGCAGGTGGAGCAGAAGTTCGCCCAGGCGGGGCCGCCAGAGGCCGAAGCGGCGGGATTCACCACCTGGTCCTTCGGCGCCTTGCCCGAACTGCTGGAGGTGAAGACCGGCGGCGGCGCCACCGTCGGCTTCCCCGGTCTGGTGGACGCGGGCGATGCCGTGCAGCTGCGGGTCTTCGACACGCCGGAGAAGGCGCGGGATGCGCACCGCGGCGGCCTGCGGCGGCTGTTCACGCTGGAGCTGAAGGAACAGCTGCGCTATGTGGAAAGGAGCCTGCCGGGGCTGAGGGAACTGGCGATCGCGTTCATGTCCTTCGGTACCGAGGCCGAGCTCAAGGCGCAGTTGGTGGCGGCGACGCTGGAGCGCACCTGCATGGCCGAACCATGGCCGGCGGACGCCGCCGAGTTCCAGCGGCGCAAGGACGACGCCCGGGCGCGCGTCGCGCTGGTGGCGCAGGAGATCGCGCGGCTGGTCGCGACGATACTGGCCGAGCATGCCCAACTGCAGAAGAAGCTCGCCCAGATCAAGGCGTTTCCGGGGGTCGGCGAGGACGTCCGCAGGCAGGTGGCGCAACTATTGACGAAGAATTTTGTCATGGCGACGCCGTATGATCGTCTGCAGCATTTTCCGCGCTATCTGAAGGCGGCGAGCCTGCGCCTCGACAAGCTGCGCGCCGACCCGGCCCGCGACGAGCGCTTCGCGCGCGAGTTCGCGCTGCTGGCGCGGCCGTTCGAACGCGAGCGTGCGGCGCGGCTGAAGAGCGGTGTGGCCGATCCGCAGCTGGAGGAATTCCGCTGGCTGCTGGAGGAACTGCGGGTGCAGCTGTTCACGCAGGAGTTGAAGACGCCGGTTCCGGTTTCGGTGAAGCGGCTGCAGAAGGTGTGGGAGAGCCGAACGAGATGAATTGCCGCGGCTCTCACGGATCGGCACGCAGAGCGGGCGGCGGCGGCGCGAAGAGCCGTGCCGCCCGCGACAGAGGAATGAAAACATGAACGAAGTACTGAATGCCTTCGGCCGCGCGCTGCGCAGCCTGTCCCGACCTTCGATGCTGTGGCATCTGATCTGGCCCACGCTGGCGGCGATCGCCGTCTGGGCGGTGCTGGCGTGGTTCTTCTGGGACGACGCTTCGCGGGCACTGCTGGCCGCATTCCAGCAATGGACGTGGCTGCACAAGCTGATGGACAGCACGCAGTTCCTGTCGGTGGCGGCGCTGGCCACGGTGCATGTGTTTCTCGCGCTCCTCTTCGTGCCGCTGGTCTACGCCACGGCGCTGATGATGGTGGCATTGGTCGCACTGCCGCTGATGCTGGAACGGGTGGGCGATGCAGAGTACCGCGACATGGAGAAACGCAAGGGTGGAACCGTGGCAGGGAGCGTCGGCAACGCGCTGCTGGCCTTGGCGGTCTATCTGGCCGGACTGTTGGCGACGCTGCCGCTGTGGCTGATCCCGGGCATGGGGTTGGTTCTGCCGGTGCTGCTGTCGGCCTACCTCAACCAGCGCGCCTACCGTTACGATGCGCTGATGCAGCACGCCGACGCGGCGGAGATGCGCGAGGTGATCGCGCGCCAGCGCGGCGGGCTGTGGCTGGTCGGGATCCTGTCCGGCCTGCTGGCCTACGTTCCGGTGGTGAACCTGCTGGTGCCGGCGTATTCGGGATTGACCTTCGTGCATTATTGTCTGAGCGCTTTGCGGCGGCGGCGCGGCGAAAAGCCCTGACCCGGCGCGCGCCGCTGATCCCACTTTTCGATCGGAACGACATGGCATTCGGCGCGATCATCATCGGTGACGAAATCCTCTCCGGCAAGCGGCAGGACAAGCATTTTCCGCGCATCGTCGCGAGCCTCAGGGAGCGCGGTCTGGAACTGTCGTGGTGCACCTATGCCGGCGACGACCGGCCGCGCCTGACGCGTCTGCTCGAACGCAGCCTCGGTTCCGGCGACATCGTGTTCAGCTTCGGTGGCATCGGCGTCACGCCGGACGACCACACGCGCCAGGCCGCAGCCGCGGCGCTGGGCGTGACCCTGGAACTGCATGCCGAAGCGCGACGGGAAATCGAAGGCAGGTTCGGCGCGGATGTCACGCCGGAACGCCTGATGCTGGGGGAGTTTCCCCAAGGCGCGCGCATCGTTCCGAATCCGTTCAACCGCATTCCGGGTTTCGCGCTGAGGGACCATTATTTCCTGCCCGGCTTCCCCGAGATGGCATGGCCCATGATGGATTGGGTGGTGGACACGCACTACCGCCATCTGCACCATGCGGATCGGCGCGCGGAGCGGGCTCTGCTGGTCTACTTCAACAGCGAGAGCCGCCTGCTCGACCTCATGCAGCGCATCGAGCAGGTATACGATCGGATCCGGGTATTCAGCCTGCCGTCATCGGCGGGGACGAGCGTGCGGCCGCACATCGAACTGGGGGTGCGCGGCGATCCCGCTCAGGTGGATGCGGCATTCCTCGACCTGCGCGACGAACTGTCGCGGCGCGGCATCGAGTGGGAGGCCCAGTCCTAGGCGGCGTCGCCGCCCGTAGAGAAATGGTGCCAGAAGCGAAAACCCCGGCACGGGGCCGGGGTTTTCCTTGGGACAGAGAAAGCGCCGTTATGCGGCTTTCTTCGCTTTCGGGGCGGCCGCGGCGGCGCTGACCGCCTTCACCGTCGCGTTGGTCGCAGCGGCAACGTTGGCTTCGGCGATTTCCGCAACCTGTTTGGCTGCCTTGTTCATGCTGTCGTAGGCCGAGTTGGCGGCGGCGATGGCCGACTTCACGGCGGCGACGGCGACATCGGAGCCGGCCGGGGCCGATTTGGCGGCCTTGTCGAGGGCGACGGCGACGTTCTTGTTCATCTCAGCGAACTGGGCTTCGAACACCTTGGACACTTCTTCCTGCGTCTGGGCGGAGATTTCATACACGCTGCGCGAGTAGGCCACCGCCTTTTCGACGATCGGCTGGGCAAACGCGGATTGCAGGCTCATCAGTTCCTGCAGGTCCTTGACGGCGAGCATCGCCTTGGCATTGGCAACGGAATCCTCGAGCATGGTGCGCGCGGTGTTCAGGTTCAGCGCAGCCAGGCGCTCGGCGCTCGCGAAGGCGGTGTTCGCCAGGGTCAGCATGGATTCGACGGTGGCTTTGTTAACGCCGGCCAGTTGTTCTGGGGTATCAAACATGGTCCTCTCCTTTATTGATGAATGCGGTATCGACTAAACCTTTGGCGCAGCACCGGAGCATCGTTCCGACTGCTGATGTTGCGGCGCACCATGACGCAATTATAGATTTTGCTGACGCCCTGTCAAGCCTTTTTTGATGCAATGCACAAATTGCCTGAATCAGTGACAAACACCTGAATAATCAATACGTTGATGTGAAACAAGCGTTTGTTTCCGACGTCAATGATTGTGGATTGGTGCAATGCGTTACGGAGGTTCCGCGCCAATGGCGGCCCCGGATGCGGAATCGGCGACACGGATTCTCTGCCTGAGCCCCACCGCTCGGGGCGCTTGGTCCGACGGCGTGGCGTGAGGCCGGCCCAGCCCGGCAGCAGCGGCGGAAGAAGCCAGCGCGCCGCCGGGCGTGAGCGGCGCGCCCGGCGTTCAGCGGTTCTTGAAGGCGGGTTTGCGTTTGTCAACGAACGCCGCCATCCCTTCCTTCTGATCTTCGAGGGCAAAGGCGGAATGGAAGGCGCGCCGCTCGAACAGCAGTCCTTCGGCGAGCGTGCCCTCGTAGGCGCGGTTTATCGATTCCTTGACCATCATCACCGACGGCAGCGAGAAGCCGGCGATCTTCTCTGCGGTGGCGAGAGCTTCCTCCAGCAACTTGTCCGCTGGTATCACCCGCGACACCAGTCCGGCGCGTTCCGCTTCCTGCGCATCCATCATGCGCCCGGTGAGGCACATCTCCATCGCCTTGGCCTTGCTGACGGCGCGCGGCAGGCGCTGGGTGCCGCCGGCGCCGGGCAGGATGCCGAGCTTGATCTCCGGCTGGCCGAACTGGGCGGTGTCGGCCGCGAGAATGATGTCGCACATCATCGCCAGCTCGCAGCCGCCGCCCAGGGCATAGCCCGCCACCGCGGCGATCACCGGCTTGCGGCAGGTCTTGACGCGCTCCCAGTTGCGGGTGATGTAGTTGGACTTGTACGCGTCCATGTATGAGAAATCCTTCATCGCCACGATGTCGGCGCCGGCGGCGAAAGCCTTGTCCGAGCCCGTGATGACGATGGCGCCGATGTTCTCGTCGGCTTCGAAATTGTCGAGGGCGGCGCTCACCTCATCCACCAGGGCGTCGTTGAGGGCGTTCAGCGCCTTGGGGCGGTTGAGGGTGATCAGTCCGACCTTGCCGCGCGCTTCGGCGATGATGTTGGCGTAAGTCATTCCCGGTTCTCCTGACGAGGGTTGGCGATCTCCGGTGCGCTCTTGAGCTTGCCGCCCTCCACCGCGGCGGGCGGCTCGCTCTTGGGCGCCCCGTCCTTGTTCTTGGGCTGGATCACGACGCGCACCCGCGTGTCCCGGCCCGGCGAAGGCTTGGCCACCGTGCCGCCGGGGCCGCTGGTAACGGTGTAGCTCTCGGTCAGGGCGTCGTACACGATGTACTGTCCGCGCACCTCGTCCTGGCCGCTTTTCACGAACGCACGATTGAAGAACTGGGTGCGCTCGCTGTTGCCGTCGTGCTCGATGCGCTCCGCCTCGCCGTCCATGTATTCGTCCTTGCCTTCGAGCTTCTGGCGGATATGGGCGAGGCCGCCCGGCCCGGCGGTGGCAATCCCCTTTTGGAAGCCCTCCGCATCCTGGCTCACCACGATCTTGTCGGCGCGGATGTTGAGCGTGCCCTGGGTCAGATTGACGCGGCCTTCGTAAACGTGAACCTTGTTGCGGTCATCGACCATCACCCGGTCCGCCTCCAGCACGACCGGCTTGCTGCGGTCGGCCTTCTCGGCCAGCGCAGATTGGGAGACGCCCAGCAGCATCCCTGCCGCAAGCGCGAGGGGAGTGCGCGCACGATATCGTTTCATCGGTTATCGCTTCTTGTCCTGCTGATAAATCGTCGCCCGCACGCGATCGTGCAACTGGAAGTTCCGCTTCAGGTTGTCGGCTTCCATGCCGACTCCCGACACCACCGTGCGTCCCTGCGTCAGGGTCACGGGAGCCGAGGTCCGTGCCAGCTCGTCGTCCGGGTAGACGGTCAGTTCGCTCGATGCGAAAGTCATGGGAGGGTCCTCGACGCCGGCCTCGCGCCGGCCGAACACGTCGTCCCTCAGTTCGATGATCTTGCCGTCCTTGCTGATGTTGGCGCGCCTGGCCTGCAGATGGAAGGGCGGCGGGGTTTCGAAATAGGTGAGCCGGGGCTGGGTGACGTCGGTGCTCTCGTCGTCGGCGTAATGTAGCATCTTCTCCGCACTCAACGCGTACTTGACGCGCCCGTTCCGATCCAGTTGGCGCAGGGTGAAGTTCTCGGCGATGAAGTCCGGATCGTGCCGCAGCTTGCCGTCGCGCCGCGGCTCGTCGATGCGCGTCGCCCGTTCCAGCCAGAAGGTCAGCGCCGCCAGCGTCAGCAGCACTGCGAGCGGGAACAGGCTGTAAGTCCGGAACTTCACTGCAGGTACGGGGTGAGCGCGGCGTCGAGCTGGCCTTGGGCGCGCAGGATCAGTTCGCACACTTCGCGCACCGCTCCGGCGCCGGCCGGATCCCGACTCACATAATCCACGGCGCGCCGCACCAGGGGGTGTCCGTCCGCTACGCTGGCCGAAAAACCGCAGGCGCGCAGCACCGGCAGATCCACCACGTCGTCGCCCATGTAACCGCACTGCGCCAGTTCGAAGCCGAGTTCGCGCGCCAGTTCCGCCAGCGCCGTGCGCTTGTCCTCGACGCCCTGTTTCACCAGCGTGATGCCCAGGTTCTGCGCCCGCAGGTCGACCGCGCGGGCGGTGCGGGCGGTGACGATGGCGACCTGCAGCCCGGCACGCTGCAGCAGCTTCATGCCGAGGCCGTCGCGGCTGTGGAAGGCCTTCATCTCCTCGCCGGTGGCCGTGAAATACAGATGGCCGTCGGTCATCACGCCATCCACGTCGAAGGCCATGAGTTTGACGATGCGTGCGCGTTCGAGGGCGGACATCAGATCACCTTGGCCAGCATGAGGTGGTGCATGGTGAGTGCGCCGATCAGCACACCCCGGGAGTCGGTTACCAGCAACTGGCTGATGCGGTGGCTTTCCATCATCTCCACCGCTTCCACCGCCAGGCGGTCGGCGCCGATGGTGCGCGGATTGGCCGTCATCACGGCGGCGACTTTCGTGTTCTGGAAATCGGTCACGCGCTCCAACGTCCGGCGCAGATCACCATCGGTATAGATGCCGACCACACGCCGTTCCGCATCGAGAATGGCGGTCATGCCCATGCCGCCGCGCGTCATTTCCAGCAGCGCCCGGGCCAGCGATGCCGTCTCGTCCACCAGCGGCAGGTCGGCGCCGACGCGCATGATGTCCCGCACATGGGTCAGCAGGCGGCGCCCGAGGGTGCCGCCGGGGTGGGAGCGGGCGAAATCGTCGGCCCCGAAACCGCGCGCGTCCAGCAGCGCCACTGCCAATGCGTCGCCCAGCGCCAGGGCGGCGGTGGTGCTTGCCGTGGGGGCGAGGTTGAGCGGGCACGCCTCCTCCTTCACCCGTGCATCCAGGTGGATGTCGGCTTCGCGGGCCAGGGACGATTCGGGGTTCCCGGTGATCGATATGAGCTTTCCGCCCTGGCGTTTGACCGAGGGAACGATGGTCAGCAGTTCCTCCGATTCGCCCGAATTCGACAGGGCGATCAGCACGTCGTCGCGGGTGATCATGCCGAGATCGCCGTGGCTCGCCTCGGCGGGGTGAACGAAATAGGCGGGCGTTCCGGTACTCGCCAGGGTGGCGGCAATCTTGCGCGCGATGTGGCCCGATTTGCCGATGCCGCTGACGATGACCCGGCCGCGGCAGGCCAGGATCAGGTTCAGCGCCCGAAGAAACGTATCGTCGATGCGCTCGGCGAGCGCCGCGACCGCCTCCGCCTCGATCCGGAGGACTCGCCGTCCCAGTTCGAGGGCTTGCGCCGTGGCGCGAGGTTGGTTCATTCAAGACGTACGGTTATCATTCGGGGCGAAGTATATCAAATCGACTTTCTTCCCCTTCTCCCCTTCGCCACCGAGACCGGATGTTCAACACCCTCGAGATCGTGCTGGTGGTGCTGGCCACCTCGGTGGCGGTGGTGGCCGCGTTCCGCACCCTCAATCTGTCGCCGATTCTGGGCTATCTGTTGGTCGGCGCGTCCATCGGTCCCCATGCCTTCGACCTGATTTCCGACGCGGAAAGTGCGCGCCGTCTGGCCGAATTCGGGGTCGTGTTCCTGATGTTCTCCATCGGTCTCGAATTCTCCCTGCCGCGCCTGTACAGCATGAAGCGCATCGTGTTCGGGGTCGGCCTGGCGCAGGTGCTGGTCACCATCGCGCTGGCAGTGCCGATGTTTATGCTGGCCGGTCTGTCGTGGCAGGCGGGGTTCGCGCTCGGCGGAGCGTTTGCCATGTCCTCCACGGCGATCGTCAGCAAGCTGTTCACCGAACGCATGCAGCTCGACTCTCCGCACGGGCGGCAGGTCATGGGCGTGCTGCTGTTCCAGGATCTGGCAGTGGTTCCGCTGCTGATCCTGGTCCCCTCGCTGTCGCAGCCGCCGGAGATGCTGGCCGGCACGCTGGCGCTGGCGACGGCGAAGGCGGCGGTGGTCCTCGCCATCGTCCTTTTCCTCGGACAGCGTCTGATGAGCGGCTGGTTCTTCATCGTGGCGCGCAGGAAATCGTCCGAGCTGTTCATGCTCAACATTCTGCTGATCACGCTCGGCCTCGCCTACCTGACGCAGCTGGCCGGGCTGTCGCTGGCGCTGGGCGCCTTCCTCGCCGGCATGCTGATCTCCGAGACCGAATACCGCTACCAGGTGGAAGAGGACATCAAACCTTTCCGCGACGTGCTGCTCGGCCTGTTCTTCATCACCGTCGGCGCCTTCCTCGACGTCGCCACCATCGTCCGCAACCTGCCGCTGGTCATCGCGTTGCTGGCACTGCTTCTCGCCGGCAAGCTCGCTCTCATCTCCGGCGTGGCGCGCGCTTTCGGCGCGGCTCCCGGCACTTCGATGCGCACCGGCTTGTGGCTCTGCGCCGGCGGCGAGTTCGGCTTCGTCCTGCTGGCCCAGATCAAGGATCTGGCGCTGCTGCCGCCGACCACCGTTCAGGTCAGCGTCGCGGCGCTGGTCTTGTCCATGCTGCTGGCGCCGCTGCTCGTGCAGTACGCCGACAAGCTGGTGTTGCGCTTCGTGAAATCGGAATGGCTGCTGCGTTCGATGGAGCTCACGCGCATCGCCTCCGAGTCGATGACGACGGAGAAGCACGCCATCATCTGCGGCTACGGCCGCACCGGACAGTACCTGGCGCGCCTGCTGACGCTGGAAGGCGTGTCCTACGTCGCCCTCGATCTCGATCCGGACCGCGTGCGCGAGGCGGCCGCGGCCGGCGAGACGGTGGTGTACGGCGACTCGTGGCGGCGCGAGACGCTGGTCGCGGCCGGCATCATGCGCGCCAGCGTGCTGATCGTCTCCTTCGGCGATGCGGTGGCGACGATGAAGGTCCTGCACCAGGCCGCGCAACTGCGCCCCGACCTGCCGGTGGTGGTGCGCGCCACCGACGAGGCCCACATCGAGCGCTTTGCCGAAGCCGGCGCGGTGGAAGTGGTGCCCGAGATGTTCGAAGCCAGCATGATGATGGCGTGGCATGCCCTGGTCCTGATGGGTGTCCCCTTCAATCGGGTCGTCAAGCGCATTCGCGGCCTGCGCGGAGAACGCTATGCGCTGCTGCGCGGTTTCTTTCCCGGTGCGTCCGATGCCGGCGAGGAAGTGGGCGAAGCGCAGCAGCCGCGGCTGCATTCTGTGACCCTGACGGCGGGCGCCCACGCCATCGGCCGCACCATCGGCGACCTGAATCTGGAACAGCTTGCCGTCACCGTCTCGGCGGTGAGGCGGCGCGGCATTCGGGGCCTGGCGCCGGGTCCCGAAACACGATTCAACGTCGGCGATGTGGTGGTGCTGCTCGGCCTGCCCGAGGGCCTAGCCGCCGCCGAGGGCCGGCTGCTGAAAGGCGGAAGGGGCGGGCGCTAGAAACGAAAAGCCCGCCGGGAGGCGGGCTGTTTGCTCACTGAGCGTGAGCCAGGAATCTATTCAGAATGCAAGGCAGACGATGTAGTTCGTGCCGTCATCTACGCTGCTGTTAGCCAATGCCTTGGTGCCGCGAGTATGACCTGTGGCGACGACACGCATCGAACCTTCATCGGTTTTCCCGTCGTCCGTCGTGGTGTCCAACTGCTTGGCGAACTTTCCCTGAATTCCCCCCGAACACACCAAGTAGGTGCCGCCGAGCCATGAGTCGTCGTTATTCTTGATGAAATGAGAACTCACGCTTTCGACCCCTATGCGGCCGCCGTCAGCATTGGTGGGAACACTTGCGGCCGCTTTCTCATTGTCGGAAAAGTCAGTGGGTCCGGCGGCAAGGTTGGCCAAGCGCACATGTTGCCAGAACAGCACCGATTCAACTGTACTCACCGTTGAGTCCCAGTTCCCTTCTATGACGCCGTTACCCTGCGTTCCGGTCGTTGCCTTGGTCGCACCTGTGATGCGTGTGGCCGCATTTGCATCATCCCCAGGCAGGGCTTTGAACTTGTCCTGATAGCCGTAAATGAACAGCGGAATCGTACGGAAATCCTGGGCGAAATTCTTCACCTTGGCGCTGTTGATCAGTTCCTGACCCTTCAGCACACCGCCCAGCAGCAAGCCGATGATCACCAGCACGATGGCGATCTCGACGAGGGTGAATCCGGCTTGATTTTTTCTCATGTTCGTACGGAAGTTGATGGCTCCAAGAACCTGTTAGCATGTTGTGTGCCATGCCTGAAGCCCGGATATCCCCCATTTTCGGCCCCTAATCCGTGAAAACTGTCGGCTTATCGACAGCGGCGTCCGGATTCGGTCGGCTATGTGAGAAAAGTCATGCCGCACCGGGCGCTGGCGACCGGGGCCCGGAAGCTACAATCGCGGTGGAACGCGGGGCATCGGGGGCGGTTCCCGCTTCGCTCCATCTTTCCCAATGACATGAATCGAATCGAACGTTTCCTCGGCCTGATCGAACGTCACCGGCGCTGGCTGCTCCTGGCTCAACTCGCCGTTCTGCACCTGGTGCTGGTGCAGGACATCGCCAGCCCGATCGCGCGCACCCTGCTTCTGGGCCACATCGGTATTTTCCTCCTGTGGCAGCCGATTGTGCGCACCGAGAAACGCCTGAACTGGCCGGAACTCGCTCTGGTCGCCGTACTGGTCGCCGCCGCTGCGACATGGACCAATGTCTGGGTCATGATCGCATGGGTGATGGTGCTGGCCGGCATCATCGGCGGCAAGGTGTTTTTCTCCGAGTCGCTGCCGATGCGAATGTTCTACCTGCTGGCCCTGACCTACCTCGTCCTCGCACTGCTGGTCCTGCTGACACCGAAGATCATCCCCCGCCCCCTGGTGTTGCCCGAGGTGCTCGGACTGCTGGCCCACGTCGGCCTGCCGCTGCTGTTCGCGGTCATGGCGCTGCTGCCGGTGCCGAAGGACGAAAGCGAACATTCCGAAGTGATCGACTTCGTCTACAGCGCGTTTCTCTTCCTGCTGCTGGCGGTGCTGGTGCTGGGTACCCTGGCGCTGATGCTGCTTTCCGACAAGGGCTACGTCGAAGCGCTGGCGATCGCCCTGGTCAGCGTGTCCGCCGTGCTGTTTGTCCTGGGCTGGGCGTGGAGTCCACGCTCCGGCTTCTCGGGGCTGGGGCTGGTCTTGTCGCGCTACGTGCTGTCGGTCGGACTGCCGTTCGAGGACTGGCTGCACGAACTGACCGAGCTTTCCGCCCGCGAGGCGGACGCGGAAGCCTTCCTCGCCCGCGCCTGCACGAGTCTGTCCCGGTTTCCCGGCCTGACGGGGGGCGAGTGGCGCACCGGAGACCAGGAAGGTCGATTCGGCGCGGAGGGGGAGCGCCGCTACCCGTTCAAGCATGGGGCGCTGGTCCTGACGCTGTACTCGCGCCGCGATCTGGGTCCGGCCCTGGTCTGGCACTTCCACCTGCTGGCCCAGATCCTGGGCGAGTTCCACCTCGCCAAGCTGCGCTCACGCCAGGTCCAGCAGCTCTCCTACCTGCAGGCCGTCCACGAGACCGGAGCGCGGCTCACCCACGACGTGAAGAATCTGCTGCAATCCTTGAACGCCCTCTGCTTCGCTGCCGAACGCGAAGGCGACGAAATCTCGCCGCAGTTCCACGCTCTGCTGCGTCGCCAGTTGCCGGTGATCAGCCAGCGCCTGCAGCAAACCCTGGACAAGCTGCGGCAGCCGGTGCCGCAGCAGCAGCAGGAGGCGCCGGCGCTGCGCTGGTGGAGCGAAGTGGAGCGGCAGTTCCAGCACAATCGGATCCGCTTTTTCGCCATCGGCATGCGCGAGGAGGGTGTGCTGCCGGCGGGCCTGTTCAACAGCGCGCTGGAAAACCTGATCGAGAACGCCCTGCGCAAGCAGGCGACGCTGCCTTCCCTGGGCGTCAGCGTGACGCTCGACATGAGCGACGGCGTCGTCCTCTCCGTCTGTGATACGGGCGCGCCGATTCCCCCGGCGATTGCGAAGGATCTGTTCCGGGCGCCGGTGCCCTCGGAATCCGGGCTGGGCATCGGCCTCTATCAGGTGGCGCGGCAGGCGGAGTGGTACGGCTACCGCCTGCAGGTGGCGGCCAACGATCCCGGTCAGGTGTGCATCAGGCTGGAGAAGCAGGGTCGCGCCGCGGCCGAATAGGCAGGACCATTCTTTTCCGGGATTGCCCGCCAGCGGCGAAACCGGCAATACAAGCAGGCCTATGGCGCACTGGCCTGCCGCAGGCTGGTCCCGCGATCGGCGCTCGCGGTGGCCGACGCGGCAGCGTCGAGCGAGTCCTTCTTGCCCAACAGGCGGTACACCGCCATGTTGCCTTTTCCCTTGAAGTGAAGAGTCTGGGGTTCGTCGAAATCGAAGCCGTCGCGCAAGCGCCGATAGGTGGTGGTGTCCACATGGATCATGCCGGGCACCCCTTCGCTCGTGATGCGGCTTGCGATATTGACGGTGTCACCCCACAGATCGTAGA
Organism: uncultured beta proteobacterium; assembly: GCA_963702495.1. Lineage (GTDB taxonomy): Bacteria > Pseudomonadota > Gammaproteobacteria > Burkholderiales > Rhodocyclaceae > CAVPDA01. The sequence goes on along the minus strand of CAVPDA010000004.1, from coordinate 95,009 downwards.
TGAACTTCTTCTTGCCGACCACGCCCGCCACCACTGGGCCGGTGCCGATGCCGATGCGGATTTCGAGATGGCGCGCGTTCACGGTGAAGTCGCGGCGCAGCAGGTCGCGCATCGCGATCGCCATCTCGGTGATGGCAACGCAATAGTCCTCGGGCCCCTCGTTCAACCCGCCGGCCACCATGTAGGCGTCGCCGATGGTCTTGATCTTCTCCAGTCCGAAGCGCTCGGCCAGTTCGTCGAAGGACGAGAAGATGCGGTTCAGCATGGTAAAAACCTGGTTCGGCGACATGCCCTCGGCGACATGGGTGAAGTTGACGATGTCGGCGAACATGACGGTGACGTCGGCGAAACCGTCGGCGATGGTCTGGTTGCTGTTCTTGAGACGTTCGGCGATCGGACCCGGCAGGATGTTGAGCAGCAGGCGCTCGGAGCGCTCCTGCTCGGTCTGCAGCAGCCGATGGGCTTCCATCAGCTTGGCCTGCGCCTTCTGCTTCTCCTGGATGGAGAAGCGCAGCAGCAGGAACACGATCGCCGACACCGCGCTGAAGTTGAGGGCGAAGAACACCATGCTGGTCTGGAGCGGGATCTGCTGCGGTCGGGTCGGCTGCAGGTCGGCCAGGTAGTAGTCGAAGAAGCCGGACAATGCGAGCAGGAAGATGTAGGCGATGAACCAGGCCAGCGATTCGCGCGCCCCGATGACGAGGACGGCGCCGATCGGAGCCAGCAGGCCCCAGAGGGTGATGCCGCTCGCCGTGATGAAGTTGCCGATGCTCCACTGCACCACGAACGGAAAGAACAGGAACAGTCCGAGCTGGCTGACGCGGAAGAAGTTGAAGTTGCCGCTCTTGATGTAGAGCGCGAGGTTGATGGCGAGCAGGATCTGGAAGGCGAACGGCAGCGTCGCCGAGAGCTTCGGCCCCAGGCTCCAGTAGATGACCAGCCACAGCATCGAGGCGACGCTGACCAGGCCGGTGGCGAACATGATCAGCGACTTGTTCAGCCGCTGTTCGTCCGTGTCCTGGGGGTCGATGCCGGCGTTGCGCAGGCGTTCGAGAAAGCTGGGCGAGGGGCCCGACATGCGAATCTCCGACAGTGGGTCTTCCCGGTATCGGGAACCGGAACCCCTGCCTTGAGTGAAGTTTCTCAGGAAGCGGCGGCGGTGGTCAAGGACGGACGACGGCGTGGACCGATGGACGGTGTCAGACAACCTTCACGGCAACTGCCCGGCGGCGATCAGGCGGTTGTAGAGGAGGTTGGGCGAGAGCCAGGTCACGATGTCGTCGAACTCGCCTCCGGGAGCGCTCTCTGCGGTCGACGGGTGGAAGACGAAGACGCGGTTCGGATCGAGATTGGCCGCTTCGTCGGCACCGTGGCTTGCAGGCCCGTTACGCCCGGTGGCGACCAGGATGGCGGCAGCGCTGGTGCTCAGTTCGTCGCTGGCGGCGCCGCATTCGGTCGCGGTGGTGCCGGTGGCGTTGGCGCAGACGTGGAGATCCGGCGCCAGGCTGGCGAAGCCGGACGTCTGGACGGTATGGCTCAGGCCCGCGTTGCCGTTGCTGGTGAAGGCCCAGGCGTTGGCGCTGGTGACGGCATAGCGGACGCGATTGTTCCAGGCGTCGATGGCATAACCCTGCCCGTCGGTCGGCTGCAGGCCGAGGGTGACGGCCGGCAGCAGGCCGTCATAGGGGTTGGTGCATACGCACTGCCCGCCGGCACCGCAGGTTTCCGGACTGGCGCGGCCGTTGCTGGCGCTGCTCGCGGGGCAGGGCAGGCGGCCGTTGGCCGCGGCATAGCCAAGCAGCGCCTCGCGCGCCTCGGCCAAGGTCCGGTCGGTCTCGGCGCGATTGCGAATATCCAACTGTGCGCTCAACGGAACCATCAGGCCGCCGATCAGGACGGCGATGATCAGCAGCACGATCGCCAGTTCGACCAGCGTGAAGCCCTGTCCGCGTCGAGCGCCGCCCAGGGAAACCACTACAGAGTCCTCATGCGGTCGTTGCTTCCCGTGCCGGGAATGTCGTAGCGGTCGGATGCCGGCGGTCCGACGCTCCAGCCGTCCCGATTCTCCGCATCCTCGAAGTACCGGGTCAGGTCGTTGCTCTGCGATGGGGAATTGCGCAGGACCGTTCCCAAGGGACTGCCGGGAAGCAGGAACAGGGCCGCCGCCGGCGGTCTGCCGGTGATCTGGAGTTGCGGGCTGCAGCCGGCGGGATTCTCGATGGTAAGGTTGCCGACCGCATAGTAGATCGTCTGGGACCACAGGTTGAACTTGAACCAGCGCGGCGGCAGGGGCGCGATCCCAGTCCAGATGTTCTCCGGCAGGCGGCCGCGACAGGTGATCGAATCCCGCGGGCACACAGTGAGCGGGTGGGTGGTCACCGTGTCGCTGCAGGAGGCGACGTCGCTGCAGGCGGCGACGTCGGTGCAGGCCAGATCGTTGTAGCGGGCAGGATTGGGGAACTGCCCCGCATGCGTGGTCTGGTACGCCGCCAGCATGCGCACGACGACGTCCTCGACGCGGGGCGCCACCGCTTTCATCACGTCGCGCGCGGTGACGATCACCGCGCGGTCATTGGCGATCAGCATGCCCGCCGCATCCCGCACCGGCCCGGCGAAGAACGGACCACCTTCATGGCCGTTGTCCAGGTTGCCGGCGACGGCAGGCGGGCCGACCGCGTCAAGGTAGTTCCGCGCCTCCTTGCGCTCTGCCGGCGTGCCCCGAACCTGCCCCGGCAGCGCGGCTCCGGCGGCAAACACGATCGCCGCCGCCTCGCTGCCTGCCGGCGTGAGGCTCGCCACTGTGTCCGCCGCGAAGACCTGAAGCGTGGCGCGCGTGTCGCTGTTGATCGCCGCGTTTGTTCCGACCACGTTGCCCCAACGCCAGCGGAACGCGCCGTCGATCACGTACCAGAGCGGCTCGCCGTCCGCGTCGGCCGGTTCCGGCAGGCCCAGGGTCTTCCACGGCAGGCGCCCGATCTCGCCCGGGGAGCACGTGCCCTCGGCATAGCCGTAGCCTGGCTCGCCCGGTGCGTTCCGGTCCGGGCAGGGCAAGTCTCCCGGCCGGTAATTGTGGAAGGATTCGTCATCGCGTGTCGCGCTCCAGCCGATCAGCGCCTCCCGCGCCTGGGCCAAGGCGGAAGACGTCGCGCGTTCGCGATAGGCGGCACCTGGCAATGCGAACAGTCGTGACGTGAACAAGATCAGGGCAGTTCCAGCGAGCAATGCGGTCACTGCCAGCAATGCGGCGCCGCGCTGGCGTACCGCGAATGCATTCATGGTGCCGACGGGCGGCTGCGGCGAACCGCGATGCGCCCCCCTTCCAACCCGTCCTGCTTCTCCCGCGTCGTGCGATTGATGGTCTCCCCTACCCGCAGCGAGGCCGGCGCTTCTTCACCGGCCTTGAGTAGCACCCGGCTCGGATCCCGCGCATCGATGTGCGGACGCACTTCGGAGTTGGTCAGGTTGTCGTCGTGGGGTACGCCGTTGATCCATACCGTACTCTTGCCGCTGGAGCGGCGCACGACGCCGTCCACCGTCAGGCTGGCGCCTTCCATGACGCGGGCCTGCTGCACATTGAACTGGCGCTGGCGGTCCATGGCGGCGCGCCGCTCCGGCGTGAAGAACAGGCGGCCGATGGTTTGGTCCTCGGCCTGCGCAGCGCCAGGCCGGGCACCCAGCAGGGATGCCGCCAGCAGCGCAAAGGCCAGACAGGCGCCGCGGCGGGCCCGTGGCGAAGGCTCCTCGCTGACCCGTTCGTCGGTCATGGCGTTGCTTCTCCAAGAGGGGGAGGGGAAATCCTCGTCATTGCTCAGGCCCCCGCCTTCTGTTCGCGGATCGTGATCCAGTCGAGCACGCAATCGGCCTTCAACTGGGGGCCGGACGAGGTCCTGCCGTCGCGGCCGGTGCGCTCGACGCTGCAGCGTTCCGGCCGCAAATAGACGTGTGCCGATCCTCGCAGGTCATCGAGAAACTGCATCAGATCCACTTCGTGCAGCAGTTGCATCTGCAGGCGCATGGTGCTGGACAGGAACGCGTAGCTGCCGCTGGTGCCCGGCGCGATCGAGGCGTCCAGCGGGCGCTGGGGCGCGATCTCGTACTGCAGGTCATAGAGCCGGCGCGCCGACTTGATGGCCTTGATCTGCTCGACCCATTCCAGGCGCTTTTCGGTGCCGATCACGCCGGCGGCGAGCAGGTCGTCGAAGCGTCCGATCTTGCTCTTGATCTCGGCCTCCTCGTCGCGCGCCCGCGCCAGCCGGTTGCGCGCCTCGTCAAGTCTTGCCTGAGCCTGCTGGGCCGCCTTGCGCTGCTCCAGCGCCACCCGGTGCGTCAACTGCAATGCCGCGGCCCCCGAGCCGACCATGAGCAACGCCAGGAGCAGCGACCAGCGGATGTGCTTGAAATCGTCCTTGGTCATTTCGTGGCCACCGCCAGCGGATAGCTGACCCGCAGCGCAAAGCGCGGCGCCTCGGCAGCGGCTGCGGCCTCGCCGCCGCTGCGCAGCGTCTTGCCCGATTCGACATCGACCGGCATGCGCAGCACCGATACGCTCAACGCGGCGTCGCGACGCAGCGCGGCAACGAAGTCATTCACCGTTTCTAGCAACGCGCGCTGGTCACCCGCCTGGTTGAGGGGTAGGGTGCCGGAGATCAGCGCCACGGCATGCATGCCGGGGGGGGCGCGGCGGCGCCCGCGACGGCCGGCAGGCGCGCCGGCTCCCGCGCTGCGCCTGCTTCTTCCGGATTGGTGCTGAGGAACCACTCTATGCGTTCGGCCTCGACCTCGGGGGTTTCCTCCAGTGCTCGGCTGATGCGCGCATACATCTCCTGCGGTCCGGCGCTGCGGCCTGCCATGGCGTCGAAGCGCGCCACCACGGCCCGCAGGTTGTCGAGCGTGGTCGGCATCGCCGGCAGCCCCTCGAGGATTCCTGCATAGCGCCGGGCATCGGCCTCGGTCTGGGCCTGGATTCGTGCCGTCTGCTGGCGCAGGGCGCGCACTTCGTACAACTCGTTCGCCGCGAACAGCAGGCAGGCGAACATGACCACGGCCGCCGAGCTTTTCAGCGCGAATCGCGTCTGCCAAAGACGGTAGAAACGACGCTCCGGCGGGCTGGCGAACTGCTCCCGCGGCTGCTGCGTCGCCAGCATTTGGAGGAACAGCAGGTCGCTCGAAAAATCGTCCGGGGTCCGTTTCAGGCCGCAGGCAGCGGCGGCGGAATGCAGATCCACGATTTCGTACTGCAGTTCATCGGAACCGACGCAGGCCGCGGCGAGCACGTCCCGGAAGGCGGTCGGCGCCAGGATCAAGACCGGCAGCGCAGCGTTGCGGATGAGACGCTGGCCTGCCAGGTACTGGTAGGTGCGCGCGGCCTCCGCGGCACAGGCATACGCCACCTCTTCGGCCAGCCCGGCGGTGAGCGGGCTCAATCGGCTGAAGCGCAATCTGCCCGCTTCGAGGAAGGTCTGGCGGATGCCGGCGCTGCCGAAGCTCACCAACAGGCAGTTCTCCGCCCGGAGCTTGAGCCGCTGTCCGAGGGTCGGCACCAGGAGCGGCGCCGAGTAGATGCCGACGAGCTGCGCCTCGGCCGCGCGCAGCGCCGCCAGCCACGGCTCGAATGCCTGCGGTCTCGTCAGCGCCGCGAACAGCATGCGCTCGTCGCGGCGGCCGCTCTTCTCTCGACCGAGGGAGAGGGCGGTGGTGAAGGGAGAGCCGTAGAAGAACTGATTGAGCTTGCGCCGGACCAGGGCAGTGCGGTCGGCGCCGAGTACATGCGGAATGGCCTCGAACTGGAAGCCTTCCTCCGCAACGTCGGCGAGCATCAGCCACAGGCTGCCGCGGTGCTGCGCCAGATAGGCAGAAAATGCGGCGCCGCCGGCCTCGTCGGCACCGAACTGTCCCTCAGGGCGCAGGCTGCCGCCGTGCCACAGCCAGGCGCTGAGACGGCTGGAGTCGACGTGGAGCAGGCGCCGTTGCGGCATGGCCGACCTCAGGAAAACCGCCGCCCGCAGCGGCGCGAGGGAACACGCGGTGACGTGCCTCGGTGGCCGGCGCAGCGGCCGAGGCCACGACATGTCGCATTGCGAAATCTCCTGTGCGTCACCTTGGCGTCCCTGGCGTCTTGGCGGTGAAGCGTCCTTCAGGTCTTCAACCGGGTGATGACATCGTAGATCGGCCCGAGGACCGACATCATGACCCACAGCAGAAGCATGCCGAGGACGAAGGTCAGCGCCGGTTCGATCACGGCCTGCAAACGTTCCACCGACTCCTTGACGTCGCGGTTGTAGAAATAGCTCACGTTGGCCAGCGCGGTATCGAGGGCGCCCGTGTTCTCGCCGACGCGCAGCATGCGCAGCACCAGGGGCGGAAACAGGCCGATGCTCTGGAACGCGGTGGTGACGTTCTGCCCTTCGGAAATGAGCTGTCCGGCGCGCTGCAGTCCTTCGCGGATCACCATGTTGCCGACCACGTCCTCGGTGGTGCGCACGGCCTCGATCACCGCGATGCCGGACGCGTACATCATGGCAAAGACGCTGGAGAAGCGAGACAGGATGATCTTGCGATAGATCGGCCCGATCAGCGGCAGGCGCAGCTTGAAGGCGTCCCAGCGCAGCCGCGCCTGCGGATGGATCTGGATCGCGACTCCGGCGGCGATGGCGGTGGCCAGCGGCACACCCAGGATCAGGTACCAGTAATGGGAGAAGGCATACGATACCGCGATCAATATGCGCGTCTGCAGCGGCAGCGCCTGTCCCATATTGCGGATGAAGGCCGCCATCTGCGGCACCAGGTAGACCATTAGAAAGATCGTTACCGCCAGGACGACGGTGCCCACCAGCACCGGGTAGGTGACGAGCTTCCTGGTATGGGAGGCCAGTTCGTCCTCCCACTTCAGGGAGTCGGCGAGATTCTTGAGCACCTCCGGCAGCCGGCCGGTGGCCTCGCCGGCGCGCACCAGGTTGCAGAACACCGCGCTGAACACCTTGGGATGCTCGCCCATGGCCTGGGACAAGGTCTTGCCGCCCTCGATGCTTTCGATCATGCCGGCCGCCACCCCGCGAAAGCGCGGATTGACCACGGAATCGCGCAGGTCGGTCAGCCCTTCCAGGATCGGCACGCCGGAGCGGGTCAGTTGTTCGAGATGGAAGCAGAAGTTGATCAGTTCGCGCCGCGACACCCTTCCGCCGGGCAGGTAGGGCCGGTTCTTGATCTCCTTGCCGTTGATGAAGTCCAGGTCCATGCGCCGCAGGCGCATTTCCAGGTCCACCAGGTTCATCGCGTCCATCTGGCCGAGAACGAAGCGTCCCTGCGCGTTCATGGCTTTGTAGGAGAACACGGCCACTACGTCATGCGCTCCGTGAGATCGACCACGCGCGCCACTTCCTCGAACGAGGTGGAGCCGTCCAGCACGCGCCGCAGGCCGTCTTCCGCCAGTGGGCGAAACCCCTTGGCCGTCGCGGCGTTGCGGATTTCGCGCAGCGTCGCGCGACGCGCCACCAGTTCGTCGAGATCACCGTCCATGCGCACCAGTTCCATGATGGCCTGGCGTCCGCGGTAGCCCTGGAAGTCGCACAGGTCGCAGCCCGACGCGCGATACACGGTCGGCGGCTGCCTTCCGGCGGCCGTGCCCAGCAGCCGCAGTTCGTGCGGTTCCGGCTGATACGGCTGCTTGCAGTGCGAGCACAACTTGCGCACCAGGCGCTGGGCGACCATGCCGATGACGTTGCCGGAAAGGATGTCGGGCAATATGCCGATGTCGAGCAGGCGCGGGATCGAGCCGAGTGCCGAATTGGTGTGAAGCGTGGAATACACCTGGTGTCCGGTCATGGCGGCGCGGAACGCCATGTCTGCCGTGTCCCGATCGCGGATCTCGCCCACCAGAATGACGTCCGGGTCCTGGCGCATCATCGAGCGCACGCCGTTGGCGAAATCCAGCTTCGCCGCCTCGGCGACCGAGGTCTGGCGGATCATGGCGAGCGGATACTCGACCGGATCCTCCAGCGTCATGATGTTGATTGCCTCGGCATTGATGTGGTTCAGCACCGAGTAGAGCGTCGTCGTCTTGCCGCTGCCGGTCGGGCCGGTGACGAGGATGATCCCTTCCGGCCGCGCGATCATGAGCTTGAGCAGGTGAAGCTGATCCTCGGCCAGGCCCAGGTTGTCCAGGGGCACCAGGCCCTTCTGCCGGTCCAGGATGCGCAGCACGATGTTCTCGCCGTGGATCGTGGGCTGCGCCGAGACGCGGAAATCCACCGGGCGGCCGCTGATGTTGAGCGAGATGCGTCCGTCTTGCGGGGCCCGCGCCTCGGCGATGTTCATGTTGCTCATGACCTTGATGCGCACCGCCATCGCCGGCCAATACGATTTATGCAACGCGCGGATCTGGCGCAGGATGCCGTCGATGCGGTAGCGGATACGCAGGAAGTTCTGTTCCGGCTCGAAGTGGATGTCGGAGGCCTCGCGCTTCACGGCGTCGGTCATCAGCGCGTTGATCAGTCGCACCACCGGCTGGCTGTATTCGTCGCTGGACACGGCCAGCGCGCGATAGTCGATCTCGCCGGTCTCGATCTCGTTGAGGATGCCGTCGATGGACAGTTCGTGTCCGTAGTACTGATCGATGGCGTGCGAGATCTCCGATTCGCCGGCGATCACCGTCTCGATTTCGATCTTGCTCGGCGCGATGGCGCGGATCTTGTCCAGCGCCACGATGTCGTTGACGTCGGCGATGGCGATCGTCAGGCGGCGCTGCTCGCGATCGTAGTCGAGCGGCAGGAAGCGGTGGCGCTTGGCGAGTTCGCGCGGAATCATGCCCAGGGCGCCCGGATCGACGATGGCGTGGGCCAGGTCGACGCTCTTCTTGCCCAGGCTTTCCCCCAGCGCATCGCGCAGCGTGGCTTCCGAGACGAAACCGAGCGATACGAGCAGCTTGCCTACCGGCAGATTGCACTTGGTCTGCTCCAGCAGCGCGATGCGCAACTGGTCCTCGCTGATCACGCCCTGGGCGATCAGGATCTGACCGAGAGGGAGGCGATGGGCGGCGGGCGAATTCATGGTGTCCGGTTTCAAGTCGCTTTCCGCTTGCGGGCTACTGCTGCAGTTCGCGCACGCGCACCGTGGCCTGGGCTTGGTCGAAGGCGGCGGGACGTGCCGCGGCCGCGGTCAGCGCGCTTTGGTAGTACTGCAGGGCGAGCCTGGGCTGCCGCAATTGATCGAGCGCTACCGCCAGATTGAACTGGTAGTCCGGGTTGTCCGGCTCCGCGGTGTAGGCGCGGAAGTAGGCCTGTTGCGCCTCCCGCCAGCGTGCCTGGGCGGCGTAGAGGTTGCCGAGGGCGAAGAGCGCGGCGTGGGAATCGGGCTGCGCCGCGGCCAGGGTCTTGAGGCGGCTCTCCGCCTGCACCGGGTCGGCGCTGCCGCGCAGGTTGATGAGTCCGGCCTGGGCCGTCGCATCCTTGGGGTCGACTTCCAGTGCGCGCTGGTAATAGGCTTCGGCGGCCTCCGCCTCACCCTTGCTCAGGCTGATGGCCGCCATGCCGTTGAGCGCGTCGGTGTTGCGTGGGTCGCTCCTGAGTGCCTGTTCGTAATCGGCGCGCGCCGCGCTCAGGTTGCCCGAAACGAACTGCCGATAGCCGCGGGCGACGCCCGGGTCGACCTGCAGCCTGCCCCGGCTGACCTTGATCGGCGCTTCGGACGCCGTGGCGTCGGCGGACGGTGTGCGGTCGGAGAGGTCTCCCTTGACGACCGCGGCGGCCGAGCTGGCGGTTCTGGTTCTCGCTGCGGATGGGGTTGGCGCGGGATTCCGGGCTGCATCGCCCGGCATCGCGCCCCTGCCAGCGGCGGATGGCTGCGGGGACGCGCCGTCAACCGTGGCGAGCATCGCCCGAGCCGGCTGTGACGGCAAGGCAGAGGGCTGGGCCGTGGCGGGGCGCGCAGCGCCCGGGCTGGCCGGTGCCGGCGGGAGGGCGGCGTTGTTTCCCGCTGGGGGCAGCAGGCCGGAGGACTTCGGCTGCAACTGCCACCAGAAATAGGCGCCGATGGCGGCAACGGCCAAGGCCGTCGCGATGCCGAGGCCGATGTGGAAGGGGCGTTGCGCCGGCGTCTGCTTGGCGGCGAACACCTGTTGTACGGCCTGGCGCTCCTGCGCCTGCCGGTCCGGGTCCGCGCCCGGCGACGGCGTGCGCGTTCGAGCCTTCTGCGTCGGCGACTCGGGTTTGGCGCCGGTGACGTTGGCGAACTGATCGTCGAGCAGCGCCAGGGTCGAGGGCAGTTCCGGCAGGCTCGTAGAGTGTGCATTCGCGGCTGCAACTGCGTCGTACTTGCCCCGCGCCGGGAGTTCCGGCCTCCTGTCTCCGCTCGGACTCGACGCGCCTTCGGCCAGGCGTTTCGCCTCCTCGGCCTTCTTCAGCGCGTCCATCAGCAGACTCATCGGCTGAGACCTTCGAGCGTCGGCAAGCGGCGCTCGCGCGCCTGGGGATCGTCGAGGAAATCGTCCGCCGGCAGTTGTTCGCGGTAGCCGCGGTAGTCGCCGGCGACGCTCGCCTCGCGCACCACGATCGGGCGCAGGAAAATGACCAGTTCGGTCTTCTGCATCGCGTTGTTGCGACTGGTGAAGACTTCGCCCAGCCCGGGAATGGCGCCGATCAGCGGCAGGCGGCCGGTCTTGTAATCCACCCGGTCCTCCATCAGTCCTCCAAGGACCGCCACGTCGCCGTTCGACACGCGTAGGATGGACTCAATTTCCCTTGTGCGAATCTGCGGAACGGAGTTCCCTGCGTTGACAGGGTCTGGTTGGAAACTGAACACGCTGGAGATGGTCGGGCGCACATTCAGCATCACAGAGTCACTCTCGTTAATCTGTGGCGTCACGGCCATCACCAAGCCCACGGATACGGACTCTGCCGTGCTCGTCACGGTAGTCAACGTGCCCGCGTTGGCCTGCTGGCTCGTGTCTGACTTTATGTTGAAATAGACGATGCTATCAACAACCTTGAGGAGTGCCGTCTGATTGTTCAGGACGGATAGTCGCGGGCTTGATAGTACCTTCACCGAGCCGAAGGATTCGAGAAAGCGCAGAGTGATGGAAAGATCGAGCGGCGAGCTCTTGTTGAGATACCGGAGAATGAAAGGTGTGAACGGATCGGTGGTGTTTGTATTGACCGTTGGTCGCTGGATGTTGAAGCCTGAACCGTCCGGCCGCAGCCGCGACCACTCGATGCCCTGCTGGTATCCGTCATTCAGCGTCACCTCGACGATGGTCGCTTCGATCAGTACCTGGCGCCGGGCCGATGTCAGGACGTGGTCGAGGAATTCCTGAATCTTCTCGTGCTGACGTGAGGTCGCGCGCACCGTGACCACACCCGTTTCCGGATGAACGATTACCGACGCCGCCTCGCGGTAGGAGTAAACGCGACCTCCCTGTGACGACTGAAATTGCTCACCGGCATCTTGCTTGCCCTGCACTCTTTGATTCCCCTGACCGTAACTGCCAGTCCCCAGGCCAAGTATGGGACCGCCTTGTTGAGTTCGGGCTTGGCCAGATCCTGACGCGTCGGCTGATTGACTCGTTTGTGTGGAAGCTTGGGACGCCTGAACAGTCTCTGCCGCGCCCTGCAGGATCAGTTTGTCGGTTTCGCGCAGCAGATCCTTGACGTTCTTCTCCAGGTCTTCCCAGAACCGGTTCTTCGACTTGTTCTCGATGCTGGTCGACGAGGTATTGCCGCTGCCGATGGAACCGCCGGCGACGCTGCCCGAAGTGCTGCCCGAACTGCCGCCGCTCGCAATCTGGGTGTTGATCGACACCGTCCCGGTGATCTCCCGCGACATATTTACGTAGTTGACCTTGTAGGTGCGCAGGTAGGGCGAATCGGGCATCACCGCGAGGTTGGGGCCGTCGAGCTCGTAGCGCATGTCGGTCTGGCGGGCGATGCGATTGAGCAACTGCGGCAGCGTCTGATCGATGGCGTTCAGCGTCACCGTCCCGACGATGCCGGGGTGAATGTCCACGTTGAGCCTGGCGTCCCGTGCCAAGGCGAACAGCAGGTCCTGGACGCGCACGTTGTTGACGACCACGCTGTACGTTTCCGTCTTGGCGGCCGGCCGCGGTTTCGGCAGCACCGGCGCCTGCTGCACCGGAGCCGGAATGCGCCCCGCGACCGGCGGCGGCGTGCTCTCGGTGCGAATATGGGCGGACGACGGCTGGCTGGTGGCGGGTACCGTGCTGCACCCGGCGATGATGATTGACAACACCGCGGCGGCAAGCAGTCGTCCAGTTCTCATGAGCGGTCGTTGATTCGCCTGGCGGTATGGGGGGGCGAATGATGATAGCACATCAATAACGAAAGACAAGGCCATGATTTGTATAATCAAAAGTCAGAAAGCCGGTCTCGTCTGCGGTGCCGCCCCCGATGCCCGGGTAATCAGCCGGAAGTGCGCTTTGACCATCCGTCATCAGCGCAGGCGTCGGACCTGGCGCGGGTATGCGCCCTTCATCCGCAGCGTCGCCGGCAGGTCCCGCAGGGCGGAGTTGGCGGCGGCGATTGACGGATAATCGCCGAAAATGACGCCGATATGCTGTTTTTCGCCCGCTGCCGCCCGATACGTCCGCAATTGGTCTGCCCCCGCGACGTGAGCGGTACGTTCCAGGAACCGCTCGACAGCTTCCGCATCATCGGCATCGGTGGTGAGCAACTGAAGAAACCAGTGATCGTCCGGCGTCGCAGCCAGCCATTGCTCGGTCTTCTGCAGATGGGAGCGCGTCAGCGGCCCGAGGTGCTCGTCCGGCTCCGTTTCTGCCGCGGTGGCGGATGCCGCGGCCGTCTCGCTCCTGCCTTGCAGGGGAATGACTGCCGCGTGCGCGGCGGCGTATCCGCTGCCGTCACCGACAGGCGGAGGCGCTGCGGCCGCGGCGACGCTCGTGATCGATGCCGCAGGCGCTGCAGCCGGGGCGGGCGGCGCCGCCGCGCTCTTGTCCGGCGGTGATTCCCCCGGCAGCGGCCACATCCTGACCACCGCAACAGCCAGGAGTACGGCTGCGGCGGCTGCGCCCAGCCACAGGGCTGGGCGAGCGCGGCTCCTGTCCATCGCCGCGTCGCGAATGGCGGCACGCACCTCGGCGACGTCCACGCGGTGGCGGCCGGCGGCGAAGGCCGCCAGCAGAGACTTCTCGGCGAGGATATTGATGCGCCGGGTGAGCCCGCTGGAGGCGCGGGCGATGCTGCGCACCGCAGCGGCGCTGAACACCTCCGGGCCGCGATAACCGGCGGCGCGCATGCGGAAGTCGATGTACGCGGCGACATCCGCCCGCACCAGCGGCTCCAAGGCGAAGTGATGGGTGATGCGATCCTTCAACTGGCGCATGGCCGGCCGATCCAGGATCTGGTTCAGCTCCGGCTGGCCGAAAAGGACGATCTGCAGCAGCTTGTGGCGCTGGGATTCGAGGTTGGACAAGAGGCGGATCTCTTCCAGCGTGTCGGCCGGCATGGCGTGGGCCTCGTCCACCAGCAGCACCACCTGGCGGCCCTCGGCATAGCGTGCGATGAGATGCTCCTGCAGCGCGCGCATCATGGCGCTCGAACGATCCTTGGGCAGCTCGAATTTCAGGTCGTCGGCAATGGCGAACAGGATGTCGTCGCGCGACAACAAGGGGTTGGCGAGATAGACGGTCTCCACCTGCTGCGGCAGTCGTTCCATCAGCATGCGGCAAAGCATGGTCTTGCCGCTGCCCACTTCCCCGCTCACCTTGACGATACCCTCGTCGTGGGTGATGGCGTACACCAGCGCTTCCAGGGTGGCGCCGCGGTTGGCGCCGGCGAAGAAGAATTCGGTGTGGGGCGTGATGCGGAAGGGAGCTTCCGTCAGGCCGAAATGCTCGTGATACATGCTCGGTCAGTATTGGTCGGCGCGGTCCGCCGGCGTTGCGGCATCCATCAGATCGCTCCGCGCCAGGCTGTCCATGCGGTTGTAGAGGGTAGTACGGTTGATGCCCAGCAGTTTCGCGGCTTGGCTGACATTGCCGTGGGTCAGACGCAGCGCAGCGTCGATGTATGCCTGCTCCCACCAGCGCAGCGTATCGTCCAGGCTGAACCGGCCGCGGCTCTGCAGGTGGGTGAGGGCCATGCCCTTGAGTTCCGCCGCGCTCTGCGGCGGGCGGGCGCTGCTCGACGCACTGCCGGCCGGCTGCAGTTCTTCGTCCGGCAGGTCGAGTTCCGCCGCCAGGTCCGCTGCCTCGACCGGCATTCCCGGAAATCTCGTGGCCAGCCGGATCACGATGTTGCGCAGTTCGCGCACGTTGCCGGGGAAGCCGTAGTTCTGCCACAGGACGAGCGCATCACCGCTCAGGTCGAACGGCGGCCGTCCGGTCTGCCGTGCGATGCGTTCGCGATAGTGGTGCAGCAGCAGCAAGCGGTCATCCCCCATTTCGCGCAGCGGCGGGACCGCAAGCGTGAACACGCTGAGCCGGTGATAGAGGTCGGCGCGAAAGCGGCCGGCCTTCACCTCCTTGCGCAGGTCGCGATTGGTGGCGGCAATGACGCGGCAACGCGCGACGCGCGACTGCGTCTCGCCGACGCGCTGGAATTCGCCGTTCTCCAGAACGCGCAAGAGCTTGGGCTGCAGATCCAGCGGCAGTTCGCCGATCTCGTCGAGAAACAGCGTGCCGTCCCGGGCATCCTCGAAGTAGCCGGACTTCATGGCGGCAGCGCCGGTGAACGCGCCCTTGGCATAACCGAACAGGGTGGGCTCGACCAGGGTGGGCGAAATCGCGGCGCAGTTGAGCGCCAGGAAGGGACGGTCGCGGCGGCTCGTGAGGCGGTGCAGGCAGCAACTGGCGACGATCTCCTTGCCGCTGCCCGACTCGCCCTCGATCAGCACCGGAAAGGGCGACTCCGAGTATTGGCGGATCTGGGCGCGCAACTTCTGCATCGGCAGACTCTCGCCGAGGAGGGAGCAGGCCTCCGTCGCCGACGGTTCGGCGGCGTCGACGGAGTCGAGGGCAAGCAGCCGGTGCAGGGTCTGCCTGAGCTGCTCCGGTTCGGCCGGCTTGGCAATGAACTCGGCGGCGCCCAGGGCCCGCGCGTGGCGCGCGTTGGCCTCGTCGTTCTGGCCCGTGAGCACGACGATCTTGATCGCCGGCACGTGCGCCAGAAGGTCCGAAACCAGGGCGAATCCCTCATCCGGTCGATGCGGGGTAGGTGGCAGTCCCAGGTCCACCAGCGCCAGTCGCGGCGGCGTTGACAGTCTGCGCACCTGCTCCACGCACTGCACGCGGGTGGCGGCGGGGACGATCTCGAAATCCCGGGCGAGGAGAAAACTCAGAGTGTCGGTAATCAGTGGATCGTCATCCACGATCAACAGCAGCGGCCGCGGCGCCGCAGGGCCGGTAGATTCGCTCACGGACTCGGCTGGGCTCGCATTCAATGCAGTGTCGTCCTCGCGGCGGGGCACGATGCCCTCTCTTGCATCATACCGCAGCGTCGGCCCGTAACGTCCCCGATATCCGCAGGCGCCGGTAGCGGTCTCCTCTGTGCCGCCGCCGTGGCGCCGCGGCCGGCGCGGCGTCCGGGCGGGGCTGACTTGACCGGGCCGATCGGCGGGGGGTGTGTTACCATGCACGGCTTTTCAGCCTGCGGAACCAGCCTGTGTCCAGCGAGCCTCTGGTCAAGCTCACCGGCCTCAACTTCGCCTACGACCGCCGTCCCGTACTCACCGGCATCAACCTCGAAGTCCCTCGTGGCAAGGTGGTCGCCATCATGGGCGGCAGCGGCTGCGGCAAAACGACCTTGCTGCGCCTGATCGGCGGGCAGATCAAGCCCCGGTCCGGCAGCGTGAGCGTCGACGGCAAGATGGTCCCCGACCTGGACGCGGACGGCCTGTACCGGCTGCGGCGGCGCATGGGCATGCTGTTTCAGTTCGGTGCTCTGTTCACCGATATGTCGGTATTCGACAACGTGGCCTTCCAGATGCGCGAGCATACCGACCTGCCGGAGGACCTGATCCACGATCTGGTGCTGATGAAGCTGAATGCGGTGGGCTTGCGCGGTGCGCACCACCTGATGCCCTCGGAGTTATCGGGCGGCATGGCGCGGCGCGTGGCGCTGGCACGCGCCATCGCCCTCGATCCCATGCTCATGCTGTATGACGAGCCGTTTGCCGGGCTCGACCCGATATCCCTGGGCGTGGTTGGCCGACTCATCCGCAAGCTGAACGACGCGCTCGGCGCCAGTTCCGTCGTGGTGACTCACGATGTGCAGGAATCGCTGTTGATCGTCGATTACATCTACTTCGTGTCCGAGGGGAAGGTGGTGGCCGAGGGAACGCCGGCCGAAATCCGCGCTTCCCGGGACCCGTGGGTGCATCAGTTCGTGTGGGCCGAAGCCGACGGTCCGGTGCCGTTCCACTATGCGGCGGCCCCGTACCGCGGCGAGATGCTGGATGCCGGCCATGCTTGAGGGAGTGGCGAGCGTGTTGCGCGTGATCGGCAAGCACGTAAACCAGGGGGTGTGGCGGCTCGGTTTCGCCAGCCGCTTCCTGCTCATGACCCTGTTCTACTCCGGGACGGCTTTCCGCCGTTTCGGCCTCACCATCCGCCAGATCTATTTCAGCGGTGTGCAGTCGCTCATCATCATTCTCGTGTCGGGCCTGTTCGTCGGCATGGTGCTCGGGCTGCAGGGTTTCGATACGCTGGAGCGCTACGGCTCCGAAGAGGCGCT
The DNA here is from genome assembly GCA_963702495.1 of uncultured beta proteobacterium. Taxonomy (GTDB): domain Bacteria; phylum Pseudomonadota; class Gammaproteobacteria; order Burkholderiales; family Rhodocyclaceae; genus CAVPDA01. Next base: position 78,312 of record CAVPDA010000004.1, on the reverse strand, counting down.
GGGGGTGCTGGTGGCGCTGTCGCTGGTGCGTGAACTGGGGCCGGTGGTGGCGGGACTGCTGTTCGCCAGCCGTGCGGGATCGGCCATCACCGCCGAAATCGGCTTGATGAAGGCCACCGAGCAGCTGACGGCGATGGAGATGATGGCGGTCAACCCGATCGCCCGCGTCGTGGCGCCGCGTTTCTGGGCCGGGGTCGCATCCATGCCGATCCTGGCGGCGATGTTCTCGGCCATGGGCATCTTCGGCGGCTATCTGGTGGGCGTCGTGCTCATCGGCGTGGACGAGGGCTCGTTCTGGTCGCAGATGCAGGCTTCGGTGGACTTCCGCCAGGACATCCTGAACGGCGTCATCAAGAGCGTCGTGTTCGGCGTGGCCGTGTCGCTGATCGCGGTGTTCGAGGGTTACGACGCCGACCCCACGGCCGAGGGCGTGTCCGGGGCCACGACGCGCACGGTCGTGATCTCGTCGCTTGCCATCCTCGGCCTCGACTTCATTCTAACGGCATTCATGTTCCGGGGCTTCTGATGAATCGAACGGTACTCGACCTCTGGGTAGGCTTCTTCGTCGCTGCGGGAATCGGCGCCCTGTTGTTCCTGGCGCTCAAGGTTGGAAACCTGAGTTCCGCCAACATGGCCGACGCGTATCAGCTCAATGCCAAGTTTGATAATATCGGCGGCCTGAAGGTGCGGGCTCCGGTCAAGAGCGCGGGAGTGGTCGTCGGGCGGGTGTCCGGCATCCGCTTCGATCAGCAGGAGTACATGGCCGTCGTGACCGTGGATATCGACAGCCGCTACCAGTTTCCGCGCGATACCATCGCCAGCATTCTGACCTCGGGCCTGCTGGGCGAGCAGTATATCGGCTTCTCCGCAGGAGGCGACACGGCGATGCTCAAGAACGGCGACACCTTCAAGAAGACCCAGTCGGCGGTGGTTCTGGAGAACCTGATCGGGCAGTTCCTTTTCAGCAAGGCGGCGGAGGGGCCGCAGAATGGGCCTCAGAACGGCCAGGACAAGAAGCAGTGACGTTCGGATTTATCCGTGAAAGGATGGCGAAGTGAATCACGCTGCCGAATCCGCATCGAAATCCTGGCGACTGACCGTGCCGGTGCTCGCTGCGACCGTCGTCCTCACCACCGGTTGCGCGACCACGGGCAACCCGAAGGATCCGCTCGAAGGCTTCAACCGGGCGATGTTTTCGTTCAACGAAGGCCTCGACAAGGTGGCGATCAAGCCGCTGGCGCAGGGCTACGACTTCGTGGTGCCGCTGCCGGGCAAGACCATGGTCAGCAACTTCTTCGGCAATCTGCAGGACCCGTGGATCGCGGCGAACAATCTGTTGCAGGGCAAGCCGGGGCAGGCCCTGACGGATGCCGGCCGCTTCCTCATCAATTCGACCGTCGGCATTCTCGGCGCCTTCGATGTCGCGTCGGAACTGGGGATCGAGAAGCATGAAGAGGATTTCGGCCAGACCGTCGCGCGCTGGGGCGTGGGTGATGGCGCCTATCTGGTGCTGCCGTTCTTCGGCCCGCGCACTTTCCGCGATGCGCTGACGCTGATCGTCGACGGCTACGGCGACCCGGTGTATTACCTGACGGAAGACATCCCGACCCGCAACATCCTGTACGGCACCCGTCTGCTCAGCAACCGCGCTTCCGTGCTGCCCGCCGACAAGACGATCGAGGAGGCGGCGCTCGACAAGTATGCCTATCTGCGCGATGCCTATCTGCAGCGCCGCCGCAATCTGATCTTCGACGGCAGGCCGCCGCGCGAGAAGGATGAGGATGCCGCGACCGACCCCGGCGGGCCTCTGGCGCGGGAACTCACTGCGCCGGATGCCGTCTCACCGCCGGGGCTGGTTGCGTCCGATGGCGCACCGGTGGCGCCCGGGTTGGACCGGCAGTCATTGTCCGGATCCGGATTCAACGCTTCCGTCCCTTCGCGCGTTAAGTCGCCGGTGGACGCCGAAGACGCGGCGCCGGTAGCGGCCGCCTCCGGGTCCGGTGCGGAATAGTCCGCCGCCTCCTACTTCGACGAAAGGAATCCGAACTCACCATGGGCAAGCTTTTGCTGGGCTGGCTCGCCGTTGCGAGCATGCTGCTGCCGCTTTCCGTGTCGGCGCAGGAAAGCGCGCCGGACGCGCTGGTCAAGAGCGTTACCAATGACGTGCTCGCCATCGTGCGCCAGGACAAGCAAATCCAGTCCGGCAGCACCAAGCGTGCAATCGAACTGGTGGAGCAGAAGGTGTTGCCCCACTACGATTTTGCGCACATGACGCGGCTGGCGGTGGGACGCGACTGGCGCAAGGCCGATCCGCAGCAGCAGGCGGCGCTGACCCAGGAGTTCAAGAGCCTGCTGGTGCGCACCTACTCCAACGCCCTGACCTCCTACAAGAATCAGGTGATCGAGTTCCGCCCGACGCGCATGCAGCCGAGCGACACCGACGTGACCGTGCGCACCGAGGTGAAACAGCCGGGAGCCAGGCCGATCAGCATCGACTACAGCCTGGAGAAGAACTCCGAGGCGTGGAAGGTCTATGACGTGGTGGTGGCCGGCGTGAGCCTGGTGACGAACTACCGGGAATCTTTTGCCACCGAGGTGCGCAACGGCGGCATCGACGGCCTGATCAAGTCCCTGCAGAAGAAGAACGCCGATCTCGAGGCCAAGTCCGCCCAGGGCGGCGAGCGCAAATGATGCAGCGCACCGGCGACCGGGTCGAGGTTTCCGGTGCGATGACGCTCGAAAATGCCCGTCTGCTGCTGGACCTGGGGGTGAAGCAGCTGCAGGACGGCGCAGAAGTTTTCGATCTGGCGAGCGTGCGCGAACTGGATTCGGCCAGCATCGCCGTGCTGTTCGGCTGGCAGCGCGCGGCAGCCGCCGCTGGCAAGAGCGTGCGCATCCTCAACCCGCCGCGCAACCTGCTGAGTCTGGCCGAACTCTACGGCGTCGCCGAACTCCTGCCGCTGGCGTAGTCGCCTCGGCGCCGGTGGTTTTCTCATCGTGAGTGCTTTGCCGGCAGCGATCCGGGTGCGCCAGGTCACCAAGCGCTTCGGCACGGTGCAGGCCCTGGCGGGAATCGACCTGGACGTTGCCGAAGGCGAATTCTTCGGCTTGCTGGGGCCGAACGGGGCCGGCAAGACCACCCTGATCTCCGCCCTGGCCGGCCTCGTGCGCCCCGATTCAGGCCGCATCGAAGTCATGGGCTTCGACGTCGAGCGGGACTACCGGGCGGCGCGGCGCAGCCTGGGAGTGGTGCCGCAGGAATTGGTGTTCGACCCGTTCTTCTCCGTGCGCGAAACCCTCCGCATCCAGTCCGGCTACTTCGGCATCGGCCGCAACGACGACTGGATCGACGAGATCCTGCACCACCTGGATCTCACGGCCAAGGCGGACACGAACATGCGCCGGCTGTCCGGCGGCATGAAGCGGCGTGTGCTGGTGGCGCAGGCATTGGTGCACCGGCCGCCGGTGATCGTGCTGGACGAGCCCACGGCAGGCGTTGACGTGGAATTGCGGCAGGGCCTGTGGGAGTTCGTGCGGCGGCTGAACCGGGACGGCCACACCATCGTCCTCACCACCCATTACCTCGAAGAGGCGGAAAATCTGTGCGGGCGCATAGCCATGATGAAGCAGGGCCGCATCGTCGCCCTCGATACCACGAGCAACCTGTTGCGCCGCTACTCCGGCCACACGCTGCGGCTGCGGCTGGCGACGGGGGCAGCGCTGCCGCCCGCGCTGGCAACCCGCGCGCGCGGTCAAGACGACACCGGCTTTGCCACTTTCGATCTGGCACGCTGCGGCGATGTGGAATCGATCCTGCGCAGTGCGCGGGAATCCGGTGTCGCGATCGAGGACATCGAACTGGACAAGCCCGACCTGGAACAGGTTTTCGTCCGCGTGATGAACCGGACCTGAGGCCATCGCCCCGCAGGACGCAAACGGCAGCGCCGCCGGATCGTGCCGCGCCCGCAGGTGCGGTGGGGCTGCGATGCCGCGTACCCGCCGTCGCACTTCGCCCATGACTGAATTCTCGACCCTTTTCTACAAGGAGCTGCTGCGCTTCTGGAAGGTGAGCTTCCAGACCGTCGCCGCGCCGGTGCTTACCGCGCTGCTCTATCTGCTCATCTTCTCGCACGCGCTGGAAGAGCACGTGCAGGTCTACGAGTCGGTCCCCTACACCGCCTTCCTGGTGCCCGGGCTGGTGATGATGTCGATCCTGCAGAACGCCTTCGCCAATTCCTCGTCTTCGCTCATTCAGGCCAAGGTCACGGGCAGCATCATATTCGTCCTGCTGCCGCCGCTTTCCTACCGCGAGTTCTTCGCCGCCTACGTGCTGGCGGCCCTGTTGCGCGGGCTGGCGGTGGGATTGGGGGTGCTGCTGGTGACGCTCTGGTTCGTCGATCTCACCTATGCGGCGCCGCTGTGGATCGTCGCCTTCGCGCTCGTGGGCGGGGCGATGCTCGGATCGCTGGGCGTGATCGCCGGCATCTGGGCGGAGAAGTTCGACCAGCTGGCGGCCTTCCAGAACTTCATCATCATGCCCCTTACTTTCCTCTCCGGCGTGTTCTACTCGATCCACTCCCTGCCTCCGTTCTGGCAGGATGTGTCGCGCTTCAATCCCGTCTTTTACATGATCGACGGATTCCGCTATGGTTTTTTCGGCGTGTCCGACGTGTCGCCCCGGCTCAGCCTTGCGGTCGCCGGCGGCTGCCTGGCACTGCTGACCCTGTTCACCCTCTGGCTGCTGAGAATCGGCTACAAGCTGCGCACCTGATTCGCCGCCGCCACCTTATCCAAACGAGTGCACACCTATGGTTCGTCCCGAAGACATCAAAGGATTCATCGAGCAGGGCCTGGCCTGCGATCACGTCGCCGTCGAAGGCGACGGCGCCCATTTCGAGGCGGTGATCGTCAGTTCCGAATTCCGCGGCAAACTGCGGGTGCAGCAGCACCAGCTCGTGTATCGGGCGCTGGGCGATCGCATGCGCGAGGAGATCCACGCCCTGTCCATGCGTACCCTGACGCCCGAGGAGTGGCAGCAGGCGCAGGGGAAGTGACATGGACAAGCTGCTGATCGAAGGCGGTGTGCCGCTCGCCGGGGAGATCGCCATCTCGGGCGCCAAGAACGCCGCGCTGCCGATCCTGTGCGCCGCGCTGCTCACGGCGGAGCCCCTGCGCATCACGAACCTGCCCCGCCTCAACGACGTGCGCACCATGCTGCGGCTGCTGGCGCAGATGGGGGTGAAGGTCGCGGACGAGGGCGCGGATGCGGTGACGCTGGATGCCTCCGGCCTCGACAATCCCGTGGCGCCCTACGATATGGTGAAGACGATGCGCGCCTCGGTGCTGGTGCTGGGGCCGCTGCTGGCGCGCGCCGGCGAGGCCCGCGTCAGCCTGCCGGGGGGGTGCGCCATCGGCGCGCGCCCCGTTGACCAGCACATCAAGGGCCTGCAGGAGATGGGCGCCGAGATCGCCGTGGAGCAGGGATACGTCCAGGCGCGGGCAGTTCGGCTGAAGGGAGCGCGCTTGTTCACCGACATGGTCACCGTGACCGGTACCGAGAACCTGATGATGGCGGCGGCGCTGGCGGCGGGCGACACGGTGATCGAGAACGCGGCGCGCGAGCCGGAAGTGGTGGATCTGGCCAACTGCCTGGTGGCGATGGGGGCGCAGATTTCCGGCGCCGGCAGCGACGTCATCCGCATCCGCGGCGTGGACCGGCTGCACGGCGCCACCCACCGCGTCATGCCGGACCGCATCGAGACCGGAACCTACCTGTGCGCGGCGGCGGTGACCGGCGGTGCGGTGCGCCTGACGGGCACCTCCACCAGCTACCTCGACGCCGTGGTGGACAAGCTGATGGACACCGGCTGCGACATCGTGCCCGAGCGCGACGCGATCCGCCTCAAGGCTCCGCCCAAGCTCACTGCGGTCAGCATCCGCACCGCGCCCTATCCGGCCTTTCCCACCGACATGCAGGCGCAGTTCATGGCCATCAACGCCGTGGCCGAGGGCACGGCGGTGATCCGGGAAACGATCTTCGAGAACCGCTACATGCACGCCGTGGAACTGGCGCGGCTCGGCGCCGACATCCGCATCGACGGCAGCACTGCCGTGGTCAGGGGCGTGCCGCGCCTCAACGGCGCCACCGTCATGGCGACCGATCTGCGCGCCTCCGCCAGCCTGGTGGTGGCGGGGCTGGTGGCCCAGGGCACGACCATCGTCGATCGCATCTATCACCTCGACCGCGGCTACGAGAAGCTGGACGAAAAGCTCTCGGCCCTGGGCGCCCGGGTGCGGCGGACGAAGTGACAGGGGTATTCTCGGCCGGGCGCCCTCGTGCGCGGCGCGTCACAGCTTCGCGCCGCCTGCGCTGCCTGCGGTAAGATTCGATTTTTCCGGCGATCCCTATCGTGAGTGGCATCACCCTCGCCCTGTCCAAGGGCCGCATCTTCGAAGAAACCCTGCCGCTGCTGGCGGCGGCGGGCGTGATTCCGGCCGACGATCCGGAAAAGTCGCGCAAGCTGATCATCGAAACCAGCCGTCCCGACGTGCGGCTGATCATCGTGCGCGCCTCCGATACGCCGACCTATGTCCAGTACGGCGCGGCGGATCTCGGCATCGCCGGCAAGGACGTGCTGCTCGAGCACGGCGGCGCGGGCCTGTACCAGCCCCTGGATCTGAAGATCGCGCGCTGCCGCATGTGCGTCGCGGTGCCCAACGGTTTCGATTACGCCGCGGCGGTGCAGCGCGGGGCGCGGCTGCGTGTGGCCACCAAGTACATTCATACGGCGCGCGAGCATTTCGCGGCCAAGGGCGTGCATGTCGATCTGATCAAGCTCTACGGATCGATGGAACTCGCGCCCCTGACCTGCCTGGCCGATGCCATCGTCGATCTGGTGAGCAGCGGCGGCACGCTGCGCGCCAACAACCTGCAGGAAGTCGAAGAGATCATGCAGATCAGCTCGCGCCTGATCGTCAATCAGGCATCGCTCAAGATGAAGCGCGAAACCCTGCAGCCGCTGATCGATGCATTCGCGGGGGCCGTGCCATGAGCACCATCCAACGCTTCGGCACGCGCGATGGCGACTTCGAGCCGCGGCTGGCGGCGCTGCTCGCCTTCGAAGGGGCGCAGAGCGAGAGCGTGGACGGGGCGGTGGCGCAGATTCTCGCCGCCGTCCGGCGCGACGGCGATGCGGCGGTGCTCGAATACACGCGCCGTTTCGATCACCGCGCAGTGCGCGCCATGGCGGAGCTCGAACTGCCCGGCGGCGAGTTGCAGGCAGCGCTGGAGGCCCTGCCCGCGGACCAGCGCGGAGCGCTGCACCAGGCGGCCGAGCGGGTGAGGAGCTATCACGAGCGCCAGTTGACGCAATCCTGGGAGTACCGCGAAGCCGACGGCACGCGGCTGGGACAGAAGGTGACGCCGCTGGATCGCGTCGGCCTCTACGTTCCCGGTGGCAAGGCGGCGTATCCATCCTCGGTGCTGATGAACGCGATTCCGGCCAAGGTGGCGGGGGTGGGCGAGCTGATCATGGTGGTGCCCACGCCCCACGGCGAAAAGAACCCCCTGGTGCTGGCGGCCGCCGCCATCACCGGCGTCGACCGCGTATTCACCATCGGCGGGGCGCAGGCGGTGGGCGCCCTGGCCTATGGCACGGCGACGGTGCCGCAGGTGGACAAGATCGTCGGGCCCGGCAACGCCTATGTCGCCGCCGCCAAGCGCCGCGTCTTCGGCGTGGTGGGCATCGACATGGTGGCGGGTCCGTCCGAGGTGCTGATCATTGCCGACGGCTCGGGCAATCCGGACTGGACGGCGATGGACCTCTTCGCCCAGGCCGAGCACGACGAGCTGGCGCAGTCCATCCTGCTCTGTCCGCAGCCGGATTTCATCGCCGCGGTGGCGGCAAGCATCGCCCGGCTGCTGCCGCAGATGTCCCGGCGCGACGTGATCGCAGCCGCCCTGGCGGGCCGCGGCGCTCTGATCGAGACGCGGGACCTGGACGAAGCCTGCGCCATCGCCAACCGCATCGCGCCCGAGCACCTGGAGCTGGCGGTGGCAGATCCGGACGCGCTCCTGCCCCGCATCCGCCATGCCGGTGCCATCTTCATGGGTCACTACGCGTCGGAGGCGCTGGGCGATTACTGCGCCGGCCCCAACCACGTTCTGCCGACCTCCCGCAGCGCCCGCTTCTCCTCGCCGCTCGGCGTGTACGATTTCCAGAAGCGTTCGAGCATCATCCAAGTTTCGGCGGAAGGGGCACGCAAGCTGGGCGAGATCGCCGCCGCCCTGGCCCATGGCGAAGGTCTGCAGGCGCATGCCCGCGCCGCCGAACTGCGCATGCACCGGTAGGCAGGTTGCGGTTCCCGGGCCCGACCCGGTCAGCCGTTCCTGAGAATCTCCTGCAGCGCAACGACCAGAATGCGGCACTGCTCGTCGCTGCCGACGGTGATGCGCAGGTACTGGTCGATGCGCGGCTGCCTGAAGTGGCGCACGATGATGCTGCGGCTGCGCAAGGCGGCGGCCAAGCCGGCGGCATCGCGGCTGGCGTGACGCGCGAAGAGGAAGTTGGCGGCCGAGGGCAGCACCGCGAAGCCGAGGGCGCCGAGATCGGCGGCAAGCTGCTGGCGCGAGCGGATCACGGCCTGGCGCGTGCGCTCGAAATGCTCGACGTCCTCCATCGCCGCCACGGCGCCGGCGATGGCGAGGCGGTCCAGGGGATAGGAATTGAAGCTGTTCTTCACCCGTTCCAGCGCCTCGATCAGGTCAGCGTGGCCGATGGCGAAGCCGACCCGCAGTCCCGCCAGCGAGCGCGACTTGGACAGGGTCTGCACCACCAGCAGATTGGGAAAGCGGGCCACGAGCGGAATGGCGGAGACGCCGCCGAAATCGACGTAGGCCTCATCCACCACCACTACGGAATCCGGGTTGCCCGTCAGCAGGCGTTCGATGTCGGCCAGCGCCAGCAGGCGGCCGGTCGGAGCGTTAGGGTTGGCGAAAACGATGCCGCCGTTGGCGCGGAAGTAATCGTCGACACGAATCTCGAAGCTATCGGTGAGGGGGACGACGACGTGGTCGATGCCGTAGAGTCCGCAATACACCGGGTAGAAACTGTAGGTGATGTCCGGAAACAGCAGCGGGCGCGGCGGGTGCCGCAGCAGCGCCAGGAAAGCGTGGGCCAGCACTTCGTCGGAGCCGTTGCCGACGAAGACCTGGCGCGGTTCGATTTCGTGATGCCGGGCGATGGCCTGCTTCAGAAGGTCCGCGTTCGGGTCCGGGTAGAGGCGCAGGGTGTCCGCGGTTTCCCGTGATACCGCCGCCAGTACCTGCGGCGAGGGGCCGTAGGGGTTTTCGTTGGTGTTCAGCTTGACCAGGTTCGGCAGCTTGGGCTGCTCCCCCGGCACATAGGGCGTCAGGCCGCGGACGACGGCGCTCCAGTAACGGCTCATGCGGGCGGGACCGAAAGACGTGGGAGAAACAACGGGACTGCGCCCAATGGTATCATCGCCCACTCATTTTCCGTTTTCGACGGGACGTGCTCGACTCGTCATTTCGCCATGCGGCAAGCCGAAATCTCGCGCAAGACCCTCGAGACCCAGATCACGGTCCGACTCAACCTCGACGGCAGCGGCCGCTCGACTCTGAACACCGGCGTCCCGTTCCTCGACCACATGCTGGACCAGGTGGTGCGCCACGGCATGATCGACCTGGAGGTGGCGGCGAACGGCGACCTGCACATCGACGCCCACCACACGGTCGAGGATATCGGCATCACCGTCGGCCAGGCGGTGCTGCAGGCGCTGGAGGACAAGAAAGGGCTGCGCCGCTACGGCCACGCCTACGTGCCGCTGGACGAGGCCCTGTCGCGGGTGGTGGTCGATCTGTCGGGCCGGCCCGGCCTCACTTTCGGCGTGAGGTTCACCCGTTCCATGATCGGCAGCTTCGACGTCGATCTGGTGCGCGAGTTCTTCCAGGGATTCGTCAATCATGCCCTGGTCACCCTGCATATCGACAACCTGCGCGGCGAGAACGCCCACCACCAGTGCGAAACCGTGTTCAAGGCCTTCGGCCGGGCGCTGCGCATGGCGGTGGAGGCCGATGCGCGGGCGGCGGGCGCGGTTCCCTCCACCAAGGGTACGCTGTGAGCTGCGAGGTCAGGGCGGGGGCGCCCGGGCACCAAATGTGGCAAGCTTCGGATTCCCTTCAAACTTCGGGCCAGGGCGGCAGGGCTTGCCTGTGAGTACGGTAGCGGTCGTCGACTACGGCATGGGCAATCTGCGCTCGGTCGCCAAGGCGATCGAGCACGTGGTGCCCGATGCCACGGTGCACATCACCTCGGATCCGGCGGTGGTCGCCCGCGCCTCGCGCGTGGTGGTGCCGGGCCAGGGCGCCATGCCCGACTGCATGCGCGAACTCGCGGAACGGGGTCTGCGCGAGGCGGTGATCCGCGCCGCGGGAGACAAGCCTTTCCTCGGCATCTGCATCGGTCTGCAAATGCTGTTCGAGATGAGCGAGGAAGGCCATGTGCCGGGACTCGCGCTGTTCCCCGGCAAGGTGCGGCGCTTTCCGCGCGAAGCCATGGTGGCGCCGGACGGCAGCCGCCTCAAGGTGCCCCACATGGGATGGAACCAGGTCAATCAGGCGGAGCCCCATGCACTTTGGCAGGGCATCGAGGACGGCGCCCGCTTCTATTTCGTGCACAGCTACTTCGTGGAACCGGCAGGCCCGGAGATCATCGCCGGCTCGACGGTGTATGGTGTTCCCTTTACCTGCGCGATAGCGCAGGCTAATATTTTCGCGGTCCAGTTCCACCCGGAGAAAAGTGCGCATGCCGGTCTGTGCCTGCTCGGCAACTTCATGCGCTGGAAACCCTGACATGATTCACCCGGCTCCTCTGAGCCCTCCCTGGCAAATCATCAATCCGATCCTATGCTGCTGATACCCGCCATTGACCTCAAGGATGGTCACTGCGTGCGCCTGAAGCAGGGCGACATGGACGCCGTGACCGTGTTCTCCGAAGACCCCGCGGCCATGGCCCGCTACTGGCTCGACCAGGGCGCGCGGCGCCTGCACCTGGTGGACCTCAACGGTGCCTTTGCCGGCAAGCCGCGCAACGAGGCGGCGATCAAGGCGGTGGTGGGCGCCCTTGGGGAGGACATTCCGGTGCAGCTCGGTGGCGGCATCCGCGATCTCGACACCATCGAACGCTATCTCGACGACGGCATCTCCTACGTCATCATCGGGACGGCGGCAGTGAAGAACCCCGGCTTCCTGCACGACGCCTGCGGCGCCTTTCCCGGGCACATCATCGTCGCCCTCGACGCCCGGGACGGCAAGGTGGCGACCGACGGCTGGTCGAAGATGACCGGCCATGACGTCGTTGACCTGGCGCGCAAGTTCGAGGAATACGGGGTCGAGGCGGTGATCTACACGGATATCGGCCGCGACGGCATGCTGAGCGGGGTCAATGTCGCGGCGACGGTCAAGCTCGCCCAGGCGCTGCGCATTCCGGTCATCGCCAGCGGCGGTGTTGCTTCGATCGACGATATCCGGGCCCTGTGCCAGGTCGAGTCGGAGGGGATCGTCGGCGCCATCACCGGCCGCGCCATCTACGAAGGCAAGCTCGACTTCCGGGCGGCCCAGGTGGAGGCCGACGAATTCGCCGAGAGGAGCCCGGGGTAGTAGCGGGCGGGCAGGGGCCCGATCCCTGCTCCGCACCGCCATCCCGCCGATCCATGCTTGCCAAGCGCATCATCCCCTGCCTCGACGTTCGCTCCGGCCGCGTCGTCAAGGGCATCAATTTCGTCGGCCTGCGCGATGCGGGCGATCCGGTGGAGGTCGCCCGCCGCTATGACGAGCAGGGAGCGGACGAGCTGACCTTCCTCGACATCACGGCTAGCTCCGACGAGCGCGACATCATTCTTCACGTGGTGGAGGCGGTGGCGGACCAGGTGTTCATCCCGCTCACGGTGGGCGGCGGCATCCGGGTGGTGGACGACGTGCGCCGCCTGCTCAACGCCGGGGCGGACAAGGTCAGCATCAACACGGCAGCGGTGCAGAACCCGCAGCTGGTGGCGGATGCCAGCCACAAGGTCGGGTCGCAATGCATCGTGGTGGCGATCGACGCCAAACAGGTTGCCGCCGGCGAAAGCGCCGGCGGGCAGGCGAAGTGGGAGGTATTCACCCACGGCGGGCGCAAGGCTACCGGAATCGACGCCGTCGCCTGGGCGAGGCGGGTGCAGGAACTCGGCGCCGGCGAAATCCTGCTCACCAGCATGGACCGTGACGGCACGCGCAACGGTTTCGATCTGACCCTGACCCGTGCCATCTGCGATGCCGTCGATATTCCGGTCATCGCCAGCGGCGGGGTTGGCAACCTGGAACATCTGGCCGAGGGCATCCTGCAGGGTCATGCGGATGCGGTACTGGCGGCCAGCATCTTCCACTATGGAGAGCATACGGTGCGCGAAGCCAAGGAATACATGCGCAGCCGCGGCATCGAGGTGAGACTGTGAGCGTGAACAAGAAGTGGCTGAACGAAGTGGCCTGGGACGAGAACGGCCTGGTGCCGGTGATCGTGCAGGAGGTGGGGACCAATGACGTCCTCATGTTCGCCTGGATGAACCGCGATGCCCTCGATCGCACCGTGCGCGAAGGCGAGGCGGTGTACTGGTCGCGCTCGCGGCGCAAGCTGTGGCACAAGGGGGAGGAATCCGGTCATATCCAGAAGGTGCTGGAAATCCGCATGGATTGCGACAACGACGTGCTCCTGCTGCAGGTGGAACAACTGGGCGGCATCGCCTGCCATACCGGGCGGCACAGCTGCTTCTTCCATAAGCACGAGGACCACCACTGGCAGGCGGTGGATCCGGTGTTGAAGGATCCCAAGGACATCTACAAGGACCCCAAGGAACCCCAGAAATGATCGATATCGAAGTGCTGCACCGCGTCGCGGAAACCCTGGCGGAACGCCGCCGCGCCGACCCCGACACGTCCTACGTGGCGAGCCTGCACGCCAAGGGCGTCGATGCGATCTGCAAGAAGGTGGCCGAGGAAGCGGCAGAAACCATCATGGCGGCCAAGGACAAGGACCGGTTGCACCTGGTGTGGGAAGTCACCGACCTGTGGTTCCACTCCATGATCCTGCTGACCGAGTTCGGCCTCGGCGTGGATGACGTGCTGGCCGAATTCCGGCGTCGCGAAGGCATGTCGGGCATCGACGAAAAGAAGGCGCGGCGGCGCGAGAGCGACAAATCGGTCACCTGACCCGCCTTCGGCGCGAGGCGGGCGCACGCGAGACGACCGCCCCTCCGCCCTACAGTCCATTCCCCGCCCCTACGCTGGGCCGGGCCCCCACCGGATCGATACAGGAACCACCAGATGGACAACTGCATTTTCTGCAAGATCGCCCGCGGCGAAATTCCCTGCCGCAAGGTGTACGAGGACGAAGACGTGCTCGCATTCCACGACATCCAGCCGCAGGCGCCGGTGCATTTCCTGGTCATTCCCAAGCAGCACGTGCCCTCGCTCTACGAGGCCGAGCCGGGCCATCAGCAGGTGCTGGGCAAGATGCTGGCCGTGGCCGGGAAGCTGGCGCGCGAGCAGGGTGCGACGGACGGCTTCCGCTCCATCATCAACACCGGACGGGTCGGAGGGCAGGAGGTGTATCATCTCCACATGCACATTTTCGGCGGACCCGAGCCCTTGGGCAGGATGCTGCCGAAGCGATAGGAGGAGACCATGGGGTCCTTTAGCATCTGGCACTGGCTGATCGTTCTGGTGATCATTCTGCTGGTGTTCGGCACGAAGAAACTGCGCAACATCGGGGCGGATCTGGGTGGTGCGGTGCGCGGCTTCAAGCAGGGCATGAAGGAAGGCGACAAGGAGGGCGAAGCTTCCGCGCCGCCGCAGGTGACGGGCGGGCAGACCATCGAAGGCGAGATCAAGGAGAAGACCAAGTCTTCGTAAATCGCGGCAAGAGGAGCGCGGGACGCGGGGCCGGGCACGCCTTGCGTCCTTTGTGTTTCATCAGACGCGATTCACGTTCACGCTCCCATGTTCGACATCGGTTTCTCGGAGCTCATCCTCATCGCCCTGGTGGCGTTGATCGTCATCGGCCCGGAGCGGCTGCCGAAGGTGGCGCGCACCGCCGGGCACCTCCTCGGCCGCCTGCAGCGCTACGTCAATGACGTCAAGGCGGACATCAACCGCGAAATGCAGCTCGACGAGCTGAAGCGCCTGCAGCAGCAGGTGGAGCAGTCGGCACGGGAGATGGAGCTGTCGGTCAACAAGGAACTGACGACAGTCGAGGAAACGCTCAACCAACCATTCAAGGCCTTGAGTCAGGACGGGGGCGCGCAAAGCCCCAGCCCGGCGGAGCACAGCGGCGCCCCGGCCGAAGCCGCCGCGGCAGCTCAACCGGATGCCGAACTCGGCCAGGAAGCTGGCGCGGTGCGCAAAGCCGGTTAACCTGACCGTGATCGATCAGGAGCAGACCTTCCTCTCCCACCTGGTGGAGTTGCGCGACCGCCTGCTGCGCGCAATTCTTGCCATCCTGGTGGTCTTTCTCTGCCTCATGCCGTGGGCCAGCGAGATTTACGACTTCCTGGCTCATCCCATGATGCTGGCCCTGCCCGAGGGCACCAAGATGATCGCCACCGGTGTGGTGACGCCCTTTCTCGTGCCGGTGAAGGTAACCGTCATGGTGGCCTTCGTCATTGCCCTGCCGATCGTGCTTTACCAGTCCTGGGCATTCATCGCGCCCGGTCTCTATGCCCACGAGAAGCGGCTCGGTCTGCCGCTGGTGATCGCCAGCACCCTGTTGTTCATCGTCGGCATGGCGTTCTGCTACTTCTTCGTCTTCGGCGTGGTGTTCAAGTTCATCAACGAGTTCGCCCCCAAGAGCATCACCCCGGCGCCGGACATCGAGCAGTATCTTTCGTTCGTCCTAACCATGTTCATCGCCTTCGGCGTCACGTTCGAAGTGCCGGTGATCGTGATCGTGCTGGTGCGCATGGGGATTGTCAGCCTGCAGAAACTGAGGGAGATCCGGCCCTACGCCATCGTCGGGGCGTTCGTGATCGCAGCCGTGGTCACGCCGCCGGACGTGATGTCCCAGCTGCTGCTGGCGATCCCGCTGGTGCTCCTGTTCGAGGTGGGATTGCTGCTGGCGCGCTTCGTGAAAAAGCCGGCCGCGGAGTCGGATTACACGGCGCTCACGGACCAGGAGATGGAACGGGAACTGGATCAGGCGGACGCGGACAGCCGAAAGAATCCTCCCTGAGCCGCGCTCTTCCCGCGGCCGCGGCGCGCCCCTTACTCTTTCCCGTTGCGCCGCAACGGTGGGCGCTTGCCGATGAGGATGTCGAGATCGAGCTCGCTCTTGTCGCGGCGCAGCTTGAATTTTGCCGGACGGCCGGGCGCCAGGCTGGCGACGGATTCCAGCATGCCCTGGGGATCCCGCACTGCCTTGCCTTCGATGGACACCAGGACGTCGCCCGGTTTGATGCCGGCGCGATCGGCCGGGCCGTCCCGCACCACGCCCGCGATCAGCGTCCCCTGGGCGGTGGGCAGGGTGAACGACTCGGCCAGTTCCGGCGTGATTTCCTGCGCTTCGACGCCGATCCAGCCTCGCGTCACGGCGCCGGCCTGGATGATCTGCTCCATCACGTTGCGTGCCAGCGACACCGGGATCGCGAAGCCGATGCCGAGGGAGCCGCCGGTGCGCGAATAGATCGCGGTGTTGATGCCGACCAGATTGCCGCTCCCATCCACCAGCGCGCCGCCGGAATTGCCGGGGTTGATGGCGGCGTCGGTCTGAATGAAGTTCTCGAAGGTGTTGATGCCCAGATGGGAACGCCCCAGGGCGCTGACGATCCCCATGGTCACGGTCTGGCCGACGTCGAAGGGATTGCCGATGGCGAGCACGACGTCCCCCACCCGCAGCGCATCGGGCGCGGCGAAGGTGATCGCCGGCAGCTTTGCGCCGGCATCGATCTGCAGCACCGCCACATCCGATTCGGGATCGAGCCCGACGACGCGCGCCTTCAACTTGCGGCCATCGTAGAGGGCGACCTCGATCTCGTCGGCCGACTCGACGACATGGTGGTTGGTGAGGATATAGCCTTCGGTGCTGACGACCACGCCGCTGCCGAGGCCGAGGGTGCGCTGGGTTTCGCCGCGGCCCAGGCGGTCGCCGAAAAAGTGGCGAAAAATCGGATCGTCGGCGAAGGGGCTGCGCTGTGCCGGGTTCACCTTGCTGGTGAAGACGTGGACCACCGAGGGCAGGGCCTTGCGCGCGGCATCGCTGTAGGATGCGGCCGATCTGCGTGCGTCGGACGGAGCCGCCGCGACCGGCGGCGCCTCCTGCAGCGATACGACACTGGGCCGGCCGCCGCCGAGCCATTCCGGCTTCAGCGTCTGCAGCACGAACAGCACGGCGATGCTGATGGTCACGGCCTGGGCGAAAATCAGCCACAAGCGGCGCATAATGCGGTCCTCGGGGAGCGTGTTGTCTGAATCCGTCTAGGTGGAGCGTCGATGCAACGGGCCGAATTGCAGCGCTATCTCGATGATCTGCTTGAAGTGGCGCGTTTCCGCGATTATTGCCCAAACGGTCTGCAAGTGGAAGGGCGCCCGTCGATTCATGCGATCGTCACGGGCGTCACCGCCAGCCGTACGCTGCTCGAGGAGGCAATCGCGCGCAAGGCCGATGCCGTCGTCGTGCACCATGGCTATTTCTGGCGCGGCGAGGACGGCCGTATCACGGGATTCCGCAAGGCTCGATTGGCGGCGCTGCTGAATCACGACATCAGCCTGTTCGCCTTTCATCTGCCGCTGGACGCCCATCCGGATCTGGGCAACAACGCCGCATTGGGAAGGCTGATGGGATGGCAGGCGACCGGCCGTTTCGCGGATCAGGACATCGGCTTCCTCGGGGAAACCGAGATGGCCACTTCGGCCGCCGAGATTGCGGGCAGTCTCGGCGAGCGACTGCAGCGGACGGCGATGGTGGTCGGCGACGCGGAGCGGGCGGTAAGGCGCATCGCGTGGTGCACCGGGGCGGCCCAGGGCTTGTTCGAGCAGGCCATCGCGGCCGGAGCGGATCTGTTCGTCAGCGGCGAGATCTCCGAGCAGACCGTGCATCTGGCGCGCGAGTCGGGCGTCCCGTACATTGCAGGGGGGCACCACGCCACCGAGCGCTACGGCGTGCAGGCCCTGGGCGATCACCTGGCCGCGCGATTCGGCCTGCACTGCGAATTCGTTGACATTGACAATCCGGTTTGAGTCGTGGCGTGACACCCGAGGTCCGACACTGCATGAAGACCTACACCCATCCCAAGTTCGATTATGCCCGCTCGCCCGACCAGGACTCGCAGCAGCCCGCGCACCATGCGGTGATCATAGTCGGTGCCGGTCCGGTGGGGCTGACGGCGGCGATCGACCTGGCGCAGCACGGCGTGCCGGCATTGCTTCTGGACGAGGACAATACCGTCAGTCTGGGTTCCCGTGCCGTGTGCCACGCCAAACGCACTCTGGAGATCTTCGATCGCATCGGCTGCGGCGATGCGATCGTGGCGAAGGGGGTGGGCTGGAACGTCGGCAAGGTGTTTTTCAAGGACCGCCTGGTCTATTCGTTCAATCTGCTGTCGGAAGCGGGCCATCAGCGACCCGCGTTCATCAATCTGCAGCAGTATCACATCGAGGAGATCCTGATCCGGCGCGCCCGTGAAATCGGCCGCATCGATCTGCGCTGGGGGAACAAGGTCGTACAGGTTGACCAGGACGGGCAGGGCGTCCGGCTGCAGGTGGACACGCCGCAGGGTGCTTACGCGCTGACCTGTGACTGGCTGATCGTTTGCGACGGCGCGAAGAGTCCGGTGCGCCACCTGATGGGGCTCGACAGCAGGGGACAGGTGTTCCGCGACCGCTTCCTGATCGCCGATGTCGTGATGAAGGCCGATTATCCGACCGAGCGCTGGTTCTGGTTCGATCCGCCGTTCCACCCCAATCAATCCGCCCTGCTCCACCGCCAGGCGGACAACGTCTGGCGCGTCGACTTCCAACTCGGCTGGGATGCCGATCCCGAGGAGGAGAAGAAACCGGACAAGGTGCTGGCGCGGCTGCGCGCGATGCTGGGCGAGCGCGACTTCGACCTGGAGTGGGTGAGCGTCTACACCTTCGCCTGTCGCCGCATGGAGCGGTTGCGCCACGGGCGCGTGCTGTTCGCCGGCGATGCTGCGCATCAGCTTTCGCCCTTCGGCGCGCGCGGCGCCAATTCGGGGATCCAGGACGCGGACAATCTGTCCTGGAAGCTCAAGCTGGTGCTGGAAGGCAAGGCACCGCAGGCACTCCTCGATAACTACTCGGACGAACGGATCTTCGCCGCCGACGAGAACATTCTGAATTCCACCCGCAGCACCGATTTCATCACGCCCAGGAGCCGCGTTTCGCGAACGTTCCGCGATGCGGCCCTGCTGCTGGCGGAAAGGCACCCGTTCGCCCGCCGGCTGGTGAATTCCGGGCGGCTGTCGCTGCCGGCGGTTCTGCTTCGCTCCGAACTGAACACACCCGACGGCGACCTCTTCGCCGGGCGCATGGTCCCCGGCGCTGCGGCGACCGATGCGCCGGTGGCGGTCAACGGCGAACTGCGCTGGCTGCTGCAATGCATCGGCGGCAGCTTCAACGGTCTGTACTTCGCCGAGGGCATGAGCGAGTTGCCGCCGGAAGTCGCCTCCGGCATCGCCGCGCTTACCCTGGACCGGATCTCCGTCGACACGCGCGTCGTGGTCGAGCCCGGCAATCCGATCGAATTGCCGCCCGGAGTGATGAAGCTGGAGGACTACGAGGATTTCGTAATCCAGCGTTTCGACGCCGTGCCGGGCACCTTCTACCTGCTGCGGCCCGATCAGCACGTATGTGCGCGCTGGCGCGAGTTCGACCTCGAACGCGTGCGCCGCGCCGTTCTGCGCGCCACCTGCAACGAGTGAGGAGAGCACCGATGAAGCTCACCATGGAGCCCAATCTCGCCGCGGCAGACGAATTCTACGAGCGGCTGATCGCCACCCACCGCGACCTTTCCGAGGAGCAGAGCGCCATCGTAAATGCCAAGCTCATCCTGCTGCTTGCCAACCACATCGGCGACATGGACGTGCTGCGCGAGGCCATGGAAGCGGCGCGGGCGGGGGTCGCGTGAAGGCTGCGGAAGACCCGCCGCGGGTGCAAGGGCGGAGGCGGTCAAATGCCGGATCTCACCGCGGCCTCTGCAGCGCGTCAGGCCGCGCGGCGTTTCGGCGCGGAGGTCGGCGCGGCCTTCCGGCTCCGGTGCGCTGCGGCAGCGACTGCTTCCGAGACGTTGACAAGCAGCAGAATTTCGCTCAGCGCTTCGATGCCGAACCCGGTGCGGGAGCCGCCGCGATTGTCCGTCAGCAGCCTGCCGAGATATTCGTGGCAGGCGCGCGTGCCCCACTGGGCGACGATCCGTTCGATGACATGGGGATAGGATTCGATGCCGGCGCCGCGGTCCGCGACGCCGCCGGGGCTCCAGGCCGGCGGGCGAACGTTGAAATGGTCGTGCAGGCCGCGGGCGATGGTCTCGTATTCGTCGCGCGCTCCGGCGTCGCGATAGACGTCCAGCAACCTGAGCCAGGGTTCCACCGCCTGTCTGGGATTCGACTTGGCGAAATCCGCGAGGACATGGGCTGCACCGCGCGTACTGCCGCCGGATAGCAACTCGTCTGCCAGTCCGAGGGCGGATTCGTGTTCATGCACTTCGATACCCTGGCAGGTCGCGACGTCGGTGCCCAGGAAGCCCGGGTCGTCGCCGGTCCCGGCGCCGATGCGGCCGGCCTGGGACGTACGGGAATGGGCTCGATGCGACACCGGCGTGCGGCAGGCCGCCGCGGTCCGGCCGTGCCGCTGGCCCAGGGCGCGAAGCATGACGACCACCAGAAAAATGACGGCGCCCGATACCGCAACCATCAGGCCATACGGAAATGCATCCATCTCATTGTCCTCCTGCCGGGAGGCGGCACTTGGTCTGCCGCGGACACTGCAGTCCTGTCGCCGCCGTCGGGTTCGGCCTGGGTCGGAAGAATTGCTGGAGTGACTGCCTCCCGCCGTGGCACGGAAATCGCCGTCCCGCTTGACCACGCCGCCAATCTACGGGCAACGGCCGGTGCTCGCCGTGATCGATGCAACGGGTGCGAACCGTTCAGCGGATGGATGCGGCAGACTTCACGGCACAGCCCGCGCCGGCGTACATCAGGCCGCGTGGGAATCCTTCAGGCGCCCCGACTCCTGCTGCTCCTTCATGGCAGCGAGCAGCATGATCTCGTGCAGCGCGGGCACTGGGAAGCCGGCGCGCCGGCCGTCCCGGTTGTCCCTGATCAGACGGTTCAGGTAGGGCAGCGCGTCGGGGCTGTTCCAAGCGCGAATCAGGCTTGCGACGATGTGCGGATAGCCTTCTAGGGCCTCGGCGAAACGCCGCGATGCATCCGTTTCCCAGGGCATCACCTCGACGTTGAAGGTTTGGTTGAGGCGCCGTGCCAGGGTGTCGAACTCGGCCTTCATACCGGCGTTGCGATAGACGTCGAGAAGCTTGAGCCACGGGCGCACCGCCTGCTTGGGATTGGATTCGATATAGTCCGCCAGCGTTTGCGCCGCGCCCTGCACCCGGCCGAACGACAACATGATCTCGGCCAGTTCCAGGGCGGATTCATGCTCGGACACGTCGATCGCATGCTCGTCGGGTCGGACGGGTGCCTGGAAGTCGGATCGACGCTGCGGCCGCGGCGGTGGCAGCGGAGCATCGACGGCGAGCGGGATATCCACCGCCATGGGTCGGGGGCGCGGCAACTCGCCGGCGGCATCGGTCGGTTGCGGCTGCGAGCGACGGGAGCGCGCGCGCAGGAGCAGCAGCACGCCGAGCACCGCCGTCGCCAGCAGGACGAACGGCAGCCAGTAACGAAACGCAAAGCGATCGCGCACCTCGGCCGGTCGCGTCGCCGGCGTGGCGCCGGGCGCCGGCGCGACGGCTGCCGCCGGCAGGCCGGTGGTGGCCTGCGGGTGCGGCGCACGCGATGCCATCTGTATCTTTTGGTCGATCTCGTTCAATTGGGTGTGGAGGCCGGCCAGCGTTTCCTCCAGTTGCCGGATCCTTTCGGCCAGGGAGAGTTGCAGTACGACCTGGTCTTCCACGGTCGCCAGCAGCTGTTTTTCCTGCCGCAGCGCGTCGCGTTGTGCGTCGGTGGTGCCGCCGCCGCGGGTTGGATCGAGCTTCGGTGCGAGCGCCAGAGCGGTGTCGGAGGGCTGGTCGCGCGCGATGCTGAGACGGTCCTGCGACTTGGGCTGCGCGGCGGCGCGCGGCGGTGCCTGCTTGCGTGGCGTCGGGGGCGTTTCCCCTTCCGACGCGCTCTCCGGCGGCGGCGTCGCCGCGATGCGGCGCAGGTCGGGAACCGCCAGCGTCGTTCCCGCGGGAAGTCTGGTCGACGCCGGACGCGCCTCGTCGCGGAACAGCTCGGAATTGACGTTCACCGTGGCGCGGATGAAGCGTCGCTGCATGCTGCGGTTGCGCGGATAGAGTGCCTCGGCGATGTTTTGCAGGGTCTCGCCCTCCACGATCTGCCATGCGCTGGTGGCGATCACCTGCGTGCGGCGATCCGAGCCGCGTGCCGCTGCCGTAGCGGAGGGCGGCGCGGCGCCTTCCGGCGAGGCCACGGCCGTCGCCACGGCCGGTGCCGGCGCAAGGAGGAGGGCATATTCGCGCGTCAGGCCGAAGTTGCAGCCGACCTTGATTCCCACCATCAGGATCGGGTGACTGACCGGCTCGGAGGTGGTGACGAGCAGGCGGGCGGGCCGTCTGCGGGAATCGACGGCAAACCTGGCGCGGGTAAGCCACGGGATGTCGTCCGCGGCGACCGGATTCGGCGCAAGCTCGAAGCAGCTTGCTTCGATGCGCTCTCCCGCGGCATCGATGAGCGGAATTTCCGCCCGCAGCGGCTCGCCGAGAAGGGAGCGGGCGGCGAGTTCGCCCAAGCCCAGCGCGGCACACGGCTCGGGGCCGAGCGCCAGTGCCAGCGCGGCGGCCACGCCGAGCAACCGCGTGCGGACGCCGTCCGCCGTGCGGTCTCGTGCTCGCACTCGGAATGCGCCGGGAGGGGGGGCTTTTTTCAGATTCACTGCGCCTGCTCTGGATTGCCGTTCGAATTATCGTCTGGCGCCGAATGCGCCGCTGCAGACTATGTTATCCCAGGACGCCGCCGCCGTTTGCGACCTATGCAACACTGGCACGCAGGGGCACGAAGTCGCGCGCGATGGACCGGGGATAGTTCAGGAAGACCGACCGCGCGCGAGCGCCGGTGGCAGTCCGACGGGATTTGGTCTATCTTTGCCGCGGCTCCCTGGCCGAGCCCGTACCCGCAAAACTCCGAGACGACGAGATGAGCCACCTGTTTCCGCCGACCGTTCCCTCGGTCCCGCTCGCCGGCGGCGCCGTGCCCCTCCCGCCGCTGACGGACAACCTGCAGCACGACGTGGCCGCGATCGTCGCTGCCGACGCGCCAGGACGGCGGGTGTGATGGAGCCCGTTCGGTGCCCGGGCAGAGCGCGGTCCCGCCCGGTCCGCATCGCACGGCTGCGGATGCCGTGGCCATGACCCGGGATCGCGCATCGCTACTGGTCGCGCTGGCTCTGGTCGTGAGCGCGGCTCTGGTGATTTCGGGCATCGCCCCCTACGACCGCCCGACCTGGCTGCTCGAAGTGTTCCCGGTATTGATCGCCCTGCCTTTGCTGGCGGCCACCTATCGCCGCTTCGGACTGACGACGCTGGCCTATTGCCTGGTCGCGGCGCATGCGCTGATCCTGATCTACGGCGGCGCTTACACCTACGCCCGCGTACCGCTGG
The DNA here is from genome assembly GCA_963702495.1 of uncultured beta proteobacterium. Lineage (GTDB taxonomy): Bacteria > Pseudomonadota > Gammaproteobacteria > Burkholderiales > Rhodocyclaceae > CAVPDA01. Next base: position 55,411 of record CAVPDA010000004.1, on the reverse strand, counting down.
GGTTCACGCTGCAGGAGTGGTTCGGTCTGGCGCGCAATCCCTACGACCGCATCGGTCATCTCGCTCAGGGTTTCGTGCCGGCGATTCTCGCGCGCGAGATCCTGCTGCGCGCCTCCCCCCTGCGCAGCGGGAAATGGCTGAACTTCCTCGTCGTCTGCGTCTGCCTCGCCATCAGCGCCAGCTACGAACTGTTCGAGTGGGCGGCGGCCGTCGTTCTGGGCCAGGGCGCCGAGGAGTTTCTCGGCACCCAGGGCGACCCCTGGGATACCCAGTCCGACATGGCCATGGCATTGATCGGCGCGATTGCGGCCGTCGCCCTGCTGTCGCGCTGGCACGACCGCCAACTCGCCGCATTGGGAAGAAGGTAGCGTAGCGGCGGTGTCCCTGCGCTGCGATCGAGCCGCGCCGGCGCGACTCGGCGTTCAGCCGAGCGTGAAGTAGAACGTCGCCCCGCTGCCCGGACTGCCTTCGGCCCAGATGCGGCCGCCGTGGCGCGTGACAATGCGTTTCGCCGTCGCCAGGCCGACACCGCTGCCGGGATAGTCCTCCATGCCGTGCAGCCGCTCGAAGGGCTGGAACAGCTTGTGGGCGAACGCGCTGTCGAAGCCGACGCCGTTGTCGCGCATGAAGAAGACACGTTGCGCCTGCTGGCGGCCGACGCCGAATTCGATTTTCGCTGCCCCGCTTCTCGCCGTGAACTTCCAGGCGTTGCCGAGCAGATTTTCCACCAGGATGCGCAGCAGATTCGGGTCGCCTTCCACCGTCATGTCCGCAGCAATCGCCAGCTCGACCGTGCGCTCCGGCTCGATCTGCCGCAGTTCCGCCGCGATCTCCTGCGCCAGCAGCGCCAGGTCCACTTCGCACGCGTTGAGTTCGGAGCGCGAGATGCGCGCCAGGGTCAGCAGGTCGTCGATCAGGTCGCCCATGCGCTGGCTGGCGGCGCAGATGCGGCGCAGATAGTCGTGGCCGTTCTCGTCCAGCCGGCCGCCATAGTCTTCCAGCAGCAGGTGGCTGAAGCCGTTGATGCCGCGCAGGGGTGTGCGCAGGTCGTGGGACACCGAGTAGCTGAAGCTCTCCAGTTCCCGCAGCGACGCTTCGAGGGCCGCCGTGCGCTGGGCGACGCGGCTCTCCAGTACCGCGTTGAGTTCGCGGACCTCGTGCTCGGCGCGCTTGCGGTCCGTGATGTCCTCGCCGATTCCGGCATGGAGATACACCTTGCCGGCCGCGTCGCGCAGGGCGATGACGCGGTTATGCAGCCAGCGCACGGCGCCGTCGGCGCGCACGATGCGGAAATCGTACTCTTGCGTTCCCTGCAGGTTCGACAGATCCCTTTCCTCCGGCACCAGATGGCGGTCAGCGGGGTGGATCGCGCTGCGCCAGTCGAGCGGGTCGGCCAATAGTGCTTCCCGAGGCCGGCCGAAAATCGCCTGATAGGCGGCGTTCACGAAGACCACGCGCCGATTGTCGGGCGTCGCCATCCATACGATGAACGGGACGTGTTCGGCAAACTGCCGCAGTCTCTCGTCGTTCTCGCGCAATACCTGCTCCGCGCGCCGGCGCTCGGTGATGTCGTGGGCCAGGCCGGTGGTGCCGATGAGATTGCCGTTGCGATCGAACACGGGCGACCTGAAGGTCTCGAACCAGCGCGGTTCCTCGCCCGTGGGGATGATCTCCTGCATAGTCTGCTGATGCCCGGTCTCCATCACCGCCCGATCTTCGACCTGGCATTTCTCGGCGAACTCGCGGTTCCACAGTTCGAAGTCCGTGTTGCCGACAACGCGTGCCGGTGACTCGCAGCCGCAGGCGCGGGCGAACGCCCAATTCGCGGCGAGGAAGCGGCCTGCCGGATCCTTCAGCCAGACCAGGTGCGGAATGTTGTCGATGATGGAACGTAGCACGGTCTCGCTGTTGCGCAGCGCTAGTTCCATGTGCTTGCGCTCGCTGATGTCGCGCGCGACCGTCAGCAGGCAGCGGCGGCCGTCGATGTTGATCGCACTGGCAGCGATCAAGGTGTCGAGGACGGTACCGGATCGGCACCGCATGCGCGCCTCGAAATGGGTCGCCGTGCCCTGGGTCTGCACATGATGGACCAGCCGTGCGCGCTCCTGCGGGTCCACCCAGAGGTCGAGATCGATCGTGCTGCGCCCGATGGCCTCGCGGCGCTCGTAGCCGAGGATACGTTCGAACGCCGGATTGACTTCGAGGAGGGCGCCATCCTCCGCGCTGGAGATGACGATCATGTCCGGCGACGAGGCGAACACGCTGAAGAACTTCTGTTCCGAGGCGCGCAGTTCGCCCTCGATGCCCTGACGCTGGATGGCGCTGGCGATGATGTCGACGGCGGTGCGCAGCAGGCCGACATCCTCGTCCGACCAGCGCTGCTCCGTGCGCACGCGGTCCAGGCCGAGAAAGCCCGCGACTCTGCCGTCGAGGTACAGGGGAACCAGGACCAGCGAGCGGATCTCCTGCATCTCGAGGAGGACGCGCACCAGCCGCGCCTCCACCGGCAGCGCGGCGACGCTTGGCACGTGCAGCACCTCGCCGCGCGACAGGTCGCGCCAGGCCCAGCCGATCTCTTCCAGGGACAGATCCTGCAGCGCCTGGATCTGGGGCGCGACCTCGGGAGCGCACCACTCGTGGGTATTGCTGATGCGCCGCCCGTCGGCCGAAACAAGGAACAGGTAACTGCGATCGGCAGCCACGAATTCGCCCAGGGCGGCGAGGGCGGATTCAATCTCGGCATCGAGCTGCTCCGGGTTGTAGCGCAGGAAACGCTGCGACATGCGCGCGATCAGGTGCTCGCGCTCGCTGCGGCGCGCGATTTCGCGCTCGGCATGGTGCTGCTGCGTGACGTCGCGCACGATGACGACGAGTTCGTCGGCGCCGCTGCGTCGGACGCGGGCCTCGTAATGGCGCTCCCCGTCAGCGAGCGCGAAGGCATAGCGGAATGCCTGCGGCTCCCCGCTGGCGAGCGCTTGCGCCACCGCCTCATCCTTCCGCCTGCGCGCCTCGGGCGTGAACGGCAAATCGTCCACGTTGGCCCCGATGATGCGCTCGGGCGCCAGGAAGGTGCTGCCGGCGGGAGCGGAGTAATCCAGGAACGTGCCGTCGCGCGCTATGCGGAAAACCATGTCGGGCAGCGCATCGAGCAGGGCGCGCTGGCGCAGCGCCCCCGTGTTCAGGCCTGCCTGGGTCGCCGACAGCTCGCGCTCGCGCGATTCCAGTTCGGATACGCGGCGGCGCAGGCGCTCCAACTCCTGCAGCGGCGCCGGTTCGTCGGTTCCTTCGGCGGACATGCCCGGCGGCGCGGCGGCCATTCAGTGCGGCCGCTTGTCGATCACCCGCTTCGCCTTGCCGACGAAGCGCTCGATGGCACCGTTATCCACGATGTCCACCCGCGTCATGATGCCGATGTAGGACTTGATGTGGTGCTGGAGTTCGTGTGCCGCCGCGCGTCGCTCGGCGACGGCAGCCGCGGCGAACTCGGGCTTCATCTCCACGCGCACGGCGAGATTGTCGAGCGGGCCGTTGCGCGTGACCTCCATCAGGAAGTGGGGCGAGAGTTGGGGCTGGCGCAGGATCAGCTCCTCGATCTGGGTCGGGAAGAGATTGACGCCGCGGATGATCAGCATGTCGTCGGAGCGGCCGGTGATCTTGTCGATGCGCCGGAAGGCGCGCGCCGTGGGCGGCAGCAGCCGAGTCAGGTCGCGCGTGCGGTAGCGGATCATCGGCAGCGCCTGCTTGGTGAGCGAGGTGAGCACCAGTTCGCCCGCTTCGCCGTCGGGCAGCACGCGGCCCGTGTCGGGATCGATGATCTCGGGATAGAAATGATCCTCCCACACCACCGGGCCGTCCTTGGCTTCGATGCATTCGCAGGCGACGCCCGGCCCGATGACCTCCGACAGGCCGTACAGGTCCATGGCGTCGATGCCGAAACGCGTCTCCAGTTCGGCGCGCATCTGCTGCCCCCAAGGCTCGGCGCCGAAGATGCCGCGCTTCAGGCTCGACGCGGCGGCATCCAGCCCCTGGCGCTCGAACTCGTCGGCGATGTTGAGGCCGTAGGACGGCGTGGCGACGATGAAGCTGGGACGGAAATCCTGGATCAGCTGCACCTGGCGTTCGGTCTGGCCGGTGCTGATCGGAACGACGGCCATGCCGATCCGTTCCGCGCCGTAGTGCACGCCCAGCCCGCCGGTGAACAAGCCGTAGCCGTGGGTGATGTGGATGATGTCGCGGCGCGTGCCGCCGGCGGCACGCAGCGAGCGCGCGATGATGCCGGCCCAGGTATCGATGTCCTGCGCCGTGTAGCCGACCACGGTCGGCTTGCCGGTGGTGCCGCTGGAGGCGTGGATGCGCACCACATCGTCCATGGGCATGGCGAACATGCCGAACGGGTAGGTGTCGCGCAGGTCCTGCTTGGTGGTGAAGGGCAGCCTGGCGATGTCCTCCAGCGCGGCGATGTCTTCGGGATGCACGCCGCTGGCGTCGAGCTTGGCGCGGTAATGCGGCACGTTGCGGTGGGCATGGGCCACCGTCCACTTGAGGCGCTCGAGCTGCAGCGCGCCGATCTCGTCGCGGCTGGCGCGCTCGATCGGCTCCAGCTCCGAGGGGGCGGGGGCGTCCCGCTTCATGATCACTCCCTAAACCGACGCGCCAGCGCGACGCGCAGATCGTAGGGCGGGCCGCGCCCGCCGATGCCAAGGACCGGCGGGCTCGGCCCGCCCTACACGGTTCCCGTATCCAAGTCTCATGCCTTCGGCCGCTTGTCGATCACCCGCTTCGCCTTGCCGACGGAGCGCTCGATGCTGCCGACATCGACCACCTTCACCTCGGTGCTGACGCCGATGTAGGACTTGATGTGATGCTGCAGGGCGTGGGCCATTTCCTGCCTCGCCGCCTTGCTCGCGGCGGAAAGCTCCGGCTTCAGCTCGGCCATTACCGTCAGTTCGTCCAGATGCCCCTCGCGGCTGACCTCCAGCACGTAGTGAGGCGACAGGCCCGTCTGCTTCAGGATCAGCTCCTCGATCTGGGACGGAAACACGTTCACGCCGCGGATGATGAGCATGTCGTCGGAGCGGCCGGTGATCTTGTCCATGCGCCGGAACGAGCGCGCCGTCGGCGCCAGCAGCCGCGTCAGGTCGCGCGTGCGGTAGCGGATCACCGGCAGCGCCTCCTTGGTCAGCGAGGTGAATACCAGTTCGCCGTGGGAGCCGTCGGGCAGAACCTCGCCGCTCTCGGGATCGACGATCTCGGGATAGAAATGATCCTCCCAGATCACCGGACCGTCCTTGGTCTCGATGCATTCGTTGGCCACGCCCGGTCCGATCACCTCCGACAGGCCGTAGATGTCGATGGCGTCGATGCCCATGCGCCCTTCGATCTCTGCGCGCATCTGGTTGGTCCACGGTTCCGCGCCGAGGATGCCGATGCGCAGGCTGCAGTCCTGCGGGTTGTGGCCCTGGCGCACGAACTCGTCGGCGATGTTGAGCAGGTAGGAAGGAGTGACCATGATCAGGTCGGGCTCGAAATCGAGGATGAGCTGCACCTGGCGCTCGGTCTGTCCGCCGCCGAAGGGGATCACGGTGCAGCCCAGGCGCTCGGCGCCGTAATGGGCGCCCAGCCCGCCGGTAAACAGGCCGTAGCCGTAGGCCACATGTACCTTGTCGCCGGGCCGCCCGCCCGAGGCGCGGATCGAGCGCGCCATGAGATCGGCCCAGGTTTCGATGTCCGCCCGCGTGTACCCCACCACCGTGGACTTGCCGGTGGTGCCGCTCGAGGCATGGATACGCACGACGCGCTCACGCGGCACGGCGAACATGCCGAAGGGATAGGTGGCACGCAGGTCCTGCTTGGTGGTGAAGGGAAACTTCCGCAGATCATCGAGGGTGCGCAGGTCGTCCGGGTGGACGCCGGCCTCGTCGAACTTGCGCTTGTACTGGGGAACGTTGTTGTAGGCGTGGATCAGCGACCAGCGCAGGCGCTTCAACTGCAGCGCCGCGATCTCGTCGCGGCTGGCCCTCTCGATCGGGTCCAGTTCATGGTCCAGCGGCCCGTCGGCGAACATCTCTCGTCTCCTCGAACTCTTGGGTAATCATCGCAGACCGGATTGTAAGGCCATCGCGGAATTTGAGGTTTTTTGACGGGTTGCCGCCGCCGGGCGGGTGCCGCCTGTCCCCGGGGCGGCAGTGCGATCACGCTTCTTCGCCGCCGCGCGGCGCCACCACCTCGCCCTTGATGCGATAGGACTTGCCGCGGAAGAAGGCGACCGCCTTGCCCTGTTCGTTCTTCACTTCGATGTCATAGACGCCGGTGCGCCCGGAGAGCGCCCGCTCCTCTGCGATCGCGATCAGCGTCTCGCCGCAATGGGCCGGCGCGACGAAGTCGATGGCGCAGCCCGAAGCGACCGTGTTGTGGTTGTAGCTGTTGCAGGCATAGGCGAACGCGGTGTCGGCGAGGGTGAAGATGATGCCGCCGTGGCAGATGTTGTGGCCGTTGGTCATCTCGGCCCGTACCTTCAGGCGCATGCGCGCGAAGCCGGGACGTATTTCGTCCAGCTCGATGCCGAGAAAGTGGGAGTTGCGGTCGCGCGCGTACATCTCGCGGCCGACGGCATCGGCCAGGGTTTGCGGGTCGTCGTTCATCGTGGCAAGTGGCGGTTCAGGGCATGGAGTTTACCTGGAACGTCCCGCCCGTTTTCGGAGATTCCGACGGCTATCGCCCCTTGAATTGCGGGACGCGCTTCTCCAGGAATGCGGCCACGCCTTCGCGATAGTCGCCGCTGCGGCCGAGTTCACGCTGGAAGTCCCGTTCCACATCGAGCTGGGATGCGAGTCCATTTGCCGCGGAATCGTGGATCGCCTGTTTGGTGCGGGCGAAGGCGAGGGTGGGGCCGGCGGCGAAGTGGCGCACGAGCTGCTCGGCCTCGGCCGCCAGCCTGTCGTCGTCCACGCATTTCCAGATCATGCCCCAGGCTTGCGCCTGCTCCGCCGACAGGGTCTCGCCGAGCAATGCCAGTCCCATGGCGCGGGCGGTGCCGACCAGACGCGGCAGGAAAAAGGTACCGCCCGAGTCGGGCAGCAGGCCGATGCGGCAGAAGGCCTGGATGAAGCGCGCCGAACGCGCGGCGAGCACGATGTCGCAGGCCAGTGCCAGATTCGCTCCGGCTCCGGCGGCGACGCCATTGACGGCGCATACGACGGGCATCGGCAGGCGGCGGATGGCGAGCACCAGGGGCTTGTAGAAATTCTCGATGGAGGATCCGAGGTCCGGCGGCTCGGCGCCGGGCGCGACGGTGCGCTCGGACAGGTCCTGACCGGCGCAGAAGGCGCGGCCGGCACCGGTCAGCAGCAGCACCCGCGCCCCGCCGTCGCGGGTCCTGGCCAAGGCGTCGCGCAGCTCGCCGTGCATGGCGGTGTCGAAACTGTTGAGCTTGTCGGGTCGGTGCAGCGTGACGCGGGCGATGCCGTCGGCCAGATCGAAGCGGATGTTCTCGTAGGACACGGGATCGGGCCGGCCGTCGGGCGGGATCACGCCGGCGCCGCCAGTCCGAGACGGGACAGCGCGGCCGCAGCTTGTTCCTGCCAGTCGGCGAGCATGGCGCGGTTGGTGCGGCGGCGCAGGCCATATGCGATGTAACGCTCCGCATGCTCGGAGTCGGTGCGGCCGAAGGTGTCGGCGACGCGGCGGTGCCAGTAATCCACCGCAGCCTGGGTGGCGCTGCGGCTGGCGGTGCGCTCGATGGCCTGCCGCACGCCGGATTCGCCGAGGGCGGCATGCTCCCTTTCCCGAGGCAGGATTTCGACCATCGCCGCCTCCAGCGGGGCGTAGGAGCAGCCGCTGAGCTCCCCCAGCTGCACCGCGGTCGCCATGCCCATCAGCATGTTGAAGGTGACGCAGTCTTCCCAGCCCTCGAGGGGATAGTGGAACACGTTGAGGCGCTTGTCGCCGCCGATGCGTCGCGTGCCGAGATCGATGCTGCGATCGAGGCGCGAGTCCCAGGCGTGGGAGCGCACGTACAGTTCGGGATTGACACCGAAGGGCCGCAGCAGGTCGAGCACGATCTGCGCGTGCCGGTACTTCTCGGCCACGATGCGGGCGGCGACGATGCGCTCGCGCAGCCCGGGACCGCGATTGATGAAGGGGCAGAAGCCGGCGGCCCCGGCCAGCTCCGAATCGGCGAAGACCACCATCAGCCGCATCAGTTCGTTGCGGTACGCGGGCGGCAGGGTATCTCCTTCCCGAAGCCTGGCGCCGTCGGCGATCTGCGCCAGCAATTGCGGATTCTGCGTCAGCATGGGGGCGCTCCAGTGTCCGATGTGCCACGCCAGCTATGGGAGCCGCCCCTCGGGCCGGCAACGTCGGCGGGGCCGCAGCCCGGCCGCGGGCGAAGGGATGCGCTCGTCGCGGTTCGAATTGTTGAATCCGAATCGATTTGATATGGTACGAAATCTCATCCGACCGCACAATCGAAGCCCGGTACCCGGAAAACGTCGCCGCTGCGTCGGCCCGTCAGCGAGAGCGAGCATGGCGCATATCACCATCATCGTCGGCACCGAATCGGGCAACGCCCAGATGTGCGCCGACTACCTCCAGGATCAGTTGCCGCAGTTCGGACACCGGGTGGACGTGGTGGGCGACGAGGGCGTGGCGGACCTGGACCTGGCGGGGCGGGACGTGGTGCTGCTATGCACCTCGACCCACGGCGACGGTGAACTGCCCGACAACCTGGCGCCCTTCGCGCGCCGGCTGCAGGAGGCAAGACCCGATCTGTCGCACCTGCGCTACGGCGTGATCGCGCTGGGCGACCAGACCTACCAGAACACGTTCTGCCGCGCCGGCAAGGACATGGACGCACTTTTGGCGTCCCTCGGCGCGCACAAGGTGGGCGAGCGTCTGGAGATCGACGCGTGCACCCAGCCGCTGCCGGACGAGGATGCGCTGAACTGGGCGCTGGAGTGGGTGGGACTGCTGTGAGGCGGCCGCGCGATGCCAGAGAGATCAGTGAAGAAATCGCCGCGAGCGGCCGGAGTGCAAGGCGAAAGCGATGCGGCCGACGCGACCTATCAGACAGATGGGTGAGGAGGGAGCAAGTGAGCGACGTAGCAATCCGGTCGCGCAGTAGAGATTGAATCACCAGCTCTGAGCGGAGTCGGGGTTCGATGGTCAAGGTCTACCAGATCGACGGCATCACACCGGTGATCCATCCGGGCGCCTACGTTCATCCGAGTGCGGTGCTGATCGGCGATGTGATCGTCGGCGCGGGCTGCTATGTCGGTCCCTGCGCCAGCCTGCGCGGCGATTTCGGCCGCCTCATCCTCGAAGCCGGTGCCAATCTGCAGGACTGCTGCGTCATGCATGGCTTTCCCGACACCGACACGGTGGTGGAGGAAGACGGCCACATCGGCCACGGCGCGGTGCTGCACGGCTGCCGCGTCGGGCGCAACGGCATGGTCGGCATGAACGCGGTGGTGATGGACAACGCCGTGATCGGCGAGTCGGCGATCGTGGCCGCCTGTGGCTTCGTCAAGGCCGGCATGATCGTGCCGCCGCGCGTGCTGGTGGCAGGCGTGCCGGGCAAGGTCGTGCGGGAACTCACCGCACACGAGATGGCATGGAAGGTGGAGGGTACGCGGACCTACCGCGACCTCGCCGTGCGCAGTCTGGCGACCATGCGCGAAGTCGAGCCCCTGGCCGAAATCGAAGCCGGGCGCCGGCGATTGCAGCTGCCGCAGATCAAGCCGCTGATCGACACCAAGAAAGCCTAGAGCGGGCGGCGCCCGGTCCGGCGCACGCAGCGCCCCATGCTGGTCGCGGATGGAAAACTTGGCTTTGCGGACCGGCATTTGCAGGATTTATCGGCTCATCCTGTGATATTATGGGCCCCTCGAACAAATCGATCGACCCGGCCGTCCATTCATGCCGTTGCCGCCATCGCCCGCCCCCCGCAAACGCATTCATCTCCGTGCCATCGCGCTGGAGGGTTGGAAGCGCGAGGACGGCTTGTGGGATCTCGAGGCCCGGCTCACCGACACCAAGGACCACGACTATCCCCTCGCGTCGGGCCTGCGCCGCAAGGGCGAGCCGGTCCATGACATGTGGGTCAGAGTCACGATCGACCGCGACATGAACATCCTCGACGCGAGCGCCTGCAGCGACGCCGTGCCCTATCCCGGCGGCTGCGACACCATCGCACCCGTTTACGGTCAGCTGATCGGGCTGAATCTGGCGCGCGGCTTTCGCCGCATGGTGGGCGAGATGTTCGAAGGCGTGCGCGGTTGCTCTCACATCACCGAGCTGCTGCTGAGCCTGCCCACGGCGGCCATCCAGACCTTTGCCAGCGAGGTACGGGAGACCGACGACCGGCGCGGCAAGCCGTTCCAGCTCGACCGCTGCCACGCCCTGGAAACGAGTTCGGAGACAGTGCGGCGCTATTACCCGCGCTGGCACAGAAGCACGAAGACCGGCTGAATCCCTTCCATGCCGGCGCCAGACATCCCTGTTGGACTCAACCTCAAGGAAGACGCATGAAGATACATGAGTATCAGGCGAAGGAAATCCTGCGCCGCTTCGGCGTGACCACGCCGCGCGGAGTGGCCTGTTTCACCGTGGACCAGGCGGTGGCGGCGGCGAAGGACCTGGGCGGCAAGCTCTGGGTGGTGAAGGCGCAGATCCACGCCGGCGGCCGCGGCAAGGGCGGCGGCGTGAAGCTGGCGAAATCGGCGGACGAGGTGCGCCAGCTCGCCGGCCAGATCCTGGGCATGCAGTTGAAGACCCACCAGACCGGCCCCGAGGGCCAGAAGGTGCGCCGCCTGCTGGTGGAGGAGGGCGCCGACATCAAGAAGGAACTCTATGTCGGCATGGTGGTGGACCGCGGCACCCAGAAGGTGTGCCTGATGGCCAGCTCCGAGGGCGGCATGGACATCGAGGAAGTGGCGGCCAAGACGCCGGAGAAGATCCACAAGGTGTTCGTCGATCCGGCGACCGGGCTGAAGGACGCCGAGGGGGACGATGTGGCGCGCAAGATCGGCGTGCCGGAGGCGAGCGTGCCCCAGGCCCGCGCCGTGCTGCAGGGGTTGTACAAGGCATTCTGGGACACCGACGCCAGCCTGGCCGAGATCAATCCGCTGATCCTGACCGGCGACGGCCGCGTCGTGGCGCTCGACGCCAAGATGAACTTCGACGCCAACGCCCTCTACCGCCACGAGGATATCCTGGCGATGCGCGACCTCGACGAGGAGGATCCGGACGAGATCGAGGCCTCCAAGTTCGACCTGTCCTACATCTCGCTCGACGGCAACATCGGCTGCCTGGTGAACGGCGCCGGCCTGGCGATGGCGACCATGGACACGATCAAACTGTTCGGCGCCGCGCCCGCCAACTTCCTCGATGTCGGCGGCGGCGCCACCACCGAGAAGGTGACCGAGGCCTTCAAGATCATGCTGCACAACCCGAACGTCAAGGGCATCCTGGTCAACATCTTCGGCGGCATCATGCGCTGCGACACCATCGCCACCGGCATCGTCGCCGCGGCCAAGGAAACCCACCTGAGCGTGCCGCTGGTGGTGCGGATGAAAGGGACCAACGAGGACCTGGGCCGGCAGATCCTGGCCGATTCCGGTCTGCCGATCATCGCCGCCAGCGACATGGCGGATGCGGCGCAGAAGATCGTTGCTTCGGTCGCGGGCAAGTAAGGGAGAACAGCATGTCGATACTGATCAACAAGGACACCCGCGTCGTCACCCAGGGCATCACCGGCAAGACCGGGATGTTCCACACCTCCAAATGCCGCGAGTACGCCAACGGCGGCAACTGCTTCGTCGCCGGGGTGAATCCGAAAAAGGCCGGCGAAAGCTTCGAAGGCATTCCGATTTTCGCCTCGGTCAAGGAAGCGAAGCAGCGGACGGGCGTGAACGCCTCGGTGATCTATGTGCCGCCGCCGGGCGCCGCCGCCGCCATCTGGGAGGCGGTGGAGGCCGATCTCGACCTGGTGATCTGCATCACCGAAGGCATTCCTGTGCGCGACATGGTGGAAGTGCGCGACCGCATGCGCCGCGAGAACCGCCGCACCGTCCTGCTCGGCCCGAACTGCCCGGGCGTGATCACCCCGGACGAGATCAAGATCGGCATCATGCCCGGCCACATCCACATGAAGGGCCGCATCGGCGTGGTGTCGCGCTCCGGCACCCTGACCTACGAGGCGGTCGGCCAGCTCAGCCGAGATCGGCCTGGGCCAGTCCTCGGCGGTGGGCATCGGCGGCGATCCCGTGAACGGCCTCAAGCACAAGGAGGTGCTGGAACTGTTCATGAACGACCCGGACACGGATGCGGTGATCATGATCGGCGAGATCGGCGGCTCGGACGAGGAGGCTGCCGCCTACTGGTACGCCAACGAGTGCAGGAACAAGAAGCCGGTGGTCGGCTTCATCGCCGGCGTCACCGCGCCGGCCGGCAAGCGCATGGGCCACGCCGGCGCCATCATCTCCGGCGGCAAGGGCACGGCGCAGGAGAAGCTGGCTGTGATGGAACAGTGCGGCATCAAGACCACGCGCAATCCGGCGGAAATGGGCAAGCTGCTCAAGTCGATACTGTGAGGCTCGGGTCGGGACCGGCCTGGCGGCCGTTCCCGAGCGTTTCCTCGTTCCGCCAGGGGCCGCGTCGGCCAATCGGCCCGGCCGACCGAGCCGGCGGCGTGTAGAATTGCGCCGCATCATGCTCGATTTGTCCTCTCCCGACTTCTGGGTCGCGGTGGCCCAGATCATCGCCATCGACATCGTGCTGTCCGGCGACAATGCGGTGGTGATCGCGCTTGCCTGCCGCAATCTGCCGCCGGCGCAGCGCAAACTCGGCATATTCTGGGGCGTCTTCGGCGCCGTCGGCTTGCGCGTGGTATTGACGGCGTTCGCCGCCGGGCTGCTCGGTTTTCCGTACCTCAAGCTGATCGGCGGCGTCCTGCTGCTGTGGATCGGCGTCAAGCTGCTGCTGCCGGAGGACGACGGCGATCACGAGATCGAAGCCGCCAGCCATCTGGCGGGCGCGATCAAGACCATCATCCTGGCCGATTTCATCATGAGCCTGGACAACGTCATCGCGGTGGCGGCCGCCTCGCGCGACTCGATCGTCCTGCTCCTGTTCGGGCTGGCGGTGAGCATTCCCCTCATCGTCTGGTCAAGCCAGGTGATCCTGCACTTCATGGAACGCTATCCGGTCATCATTACGCTGGGCGCGGGTCTGCTCGGCTATGTGGCCGGCACCATGGTGGTGACGGACATTGCGGTCAAGGAATGGGCGCAGGCGCTGGTACCGGGAGCGAACTACTTCGCGGGGGCGATCGGCGCCGTCGCCGTAGTGGCGACGGGACTTTGGCTGGCGCGGCGCAGGGCCGCGGCCGAGAAGGACTATCCGGTGACGTGAGCGAGGTCCGACGGTGGCGCTCTATCTCAGCGAGGAGGACGTCAGGCACATCGTCACCATGCCCATGGCACTCGAGGCGGTGGAGGCGGCTCATCGCGAGCACGGACTGGGTCGGGCGATCGATGTGCCGCGGCAGCGCACGCGCCTGCCTCGATCGACACTGCATGTCCTGCAGGGGGCATTGCCGGGTGCAGGCCTGATCGGCTACAAGGCCTACACCACGAGCCGCGCCGGGGCGCGTTTCCTGATCCACCTGTTCGACGCCGCCGACGGCAATCCGGTTGCGGTGATTGCCGCGGACTACCTGGGCATGATGCGTACCGGAGCAGCGGGGGGGGTGGCCGCGAAGTGGCTGGCGCGCCCCGATGCCGACATCGCCGGCCTATTCGGCGCCGGCTGGCAGGCGCAAAGCCAGATCGAGGCCCTGTGCGCCGTGCGGCCGATCCGGCGCGTCCGCGTGTACTCCCGCAGCCGCGAAAAACTGCAATCCTTTTGCGAGCAACAAGCGCAGCGGCTGTCGTGCGACGTGGTGCCGGCGGCGTCGCCGCAGGAGGCCGTCGCCGGAAGCGCCGTCGTGGTGACGATCACGACGGCGGCAACCCCGGTGTTCGACGGCGACTGGCTGGACGCGGGCACGCACATCACTGCGGCGGGATCCAATTCGCTTGTGCGGCGCGAAATCGACGAAGCCGCGGTGCGGCGTGCCGCCGTCGTCTGTGTCGATGCGCGTGCCACAGCGCTCAAGGAATGCGGCGACCTGCTGCCGCTGCTGGAGAAGGGCAGGCTGCATGAGGGACAGCTGGTGGAATTGGGCGAGGTGATCGCGGGCGTACGCCCGGGCCGCGGCGATGCCGCTCAGATAACCCTGTTCGAATCCCACGGCATGGCGATCCAGGATCTTGCGCTGGCGCGGCGAGTGCTCGATGAGGCACGCAGTCGCGGCCTCGGCAGGGAGCTGCCGTATTGATCGGGTCGATGTGGTTGCCTGCGGCGGTACCCAGGGCCTGCCCCTTGTGATTTAATTGGCCGGCGGAGCGGATCCGCGCAGGCTGCGACCACACTGAAAACAAATCAAATGGACTTGAGCCAGGCGCTACAGATCGTCAGTCGCTCGGATTCGGGGATGGTGCGGTCCCACAACGAGGACGCCGTGTTCGTCAACCCGGCCTGCGGCCTGGCGATCCTGGCCGATGGCATGGGAGGCTACAACGCTGGCGAGGTGGCGAGCGGCATGGCGACCTCGCTGCTCGGCAGCGAACTGGAGAAGATCTTCACCCGTTCCGACCTCCACCGCAGCGGGGCCGACGGCCGGCTCAGCGCCCACCAGGTGATCGAGGCTGAGATCGCCCGCGCCAACGCCGCCATCTATCAGTCGGCGCAGAGCCAACCCCAGTACGCCGGTATGGGCACCACGCTGGTGATGGCGGTGTTCCACGACAATTCGATGACGGTGGCCCACATCGGGGACTCCCGACTGTACCGTTATCGCGACGGCAAACTGATGCTCGTCACCCGCGATCATTCGCTGTTGCAGGAGCAGATTGACAGCGGCATGATTACCCCCGAGGAGGCGCGCCGTTCCCAGAACCGGAACCTGGTGACGCGGGCGCTCGGCGTCGATCCGACGGTGGAGCCGGAGATCCGGGAATACGACACGCTGCCGGACGATCTCTATCTGCTATGCTCGGACGGCCTCAACGACATGGTGGAGGACGGGGAGATCGAACTCACGCTCCGGGCGTTGGGTGCCAACCTGGAGCTGGCGGCGACGCAATTGGTACAGATGGCGAATGACAACGGCGGACGCGACAATGTCTCGGTGATCCTGGTCCGCGTCCTGCGCGAGTTTCCGGCCGCCCGTAACTGGCGCGACCGCGTGCTGGCGTGGTGGAAATGACGAAGATGGGGTGGGGGCAGCGATCATGGCGAAGTTGATTCTCAGCATGGACGGGCTGGTGCTCAAAGAGATCCCGCTGACGCGGGAGCGCACCTCGGTCGGCCGCAAGCCGCACAACGATATCCAGATCGACAACCTGGCGATCAGCGGCGAGCATGCGGTGATCGTCACCATCCTCAACGACTCGTTCCTCGAGGACCTCAACAGCACCAACGGCACCTATGTCAACGGCCAGCCGGTCAAGAAGCATTTCCTGCAGAACAACGACGTCATCGAACTCGGCAAGTACCGCCTCAAGTTCCTGACCGAGCCGGCGACCCTGGCCCCGGCCGAATATGAGAAAACCCTGATCCTGCGGCCGGAAACGTTGCGCCAGCCGGGGGCCGAGACGGCGGCACCGGCCGCCGACGCGAAGGAGAGCCAAACCGACGCAAAGAGCCCAGCTACGCCGAAGGCGCCAGCCGCTGCAGCGGCAGCGTCCCCGGCGTCGGCTCCTGCCGCGGAAGAAGGAACGAAACCCGTGCCGGCCGGTGTGATCAAGATCCTCAATGGCGTCAATGCCGGTCGCGAGCTCTCGCTCAGCAAGACGTTGACCACGCTCGGCAAACCCGGCGTCCAGGTCGCCGTCATAACGCGCCGGCCGCAGGGCTACTATCTCACCCACGTCGAAGGTGCCCGCTTGCCGACCGTGAACGGACAACCGCTCGGCACCCAGGCCCACCCCCTCCAGGATCACGACGTGATCGAGGTCGCCGGAGTGAGGATGGAGTTCTTCCTGCGAGGATGACGCCGCTTCGGGACGGCGATCCTCGAATCCCCCTCCGGCCCGTGAAATCCTTCCTGTCTCCGCCTCTGCCGGCGTGATAGTTTTCACGCGTTGCGCCCGTTTTGGACCCGTTGTTGCACCTTTCTCCCTGCGTTGCGGCGCCCGCACACGCCATCGTAAGTCTCCCGTGTGCCGGCGCTGCCGTGTGCCGACTCGCGTCGCGCCCCGAGCGGTGCCATGTCTGCCGGATCAACGGAAGGGTACAATCGGCTTCACAGCGGCGAGGCGAAAGCGGTTCCTCGTGAGCGGGTTGCCTCATGATCGCACCGCCGGGACGACGCGCAGTGCGGGCGTGGGGGCATGGCAGGTTCACAGAGTACGAATAATGAAGGTACGGGTTCTCGGTTGTTCCGGTGGCATCGGCGGCCGCCATCTGCGCACCACCTCGTTCCTGGTGGACCACGATGTGCTGATCGACGGTGGTACCGGTGTCGGCGATCTGTCGCTGGCCGAGTTGGCGGTCATCGACCACGTCTTCGTCACCCATTCCCATCTCGATCACATCGCCTGCATTCCGCTGCTGGTGGACACGGTGGGAGACATGCGCAACCGGCCGCTGACGCTCTATGCCACCGAGGCCACCCTGCAGATCCTGAAGAACCACGTCTTCAACTGGTCGATCTGGCCGGATTTCAGCGAGATTCCCGGTGTCGCGAATCCGTTTCTGCGCTACCAGCCGATCAGTGTGGGCGAAACGGTCACGATCGGCCCGCGCCGCATCACGACCCTGCCGGCCAACCATACCGTGCCCGCGGTGGGCTACCAATTGGACAGCGGGGCCGCGAGCCTCGTCTTCACCGGCGATACGACCACCTGCGACGAACTGTGGAAAGCCGTCGAACAAGATCCGCAATTTGCGCTATCTGGTCATAGAGACGGCGTTTTCCAACCGGGAGAAGAAGCTGGCGATCGCGTCGAAGCACCTTTGCCCGAGTATGCTGGCGGAGGAACTGGCCAAACTGCAGCACAGCCCGGAGGTTTTCGTCACCCACCTCAAGCCCGGACAGATCGAGCTGACGATGCAGGAGCTCGAAGAGAACATCGGTGACTTCCGGCCCCGCATGTTGCAGAACAATCACGTATTCGAGTTCTGATGACCGGCGCGCGGGCGCGCGAAGGCTTGACGGAGCGATTGCAGGATGAGTGAACCGAACGAACTGGTGGAGCTGCTGTTCCGGTTGCAGCCCCTTGGGTCTCTGCCGGCCGACCGTGCGCGGGAGCTTGCGGCACTTGCGCGGCGAAAGTTTGTGAGCCGCGGCAGCGACCTGGTGGCGACCCATGACCTGCAGCGTGAGTCGGTCTACCTGCTGAAGGGCGAGTTGCGGCTCGTCTATCACGATGATGCCTCGGACGTGGTCGTGGGCGGCAGCGGAGTGACCCTCCATCCACTGGGCAAGCAGCCCCCGGGAGTGCGCACCGCCCGGGCGATCACGGACGTGGACGTCATCTCGTTCGATGACGACCTGCTGGATGCGATGCTGACCTGGGATCAGCTATCCAGCACGGCGGACGAGGATCTGCCTGCCGACGCGATCGAGAAGACCGGCTGGTTCACCGACTCGGCCTTGATGCGCGTACAAAGCCTGGCGCGCGGCGTATTCCCGGCGCTGCCGCAGGCCGCCATCGACGCTCTGCTCAAACAGGCCAAGCGCTTCCGCGTTGCGCGCGGAGAGACGGTGGTGCGTGAAGGCGACGAAGCCGACTATTACTACGTGATCGAAGTGGGCCGCTGTCGTGTCTCGCGCCGGGTGGGCGGTGGAGAGATCGAACTGGCGGAACTGGGGGGCGGCGATGCGTTCGGCGAGGACGCGCTGATCGAAGGCACGCCCTGCGGCGCAACGGTCACGATGCTCAGCGATGGCGTGCTGCTGCGGGTGTCCAAGGACAGCTTCATGCAATTGCTGCATGACCCGCTGCTGCAGCGCATCCCGCGCGCCGTTGCCGACGAAAAGGCGCGGCACGGGGCGGTTTGGATCGACGTGCGCTTTCCCGCCGAGTATGCCTTCGACAAGATCCCGGGCGCGATCAACATCCCGCTCAACGAGATCCGCAATGCCACGGGGTCGCTCGATCCAGCCTCCGTATACATCACGTACTGCCAGAGCGGAAAGCGCAGTTCGGCGGCCGCATTCCTCCTCTCGCAGCGCGGCTACCGCGCCTACGTGCTGGACGGCGGGCTGCGCCGGGGCGGGGGCGCTGCGGCGCCGGGCTGAGTTCCTTCGCGGCATGCGCAACCCGGCATGAGCGCTGTTCCCGGTTCGCTGCCCGAGGAAGGAGCGCCGAGCGACGTCGCGGTACGGTTGGCGTTCTTCAAGAATCTGCAGGCGGTCACCACCAGGATTCACGCCAGCGGCAAAGTCAACGAGATCATCCGCGACCTGTCGCAGGATATTTCGGCCGTGTTCAATGCCGACCGGCTGACCCTCTACGTCGTCGCCGAAGGAGGGAGCACGCTCGTCTCCTGGGTCAAGACCGGACTGGACTCGTTCCGCGAGATCAAGCTGCCGATATCCGAGGCCAGCATCGCCGGTTACGTCGCCCTGCGCCGGCAGTTGCTCAACATTCGCGACGCCTACGACGATACCGAGCGCCGGCTCCATTCCCCCAGCCTCCAGTTCCTCCAGGAGGTGGACCGGCGCACGGGCTACCGCACGCGGCAGATGCTGGCGGCGCCGATCATCGATTCGGCCACGGACGAGCTGCTCGGGGTGGTGCAACTGATCAACCACCGCGCCGGCGTGCCCTTCGACAGCTTCACCGAGGAAGGACTGCTGGGGTTGGCCCAGACCCTGGCGATTGCGTTCGCCCAGCGGCGCAAGCCGCCGCAGCCGATCCGCACCAGGTTCGATCACCTGGTCACGGACGCGGTGATTTCGGCGTCGGATTTTGAGCAGGCCACACGCAACGCGCGGCGCAAGGGCGTCGATCTCGAGGAGGTGCTGATCCGGGACTTCCAGGTCAAGCCATCAGCGATCGGCCAGGCGCTCGCCAAGTTTTTCGACGTGCCCTACGAACCGTTCAAGCCGGATCGCATCAAGCCGCTGGACCTGCTGCGCAATCTGAAGCGCGAGTACATCGAGCAGAGCCTGTGGCTGCCGATCGAGGAGAACAAGGACGGCATCGTCGTGGTCGCGACCGATCCGGAGCAGGTCAAGCACTCGCGCATCATCACCCATGTCTTGCCCAAAGCGAAACTGATCTACCGGGTCACGACGGCACGCGAATTCAGGCAGAGCGTCAACCAGTTCTACGGTCTGCTGGCGGATAGCGGAACGGTGGGCGACCTGTTGTCGAATCTCGGCGAGGAAGACGAAGGCGATCTGTCGGCGGACGACATTTCCGCTGCCGCAGAAAACGAACTGGTGCGTCTGGTCAACAAGATCATCATCGACGCCTACCAGCAGGGTGCCTCCGACATCCACATCGAACCGCGACCCGGCAAGGAAAAGACGCTGGTCCGTTTCCGCAAGGACGGCTCGCTCGCGCCCTACATCGAGGTGCCGGCGAGCTACCGCAGCGCGATGGTGACGCGCATCAAGATCATGTGCGACCTCGACATCTCCGAGCGGCGCAAGCCCCAGGACGGCAAGATCAAGTTCCGCAAGTACGGGCCTCTCGACATCGAGCTGCGGGTGGCGACGGTACCGACGACGGGAGGGATGGAGGATGTGGTGATGCGCGTGCTCGCTTCGGGCGAGCCGTTGCCGCTGGAGAAGTTGGGCGTGCTGCCGCACAACATGGAGCGCCTGAAGCGTGTCGTCACCAAGCCCTACGGCCTGTTCTTCGTCTGCGGTCCCACCGGTTCCGGCAAGACCACCACCCTGCACTCGATCCTGTCCTTCATCAACACTCCGGAGACCAAGATCTGGACCGCGGAGGATCCGGTGGAAATCACGCAGAAAGGCCTGCGCCAGGTGCAGGTGAACCGCAAGGCCGGGCTGGATTTTCCGACCGTGATGCGCGCCTTCCTCCGTGCCGACCCGGATGTCATCATGGTGGGCGAGATGCGCGACAGGGAGACCACCGCCATCGGCATCGAGGCCTCCCTCACCGGCCACCTGGTGTTCGCCACGCTGCATACGAACAGCGCGCCGGAGTCCGTGATCCGCCTGCTGGACATGGGCATGGATCCGTTCAATTTTGCCGACGCCCTGCTGGGCATTCTGGCGCAGCGACTGGCGAAGCGCCTGTGCAGCGCATGCAGGAAGCCGTATGCGCCCGCCCAGGAAGAGATCGAGCAACTGCTCGACGAGTACTGCGAGGAGATGCAGCATACCGAAGAATTCCGGCGCGACCCGGCCGCTGGCCGTCAGGGTATCCTAGGCGAATGGCAGCGCCGGTACGCCCAGGATCAGGAGAAGTTCACGCTCTACGAGGCGACCGGCTGCAGCGAGTGCAACAACACCGGCTACAAGGGCCGGGTCGGCCTGCACGAACTGATGGTCGGATCCGATACCATCAAGAAGCTGATCGTGGAGAAGGCGCGCGTGGCGACCCTGCTCGCCGCGGCGCTGGAGGACGGCATGCGCACACTGAAGATGGACGGGATGGAGAAGGCTCTCGCGGGACTCACGGACATGAAGCAGGTGCGCACCGTCTGCATCAAGTAGCCGGACCTCGGATGCCCACGGGGATTTTCGATGTGCAGATGGGCTGCGGGCCATGGGGCAGGGACCGGCGCGAAGCGACGGGGGCAGGCAATTGCTGCGGGCAGGCAGTTCGCACGCCACAAAATGGTCCGATGAATTCAACTGAATAGAGATCTCGATGGAATCGCTGGAAGGCCTTTTCCGCCGCCTGGAGCAACTCAACGAGATCGGTGCCGCGCTGTCCCACGAGCGCGACATCGACAAGTTGCTGGAACGTATCCTCCTCGCCGCGAAGGCCATTACCCGCGCCGACGGCGGTACGCTCTACCGGATGGCGGAGGACAACCAGTCCCTGCGCTTCGAAATCATGCTGCACGGCCTCCCTCGGCCTGGCCATGGGCGGCACCACCGGAACGCCCATTCCCTTCACCCCGTTGCCGCTCTACAACGAGCGCGGCGAACCCAACAATTCCATGGTGGCGGCCTACTGCGCCATTCATCAGAAGACGGTGAACATCGCCGACGCCTACGAGGCGGAGGGATTCGATTTCTCCGGAACGCGCAAGTTCGACGCCCGCACCGGCTACCGTTCGAAGTCGTTTCTCACCGTGCCGATGAAGAACCACGAGGGAGCGGTCATCGGCGTGCTGCAGCTCATCAATTGCACCGACGCGCTGACCGGCGCCGTGGTGCCGTTTCTCGGAATCGGATCAGCGCCTGGCCGAGTCCTTGGCCTCCCAGGCGGCGATCGCGCTCTCCAACCGGCAGCTCATCAGCCAGTTGGAAGAGCTGTTCGAATCGTTCGTCAAGCTGATCAACCTGGCCATCGACGAAAAGTCGCCCTACACCGGCGGGCACTGCCAGCGCGTCCCCGCGCTCACCATGATGCTGGCGGATGCCGTCGACGATACCCACGACGGCCCCCTTGCCGATTTCACGATGACCGACAAGGACCGCTACGAGCTGAAGATCGCCGGACTGCTGCACGACTGCGGCAAGGTGACGACCCCCGTGCACGTGGTGGACAAGGCGACCAAGCTGCAGACGCTGTTCGACCGCATCCATCTGGTGGATACGCGCTTCGAAGTGCTCAAGCGCGATGCGGAGATCGCATCGCTCAAGGCGCGGCTCGCCCTGCGGGAGGAGCGGGACCGCGCTGCCGAAGCCCGGCTCGAACGCGAGGTGGAAGCTGCTCGCGCGCGACTTGATGCCGAGCGCGAGTTCATCCGGCATGCCAACATCGGCGTCGAGGCCATGCCGGCCGACGACCAGGAGCGAGTGAGACGAATCGGCCGCGGCTACCGCTGGTGCAACGTCCAGGGCGAGGACGTGAGCTTCCTGACCGAGGAGGAGATCGAGAATCTGACGATCCGCGCCGGCACCCTCACCAGCGCGGAGCGCGAGGTCATCAACCACCATATCGTCGCCACAATAAAGATGCTGGATGCGCTGCCCTGGCCCAAGCATCTCAAGAACGTCCCGGAATACGCCGGCGGCCATCACGAACGCATGGACGGAAATGGCTATCCCAAGGGCTTGCGACGGGAACAGATGTCGGTCCAGGCACGGGTGATGGGCATCGCCGACATTTTCGAGGCGCTCACCGCCCGCGACCGCCCTTACAAGCACGGCAAGAAGCTGTCGGAGTCGCTGCACATTCTGGGCAAGTTCATGCTCAGCGGCCACATCGATCCGGACCTGTTCCATGTGTTCGTGCGGCGCAAGGTCTATCTGAAGTACGCCCAGATGTTCCTCGATCCGGTGCAGATCGACGACGTCAACGAGTCCGGGATTCCGGGCTATTCTTCATGATCCGTCGACGGCTTTGATGTCCATGTCCGGTGCAGTGTCCGATCATCTTCGTCTCGATGCGCGCAGCATCGCGCTGCATCGCGCCATCGCGGAAAGACTGAAGGCGGATCCGGCGCTGATTGACATAGCGCGTCAGAACATTCGCCGCTGGCGGCTGACGGCCGATGCCCCTTACCTCGACGAATGGGAGTCGATCCTGGAACGTACGCCAGCCGAGGTGATCGATTTCATCTGCAGTGAATCCGGACGCGCAACGCGCCTGCGCCAGTCCACACCGTTCGCCGGGATTCTTCCGAATCGGGAGCGCTGGGCAATCTATGAAGCGTTTTCAGCTCGAACATATCATTCGAGCGGCCGGTGACATCGCCGATGACGACGAGATCGTTGTCGTCGGGAGTCAGGCTATCCTCGGACAGATTCCGGAGGCGCCACCGGAACTCCTGGTTTCGATGGAGGCGGATGTCTATCCGAAGAACAAGCCGGAACTGGCCGACCTGATCGACGGCTGCATCGGCGAGGGTTCGCCGTTCGAAGCCACCTACGGCTACTACGCGCAGGGCGTCGGCCCGAATACCGCCGTGCTGCCGCGAGGCTGGGAAAGCCGTTTGATTCTCGTCCGAAACGAGAACACGCGAGGGGTAAGCGGCTGGTGTCTTGAAGTTCATGATCTCGTGCTGTCGAAATACGTGGCGAACCGGGAAAAGGATCGGGATTTCATCACCGCCGCCATTCGCGCCGGCTACGTAAATGCACCGGAACTGCTGACGCGGTTGGAAGCTATGGACCTCGATGCAGACAACAAGGATCGGATCCGTGCCAGGATCAACCGGGACTTTCCCGGTTCGTCCTGACGACGCCGATGCGGGCTTTCTCTGCGCCGGAAACGTCAGGAACCCCATGCCGGGAACGCCGGGGTTCCATCCTGGAATCCGGCGCTCAAGGTGCGCCTCCGCATGACGCCGTCCCAGACCGGTAACACGCGCAGCCTACTCTGCAATCGAGATACTGCAAGCGATCATGAGTACCGCCACAAATCGCAGGAAGTCGCCACCGCTCTACGATGAACTCGCGTCGCTGCCGGATGGCGTTACAGGCGAGATCATCGGCGGAGTCTTGCACGCTCAGCCGCGACCCAGTGGGAAGCACGCGATCGCCGGAAGAGGTCTCAGCATCGACCTCGGCGGCCCCTTCGACTTCGGACGAGGCGGGCCGGGCGGCTGGTGGATCATCGCCGAGCCGGAAGTGCATTTCATCCTTGATCAGGAAGTGGTTGTGCCGGACCTCGCCGGTTGGCGTCGGGAGCGCATGCCCGCCGTTCCCGACGATCAGCGGTTTCTGGTAACGCCGGACTGGGTCTGCGAAATTCTCTCCCCGAGCACTGCCCGCAAGGACAGGACGCTCAAACTGCCCCTCTACGCGCGCTACGGCGTTCCCCATGCGTGGCTGGTGGATCCGCTGGCGCGCACCTTGGAGGCGTTCGAGCTTCGCGGGGACGTGTGGGCCCTCATCGCCACGTTGTCGGAAAGCGATCTGGTTCGCGTGCCGCCCTTCGATGCCGTCGAGTTCTCCCTGGCCGATTTGTGGGCTTGACCGGGGCCGTAATCTGCACGACGAGTCCGGTCCGTCCGTCGGCTGCCCGGCGATTCTGGACAGTTGTCAAACCAATTGACAATTGTCACGCGCGGGGGTAGCTTTGCCGCATGCTCAAGCGCCAAGCCGAGCCCGCCCTGCGCCGGCTGGCCGGCTACTATCCGGTAGTCACGGTCTCAGGGCCGCGCCAGTCGGGCAAGTCGACACTGGTACGTGCGACATTTCCAGATCTGCCCTACGTCAGCCTGGAAGAAATCGACGTCCGCGAGTTCGCGCAGTCCGATCCGCGCGGATTCCTCGGACAGTACCGCGATGGGGCGATCCTGGACGAGGCGCAGCGTTGTCCCGATCTCTTCTCCTACCTTCAGGCCGAAGTTGACCGCGACCCGCGCCGCGGGCGCTTTGTTCTTACGGGTTCGCAGCAGTTCGGCCTCCTCGCGGGTGTCTCCCAGACCCTTGCCGGCCGGGTCGGCATACTGCGTCTGCTTCCATTCTCCTATCAGGAACTGGCGCAAGCTGAGGTGCCGCGGTCGACCGAAGATGCACTGTGGCGCGGCGGCTACCCGCCGATTCATGATCGAGGCATCCCACCTGGACGGTGGTTTTCCGATTACGTCACCACCTATGTCGAGCGTGATGTGCGGCAGATGGTCGCGGTGCGCGACCTCGGTTCGTTCGCCCGGTTCGTGCGCATGTGTGCGGCACGTACCGGCCAACTGCTCAATCTGTCCGGACTGGCAGCCGACTGCGGCATCACGCATAACACCGCAAAGGCCTGGCTGTCCGTATTGGAGGCGAGCTTTCTCGTGCATCTGCTACCGGCCTACTTCCGCAACTTCGGCAAGCGGCTGGTCAAGGCGCCGAAGCTCTGTTTTCTCGATGCCGGGCTGGCCGCCTGGCTGGTCGGCGTTCAGCAGCCGGAACAACTCGCAATCCATCCGATGCGCGGCGCGCTGTTCGAAACCTGGGTCCTGGGCGAGATCCTCAAGTACCGATTCAATCGCGCCCTGGCGCCGGATACCTATTATTGGCGGGACGCGGCCGGGAACGAAGTGGATGGCGTGGTCGAACGCCCCGGTGGGCCGGCCGCGTTGGAGATCAAGGCCGGCCAGACCATCGCCGAGGATTATTTTCGCAGCCTCGATCGCTTCGGCCAGGCAACGGGCGTTTCAGCGGGCGCGCTGATCTACGCCGGCGACACCCCCCAGCGACGCTTTCGCTGGCCCGTCTATCCCTGGCGCGAGGTCGAACAGGCTGCCCGGGCGCTGTTCGACGAGCGGGACGCACCGTCGACCGCCTGACCGGCAACGGCGAACGAGGGAGCGTTCGCCGTCGCAGCATACCGCGCGTATTCGGGTGCGGCGCAGTGAGCGCCAGAAGACCGTGGCGGCATTCTTCCAGTACCTGGTGAATCCGCCATCGACCCGCAAATGCCCCCGGATCGCTGCCTTGAAGCCTAAAGGTTGCCGTTTTTGGACCGTAGACTGACGGAAATTGTCACCCACTGCCGATTGTGAAATCTCGATTAGTTCACGGACGGGCTGGAAGGGGCCAACGAAAACTCATGAAAAACAATAGGAAGAACGAAGTCGAGCGGGTTGGCACCGAGGTTGCTTAATAGTTGTCAAGCCGACGAGGCCAGAACAAATTTCGATCAACCAAGTAGGAGACTCAAATGAAACGCATGCAACAGGGCTTCACCCTTATCGAACTGATGATCGTCGTAGCGATTATCGGCATCCTGGCGGCGATCGCGCTGCCGGCGTATCAGGACTATACGATTCGCGCAAAGGTCTCTGAGGGATTGCTCGGCGGCCTCGGCGGCGCGCACTGCCGTTGCGGAGACTTACATCGAGCAAAGGTCAATGCTCAATAGCCTCGAGTCGATGGGCGTTCAGGATCAGAAGTCGACCAGTACGTGGAGTCACGTCGAGCTGGACATATAGGTAGCGACGACAGCAATGGTAACGTCAACCGTCAACCCTGTGCACGACTAACGCCGGGCTTGGGCGATGCGAAGAGCACGACTGATCACTCTGATGGTACTGGCGCCAGTGGTCGCGTCAACTGGACTTGGGTAAAGGCCAAGACAGGTACCGCTATTAACGCGAAATACCTGCCGAGTTCCTGCAAGGACTGTCTAACCGAGATCGTGAACGAATAAGCAGCCCCCTGGTGACCCCAGGGGGTTTTTTTTGTCCATTGTGTCCTCGCTGATTCGCCGGAACACTACGTTTGTCGTCGTTCTTCTTGGCATCTTGTCGTCAGGCCTAGTCGTCCTGATGCAGCCGCCTATTGGCCGGGGCTGCACGGTGAGTTCTTCTTCGACGACGAGCCGAACATCCTTCATTCGGAGGGTATCCGTCTCGAACGGCTCTCGCCCGAGTCCATCAGGGTAGCGCTCGCAAGCGGGGGCTCTGGCCCATCGGGACGACCCGTGGCCCAACTGAGCTTCGCACTCAACCACTATTTCAGTGGCTTCAATCCCTTCGCCTTCAAGGTGACCAATCTGGCCATCCACGCTGCGAATGGCCTCCTGGTATTCTCTTCTTGCCCTACGCTTGCTGGCCACGGCGCGGCCGGACAATCAGCGGGCGATCTCTTCAGATGGCCGCCGGGCTGGTGGCGGTTGTTTGGCTGCTGCACCCGATCCAGTTGTTGCCCGTCCTGCACGTCGTTCAGCGCATGACCAGCCTGTCGGCCTTCTTCCTGTTCGCTGCGCTGCTGCTTCACATCCGTGCGCGGGAACGCGGAGGGACGACTGGAGTCGTCGGACTGATCCTCGCGTGGGGCGTGTTCTGGCCGCTCTCCTTCTTCAGCAAGGAAACCGGGGCGCTATTCCCGCTGTTTGCCCTGGCCTATGAGCTGACCATTCGTCGAAGCGTCCATTGGGGATTGGACAGACCGGCCCGCGTATTTGCTGCGGTCGCTGTCCTGGCCGCGATCGCAGCCGGTGCGTATGCGCTATCCCCGTTGGCGAAATGGCTCTGGGCGGGATACGACATGCGCCCGTTTTCCCTCGCCGAGCGTCTGCTGACGGAAGGGCGGGTTCTGTGGTTCTACCTCGGCCTTGATCCTGTTGCCTCGGCTCGAAGCCTTCGGTCTGTATCACGATGACATTGCGCTCTCTCATGGATTCCTCGACCCATGGACCACCTTTCCCGCCTTGGTGGGGCTGGCGGGACTGCTGTGGCTCGCGTGGTGGTCGCGCAGGCGCGCGCCGCTGCTTTCGTTCGGGATCGCCTGGTTCTTCATTGGTCACGCGCTGGAGTCCACCTTCCTGCCACTGGAAATTGCACATGAGCATCGCAACTATGTTCCGCTCTTCGGAATACTGCTTCCCGTTGCATGGGGCCTTGGACTGCTGCTGAAACAGGGAGGGCCGCGGCGAACCGTCGGTGTTGCGATCGCATTGGTGGCGATCGCATATCCTGCCTTTGTCACGATTCTACGGGCGCACCTCTTCGGCGAGGAGGTGCGGCGCACCCAGATCGAAGCCCAGCACCACCCGGACTCTGCGCAAGCCCACTATGAGGCGGGGCGGGCGATGGCCATTGTGGCGGTGTCGAACCCTCCGAACTCGCCCTTCGAGGACTTCGCACGCCGCCATTACGAGCGGTCGGTAAAGCTCGATCCAGATTCCAAACTGGGTTGGCTGGGCCTTGCTCACCTTGCCTGCTCTGTCAAGAAAGAAGCCGGAGACGGCCTGGATTGACGAACTGTCCCGCCGCCTGCGGGACACTCCCTTCGCGCCCGGCGATCGCACGCTGCTCTACAGCCTCAAGGAAATGTCCATCGCCGGTAACTTGTGCCTGGAACGCCCGGACGTGGAGCGCATCTTTGCCGCGGCTCTGGCAAACCCGACGGCTGCGGCGTCCGTGAAGGCAATGATCCATTCATGGTTTGCCGACTACTTGACCCTGAGTGCGCGCGACATTGCGGCGGCCCAGGCGGAACTGGATCGGTCTCTCGCCATCGCTCCCGCACAATTCAAGCAATCGCCTTAAACGTGCACAACTGGCTTATCTCCAAGGGCGGCGGGAAGAGACAGAGGGCATGCTAAACAGCTTGCGGGACTCTGCGCTCAGCCGCTCCGAGCAGGCGACCCTGAAGGAACTTGTGACCTGCCTCGATGCAAGGGATACTTCGGTAACCTGCATTGGAAGGTAGTTCATGGGCAAGGACCACCGAGTATCCGTCATCATTCCGGCGAGAAACGAAGGCCGCGAGCCTGCCCGGCTGTCTCCGAGGCGTGCTCGACATGCTGCCGGGTTGCGAGGTAATTGTCGTGAACGACGGTTCCACCGACGACACGGCCGACATCTGTGCCGCCCACGGCGTCCGACTGGTCGCCCATCCCTATCCCATGGGCAACGGCGCTGCGATCAAGTCCGGCGCCCGGGCCGCGCGCGGCGACGTGCTCGTGTTCATGGATGCCGACGGCCAGCACAAGCCGGAGGATCTGCCTGCCCTGCTGGCGAAATTCAACGAGGGCTACGACATGGTCGTGGGTGCCCGCGGCGATGGTTCCCACGCCGGCGTGCATCGTGCGCGTTGCCAACGACCTGTTCAGTCGCATGGCAAGTTGGATGGTACGCCAGCACATCGAGGATCTGACCTCCGGTTTTCGCGTGGTGAAGGCGGACAAGTTCCGCAAGTTTCTCTACCTGCTGCCAAATGGGTTTTCCTACCCCACGACGATCACGATGAGCTTCTTTCGCGCCGGCTTCAGCGTGGCCTACGTACCGATCCGGACGCCGCGCCGCATCGGCAAGAGCCATGTGCGCCCGCTGCGGGACGGCGTGCGCTTTCTGCTCATCATCATCAAGATCGGCACGCTCTATTCGCCGCAGCGGCTGTTCCTTCCGGTCAGCGCCGCCTTTTTCCTCACGGGCCTGGCGTACTATGCTTTCACGTACATCGAGTATCGGGCGCTTCACCAATATGAGCGCCCTGATGTTCATCTCCGCGATCCTCACGTTTCTCGATCGGCATCGTCTCGGAGCAGATTTCGGCGCTCCACTACAAGGACATCGACGCTGGCCGCGATCGCGGCGACCGCACGGAGGAAGGTTGAACGTCCTGATGGTGAGCACGTCGTATCCCCGGGACGCAGCAGATTGGCGCGGCCGATTCGTGTTCGACATGGCCGCATCCGTGTCGCGGCAGGACGGCGTTTCGCTCACGCTTTGGGGGCCCGCCGGAGCGCTGCCGCCGTCGGTC
Organism: uncultured beta proteobacterium; assembly: GCA_963702495.1. Lineage (GTDB taxonomy): Bacteria > Pseudomonadota > Gammaproteobacteria > Burkholderiales > Rhodocyclaceae > CAVPDA01. The sequence goes on along the minus strand of CAVPDA010000004.1, from coordinate 26,064 downwards.
GAATATGCGGCCTCGCCTGCCGAGGCGGCATGGCTGAACCGGATGGCGGAGAGCGGGGGGATCGGTCACCTGCTGCGACAGAATCCGCTTCGGGCAGGGAGCGCTGCCCTGGGTCTGCTCTCGCGGCTGCATCGGACGTATCGACGTCTTGCGCCCGATGTCGTGCATGCGAATTGGCTGCAGAATGCGCTCCCGCTCTGGGGTTCGCGCATCCCGGCCGTCATCGCCGTCCTCGGCAGCGATTTCGGTCTGCTGCGCATGCCGCTCATGCGCAGCGCGATCCGTGCCATGTTGAGGGCGAGGCGGGCAATCCTAGTGCCGAATGCCGAATGGATGGTGCCGGAACTGAAGCGTCAGTTCGGCGATCTGGTCGAGGTCCGGCCGATTCCATTCGGTGTCGCCGCGGAATGGTTCGAAGTCCAGCGTGAGCCAGTCGGGACGGCCCCGGCGCAGTGGATCGTGGTTTCGCGCATCACGCGCGACAAGATCGGTGATCTGATCGATTGGGGTGAAGGACTGTTCGGCCAGGAGCGGGTATTGCACCTGCTCGGCCCCATGCAGGAGGAGATTTCGCTGCCGGCATGGGTGCAACACCACGGCCCCACCCATCCAATTGCCCTGCAATCGACCTGGTTTCCCCGCGCAGCCGGCTTGATCACTCTGAGCCGTCACGACGAAGGCAGACCCCAAGTGATGCTGGAGGCCATGGCCGCCGGTTTGCCGGTCGTGGCGTCGGATCTGGCGGCGCACCGCGACTTCGTGCGCCAAGGGGAAACGGGACTCATCGTGGGCAGCCGTGAGGAATTCTCCGCGGCCCTGCGCACGGCTCGAAAGCCCGGACGAGAACCGCCGCATCGGCGCTGCCGCCCGGGCCTGGGTCCGGGAGCACATCGGCACCTGGGACGACTGCGCGCGTCGTTACGTCGCGCTGTATCGGCAGCTTGCCGGATCTGCGGTGTGAGCGGGCGGGCGGTCCTCAGCGTCGGTGGCGCCGCAGTCGTCTTCGTCGTTCCGGGCCAAGTGGGAACCCGGCGCACCCGGTCGTTTCGGCGATGGCGCTGGACTCTGTTGTCGATCGGCGGCCCCGGACGGAACGGCCTGGACTGTCCTGACAAGGGTTTTCCCTGCAGGGTTTTCCCGGCAGGGTGCGCCGCGCGCACCTCGGCGCGCATGGCGCCCCCTACGGATACACCGTCTCCTCGGAGGTGTGAAATCGCACGGATCACCTCCACCGCTCTCAGAGGGACCGCGAAGTCAGAAGAACTGTTTGGAGAAGTTCGCGATGGAGACAGCGATCAGTGCACCCATCATCCACTTGAGCAGGGTCAGGTCCGTCTTGATCGGGGCGAGTTCGATCTGCAAATCTTTCTTGGTGACCAGTTCCGATTCCTCGATCGCAGCCCGCATGGCCTCCGTCAAGCCCTCGGCCTGCTTTTGATCAAAGCCGGCCTCCTGCAGCTTGCGGACGAACTTGTGTGTGTCGAAGGTAATTGAACTCATGGGACTCATCGTAGCGGAGAGGTCTTGAAATGGTCAAGCGACCCACGCAGTCGGTCTTGATTATCGGCGGCGCCGGTTTCATCGGCCGCGCACTGACCACGCGCTTGCTGGCCGAGGGGCGGCAAGTGCATGTCCTGGCACGCGAGGCCAGATCGGATCCAATCGATGGCGCAACGTATCATGTCGGCCGCATGGATGAGCGTGAGTTCGTTTTCCCGCTGTTGGGGGCTTGCTCGATCAGTTGTCCACGCCGCCTCTGGCACGACGCCCGGTTCATCCTCGCGTACCCCCACGGCTGAAGTCACCTCGAACATTGCGCCAACGCTCAGTCTGCTGGAGATCGCCCGCGATTGTCCGCCCGAGCGTATTGTTTTTCTGTCTTCCGGCGGAACCCTGTACGCGGACGCCGCCGGGACCGCCGATGAGGATCGTGCCGCCCCGTGCCCACTCGTACCATGGAGCCGGAAAGATCGCGTTGGAGGCATTCCTTCGCGCATTCGCGTGGGATAGCTGGTTGCGGCCTCATCATCTCTGCGACCGTCGAACGTGTATGGCCCCGGCCAGGAAATGCGGCAGCGGCTTCGGCTTTGTGCGGGCGGCCCTGGAATGTGCCCTGCGAGGCGAACCACTTGAGATCTGGGGCGACGGAAGCGCGATTCGGGATTTCCTCTACATCGACGACTTAGTGGCGGCCGTCATGGCAGCGCTGTTGACCCCGAAGGGCCACCACATCTTCAATGTGGCCAGTGGCACCGGACACGGTCTCAACGATGTGGTGGATTTGGTGCAGCGTATATCGGACCACCCTCTGCAAGTTGTCCGGCGTGAAGGGCGCCGCAGTGATGTGCATCAGGTGGGTCTCGACCCTTCGCTTATCCGGGAACGCCTCGGCTGGTACGCCCGCGTCGGTCTGGAGAAGTGGTTAGGTCGGACTTGGCAGTGGGTGTAAGGGACATGACGATATCGTTTCAAACTGTGTCTGAGGCGCCAGCGGCGTCGAAACAACACGCGAGAGCGCGCCTTCACTGGACCTGATACGCGTGCCTCATACTTTCCCGACTTAGAGCAAAGGGAAAGCATTTGCCACGCGTCGCGCTCCACAGGTCGCGCACATCGCAAACGCATGGTTCAACACTTCATTCGCCGGCATGGTCAATACGAACAATAAGAGAATTCCCGCACGCATTCGTGACGCGATCGAGGGGGGCGACTTTCCACGGATTGCGCGATACTGGAACGATATGTGCGGCGCGACATCTTGCGTAATAGATGGCGAAGAAGAACGAGTGCTTGTCTGGACGTTCAGTACAGCCTGCATATGAGCACCACTTCGCAGCCGACGGCGACAAGTGTCTGCGCGATCGTTGTGGCATTCTTCCCGGACCACGATTTCGAGCGACGCATTCAGAACGTGTTGCCACAGGTTGGCGGGATCGTGATAGTCAACAACACGCCACATGGCGGTAGCTGCAATTCATGGATTGGAAGGATAGGCATCGACGGCAGTTCTGTGGAAATCATAGAGAACAAGTCGAACCTCGGAGTGGCCACGGCGCTCAACCAAGGACTCAATCGGGCTCTGGAGCGGGGTTTCAAGTGGATCCTAACGCTGGATCAGGACTCGCTGTGCTATTCGGACATCGTGCAGACCTTGTTGGAAGTGTACTTGAACAGCGAACCGATCCCCGGCATCGTCGGGGCGAATTACTTCGATCCGCAGAGCGGACGGCTAAAGGTGAAGGCGTGCGCCGCAGGCAGCTACGTAGAACAAAAAACGGTCATCACTTCGGGTAGCCTCATCAATGCCGAAATGGCGCGTGCAATCGGTGGGTTTCGAGACGACTATTTCATTGATCAAGTTGACCACGAGTTTTGCCTACGCATGCGCGTGCGCGGCGGCCGCGTCGTCATCAGCCGTAAGCCCGTAATGACGCACAGCGTTGGCGAAGCCGGTGGCGCGTGGCTACCGCTGCTAGGCCGGCTGCCAAACCATGGGCCGTTGCGCAAGTATTACGTGGCGCGCAACTCCCTCGTTACGATCGCCTGCTACTGGCGTACTGAGCCGAACTGGTGCCTGCGGCGGGCGATTCGACTAATTCTCGGATTGCCGCTGATGGCGGTACTCGAACGACAGCGTCTGGCCAAGGTGCTGGCCTTTCTTGCTGGCCTCGCGGACGGTTGGCGCGGCCGGATGGGGCCGTGCCGGAACAGCTGGGTTGAGATAACCCAAGACAACTAACTGGATTGGGCTTTCATCGAGGCCAAAGTCTGGGCAATGCCGTCCTCGAAGCTGACCATCGGCTGCCAGCCCAGCGATTCCCGCGCCTTGGTAATGTCCAGGACATTGATGGGAACATCGAAGGCGCGGGCGGGCAGGTATTTCCTGGCAACCGGCCGTCGCACGGCGGTCTCGATAGTTGCGAGGATGTCGTTCAGGCTTCTGCCTTGCCCGCTACCAATATTTATGACCCGCGGTGCCCCGTGGTAGCTGGCTGCCAGGATGAAGGCCTTCGCAGCATCGCCGACGTGAAAGTAGTCTCGTACCACCGACCCGTCTCCCCAGATCTCGATGGTCTCGCCATACAGGACCTTGTGCAAGAACACGGAAACCGCACCCTGCGCGGCAGCGATTCGCTGCCGTTCACCAAACGGGTTAGACAAACGAAGGACACAGTAGTCGAGACTATGTTGGCAATGGTAAAGATGAAGATATTTCTCGATGGCGAGCTTGCAGATGCCATAAGAACAGATCGGGTCGGTGGGATGGCTCTCGCTGATCGGCGTAGATTGCGGAATGCCATATACCGTACCGCCCGAGGAGGCAAACACAATCTTGCCGACGCCCGCCCTGGAGGCGGCATCCAACATGCGGATGGTCGTAGCGAGGTTACTGTTGACGTCGTAGGCGGGGTTCTCGTTCGAGGAGCGCGGTAGCGTGGTCGAGACCAAATGAAAGACGGTATCGCACCCTGCAAGCGCCTTCGCCACATTCTCAGCGTTGAGGAAGTCCCCTTCAATCCACTTAATTCGCTCGTGCTTTCCAAAGACGCGATAGTGCTTGAGGTTCGGTCGATCGAAAATGCGCACCGTGTGACCATCTGCCAGCAACGCATCGCACAGGTGCGAACCCAAAAAACCGCCACCGCCGAAGATCAAGCATTTCATGGTGATGTTTCTTCGCTGCCAAGCAAACCCAGATAGACACGGACGATCTCATCAGTGTATTCGGCCACCGACTTCGGGCGGGGAGCGTTCGCAGATAATGCTCTGACCAACGTACGGTCGTTACACAGCCGTTCGATGAACGCCGCCAAGGCTGCGCTGTCGCCAGCCGGAAACAATAGGCCATCGACACCGTCGCGAATGACTTCCGCCATGCCCTCGAGGTCGGAGGCGAGAATCGGACAATTTGCCGCCTGTGCCGAGTAGATCACCAAGGGGGTATTTTCATACCAAAGCGACGGCACAACGAAAACGTCGAGGTCGGCGAACACGTCGCCGATCACGCTGTTCGGAAAGGTTCCGCAGAAGCACACGCGCGGGTCGGGGCCAGCAAGCCGTTGCAACTCCGCCGCGTATCTGGGGTAGACGGCCGGATTGCCATAGATCCGAAGTTCGACAGGCAGAGCGGCTGGGGTTCGGCGCAAGGCCTCGATGAGGACATGTGGTCCCTTGGGATGGGCCAGCGAGCCAATGAATCCAATGCGCAGCACCTCCCCCCTTCCGCGACTTGCCGCTGCCGGCCGGAAATGGTCCAAGTCAATGCCGAAGCGGGAGAACGAAATGCTCTTGGGCTGAATGCCATTGCTGCTGAGCAACCGCTCCATCAGCCGGGTGGGCGTCAGCACATGGTCGATCAACTGTGACCGCCGCCTCAGGAATGCACTTCGCGCGGCCAAGGCGCAGGCGAGTGAGAAGGGCGGCCGTCCAGAGAGCAGAGGACTCTGTGCTGACCACAGGATGCCGGACAGCCATGCAGCCGGCAGTGCCGAAAAAAGCCTTCCGACCGCCGCGGGTTTGGGTATTGACGATCGCATGGCGCAGGCAGTTCGTGCTGCAATGATCGGGGCCCTGACACAGTGAGCCATCGGGCAGCAACAACTGGGTAGTCGGACACACCAGCCAGTAGTCCGTCGGCGTCATTACCATGGGGATTCCTTGGTCATGGCAGACATCGATGGTGGCGGCGGAAAGGTACTTGAGGTGGAAAAAGTGCGCGACGTCCGGGCGCCAGTCGTTCAGGTAGTCCCTTAGCCAGTCGGCAAAGAAGAGATTGTTGTATTCGATTTCAGCAATATTCGACTGACCCCCGATGGCTGCGCCCTCTTGGTGGAAATAGCGGGCAACGGACAGGCCGCGGTAGTCGTACCTGTCGAAGCGTATGCCATCGACAGGCGACCGTTTCAGCGGGTAGCCGGTGATGATTCTGACCTCGTGGTTGCGTCGCGCCAATTCGAGCGCGACCTGGCTAGACAGGATTTCGGTGCCGGTCGAATGGTCCGGCAGGAACTGGTGGGAGGTCAGCAGTATGCGCACGCTTCAATGGCCGGCCGGTGGCGCGACCTGGTTGCGGAGAACGAAAATACCTTCTGCACGGTTACGGACAGCCTCGACGATCTCGATGCTTGGCAGGTAGTTCTCCCGGAGCCAGTTCAGAAAGCCCAGAAACTCCTCCTGCGTCCAGACGTGATAATGGATGCTGTAATTGATTCGCTGCATGTCTGCGGCCAACGCTCGAACTTCTTCCTCGTCCCCTTTGCAGTTCAGGAGTGAGTAGCGTGCGAAATCCAGGTAGTGCCCAGCACGCGAGGCGGTGCCACCGTCTGCATGATCGTCGCGGAGGTGGGCGACGCTGGTACTCGCACGCTGACGGTCGAAGGTGAAGCGCTTGTCTGGAACGGTGAGATACGCGACACCTCCGGGCCTAAGCTTGCGCAGGAAGCAGGAAAGCGTCGCGATCGGATCCTCACAGTGCTCAATGAAGTGATTCGCGATGATGAAGTCGAGGGACGCCTCCGGAATCAGCGACAACTTTTCGCCATCGTCGATCAGATCCGGGGGGACGATCTCCGCTTCGGCTAGCTCTGGGTAATGTTGCCGCAACAATGCGATCGGCATACGGTCTACGTACCTTACAATGGTGCCAGGGCCGACAGGAAGCGGATTATGGAGCGGACCGATTTCTATCCCCTGACCGGCTAGATGTCGTCGCGCAACTCGGGATCTCGTCCGCGCTGTGGAAAGAAGCTTTCTTGCGACAAGCATTGCAACAGCATTCGCAAAGCGGCGTAGAACCATGTCCGGTTTCGTGCGCTACTTGCTGAACGTGGCCAATGCGTCCAGGAAGCGCTTGCCGGCGACGCGTACCCAGCGGATGCGGAGCAGCACCCTGCCAGCTTTGTACGTTCTCATCCAGCGCAGAAGGGTGGTGACTTTTCCAGGCAAATCTGCGGTTGTCGTCAGGCGGGCATACTCGATTGCAAGAGTAGCTAGTTCGACCGCTAGGGCGGCCGGTAGTGCGAGCCGCGGTGCGGTCGCAGCGAGTTGCCGGGCCCGCCCTAGGGCATCGATGAATCGGGCATTGCTGGCCTCCAGCGCAAACCGCTCTGAGATGCGCCGATGCCCGGCGCTTGCCATTGCCTGCCGTTCGTCGGGATGATCAATCAGGCGCTTCAGGGCATCGACATAGGCCGGTATCTCGCTGTCGCCAGGAGGTATCAATATGCCACACTCTGTGCTGACGACCTCTGGCTGTCCGCCGACGGCCGACATGACTGGTACGACCTTCATCGCCATAGCCTCGTAGAGGGAAACGGAGATACCCTCGTACTTTGACGGCAGGAAGAAGATATCACCGGCGGCCAGGAATTCCAGCCACTTGCGATGAGGAAGCGTGCCAAGCAGCGTTACCGACTTGCCAAGACCATACTGCGCGACGCGCTTCCGCAGGAGCGGCATCAAGGGCCCATCGCCGACCACGAGGCAGTGAAAGGGAATTGACTGCGCTTCGAGCGACTTCAATACGGCTGCCATCAGTTCGGGACGCTTCTGCTCGCAGATCCTGCCTGCATACACCAGAAGGGGAACGTCGGGCGCAATGCCCAAACTCCCGCCGCACCGCATTTCGACGCGACTCGATCTTCTTCAGTGGCTGCAACGCAATGCCCGTGTAGCAGACTGCGATGCGATCACCATCTGCACCCGCTCTGAGCATCCATTGACGGAGATTGTTGGTGGTGACGATGTTCAGGTCAAGCTGCTGCTGGTAGCCAACGCCGAAGCGGGGATGACCGCCGTTCAACCAGTGCGGTTCCTCTACATGAGAGAGATCGAGGAACGTCACACCGGGACACGAAGCTCGAAGGTAAGGTAGCAGTTGGTAGCCAAGCGTGCAGTTCGACACCAGGACGGTGTCTATACCGCGGGAGCGCATCACGTATAAGATGAAACGCGGATAATCCGCCGGGTGCAAGAAGTTTGGCAGGACGAAGACGTCGGGAGTTATTGCAGCGAACTCGGGCAACCATTCATGTGCCGCTTTGAGGGTTGCACAAACGGAAATCTGAAAGCCGCCCCGGACCAGAGCCATTATCCATTCCAGATTGACCCTATCGGCCCCGCCGGTAACCATCCAGGGGATCAGGAATAAGATCCGGCGATCGGCGGGCTCGCGCGTCAGCGAATTCTCGAAGGGGAGGGTGCTGCTAACCGTTTCGAATGGCCTTGCGAGCCTCAATTGTGGCTCTGGGAATCGAGCAGCGAGTCCCGAGTACTTGTTTCGAACGTAGCGGTGGAAGTGACGGTGCGCCTCTTCTGAGCCGACGACCTGTTCGTGGCGGCCGGACTTCCGCCTGCGATACCACTCAAGGTATTCAGGTATGGTATGGCCCCAATGCCCAGCATTCGCCATGGCAAGCCAGAAATCCCAGTCTTCGTGGCCGAATGTGATGGTTTCGTCGAATCCGCCAACGTCGGCATAGGCGGCGCGCCGGATTACTGAATGAAACGGCCCGCTGTTGGCCTTGAGATGGGCCTTTCCCCACTCGAAGCCTGTCGTCAAGGGATACTGGTAGTCGCCGAAAGTTAGCGACCAGCTGTTACAAAAGGCGAAAGCCGGCTGAGACTCTAGAAACCAAACCCCCTTTTCAATAAACGTTGGCTCAATCAGGTCGTCGCTGTCGAGCAGGCAAACATAGCGCCCACGGGAGCAAGCAAATGCGTAATTGCGTGCGGCGGCGGGTCCGCGATTGGCTTGGCGGAGAATTCTGATGCGCGGATCCATACGCTCAACTTGACCCAGACGGTCGAGCGCCCCCGGGTCAGTGCTGCCATCGTCCACGACGAGCCATTCCCACTCCTGAAATGATTGGCGGAGGATGGACTGCGAAGTCTCGAGGAATACTTCGTCCATGTTGAAGAAGGCGGTCAAAATGGACACCGTAACCGGCGGGCGCCGCGTCAGGGGCCGGTATGGGTAAGTGCTCCGGCCTGAAGCGGCGGGATGGTTGGCGTAATCGGGCCGAGCCGGATCGATCATAGCGACCGGCGATGCGCTAGGGGGCGGAGTATCCTGCGGGCTCGTGAGCAGAAGCGCTTAACGAATAGCAGGAAAGCGTAGATAGGATAGCGAACGATCGAGGGGCACTCGTCCAGAACTACCGCCCGCTGCTTCAATCGCGCATTTTCGGCATCGAGCGCCGCGCGATCGGCGTTGAGCCATGTGCACGCTTCCCATGTTTCCTCGATCCGAATACGAAGCGCGGAATAGGCTCGGGCCGCTCGCTGCGGGAAGGCAGCGAGAATCTTTTCGACGACCCTTTGCTCATCTTCCCGCATATGCCGAACGTTCCGCGACATGGCTGCCGAATGCAGGCGATAGCTCGCCAATCTTTCGTCCAAGTAGTGCGCGGTGAATCCCTGCGCAGCCAGTCGTAGCCAGAGGTCCCAGTCGCAGCAACCCCGCAATGCCGGATCGAATCCCCCGACTCTGTCGAAGGCGCTGCGACGGACCAGCGGTGAATGGGGTGGAAAATAGCCACCAGCAAAGAGCTGATCGAAAATGTCGCCAGACAGTTGCGTCCGGCCGTTGGCAACGGAAGATGCCTTTCTCTCTTCGACAATCGTCCCTTCCTCGTCGATGTGCGTAATGTCGCAGTACGCGAATCCGAGGCCGGAGTCTGCAATCAGTACCGGTACTTGGCGTTCGACCTTTCTGGGCGCGATGGTGTCGTCGGCATCGAGAAAGTTCAGGAATTCGCCGCGACTGTTGGCTACTCCATTGTTTCTGGCAACGCTTGGGCCCTGATTCGGCTGTCGGAAGAATCTCACCCGGGAGTCGGTGACGAAGTCCTCCATGACGCGAGCAGTATCGTCGGTTGATCCATCGTCAACGACCAGAATCTCCACATTCCGGTACGTCTGGTCGAGACTGCTACTGACGGCTTCAGCAAGATAGCGTCCTTGGTTATGGCAGGGAATGATGATTGAGACTAATGGTGGCATCTTTCCTCCCACGATCGCCAGGCGACCTGGCGCAGCGCTTGGTAATCTACCTTGGCATCGGTCGAAAGAAGGGTGGCCGCTCTGCGCAGCTGCGCCTCGCGTTGAGCATGATTATGCGACAGGAGAAGCGAAACGATTGATGACCAGGTTGCACGTTTGGAGCGCTCCGAGGAATTGGCTCCCGCCCGCATCCAGGCATCGAGCGTGTCATCCAGGCCGGCGTTGCTTGGTACCGGGATGTCATGAGCGGCAGCAACCAGGTGTTGCAGGGCCGCGGGCAGGGCAGCCAGCAGCCGAGAGAGTAAGGTCTTAATGTCATGCGCAAGAATGCCGCTGCCGGTGAGCTTGAAGCTGTAGCCGTTGTCCACTTCGTGAGAAATGTCCCGGGCAACGCCGCCGCTGGCGTGCAGGTCAGCGAATCGTTGGCGTCGAACTCGGTAGGACGCATCGTAGCCGCGCCAAAGTAGCAAATAGGCGTCACCCATCGCGATCCAGAATTTGGCAAGTTGGAACACCATGAAGTCAATCGCATTTCCCGCAACGTTAGTAGGAGATTCATAGTTCGGAAGGGCGTTGAGCAATCCGGCCAATCGATTGAATATCAGTATCGAGCCTTCGGAAACGGGAATCGCGCCAGCGCTGAAGCGGGGCAGGCGGTCCAAGATCGTTGGATCGCCATCGAGCACGCGGCTGCCGTACTTTAGGTCAAAGGTGAATTGCGTCAGCTCTAGTTTGGAAAGGCTCACCGTATCGATGACGCCAAGATCGACAAAGTCCATTCCGAGCATCGCGGCCAGATTTGCTTCTTCGCGCCTGAGGGTCTCGGGACGCAGCGGCGTTCGCGTAATCAGCACAATGTCGTAGTCGTTGAGTGGGTAAATCCCGTCACTTGTGCGGCGGACACTGCCTTCTCCCCTGCCGAAGCCCCCGGACAGGACAATTGCGTCTCGGGCCGGATCTAGGGCATTGATGCGCTCGCACAGCCTACCTAGATGGTCATCGATGCCCGCTTCCTCGTGGCGAGCCAGAATGGTCGTATAGCGGGGTGCGTCGGGCGGCGGCGGGGTAATCTGCCTTCGGGCGGATCGGTCGGGGTTGTTGTCCACCTCACTCATTCCGAGTATGTCCAGAAAGGTGTGAAATAGCTGGGTGGCGCGTACATCGCCGACGTCGCCCTTTGTCCTGCCGTCGTTCAGAACGAAGATTCCCTTATTGTCTGCAATGTCCGGGGCATAGCCATGCATTCCTCGAACATTTTGCCTGCGAGGCTGGAAGTAGTTGGGGATGATCACCGTGCCAGGATCGGCAAGGAAGTAAAACTCGCCGTTGCGGGCGTCACAGGTGTCGATCTGCCATGCGGCCTTCTCTTGGACAGTAAGCAGATGGCCACCGACCTGATGCTGAAGCGCTTCGGCGAGCTTTTGCGCCCCATATCCGGTGGGGCACCAGAATCTGGCCATGGTCGAGTCGTAGAAAGCAACATAGTCGCTACCGTGGTGGAGGCCGTGCCGGCGCAGACCGGCTTCTAGGTCGATCGAATGCAGCACATTGACCATACCGTGATCGCCGAACACGATTACATCGACGTGTGCGTACAGCTCGTGGCATCGTTCAACGAGCCGCTCAACTTGACGGTCGATTCTGTCTAAGGCAAGAAGTATCTCTTCTGAAGCCGGTCCAAACGCGTGTCCGGTGGTATCCAGGGTCGAGAGATGAACGAAAGCAAAGCGGTGTCGCGGTGCTAATGCTGTCATTGCCGCACCTAGGATCTCTTCATCCCTGGAGTGAGGCAGGCGGATGGTAAGAGGCCAGAATGCTCCGTACCACGGCAAGCCATGACGATCCAGTATCGAAAAGATGGACGTGTAGCCGACAGAGCGATCGAATGGCGCAAAGCGCTCGGCAAGATCAAAGTAGTGAAGCCGCTCTAGTGGTATGCATCCCGTATTGAGATAAGTGGCTGCGTATGAGGTAACCCAGTTCCTGGCCCGACGGCATATTGCTTCCCGGATTGCCGATTCATTTGCTGTGCCGTTTCTTGCGGGGAAGAGGTAGCGCGCGGGCCGGAAAGGCGAGTTGTCGGGGTCGAACCAGAAAACATGCGAATAGCCCGCTTCGCCTGGTGTCAGTCCCCCGAAGTAGGCGGGCCAAGCGGCAAAGCCAAAGGGCTCTACGAGATGCCCCTTAATCCCTGAGACTGCTAGGCTCCTGAGAAAGCGTGTATGCGCCAAGTAATCGGGCCGAAACGCGTCGAGAAGAAGGACTAGAAGGCAGTTACCCATGATGGATCTTCGAGACTTTCCAGCGAGAGGGAAGAAGCACGAAGCCGAGCTCGCTTTTCAGTACAAATCCATTGCAGGTGCTAGATGTGATCGTGAACTGCGCCAAAGGCGGACCTGTCCAACCCCAGAGGCAGTACGCGTGGTGAAGATTGTCGTCATAGACGCCGCCCCTCAGGAAATAGAGTCCGGGAAGCAGAGGAACTTTGGGTAGCGTGAGCAACACCTCGAATTCTCCAACCAGTTCCTTCCCGAAAGGCTCCGGGTGTTCGGCGATCATGGTGGCTGTGCCCAGCCTAGTCTCGGAGTCAACCCAGATGGAGCACGCAAAGTACACGTTACGTACAGGATGCTGTGCAACGTAGTGCAGCCGTACGATGAGGTCTTCACCGGTCACGAAACTACTGCGCGGCTGCTGAACTTTGTCCAGTATTTCGACAGTTCGTATTGCCACAGCACCCGTGGAATAGCGAACCTCTGGCGATGAGTCTGAGATCGTGGCTACGTCCTGATGGAATTGGAGTAGGTTACGAAAAGTAGCTACAGCTTCGGGGGCTGGTCCGTCGGAAACGCACGAACCGCCTTCAAGAACCAATACCCGGTCGCAGAATCTTTCGATGAGGTGCAAATCGTGGGAGACGACCAGGATCGTTATGCCCTTGCTGCGGAGGGACCCCATCTTCCCCACGCATTTTTGCTGGAAGGCTAGGTCACCAACCGCAAGGGCTTCATCGATGATCAATACTTCCGGAGAAACCTGTATTGCCACCGAAAACGCCAAGCGAACGAACATTCCGCTTGAATATGTGCGGACTGGCTGGTCGATGAACTGGCCGATATCGGCGAATGCGGCGATGGCGTGGAAGCGCCCGTCCATCTCAACCTGGCTGAAGCCCCGGAGCGCGCCCTGGAAATAGACGTTCTCGCGCCCGGTGAATTCTGGATTGAACCCGGCGCCCAGTTCGAGTAGTGCCGCGATGCGGCTGTTTGCCTGCACAGAGCCTGCGGTAGGTTTGAGTATCCCGCAGATCAATTGCAGCAGCGTGCTCTTTCCCGACCCATTGCGGCCGATGATCCCGACCGTCTCCCCTTTCTTGATGTCGAACGATACGTCCTTGAGAGCGGTGAATTCGCGGTGATAGCGGCGCATGCCGAACGTCATCGCCTGTTTCAGCCGGTCTCCCGGGTGGCCGAAGATGCGGTAGGTCTTGGTCAGGTTGCGGACCGAAATGGCGATGTCGTCAGAGGACATCCGCGAACTCGTCCCGGCTGTGGTTGAAGAACAGGCCGCCGAGCAGGAAGGCGGCCACGGAGAGGGCGAGGGCCATGGTCCAGGCACTCCAGTCGATTTCTTGTCCGCCCAAGGCGGCGCGCAGGCTTTCGATTACCGCGCCCAGCGGGTTGTGGCTGAACAGCGGTCGAAGCGCCGGCGGCACTGCCTCGGCCGGGATAGAACACCGGCGACAGGAACAGCAGCATCTGCACGAACACCGGCACGATCTGGCTCATGTCCTTGATGAATACGCCCCAGGCCGAGAGAAACCAGGCGAGGCCGAGGCTGAAAAGCAGCAGCGGCGTGACGAGCAGCGGCAGCAGCAGTTGCGAGGGATTGAGCTGCCCGACCCAGGCGAGCGCGGCGGCGAGGATGACGAAGTTGAAGCCGGCGTGCACCAGCGCGGCCCCGAGCGGCACGACGCGGCAGGATCTCCACCGGGAAGATGATCTTCTTCACATAGCTCGGGTAGCCCCGCACCGCCGCCGGGGAGCGGCCCACGGTCTCGCCGAAGATGTTGAACGCGATCAGGCCGCAGTAGAGGTTGAGGGCGAAGGGGATGCCGCCGCTCTGGGCCGGCCAGCGCGCCTGGAAGATGTGGCCGAAGACGAAGACGAAGATCCCCAGCATGATGAGCGGGTTGAGAAAGATCCACAGCAGCCCGAAGTAGGCGCCGCGGTAGCGCAGCAGGACGTCGCGCTTGATCAACTGCCCCAGAAGGTAACGGTGACGGTAAACGGAAAGCACGCGGCTGATCTTGATTCGGCTTCAATAGTCCTGGTGGCCCGGGCTTCGGGATCCTCGCGGGCCGTGCCAAGGCGGCTGCGAGGGGATTATGTCACTCTTGTGCTGCTTGGCGAACCCATGTCCCGTTCGGCGACGGTCGACGCCAGGAAGCTACGGCCTCGCGGCGGAGACCTTTAGGCGGGCGGTCTGTCGGGCGCGACCGGCGGGCACGGCCCGCCCTACGGCTCGGAGGCACTGTCGGTCAGATCAGATCCGGGCCGAGTGCTGCGCGCAGGGACGCCGATGGTTCGTCGCCGACCGCCGCGGTGCTCAGCCACCAGATCGCGCCTTTCTTGATGGCCCAGTCGGCTTCCTGACCTGTCAGGAGCAATGCCGCCAAACGGCCGAGGGTGGGCTGATGTCCGACCACCAGAACTGCGCTCTGCGCCTCGGGCCAGCCGGCGGCCTGCAGAACCTGCCCGGCGTTGGCCGAAGTGCCGACGTGCTTGCTGGCTTCGAACTCCCGTTCCAGGGCTGCGGCGGTCTGTTGGCAGCGCAGTGCCGGGCTGACGATGATGCGTGTGTCTTCCGGCAGGCGCTTGCGCAGCCATTTTGCCATTTTTCTGGCCTGCTTCTGGCCGCGCTCTGTCAGTGGGCGCTTGGCGTCGGGAATGCCGTCTTCGGCTTCGGCGTGCCGCCACAGGATGAGTTCCATGCGTCTTGCGCTCCGTGGGCTAAGCTTGACGCCGCATTGTGCGGCCGATCGCATGGGGGCTGCAATGCGCCGTCAAGTCCAGCGTTCCCAGGCGAAGCGGCGCTCGGTCATTGCTGCCACGTCTCCTGGCAGCTTCGCCATCCACTTCCGATAGCGCGGTTTGTGCCAAGCGCCGACCCGGGCGACCGCTTCCCACAAGCCGGAATCGTCGTCCGCGCACAGGGCGAGCCGCGCTCCGGCATCGACCAGATCATGGATCATGTCGAGTCGGTCCTGCGCCCGCGCCAAGCGCCGAAGGTCACGCTGGACCGCCTTGCGCCGATAGATCGGTGCGCAAAGCTCCAGCGCGTCATGCAGGCGGCTGACCGCAATGCGCAATCCGTCCAGGGCCTCGGTGTCGAGGCCGTCTGCACCCCTGGCCGCTTTACCGGCGCGGCGGCGCAGGCGGTTCAACTGCTCGGCGGCGAAGTCGGCAAACGTGGGCGTCGCTGGCGCAGTGGTGTCGAGTTCCGGGCTATGCAGCAGGGCCACAAGGTCGATCATCAGCCGGCCGTATGCCGCATCGTCGACGGCGGCGACGACGGCGGCACGCGCTTCTTCGCGATGCGCCGCGGCTGCCTCGATCAGCCGTTCCAATTGGGCATCCCCGGGAGATGCATCGGCGACCGGCCGCAGCAGTTTCGAGACCAGCACCTTCCAGTCCCGCGCTTCGCCCAGCGTGGCGCCGAGGGCGCGCAATCGTGTCGGTACGTCTCCCAGCAGAGACGCGGGCAGCAAGGGTCGAAACAGGCGCAGCAATGAACGCAGGCGGCACACTTCGATGCGCGCCTGCCGCATGGACTCCGGGTCTCCGCCATCCCGCACGCCGGGTTCGTTGTCCTGGAGTCGGGCGAGGCAGGACAGCCCGATGACGCGGAACGCCTCCAGTGCCGAACGACCGGCGTCGAGGGGCGCGCCGGTCGACGGGCGAGGCGATGAGGGGGGCGCCCCGATCAGGCGATAGCCGCGCTCGGCCTTCGACAGCGGCTCGGGCCGCAGGGGGAGCAGGGCGGCGAGTTCGCGCGCCAGTTCGAACAGGTCGCCGACGGCCGCTCCCGCCAGTTCCAGTTCGAGTTCGCTGATCGGCAGGCTGCGGCCCGCGGCCTGGATGCGGCCGCGATCGAACATGACCAGGATGGTCGAGTGCTCGCCGGTCGCGATGCGCCAGGTCTGCCGGGAAAAGGTCGTCTCGAAGGCCGGTTGAAGGCGCTTTGCCAGCCTGTCGCGGCGGAGCCAGCGGCGCAGCTTCGCGTCGTCGATGGGCGCGAAGTCGAACGCCTGACCGTCGTACGGGTACTCCCATTCCGGGCGCGTGCTCAGGCCGCCGGCCAGGGTGCCGGCGCACTTGACGGTCTGCAGCCACTGGCGGCCCTGCTGGCGCAGCCGCAGAGCGACTCCCTTGCGCCGCAGATCGAGTTCCGGCGTGTCGTAGTAGATATTGACCAGCTTGCGCGGCGGCAGCTTTTCGGCGGCGGCGAGGCGCGGGTGCCGTGCGACGGCGCGCCAGGCGTTCTCGGGCAGCGCCAGTTTGAGCTCGACTTCCTCGGCCATGATTGGACGGAATTGGTGCCCTAGACGAGTGCCGATGCCGCCACGACGATGCCGTCCTCGTCGGCGTAGAGATGTTCGCCGGGGTGGAAGGTGACGCCGCCGAAAGTGACCGGGATGTCGGCGTCGCCGATGCCCTTTTTCACGCTCTTCTGCGGATGGGTGGCGAGCGCGAGCACGCCGATGTCCATTTCTGCGATGGCGCGGGAATCCCGAATGCAGCCGTACACGAGGATGCCGGCCCAGCCGTTGCCGACGCCCAGCCGCGCCAGTTGATCGCCGACGAGGGCACAGCGCAGGCTGCCGCCGCCGTCCACCACCAGCACCCGACCGTTCCCGGCGGATTCCAGCGCCTTGCGCACCAGGGAGTTGTCCTCGTGCAACTTGAGCGTGGTGATCGGACCGTGGAAGGCGCGCCGTCCGCCGAAGCTGCGAAACACGGGGGTGACGACGCGCACCGTGCCGGCGCGAATTTGCGGCTCAGCCTGGTCGCACAGATCGGCGGTCTGGAAACTCATGGTCCGGGGCTCCAAAGAGGCAACGCAAAAAAATGGCGGCGATGGCGCGCCGCCAGTGGTTCGGATGGGTGGGAATCAGGCCGGCGCCACTTCCTCCTCGTGGAACACCAGCTTGACCTTGCTCTCGTCGTCGATATCGATGGTGACTTTGCCGCCGCTGACGAGCCGGCCGAACAGGAGCTCGTCGGCGAGGGCGGAGCGGATCGTGTCCTGGATCAGCCGCGCCATCGGGCGCGCTCCCATGAGCGGATCGAATCCCTTCTCGGCGAGCCACGCCTTGAGGTTGTCGGTGAACACCGCCTCCACCTTCTTCTCGTGCAGCTGGCCTTCGAGCTGCATGAGGAACTTGTCCACCACGCGCAGGATGACCTCGTGGTCGAGGGACTTGAAGGAGATGATGGCGTCCAGCCGGTTGCGGAACTCCGGCGCGAACATGCGCTTGATCTCCGCCATCTCGTCGCCCGCTTCCCGGCCACCGGAGAAGCCGATGGTCGCCTTCTGCAGCGTTTCGGCACCGGCATTGGTGGTCATGACGATGATGACGTTGCGGAAATCCGCCTGGCGACCGTTGTTGTCCGTCAGCGTGCCGTGATCCATTACCTGCAGCAGGATGTTGAAGATGTCCGGATGGGCCTTCTCGATCTCGTCCAGCAATAGCACCGAATGCGGCTTCTTGGTGATGGCCTCGGTCAGCAGCCCGCCCTGGTCGAAACCGACATATCCCGGCGGCGCTCCGATCATGCGCGATACGGCGTGACGTTCCATGTACTCCGACATGTCGAAGCGCACCAGTTCGATGCCCATGCAGTAGGCGAGCTGGCGCGCCACCTCGGTCTTGCCGACGCCGGTGGGGCCGCTGAAGAGGAAGCAGCCGATCGGCTTCTGCGGATTCCCGAGGCCGCTGCGCGACATCTTGATGGCGGTGGTCAGCGCATCGATGGCCTTGTCCTGGCCGAACACCACGGCCCGCAGGTCGCGGTCGAGGTTCTTGAGCGCCGAGCGGTCGTCGGTGGACACGTGCTGCGAGGGCACGCGCGCGATCTTGGCGACCGTCTCCTCGATCTCGGTCTTGCCGATCACCTTCTTCTGCCTGGATTTCGGCAGGATGCGCTGCGCCGCCCCGGCTTCGTCGATGACATCGATCGCCTTGTCCGGCAGGTGGCGGTCGTTGATGTAGCGGGCGGACAGTTCGGCGGCGCTGGACAGCGCCGTGGAGGAGTACTTGACCCCGTGATGGGTCTCGAAGCGCGACTTGAGCCCGCGCAGGATGGCCACGGTCTCTTCGACCGAGGGCTCGTTCACGTCGATCTTCTGGAAGCGCCGCGACAGGGCATGGTCCTTCTCGAACACGCCGCGGTACTCGTTGTACGTGGTGGCGCCGATGCACTTGAGCTGTCCGGAGGCGAGCGCCGGCTTCAGCAGGTTGGACGCATCGAGGGTGCCGCCGGAGGCCGCGCCGGCGCCGATCAGCGTATGGATCTCGTCGATGAACAGGATGGCGTTCTGGTTTTCCAGCAACTGCTTCAGCACCGCCTTGAGGCGCTGCTCGAAGTCGCCGCGGTATTTGGTACCGGCCAGCAGTGCGCCCATGTCGAGGGCGTAGATCTGGGCGTGCGCCAGGATCTCCGGCACGCGCGCCTCGACGATGCGCCGCGCCAGTCCCTCGGCGATGGCGGTCTTGCCGACGCCGGCCTCACCCACCAGCAGGGGATTGTTCTTGCGGCGCCGGCACAGGGTCTGGACGACGCGTTCCAGTTCCTTGTCGCGGCCGATGAGCGGATCGATCTTGCCCATCAACGCCATGGCGTTGAGGTTCTGCGTATAGGATTCGAGCGCGCCGCCGGCGGCCTGGCCCTCCTGCTCCTGTTCCCCCTGTTCCGCTTCGCCGCCCGGCTTGGCGCTGCCCTGCGGCGCCTTGGTGATGCCGTGGGAGATGAAATTGACCACGTCCAGACGGGTGATTCCCTGGCGCTGCAGGAAATAGACCGCGTGCGAATCCTTCTCGCCGAAGATGGCGACGAGCACGTTGGCGCCCGTCACTTCCTTCTTGCCGGAGGACTGGACATGCAGAATCGCGCGCTGGATCACACGCTGGAAGCCCAGCGTGGGCTGGGTGTCGATCTCTTCCGTGCCTGCCACCGTGGGCGTGTGCTCGCTGATGAAGGCGTTGAGTTCCTTCCGCAGCTCGTTCACGTTGGCCGCGCAGGCGCGCAGAACCTCGGCGGCCGAAGGGTTGTCGAGCAGCGCCAGCAGCAGATGTTCGACGGTGATGAACTCGTGCCGCTTCTGCCGCGCTTCGACAAACGCCATATGTAAGACTGACTTCCAACTCCTGCGCAATCATCTCAACTTTCCTCCATTACGCACGCCAGCGGATGTTGGTGCTCGCGCGCATAAGCGCTGACCTGTTCGACTTTGCTTGCGGCGATATCCTTCGGATACACGCCGCAGACGCCCACACCTTCCTTGTGCACTTTGAGCATGATGCGCGTCGCTTGTTCGCGACTCAAGGAGAAGAATTTTTGCAGCACCAGGACCACAAAATCCATCGGCGTGTAATCGTCGTTAAGCAGTAGCACTTTGAAGAGGGGAGGCGGCTTGGTTTTGGCCTGCTCCACCTCGAGCACAGACTCGTCCTGCTTACGCGTAGCCATGGATCAATTCTAAACACAATTCCCCGTTGCGCAAGATCGAATGCGTCGCGGTGCATTCCCCTTTCCAATGGGAGAATAGACCGAATCATTGACCCCATCCATGGGCCGATTCGCGTTGCATCGAACCGGGATCGGCAGCATTGTTTCGATCGCGCGCTCGATGCGCCTTGCGCATTGCTGTCCTGCAGCATCGCGGCGCGAGGCGAAAATGCTTGACGAGTGCGGAAGAAGAGGCGTAAAAGGTCACCCGTGTTTGGCTCAAGTTCCTCCGTGTCATCGGTCCGCTGCGCTTCAACTCCGCTTGAAACCCGCTTGGTTCCCATGCCTGGTGTGTCTTGCAGGTCAAACATGAGGGGCGTTAAGCCTGCTTGTAATACGCAATATGAGGAAAGCTTTATATGGCAACGGGTACTGTGAAATGGTTCAACGACGCTAAGGGATATGGTTTCATCACTCCGGATGACGGCAGTGAAGACCTGTTCGCGCATTTCTCCGCCATCAACATGGCCGGCTTCAAGACACTGAAGGAGGGGCAGAAAGTCTCTTTCGAAGTGACGCAGGGGCCGAAAGGAAAGCAGGCGTCGAACATTCAGGCGGCTTGACGGCTTGAAGTTCCGGCTGCGGCGCGGCAACCCCGTGGCGCAGGCTTAGAAAACCCGGCCGGTTCTCCCGCCGGGTTTTTTGTTCGCATCGGCGACGGGCGGCGCCACGAAGTGAACCGCCAAGGAGACGGGCCCGCATGCGGGCCCGTCGCGTCTTCCCGAGGGGCGTTGCGCCCGGCTTGGCGCTCACATGCGGTCGATCATCGCCTGACCGAACTTGGAGCAGGACACTTCCGTGGCGCCCTCCATCAGGCGTGCGAAATCATAGGTCACGACCTTGTCGCCGATCGCCGCTTCCATCGCCTTTACGATCAGATCGGCCGCTTCCTTCCAGCCCATGTGGCGCAGCATCATCTCGGCCGAGAGGATCAGGGAGCCCGGATTGACGTAGTCCTTGCCGGCGTACTTCGGTGCCGTGCCGTGGGTGGCCTCGAATATGGCATAGACGTCGGAGATGTTGGCACCGGGGGCGATTCCGATGCCGCCCACCTGGGCCGCCAGCGCATCCGAAATGTAGTCGCCGTTCAGGTTGAGGGTGGCGATCACATCGTACTCTGCCGGGCGCAACAGGATCTGCTGCAGGAAGGCGTCGGCGATGGCATCCTTGACGACGATGCCATTGGGCAGCTTGCACCACGGGCCGCCGTCGATCGGCACGGCGCCGAACTCGTTCTTCGCCAGGGCATAGGCCCAGTCGCGGAAGCCGCCCTCGGTGAACTTCATTATGTTGCCCTTGTGTACGATCGTCACCGACTTGCGCTTGTTGTCGATCGCGTACTTGATGGCGGCGCGCACCAGGCGCTCGGTTCCTTCGCGCGACACGGGCTTGATGCCGATGCCGGAAGTGCCGGGGAAGCGGATCTTCTTGACCCCCATCTCGTCCTGCAGGAATTTGATGAGTTTCCGGGCGCCGTCGGATTCGGCCGCCCATTCGATGCCGGCGTAGATGTCCTCCGTGTTCTCGCGGAAGATCACCATGTCCGTCCTGGTCGGGTCTTTCAGGGGGGAGGGTACGCCCTTGAAGTAACGCACCGGCCGCACGCATTGATAGAGGTCGAGTTCCTGCCGCAGCGCCACGTTGAGCGAACGGATGCCGCCGCCGACCGGCGTGGTCATCGGACCCTTGATCGAGACGCTGAATTCCTTGAGTGCGGCCAGCGTCTCTTCCGGCAGCCAGACGTCGGCGCCGTAGATCTTGGTGGATTTCTCCCCGGCATAGACTTCCATCCAGTGGATCTGCTTCTTCCCGCCATAGGCCTTCTGCACCGCTGCGTCCACCACAGCCTTCATCACCGGCGTGATGTCGATGCCGATGCCGTCGCCTTCGATGTAGGGAATGATGGGATTGTCCGGCATCGGCTGCCCGGGAACGATTTTTTTGCCGTCTTGCGGTACCTTTATCTTGGCGTATGCGGTCATGCTGATCCTCTCGTGTTGGCGAAGAATGCTGCGGGCGGTGCCACGCTTACCCCCGGGACAAGATTGCCCCACGCCGTGCTCGGCACTTGGGGCAGACCCGGAAACCCTGGCGGCGGTCGGGCCTGGATCGACGTGACGGCCGTCCAAGCCGATTGAGTCGGGCGAATTTCCGTGCCCGGCCACTTTACTTTTTTTATTATCTCGTAAATCCTTCTGATGGGCTAGCCGCACGGTGCGCCGGCGGGTACTCCCGCGAGGACCGTCATGAGAATGGGTAGTCCCGATAAATCATAGTGATACCCAGAGGCCGCGGAGCGATCGCGGGTCCGCGGCAGTCGCTGCCGGCCCGCTTGGCGCCTGCCGCCACCATCCGATTCACAGGAGTGCATGTCGAAGATGTCGAACCAGTCCGAGTCTCCAGCAAACCAGAATCCCACCGCCCAGCGAATCGCCCAGGCCATGCTGGACGGGTTCATCAAGCATTACCGGCTGTTCCGGGAAGTGAGCCGGCTGGCGAAGGAGCGATTCGACACGGCGGATTGGCAGGCGCAGCAGCGCGCCGTCAAGGAGCGCATCCAGTTCTATGACGAGCGTGTCAAGGAGACGGTGGAGCGCCTGCATGCCGAGTTTCACGCGGACCTGCTGGACAGCCCGACCTGGCAGCAGGCGAAGCTGTACTACATCGGACTGCTCGTCAACCATAAGCAGCCGGAACTGGCCGAGACGTTCTTCAATTCGGTGTTCTGCCGCATCATGCACCGCACCTATTTCAACAACGATTTCATCTTCTACCGGCCCGCCATCTCCACCGACTACATCGAATCCGATCCGCCCACCTATCGCAGCTACTATCCCCAGCGCGACGGTCTGCGCCGAACCCTGCGCCAGGTTTTCCTCGATTTCGGCTGGCAGTGTCCTTTTGCCGATATCGATCGCGACGTCGGCTACATGGTCGCCTCCATCAAGCGGCATCTCGGGGGCTGGCCGCGCGATGAGCCGAACCTGCAGATCCAGGTACTCAGCTCCGCCTTCTACCGCAACAAGGGCGCCTATGTCATCGGCAAGGTATTGAACGGCAACCAGGAGTACCCGTTCGCCGTTCCCGTGCTGCACGACGCCAACGGCCGCTTGACGCTGGATGCAGTGTTGATGGAATTCCGCCGCATCGTCACGCTGTTCAGCCTGAGCCGGGCCTACTTCATGGTGGACATGGAGGTGCCCTCCGCCTACGTCGATTTCCTGGCCGGGATCATGCCCGGCAAGCCGCGGGCGGAGCTCTATACCATGCTGGGCCTGCAAAAACAGGGCAAGACCATGTTCTACCGCGACGTGATGCACCACCTGCGGCACTCGCAGGACGAGTTCGTCGTCGCGCCGGGCATCCCCGGCATGGTCATGCTGGTGTTCACGCTGCCCTCCTACCCCTACGTTTTCAAGATCATCAAGGATGTGTTCGGTTCGTCCAAGGACACCGACCGCGCCACCGTCAAGTCCAAGTATCTGCTGGTGAAGCAGGTGGACCGGGTGGGTCGCATGGCCGATACCCTGGAGTTTTCGGACGTTGCCCTGCCCAAGGCGCGCTTCAGCCAAACCCTGCTGGATGAACTGCGCAGGTTGGCCCCGTCCTTGATCGAGGAGGAAGCCAATACCCTGATCATCAAGCACCTCTATATCGAACTGCGCATGATCCCGCTCAATATCCATCTCGATGGAGCCGACGAGGAACAGTCCGACCATGCGGTGCGGGAGTACGGCAATGCGATCCGGGAACTGGCAGCGGCCAACATCTTCCCGGGCGACATGCTGTGGAAGAACTTCGGCGTAACCCGCTTCGGCCGGGTCGTCTTCTACGACTACGACGAGATCGAATATGTCACCGACTGCAACTTCCGCCGCATCCCGCGGCGCCGTCCCTGGAGGACGAGATGTCGGGAGAGGTCTGGTATTCGGTGGCCAGGAACGACGTCTTTCCCGAGGAATGGGCCACCTTCCTGCTGGGCTCACCGCTGATCCGGAAGCTTTTCATGCGCTATCACGCCGACCTGCTGGGACCGGAGTTCTGGCAGGAGGCGCAGAAGAACATCCGCAGCGGGATCATCGTGGATTTCTTCCCCTATCCGGAATCATTGCGTTTCTGCAACATCTTCGGGCTGCCCTCGTGCACGGCTGAATCCGCCGACGACGCGGCTGCACGGGAGCGCGAAACCGCCTGACCTTGCCGACCGAGCCGCTGCGGGCAGGGCTCGATTGAGCCGCATCATCCTCTTCAACAAGCCGTTCGGGGTCTTTCGCAGTTTACGAGCGAAGGTGGGCGGCCGGGGCTGCTGAATTCATGCCGGTCCCCGCCGTTTATGCCGCCGGCCGGCTTGATGCGGACAGCGAAGGACTGCTGGTTCTCAGGATGACGGTGATGTTGAGCGGCGCATCACCGATCCCCGGGCAAAATGACCAAGACCTACTGGGCACAGGTCGAAGGAGTGCCGACTCAGGCTGCACTCGGTGCGCTGCGAAGCGGGGTCGATCTCGGCGATTTCACCTCGCTGCCCTGCGCCGCGCGGTCGATTCCGGAACCATCCGGGCTATGGCCGCGCACGCCGCCGATCCGTGTCGTCGTCATATCCCGACATCCTGGATCGAGATCCGGTTGCGCGAGGGCAAGAATCGCCAGGTAAGGCGCATGACGGCCAAGGTCGGTCACCCCACGCTGCGCCTGATCCGCTGGGCAATCGGGCCGTGGACCCTTGCCGGACTGGCGCCTGGTCAGTGGCGAGAGGCAGCGCCAGTCCTGCCCGGTCCGGCGCTTGGCGATCGTTCGTAGATGCTGCCGCCGATTGAAACATTCGTTTATATTCAGCCAGATAGGAGATCTTCCGAATTATTCTTCCATATTGGCGCGAAAATCGGATGTCGATGTTAACCCGCGCAAGGTGTGCCACGTTAAAGGCGTGACCAATTTAACAGGACCTGTTAGTGGTCAGCGTCTCTCAACTACTAATCAAAGTGAGGAAATTACCGATGAGCAAACTGATCTCTGTGCTGGTTCCTCCGTGGTTGCGCTGGCCGCGACCGCTTCCTTTGCCGCCGATGAGAAGGCCGCTGCCAAGCCCGCTGCCGAACAGAAGGGCATGTCCGGCATGGCCGGCGAGCAGAAGGGCATGTCCGGCATGGCCGGCGAGCAGAAGGGCATGTCCGGCATGGCCGGCGAGCAGAAGGGCATGTCCGGCATGGAAGGCCAGAAGGGAATGTCCGGCATGGAAGGTATGGAAAGCAAGGAAAAGGCCACCACCAAGAAGAAGAACCAGCGAAAAGAAGCATACCGAGAAGCAGGAAGGCATGTCCGGCATGAGCGGCGACGAGAAAGGCAAGTCCGCCGACGCGCCGAAGGCCAAGCCCGCCGAGCAGAAGGGCATGAGCGGCATGTCCGGCATGGAAGGCAAGAAGTAAGCGGCGGTTTTTTCTCGCAGAGGAAAAGCAGGGGCTTGCCCCTGCTTTTTTTCGTCCGCTCCGCGCCGCTTTGACTCAAATCAACACCGGACAGACGGATCGGCATATAAATACGCGCTTAATAAATCATTCGTGGTTCAAGTGTTTCCTTCCACCGCATGAGGCAGGAAACATCGACGCTCCAATGAATCATCGGCGCCGCTGTGTGGGTCACTCCGGTTCGGCTCGAAAGCCAACCGGGGCATTGGGTATGCCCCCTCGACCAAATGCTGCGGGGGTTCGGAAGCAGCCTGTCCCTGCCCTCGCCAGAACACTGGTCGGACTCTTTGTTTGCCTGAACAATGGGATCGCGTATGAACTGGCGGTGCGTCGGTCTGGGTCTTGCAGTGGGTCTTGTCGTGGGTGTATCGGGTTCCGCATGGGCACAGGAGAATCCCGCCGTCGGGAAGGGGACCGTTTCGGTGGCCGGACCTGTTCCGTTCGAACGGCCGCAAGGCGCGCCTGCGCTGGGCGGATTCCAGCAATCCGGGGAGTGGCGCGCCAAGACGTTGCGCGGGATCTCCGAGCCCCTGCCGCCCAGCCTGAAATTCATCGACAGTCAGGGCGCCTGGTACACGCCGTTCGATCACCCGGGAATGCTCGGCCCCTACGATCTGCGCGGATGGCACGGCAAAGCCGCTCCGTGACCGTGAGGTTGCGGACAGGGCTGGCATCATCCGAGAGGGCGCGCGCAATGGGGATGAGGCAGGGCAGGCGCTCGCGTGGGACCGGCGCTGGTGCAAGCAAGATGGATAACCTGGAAGCGAGAGCATGAAAAGCTCACATCTCGCCGTGACGGTGGCGGC
>CAVPDA010000003.1:0-778904 GCA_963702495.1 uncultured beta proteobacterium | reverse complement strand
AACCGCCTGATGCGTCTGCTGGTGACGGACGATCTGGTGCGTGCCACGGAAGAACGACGCCAATTCTGGCGCCAGCTCAAGAACGTGGCCGGCCTCGACCGGCCGGACGTGGACGAGGAGGCGATCGCGCAGCGCGCCCGGGCCGAACTGGTGCAGAAGCTCACCGCAAGCCTGGCTTCCTTCGGCGTCAGCGCCGACGGCATGGCGGCGAGCGCCGCGCCGGCAGCGTCTGGTGCAGTGCCCGCCCCGGCGGAGGCAGCCGCTGCCGATGGTCACGACCCGGTGTGGATCGAGACCCCGGAGTGCACCGCCTGCGACGAATGCACCTTCATCAATCCGAAGATCTTCGCCTACAACGATCAGAAGCAGGCGATCGTCATCAATCCCAAGGGCGGGCCCTATGCCGACATCGTCCGGGCGGCGGAGAAGTGCACCGCCGCCTGTATCCACCCCGGAACGCCGTGGAATCCCCACGAGCCCAACCTCGAGAAGCTGCTGGTGCGGGCGGCCAAATTCCATTGAGGGGGTGAGCATGGACGCTACGATCCACCGCCGCTTCAACCCGACTGAAAGGCCTGGGCCCCGCCGATGAAAGTCCTGTCCTTCCTCCGTGGCGAGACGTTCGCCCGGGGCATCCATCCGCCCCAGTGCAAGAGCACGGCGGACCAATCCATCCGCCGCCTGCCTTTCCCCAGCCGGCTGACGGTGCCCCTGTCCCAGCATATCGGCAAGCCGTCGAAAGCGCTGGTGCGCGTCGGCCAGGAAGTCGTGCGCGGCGAGCCGATCGCCGCGGCCGACGGCTGGCTGTCGGTGCCGCATCATGCTCCGGCCAGCGGCGTGGTGGAAGCGATCGACCTGCGGCCCAGTGCGCGCGGCCCGTGGACCGAAGCCATCGTCATACGAGTGCATGAGGCCTCGACCCAGGAAGTATTGTGGGGCGAGCCGCAGGATCCCGCGTCGATGGCGCCGGACGCGATCGTGCGGGCGGTGCAGGCGACGGGCATGGTGGGACTCGGGGGCGCAGCGTTTCCGACCCATGCCAAACTGGCCGTGCCCAAGGAGGCGAAGGTACATACGCTGCTCGTCAACGGCTGCGAGTGCGAGCCCTACCTGACCTGCGACTACCGCGTCATGATCGAAGACGCCGCCGCTCTCGTTGCCGGCACCCGCCATGCCATGCGTGCCGTGGGGGCAGAGCGGGCGATCATCGGCGTCGAGGACAACAAACCGGAAGCCGCAGCGGCGATCCGGCGCGTCTTGCCGGTGGGCGACAGTATCGCCGTGGAAGAGGTGCCGACGAAGTACCCGCAGGGTTCGGAGAAGATGCTGATCATGTCCCTGTTCGGGGTCGAGATTCCGTCGGGCCGCCTGCCCCTTGCCCTCGGCATCGTGGTGAACAACGTGGGTACGCTGGCATCGCTGGGCAGGCTGCTGCCGGCCGGGGAAGGGCTGATCGAGCGGGTGGTGACGGTCGCCGGCCCCGGTGTGGCACGGCCGGGAGACTACCGCGTGCCCATAGGCACGCCCGTCTCCTTCGTCCTCGACTATGCCGGCGCTCCTGCCGCGGCGCGCCAGTTGGTGCTGGGGGGGCCGATGATGGGTCAGTCGGTCGCCTCGCTCGACGTGCCGGTGACCAAGGGGGTGTCCGGTCTGCTCGTGTTCGCCGGCGAGCAACTGGCCCGTCGCGAGCACCTCCGGACCTATCCCTGCATCAAGTGCGGCGAGTGCGTGGAGTCCTGTCCGATGGGACTCAATCCATCCACCCTCGGCATGCTGGCGGGGAAGCGGGAGTACGAGGCAATGGCGGAGCAGTACCATCTGGGCGATTGTTTCGAGTGCGGCTGCTGCACCTATGTCTGCCCTTCCAATATTCCCCTGGTGCAGCAGTTCCGGATCGCCAAGGCCGTACTGCGGGAGCGTGCCACCGCCTGAGACGATGCGGCCGGCCCGCCCGCCGCGGCCTCCTGAGCGGACTTCCGACCAACCGAACCGGGTAACTGGCCGTTTGCCGTGACCAAGACCGATTCCCAGATCGAGATTCGCACCGCCCCGCACGTCAAGGGTCCGCGTACCGTGGAGCAGATCATGCGCCACGTCGTGTACTCCCTCGTGCCGGTGTGCCTTTTCTTCGTTGCCCAATACGGAGTTTCGGCCGCAGCCTCGCTGCTGGTCGTCACCGCCAGCTGCCTGGCGACGGAGCGCCTGTTCAACTGGGCGTCCGACCAAGTCTCCAGCCTTCCGGACCTGTCCGCGGTGATCACCGGCTTGCTGCTGGCGCTTTCCCTGCCGCCCGGCTTCCCGCTGTGGATGGGGGCGGTGGCGGGGTTCACCGCCATCGCTCTGGGCAAGGCGCTGTTCGGCGGCATCGGTTTCAACGTCTTCAACCCGGCGCTGGTGGGCCGGGCCTTCGTCCAGGCCGCCTTCCCTGCCGTCATCGCCGCGTACACGCCGTCCTTCCTGGCGGGACGCTTCACCGAGTTCATCCCCTCGTCACTGGCGGTGCCGCTGATGATGGCGCCGGATACGCTCGCCTGGTTGCACGACCTGCAGATGGATGCCGTCGCCGGCGCGACGCCGCTGGGCAAGTGGAAGTTCGAAGGCGTAGTCACCGACGCCCTGCACCTTCTGACTTCCCTGGACGGACATCTGGCGGTGGGGCCTTCACCCATCCTGATCCTGATCTGCGGCGGTTACCTGGCACTGCGCCGCTTCCTGGATTGGCGCATCCCGGCTGCGGTGCTCGGCAGCGCAGGACTGACGGCATGGGCGCTCTTCGCCTACGATGCGCAGCGCTTCCCCGATCCGTTCTTCATGCTTCTTTCCGGAGGACTGATGCTGGGGGCGGTCTATATGGCGACGGACATGGCCACTTCGCCCGTCACGCCGCGGGGCATGTGGATCTACGGCGGCCTGATCGGCCTGCTGACGGTGATGATCCGCTACTACGGCGGTCTGCCGGAGGGCGTCATGTACGCCATCCTGATCGGCAATGCCGCCACGCCTCTGATCGAGAAAGTGACGCAGCCCAAGCCGTTCGGCAAGGGGGCGCCGCGTGCCGCGCGCCGCACCGCCTCCTATCCGCTGCACCCCGATTACATACCGCGCGAGGGCAAGATCGGGACCAGCGGTCCGGCTACCCCGTGGTGGGCCAAGCTTCTGCGCCGGGGCAAGAAATGACCGCCCAAATCCCCGCACCGCAGGCCACGCCGACGACGTCGATGATCAAGACCCTGGGCATCGTGGCAACCGTGTGCGGCCTCATCATCGTCGGCGCCTATCAGGGGACGTATTCCGCAGTTGCGGCCAACAAGAAGATCGCCCTCGAGCGCGCCGTGTTCAAGGTCATTCCCGGCGCGACGAGCATTGCCGAGTTCTATGCCCTGCCCAACGCCATCGCGCCGGCAGCAGGCGAAGCCCCGCCGGGGGCCGTCAAGTTCTACGCTGCCTATGGCGCCGAAGGCAAACTGGCCGGCATCGCGGCCGAGGCGGGCGCCAAAGGCTATGCGGATGTCGTGCGCGTCCTCTACGGCTACGCGCCGGACTGCAAGTGCATCATCGGCATCGGCGTGGTGTCGATGCGGGAAACCCCGGGCATCGGGGACAAGATCCTGACCGACCGCAAGTTTCTTGCCAATTTCACGGCTCTGGACGTGCAGTTGAACGCGGAGTTGTCGGCGCTGGCCAATGCCGTGAAAACGGTGAAGCACGGCAGCAAGAACCATCCCTGGGAAGTGGAGGCGATCTCGGGGGCGACGGTGACTTCCAAGGCGGTCGGCAAGGGCATCGACGACAGCGCCCAGGCGCTCCTGCCGAAACTGGTGCCGCAGATCGACAAACTCAGGAGCGGGCAATCATGACTCTGCCGGGACAGCAGGAGCAGAAGTTCTCGATGGACACGCTGCTGGAGGGCGTGTGGCGGCAGAATCCGGTGTTCGTCATGGTGCTCGGCATGTGCCCGACGCTGGCGGTGACGGTGTCGGCGGTCAATGCCCTGAGCATGGGATTGGCCACCACCTTCGTGCTGGCGTTCTCCTGCTGGCTGATCTCACTGCTGCGCACGATGGTGCCGAAGGAGGTGCGCATCGCCACCTACATCGTCATCATCGCCACCTTCGTCACGGCGGTTGATTATGTCATCCAGGCCGTGAGCCTGGCGCTGTACGACGCGCTGGGCGCATTCATACAACTCATCGTCGTGAATTGCATCATCCTCGGACGGGCGGAGGCTCACGCCTCGAAGCACCCGCCGCTGGTGGCCCTGGCCAACGCGCTGGGCATGGGCGCGGGCTTCACCATCGGCCTGTTCGCGCTCGGCGGCGTGCGCGAGATCCTCGGCAGCGGCAGCCTCTTCGGCCTGCCCCTGTTCGGCGCCGATTTTCAGCCCTGGGTGATCATGGTCCTGCCGCCGGGCGGATTCTTCGTGCTCGGGGCATGGCTGCTGCTGTTCGCCTGGTGGAAGCGGCGCAAGGGCGGGCGCGCTCTGATCGCGGAGGGGCAGCATCATGGGGCATGAGAGCGTCGGCCAGATCTTCGTCAACGCGCTGCTGGCCAACAACTTCGTGCTGGCGATGTTCCTCGGACTGTGTCCGTTCCTCGGCGTGTCGGGCAAGCTCGACACGGCGTTTCCGATGGGCGTCGCCACCACCTTCGTCATGCTCGTCGCCTCGCTCTGCGCCTACGGCCTCAATCTTCTGCTCTCCGCCTTCCATCTGGAATTCCTGCGCCTCATCTCCTACATCGTGGTGATCGCTTCGGCCGTGCAACTGGTCGAGATGGTGATGAAGAAGTACAGCCCGGCGCTGTTCCGTGCCCTCGGCATCTACCTGCCGCTGATCACCACCAACTGCGCCGTGCTCGGCGTGGCGCTGTTCCAGACTGCGCGCGAGTACGATTTCCTGCAGTCGATGGCATTCAGCTTCGGCGGCGGCGCCGGCTTTACGCTGGCGCTGGTGCTGATGGCCAGCGTGCGCGAGCGGCTGCAACTGTCCGACATTCCCGGCGTGGCCCAAGGCACCGCGCTATCGCTGATGCTGGCGGGACTGCTTTCGCTCGCCTTCATGGGATTTGCCGGCATGGGAGGCTGAATGGTGGCGACCTATGCAATCACCGTCGCATTGATCTTCCTGCTGCTGACGGCTTGGATACTGGTCAGGCAACTGGCCCGGCAGTTCGCCCGGCGCCACCCGGAGTTCGGACCCTATCGCGAAAAAGGCGCCTGCGGCAGCGGCGAGTGCGGTTCCGAAGGGGAGCAGGGCCACTGCGGCGGGCACTCCTGCTCCGCGAAACGGGGTTAACGCGGGGGGAGTGGCGGGTTGCCATTCGGCATGGCGCGGATGTCGCCGGTCCCGTGATCCGGCCCCGAGGCGCACGCAATCCCGTACCATCGTGGTCGACGACCTCACCGCCGATGGCACTGTGCACGAATCCAGCCTCCTGCCGCCGTTCCTGCTCGACGAGTCCGACAAGCCGGAACTCGTCCGCCACCTGTTGCTGCTTCCCGAGGAGCAGCGCTACACCCGGTTCATCGGCACCATGAGCAACGATGCCATCGCGAGTTTCGTCGCGCGCATCGACTGCGGCATCGATCTGCTTGCGGCATCGCGCAGCCTTGCCGGCGGCCTGGCGGGCGTCGCGCAGTCATCGCCGCACGCGAAGGACGGCTGGGAACTGGCATTCTCCACTGCGCCGGCGTTCCAGCGCCGGGGTGTGGCGACGATGCTGGGCCGCTGGCTGCTCGATCGCCTGGCGTCCCAGGGCGGCCGCGAGGCGTACATCTACTGTGCGCCGAAGAACATCGCGATGCGTGGCCTGGCGCGCAAGCTTGGATTCGATCTGCATATCGAGGGCGGGGAGGTCGTGGCCAGCCGCCAACTCGCGGCGCCGACTTCGATCGGTTGAGCGCCGCTGGCGCTGCGGCGTCTCACTTGGTCTCGAATTGCCACACACCGTCCCAGGGGTGGGCCGGTGGCTGCGCGCGCAGCGCGACGATGCGGGACAGGTAGAGCGAGTAGAGCTTGCGTCCGCCCGACAGCTCAGTGAGCCGTTGCAGGGCTGCTTGCGCCGCGTCCCAGTCCTGCGCCCGGTAATGAGCCAGGGCCTGCTGCCAAAGCGCGAGTTCGAGGCGCAGGGGTTCGCCGATGTCCCCGGCGGCGCCGACCGGTTCGAAAATCGCGACTGATCCGGCACGGCCCTTCACCCGCACCCGGTCGATCTCGCGGCACACCACGTCGCGCAGCAGGCGCTGCGTCGCCTCGCCGATGATGATGCCCACGCCATAGTGGGCGGTGAGTCCCTCGAAACGCGAGCCCAGATTGACGGCGTCGCCGAGGACGGTGTAGGCCTTGCGTTCGCGTGATCCCATGTCTCCCACGGTCATGACCCCGGTATTGATGCCGACGCCGACGGCGAGCTTCGGCCAGCCGCGCGCCGCGAATTGAACATTGATCTGTGTCAGCCGGCGCTGCATCTGCATGCCCGCCGCCACCGCGTGGCGCGCATGCAGGGCATCGTCCACCGGCGCGCCCCAGAAGGCCATGATGGCGTCGCCGACATACTTGTCCAGGGTGCCCCGGTTCTCGCGGATGACCGCCGTCATGGCCGAGAAGTATTCGTTCATCAGACGCGCCAACTCTTGCGGCGACAGCCCCTCCGACAGCGCGGTGAAACTCCGAATGTCCGCGAACAGGACGGTCAGTTCGGCACTGCGCCCTTCCATGTCGTAGCGCTCCGGGTTGCGGCTCATCTCCTGGACCAGTTCCGGCGGCACGTACTGGCCGAACAGGGTGGCAAGGCGGCGCTTGGCGCTGGATTCGAGGAAGTAGCCGACGGCCATGTCCAGTCCATAGAGGAGGATCGCCAGAACCATCACCGAAGCCATGGGCAGGGCAAGATAGGCGGTCTGCCATAGCCACAGATCCATGGCGATCACCAGCAGCAGCAGCGCCGCAGCCGCCAGCGTCGTCTGCATCGGCGACAGCGAGGGCAGCCAGAACACCATCACCAACCCGATCAGCAGCAGCAGCGTCACCTCGATTCCCCTCGCGTACCACGGTCTGCTTTTCACCGTGCCGTCGAGAATTCCGCTCACCAGATTGGCATGCACCTCGACCCCCGGATAGGCCTCGGCCACCGGTGTCACCCGCAGGTCGAGCAGACCGGGGGCCGTGGTCCCGAGCAGGGCGATGCGCCCGCGCAGGGCGTCCGCAGGCAGCCTCTGGGCCAGCACGTCGGACGCCGAGTAATAGCGATAGCTGCCCTGCACGCCGCGATAGGGGATGAGCGCGGCCCCGTCCGCATCCACCGGGATGCGCAGCGTGCCGCGGGCGGCCGGCAAGTCGATGGCTTCGATTGCAGCGTGGCCGGCGCGCGCCAGCCAGTCGGTCTGCCGGAACACGGGCTGCGGCTTCGGATTGCCGATCGCTGCACGCGCCATGGCGAGCGCCAGTGCCTCGTAGCAGTTGCCGGCGTGTTCGACGAGCAGCGGGACGCGGCGCGAAACTCCGTCCAGATCCGGCCAGCCGTTGTTGTGGCCGGCGCCCATGGCGGCGCTTTGGAACTCCGGCCTGTTCCCGCCGTAGCTGTCCCATGCCGTGAGCGTGCCCGGGACGAACTGGAAGGCGCCCGGCGGCAGCGCCGGCGGCGGCAGCGTGCCGGTCCTGCTTCCGCCGTTGGCGAAGTTGAAGCTCAGGATCACGGGGTGTTTCGCCAGGACCTCGGCGAAGCGGCGGTCATAATCCAGCTCCGGACGCAGCGTGCCCAGCGCGGTCTGGAACGCTTCGTTGTTCTTCAGCGGACCGCCGGCCAGACGCTCCAGCACCGGCAGCCCCGAGCTCTCGTCGGCTTCGGCCAGAATCACGTCCATGCCGAGCAGTACGATGCCGTAGCGCTCGAAGGCGTTGCTGACCAGGTTGGCGAGGCGGTCCCGCCCCCAGGGCCAGCGGCCGACTTCGGCCAGGGAGCGCTCGTCGATGTCGAGTATGACAACGCGCTCGTCGATGGTGCGCGGCATGGTGAGGCGCACCTTGACGTCGTAGATGATCGCGTCCAGGCGGCTGATGAAGGCGATGCGATAGGAATGCGCGGCGTGGCCGAGCAGCACTGCCAGTATGATCAGCCCCAGGATCGGGCGAAAGATCTGCCGCTTCACCCGGCGCTGCTCCGGCGCTCATCCGGCGGGCCGCCGCCCGATGCCGGGGAAGGTGTCACCTGATCTTGATTTCGGCGCGCCGGTTCTTCGGTTCCGGCACCTCGTCGGCGGTCGGCACGGCCAGCTCGCGCTCGCCGCGCCCGGCGATCGCGATCGCGCTGGGGGCGATGCCGATGGCAATGAGCGCGGCCCGCACGATCTCCGCGCGTCGCAGAGAGAGGCGGTCGTTTCTGATTGCGGAACCCATGGTGTCGGTATGGCCGATGATCACGACTTCCGCCGCCGGCATCGCCGCCAGTTCCTCCTTCATGCGCTCCAGCAGCAGCTCCGAATCCGCCGTGAGGTCGATGCGGTCGAAATGGAAGTACAGGACAAACGATTTCGGCTGCGGCGGCTGGGCATCGAGCAGGGTGCTATAGCGGCTGCGTACTTCCTGCGCGCTGGACGTGGTATGTACCGCCTTGCCGCCCTTGACTTCGATGCTCGCATAAGGGGCGGCTAGCACGGCGTCGCCCTGTCCGGTGTTCACGGCGAGGGCGCCGGTGCGTCCGTCCGCTCCTGGCAGGAGTACGACGCGCTCCGTGATCTGGGCGCAGCCTGGGAGCAGTGAAGCGAGAACCAGGATCGACCACCGCCTCAATCGGGCTCCCCTTTCACGTCCACCAGGAACTCCGTGCCGCGGATGCCCAGGGTCATGGTCGGCGTCTTGAACTTCACGTTGCCGGGCGAATGCTTCGCAATAAGCCCGGTAATGACGCTGAACGTGCCCTTGAGCAGCGACGCGAGGAGACTGCCTTCGTTGGTATTGGGGTTGAAATGGAATTCGGTGATCAGCAGCGTGCTGTCGGGTCCGGCGGTGAGACGGGTATCGTCGTGCAGGGTGATGCCGACGGAGCCGTCGGCCCCGGTGCGTACGCGGTCGCCGGCGAAGACCGGTGTTCCCGGGGGGGCAGGAATCTTCTGTCCGGCGCGGTCGACGCTGACGGTTCCCAGGCTGGTCTTGACCATGCCAGCCGGTTCGGGCGTCTCGGCAGCCAGGCCGGCCGTGGTCCAGACGCTTGCCGCCAGCGCAAGGCATTGAAGTCGGAAGCGGATATTCATTCTCGGTTCTCTCCTGCTGCTCGTCGTCGATAGGAGCGCGAAGCGCGGCCCACGCGGAAGGGTACGCCCAATTGCTTCGGTTCGGCAGCACCGTGAGTCTATGCACGTCGCCGGGGCGGCGAGGCTCGCGCAATGCGCCACGGCCGCAATTATCCCATTCGCGGGGCGTGCGCAGTCAATCCGCGTCTGTGCCCGACGCCACCTCGGTGCCGCTGAAGTGGCGAATCCGCCCGGCATCCACGAATGCGGAGCGGATGATCCTGTGGTCATGCCTTACCACTACGAACGCCCGGGCGCTGCTCGCCGTGCCGGAATTCTGCCGCCCGTCCTTCAGCCCGCGGCACTCGTAGGCATTGCATATGCGCGCGCGCATCCTGCGCGGCAGGGCGCATCCGGATTCCGTATGGTACACGCAGGACCCTTCGTAGTGCATCGGCGGGAGCTGTGCCAGGTATCGCGCCGCGATGTCTGGCGCGACCGTCTCCGGCTGCTCCTGCGACGCGCGCTGCAGGTTTTCCCGGTCCAGGAAGGCATGCCGGGTGCCGCCGTAGTAGCAGCAGAACCCGCCGCATACGGCGCATACCTGGGCGAGCAACGCGGAAACGGGGGCGGCATCGCGGGGGGCCGTCGCCGCCTCCAGTTCGGCGAGGACCGATGGCGCCGCATCCGCCGGGTCGCCGACGTCGGCCATTTCCCCCACCAGATCCGCCAGGAACGCAGCGAATTCCTGCCGGCGTTCCGGGGCCAGCGGCACGCTGCGAAACGTGCGCCGCGGCACGACGGTGATGGGGAAGGAATCGGCCTCGGCCTCGCCGAGGGCCTGCGCCGCCTCCTGGCGATGGGCCCGGAGCTGGTCTTCGAGGTGGCGCCAGCGGCAGCGCCAGTGGCTACAGATCTGCCCCGAGTACTGCTCGTGCAGGCTGAGCGGCTTGGAGCATATGCGGCATGTCTTTGGCGAGGGGATCGTCATCCTGGAAACTGCGGTGCCGACGCCTGTTTCCCGGTCGATGCCGCAGTGGTCGGGCGGGGCGCCTCCGCACCCGCGTCCGGCGCGAGCAGCGCTTCAGGGCATCTGCCGGCCATGCCGGCGCGGCGACGGAAATGCCATGTCAGGGAGTTTACTTGCGCTGGCGTCGCAGCGCGTTGCTGCAGCATGTACTCGATTCGGGCGCGCTGCTCAACGCACGCGGGCCGTCCGTCGGACTATTCCGCTCAGAACTGCGCCCAGCAGGTGTTGCGGGTCGAGAAGCTGAGATTGGCATTGCGCGGGTACTTGAGCGTGCCCTTCGCGTCCCGCGCCTCCGGATTGAAAAAAAGGTCGGCCCGATCGTTCCGGTTGTACCAACGCATGTCGACCAGCTGGAGGGTTCCGCCGCCGCTGCCCGACCAGGGGACCTCGCGCGCTTCCACCGTCACCGGCTGGCCGTAATACCGCATCAGTTCCTTCAGCTTGGGGAAATACTCGGTGTCGAAATCGATGGTCCGATTGTAGGCGACCAGCCAGTTGTGGCAGAAGGAGAACGTGCCCTCGATGCGAGTGTCCGGCTTGCCGATGAGGAGCAGACCGTCTTTGTTCTCCCACGCCATGAGTCCGCGATACGTCGCCAGCGCCACCACCTGTTCCTTGGTCATCCAGGAGTTGTAACCGTCCGCATTGAAAGCCAGGGCCAGCTGCGGCAACCCGCTCGCCGCCGCAACGCAGACGATGGACATGATGAATGATTGCAGTCTCAGCCGTTTTTCCATTTTTGTACGAACCCCAGGTTATGCCGGATGTTCACGACGGGCTTTCACCAAACGAAAGGCCGGCATTGCCGGCCCTTGCCTTCATCGAATCATGTCTTGCCGGACACGGGCTATTTTCCGCAGATCTTCTCCAATTTCTCCGCCCGGATCAACTGTCCGTCCAGCCCGGCGTCCTTCGCCGAACCTCCATAGGCCACCGTCAGCAACTGGCTGTAGTAGAGCACCGGCATGTTGAGCTTGGTACCGTGCTTCTTGTTGATCTCGGACTGGTAGACCTCGACGTTGGCCTGGCACAGCGGGCACGGGGTGACGATCATGTCCGCGCCGTGGTCATAGGCGGATTCGACGATGTCCTTGATCTGCTTCTGGCTCTTCTCCGGTTCCGAGAACGCGAGCGCGCCGCCGCAGCAGGTGACCTTTTGTTCGTACTTGCTGAGGGCCTCGCCGCCGGCCGTCTCCACCAGCTTGTCGAGATACATCGGGTTCTCGAAGGATTCGCCGTCGATACCGAAGGGACGGTTGGTCTGGCAGCCGACGTAGCCGGCGAACTTTAGGCCGTCCAGGGGCTTCACCACCGGCTTCTTCAGTTCTTCGTAGCCGAGATCCTCGATCAGCACTTCCACCATGTGGCGGATCTCGACCTCGCCCTTGTAGTGCAGACCGGCGGCGGCCAGGGCTTCGTTGGTTTCCCGCATCAGGTCGGCGCTCGCGTCCAGGCGCTCCTTCGCCTCGCGCGACGACAGCCAGCAGGCGGCACAGGTGGCGACGATGTCCTGTCCGGGCAGGTGCTGCTCGGCCAGCGCGAAGTTGCGCGCCGACAGTGAAATGCGCGGCAATTCGCCACCTTCGGCATAGCCGATGGAGGCACTGCAGCAGTTCCAGTCCGGGATTTCGGTCATCTTGATGTCCAGTTTCTGCGACATCGAGTTCACCGAGACCAGGTAGTTCGCGGCCGAGGCCTTGAGCTGCGAGGAGCAGCCGGGGTAGAACGCGTATTCCTTCTTCGCCATCTTCGTCTCCGTGTAGGGCCGGATTCAGCCGGCCGTCCGCAGCAGCGGCGGGCTGCAAGCCCGCCCTACGCGAATCCCTTTTTCCGGTCCTCGATCTCCTTCGCCTTTGCCAGCATGGCGTGGAAACCTTTCAGGTCCTTCAACTTATGGCCGCCGAGCATCTCCATGGGGTTGAGGCGCTTGGCCTTGAACAGACCGAGGCCGACACTCTGCATCGCCATGGCGGTTTTGATGCCGGGCCCGATGCCGTCCTTGAAGTAGTGGCCCATCGTCAGCTTGAGCTCGTTGACGCGTCCCTTCTTCACCAGGTTGTCCCAGAACAGCTTGCCGAATTCGCGCGTCGGCTGGCCCTTGGGCGCGATGCCGAGGCGGTGGGCGTAGTTCGCCAGGCCGTGCATGATGTGGGTAATCGGCAACTGGCGCGGGCAGCGGACCATGCAGTTGTAGCAGGAGGTGCACATCCACATCGAGTCCGACTTCAGCACCTCGTCGCGCTTGCCGGCGCGGATCATCATGAAGATTTCCTGGGGCGGGTGCTCCCAGTGCGGGCCGAACGGGCAGGAGCCCGAGCACACGCCGCACTGCATGCACATCTTGACCCAGTGGCCTTCCTCGACGTTCGCCTCGACTTCCCGGAGGAAGTTGTTGCGGTAGCGCTCGATCGCTTGCTGGTTGGCATCGCTCATCGTGTTTCTCTCCAAACCGTGGGGTCCGCGTCAGGCGGCAATCAACCGAAGCCCTTCATGGGCGACATGCCGATCTCCTTGATCTTGGCGGCGTAGTCGTTGATCAACTGCGGCACGCGGTCGATGTCGGTGATCGCCACCTCGTACGTCGCCACGCGCTCGGTCTCGAGGCCGAGCTGCTTCAGCGTGTCGTCGATCTTGCTCATGCGGTAGTGGGCCATCTCCGAGCCCTTGACGAAGTGGCACTGGTAGTCGTCGCCCTTCTTGCAGCCCATGAGCATTACGCCGTCGTAGCCGTTGTTGAGCGCGTCGGTGAGCCAGATGGTGTTGACCGAGCCCAGGCAGCGGATCGGGATCGCACGCACGAAGGCCGAATACACCTTGCGCTGCATGCCGGCCATGTCGAGCGCCGGGTAGGCGTCGTTCTCGCAGGCGAGCAGCAGGATGCGCGGCTTCTCGGAAAACTCGTCGGGCACGTCCACCGCCTTCACTTGCATGCCGACGGTATCGACCGAGTAGTTCTCGAAGGAGATCACGCGTACCGGGCAGGCGCCCATGCAGGTGCCGCAGCGCCGGCAGCGGCTCTCGTTGAAAACCGGAAAGCGCCTCTCGTCTTCGTCGATGGCGCCGAAGGGGCATTCCACGGTGCAGCGTTTGCACTGGGTGCAGCCTTCCAGGCGCACGATCGGGTACGACAGGTCGCCCGAGCGCGGGTGGGCGGCGCGGCCCAGGCCGGCGTTCTCCACCGCCTGGATCGCCTTCAGCGCGGCGCCGGTGGCGTCCTCCGTGGCCTGGAAGATGTCCATCGGGCGGCGCACCGGGCCGGCGGCGTAGATGCCGGTGCGGCGCGTCTCGTAGGGGAAGCAGATGAAGTGCGAGTCGTTGAAGCCGTGCTTGAACTGCGGCATGTCCTTGCCCTGACGGTAGTTCAGGTTGAGGATCGATACCGGCTTCACTTCCATCTTGGCGACTTCTTCTTCCGGAATGTCGATGTTCACCCCGGACACCGGCACCTGGCCGGTGGCAAGCACCACCAGGTCGGCATCGATGGACGTGTCTTCGTTCAGGATCAGATCCTTGAAGTTCACTTTCACCGAATTGCCGCTCGGCTCGACTCCGGACGCCTTGCCCTTGGTGAAATTCACTCCCTTGTCCTGGCCGCTGCGGTAGAAGTCCTCGCCCATGCCCGGCGTGCGCAGGTCGGTGAACATCACCACCGTGTCCACATCCGGGTTCGCCGCCTTGAAGTACATCGCCTGCTTGATGCTGGTGGTGCAGCAATGGCCGGAACAGTAGGGCAGGTGCTTGCCGGAATCATCGCGCTGACCGGCGCACTGGATGAACACCACGGTCTTCACTTCGCCGCCGTCGGACGGCCGCTTGATCGGCCCGCCGTTGGCCGCCTTGGCCAGCGCTTCCAGCCCGGCCTGGTCCACCACGTTCGGGCTCTTGCCGCCGCCCAGTTCGGGCAACTTGTTGATGTCGTAGGTGTTGAAACCGGTGGCCTGGATGATGGCGCCGACTTCCTCGGTCGTGGTGGCGCCGCTTTCGGTCGCGACCTGTACCTGGAAGCGGCCGGGTGCGCCGGCGGTTTCGGCGATGATCGAGTTCAGATGCACCTTGACGCGCGGGTGGGTGGTCGCCGTCTGGATCAGACCTGCCATGCCGGTGTCCATCGGCTCCTGGTAGGGCTGCCGGTAGGGCGTGCGCTTCCACAGCCGGTCCGGCCCAGCCGCCGAGCTGGGCTTCCTTCTCCACAATCACGACGTCATAGCCGGTGTTGGCCGCCGCCAGCGCCGCGGTGAGGCCGGAGATGCCGCCGCCCACCACCAGGATGCGCTTGTTCTGTCCCGACGCCTGATTGGGCGTCGGCACCTTCATCTTCTTCACTTCGGCGCAGGCCATGCGCACGTAGTCGTCCGCCATCTCCTGCGTCGTCTCCCGCGCCTCGTCGGTGTCGGGCTGGCTCCAGATCACGCCTTCGCGCAGGTTGGCGCGCGACATGGCGACCTCGGCGAAATTGAAAGCCTCGGTCTTGGCACGGCGCGAGCAAGCGGCGATGGCGATGTGCGTCACGCCTTCCTTCTCGAAGTCGTCGCGGATCAGTTGCACGCCCTCGGCGGAACAGAGGAAGGCGTGGTTGCGCACCAGCGCCATCTTGCCTTCCTTCTGCGCGACCTTGGTCAGCTGCGCCACGTCGAGACGATCGCCGATGCCGCAGCCGCTGCAGACATACGCGGCAAACTTGTTGTCAGCCATTTACGCGGCCTCCAAACTGATTTCCGCGCCGCCGGCGCGCTCGAAGTTCCCCTCACCCGTGATGGGAGAGGGGCTAGGGGTGAGGGTGGGACGGCTCATATTGCCACCTCGGTTCCGGCTGATTTGTTGATCACCTGGATCGCGCGCAGGGCGGAAGCCGTGGCGCTCTGCACTGCGCGGTTCACGTCGAGCGCGCTGGAAGCGCAGCCGGCGCTGAAGATGCCGCCGTCGGGCGAACCTTCGATGAAGCCGCTGGAGTCCGCTATCACTTCCGCCGGCACCTGGGCGCCCTTGACGCTGGGCTCCATGCCGACGGCGAGCACGACGAGGTCGTGCTCGGTGGCGTAACGGTGATAGCCCTCGGTATCGACGCCGTGCAGGATCGGGTTGCCGGTCTTGGCATCCTCGACGATCTTGGCGACCTTCGATTTCACGAACTTCACCGTCGCATCCTGCTGCACCTTCTGGTAGAAGTCCTCGAAGCGGTCGATGGCGCGGATGTCGATGTAGTAGATGGTGGAGCGGCCTTCGTCGCCGAAAGCCTCGCGCACATAGTTCGTCTGCTTCAACGAGGCCATGCAGCAGATGCGCGAGCAGTGGCGCAGGTGGTTCTCGTCGCGCGAGCCGGCGCACTGGATGAAGGCGACGTTCTTCGCCTCCTTGCCGTCGGACGGGCGCAGGATCTTGCCGCCGGTCGGTCCATGGGGATCGGCCAGGCGCTCGAACTCCACCGAGGTGATGACGTTGGCAAAACGGTCGTAGCCGTAGGGCTGGATCTTCGCCGCATCGTAGGGCTTCCAGCCGGTGGCCCAGATCACCGCGCCCACCTTCAGGTCGACCGTCTCTTCCTTCATGCCGAGATCGATGGCGTTGTACTTGCACGCTGCCTTCGCCTTCTCCCCCTCGGCCGTGCCGGCGATGGAGGGATCGAGCACGTAGCGCAACGGGTAGGCCATGCTGTGGGGCAGGTAGGCGGCCTTCATCTTGTTGAGGCCGTAGTTGTACGGGTTCGGGATCTCGCTGCTCACTGCGTTGGCGCAATCGCCGCAGGCGGTGCACGTCTCGGTCACATAGCGCGGCGAGATCTTCAGCGTCGCCGTATAGTCGCCGCGGCTGCCGGTGATCTTGACCACCTCGGTCAGGGTCATGACGCGCACGTTGCGGTTGCCCTTCAGACGGCGCAGGTTGATCTCGAGGCCGCAGGTGGGGTGGCACAACTTGGGAAAGTAGCGGTACAGCAGCGCAGTACGCCCGCCCAGCGTGGGATCCTTTTCGGTGAGGATCACTTGCTTGCCGCACTCGGCAGCTTCCAGCGCCGCGGTCATGCCGCTGATGCCGCCGCCGACGACCAGAATGGTCTGGTTGGTTGCGATAGAACCTGACATCAGGCCTCCTTGACGATTGCCTACCAGCAGACGATTAGAGCGCGGATTCTACCGCCAAGCGCCAGGCGGCAGGCCACGATCGGCGATGAATTTACCTATGTGACGATTGAAGCACCATATTTGAGCGCTGCATGGGGTTATCCCGCCAGTTCGTGGATGGCGAAACTCATGCTGGCAAGGTCGCCCACGGCGTAGGTGGCGGGGGCGCTCAGCCCGGCAACGGTGCCGGGATTGACGAGCCAGGTGGTGCCGCCCTTCAGGTTCGGCTGCTCGGTGATCGCGGCCACATGGCTGTGGCCGCAACAGACAAGGTCGAAATCGCCGGTCGCGGCAAAGGCGCGCCCGTAGTGGGGGTAATGCACGAGGAAGATGCGGCGCCCGCCGATCTGGATATCCGCATCCGGACCGTGATAGCGGATCAGCCCCTGGGACTTGGCCGCCAGCCCGTACAGGGCCGCCGGATCACCGAGATTGTTGCCGTGAATGACGTGCATCGGCAGGCCGAGCTTCAGCAGCGGGCGCAGCGTGTTGGAGCCGATTACGTCGCCGCAGTGCAGGACCGCCTCGGCACCGTGGATCCTGGCGGCTTCCACCGCGGCCAGGAGAAGGCGTGCGTTGTCGTGACTGTCGGAAACGATGCAGATCTTCATCGGTGATCGGGATGAGGTGCGGTTCGCCCCACCGTGCCCGGCGCGGCCAGCGGCGCTCCGCTCAGGAGAACTTGCTCTTGACGGTGAGGCTGCCCTTGAACTCGGTGCCGGGGACGAAGCCGAAAATCTCCTCCAGCCGCAGTTCGCGAATCAGGTAGTCCACCGCGCCCTGGCCGTGCTCGCGATTGACTTCGGCCAGGATCAGCTTCGCCGCGTTGCAGTTGTAGAAGCCGCCGAAGTCGGCCTGGGTCGCCAGGAGCTGCCTGGCCTTGTCGAGAGTCATGGCAAATCTCAGATGATGATCGGGCCGAGGTATTCCTCGCCCGTGTCGTCTGCCTTGCCCAGGCTCTTCGGGAACGCTCCCTTGCGGACGGTTTCGTGGTCCATCTGCAGTTGCAGCAGGTTGCGCACGCAGTCTTCGATGGCGTCGTAATCCTGTTCGCCGATGCGGTACTGCTCGTCGTCCGCATAGAAGAAGTAGGAGCGGTAGCGCTTGTCGCCGAGCTTGCAGACGACGAACTGCACGTCGCGTTCGTTCCAGTAAACTGCCGGAACCGGCGTCAGGTCGTCCTTGCCTGGGACGAGCTTCAATTCCACCTCGGCATCCTTCAGGTCCACCAATTGGCCGTAACGGTAAATCATGGCGGCCTCGACCGCGCGCCGTTCGAGCGCATCGAAATCCGCGATCGTTGTGGTCATTTCGCTCCTCCGTCGGATAGCTGAGCGCAGAGTGTACGCGCCGCAGCAGCAGGTAACAATCACGGTCCCTGATCGGCCGATAAGAAACGCGGACTTGGCGCAGGACCGCATCGAGCGCAGAATATCAAGAAACACTAATAGATCGCATCCGCGCCACTGCCGATCCCCGCGCCGATACCATGCATACCTTGTCTACCGCGACCGGTTCCGTTCAGGAGATCAAGAAGACCACCTGCTACATGTGCGCCTGCCGCTGCGGCATTCGCGTGCACCTGCGCGACGGCGAGGTGCGCTACATCGACGGCAATCCGGACCATCCGCTCAATCAGGGCGTGATCTGCGCCAAGGGCAGTGCCGGCATCATGAAGCAGTATTCGCCGGCGCGCCTCACTCGGCCGCTGTTGCGCAAGCAGGATGCGCAGCGCGGCGACGCCCAGTTCGAGCCGATCTCCTGGGAACGCGCCTTCTCCATTCTCGAAGAACGCCTGGCGAAGATCCGTTCCAGCGATCCGAAGAAGTTCGCCCTGTTCACCGGCCGCGACCAGATGCAGGCCCTGACCGGCCTGTTCGCCAAGCAGTTCGGCACGCCCAACTACGCCGCCCACGGCGGCTTCTGTTCGGTGAACATGGCGGCCGGCATGATCTACACCATCGGTGGTTCGTTCTGGGAGTTCGGCGGGCCCGACCTCGACCGCGCCAAGCTGTTCGTGATGATCGGCACCGCCGAGGACCATCACTCCAATCCGCTCAAGATCGCCATCGCGAAGTTCAAGCGCAATGGCGGGCGCTTCATCTCCATCAATCCGGTGCGCACCGGCTATTCGGCGATCGCCGACGAGTGGGTGCCGATCCGGCCCGGCACCGACGGCGCGCTGCTGCTTGCGCTCACCCACGAGATCATCCGTCTCGGC
This sequence comes from uncultured beta proteobacterium, assembly GCA_963702495.1. GTDB lineage: Bacteria > Pseudomonadota > Gammaproteobacteria > Burkholderiales > Rhodocyclaceae > CAVPDA01. The sequence goes on along the minus strand of CAVPDA010000003.1, from coordinate 760,311 downwards.
CTGTTCGACCGCGAGTTTCTGGTGCGCTACACCAACGCCGGCGAACTGGTGAGCATCGACGAGGACGCCAGCGACTTCGGCCTGTTCGTGCGCGATGCGGGTTTCGCGTACGAGCCGGGCTGCTTCGATCCGCAGAACAAGTACTGGTGGGACCGCCACACCAACCGGGAGGTGATCACCCACAGCGAGGGCGCCGACCCCTATCTGCTCGGCCACTTCACCCTGCCCAACGGCCACAAGGTGGCGCCGGCCTTCCAGTTGCTGGAGGAGCGGCTCAAGCACTACACGCCGGAATGGGCGGCGAAGATCACCGGCATCGACGCCGCGACCATCCGCCGCATCGCCCACGAAATGGGCGTGGTGGCGCGCGACGAGAAGATCGAGCTGCCGATCGCGTGGACCGACAGCTGGGGACAGGATCACGACTCCATCACCGGACGCCCCGTGGCCTTCCATGCCATGCGCGGTCTGGCCGCCCATTCCAACGGCTTCCACACCATCCGCGCCCTGGCGATCCTGATGACGCTGCTCGGCACCATCGACCGTCCCGGCGGCTTTCGCCACAAAGCACCGTTCCCGCGGCCGATTCCGCCCTGTGCCAAGACGCCCAAGGGGCCGGAAGGGGTGGCGCCGGACACGCCGCTGGGCGGCATGGCCCTTGGCTGGCCGGCGTCGCCGGACGACCTGTTCCTGGACGAGCAGGGCGGCCCGGTACGGCTCGACAAAGGCTTTTCCTGGGAATACCCGCTGTCAGTGCATGGACTCATGCACAACGCCATCACCAACGCCTGGCGCGGCGATCCCTATCGCATCGACACGCTGCTGATCTTCATGGCGAACATGGCATGGAATTCCGCCATGAACACGGTGCAGGTCAGGAACATGCTCAACGACCGCGACGACAATGGCGAATTCAAGATTCCGTTTCTCGTCGTGTGCGATGCCTTCCAGTCGGAGATGACGGCCTTCGCCGATCTGGTGTTGCCCGACACCACGTATCTGGAGCGGCACGATGTCATGTCCATCCTCGACCGGCCGATCTCTGAGTTCGACGGCCCGGTGGATTCGGTGCGCATTCCGGTGCTGCCGCCCACCGGCGAATGCAAGCCGTTCCAGGAAGTGCTGATCGAACTGGGATCGCGGCTGCGCCTGCCGGCGTTCGTGAACAAGGATGGCGGCCGCAAGTATCGCGACTATCCGGATTTCATCGTCAACTTCGAGACCGAACCCGGTTCGGGGATCGGCTTTCTCGCGGGTTGGCGCGGGCGCGGCGGCGAGCGCTCCCTGCGCGGCGAGCCCAATCCCAAGCAGTGGGAGATGTACGCGCAGAACAACTGCGTCTTCCACTACGAACTGCCGCGCTCCTACCAGTACATGCGCAACTGGAACAAGGGCTACCTGGAATGGTCGCAGCGCGTGCGCCTGACGCGCTACGCCGATCCGATCCTGTGTCACATCTATTCCGAGGTGCTGCAAAAGTTCAAGCTCGCCGCGCAAGGAAAATGGCCCGGCCGCCGGCCGCCCGAGCACCTCAGGGAACGCATCGAAACCTACTTCGACCCGCTGCCGTTCTACTACGAACCCCTCGAACTGCAGGTGACCGACACCCACCGCTATCCCCTGGCAGCGGTGACGCAGCGGCCGATGGCGATGTACCACTCCTGGGACTCGCAGAACGCCTGGCTGCGCCAGATCCACAGCCACAACTACCTCTATGTCAACGCCCAGACCGCGGCGGTGAACGGGATCGGGGACGGCGACTGGATCTGGGTCGAATCGCAATGGGGCAGGGTACGCTGCATGGCGCGCCACTCCGAGGCAGTGGAGCCGGGAACGGTGTGGACCTGGAACGCCATCGGCAAGGCGTCCGGCGCCTGGAACCTCGATGCCGACGCCAACGAATCGCGCCAGGGCTTTCTCCTCAACCACCTGATCTCGGAGGAACTGCCCCTGGGCCACGAAGGGCGGCGAGTGTCGAACTCCGATCCGGTCACGGGGCAGGCCGGCTGGTACGACGTGCGGGTACGCATCTACAGGGCGGAAGAAGGCGAACCGCAAGAATCGGCGCCGCAGTTTGCGCCGATGCCGGCGCTGCCTGGAACGGAGCCGCAGCGCAAAGGGTGGCTGGCCTACTGGGCCGGGAAAGGAGAAGGCAAGTGACTTGCGGCGCTGGCACCGGCGCCTGCACCGGCACTTTCACCCTCTCCCCCGGCCCCTCTCCCGTCGAGGGAGAGGGGAGACGTCAGCACGCCGCGGGCGCAGAAATGGGCTCGCCATGACCCAGCTTGGAATGGTGAAACGCTCGCTATGAGTCAACTCGCGTTGGTCATCGACCTCAATGTCTGTGTCGGCTGCCATGCCTGCGTCACCAGTTGCAAGGAGTGGAATACCTCGGGGCTGGCGGGCCCGCTGTCGGACGACAATCCCTATGGCGCGGATCCGACCGGCACCTTCTTCAACCGCGTGCAGACCTTCGAAGTCGGCACCTATCCCAACACCGAGACGGTGCACTTCCCCAAGTCCTGCCTGCACTGCGAGGATCCGCCGTGCGTCCCGGTGTGTCCCACCGGCGCCTCCCACAAGCGCAAGGAAGATGGCATCGTCCTCGTCGATTACGACAAGTGCATCGGCTGCAAGTACTGCTCGTGGGCCTGCCCGTACGGCGTGCGCGAGATCGACGAGCATCAGAAGGTGATGAAGAAGTGCACGCTCTGCGTCGATCGCATCTACGACGCGAGCCTGCCGGAAATCGATCGCAAGCCGGCGTGCGTCAAAGCCTGCCCGACCAGCGCGCGGCTGTTCGGCGACATCCACGATCCGGAATCGGTGGTGTCCCGCGCCATCCGTGAGCAGGGCGGCTATGCCCTCATGCCGGAGTGGGGCACACACCCGGCCAATCATTACCTGCCGCGGCGCAAGACCCGACTCAAGATTCACGAGGACGAACTGGTGCGCGCCGACAATCCGCTCAAGATCGAAGGCAAGCTGCCCAAGCCGGCCCTGGACGAGCCGTCGCTCGACGACGTCACCTCCTGGTGAGAGCCTGACCATGCATCCGGCCTTCTCCGTCATCTTTCTGACCACTCTGCTCGGTGTCGGGCAGGGGCTGTTCCTGGCGCTGTACACGGGCCAGCTCTATTCGCTGTTCGAGTTGCTGCCCCTGCAGGACAGCCGCGCTTTCCATGCCACCGGCGCGGCGATCTCCCTGCTGTTCCTGACGGCGGGACTGGTGGCTTCGTTCTTCCATCTCGGACATCCGGAGCGGGCCTGGCGCACCGCGACGAAATGGCGCACGTCGTGGCTGTCGCGGGAAGTGATCGTGCTGCCGCTGTTCATGGGTGCCGTATTGCTCTATGGCGCGGCGCATTGGTTCGGCTGGCGTGCGCCACTGTTCACGCTGCCGGGCGGACACCCGGTGGACGCGACGCTGATCCTGGGCGGCATCGCCACGCTGTTCGCTTTCGCGCTCTTCGTGTGTACCGCGATGATCTATGCCTGCCTGCGCTTTCTGCAGGAGTGGCATACGCCGCTGACCGTGATCAACTACATCCTGCTCGGCGGGGCGTCGGGTTTCATGCTGGCGAGCACACTGGCGGCCGTCGCTGCCCCCGAAGTGTTGCGCTTCTATGCCGGCTGGACGGTGGTGATCACGATTCTGGCGTTCGCCTCGCGCGCCGCGTCGCTGATCCGCAACGCGCGCCTGAAGCGAAAGTCGACGCTGCAGACAGCGATCGGCGTCAAGCATCCGCGGATCGCGCAGACGTCGCAGGGCTTCATGGGCGGTTCCTTCAACACGCGCGAGTTCTTCCACGGCAGGACGGCGGGCTTCCTGCGATCGGTGAAGTGGGTCTTCCTGCTGCTGACGTTTCCGCTGCCGCTGCTGCTGCTGATTTCCGGAGTGGCAGCCCTGTCGGCGGTGCTATTATTCGCTGCCTTCGCCGTTCAATATGCCGGACTGATCGCCGAGCGCTGGTTCTTCTTCGCCCAGGCCAACCATCCGCAGAATCTTTATTACCAGACTGTGTCGTGACGTGCGGCCGCGCTCGGAACCCCAAGGGCAACGATCGGTGACGGCGCAGTCGGCTTGACGAAGGTTCCGGCTGCGCGGATCATAAGCATATAATAGAAATCTTAATTACCTTTTTCGCAGAAGGGATAAAAGATTTCAGGGAGGCGGCCGCTACCCCGACGTTGATTCGGCGCGCCGCCTGATCTATAAACCAAGGTTCCCATAACCAAGCTAGAGGATGGATGCCAAATGAATTTCGACAAGGAACTTGATGCGCGCGGACTGAACTGCCCTTTGCCCATTCTGCGGGCGAAGAAGGCGCTCACCGACATGCAGAGCGGCCAGGTGCTGCACATTATCGCGACCGATCCGGGTTCGGTGAAGGACTTCCAGGCCTTTTCCAAACAGACCGGCAACGAACTGCTGTCTCAAGCCGAGAACAACAAGGAATTCGAGTTCTTCATCAAGCGCAAGTAAGCCTGCCTCCTCCATCGGCTCGGCCGCAGGGCCGTGCCGATGGCCGGACGGTCCGCTTCCCGATCGTCCTCGACATCTGCAGTCGCACCGCAGTCTCGCGCCCGTCCCCGCCGCCACCGACTGCCGGCCCGATCCCGTCGGCGAAGGCTTGTCCAATGCCGCGGCAGCAGCGGGCGGGTGTGTGCAAAGCAGTGATGCGCAGGTATAGAATGGCGACCGCAGAGGTCATCGGCGAGACCGACCGAGTGTGAACGTGGGTCTGCTTGCCAGCCTCATCCTGCCCAGCGGCATGGTTCCGTACTTCTAACCCGATTGGATCCAAGGGAGCAAAAATGGCCGTAGTCCGTAACTGCAATCTGCCCGACGAGCTTTTCTACAATGTCGAGAACAACACCTGGGTGCGCAAGGAAGCCGACGGCACGGTCACGGTCGGCATGACTGCCTACGCCTGCAACCTGGCCGGCGAGGTGGTGGCCTACACGCCGAAGAAGCCGGGCAAGGCGATCGAGAAGGACAAGTCCGTCGCCACCGTCGAGTCCGGCAAATGGGTGGGCCCGGTCAAGACGCCGGTTTCGGGCGAGATCACCGCCACCAATGACGCCGTGGCGGCCAAGCCCGGCACGATCAATGCCGACCCCTACGGCAACGGCTGGCTGGCGAAGCTGAAGCCCACCAACTGGGACGGCGAAGCGGGCGCCCTGATCACCGGCGGCGCCATCACCGCAGCCTTCGAAACCAAGATGAACGCCGACGGCTTCGCCGGCTGTTGACCCGACACAATCGCCGCAGCGACTCCGAAGCGCAAGCGGGGCAATCGCGATTCCCAATCGAGCCTTTGCCCCGGCGCCTCCCTGCGGCGGGGGATTCCATGGTCGATTGGCTCGACACCGTAGCGCGCGTTGAGGCGCTGGAAGACGTCGCGCTCGAGGCGCGGCTGGTCGGCGACATGCAGCGCCGCTTCGGCGCGCTGAACGGGCGCTGCGTCGGCGGCATCAACTTCTATACCCCCACCTTCAAGAGCTACGCCAGCAGCGAACTCGCCTCCTGCGGCAAGGGCGCGTGGCCGGCGGTATCCATCACCGGGGGCGACTGCAAGCTGCAATGCGACCACTGCAAGGCCAAGGTACTGGAGCCGATGCTTGCGGCGCGCTCGCCGCAGGACCTGTGGCGGGTGGTGAACGAGCAGATCGAGGCCGGCGCCCGGGGCATGCTGCTCACCGGCGGCTCCAATCACCGCGACGAGGTCGAGTACGATCCGTTCTATCCCACCGTGCGCCGCATCAAGGACGCGTTTCCGCAGTTCAAGATCGCCATCCACACCGCGCTGGTGGACCGGGACGCGGCGCGGCGCATGGAGGATTCGGGCCTCGACGTGGCGATGCTCGATGTCATCGGCGCCCAGGACACGGTGCAGCAGGTCTACCACCTGAAGCGGCCGGTGGCCGACTTCGAGGCTTCGCTGGCCCATCTCACCGCGACCTCGCTCAAGGTCGTGCCGCACATCGTCATCGGCCTGCACTACGGCCGTCTGCTGGGCGAGTGGAACGCGCTGGAAATCGTCCAGCGCCATGCGCCGAGCGCCCTGGTTCTGGTGGTGATCATGCCGTTCTACGCGCCGCCGCAGCGGCCGTTCGCGGTGCCGGACAGCCATGAGGTCGGCCGCTTTCTCATGGACGCCCGCGAAGCCCTGCCGGACATTCCGCTCCTGCTCGGCTGCGCGCGGCCGGCCGGCCGCGCCAAACAGGAGATCGACGCCTACGCCGTGCTCGCCGGACTGAACGGCATCGCCCATCCGGCGGAAGGCATGGTGGAACTGGCGGCGCGTCTGGGACGCGAACTGCGCGTGACGCCGGCCTGCTGCTCCATCGCCATCGGCGACGAGGTGCTGGCCGTCGAGTCCGACCACAGCGGCATACGTGTCGACATCCAGCAGATCATCGCCGAAGAGAGACGCAAGCGCGGAGCGGGGCGGCTTGGCGGCATTCAGGTTGTCACCGCGACAGGCGCCTGCTGCCCCTGAGCGCGGCGACATGAGCCGGACCTGGCGCGTGATCGATACCGGAGTGCGGCGCGCCGCGGAGAATTTCGCGCTCAACCGCGCGCTGCTCGAAGCGCGCCGGCAGGACGCGAGTCCGAGCACCTTGCGCTTCTTGCAGTTCCGTCCCAGCGCCCTGCTCGGCTACCACCAGAGCGCAGAGCAGGAACTGGACCTCGATTATTGCGCCGCCCACGGCATCGACGTCCAGCGCCGCATCACCGGCGGCGGTGCCATCTACATGGACGAAGGCCAGTTCGGGTGGGAGCTTTACCTGCACAAGTCGGATCTCGGCACTGCCGACATGGCGGCGATAGCGCGTCGCGTGTGCGAGGCGGCAGCGCGCGGCATCTCGAGCTTCGGGGTGGACGCGCGCTTTCGTCCGCGCAACGACATCGAGGTCGGCGGGCGCAAGATCTCCGGCACCGGCGGTGCCTTCGACGGCGAGGCGTTGCTGTACCAGGGCACGCTGCTGGTGGAGTTCGATGTCGAGCGCATGGTGCGCTGCCTGCGCATACCGGCGGAGAAGTTCGCCGACAAGGCGATCGCGGACGCGCGCCAGCGGGTCGTGAATCTGCGCGATCTATTGGGCTCAGCGCCGCCGTTGTCCGAAGTCAAGGCGCGGGTGCGACAGGCGTTCGCCGATGAATTCGACGTCTCGTTTGCGGCCGGGGAGTTGAGCGGGGTCGAACAGCGCATGTTCGACGAGGCGTTGTCGGAGATCGATACCCCTGATTGGATTCACTTGGTGCGCAAGCCGCGCGCCGATCTGCCCCTGCTGCAGGCGTCGCACAAGTTTGCCGGAGGCCTGCTGCGGGCGGCGATTGCCTATGATCGTCCGGCGCAGCGGATCAAACAGGTGTGGTTCACCGGCGACTTCTTCGTCAATCCGCGCCGCACTGTCGCCGATCTCGAAGCCGCGCTCAAGGATGCCGCGATAACCGAAGTACCCCGGCGCATCGCGGCCTTCTTTGCCGAGCGATCGGTGGATATGCTGGCGCTGGCGCCGGGAGATTTCGCCGCGGTGATCGCGGCGGCGGTGGCGGAGGAGGGAAACGGGATGCAGGGGGAAAAGACGTGACCGACGTCTGCGACGTACTCGTGGTGGGACTGGGCCCGGCCGGCGGCGCTGCGGCTTGGGCGGCGGCGAGCCGCGGCATGCGCGTCGTCGCCATCGAAAAGAAGAAGACGATCGGCGTTCCGGTGCAGTGCGCCGAGTTCATTCCCGTGCCGATCGGCCGCTATGCCCGTTCGCAGGCCATCCTGAAGCAGCACATCGCCGGCATGCAGACCGTGCTGCCCTCGGGCGAGACGAGGCATTCGCCATTCCCCGGCTACATGGTCGATCGTGCCGCCTTCGACCAGGGGCTGGCCGCGATGGCGGAAGAGGCCGGCGCGCAGATCCGGGTGCAGGCCGCGCTGGAGGAACTCGACACGGAGCACAACGTCGCCCGCGTGCGGGATGCCGACGGATCGCATCTGATCCACTACCACCTGCTGATCGCGGCGGACGGCCCCTACTCGAAGGTGGCGGACCTGATCGGTCTGCCGCGACAGAAGGTCGTCCATTCGCGCCAGTACGCGGTGCCGCTGTTGCGCGAGATGGCGGACACCACCATCTGGCTGTCGGGCGAGTACCCGGGCGGCTATGCCTGGCTGTTTCCGCGCGGCGCGGAGGCCAATCTCGGCATCGGCATCGACTACGACTACGGGCGCGACGCCAAGCATCCCCTGGACAAGCTGCACGAGCAGCTGGTGTTGCAGGGAACCGTCGGCCCGACGATACTGCGACGCACCGGCGGCGGGATTCCCGTCGGCGGCATGCGCGAGCGTCTCGCCCTGGGCCAGGTTCTGTTCGCCGGCGATGCGGCGGGCCTGACCCACCCCATCACCGGCGCCGGAATCGCGGCGGCGGTGCTGTCCGGAGAACATGCGGGCGAAGCGGTTGCCCAGTGGCCGGCGAAAGGCCAGCAGGCGCTCGACGACTACGACGAGGAGATCCGCGACATCTACGCTCCCACCATCGAGCGCGCCTTGCGTGTGCGCGAATCGCTGGCCTGGATCTGGAAGACGCCGGCCGCGGACGAGGACGCCGCGCAGCGGCGCGGCTGGATCGCCTTCGAGGAATATTTCGCCTTCTGATCGTTTCCCCATCGTGGAGACCGTATGAACGCCGTCACCGAAAACCTGCAGCCGGTCCAGCTCTATCGCCCCAACTACCACGTCCGGACGCCCGACATGCGCTCACCCGAGTACGTCCAGATGAGCACGGCGGCGGCGATCACCCTGGGGCTGGTGCCGGGCAAGATGCATCGCACCGCCTGCACCCACTGCCTCAACCTGCTGGTGACCTATCCCGAAGGCTGCCGCGCCAATTGCGCCTACTGCGGACTGGCGCGGCATCGCGAGGAGGCGCGCGATTACGCCGACCGCAACTTCATCCGCGTTGACTGGCCCACCGCCCGTTACGACGAAGTGATCGAGCGCGTGCGCTCCGGCAGCGACAAGGGACGCTTCGCGCGCATGTGCATCTCCATGATCACCCATCCGGATTCCAACGCCGATACCTACGCCCTGCTGGAGAAATGGGTGCGCGAACTGCCGCAGGTGCCGGTGTCCATCCTCTCCAATCCCACCACGCTGGAGAAGGAGGATCTGGTCCGGCTCAAGCGGATGGGAGCGGACATCTTCACCGTTGCCCTCGATGCGGTGACGCCCGGCATCTTCGATCGCACGCGCGGCAAGGGCGTCGATTCGCCGCACAAGTACGACAAGTACTGGCAGGCCATCGAATGGGCCGCCGAGGTCTTCGGGCCGGAGAAGTTCGGCGCCCACCTCATCGGCGGCATGGGCGAAACGGAGCGGGAGATGCTGGAGGTGTGCCAGAGGATCAAGGATCTGGGCGGCCACAACCACATGTTCGCCTTCTTTCCCGAGCGCGGCTCGCTCATGGAAGACTGGCCGGCGTGCGACCGCGGCCAGTGGCGCCGTGTACAACTGGCGCGTTTCATCATCGACTACGCCGGCGGCCATCTGTCCCAGATGCTGTTCGACGAGCAGGGGCGGGTGATCGATTTCGGCCTGCCCGATGCTCAACTCGATGCCCTCATCGACTCGGGAAAGCCGTTCCAGACCTCCGGCTGCCCGGGAAAGGGCGACCAAGAGGTGTCGGCCTGCAACCGGCCCTACGGCGATTCCTGTCCGACCGACATCCTGTCGTTCCCGTTCGCGCTCAAGCGCCGGGATGTGGAGAAAGTGCGGCGGCAGCTTGAGGGAAAGAATGTCCGGGCCGGCGTCGTAGGCCCGTTCCGGGTATAAGGCAGGACTATATACATATAAGTAAGTCGGCTGGTCACCAAGCCGATTGTTTGATAAAAATCAGCGCCTAAGTGTTATTTCAATAGATACTGATCGACTCGCCATCTGACCTGAGGAGACTGGACATGGGTGCATTGCCCGAAGCTGCCGTACTGGACGAACTGATCAAGCAAAGGCTCGACGAGATCCTGCCGCAGAAGCTGGAAGAAAAGCTTGCGGAAATGAAGGACAACAAGACCCCGTCGATGACCATCATCGCCACCCGCGGCACGCTCGACTGGGCCTATCCCCCGTTCATTCTCAGCTCCACCGCAGCGGCGCTCGGCTGGGACGTTTCCGTGTTCTTCACCTTCTACGGCCTGCAATTGCTGAAGAAGGACATCAGCGACCTGAAGGTGAGCCCGCTCGGCAATCCGGGCATGCCGATGAAGATGCCTTTCGGTCCGCAGTGGTTCAAGGACATCAACTGGAACATCCCGAACCTGATCCAGGCCGGCATCCCGGGTTTCGAGTCGATGGCCACCACCCTGATGAAGAAAACCATCAAGAACAACGGCGTGGCGGAGATCGCCGAATTGCGCAGCCTGTGCCTGGAAGCCGGCGTGAACTTCACCGCCTGCCAGATGACCGTCGATCTGTTCGGCTTCAGCCACGACGACTTCATCCCGGAAGTGAAGGAGTACGTCGGCGCGGCGTCCTTCCTGCCGATGGCCAAGGACGCGGACGTGAGCCTGTTCATGTAACGCTGTTGCAACTTCGCAACAACCCCGCCCGCAAGTGGCGGGGTTTTTTTCGTATGTTGTTGAGAGCGCGGCGGCAACGGATTAGATTCTCGCTGGCATGAACAATTATTCGTGTCTGATTTCTGTCAGTTGTCCCTTGGGAGGAGCAAGAATGAACGTTAAGAGCAAGTTGGTCGCGGTTGCCGTGGCAGCCGCGTTCGCGCCGCTGGCGGCCTATGCAACGAATGGCTATGCGCCGCACGGTGTCGGCGTCAAGGCTCAGGGCATGGGCGGCGTCGGCATCGCGCTGCCGCAGGATTCGATCGCCGCGGGCGCCAACCCGGCCGGCATGGGCTTCGTGGGTGACCGTTTCGACGTCGGCTTGACCTGGTTCCGCCCCGACCGCGACGCGCAGATCACCGGCAACGCCGCCCCCGTCGGAGTGAATGGAAGCTACGACCCCAACGGGAAGGAGGACTTCTTCATTCCCGAGTTCGGCTACAACAAGATGATCAACCCGAACCTCGCGCTCGGCGTCTCCGTGTTCGGCAACGGCGGCTTGAACACCCAATACGACAGCGGAATTCCGCTTGTTCGCCAACCCGTTGGCGTTCGGCACCCAGACGGCGGGAGTCAATCTGGAGCAGCTTTTCATCGCTCCGACCGTTGCATTCAAGATCGCGCCGAATCACTCCATCGGCATGGCCGTAAATATCATCTACCAGACCTTCGAAGCGACCGGGCTGCAGAACTTCACGCTGCCGGGAGCAGCGCTGGGTTTCCCGTTCGACCCGTCGAGCAGTCCGGGCAACGTGACCAACCAGGGTAAGGACAGCGCCTGGGGCTGGAGCGTGCGGTTCGGCTGGACCGGTGAAGTCATGCCCGGCCTGACGCTGGGCGCGACCTACCAGACCGAAGGCGAGATGGAAGAGTTCGACAAGTACAAGGGCTTGTTCGCGGAGCAGGGCGCCTTCAACATTCCGACGAACTACGGCATCGGCGCCGCGTGGAAACCCATGCCCGCGCTGACGATCGCCGGTGACATCATGTGGATCAACTACAGCGACACGAAGTCGATCAACAATCCGCTGTCGAAGCTCTTCAGCGGCAATCAGTTGGGTTCGAACGACGGCCCGGGATTCGGCTGGGAGGACATCACGATCTACAAGCTGGGCGTGGCCTTCGACGTGAACCCGGCGTGGACGGTGCGCGCCGGCTATAGCTGGGGCGACAACCCGATTCCTTCGTCCCAGACATTCTTCAACCTCCTTGCCCCCGGCGTGATCGAACAGCACCTGACCCTGGGCGCGACCTGGAGGCTCGATCCCAAGTCCGAGCTTTCCTTCGCCTACATGCACGCCTTCGAGAACGAGGTGAATGGGTCGAATTCCATTCCCGCAGCTTTCGGCGGCGGCAACGCCAACATCAAGATGTCTCAGGACTCTCTGGGCATCGCCTTCGGCATGAAGTTCTGATGTAGCTGCCGGTCTGGAAGGAAGAAGGGGGCTGAGTCAGCCCCCTTTTTTTGTCTGCGCTAACCGAGCTTGCCGCGCTGCAGGGAGAGCTTCTCGAGCGTACCGCGGAAGTTCGCCAGCCGCTCCCGCTCCTGCGCCACCACGGCAGCCGGGGCGCGATCCACGAAGCTGGGGTTGCCCAGCTTGGCATCGCACTTGGCGACTTCCGCCCGGATGCGGGCGATCTCCTTGTCGATGCGCTCGCGCTCGGCGGCGAGGTCGATCTCGATCTTCAGCATCAGCCGGAATTCGCCGACGATGGCCACCGGCGCATCGGTTTCCGGCAGCGCCGGGCCCGCGGCCGTGACCTCCGAGAGGCGCGCCAGCGCGGTCAGGTAGGGCGCGAAGGCTTCCACCGTCGGCATATCGCCAGCCACGATCAGCGGCACTTTCTGCGCCGGCGAGAGGTTCATCTCGCTGCGCAGGCTGCGGCAGGCATTCACGATGTCCTTCAGCGTCTGCACGCGCGCTTCGCAGTCGGCATCGAGTTTGGCCGGCTGCGGCTGCGGGTAGGGCTGCAGCATGAGGCTGTCGCCTTCGACGCCGGCCAGAGGCTTCACCGACTGCCACAGTTCCTCGGTGATGAAGGGGATGACGGGGTGCGCCAGGCGCAGGATGGCTTCCAGCACGCGCAGCAGGGTGCGCCGGGTGCCGCGCTGCCGCGCCGCGTCGCCCTGCTGCAACTGGACCTTGGCCAGTTCCAGATACCAGTCGCAATATTCGTCCCACACCAGTTCGTAGATGGCGCGCGCCAGCAGGTCGAAGCGGTATTCGGCGTAGTGCTTGTTCACCTCCGCCTCGACGCGCTGCAGATGGCTGACGATCCAGCGGTCGATGAAGGAGAACTCGATCGGCGCCGCGTCGGCATTGCAGCAATCGAGCGCGACGTCCTGGCCCTCGCAGTTCATGAGCACGAAGCGCGTGGCGTTCCACAGCTTGTTGCAGAAGTTGCGGTAGCCCTCGCAGCGCTTGAGATCGAACTTGATGTCGCGGCCGGGCGAGGCCAGGCTGGCGAAGGTGAAGCGCAGCGCGTCGGTGCCGAAGGCGGGAATGCCCTCGGGAAACTCCCTGCGCGTGCGCTTCTCGATGCTTTGCGCCTGCTTCGGATTCATCAGACCGCTGGTGCGCTTCTTCACCAAATCGTCGATGCCGATGCCGTCGATGAGGTCGATCGGGTCGAGCACGTTGCCCTTCGACTTCGACATCTTCTGGCCTTCGCTGTCGCGGATCAGGCCGTGCACATAGACGTCGCGGAACGGGATGCGGCCGGTGATGTGCCGGGTCATCATGACCATGCGCGCCACCCAGAAGAAGATGATGTCGAAGCCCGTCACCAGCACCGAGGAAGGCAGGTAGAGGTCGAGCGCCGGATTCGAATCGGCGGGATACGCCGGCGTCCAGTCCAGCGTCGAGAACGGCCACAGCGCGGACGAGTACCAGGTGTCCAGCACGTCCTCGTCGCGGCGCAGTGCGCCGGCCTCGATCTGGGCATGCAGATGGGCGAGGCGCCGCCCGGCTTCGGCATAGGCGTCGGGGCCGTCGCCGCGCGCCTGCCGCTCATGGACGGTCTGCTGCAGCGTCGCGATCTCCGCTTCCAGCCGCGCTTTCCACTGCCGCAGCGCGTCTTCCTCGCTCACGGCGACGTAGATGTTGCCGTCTTCGTCGTACCAGGCCGGGATGCGGTGGCCCCACCACAACTGGCGCGAGATGCACCAGTCCTGGATGTTGTTGAGCCACTGGTTGTAGGTGTTCACCCAGGTTTCCGGGACGAAGCGGATCTCGCCCGATGCCACGCACGCCAGCGCCTTCTGGGCGATGGACTGGCCGTCGGCCCCCGGCTTGCTCATGGCGACGAACCACTGGTCGGTGAGCATCGGCTCGACCACCGTGTGGGTGCGGTCGCCGCGCGGGACCTTGAGCTTGTGCTTCTCGATCTTTTCCACCAGCGCCAAAGCTTCCAGGTCGGCGACGATGCGCCCGCGCGCCTCGAAGCGGTCGAGGCCGCGGTAGGGAGGGGGGCCGTTGTCGTTGATGCGGGCGTCCAGCGTGAGGACGCTGATAATCTCCAGCCCGTGGCGCTGGCCGATGGCGTAGTCGTTGAAATCGTGGGCCGGGGTGATCTTGACGCAGCCGGTGCCGAACGCCGGATCCACATAGGCATCGGCGATGATGGGAATGGTGCGCCCGGTAAGCGGCAGTTGCACACGCCTGCCGAGGAGCGTCCGGTAGCGCTCGTCGTCCGGATGCACCGCCACCGCCGTATCCCCCAGCATCGTCTCCGGACGCGTGGTGGCGACGATGAGGTGACCCTCGCCGCTGTCCAGGGGATAGCGGATGTGCCACAGGAAGCCGTCTTCCTCTTCCTGCACCACCTCCAGGTCGGAAACGGCGGTGTGCAGCTCCGGATCCCAGTTCACGAGCCGCTTGCCGCGGTAGATCAGCCCCTCCTCGTAGAGCCGGACAAAGGTCTCGGTGACGGTCTTCGACAGGCCCTCGTCCATGGTGAAGCGTTCGCGCGTCCAGTCGCAGGAGGCGCCGAGCCGCCGCATCTGCTGCGTGATGGTGCCGCCGGAGAATTCCTTCCACTGCCAAACCCGTTCGAGGAACCTCTCGCGCCCCAGGTCGTGGCGTGAAGTGCCTGCGGCATCGAGCTGGCGCTCGACCACGATCTGCGTGGCGATGCCGGCATGGTCGGTACCCGGCTGCCACAGCGTGTTGTCGCCGCGCATGCGGTGGTAGCGCGTGAGGGCGTCCATCACCGTCTGATTGAAGCCGTGGCCCATGTGCAGGGTTCCGGTGACATTGGGCGGTGGCAGCAGAATGCAGTAGGCGGGCTGGCCGGGCGCGAGTCCGGCCTTGAAATAGCCGCGGGATTCCCAGGCCGGATACCAGCGGCGCTCGATCTCCGCCGGTTCGAAACTTTTGGCGAGTTCCATCGAAGGTGGACAGCGAAAAAAAACGAAAGTATAGCGAAGCGGCTCTAGCGGCCGGTCGCCGCGGTCGGTGCGGGCTGGGGTGTCGTCATCAATTCGTCGAGCTCGGGCAGAACGGCGGCCCGAAACTCGGTGGCGAGCCGGACCGAGATGTGATCGGCGACGCCTTCGAGTTCCTTGGCGATGATCTGCGGCACCTCCTGTGTCAGCCACGAGCGCAGGGCTTCCGCCAACTGCGGCTGCAGCCAGGCCAGTTGCTCCGCCATCTGCAGTTGCAGTGCGGCTTCCAGCCGCGGCTGCAGGGCTTGCTCCACCTTTTCCGGCAGCACTTCCGCCAGCCGCGCCGGCAAGGCCTGCTCGACGGCGCCCGGCAACTCCTGCGCCAGCCGCGCCGGCAGAGCCTGTTCCACCTCTCCCGGCAGCACCTCGGCGACGCGCGCCTCCAGCGCCAGGTCCACCAGGTCCGGCACGAGTTCGGCGAGGCGCGCGGTCAGGGCTTCCTCCACCTTCTCCGGCAGCAATTCGGCGATCCGCTCCGGCAATGCTCTTTCCACGGCCGCCGGCAATTCCTCCGCCAGCCGCTGCGGCAAGGCCTTCTCCACCTCCTGCGGCAGCACCTGCGCCAGGCGTGCAGGGAGCGCTTCCTCCACCTTGCCCGGCAGCACTTCGGCAAGACGCAGCGCGAGCGCCTTCTCCACCTTCTGCGGCAGCAGCTCCTCGATGCGGGCCGGCAGCGCTTCCTCCACCTTGGCCGGCAACAATTCGGCGATGCGTGCCGGCAGCGCCTCCTCGATCGCCTCCGGCAGCGCCTGAGCGAGCCGCTCCGGTAGCGCCTCCTCGATGCGAAGCGGGATGAGCTCCTCGACCCGCGCCGCCGCCAGTTCTTCGACGCGCGCCGGCAGAATCTCCGCCAGGCGCTGCTCGACCAGGAATTCGACGAGCGCCGGATCGGGCGGCGGCGGTTCCGGCGGCGCGGCCGCGACCGTGTCGTCGACGACGACATCGGTCAGCACCGGCAGGTCCTCGCCCGCGCCGCCGTGCTTGCGGTGGCCGGCGACGAAACTGCGGCGGCGCTGGATCAGCGCGTCCGCCTTGCTCAGCAGGTCGTCGCCGCGGTCGATCATGTCGTGGCGCCTGGCGCGCCGAAATCCCGGGCATTCAGTTCGTAGCCGCGGTCGCGATAGTGCTTGTAGCGGCCGCGCGCCTGGATCCGGTCCGCCTCGTCGTTGCCGACGATCTCGATCAGCCGCTGGAAGCGGCTGAACCCCGCCGGCAGCTCGCCGTCGAGATTGACGAGGACATCATCATGGCCGGGATGATCCAGCGAACCTGCGACCAGCACCGGCGTCTCCGCGGCGAGGGGCGATTCGGCGGCGCAATGCGGCAGGAAGCCGGTGGCGGGCTGGGTCCACAGCAGCCGGTCGATGGCGGTGGCGACCGTGGCTTGCGGCGCATAGACCAGCACCTGCCGGCCCGCGCGGTAAAGTTCGCCGATCAACTGGCAGGCGGCTTGCAGCTTGTCCGGCGCGCCGTGGAAGAAGTCGATCTTCGTCACAGCTTGCCGCAACGATCCAGCAGGTAGTGGGTGAGCAGCGGCACCGGCCGCCCGGTGGCGCCCTTGTCCTTGCCCGATTTCCATGCGGTGCCCGCGATGTCCAGGTGCGCCCAGCGGTAGCTCTTGGTGAAGCGCGACAGGAAGCAGGCGGCGGTGACAGTCCCGGCCGGCCGGCCGCCGATGTTCGCCATGTCGGCGAAGTTGCTCTTCAACTGCTCCTGATAGTCTTCCCACAGCGGCAGTTGCCAGGCGCGGTCGTAGGCCGCCTGGCCGCAATCCAGCAGGTCCCGCGCCAGGCCGTCGTCGTTGGCGAGCACGCCGCTGGCGACATGGCCGAGGGCGATGACGCAGGCGCCGGTAAGGGTGGCGATGTCGATGACGCAATCGGGCTCGAAGCGCTCCGCATAGGTCAGGGCGTCGCACAGGATCAGCCGTCCTTCGGCATCGGTGTTGAGGATCTCGATGGTCTGGCCGGACATGGAGGTGACGATGTCGCCGGGCTTGGTGGCTCCGCCGCCGGGCATATTCTCCGTCGTCGGAACGATGCCGATGACATTGAGCGGGAGCTTCATCGCGGCCACCGCCTTCATCGTGCCGAGCACGCTCGCGGCGCCGCACATGTCGAACTTCATCTCGTCCATCTCGGGCGCGGGCTTGAGCGAGATGCCGCCGGTATCGAAGGTGATGCCCTTGCCGACGAGCACGATCGGTTTGTCCTCGCCCTTCTGGCCGTTCTTGCCGCCCCGGTGCTGCAGGATGATGAACTTGGGCGGCTCGTGCGAGCCCTTGGCCACCGACAGCAGGGAGCCCATGCCCAGCTTCTCCATGTCGGCGCGCTCCAGCACTTCCACCTTGAGCTTGGAGTCGCGCGCCAGTTCCAGCGCCCGCTCCGCCAGATAGCTCGGCGTGCAGATGTTGCCCGGAAGGTTGCCCAATTCCTTGGCCAGATTCATCCCTTCGGAAATGGCCTGACCCTGCGCCAGAGCTTGCTCGGCCGCCGCCAATTCACCGCGGCGCGCGACGGCAAAGGTGAGCTTGCGCAGCGGCCGGCGCACGTCCTCCTTCTTCGACTTGAGCCGATCGAAGCGGAACAGCGTGTCGAGTGCTACCATCGCCCCCTGACGAATGCGCCAGGCGACGTCGCGCTTCTTCACCGGCAGTTCGGTGAGGAACATCACGCCATCGAAGGCG
Source organism: uncultured beta proteobacterium (assembly GCA_963702495.1). Lineage (GTDB taxonomy): Bacteria > Pseudomonadota > Gammaproteobacteria > Burkholderiales > Rhodocyclaceae > CAVPDA01. Next base: position 742,557 of record CAVPDA010000003.1, on the reverse strand, counting down.
CCGGTTTCGTTCAGCGTGCGCACGGCGGCGGCGATGGCGTCACGGTATTCCTTGTCGCGGAATTCCTTTTCCTTGCCGAGGCCGACCAGCAGCACGCGGTCGGCCAGCGTGTTGGGAACGTTGTGCAGCAGCAGCGTCGCTCCGAGCTTGCCTTCCATGTCGCCGCGCCGCACGATGTCGGAGAGGTAGCCGGCGGCGGCCTGGTCGACGACCTCGGCCGACGCGGACAACTTGCGCGGTTCGAATACGCCGACGACGACGCAGGCGCTGCGCTGCTTCTCCGGGCTGCCGCTTTTTATGCTAAATTCCACCTGCCGCTCCTGGGAAAAGTTGATGAAATCACGATTTTTGCCGATTATCGTCGGATTTCCCGCAAAAAGTCAAAGCCAACGCAGCGCTCCGGTGCCCGCATGATCTTCCGCCGCGCGGTCGTGCGCGAATGCGCCAATGTCGCCGGCGCCGTGTTCGTGGCGCTCTTCGCCATTCTCCTCACCACCACGCTGATCCGCCTGCTGGGCCAGGCTGCGGGCGGCAAACTGGCGTCCGAGGCGGTGCTCGCGCTGCTCGGCTTCGGTGCCATCAATTATCTGCCCATCATCCTGTCGCTGACCCTTTTCATTTCCGTCCTGCTGACGCTGTCGCGCAGCTACCGCGATTCGGAGATGATCATCTGGTTCTCGTCGGGGCAGTCGCTCACCGCCTGGGTCGGCCCGGTGATGCTGTTCGCGTCTCCCCTCATCGTCATGATCGCGGTGCTGTCGCTGTTTCTTTCGCCCTGGGCGCTGTCGAAGAGCGCCGAGTATCGGCAGGCGATGAGCCAGCGCGAGGAAATGTCGCAGATCAAGCCCGGCGCGTTCCGCGAAGCCGGCAACCGGGTATTTTTCGTCGAGGGCATCGCCGCCGACGAGCTTACGGTGAAGAACATCTTCGTCAGCTCGACCCAGCATGGGCGCCTCGGCGTCATGGTGTCGAGGGAGGGCACGCAGGAGACCCTGGCCAACGGCGACCGCTTCGCCGTGCTGCTCAAGGGGCGCCGCTACGAGGGGACGCCCGGCTCGGCCGAATACCGCGTGATGGAGTTCGAGCGCTATGCGGTGCGCATCGAAACGCGGGAGGCGCGGGCGGTGGAGGAATCGCCCAAGACCGCCTACCTGCCGGACTTGCTGCGCAACCCGAGCGATGCCAACAAGGCGGAGCTGCTGTGGCGCCTGGCCATCCCGCTGCAGGCGCTCAATCTGGTGCTGATCGCCGTGCCGTTGTCCTTCGTCAATCCGCGCGCCGGCCGCGGCAACAATTTGCTGCTGGCGATTCTCACCTTCCTCATCTACGGCAACCTGATCAACGTCTCCCAGGCCTGGGTCGCCCAAGGCAAGCTGGCATTCGGGATCGGTCTGTGGGCGGCGCACCTGCTGATATTCGTGATCCTGGTCGTGCTCTTCCTGCGCCGCATCGCCGTGTATTCCTCGCGCCGGGCGCGAGCATGAAGGTATATCGGCGCTATCTGGCGCGCGAGATCGTAGGCGCGACGGCACTGGTGCTGTTCGCCTTCCTTGCCCTGTTCGCATTTTTCGACCTGGTGGCCGAACTGGACGACCTGGGCCGGGGTGGTTATCAACTGCGGCACGCGGTGCTGTTTGTCGTGCTGACCTTGCCGGGACGCGTCTACGAACTGTTTCCGATCGCGGTGCTCATCGGTTCGCTCTATGCCCTGACCAACCTGTCGCGGCATTCCGAGATCACGGTGCTGCGCACCTCCGGCCTTTCCACCGCGCCGCCTGTTGTGGTCCCTGACGCTGATCGGATCCGTGTTCGCAATCCTGACGTTTCTGATCGGCGAGTTGGTCGCTCCCCCGGCGGAGCGGGCGGCGCAGCAGCTGCGCCTGCGCGCCACCAGCTCCGTGGTCGGGCAGGAGTTTCGCTCCGGCCTGTGGATCAAGGATGAGCGCTCGTTCATCAATGTGCAGACCGTGCTGCCCGATACGCGGCTGCGCGGCGTCCGCATCTACGAGTTCGATGCGAATGACAGTCTCGTCGCGGTGAGCGAAGCGGCGGAAGGCGAGTACCTGCCGCCCAATCGCTGGCGTTTGACCGACGTGGTGCAGACCCGCTTCAGTGGCGAGAGTGCGAGCGTCGAGCGCGTGCCGGAAATGGTGTGGCAGTCCGCGCTCAATCCCGACATCCTCGCGGTGCTGCTGGTTATGCCGGAACGTATGGCCATCGCGAGTCTCTACCAGTACATCGAGCACCTGTCGGAAAACCGCCAGCGCACCGAGCGCTACGAAATCGCGCTCTGGAAGAAGCTCGTGTATCCGCTGGCCTCGATGGTGATGATGGCCCTGGCCCTGCCCTTCGCCCTGCGCCTGCACCGCTTCGGCGGAGTGAGCGCGCGCGTTTTTGCGGGCATCATGATCGGCATCTTCTTTCACATGCTGAACGGGCTTTTCTCCAACCTGGGCATCATCAACAGCTGGCCGCCATCGGTTGCGGCGCTCGCGCCGAGCCTGCTGTTCCTGCTGGCGGCGGCGGGCATGCTGTGGTGGGTGGAGCGAAGGTAGCTTCCGGCGTCCCCGTCGATCGGGGGCGTCGCCTGCGAACGGGAAGTCGAAACCGGGGCAGCGTCAGATGCGCACCAGCCGCGTTCCGGCCAGGCGGTCGTGCAGGAACTGGCGGTCGCGGTCGAACAGGGCCCAGAGCAGTCCGGCACCGTAGAACAGGACGCTCAGCCAGGCCAGGGTGTAGCGCAGCCAGGCTTGGGGCACGGAAACAAGGCGCCCGTCCCGCGTACGCACCAGCTTGATGCGCCAAGTCTGCATGGCCAGCGTCTGGCCGCTCCTGCGCCAGAGCCAGATGAAATAGACCCCCAGCACGAGATAGACGTGGGCCGCCAATACCACGCCGGGCGCCGTCACCCGCCAGGCGATGCCGATCGCCAGATGGGGTATCAGGAAGGCAGCACTCAATACCCCCAGCAGGAGCAGCGAATCGTAGAGCATGCTGGCAAGGCGGCGGCGGATCGACGCCGTCGGAAGCTGCACCGTGGTCGTCGGCGCTGCCTGCAGCTCGCCTCGCCGCGCCATGCTAGGGGCGCAGTTCGGAAGGTCGATCGGGATTGGGACGCGCTGGCTCGGGCTGGAGCGCCGGCGCCGCGGGCGAAGCTTGTGTGGGCGGGGCTGACGGCGCTGGTATGGCGATCGGAGCGGCGGGGTTGGCGGGGGCCGCAGGTTTGGGCGTGCCCGCGGCGACGGCCGGGGCCGGTTTGGTGGTGGCGGCCTTGCCCTTCGATCGCGCCGCCGCGCTTTCCTTCAGGCGCTTCTTCTCTTCATCGGGCAGGTTTGCGTATTCCTGCCACTTGTCGCGGAGTTGCTCGCGCTGATCCGGGGAGATGTTCTGCAGCTTGCGATATTGGTCACGCGCCTTGCGCCGTTCCTCGGGCGTGAGCACCGCCCATGTCTTCATCCGGCGCTGCACCCGTGCCTGCTCCTCCTCCGACATGGCGGGGTAGCGGTTGGCGATGCCGATCCACTTTTTTCGCGAAGAGTCCTCCATGGCAGCCCAGTCGTCCGACAAGGGGGCGAGGATCAGCTTCTGCTGGGGCGGGAGATCTGCCCACTGCGGCTGGCCCAGCTCGGGCAGGCCGGCCGCCGCGCACGGCAACGCCAGCGCCAGGGCCAGCGCTACAGCGGCGTAGAACGCTTGAGCCATGCGTCGAAACCGCGATCCAGATAGGCATCGATGGGCAGGTCGTCGGCAAGCAATGCCGTGTCAACTTCCTCGTTTTCGGCCGCCTCTTCCAGCGAGTTCCAGTAGGTCCATCCGGCCACGCCCAGTGCGAGGACGACGAGGGCTACCACCGAGCGCGCCGCCGGCCACAGGAAATCGTGCGAGATGTGGCCGAAGCCGGCCAGACCGAGTCGCGAAGTGCGGACCGCTACGTGGCCGAGGGCCTTCTCGCGCGCCGCATGAAGTTTGTCCGCGGTCTCGAGGTCGAGTCCTTCCGCGCCCAGATCGAGATAGTGTTTGACTTTGTATGGGAACTGCAACTCGTTCATAGCTCGACGCCTTTGGCTTTGAGTGCCGCGGCCAGCGCGTGCGTGGCCCGCGAGCAATGAGTCTTGACGCTGCCTTCGGAACACCCCATAGCAGCCGCGGTTTCGGCAATATCCATATCTTCCCAGTAACGCATCAAAAACGCTTCGCGTTGACGCGGCGGCAGTCTGGAAACCTCCTTTTCGATGATGGCGAGAGTTTGCGACTGTTCCAACTGCTGGTGCGGCGTCTCCGGCTTCTTGGAGTCGGATTGTGCCGCCAAGGTTTCCAGCGGATCGGAATCTTCATCGTCCGCGCTGCCGAACGAGGAGAGCAGGGTGGTCCACAGCGACCGCACCTTCTGGCGCCGGAAGAAGTCCCGGATGACGTTCTGCAGGATGCGCTGGAACAGCATCGGCAGCTCGCCCGCCGGCTTGTCGGCGTACTTTTCCGCCAGTTTGAGCATGGCGTCCTGTACCGCGTCCAGGGCGGAATCCTCGTCGCGCAGGGCGTACACGGCCTGCTTGAAGGCGCGGCGCTCTACGCCGGCGAGAAAGTCGGCAATTTCGGTACGCGAGGCCAGTGGCTTGTCCCCGTGGAGCCGTTGTCAGGCGAGGATGGGATAGACCGGGAATGCCTTGACCAAAACAGGGCAAGACATTAAGGTACTGGGCTTTTCAGGCAATTCTTATATTTCTGGGTAAAGCCATGGTCTTGACTGGTGCGGAGATTGTAATCAGGTGCTTGCAGGAAGAAAAGGTCGAATACGTGTTCGGCTATCCCGGCGGCTCTGTATTGTTCATTTACGACGAACTGTTCAAGCAGGACAAAGTGCGTCACGTGCTGGTTCGCCATGAGCAGGCGGCGGTGCATGCGGCCGATGGCTATGCGCGATCGACCGAGGAGGTGGGCGTGGCGCTGGTGACCTCGGGCCCCGGCGTGACCAATGCCGTCACCGGCATCGCCACGGCCTACTGCGACTCGATCCCGGTTGTGGTGATCAGCGGCCAGGTGCCGACCGCGGCCATCGGCCAGGATGCCTTCCAGGAGGTCGACACCGTCGGCATCACGCGGCCCTGCGTCAAGCACAACTTCCTGATCAAGGACGTCAAGGACATCGCGCCGACCATCAAGAAGGCGTTCTTTCTCGCCCGCAGCGGACGGCCCGGCCCGGTGCTGGTGGACATTCCCAAGGACATCACCGTCGCCAAGTGCGAGTACAGCTATCCCAAGACTATCAACCTGCGCTCCTACAGCCCGGTGATGAAGGGTCACCAGGGGCAGATCAAGAAGGCGGTGCAACTGCTGCTGGAAGCCAAGCGGCCGATGATCTACGCCGGCGGCGGCGTGATTCTGTCCGACGCGTCCGAGACGCTGACCAAGCTCGCCAAGCTGCTCGGCTACCCGGTGACCAACACCCTGATGGGACTGGGCGCCTATCCTGCGACCGACAAGCAGTTCGTGGGCATGCTCGGCATGCACGGCACCTACGAAGCCAACATGGCGATGCAGTACTGCGACGTGCTGATCGCCGTCGGCGCCCGCTTCGACGACCGTGTCATCGGCAATCCGGCCCACTTCGCCCAAGTGGCGCGCAAGATCATCCACATCGACATCGACCCGTCTTCGATATCGAAGCGGGTCAAGGTGGATATTCCGATCGTCGGCAACGTGCCCGACGTGCTGGACGAGATCATCAAGCAGCTCGAATCCCATTCTGAGCGGCCCGACCAGGAGGCGAACCGCGCCTGGTGGGCGCAGATCGAGGAATGGCGCAAGCGCGATTGCCTGCGCTACGACCGCGAATCAGCCATCATCAAGCCGCAGTATGTGATCGAGAAACTGTGGGAGGTGACCAAGGGCGACGCGTTCGTGACCTCGGACGTGGGCCAGCACCAGATGTGGGCCGCCCAGTACTACAAGTTCGACAAACCGCGACGCTGGATCAATTCCGGCGGTCTCGGCACCATGGGTTTCGGCCTGCCCGCCGCCATGGGTGTGCAACTGGCGCATCCCGGCTCGCCCGTGGCCTGCGTCACCGGCGAGGGCAGCATTCAGATGTGCATCCAGGAGCTGTCGACCTGCAAGCAGTTCCGGCTGCCGATCAAGATCGTCAACCTCAATAACCGCTATCTCGGCATGGTGCGCCAGTGGCAACAACTGTTCCACGGCAACCGCTACGCCGAGTCCTACATGGACTCGCTGCCCGATTTCGCCAAGCTGGCGGAGGCCTACGGCCACGTCGGACTGACCATCGATAAGCCGGGGGACGTCGAAGGCGCGTTGCGCGAGGCGTTCAAGCGCAAGACTGATCTGGTCTTCCTCGATTTCAAGGTGGATCAGACCGAGAATGTGTATCCCATGGTCCAGGGCGGCAAGGGTCTCACCGAGATGATCCTGTCGTCGGAAGACCTGTAACCCCGCCGGGGTGACTGTCGGGGCACGCTAGGTCACAAACCGAAGTGCCGGTTCCCGTTCGATTCATCGAGTCGAGGGGGCCGCAGGCGCCGCCCGGCGGCGGCCTGATGCCGTCAGCGCTCTGGCTCAGATTGACGAACCAGGCCACCATCCTACCTATGCGACACGTCATTTCTTTGCTTTTGGAGAATGAATCGGGCGCCCTTTCGCGCGTCTCCGGCCTTTTCTCCGCCCGCGGCTACAACATCGAATCGCTGACCGTGGCGCCGACCGAGGATCCCTCGATGTCGCGCATGACCATCGTCAGCGTCGGCTCGGACGACATCATCGAGCAGATCACCAAGCAGTTGAACAAGCTGGTGGAGGTGGTCAAGGTCGTCGACCTCTCCGAATCGGCCCATGTCGAGCGCGAACTGATGCTGATCAAAGTACGCGCCACCGGCAAGGACCGGGAGGAGATGAAGCGCATGTGCGAAATCTTCCGCGGTCACGTCATCGACGTGACGGAATCCACCTACGTCATCGAGCTTACGGGCAACGCCGACAAGCTCGATTCGTTCATCGAGGCCATCGACAAGTCGCTCATCCTGGAGACGGTGCGCACCGGGGTATCCGGCATCGGCCGTGGCGACCGGATACTCAAGGTATGAATTCGTAGGGCGGGCCGTGCCCGCCCCTTCAGCATGACGGGCAGGGCCCGCGGGACGTCACAACAGCCAATTCAGAGGAATGCTATGAAGGTCTATTACGACAAGGACGCCGACCTGTCCCTGATCAAGGGCAGGAAGGTCACCATCATCGGCTACGGTTCCCAGGGGCACGCCCATGCCCAGAACCTGAACGACTCGGGCGTGAAAGTCACCGTGGGGCTGCGCAAGGGCGGCTCGTCCTGGGACAAGGCGAAGAAGGCCGGACTGGCGGTGAAGGAAATCAGCGACGCGGTGAAGGGCGCCGATGTGGTCATGATGCTGCTGCCCGACGAGCAGATTGCCGGCGTCTATCGCGACGAAGTGGAGCCCAACATCAAGAAGGGCGCCGCGCTCGCCTTCGCTCACGGCTTCAACATCCATTACAGCCAGGTGATGCCGCGCGAGGACATCGACGTCATCATGATCGCGCCCAAGGGCCCGGGGCACCTGGTGCGCTCCACCTACCAGCAGGGCGGCGGCGTGCCGTCGCTGATCGCCGTGTTCCAGGACAAGTCGGGCAAGGCGCGCGACATCGCCCTGTCCTATGCGGCGGCGAACGGCGGAACCCGCGGCGGCGTGATCGAGACCTCGTTCAAGGAAGAAACCGAGACCGACCTGTTCGGCGAGCAGGTCGTGCTCTGCGGCGGCCTCACCGCGCTCATCCAGGCCGGGTTCGAGACGCTGACGGAGGCCGGCTACGCTCCGGAGATGGCCTATTTCGAGTGCCTGCACGAGGTGAAGCTGATCGTGGACCTGATCTACGAGGGCGGCATCGCCAACATGCGCTATTCGATCTCGAACAACGCCGAGTATGGCGACATCACGCGCGGACCGCGCATCATCACCGACCAGACCAAGGCAGAGATGAAGCGGATCCTGCGCGAGATCCAGACCGGCCAGTACGCCAAGGAGTTCATCCTCGAGAACCGCGCCGGCGCGCCGATGCTCAACGCTTCGCGCCGCCTGGCGGCGGAGCACCCGATCGAGGTGATCGGCGGCAAGCTGCGCGACATGATGCCGTGGATCAAGAAGAACAAGCTGGTGGACAAGTCGAAGAACTGAACGACCTCGGGGCCGGGGGCGCCGCAGCGCTCCGGCCCGTGTCTCGATGCCTCGCGGATCGGTCGCGCATTGGTCGCGTACCGGCCCGCAATTTCCTAGCCCCGGACCGGTGGCCCCATGAACTACCCGCATCCCCTTATCGCCCGTGAAGGCTGGCTTTTTCTGGGCATTTCCCTCGCTCTCTCGCTCATGGTTACGGCCTCGGCCGGCGCGTTATGGGCTGCGCCGCTGTGGCTGATCACGCTCTTCGTCCTGCAGTTCTTCCGCGACCCGCCGCGGGCGGTGGCCGGCGGCCCGAAGAGCGTGCTGGCGCCGGCGGACGGACGCATCGTCGCGGTGGAAAAGGCGCGCGATCCCTACCTCGACCGCGATAGCGTCAAAGTCAGCGTGTTCATGAACGTGTTCAACGTGCATTCGAACCGCTCGCCGGTGGACGGCGAAGTGAAGCAGCAGTGGTACAACGCGGGCAAATTTCTCAATGCCGCCCTCGACAAGGCATCCACGGAGAACGAGCGCAACGCGTTGTGGCTGCGCACTGCCGATGGCCGCGATGTCACCTGCGTGCAGGTGGCGGGACTGATCGCCCGGCGCGTGCTGTGCCATGTGCAGCCCGGCGACAAGTTGTCCCGCGGGCAGCGCTACGGCTTCATCCGCTTCGGTTCCCGCGTCGATCTCTACCTGCCGACGGATTCCCAGATCAAGGTGACGATCGGGGAAAAGGTGTTCGCCACCTCCACCCTCGTCGCCGAGTTGTCCTGAACGGCCGGCGCCATCGAGGCGAACATCGCGCCCGTCCGCATCCGTCCCCGCCGCCAACCATGATCGACTGGTCGCGGGTGGGCACGGTGTTTCTGGACATGGACGGCACCCTGCTGGACTTGAATTACGACAACCATTTCTGGCTGGAGCATGTGCCGCGGCGCTATGCCGAGAAACATGGCGTGGCAGAGCAGCACGCCCGCGAGGACTTGACGGCGCGCTACCGCAGCCGGGCCGGTACCCTGGAGTGGTATTCGGTGGATTTCTGGAGCCAGGAACTGGGACTGGACATCGCCCGGTTGAAAGAGGAAATCGCCCATCTCATTGCGGTCCAGCCCCATGTTCCCGCTTTCCTCGATGCCGTCCGCGGCGCCGGCAAGCGGGTGGCGCTGGTCACCAACGCCCACCACAAGAGTCTCGCGCTGAAGATGAGCCGCACCGGGCTCGATGCCCACTTCGATGCCCTGATCACGTCGCATCAAATCGGCCTGCCCAAGGAGCGAACGGAGTTCTGGCAGGCGCTGCAGGCGGTGGAGCCGTTCGATTCCGGCGCGACGCTGCTGGTGGATGACAGTCTGCCGGTCCTGCATGCGGCGCAGGCCTACGGCATCGCCCACCTGGTGGCGGTGTACCAGCCGGATACGCGTCAGCCGCGCAAGGACGTGGAGCCGTTCCAGGCCATCAAGAGCTTCCTCGACATCATGCCGGGGCCGGTGGACCGGCAATGCTGAAAACGGCCCCGGGCAGTGCGCATGCCGCCGCGGCGACGGCGAAGTCCGATCGGCTACAATAGCGCGCCCACCCCCAACCGAGCGTCCGTACATGCCGGAGATCCGATCCCGCAAACCGCTCTTCAACCCCGAACTGCGGCGCAGGGGCATCTACATCCTGCCCAACCTGTTCACCACCGCCGCCCTGTTCGCCGGCTTCTACGCCATCGTCCAGGCGATGAATGGCCGCTTCGAGCATTCCGCCGTGGCGATCTTCATCGCCATGGTGCTGGACGGCCTCGATGGCCGCGTTGCCCGCCTCACCCGCACCCAGAGCGCCTTCGGCGCCGAGTATGACTCGCTGTCCGACATGGTGTCGTTCGGTGCTGCCCCGGCGCTTGTGGTCTATGAGTGGGCGTTCAAGGGAATGGGGCGCTGGGGCTGGATCGCTGCCTTCGTCTATTGCGCCGGCGCGGCGCTGCGGCTGGCGCGCTTCAATACCACGCTCGAAGTCATCGACAAGCGCTATTTCCAGGGGTTGCCGAGTCCGGCGGCGGCGGCGCTGGTGGCAGGACTGGTGTGGGTGATGATCGACAACAACATCAACGGCCAGGAGGTGCGCTGGTTCGCCTTCGCCCTTACCTTGTTCGCCGGCATCACCATGGTGAGCAGCTTCCGCTACTACAGCTTCAAGGACATCAACCTGCGCCGCAGCGTTCCCTTCTTTGTCGTCATTGCGCTGGTGCTGGCCTTCGTCTTCATCTCCTCCTACCCGCCGGGCGTGCTGTTCGCGCTGTTCCTGGTCTATGCGGCATCGGGCTACGTGCTGACCGCCTGGCAGTGGCTGCAGCGCAGGCGCAAGGCCGTTTGAACGCTCTCCTGGTTCGCCCATCCACCGTCGCCGCTGGCGGCGGCAGAGCGGATGGACGGAAATGCCACACTGGAAGACGAACTTTGCGCCGACCGGGGCAACCCTATTGCAACAGAAAATCAAACCCGTTATATTCGGCCCATGGTTGATATGACGCTCTTCGCTGCGTTGTTCCTCTCCCTCTCCGGCCTGCTGCTGGCGCGCCTTTCGCTGCGCTCCAAGCTGACGCCGCTGCTGCGCCGCGCGCGCTAAAAACTCACTCCCCAATTCGGTTGTGCTGCGACTGCCCTGAAAGCCGAGGGGCGGTCGGATATGGATTGTTCCGCTTTCCCCCAGGAGACGATGATGAAAGAGAAGTTGGTGATTTTCGATACCACCTTGCGCGACGGCGAGCAGAGTCCCGGTGCCTCCATGAGCAAGGAGGAGAAACTGCGGGTGGCGCGGCAACTGGATCGGATGAAGGTGGATGTGATCGAGGCCGGCTTCGCCGCCGCCTCGCCCGGCGACTTCGACGCCATTCACGCCATCGCCGGTTCCATCAAGGATGCCACGGTGTGCTCCCTGGCGCGCGCCAGCGAGAACGACATCCGGCGCGCCGGCGAGGCGATCAAGCCGGCCGCCCGCGGACGCATCCACACTTTCATCGCCACCAGCCCCATCCACATGGAGAAGAAGCTGCGCATGTCGCCGGATCAGGTGGTCGAGGCGGCGATCAAGGCGGTCAGGCTGGCTCTCGAATATACCGACGACGTCGAGTTCTCCGCGGAGGATGCGGTGCGCTCCGAGATCGATTTCCTCTGCCGCATCTTCGAGGAGGTCATCAAGGTCGGCGCCAAGACCATCAATGTCCCCGACACCGTGGGCTACAGCGTCCCGTCGGTGTGGGGCGAGCGCATGCGCACCCTGATCGAGCGGGTACCGAATTCCGACAAGGTGATCTGGTCCACCCACTGCCACAACGATCTCGGCATGGCGGTTGCCAATTCGCTTGCCGCGGTATTGGCCGGCGCGCGCCAGGTGGAGTGCACCATCAATGGTCTGGGCGAGCGGGCGGGCAACGCCTCGCTCGAAGAGGTGGTGATGGCGGTCAAGACCCGGGCGGACATATTCCCGGTGGAGACGCGCATCGATACGACGCAGATCGTACCCGCCTCCAAGCTCGTCTCCCAGATCACCGGCTACCCGGTGCAGCCGAACAAGGCCATCGTTGGCGCCAACGCCTTCGCCCATGAGTCGGGGATTCACCAGGACGGCGTGCTCAAGCATCGCGAAACCTACGAGATCATGCGCGCCCAGGACGTGGGCTGGCATGCCAACAAACTCGTGCTCGGCAAGCTCAGCGGCCGCAATGCCTTCCGCGCCCGGCTGCAGGAACTGGGCATCGTGATCGATTCCGAAGAGCAGTTGAACAGCGCCTTCGCCCGCTTCAAGGAACTGGCGGACAAGAAGCGCGAGATCTTCGACGAGGATCTCCAGGCGCTCATGTCGGACGAGGCGGTGACGCCGGACCACGAGCACTACAAGCTGGTGGCGACGAAATTCCACTCCGAGACCGGAGAGACGCCCCATGCCTGGATCACCCTGCTGGCGGGGGGCCGCGAGCAGCAAGCGGAGGCGATCGGAAGCGGGCCGGTGGATGCCTCGTTCAAGGCCATCGAGCGCGTCGCGCAAAGCGGCGCCGAACTGCTGCTCTACTCCGTCAACAGCATCACCACCGGCACCGATGCCCAGGGCGAGGTCACGGTGCGCCTGGCCAAATCCGGCCGCATCGTCAATGGACAAGGCGCCGACACCGACATCGTGGTCGCCTCGGCCAAGGCCTACCTCAATGCGCTCAACAAGCTGCACTCCACGCTGGAGAGGGTGAATCCGCAGCGCGAGACCGTCTGAGGCGGCGGCGACGGACGCGTGACCGGCCTCCGCTCACGCGTCGCCGGCGCCGCGTCGGCGCGTGAGTCGAGCATAGATGGCGCAGCCGGCGAAGCACGCGGTGGCGAGCACGATCTCGATCAGCGCGAGCTGCGCCGACGGCCCGCGATCGGAGGTGGCGCGCACCAGGCCCTCCCCCAGGTAGGCCAGGGCCAGCATCGAGGCCCATTGGTGAGTGTAGCGGCGGCCGGCGAGAATGCCGCGCAGGGGCAGCAGCAGCGGCACCACTTTCAGCACAAGCCACGAGCCGCCGGGTCGCAGCGGTGCCAGCCACAACTCCCAGGCCAGGGACAGCACGATCAGGCCGAGCAGGCCGCCAAGGGCCAGCCGGTTGAACGCGGTCTGCTTCACGCCGCCAGCTTGAGCGCGGTCTCCGCCAGCCGCTTGCCCAGCGCCTGGGCCAGCCGCTTTTCCGCCTCGCTCGGCGCCGCGTCCACCGGTACGCCGGAGACATGGGTGGCGCCGTAGGGCGTGCCGCCCCGGGTGGTGGTATGCAGGTCCGCCTCGCTGTAGGGCAGACCGACGATCAGCATGCCATGGTGCAGCAGCGGCAGCATCATGGACAGGAGTGTCGTTTCCTGCCCGCCGTGCAGGCTCGCCGTGGAGGTGAAGACTGCCGCCGGCTTGCCGGCGAGCGCGGAACGCATCCACAGATCCCCGGTGCCATCCAGGAAGTATTTCATTGGCGCTGCCATGTTGCCGAAGCGCGTCGGGCTTCCCAGGGCCAGGCCGGCGCACTCCTCCAGATCCCGCGTCTCGGCGTAGGGGGCGCCGGCGTCCGGAATCTGCGCCTCGGTTGCCTCGCATGCGGGGGATACCCTGGGCACGGTGCGGATGCGGGCACCGGCGCCGGGAACCGACTCCACGCCGCGCGCGAGCGCATAGGCCAGGTTCTTCACCGAGCCGTGCAGGCTGTAGTAGAGGATGAGGATTTCCTTCATGGTCCGGGTCTTTGATTACAATCGCGGCATTATAGCGAGCCCGCCTCCGCCGTTCGGCATGTTCAATTCCCTGCATCGCGCTTCCTCGGTCCTGTTGGAAGTCTTGCGGCGTTTCCGCGAGGAGCGCTGCAGCCAGATCGCCGCCAGCCTCGCGTTTACCACGCTCCTGTCGCTGGTGCCGTTGCTGGCCCTGGCCCTGGCCGTGGTCTCGCAACTGCCGGTGTCGGCACGACTTGGTGCGGCGTTGGAGCAGTTCCTGCTGCAGAACCTGCTGCCGGAAAAGGCCGGGTCGGTCGTTGCCAATTACGTTCTGCAGTTCTCGCAGAAGGCCAACCATCTGACCATCGCGGGCGGCGTGCTGCTGGTGGCGACGGCGTTTGTGCTGATGCTCACCATCGAGCATGCGTTCAACGTCCTCTGGCGCGTGGCGAAGCGCCGCCGCCTCGTCCATCGCGTGTTCATCCACGCCGTGGTGCTGATTCTCGGGCCGGCGCTGCTGGGCGCCAGCTTGGCCGCCATCACCTTCATCGTCACCACGTCCCTGGGATGGGTGGATGAGCCGGCGTGGGTGAGAACGATGCTGGGACGGCTGCTGCCGAGCCTGTTCCTGATCGGATTGTTCTCGCTGCTGTTCTTCGCGGTGCCGAACCGTCCGGTGCGATTCCTGCATGCTGCTGTCGGCGGCACCGTCACTGCCCTCGGCCTGCTGCTGTTGCAGCGGCTGTTCAGCCTCTATGTCATCAAGTTTCCGGCCTACAACCTGCTCTACGGAGCTTTCGCCGTGATCCCGATCTTTCTCGTCTGGCTGTATCTGTGCTGGAGCGTAGTGCTGATCGGCGCGCTGATTGCCGCCACCTTGCCGGAGATGGCTCGCGGAGCTGCCGCGGGACGCCTGCGGCGCTAACGCGATGTCATAGGGGGTAGGGGTCGTCCTGGAACTGGAACAGTTCGACGCAGGCCGTCTGGAGATCGAGATTGACGACCCGGCCCTGGGTGACGTGCGTTCGTTCGTCCTCGGCGACCATGACGAAGCGCTGGGAAGTGGCGGTACCGCTTGGTGCGAGGATGGCGTCGTGGGCGCGCAGGGCGCGCAGCGCGGGCAGCCGCAATGCGGTCACGGTGGGCTGTGGCGCGGGCGTATGGCGAAAGGCGAGCCGCACCGTCTGCGCACTGGATGCCAGAATCTGCAGGCCGATCTCGACCGTGTCGGTTGGTTCGTTGCGCATCCAGCGCACGATGCACAGATCCCACGGCTTGTCGCTGGCGGCACGGATGGCCACCGCGGCGCCGGTCTGCACCCCGCCGATGTCACCCGCCGCATGCACCAGAGCGAAGCCGGACGGACTTTCGTTCAAAACCGTCCAGTCCGACTGAAAGACCGATTCATCGTCTTCGCGGCGCAATGGATCGAACAGGCGGCCAAGGGCGGGGAGACCGATGCACATACGCACCGGGTAGCTGTGGTGGCGCCTGACCAGATGCCGCGCAGGCGGTTCGGCCCAGGTTTCGTGCAACTTGTGGAGCAGCCCGCGGTAGGCCGGCTTCGCGGCTTCGGGCGGCAGTCGCAACTGCGCCGGTGCGGTTCCGGCTTCCAGTTCGCGCAGATGTTCGGCGGCCAGCGTGCCCAGCCGGGCACAGGAGAAATAGAGAACCTCGTCGCCGGCCGGCGGCAGTTTGCGCGCCAGGGCGACCGGCGCGGAATCGAGTTCGGGATCCACCCAGAACATGCGGAAATCGGCCGTCGTCGGCGGAATATCGAACAGCATCACCGCGGGTGCGAAGCGTCCGAGATAATCCGCCGCTCCCGCCACTTCCAGGCCCGACAAGCGCTCCGACTGAACGGCGGCGAAGGCCAGCATCTCGCGATAGACGCGCCCGGCGTCCGGCCCGGCGTCGGGCGGCAAGTTGGCGGGAGGACGGTTCGTGCGCGAGACGCGGTACAGATGATGGGCCTGCGCCCACAACTCGGGCGGCACGGCTTTTGATGCGTAGGCCGCGATCTCCAGTCTTTCACGCAGCGCCTTGAGCGCCCGCGCCGCCACCGTGGACGGATCGCGCCGCCGGCTGCGGACGAAACGGTGCTCGATGTCCTTGATTACCCGCAGGTATCCGTCGCAGATCTGGGACTCCAGATGGTCCAGATGCTGGGCCAGCAAGTGCAAGTCGGGTGCCAGGGGTTGACCGGCATCGCGCAGCAGCACTTTGGCGGCGGTGGCGAGTGTGTCCGCGCGCCCCTGAAACAGATCGAGGATGCGGTGAAACTGGTTGATGCTGACGGGCAGCGCCGAAAATGCCGAGAGACGAGTGCGCGCGTCGGCGAGTTCGACGCGGACATCCCTGGCTGCCGGGTGGGCGAACCAGTCCAGCGTATCGCTTACCTGCGCCTCGACCGCCAGGGCGTCCGCAACACCGGATTCCGTGCGGGGACCGGGCGCAGCGTTTCGGGAGCCTGCCATATTCTTTAATTGTGTAGAATCCCGCCGCAGCGGTGCATTGCGCCCTGTGGTGCCGACTCACCGGGGCTGGCGTGTCGTGCGCGAAGCGGCGGCCGGTGCTCAGTTCAAACCTGGGCCTCCCACTGCCGGCTCGCGTCGCGCGAAATCGATCGCAGTGTTGCCAACCGGATTGTCCCCGTTTTGACATGATTTGTGCATCTGCCGAAAGTACTAGATCCGGCCTCACCCTGCTGCGGCCTAAGTCACGGAAGTGTGCCGCATGATCCCGTCCTCCACCAAGCCCATCCCGCCGGCGGAACGCCTGATCGTGGCCCTCGATGTGCCGAATGCGCCTGAGGCGCGGGCGCTGGTCCTGCAACTCGGCGAGGCTGCCCGTTTCTACAAGATCGGCCTCGAGCTGTTCATGGCGGGCGGCTATTTTGAACTGCTCGACTGGCTGGTGGCGCAGCAGAAGAAGGTGTTTGTCGACCTGAAGTTCTTCGACGTCCCGGAAACCGTGCGCGCCGCAGTGCGCGCTTTGGCGGGGCGGGGCGCGACTTTCGCCACCGTGCATGGCAATCAGGCGATCATGGAGGCGGCGGGCAAGGACAAGGGCGACCTCAAGATCCTTGCCGTCACCGTGCTGACCAGCCTGGACCGGGGCGACCTCGACGATCTCGGCTTCCAGTGCGACGTGGAGAAGCTGGTTTTGTCCCGCGCGCGCCGCGCCCTCGAGGCGGGTTGCGACGGCGTCGTTTCCTCCGGACTGGAGGCGCCCCTCATTCGACGCGAACTGGGCAGCCGCATCCTGGTGGTCACGCCCGGAATCCGTCCCGTCGAGAACAAGCCGGCGGACGATCAGAAGCGCACCGTGGATGTGGCGCAGGCGTTTCACAACGGGGCCGACTACATTGTCATCGGCCGCCCGATCCGCCAGGCGCCGGATCCGCATGCCGCTGCCATGGCAGTGCAGGCCACCATCGCGCACATCTTCGGCTGATGCGCCGCCGGCATCCGACCTGCCGGGGCCGATAGTTGCATGCTGCAGGCGATTCCAATAGAGTTGCGGCAAAACCGCGACCCGAAAACGAACAGGCCTTGAAGACTGACGGGCCCCGAGGTCAGCTTGATGCGCCTGCTCTCCATCGTCTCCCCCTGCTCGATCGCGCTTGCCGCTGCGTTTGCGGCTTCCGCTCTGGCCCAGGATGCAGCGCCGGCCGGCGCGTCCGCGGCCTTCCGCGTGGCCGAAGCGCGGCAGCACGACGCGGAAACGATCAAGGCGCTGAGCACCGAAGGCCAACTCCTCTACCGGCGCGATCGCGTCAAGCTCGACGGCTATCAGTATTGCAGTCAGGCCGTGGCGCTGGCCGAACGCGGCGAGTTCCGCCTGAGCATCCGCGCAGCGAGCCGCGCGCTGTACATCGGGCAGCAGCAGGGCAACGACGATCTGGTCGCGGTCAGCAAGCGTGATTTCGCCATCGCCTACAGCTATGCCGGCGACCTCGATCGCGCCGAGCAGTACGCGCGCGAGGCGCTGCAGCACCAGGCCAAGGATCCGCGCGTCGTGGCGGGGCCGGCCTACAAGGTGCTGGGCGACGTGGCGGCGCGCCGCGGCAAGATGGCTGATGCGATCGCCTTCTACAACCAGTCGCTCGGCGCGGCCAGCGAGAACTTCCGGCCCCTGGTGCAGATCTCCCTGGCCAACGCCTACATTGCCGAGCGCAAGCCGCAACAGGCGCGTGATCTCTACGATCAGATTCCGACGCCGGACAGCCCGGCGCTGCGGGCGATCCATTGGCGCGGCCTTGGCAACCTCCTCTTGCTCGAAGGCAAGCCGGCGGCGGCGGTCAAGCTCTTCGCTGCGGCGGCGCAGGATGCCAGCGGTGCCGATTCCGCCTACCAGCGGCTGTGGGCGCAGGAAGGTCTGGCGCGCAGCTACCTCGCGGTGAACGACGCGGCGGGTGCACGCCGTGCCTATTTCGAGGCAGCCCGGTTGGCGGAGAGCATTCGGGCGAAGTTCCGCAGCGAGGAGTTCAAGGCCGGATTGTTCGGCGACACGCAGCAGATCTTCGAGCGCGCCTTGTCCCTCTCCATGGAGGCGGGCGACGTGGAGGCGGGGTGGCGACTTTCCGAGGCGAGTCGCTCGCGGGCCCTGCTCGACGTGGTGCGGGAACGCGTCTCCCTCGGTGGCGGGACCGATGCGGTCGCGCTGAGCGCGGATCCCGTGCCGCTGCGCGAGGTGCAGGCGACACTGCGCGGCGGGGAGGCCCTGGTCGAGTTCCACACTCTGGATCAGCGCCTGTACGCCTGGGTGGTGCGCAAGGACAGCGTCAAGGGCGTGACCATCGAGCAGCCGCGCGAGGGGCTGGAAAAGATCGTCGATCAGTTCCGCCAGTCCATCTTCGAGCGCAAGCGAAGCGCCGGGGAACTCGGCCAGCGCCTCTATCAGATCCTGATTCAGCCGCTCGGGCTGGCGGAGAACGAGCGCCTGCTGATCGTGCCCCACGGCGCCTTGCATTACCTGCCGTTCCAGGCATTGCGCGACGGCAACTCCTACCTCATCGAACGCCATGCGCTGGCGGTGGCGCCGTCGGCGAGCGTGGCGATCCAGTTGGTGAAAAAGGGCACGACGGCGAGCGGCCGGCTGGTGGCATTCGGCAATCCCGCCTATGACGATCCCAGATTGGCGCTGCCGGGCTCGGAGCGCGAAATCGAGCAGATCGGCAATCTGTTCCCGAGCAAGAAGTTGTTCGTGCAGCACGATGCGTCGAAGCGGCTGTTTCGCGACAACGCGGGCAGCGGCCGCATCCTGCATGTCGCCGCCCATGCGGAAGTGGATACCATCGATCCGCTGGCTTCCCGCATCCTGCTGGCGGAGGAGGGGCAGGATCCCGGCTTCCTCGAAGCGCGCGAGGTGTATGGACTGCCGATGGGCGACGTTTCCCTGGTGACGCTGTCGGCCTGCGAGAGCGGGCTCGGCCGCATTGCGCGCGGCGACGAGATCCTCGGTTTCACGCGTTCGTTCTTCACTGCCGGCGCTGCCGGTCTGATCGTCTCGCTGTGGCCGGTTTCGGACGATTCCACCGAGTTGCTGATGACCTCGCTCTACGGCGAACTAGCCAAGGGCGCCGAGGCGATCGACGCCATGCGGGCGGGCCAGATCGCGGTGCTGAAGCGTCCGCGCTTTTCGCATCCCTTCTTCTGGGCGCCCTTCAACTTCATCGGTGACTGGCGCATGCGCCTGCAGGGCTGAGCCGCCGGAGCGACCCTGCATACGACCATGAGAAAAACCAGCCCCCAGGATTTCGGACGCCGAGAAAGCCGCTACGTCACCGCATTGCGCGGTTGCACGCTGTTGGTCTGGTTTTTCGCCACGACGGCGGCCTTGGCCCAGGTCGTGCCGAATGCCGGGAGCGCCTTGCGGGACGTGGCGCCCCAGCCTCCGATCACGGCGCCGGCGGCGCCCGCTGCCGCGCCGCTGCCGCCGGCTGCGCCGGCGCAACCAAGCCGGCCTGCCGCCCAGACCGCCTTCACCCTGCGCAGCGTGAGCTTCGTCGGCAATACGGTTTTCTCCAGCGCGGAACTTGCGGCGTTGGCCGCAGATCGCATCGGCCAGCAGGTTACGTTCGCGGAACTCGACCAGATCCGGCAACGCATCGCCGATCGCTATCGGGAGGCCGGCTATCCGCTGGCCCAGGCCGTGCTGCCGGTGCAGGACGTCACCGCCGGGGCGGTGGAGTTTTCCATCGTCGAGGGCCGGCTCGGGCACGTCCGCCTCACCGTCGCGCCCGAGGCGCCGATCAGCGCCCAGCGCCTCGAACCCTTCCTGGCCCAGCTCAAGAGCGGGCAACCGATCCGGCAGGACGAGCTGGAGCGCACTCTGATGCTGATGTCCGACCTGCCGGGCATCGTGGTCCAATCTGCGCTGGAGCAGGGGGACGAGCCGGGAACCACCGACCTGGTGGTGGACGTCGGCCCCTCGCCGCGCGTGAATCTGCTGCTGGATGCCGACAACTACGGCGTCTACAGCACCGGCGAGGCACGCATCGGCGCCACCTTGCGGGTGAACGGCCCGCTCGGCATCGGCGACAACCTGGATCTGCGGCTGATCGACACGGCGGCCAACGGGCTGGTGTACGGTCGCGTCGGCTACGAGCTGCCGCTGGGCGGCAGGGGAACGCGACTGGGCGTCGCCTACGGCCAGCTCCACTACCGTCTGGGCAAGGAGTTCGCCGCCCTGGACAGCTCCGGTTCCGCCGAAGTGTTCGAGATCGGGCTGACCCATCCGTTCCTGCGCTCGCGCGCCCGCAACCTGGTCGGCCGGGTGGGTTACGAGCATAAGCTGCTGGAAGACCGGGTCGGCGCGTTCCGCCTCGATTCCGAGCAGAGCATCGATCTTGCCGTGCTCGGCCTGTCCTACGAGGGGCGGGACAGCGTGTGGCGCGGCGGCTACACCAGCGCCGCCGTGACGGTGTACCTGGGCGACGTCGACCTGCGTTCTCCCGACGTGCTGGCGGTCGACCAGGCACCCGGGGGGCCGAAGACGGACGGCAGCTTCACCCATATCAACTACCAACTGTCGCGGCTGCAGGCGCTGAGTGCGCGCACCAGCGCCTACCTGGGCCTGGCGGGACAGTGGGCGAGCAAGAATCTGGTGAGCGCCGAGAAGATCGCGCTGGGCGGACCGGCCGCGGTGCGCGCCTATCCGCCCTCGGAGGGCGTGGTGGACGAGGGCTATGTGGTGAATGGCGAACTGCGTTTCAGCCTCACCAACCAGATCACCGTGAGCGGCTTCTACGATGCCGGGTGGGGACGCATCCTGGAGGATCCCCTGCCGGGGCAGGGAACGAACAGCGCCACCCTGCGCGGCTACGGCCTCGGGCTCTACTGGTCGGCGCCCTACGGCTTCGCGCTGCGCGGCAGCGCGGCATGGCGCGACACCGGTATGCCCGTGACTGCGCCGGACCGCCTGCCGCGGGTCTATCTGCAGTTCGACGAAATCCTTCTAGGCGCTGCCACTCCGGCCGG
This sequence comes from uncultured beta proteobacterium, assembly GCA_963702495.1. Classification (GTDB taxonomy): domain Bacteria; phylum Pseudomonadota; class Gammaproteobacteria; order Burkholderiales; family Rhodocyclaceae; genus CAVPDA01. Next base: position 721,689 of record CAVPDA010000003.1, on the reverse strand, counting down.
CCATCACTGACCTTCGTGACAGCGAGAGAAAAAACCAGGAGGCTGGCATGAAAGCGACTCCCGCCCTAAGCCGGCCGAGCCGGGACCAAACAGATCTGTCCGCTCGATGCGGCCGGAAAAGCTGCCATGTACGAACAAGGGGAGATTCGCCTTGTATATCCCCCGATGAGGAACAAGGGGGGAGGCCCCCTTGCAAATCCCCCCAACCCACCCTCGGGGCAGTTCCTCGGCAGAGTCGCCACGGTGGCAGCCTTACGAGACTGGATCGTGGCCCGGGCCGTACCTTCCCGACGCGCATCGGGCTGGCGCTGGCGCTGGCGTTCGGCGCGCTGCCGCCGGCGCTGGCCCTGCCCACCGGCGAGCAGGTGGTGAGCGGCCAGGTGTCGGTGGGACGACCGACGGCGCAGAACATGGTCGTGCAGCAGGGAACCGGCAGCGCCATCGTCCATTGGAACAGCTTCTCCATCGGCGCCGCCGAGGGCGTTCAATTTCTCCAGCCGGGTGCCTCCAGCACCATCCTCAACCGCGTCGTGCAGAGCAATCCGAGCCAGATCGCGGGACGCCTCACGGCCAACGGCCGCGTGTTCCTGGTCAATCCCAGCGGCGTCCTGTTCACTCGCGGCGCGTCGGTGGACGTCGGCGCCCTGGTGGCGTCCACCTTGGGCATCGGCGATGCGGATTTCCTGGCCGGGCGATACAGCTTTGCCGGAGCGGGATCGGGTGCGGTGGTGAACCAGGGCACGCTGCAGGCGGCAGAGCGGGGCACCATCGCCCTCCTGGGCGGACAGGTGAGCAACGAGGGTACGGTCACGGCGCGCCTGGGTACGGTGGCTTTGGCAGCGGGCAACAAGGTGACGCTCGACTTCGCCGGCGACGGGCTGACGGCAATCCGCGTGGACGAAGCGGCGGTCGGCGCCCAGGTCCGCAACAGCGGCATGGTCGTGGCGGACGGCGGCCAGGCCGTGCTCACCGCCCGCGCCGCCGAGGCGCTGGCGGAAACCGTGATCAACCAGCAGGGCGTGGTGCGCGCGCGCTCTCTGGTGGAGCGCAACGGCCGCATCGTGCTGGACGGCGGCGACACGGGCGTCACCCTGGTCTCCGGGCAACTCGACGCCTCCGGGCGTGATGCGGGGTTCACCGGCGGCGAGGTCGCGGTGCTCGGCCACCACGTCGGCCTCGCCGGCGCCGCAGCGGTGGATGCCAGCGGGGATGCCGGCGGCGGCACGGTGCTGGTGGGCGGCGACGTGCGCGGCCAGAATCCGGCGCTGCGCAACGCCGAGGCGACCTACGTCGGAAGCGGCGCCGCGATCCATGCCGACGCCCTGGGCACGGGGGCCGGCGGCAAGGTGGTCGTCTGGAGCGACAAGGCAACGCGGGTACACGGCACGATCACGGCCAACGGCGGAGCGCGCGGCGGCGACGGCGGATTTGTCGAGACTTCCGGCGCCTTCCTCGATGTCTACGGCGCACGCGTGTCCGCCTACTCTCCGCTGGGCAAGGCGGGCGAATGGCTGCTCGATCCCAATGACATCACCATCATCGATGCCGCATCCGAGGGCTCGACCGCGGGCGTCGTCGAAACCCCACCGCCCCCGGAACTCGTGTTCACCGCCAACACCACTTCAGCGACCGTTCTGGATACCGACATCGAGGCCGCACTGAACGCGGGCACGTCGGTGACCGTCGCTTCCAGTGATTCCGCGGCCGGCGAATTGGGCAACGTCACGGTTGCCGCCGGCGTCAGCATCGACAAGACGGCGGGCGGCGATGCGACCCTGAGCCTGATCGCGCTGCGCAACGTCGTGATGGAGCCCGCCTCCGCCATCGTGTCCGGTTCCGGGCGGCTCAACGTCGTCCTGCGCAGCGACACGAACGGCAGTGGCTTGGGCGGGATCTGGATTCAGGACGGTTCGTCCATCGTCACCAACGGCGGTGCAGTGACGCTGGGCGGCGGCGTGGGGGGCTTTGCGGCGGCGGGGTTTATCGAGGTAACCGGCATCGAAGCGCCGACCCTGAGTCTCAACGAACCGATCCGTGTGACTGCCGGCACCATCGATACGCGGAGCAGCATCGATCCGGCAGTCGGCGGTGATTTCTCCGCCTTTGCCGTGTACCTGGCGAACGCCACGCTGCCCGCCACAGGCACGAGCGCCGTGCGCTTTTCCGGTTCGACCGTCACGACCGGGTCCGGCAACATTTCGGTCGTGGCCGCCAGTTCGGGCGCCGGACCCAATGCCAACGCCGGCATCACGATGACTCCCTTCGGCGAGGGAGACTCGCTTCTCGAAACCACGTCCGGATCGATTACGCTCACGGCGACCAGCCAGGGCGTGTCGAGCCGGGGCATCGATCTGCAGTTCGGCGCGATCCGGACGTCGTCCGGCGCGGTGGCGATCACCGGTCTCGATGCGTTTTCGGCCGGGGGTACCGGGGTATCGATCGACGGCACCACCATCGCCACCAGCGGCGGCGGAACCATCGACGTGCGCGGACGCGGGACCGGTACCGGGCTGTTCCTCGCCGGCGACTGCCTCGGCGATTGCACGCCGGCCCGCCTGATCACGACGGGTGCGCCCGGTTCCATCATCCTCAGCGGCGAGTCGACGACGGGCGGCGCCGGTCTGCTGATCGAAGGCGGCGCGGTGGTCGGAGATGCCACGACGTCCGGGAACATCGTCTTGCGCGCGACGAATGCCGGCGCCGGGGATGCGATTCAGCTCGAAAGCTCGGGACAGAGCGCGCTGATCCAGACGGTCGGCGGAGTGATAAACCTGAGGCCCGGAGGCGTGAGTTTCGGCGGTTCGCTTATTCCGGCAGATGCTGTCCGGATTGATCTGCTCGGCGGTACCGGGAACGGCTTCAACGTTTCGAGCGCGGATCTGGCCGCGCTCCAGCCCGGTGCGTCGGCGGTGGTCGTCGGCGGCACGACCCACGTCGGCGCCATAACCTTGTTCGCACCCCTGACCGCAGCAACCGACTTCAGCCTGCAGAACACCGGCGCAGGCAGCGCGGGTATCGCGCTCAACGCTGCGCTCTCGGCGCCGGGCCGCACCATCACGCTCGCGTCCGCCGGCCCGGTGACTCAGACGGCACCCATTACGGCGCAAAACCTGGTCGTATCCGGCCCCGGCGCAGGGGATTTCGTCCTCACCGATCCGTCGAACGCGGTGAGCGTTTTCGCATCCGACCCGCCGGCGAGCGTGCAGTTCGTGAACAGCGGGCCGCTGGTCATCGGGCCGGTGACGGGGACCGGGTTCGACAGCGAGAATCGGTATCACCAATGCCCCGCAGGCAATCCTCGCCTCGACTTCCGAGGCGGTCGGTAGTTTCTCGGTGCGAACCCTGAGCGGTGATCTCACCCTCGGCCAGAACGTGACGACATCCGGCGCGGGTTCGCGCATCGATCTGGTCAGCGCGGGAATTTTCAACAACGCGGCAGGGAGCACGGTTACGCCCGGCCCAGGCGGGACGTGGCGCGTCTGGGCGGACACCTGGGTCGGCGAGACCCGGGGCGGGCTGACTCCTGGCAACGCCCAGCCGAACTTCTATGGCTGCAGCTATCCGGGAACCTGCGCGTCGGAAATCGCGATTCCCGCGACCGGCAACCACTTCGTCTATCGCCAGCGGCCGTCGGCGACAGTGACGGCGGATAGCCTTGCGCGCCTTTTCGGCCTGCCCAATCCGCCGCTCACTTTCAGCGTAACCGGGCTCCTCAACGGCGATGCGGCCTCCGACGCGGCCGCCGGCACGCTTGCGACGTCAGCCCTCGTTTCGTCCCCGGCGGGAGGCTATCCGATCACGGGCACGTTCATTTCTCCGGTCGGGTATCTGCTGGATTTCGTCCCGGGCACGCTGACGGTGCTGCCGCAGCGCCCACGCCAGCCGGTGTACTACACCGTCATCGAGTACGGCCAGACCCAGCTCTATGGGCGCAACCTCGGCGTTTCGAGCATGTGTCTGGCCACCGGCCCGCTGCTGGTCAGAGCGGAGGTGGACAATCCCGACCAACTGGATCGCGAGTGGTCCCGCGTGCGGCAGCTGCCGAACCTGACGAACTGCGTCGAGGTGGCGGAGCGTCACGGCTGCCAGGACTTCTGAGGCGGGCCGGACCTGCCGCATGCGCCAGGCTGCGGCGTTCGGCTGAAGCCGATAGTCACTTGAGACGGGAATCGTGACAATTCTGGCGAAGCGTCGGCCGGGGCGGACGTTCTTGGGATCTGCAAGGGGCCTGCCCCCTTGCTCCCGTGGGGGGGATATACAAGGGGAATCCCCCCTTGTTCGTACATTGCAGGTTTTCCGGCCGGATGGAATGAGGAAACCTGGTTGGTTCCGGTTCGGCCGGCTTAGTACCACGGGCTGGTTGACAGCCATCAGACCCTTCGGCACCCTAGACGGGAATTGCACCGACATGCCTCGCGGCGGCGGTGCGCAGGGTGCAGGGCGAGAATAAGAAAGAGCGGAGGCAAGGGCTCGTGATCGACATCGAACAACTGCTCGCGGAGACGGCAGAAGAACCGCCCTGCGGGCCCAACCTGGAATATGACGCAGCTTTCCTCGAGCTCGAGAAGAGCATTCAGGGCAAGCCGGAGCAGCAGTTCGGCGAGACGGTGATCGCGGCGGAGGAGCCCGCCTGGGGCGAAGTGCGCGAACTCGCCCTTTCCCTGTTCCCGCGTTGCAAGGACCTGCGGATTGCCGTCCCCCTGACCCGTGCCCTGGTGAATCTGGAGGGCGCGGCGGGGCTGAACGACGGCCTCAAGCTCATCCACCAGATGCTGTCGCGCTACTGGGACCATGTCCATCCGCAGCTCGATGCGGAGGACGACAACGACCCCACGATGCGCCTCAATTCCCTCGCGCCTCTGGTCGATGCCGACACCCTGTTGCGCGATCTGCGCAAGAGCCCGTTCGTGCGCTCCCGTGCCGCGGGACAGATCCTGGTGCGCGACGTCGAGGTGGCTTTGGGCAAGCTGCCGGCCCCTGCCGATGGCGCCGCCATGACCCAGGACCAGGTCGAGTCGATCGCGCGCGACGTGGCGGCGGACAATCCGGGCAGCCTGGAAGCGGTGCGCGAGGCGGCGCAGAGCCTGCGTTCCCTGCACGGGCTTCTGGTGGAGAAGGTGGGCGGCGAGCGCGCCATCGATGTGCGGCCGCTGGCCAACATCCTTTCCCCCCTGGTCAACGTCTGCAACAGCGCCCTCGCTGCTGCCGGCGCCACAGCAGGCGCGGCTGAGGCGGGTACTATCGAAGGCGCGGCGATGGCGCCCGCTGCGGCGTTGCAGGTGACGGGAGAAATACGCAGCCGCGACGACGCGATCCGGCTGCTCGACAAGGTGTGCGCCTACCTGGAACGGAACGAGCCCAGCAATCCCGCGCCGCTCCTGATCCAGCGCGCCAAGCGCCTGATGACGATGAACTTTGTCGATATCATCCGCGACATGGCGCCCGACAGCCTGCCGCAGGTGGAGACGATCGCAGGGATCAAGGATGGTTAGCCGCCGGACGGGTGCCGGCCCGGCTCGCGCGGGATTTCGTCAACGAATGCCCGGAGGGGGCAGGAGGATGGAAAGCGGCAAGCGGGGACCGATCAGTCGATCCGCCATCGAAGTGAATCTAACGGAACAGGAGGCTTGACGTGGCGAAGAGCAGTCAGAAATTCATCGCGCGCAATCGCGCGCCGCGGGTCCAGATCGAATACGACGTGGAACTGTACGGAGCGGAGAAGAAGATCCAGCTTCCCTTCGTCATGGGCGTGCTGGCCGACCTCTCCGGCAAGCCGGCCGAGGCGCTGCCCGGTGTGGCGGACCGCAAGTTCCTCGACATCGACGTGGACAACTTCGACAGCCGCATGAAGGCGATGAAGCCGCGGGTCGCGTTCCAGGTGCCCAATACCCTTACCGGCGAAGGAAGCCTGAACGTCGAGCTCACCTTCGAGAGCATGGACGACTTTTCGCCGGCGGCGGTGGCGCGCAAGGTCGATGCGCTGAGCAAGCTGCTGGAGGCGCGCACCCAGCTCTCCAACCTGATCACCTACATGGACGGCAAGAGCGGCGCCGAGGATCTGATCGCGAAGGTGCTGCAGGATCCGGCGCTGCTCAAGTCGCTCGCGGCGGCCAAGAAGCCGGCGGAAGAAGGCGGAGCAGCCTGAGTCAAACCGGCGAACACTGAGGAGACATAGAGATGGCCGACGAACAACAGCAGGCATTGCAGGCGGAAGGCGCAGTGCTGGAGGGCAGCCCGCTCACGGAGCTGCTGCAGAAGGAATTCAAGCCCAAGACCGACGAAGCGAAGAGCGCCGTGCAGCAGGCGGTGCGCACGCTCGCCGAGCAGGCGCTGGCCCAGACCACGCTGATCAGTGCCGACGTGGTGAAGTCGATCGAGGCGATCATCGCCGAGATCGACAAGAAGCTGTCGGAGCAGATCAACCTCATCCTGCACCACCAGGACTTCCAGAAGCTGGAGAGCGGCTGGCGCGGCCTGCACTATCTGGTGAACAACACCGAAACCGACGAGATGCTCAAGATCCGCGTCATGAACATCTCGAAGGCGGACGTGGGCAAGACGCTCAAGAAGTTCAAGGGCACGGCCTGGGACCAGAGCCCGATCTTCAAGCGCGTCTATGAGGAAGAGTACGGCCAGTTCGGCGGCGAGCCCTTCGGCTGCCTGGTCGGCGACTACTATTTCGACCAGAGCCCGCCGGACGTCGAGCTGCTGGGCGAGATGGCGAAAGTGTCCGCTGCCGCGCATACGCCCTTCATCGCCGCGGCCTCGCCGACCGTGATGCAGATGGATTCGTGGCAGGAACTCGCCAATCCGCGCGACCTCACCAAGATCTTCACCACGCCGGAGTACGCGGCGTGGCGCTCCCTGCGCGAATCGGACGACGCGCGCTACATCGGGCTGGCGATGCCGCGCTTTCTGGCGCGCATACCCTACGGCGCCAAGACCAATCCGGTGGAACAGTTCGAGTTCGAGGAAGACACCGGCGCGGCGGACCACAGCAGATACACCTGGGCCAATTCCGCCTATGCCATGGCGGTGAATATCAACCGCTCGTTCAAGGAGTACGGCTGGTGTTCGCGCATCCGCGGCATCGAATCCGGGGGCGCGGTCGAAGGGCTGCCGACCCACACCTTCCCGACCGACGACGGCGGCGTGGACATGAAGTGCCCGACCGAGATCGCCATCAGCGACCGGCGCGAGGCGGAGCTGGCGAAGAACGGCTTCATGCCGCTGATCCACCGCAAGAACTCGGACTTCGCCGCCTTCATCGGCGCCCAGTCGCTGCAGAAGCCGTTCGAATACGACGATCCGGATGCCACCGCCAACGCCAACCTGGCGGCACGGCTCCCCTACCTGTTCGCCTGCTGCCGCTTTGCCCACTACCTGAAGTGCATCGTGCGCGACAAGATCGGCTCGTTCAAGGAGCGCGACGACATGCAGACCTGGCTGCAGAACTGGATCATGAATTACGTGGACGGGGATCCGGCCCATTCCTCCGAAAGCACCAAGGCGCGCAAGCCCCTGGCGGCCGCCGAAGTGGTGGTCGAGGAGGTCGAAGGCAATCCCGGCTACTACACGTCGAAATTCTTTCTCCGGCCGCACTATCAGTTGGAGGGCTTGACCGTTTCGCTGCGACTGGTTTCGAAGCTGCCGTCGGCCAAGGCGGCGTAGGTCCGAACCAGTATCGAGGAGGCGATGGCAGTTGCGGCACCGGTGGTTCCGGTGCTCCGTTGTAAACAGCAGGACTTGATCAGAACTTAGAAAAGGAGACGACCATGGCTGTTCAACATGTTTCTGAAAATTGACGACGTGAAGGGCGAGTCGCGGGACGACAAGCACAAGGACGAGATCGACGTGCTGTCCTGGAGCTGGGGCATGAGCCAGTCCGGGACGACCCACCTCGGCGGCGGCGGCGGGGCGGGCAAGGTGTCGGTCAATGACATTTCGATCACCAAGTACATCGACAAGGCCTCGCCCGGCCTGATGCTTTCCTGCTGCAACGGCAAGCACTATAAGCAGGCGCTGCTGACGGTGCGCAAGGCGGGCGAGAAGCCGCTGGAGTACATCAAGCTGACAATGAAGGAGGTGATCGTCTCGTCGGTGTCAACCGGCGGCAGCGGCGGCGAGGATCGGCTGAGCGAAAACGTGACGCTCAACTTCGCCGAGTACAAGATCGAATACTCGCCGCAGAAGCCCGACGGCACGGGCGAGGCCGCGGTCGAGGCAGCCTTCAACATCGCCAAGAACGTGAAGGTCTAGGGTGCAGTGGGCGGCCGCGCCGCGTGCGGCCGGCCGCCACGAATCGCACGGAATAGCGCTTGCGCTGGTGCCCCTCGACGCCGCGGAACATTTGCGCCGCTGACACTATCGCTTTCGTCGCCGCCGGAATTTGGAATGCGCCGCTTGGTCGAGGTTTCATGACGCGGCGACCGGCTGCATGGTCAAGGAGATAAGGGTGCCTTCAATTGGGATATCGGGTGGCGTGCCGGCGTCCGCTTCCGGATTGGCGCGGGCGGATACCGGCGATATGTTCATCAGTATCGTCGGCCAGAAGACCGGGCCGATCAAGGGCGAATCGCGCGACGAAAAGCACAAGGACGAGATCGACGTCCTGAGCTGGTCCTGGGGCATCAAGACCCATATCGACATGGCGACCGGGGGGGCGAGCGGCAAGGCCACGATCAAGGAGTTGCGCGTTCTCAAGCACACCGACGCGGCGTCCACTGCCCTGATGCTCGCGGCCGTCAACAACGAGGTGATCAAGAAGGCCGTGCTCAGCGTGCGCAAGGCAGGCACCACCCAGCAGGAATACTTCAAACTCACCATAGAGAAAGGGCGCATCACCTCTTACGACGTGCAGGCGCCCGAGTCCGAAACCAGCGCGCAGATGCTGGAAAGCGTGACCCTCTCCTTCCAGAAGATCGAGATCGAATACCGCCAGCAGGGTGCAGACGGACAACTCAAGGGCAGCAGCGTGTTCATGCACGACATCCTCTAGACCGACACAACGCCACCCCGTTTACGACGCCTCCCACGACGATGAACCCAGTTCTCACTGCCGAAGACCACCTGCGCGCCGGCGATCCCGCCGCAGCCCTCAAGCTCCTGCAGGACCAGGTGCGCGCCCGGCCCGGCGACGCCAAGTTGCGCGTCTTCCTGTTTCAGCTCCTGTGCGTGCTGGGGCAGTGGGAACGGGCGCTGAATCAGCTCGACACGGCGGCGAGCCTGGACCCGGCGGCGCTGGCCATGCAGCAGATGTATGCCGAAGCCCTCAAGTGCGAACTGCTGCGCGCCGAGGTGTTCCGCGGCCGCAAGGCGCCGATGGTTTTCGGCCAGCCGGACGCCTGGCTCGCCCTGCTGATCGAAGCGCTGCTGCGTGCCGGCCAGGGCGAGACCGCAGCGGCGCAGGCCTTGCACGATCAGGCTTTCGAGCAGGCCCCCGAGACCAGCGGCACGCTCGACGACCAACCCTTCTCCTGGATTGCCGACGCCGACGTGCGCCTCGGCCCCGTGCTCGAAGCCGTCATCAACGGCCGCTACTACTGGGTTCCGTTCGCCCGCCTGTCGCGGGTCACGATCGAGGCGCCGAGCGATCTGCGCGACGCGGTGTGGATGCCGGCCTACCTGCAGTTCGAGAACGGCGGCGAGAGCCCGGCTCTTATTCCGACGCGCTATCCGGGTTCGGAGGCGAGCGAGGACGGCATGATCCGGCTGGCGCGCAAGACCGAGTGGATGGAGACGGCGCCCGATGTTTTCTTCGGCCTCGGACAGCGGCTCATCACCACCGATGCCGGCGAGTTTCCGCTGATGGACATCCGCACCATCACCATCCAGTCCGCGCCGCAGGCCGCTGCCCCGGCGGCCGGTTGAGATGGCCGAACTCACGCCCCAGGAACGGCTGCAGCCGGCCCTGCTGGACCGCCTCACCGACGAAGACCCGAGCAAGCATCTGGAACCGCGCGAAGCGCGCGTCATGTCGCGGCAGAAGCTGCGGCAGGCGGTGCTGCGGGATCTGGCCTGGCTGTTCAATGCCACGCGGCCGACCGACATCGACTGGGCCTCGTATCCGGAGGCCGAGCGCTCCGTCGTCAACTACGGCCTGCCGGCGCTTTCCGGCGAGACTGCCTCATCGCTCGACGTGATGGAACTGGAGCGCATCATCCGCCAGGTCATCGTCGACTTCGAGCCGCGCATCACGCCGTCCACCCTGCAGGTGGAGACCCTGGTGAGCGAAGACCAGCTCGAACATCACAACGTCGTCAGCGTGCAGATTCGCGGTCAGCTCTGGTCCCAGCCGGTTCCCATCGAACTGCTGCTGCGCACCGAAGTTGACCTGGAGACCGGCCAGGTCGAGATCCGCGAGATCGGCTGAGCCCGCGCCATGGACCCGCGACTGCTGCGCTATTACAACCAGGAACTGCAACATCTGCGCGAGATGGGTGCGGAGTTCGCGCAGCAGTTTCCCAAGATCGCCGCGCGTCTGGGCATGGAGGGGATCGAAGTCAGCGATCCCTACGTCGAGCGCCTGCTGGAGGGCGTGGGTTTCCTCGCGGCGCGGGTGCAACTCAAGCTCGACGCGGAATTCCCGCGCTTCACCCAGCGCCTGCTCGAGATCGTCTATCCCAACTACCTCGCGCCCACGCCGTCGATGCTGGTGGCGCAGTTCCAGCCGGACCTGAACGAAGCCAATCTCGCCCGCGGCATCAGCATTCCCCGTGGCAGCGCCATGCGCAGCCTGCTCGGCAAGGGCGACGTCACGGCCTGCGAATTCCGCACCGCGCAGGACACGACGCTGTGGCCGGTGGAGATCGTCAGCGCCAAGTACTTCTCCTTCGCGCCGGATCTGCCGCTCAATGCCTTGCCCTCGGGCCAGAAGGTGAAGGGGGGCGTGCGCCTGCGCCTGCGCGCTACCGCCGGCCTCAACTTCGACCAGCTCAAGCTGGACAGCCTGCGCCTGTTCCTGTCGGGCGCCGACGAGGTCGCCTACAAGCTGCATGAGCTCACGTTCGGCGCCTGCCTCGGCATGCTGGTGGGGCCGCCGCAGCGGCCTCTGCCCTGGTACGAGTTCATCCCGCGCAAGCAGGTCCGGCCCGTCGGCTACGGCGACGGCGAGGCCCTGCTGCCGGTGACGCTGCGCGGGTTTCAGGGCTACCGCCTGCTGCAGGAGTATTTCGCGTTTCCCCAGCGCTACCTGTTCGCCGATCTCGGCGGCCTGGGCAAGGCGGTGCGGCGGCACGGCGGCAACGAGCTGGAGATCGTCCTGCTGTTCGAGCGCGGCGACGCGCAACTGGAAAGCGTGGTGGACGCGGCGAACTTCAGCCTGTTCTGCACGCCGGCGGTGAACCTGTTTCCGCGGCGCTGCGACCGCATCCACGTCTCCGAGAGCAGCTTCGAGTTCCACGTCGTGGCCGACCGCACCAGGCCGATGGACTTCGAAGTGTTCGAAGTGTCGAGCGTCACCGGCTACGGCGTCGGCGCGGAGGGCGAACGGAACTTCCTGCCGTTCTACGCCGCGTTTCACACCGAGGAGCCGGAGCATCAGGCGTACTTCACGTTGCAGCGCGAGCCGCGTCTGCTGTCGGTGGCGCAGAAGCGCACCGGTTTTCGCTCCAGCTATGTCGGCAGCGAAGTGTTCATCGCCCTGGTGGACCCGCGCGATGCCCCTTTCAGCGACAACCTGCGCCAGCTGGCGGTGACCGCCCAGTGCACCAATCGCGACCTGCCCCTCACCATGCCGCTGGGCGTGGCCAAGACGGATTTCACCCTGGAGTCGTCGGCGCCCGTGACCGCAATCCGCTGCCTGAAGGGGCCATCCAAGCCCTATTCGTCGCTGCGCGAAGGCAACGTGGCCTGGCAGTTCGTCAATCATCTGTCGCTGAACTACCTGTCGCTGCTGGACAGCAACGAGCGCGAGGGAGCGGCGGCGCTGCGCGAACTGCTCGAATTGCATGCCATGAGCGGCGACGCCGGCATGAGGAAGCAGATCGAGGGCGTGCGGCGGGTGGCGGTGCGGCCGCTGGTGCGCCGCTTTCCAATCCCGGGGCCGGTGACCTTCGGCCGCGGGCTGCAGATCGAACTGGAGGTGGATGAACTGGCATTCCAGGGCGGCAGCGCGTTCCTGCTCGGCTCGGTGATGGAGCAGTTCTTCGCGCGCCACGTTTCCATCAATTCCTTCACCGAAACCGTGCTGCGATCGGGCGCGCGCGGCGAGGTCATGCGCTGGGTGCCGCGATGCGGGGAACGTCCGATCCTCTGACCTATTTTCGCCGCCTGGAGGAGAAGCCGTTCGACCACGACTTCCTCCAGGCCCTGCGCCGCATCGAATGCCTGTTTCCGCGGATGCCCCGCATCGGATGCGCCATGCGCCCGGCGGACGAGCCGATCCGCCTCGGGCAGGAGCCGTCGGTATCCTTCGCGCCGGCGGCGCTGTCGGCCTTCAGTCTAGGGCAGGAAGGGCGGGCGCCGCGGCTGGAGCAGCGCTTCTTCGGGCTGCTGGGTCCGAACGGCCCGCTGCCGCTGCATCTCACCGACTACACCCGGGAGCGCATCCTGCATGCGGGCGACTACACCTTCGCGCGCTTCCTCGACACCTTCAACCATCGCTTTCTCGAACTGTTCTACCGCGCCTGGGCGCAGGCCCAGCCCACCGTCAATCTCGACCGGCCGCGGGACGATCGCTTCGGCGCCTATGTCGGATCCGTCATCGGCATCGGTTCGCCCCGGCTGGCGCAGCGCGATGCGGTCGGCGACCATGCCAAGCTGTATTTCTCCGGGCTGCTGGCGCGGCACGTGCGCAACAGCGACGGCCTGCAGGCCTGGACCGCCGGCTTCTTCCGCGTGCCGGTGCGCGTCGAGCAGTTCGTCGGCCACCGCATGCGGCTGCCGGCGGAAGACCGCACCCGCATCGGCATCGACACGGACGGTGCGCGCCTCGGCGTCGGCGCCGTGCTGGGCGGGGCAGTGTGGGACCGCCAGCACAAGTTCCGCATCGAGCTGGGACCCCTTACCCTGGAACAGTACGAGGGCTTCCTGCCGGGCGGCACCGCGATCGCGAAGCTGGTTGCGCTGGTGCGGCAATATGTTTCGTTCGAACTGGAGTGGGACGCGCGTCTCAAGCTGCTGCGGCAGGAGGTGCCGAAGATCAGGCTCGGCAGGTTCGGTCGCCTCGGCTGGACCACCTGGCTCGGCACCTACCGGGCGCCGAGCGACGCCGCGGACCTGACCCTGGAAGTGGAGCGGGTGCTGGCGCGATTGCGTACCGGCAGCCATACCCCGACCAACAACGAAATGGTGGGCAGCGAGGCCGCTGCCGCCTGACAGAAAGGACCGGAAGATGGGAGAGATCAGTCGCGTCAAGTCGTTCGGCAAACTCAACACCGTCGCCTACAAGGCGATCGAAAGCGCCACCGTGTTCTGCAAGCTGCGCGGCAACCCCTACGTCGAACTGGAGCACTGGATCGCCCAGATCGTGCAGCTCCAGGATTCGGACCTGCATCGCATCATGCAGCACTTCGGCCTCGACGCGTCGGCCCTCGCCAAGGACATCACCGCCGCTCTGGACCGCCTGCCGCGCGGCTCCACCGCCATCACCGATCTGTCGGAGCGCATCGACAGCGCGGTGGAGCGCGGCTGGGTGTACGGCTCCCTCATGTTCGGCGAGAGCCAGGTCCGGACCGGCCATCTGATGGTGGGCATGCTCAAGAGCGGGACGCTGCGCAACGCCCTGCTCAACATCTCGCGTCAGTTCGAGCACATCCGCGCCGACGACCTGGCCGAGGACTTCCGCAAGATCGTATCGGCCTCGCCCGAGGAAGGCCTGCGCGCCTCCGACGGCTCCGGCCTCACCGGTGCGCCGGGCGAAGCGAGCGGCGCCATGGCGCCGGCCCAGATGGGCAAGCAGGAGGCCCTGCAGCGCTTCACCGTGGATCTCACCGAGCAGGCGAGAAGCGGCAAGCTCGATCCCATCGTCGGGCGCGACGAGGAGATCCGCCAGATCATCGACATCCTCATGCGCCGGCGCCAGAACAATCCGCTGCTGACCGGCGAGGCCGGCGTCGGCAAGACGGCGGTGGTGGAGGGCTTCGCGCTCAAGATCGCGGCCGGCGATGTGCCGCCGCCCCTCAAGGACGTGACGCTGCGCACGCTGGACGTGGGCCTGCTGCAGGCCGGCGCCAGCATGAAGGGCGAGTTCGAGCAGCGGCTGCGCCAGGTGATCGAGGAGGTACAGGCCTCCGCCAAGCCCATCATCATGTTCATCGACGAGGCGCACACGCTGGTGGGTGCCGGCGGCGCCGCCGGCACCGGCGATGCCGCCAACCTGCTCAAGCCGGCCTTGGCGCGCGGCACCCTGCGCACCGTGGCGGCCACCACCTGGGCCGAGTACAAGAAGCACATCGAAAAGGACCCGGCGCTGACGCGCCGCTTCCAGGTGGTGCAGGTGGCGGAGCCGAGCGAGGAGAAGGCCATCCTCATGATGCGCGGCATGGCCTCGACCATGGAGAAGCACCACCGGGTACAGGTGCTGGACGAAGCGTTGGAAGCCTCGGTGCGGCTGTCGCATCGCTACATCCCGGCGCGCCAGTTGCCGGACAAATCCGTCAGCCTGCTCGATACCGCCTGCGCCCGCGTCGCCATCAGCCAGCACGCCGTGCCGCCGGAAGTGGATGACAGCCGCAAGCGCATCCAGGCGCTGGACACCGAACTCGAGATCATCGGCCGCGAGACGGCGGTGGGCATCGACACCGCCGAGCGCGAAGCCAAGGCGAAGGAGAAGCTTGTCGCCGAGAAGGCGCGCCTCGATGAACTGGACGCGCGCTGGGATCGAGAGAAGGCGCTGGTGGACAAGATCCTGGAGATTCGCGGCAAGCTGCGCGGCGTCGTCGGCAAGGTTGAAGGCACGGCGAGCAAGCTGGAGGCGGCGGTGGATGCCGCCGCCAAGACCACTCCTGTTGCCACCGCGGCACCAGCTGCGGCGGCCGCGGTACCGGGCGCCCTGGGTGAAGACGAGCGCGCTGCGCTGCTCGCCGAACTGAAGCAGTTGCAGGGCGATCTGCACGCGCTGCAGGGCGAGCGGCCCCTCATCCTGCCGACGGTGGACCATCAGGCGGTGGCCTCGGTGGTGGAGGACTGGACCGGTATACCTGTCGGACGCATGGTAAAGAACGAGGTGGAGGCGATCCTCAAGCTCGCCGACACGCTGGAGCAGCGCATCATCGGCCAGCGCCATGCGCTGGAGATGATCGCACGGCGCATCCAGACCTCCCGCGCCAAGCTCGACAACCCGAACAAGCCGATCGGCGTGTTCATGCTCGCCGGCACTTCGGGGGTGGGCAAGACCGAAACCGCACTGGCCCTGGCCGAAGTGCTCTACGGCGGCGAGCAGAACGTGATCACCATCAACATGAGCGAGTACCAGGAGGCGCACACCGTGTCCACGCTCAAGGGCGCGCCTCCGGGCTATGTCGGCTACGGCGAGGGCGGGGTGCTGACCGAGGCGGTGCGGCGGCGTCCGTACTCGGTGGTGCTGCTGGACGAGGTGGAGAAGGCGCATCCGGACGTGCACGAGATCTTCTTCCAGGTGTTCGACAAGGGCTGGATGGAAGACGGCGAGGGCCGCGTGATCGACTTCAAGAACACGCTGATCCTGCTCACCACCAATGCCGGCACCGATCTCATCATGAACCTGTGCAAGGACCCGGAGCTGATGCCCGATGCCGAGGGCATCGCCAAGGCCCTGCGCGAGCCGCTGCTCAAGGTGTTCCCGCCGGCGCTGCTGGGCCGGCTGGTGGTGATCCCCTACTATCCGCTCAACGACGAGATGATCGGCGCCATTGCGCGGCTGCAGCTCGGCCGCATCGAGAAGCGCATCCGCGAGAATCACAAGGTGCCGTTCACCTACGACGACGAGGTGGTGAAGCTCATCGCCAGCCGCTGCACGGAACTGGAGAGCGGCGGGCGCATGATCGACGCCATCCTCACCAACACCGTGCTGCCGCGCATCAGCGAGGAGTTCCTGAAGCGGATGATGGAAGGCAAGCCGATCGAGCGGGTGCAAGTCAGCGTCGACGGCGGGGAGTTCGCCTACGCGTTCGATTGAGTGGCTGACCCTTCACTCCACATGCCGAACGGGCGGCGGATGAGGGGCGGCGCACCAGGGACAGTCCATGCAGCGCGAAACCGAGTTGGCGATCCTGTTTGCCGATGTCTCCGGCAGCACCCAGTTGTATGAGACGCTGGGAGACATCACCGCCCGTGAGATCGTCGCCCGCTGCGTTGCCATCATGACGGACGCCACCCGGAACCATGGCGGCGTCCTGATCAAGACCATCGGCGACGAAGTCATGACGGCGTTTCGTTCCGCCGACGCGGCGGCCGATGCGGCTACCGAAATGCAGGAGGCGATCACCGGCCAGCTCGTGGTCGGCGGCCGGCAACTCGCGATCCGCGTCGGCTTTCATTTCGGTCCCGTCCTGATCGAGGAATCAGACATTTTCGGCGATGCGGTGAATGTGGCATCGCGCATGGCCAATCAGGCCAAGGCCGGTCAGATCCTGACGACCGGCACCACGGTTGACCGCATGTCCGGGCCGTGGCGCTCGGCGATGCGCCAGATCGACCGCACCGACGTCAAGGGCAAGCGCGACCAGATCGACGTCTTCGAAGTCGTCTGGCAGGCCGAGAATGTGACGCTGATCCGGCAGCGACCCTGGGCCAACGCCCCGCGCGGCGGCGGCGGCCGGCTGGTTCTCACGGTCGGCGGCAGACAGGTCGAGGTGGGCGAGCTCCGGCCGACGCTGACCCTCGGACGCGCCGATCAGAACGACCTGGTGATCAAGGATGACGTCATCTCGCGGCTGCATGCCCGGCTGGAGTATCGCAATGGGCGGTTCGTGCTCACCGACCAGAGCGCCAACGGCACCTTCGTGCTGCCCGACGGTGGCGAGAGCACTTATGTGCATCGCGACAGCTTCGTTCTCGTCGGTGCCGGCATACTCGGTTTGGGCCAGGCGCCGGTACGGGATTCGCCCAACGCGGTGCGCTATGAGCCGGCCTGACGGCCCGACGGGAGCGGGCCCGGCAGTGCCGTCCTTGACGGAAGTGGACGGGCGGGCGACGATTCGGTTTCGGCGGCGCACGTTGGATTTTCGTCGCCGTCATCCAGCGGGCATAACAACGAGGAGGAGGAGATCTACATGGGCATGATCGATTCGATTCTTTCGCTCTTCGGCGGCAAGAAGGAGACACCGGCGGCAGCAGCGCCGCGGCCTGCGCAACCGCTGCACCACCATCAGGCGTCGGCCGCGCCCGCCGGAAAGAGGATCGACCGCGTTCTGGTCGGCGAGTCCCTGGTCGGCGACGGCAACGAGGTGGCGCACGTGGATCTCATCATGGGGCCGCGCGGCAGTGCTGCCGAGAAGGCCTTCGCCAACGCGCTGAGCAACAACAAGGACGGCTTCACGACGCTGCTGGCGGTGGTGGCGCCGAACCTGCTGTGCAAACCGAACACCGTCATGTTCAACAAGGTGACGATCAAAGGCGCCAAGCAGGCGGTGCAGATGTTCGGGCCGGCGCAGCGGGCCGTGGCCATGGCGGTGGCGGATTGCGTGGAGGACGGAACGATACCGGCGAGCGAGGCCAACGACACCTTCATCTGCGTCGGCGTCTTCATCCACTGGGAGGCGGCCGACGACAAGAAGATCCAGGATTTCAACTACGAAGCGACGAAGCAGGCGATCAAGCGCGCCGTGGCGGGAGAGCCGAAGGCGGCGGAAGTGGTGGCCAAGAAGGGCGCCATGCTGCATCCGTTCGCGGCCCATGCGTGAGTTGCGGCAGGCGGTTGCCCGCCCGTGGCAAGCCGGTCAGCCGGCCGCGGTTTTTCGGTCCGTGCGCCGTGATCTCCGCCGGCGGACCTCTCAGTTCTGCCGGATGCGATGACAGGTGGCTGATCTGCTGGTGAAACTCTATGAACTGCCGGCCGCGGCATCGATCGCGCTGGGCGGCGCCGGCCCGCGGATTCGGCGTGCGATGGCCTATGAAAAGCACAGCGTGGTGGATTGGGTGCGGGAGAACTTCGGTCGGGGCTGGGCCAGCGAATGCGATGTCGCCTTCGCCAGCCGCCCGATCTCCTGTCATGTCGCGACGGAAAATGGAGCGATCCGGGGCTTTGCCTGCTACGACAGCACCGGCCGCGGCCTGTTCGGCCCGGTCGGCGTGGCGCGCGAGGCGCGCGGCCGGGGCATCGGCCGCGGCCTGCTCCTGTCCTGCCTGCATGCCATGAGCGCTGCCGGCTACGCATATGCGGTGGTGGCGGGGGTCGAAGCGGCCGAGTTCTACCAGCGTACCGTCGGTGCCACCGAGATTCCGGGTTCGACTCCCGGCATCTATCGCGACCGCCTCGCAACCTAGCCCGGACACTTTTCGGAGTCTCGACCCCGATGCACGCAAGCGCCCAAGACCGGATAGAGCCGGACCTGCAACCGCCCGCCGAACTCAGTCTCGGCGAGGCGCTCTCCCTCGCCGTGAACGCCCATCGCGAGGGCTATCTGGACAACGCCGAACTCCTCTACCGGCGCATTCTCGAAGTCGCGCCGGATCAGGCGGACGCGATGCATTTTCTCGGCGTCCTCCTGCACCAGCGCGACCGCAGCGGGGAAGCGGTCGACCTCATCCAACGCTCGATCGAACTCGACCCCGGCTTTGCCGACCGCTACAACAACCTGGGCAACGTCCTGGTGGAGCACGAACGGCTGGCGGAGGCGACCGAGGCCTACCGCAAGGCGATCGCCCTGCAGCCCGGGCATGCCAACGCCTACAACAATTTGGGCGCGGCGCTGCGGGCGCAGGGCCGGTTCGAGGAGGCCGAGGCCGCCTATCAAAAGGCGATCGAAGCCAATCCCGACCACGCCGACGCCCACAACAACATGGGCAACCTGATGTCCTGCCAGCACCGGGTGAGGGAGGCCGTCGCCTACTACTGCAAGGCGATCACCCTGATGCCGCACCATCCCGAGTCCAACAAGATGCTGGGCATCGCCTATTACACCCTGGGACAGATCGATGCCGCCGCGGAGGTGTTCCGTCGCTGGCTGGATCAGGAACCGGACAATCCGGTGGCGCGGCATTTCCATGCCGCCTGCTCCGGCGAGAACGTGCCGACGCGGGCGTCCGACGCCTTCATCGAGTCCACCTTCGACAGCTTCGCCGACAGCTTCGACGCCAAACTCGGGCGACTGGCCTACCGCGCGCCGCAGTTGATCGCGGAGGCGCTGCAGCGGGCCAGCGGCGCGCCGGCGAAGCAGTTCGTGGCACTGGACGCGGGCTGCGGCACCGGACTGTGCGGTCCGCTGATCGAGCCCTATGTGAGCCGGCTGACCGGCGTGGACCTGTCGGGGCGCATGCTCGCCAGGGCGAAGACGCGCGGCGCCTATGACGAACTGGTGAAAGGGGAACTCACCGGCTACCTGGGCGCCCATCCCGATGCCTTCGACCTCATCGTGTCCGCCGATACGCTGTGCTACTTCGGTCCGCTGGAGGCGGTGCTGCAGGCGGCGTGCGGCGCGCTGCGCGCGCAGGGACTGCTTCTGTTCACGGTCGAGGAAGCGGCGGAAGGGATCGACGAATACCGCATCAACCCCCACGGACGCTACAGCCACAGCCGCGATTACCTGCAGCGCGCGCTGGCCGCCGCCGGATGCGCGCAGTTGGCCATCGAGCCGACAGTCCTGCGCACGGAGGGCGGGAATCCCGTCGCCGGGCTGGTGGTGACCGCACGCAGACCGGGCGGCGCGCCTGCCGCAGCGCCTCGCTGAGGGAGACACCGATGACGCGAGTGATGGAGATCGTGACGCCGCTGGGGGCAGACGTGCTGCTGTTCCATCGCATGCGGGCGCACGAGGAGATGGGACGGCTGTTCGAATACGAGATCGACCTGCTGAGCAAGAAGGGCGACGTCGATCTGGACCAGATCCTGGCCAAGAGCGTCACCGTCAAGCTCGAACTGCCCGAGCAGAAGACGCGCCACTTCAACGGCTACGTCACGCGCTTCGCCCAGGTCGGCATGCACGGGCGTTACCATCTGTACCGGGCGCTGGTGCGGCCCTGGCTGTGGTTTCTCACGCGCAGCATCAACTGCCGCATCTTCCAGGAAATGAACGTGCCGGACATCCTGAAGAAGGTGTTCGACGAGTACAGCATCCAGGACGTCAAGCTCGACGGTCTCACCGGCACCTATTCCAAGCGCGACTACTGCGTGCAGTACCGCGAGAGCGATTTCAATTTCGTCTCGCGGCTGATGGAAGACGAAGGCATCTACTACTACTTCAAGCACAGCGACGGCAAGCACAGCCTGGTGCTGGCGGACTCCTACAGCGCCCATGGCGCCTATCCCGGCTACAAGTCGATCCCCTTCACCGCCCTGGAGCGCAGCGCGCGCATCGAGAAGGAATACATCCACGACTGGACGCTGATGCGCGAAGTGCAGCCCGGCAAGTTCGCCCTCGACGACTACGACTTCGAGAAGCCCAAGGCCGAGTTGCAGGTCAAGACCAACCTCAAGCGCAAGCACGATCTGGCGGAGTACGAAGTCTTCGACTATCCCGGCAACTACGTCCAGACCAGCCTCGGCGACCAGTTCGTGCGCACGCGCATGGAAGAGGCGCAATACCAGTTCGAACTCGCCAGCGGCAAGACCAATGCGCGCGGCCTGAGCGTGGGCTATCTGTTCGATCTGAGCGGACACGGGCGCAAGGACCAGAACCGCGAGCATGTCGTGCTGGCCGCGGACTACGAACTGGAATACACCCAATACGAGGCGATGGAGGACACCGGCGCCAAGTACGCCTGCAGCTTCAGCGCGCTCAACGGCAAGCAGGCCTTCCGGCCGCAGCGCCTGACGCGCAAACCCTTCGTCCAGGGGCCGCAGACCGCCATCGTGGTGGGGCCGTCGGGGGACGAGATCTTCACCGACAAGTACGGCCGGGTGAAGGTGCAGTTCCACTGGGACCGGCTGGGCAAGAGCGACGACCACAGTTCCTGCTGGATGCGCGTCTCCCACCCC
Organism: uncultured beta proteobacterium; assembly: GCA_963702495.1. Classification (GTDB taxonomy): domain Bacteria; phylum Pseudomonadota; class Gammaproteobacteria; order Burkholderiales; family Rhodocyclaceae; genus CAVPDA01. The sequence continues at coordinate 700,634 of CAVPDA010000003.1, read as the reverse complement.
TGGGCGGGCAAGAACTGGGGCATGATCGCCATCCCGCGCATCGGCCAGGAAGTGGTGGTGGATTTCCTGGAGGGCGACCCGGATCATCCGCTGATCACGGGGCGGGTGTACAACGCGGATCAGATGCCGCCCTACGAGCTGCCGGCGAACAAGACGCAGACCGGCATCAAGACGCGCTCGAGCACCGGCGGCAGCCCGTCCAATTTCAACGAGATCCGCTTCGAGGACAAGAAGGGATCGGAGCAACTGTTCATCCACGCCGAGAAGAACCAGGATATCGAGGTCGAGAACGACGAAACGCACTGGGTCGGCCACGACCGCACCAAGACCATCGATCACGACGAGACGACGATGGTCAAGCACGACCGCACCGAGACCGTCGGCAACAACGAGACCATCAGCATCGGCGTCAACCGCACCGAGCAGGTCGGCAACAACGAGACCATCACCATCGGCGTCAATCGGACGGAAGCCGTGGGCGCGAACGAGACCATCACCATCGGTGCCAACCGGACGGAGACGGTGGGCGCCAACCAGGCGGTCACCATCGGTGCCACCGACACGCTGACGGTGGCGACCCAGCGCACCCACACCGTGGGCGCGAACGAAACCATCACGGTCGGCGCGGCCCAGGAGATCACGGTCGGCGCGGCGCGTGCGGTGACGGTCGGCGCCGCGCAGCAGGTATCGATCGGCGCGGACCAGAGCATCGACGTCGCCAACAACCAGAGCGAGTCCATCGGCAAGAACTATTCGCTGGACGTGGGCGACAACCGCAGCGCGAACGTGGGCAAGGACGACTCGGTCAAGGTCGGCAAGAACCTCGTCCATCACCGCCGGCGACTCGATCACCATCAAGACCGGCAGCGCCAGCATCTCCATGAAGAAGGACGGCACCATCGTCATCAAGGGCAAGGACATCACCATCGAAGGCTCGGGCAAGATCAACGCCAAGGCGAGCAGCGACATCATCATGAAGGGCAGCAAGATCCTGCAGAATTGAGCCGGGAGGCAGACATGAGCGGAAGGGATATCGAACAGGCATTATCCGGAATCGGGCCGTTGGCTCAGCCCGTGCAGGCGCCACGCGATCGCATCGACGGCGTGTTGGTCGGCCAGATCGTCGGCTTCGGCGATGCCCGCGTGCCGCTGGTGGTCTATCCGGGGCAGCCCGGCACCGCCGCCATCGCTGCCCGCGCCATCCTCGACCTGCACGGCGAGCACATCGGCCGCGATGTCGTGCTCATGTTCGACGGGGGCGACCCGCTGTGCCCGATCGTCATGGGCTGCGTCCGGACCGAAAGCGCCTGGCCCCTGCCCGATCGTCCCGGCCAGGTGGAAGTGGACGCCGACGGCGAGCGGCTCGTCGTCACCGCCAAGGAGCAGATCGTGCTCCGCTGCGGAAAGGCCAGCATCACCCTGACGAAAGCGGGCAAGGTGCTGATCCAGGGCGCCTACGTGTCGAGCCGCTCCTCGGGCGTGAATCGCATCAAGGGCGGCTCGGTGCAACTGAATTGAGATCCCCATCCTCTCCCCCGCGGGAGAGGCAAGTTTCATAACCCTCTCCCACTGGGAGAGGGCAGGGTGAGGGCATCAAGTGGAACTGATCAACGCCACACGCATGGTCGCCGGCTACACCATGGGCATGGAACCCAGCGGCCGGGAACTGCTGGTGGTGGTGATCAAGGGAACCTTCCGTCTCCCCAACGCCCGCGAGGACCTCAAGCTGCATGACGAACAATTGCCGCTGGTGATGGCCGACACCTTCACCGGAGAGCCCGGCCTGTCCGCGCCGGTGCACGAGGTCGACTTCGCCCCGCGCAAGCATCGCTGCGACGTGCTGCTGGTCGGCAGCGCCTATGCGCCGGGCGGACGACCGGCCGATCGGGTTCCCGTCGGCCTGCGGGTCGGCAATCTGACCAAGAGTTTCGCAGTGATCGGCGATCGCCAATGGGACGCCGGCGCCGGCGGCATTGGGTCAACCCCGCCGCAGCCCTTCATCGTCAAGCCGATCAGCTACGACGTCGCATTCGGCGGCACCGACTTCAATCACGAAGACCCTGCCAAACACGCGGCCTACATGCCGAATCCCATCGGCCGGGGCTTTCACAAGCACTTGAAGAGCGAGTGGGTGGACGGCAAGCCGATGCCGAACACCGAGGAGTTGAACCGTCCCGTGGCACGCCCCGACGAGGCTTACCTGCCGATGGCCTTCGGGCCGATCGGCCGTGGCTGGGAACCGCGGTCGCGCTACGGCGGAACCTACGACCAGAACTGGCTCGACGAGCACTTCCCGTTCCTGCCACCGGACTTCGACGAGGCCTACTACCAGGCTGCGCCCCTCGATCAGCAGTTGCCAGTGCCGGTGGGCGGCCAGGAGATCTCGCTTGTCAACCTGACACCGGACGGGCGCCGCAGCTTCGCCATCCCGGGCTTCGAGGCGCCGGTGCATGTGTTTCCGAAGAAGGGCGAGCGCGAAGACCTCAAGGCCACGCTCGATACCATCGTCCTGGATCCGGACCACGAGCGCCTGACGATGACCTGGCGCGTGGCCCGCCCGCTAAAGAAGAACATGTTCGAGATCGCCCAGGTGCTGGTCGGCAAGAAGGGCAAGGAGTGGTGGCAGCAGCGCGAAGAAGTCGCCTTCCCCGTTCCCGTCGTAGCAGTAAATGAATCCCCTCTCCCCGTGGGAGAGGGCTAGGGTGAGGGGAAATCCATGCCCGCTCAACCCATTGCCATAAAGAACACCGGTCTCGTCACTAGCGTCGGGCTCACGGCGCCGGCGACCTGCGCCGCCATCCGCGCCAAGATCAGCAACCCCACCGAGACGCGCTTCATCGATTCCGGCGGCGAATGGATCATGGCGCACCAGGTCGCGCTGGAGAAGCCGTGGCGCGGCCGTACCAAGCTCGCCAAGATGGCGGCGATGGCGATCACCGAATGCCTGGAAGGCATCCCGCGCGAGGAGTGGGCGAGAATGCCACTGCTGCTGTGCGTGGCAGAGCGCGAGCGGCCGGGTCGGCTAGAAGGCCTGGACGATCAGCTTTACCTCGACCTCCAGCAGGAACTGGCTGTGCGCTTCGCTCCCGAATCTGCCATCGTCGCCCATGGCCGCGTGGGCGTGGCGATCGCGCTTGCGCAGGCGCGCAAGCTGATTCTCGAAGGCAACACGCCCAATGTGCTGATCGCCGCCACCGACAGCCTGCTCACCTGGCCCACGCTAAGCGTGTATGAACGGGCAGACCGGCTGCTCACTGCGCGCAATTCCAACGGCTTCATGCCGGGAGAAGGCGCAGGCGCGGCGCTGGTCGAACGTCCCGCAGGCAAGGGTGAATTGTTGTGCGCAGGTATCGGATTCGGCATGGAGACGGCGCACATCGATTCGGGCGAACCGCTGCGTGCGGAAGGCCTGACGGCGGCGATCAAGGGCGCGCTCACGGACGCCGGATGCCAGATTCACGATCTTGATTACCGCATCACCGACCTCTCCGGCGAACAGTACTACTTCAAGGAAGCCGCGCTTGCGCTGTCGCGGACTCTGCGCCAGCGCAAGGAGGAGTTCGACATCTGGCACCCGGCTGAGTCCACAGGCGAACTCGGCGCCGCGGCTGGACTGCGCATTGTTTCTCTCGCGGATGCTGCCAGCCATAAGGCGTATGCCCCGGGTTCGATGGCGTCGCTAGCCCATTGCGCAAACGACTTGCCGGCATCGCGCGGCAGCGGCATTTGTATTTCGAGGCGGTGATGTCAAACAAAGTATTCGCGAACTTCATGGAAGTCTCTTGCAAGGCTGCAAGCGGCAAGTCCATTTGTGCGTTTCCAGACGTTTGTTTCACCCCGCCCACAACTCCTGCCACGCCGCCCGGCGTCCCGATCCCGTACCCCAATACTGGGTTCTCTTCAGACACGACGGACGGATCTTCCACGGTGAAGATTTCCGGGCAGGAAGTAATGCTAAAGAACAAGAGTTACTTCAAGCAGAGTAGCGGCGACGAGGCGGGTTCCGCTCCGAAGAAGGGATTGATCTCCAGTTCGAACAAGGGAAAGGTCTATTTCATGAGCTGGTCAATGGACGTCAAAGTTGAAGGCGAGAATGTCGTCCGCAACCTTGACGTCACAACAGGGAACCACGCGTGTCCAAACCCGAACGAGGCTGTCCCATGGCCGTACACCGATGCAGCCGCCGTTACCCCAGGGGGGACCGGCGCTTGTAAGAAAGAAGCGGAGGCGATGGTGGGCAAGTGCAGTTCCCCGACAGACACATCCGTAGCCTGCTGTGCCGTTCCCGAGCGGCAGTGCGTCATGGTCGCCAAGAAAGACGACAAGGAGGCGTGCTGTCCAAACCACGGGTTGACGGGTCACCATGCGCTGCCGAAGCAAGAATTGTGTACCGAAGGCAGCAAAGGAAAGACCCCACTTACGGGAAATCCGAACTACAAGCATCTGGACGCCCCATGCGTTTGTGCCAAAGGTGGCAGTCCCGGAGTTCGGGACAGCGATGGAATGATCGGGTCGCACGCAAAGTTTCACAACGCATACAAGCAAGGTCGGACTGCTCACATCGACGCCGGGGGCGTTTGGGACTATCCGAGCGCCAAGAAGGTCGCTGCCCAGGCGGTAGAGAAGGAAACCGGATGCACGGCGGATTGCATCGAACACCAGATTGCCAACTATCACGACTCACGCGTGACGGAGGTTCGAGTCAGTCAGCAATGCGAATATGACCCGGAACCACGCCCGCCAGGAGGCGGAGCATTTTGATCGAGGTTGAACATGGGCTCGGATGACATATCAGTATTTTTCACGGACGGTCACGTCGTCGCGCAGAACTATGTGCTCGTTGCGGCCAAGTTGAATTCGCTCGCAGACGAGTATTTCTCGAGATGCTTCTATTTCAAGGACGGCGTCTGGAAGGGTGGCGACATCACGGACTCCGTCCACTCAGTCACCTATGATCCCGAAAGCGACACGGCGCTTTGGCTCGGACTAGCGGGAAAGGTAACGACCACGGCCCTAGGAAAGCGAGTCACCGAGACGCTTGCGGACGTTGCACGGCTCGGCAACGTCAATCGGATTCGCAATATTGCCGGCGACTTCTACATCTGCGGCTATGGCGGGCAGGTATACAAGCGCACAAGCGGGTCATGGGTTCATCATGATGCGGGTCTGCTCGTTGCCAAACCGGACGCGACATCGGTGGACCTGATGGACATTGGCGGCACAGGCAGCGATGACCTCTATACCGTGGGCACGGGCGGCGCCATCTGGCACCACGATGGCACGGGCTGGGTGCAACTCGATTGCCCCACCAACGTCCACCTGAACGCCGTGAAGTGCGTCAATAGGGACGAGATCTACGTGTGCGGAAATCGCGGGACCGTGCTGCGTGGCAACCGTCTCGGCTGGACAGTGATATCCCGCGACACCGAGGCTATCGACTTCTACGGCATCGAGAGCTTTGGCGGCGACATCTACGTATCTGGCATGGACAAAATTGTCAGAGTGGTCGGATCCAACCTTGAATCCGTGGACGTCGTGACCAGTCACGATGGGCCCCTGACCTTCCACCGCCTCCATGCCAACGATGGGGTGTTGTGGTCGTTCGGTACCGACCATCTCGTCTTCTTCGATGGCGCGCTGTGGCACTTCGTTGCTCATTCGGACAACAAGTGAGGCACACGACGAAGGGAATAAAAGGGGACAGACCATGTTTGTCTTTGGAAAGGGAACCGTTTGTGCCAACGATCAGCATGTTCTACGGCATCATGGTGGCCATGTACTTCATGGATAATGATCGAACCATTTGCCGCATATCCACGTGCGATACCAAGGGAAGAAGGCCTCGATCGCCATCGAGGATGGCCTGCTGATTGAGGGTGATTTTCCGCCGAAGCAGCTAAAATTGGTCCAGGCATGGATCGAGATTCATCGGGACGAGTTGTACGCAGACTGGGAACTTGCCGTTGCTGGCGAGGAGCCTTTCCGCATTGCACCTTTGCAGTAGAGGGAATCCTATGCTCTTGGATGTAACAGCCGTTGAGGTCCGACCGGACTTCCTGCTCCTTCTGGACTTCGAGAACGGAGAGCGCCGGAGCTTCGACATGCGGCCACTGCTAGAGCGCCGCCCCTTCGATCGTCTCAGGAATGCGGTGGTGTTTAGGTTGGCGAGGGTGGAAGACGGCACCGTAGTATGGCCCGGCAACATCGATATCGCGCCAGAGACTCTATACGACCGATCGACGCCGATCGCTCGTCCCGTCCAGTCCGTAACAAGCAGAGTGTAATATGGGATGAAGCGGGGGCGGAGAGAGTCGAAGGGGCTAGGCTCGCATTTCTGGCCGTAACCAGAGGGATGCAACCCACGGGGACAACCCACAATCGCTAATGCGATCTCACGCGGATTCTGTACCTTTCTTATGATGCCGACGCAGCAGAAGCCATTCTCGCCGAGTCCGCCGTGCGATTTGTCGGGCGCGACAAGATTGGCGTCAATGTCCGAGTTGCACGGGTCGCATGCGCTGTCCACAGTCTGATGATCCGATAACCCAGTGCCCGCCCCCATCGAAATCGTCGTCGCCCAGCACGCGGAACTCGCTGCCCACCTCTGGGGCAACCGCAGGCAGGGCGCGACGGCTCCGCATTGGGCGCTGCGCCACCTCGGCCGCTTCGACGAGCGGGTGGAGGCGAACATCGATGGGCTGCGCGTGGCGGGCGAGGCGGGGTTGCGCGCCTGCGAGAAGTTGCTGGAGCAGGACGAACCCGGTGCTGCCTTCGTCGCCAGTGTGCTGGCGATCGAGGCGAAGGATCGCGCGCGGATCGGCCGGTTGCTGAGTCTGGCGCAGGCACTGCCGTCGGTCTGGGCCGGGCTGGGGTCGGGGATCGGCTGGGTGTCGAGCGCGCACCTGATGGGTACGGTGAAGTCGTTGCTGGAGACGAAGAGTGCGTCGCTCAACCGGCTCGGGATCACGGCATGCACGATGCATCGGGTCGATCCGGGCGCGTTTCTCGACGATGCCATCGCCCATGGCGATGACGCGATCCGGGTGCGGGCGCTGGAGGCGGTCGGCAAGCTCGGCCGCAGCGCATCCCTGAACGCCGTGCTCAAGGCCACCGCCGATGCGGAGGCCGGCTGCCGCTGCTGGGGTGCGTGGTCGGCGGTAGTGCTCGGCGACCGCGGCGCCGCGCTGGAAGCCCTGCGCGAGCCCTGTGCAAAGCCGTCGCCGCACCGGGCGACGGCGCTGAGCGTGCTGCTGCGCACGGTGGATCTCGGTGCCGCGCATGCCGTGCTGCGCGGCATCGCGCAGGAAGAGCCCAAGGACCTGCGCATGCTGATCCAGGCCGTCGGCGTTGCCGGCGACCCGCACTATATTCCCTGGCTGATGGAGCAGATGGCGGACCTGAAGGTGGCGCGGCTTGCCGGCGAAGCATTCAGCCTCATCACCGGCGCCGACCTCGCCTTCATCGATCTCGAACGACGTCCGCCCGAGGACGTGGAACTCGGCCCCAACGACAATCCCGAGGACGAGGACGTCGGCATGGACCCGGACGACGGGCTGCCCTGGCCGGATCCGGCGAAGGTCCGCGTATGGTGGGAGGCGAACCGGCACCGCTTTGCGGCCGGCGCGCGCCATTTCATGGGCGAACCGCCGAATCCGGAAAACTGCCGGCGCGTGCTGCGCGACGGCTATCAGCGCCAGCGCATCGCCGCCGCGCTCTACCTCGCCCTGCTGCGGCCGGGCACGCCGCTGTTCCCCACCAGCGCCCCGGCCTGGCGGCAGAAGCGCTGGCTGGCCCAGACGAGCGCATAGCCTTGGCGGCCAAATACATCCTTGCCGTGCTGGCGGCGGTGTTCCTGGTGCTCGGCTTCGGGCGCCTCGCCCGCGATGGCGGTCGCATCGCGCCGGCATCCCGAACCTGGCTGTTGGTCGGTGCGATCTTCGCGCTGGTCAGCGCCTGGCTGTGGACGCGCTGAGGGCGAACTGGGTTCTTCCCCCTGCCCGAGTCGAGGCGTGCGCGTTGTGGGTGGGTGAGCCTGCAGATGCACCGTCGTCGTGAAACGACCAGAGCCTCAGTCGGCGATCGGCGCATCCGTCATCATCGGTATCGGATTTGCGCCGCGGGCTGCGCGATGCCTTGTGGCCCAGGCGGCGTCCTCGCGCTCCGTCGCTGGTGACATAATCCGTTCTACACGTCACGCTCGGCCACAGGGGAGTTGCAGGCACCGATCGCCGACAACAGAGGGAAAAATCAGATGATGAGAATCCGCGTCCTTTCCCACCACGGCCGGCCCGCCTCGCAAGCGATCGAGGCGGATTTCGGCGAGAGCGGCGGCAGCATCGGCCGCGCGGATACGAACCAGTTGATCCTCCCGGATCCGGAGCGGCACATCTCCCGCGTGCAGGCCCGCGTCCTGTTTCGGGACGGCGGCTACTTCATTGCCGACCAGGGCGCCAATCCGGTATTGCTGAACGGCTCGCCCGTCGGCAACGGCAATCAGGCTGCGCTCGCCGACGGCGACGAATTGCGGATCGGCGAGTACGTGCTGCACGTATCGAAGGCGCAGCAGGCGCCTGCGGCAGGGCTGGACTTGGGATCGTTCGGCGCGGCTCCGGTGCAGGCTGCGGCAGGCGGTGCGCCGGTGGACGATCCGCTGGCGCTCTTCGGCGGCGCTTCGAAGCCCTCGGCTGCCGCCATCGCCGGACTCGGTGCCGGGACGCCCGCCGCTCCGCCGCCGGTCCCGTCGCGGCAACAGGCGCCGGAGCGGAGTCCGTTCGACGATCTTTTCGCCCAGCAGCCCGCGACTGCGCGCGAGCCCGCACCGTCTGCGGCGGCGCAGGCTGGCGTGATTCCCGAGGACTTCGATCCCTTCGCCGATCAGTACGCAGCCAAGCCGCTCTCGGCCGAACCGGCAGCGCCGGCCAAGCTGCCGGACGATTTCGACCTGGGGCTCGGGCCGCAGCCGGCGGGCGGCGAGAGCATCGATGCCCTCTTCGGCCTGACACCGGGAAGTACCTCGTCCTCCGAGCCGTTCCCTCAGGGCGGTCCCCTCGGCGAGCAGGCGAGCCAGCCGAACACCGCTTCCGCCGCCGACCCGTTCGCGGCCCTCGGCCTGCCGCAGCAGGCGGCGCCGGCCCCGGTGAGCGACCATGTGCCCGAACTGCACGGTTCGTTCACCCCGCCTGTTGCCAAGCCGGATGTCGCCGCGCGCGGTGCCGCGGCGGCGGCGCCCGGCGGCACGGCGCAGAAGCCTGCCGACGCGGGCATGTTTTTGTCATGGGACCGCGAGCCGGCGCCGGGACTCGGCCCCATCCGCCAAAGCGCCGGTGCCGGCGCGACCGGGCCCGGAGCCGCCGGCAGCCGGCGCTCCGCCCCAGGATCCGCTGCTGGCGATGTTCGGCGGCGAGGCGGCGACGGCTCCGGGGGCGGCAGATGTGCTCGGTCTCGGCGCAGAACCGTCCGCGCGCAAGGCAGCGCCGGCGGCGGCCGAAGCGCAGCGTCCGCCGCCGCCGCGACCCCGCGACCAGGCGGCTGCCACGCCGCCAGGCGCGGCGAGACCCGCGGCGGCGTCTGCAGCACCGGCGCGGGCGACGGCGCCGGGCAGCGAAGACGAGCTGCTGGCGGCCTTCCTGCGCGGGCTGGGGACGCCCAATCTCCAGCTGCAGGGCATCAGCGCCGAGACGATGGAACTCATCGGGCTGCTGCTGCGGGAGGCGGTGCAGGGCACGCTCGACCTGCTGCTGGCGCGTGCCATGACCAAGCGCGAGATCCGCGCCGATGTCACCATGATCGTCGGCCGCGACAACAATCCGCTCAAGTTCTCGCCCGATGTCGCCGTCGCCCTGGTCCATCTCCTGACGCCCCAGGGCCGCGGTTTCATGCCGCCGCTGGCGGCGATGCAGGATGCCTACGACGACCTGCGCTCCCACACCTTCGGCTTCATGGCGGGCATGCGCGCGGCGCTCGCCGGCGTGCTGGCGCGCTTCGATCCGGCGAACCTGGAAACGCGCCTCACCCAGAAAACCATGCTCGACAGCCTGCTGCCGATGAACCGCCGCGCCAAACTGTGGGACCTGTTCACCGAGCGTTATCACGAGATCTCGCAGGAGGCGGAAGAGGACTTCCATACCCTCTTCGGGCGCGAATTCCTGCGCGCCTACGAGGAGCAGGTGGCGCGGCTGCGCGATGACGAGAGCAGTAAGTAGGGCGACACAGAAAGGGATCCCCCGTGGAGATGGAAATCGCCGTCCTGTCCAAGCCTGGCGGCCGGCAATACAACGAAGACGCCTGCGGCTTCTGGAGCTCCGACTCGCTGTGCTGCGCTGTCGTGTCCGATGGCGCGGGCGGCCACGGTGGCGGCGACGTGGCCTCCAAGCTGGTGGTGAGCACCATCCTGCAGGATTTCTCCCGTGACCCGGAGCTGTCGTCCGCCGCCATCCTGGAGTCGCTGCGCCACGCCAACCGCACGATCATCGAGCACCAGCGCGACGAGCGCCGGCTCAGGGACATGCGCGCCACCGGCACGGTGCTGCTGATCGACCAGCGCACCGAGGCGGCCCTGTGGGGGCATGTCGGCGACTCGCGGGTGTATTGCTTTCGCGGCGGCATGGTGTTCATGCAGACCCGCGATCACAGCGTGATCCAGAGCGTGATCGACGGCGGCGTGGGCGACGTGAGCCTGCTGCGCACGCATCCGCACCGCAACCTGCTGCTCTACGCGCTGGGTTCCGAGGACGATTTCGTGCCGAGCGTGGCGAAGGATCCCCTCACCGTGCGCGATGGCGACGCCTTTCTCCTGTGCAGCGACGGCTGGTGGGAGTTCGTCGAAGAATCGGCGATGGAGCGCGCGCTGGGCGAGGCGGGTTCGGTGCAGGAGTGGCTCGATGCGATGGAAGCCGAACTGCTGCGCTGTGCCAAACCGGGCCATGACAACTATTCCGCGGTGGCAGTCTGGCTCGGTTCCCGCGACGAGACCACCGTCATCCTGGCGCCGTAACAGGCTGCGGCCGATGGCGCCTGCGGTGTGCGCCGTGCGCGCTGGCTTGGCGGGCACGGCCCGCCCTGCCGAGCGGTTGCCATGGTGCGGTCCGTAGGGCGGCCCGCGGCCGCCGGACCAAACCTGGCGGGCTTGGCCCGCCCTGCGAAGTGTGTCCGATCGCGCTTGAGAGTGCGCCGTGGGCGCCGACGCGGCGGGCATGGCCCGCCCTACGAACTGCTGCCGATGGCGCTTGGGCTATGATGTTCCTTTGAATCGGAAGGCGATCGAGGAGATATGACATGAAAGTGACGAGACTGATCGGCCTGGCCATCTGTCTGGCCGCACCGGCGGCGGGCGTGGCGCAGGCGGAGAAGGTGCTCAAGGGCAAGGAGATCACCGAGTCGGTGCTGATCGACGCCCTGACGCCGGAGGAGACCGTTCGCACCCGTTCCATCAAGATCATGCGCGAAGGCGACAAACCGCTGCCGCCGCCGAAGCCGGCCGCTGCCTCGCTGCTGATCACCTTCGAGACCAATTCGGCCGAACTCACGCCGAAGGCGCGCCAGTCGCTCGATGTGGTGGGGCGCGCCCTGAAATCGGACAAGCTGACCGAGTTCAAGTTTTCCATCGAGGGTCACGCCGACCCGCGCGGCGGCGAGGAATACAACCTGCACCTGTCCCAGGCGCGGGCCGAGAGCGTGGTCACCTATCTCGCCGAGCAGCACCAGATCGAGCGTGACCGGCTCAAGCCGGTGGGCAAGGGGATATCGGAGCCGCTCAACACGGCGCGCCCCGACGCCCCGGAGAATCGCCGGGTAACGATCAAGACGGTGATCGAATAGCTGGGGGCGTTGCCCGGGCGTCAATAGCCCGGAATGTTCCCGCCGCCCGGCACGTACTGCTTTGGCATGCCCGGCATCACCGGCACGTCGGGCTGGTCAGCCGGCATGCGCTGCGTGCCCTGTTGCTGGCGCAGCATCTTCTCGATCTGAGGCGAGGCGCGGCCACCGCCGGGAATGCTCGGCAGTACCAGCGGGCGCTCCGCTGACTGCGGCGCTTCGGCGGCCGCCTCCGGCGGACGCTCGCGCGCCGGCTGTCTGGATTCCGCGCGTTGCCTGGGTTCGGCGCGCTGCCGCGGCGGCGGCGCCTCCTCGGCCGGTGAGCCTGCGGCACTTTCCACTTCCTCGATGGTGAAGGTCGCGGCGCCGTAGGCGGCGGAGCATTCGCTGCCGCCCTTCGGGCATACCGGCTTGCCGGCGAAAGGCGAAAGGTCTGCGCCGGCCGCAGCCTGCGCGATCTTTTCCGCTTCCTGCAGGGGGAACTCGGCGAAGGGATCCACCTGCCGCAGTCCGGCGCCGGAAAAGTCGCGCGGATTGTCCGAGACCAGGGCGACGAAGTGGTTGATGCCGGCGGGCCCCGCCGCGACCATCGCCCAACCCGGGCGCGGCAGGCTGATCTCCCGCTCCGCGCCGACGCGGTTGTTCTTGTCCACGGCGTTCGGGAAAAGCAGGTAGAAGTGATTGCGATCCGTGCCCACCATCAGCAGATAGAGATAACCGGGCTGCGTCGAGTTGAGGCGGAAATGCAGCTTGTCCCTGCCGATCCTCGCCTTGGCCCGGTCGATGGCGACCGATACCGCATGGTCGCGGTTGCGTTGCTGGAAGACGTGGTCGAGCGCTGCGACCGGATCGAACGGCTTGGCGGCAGGGGCCGGCGTCTCCGTTGGCTTGGCGGCCTCCTGTTTGCCCTGCAGCATGCGTGCCAACTCGTCGGCCGAGACGGTCTTGCCGTCCGCCGTAGCCACCTTGTCCGGCTGCGGCGTCGCCAGCCCCTTGGGCGCCGGCTGCGGCAGCTGCGCCACCGGCGTCGGTGTCGGTTTGAAGGCGAAGAATGCCCCGGCACCGATCACCGCCAGGGCGACGATGACGCCCGCGACCAGGGGCAGCTTGCTCTTCCCGGCCGGTGCGCCGGACGCGACTGCAGTTTTTTCGCGCGCCGGGGCGAGATGCACCGTGCGCTGCACGCTGCCCAGGTCCAGCACGTCGCGCAGTTCGGCCACGCTTTGCGGCCGATCCTCCGGCTTGACCGACAGCCCGCGGTCGATGCCGCGCAGGAAGGCTTCGCTGTAGCGGCCGGCGGCAGCCTGCGCCAGCGGCACCAGCGTGTCGTTCATCATGCGTCCGACCGAAGGCGTCGGCGCCTTGCCCATGATGGCGTAATACACCACCGCCGCCAGCGCATAGATGTCGGTCCAGGCGCCCTGCTTCATGTGCGGCACTTCGGCGTACTGTTCGAGCGGGGCGTAGCCCGGCTTGAGGATCACCGTCAGGGCCTGGGTCATGTCGCCGATGACGCGGCGGGCGGCGCCGAAGTCGAGCAGCAGGGGGCGCCCGTCCTTCAGGATCAGGATGTTGTCCGGCGCGATGTCGCGGTGGAAGCAGTTGCCCTGATGGAGGATGTCGAGCGCCTCCAGCAACTGGGCGAGCAGGTTTTTCAGCCATTCCTCGCGCGGCGGCTCGGGCATGCCCTTGAGCGCCTGCTTGAGAGTGTCGCCTTCGTAGAACGGCATCACCATATAGGCAGTGCCGTTCGCCTCCCAGAAGCGGTACACCTTGACCAGGGAGGGGTGGTCGAACTGGGCCAGGAGCCGCGCCTCGTTCACGAAACTCTTTAGTCCGGCATTGAACGTCTCGGCGTGGCGCTGCGAGCGCACCGACACCGTCATGCCCTGGGTGCGTGCCGCCAGTGCCGATGGCATGTACTCCTTGAGGGCCACGGTGCGGTGCAGCGAGTGGTCGTAGGCGAGATAGACGATGCCGAAGCCACCCTCGCCGACGAGGCCGGTGGTCTCGAATTCGCCGAGCCGGGTGCCCACCGGCAGCGCGTTGCCATGGTCGTCGTCGATCGCCGCGGGACGCGGGGGTTCGAGGATGGTCCGCTCGTTGTCCTGTTGTTCGGCCATGGCTCTAACGGAAAAGTCGCCGTAAGGCGACTCTCGAAGCTCCCCTCTCTCTTCCGGGAGAGGGGCTGGGGGTGAGGGAAACGGTCATGGCGAGGGCTACTATTATTCGGGGTGGCTGGTGCTCCATGACCGTCAGCTTACCCCGAGACCGGCCCGCGCCACCGTGGCACCGTTCAGCAGCAGAGCGAATTCGTCCGGCGCCGGCAGACCTTCGCTGCAGATCAGGGCGGGCAGGGCGCCCTCCCGGTTGTGCGACCACCACAGGCTCTTCCCGGCGGCGCAGCGCAGCAGGAAGCGGGAACCGGCTCCGGCCAGCAGCGGTGCGACGGAGTCGGTGGAGGGCAGGGTCAAGGTGGTGGCGGGCAGGTTGTGGGCCGTGAGCCGGTCGGCCAGACGAAGCTGCAGCAGTTCCATGCTGTCGTCCGCATCGCCGAAGGCGGGCAGCGGCTGCTCAGCCAGGGCACGGTCCAGATCATCCGCAGTATGGTGCAGGTCGAGCGTGGATAGTGCCGCCTGCTCCATGCTGTCGAGCCATGCTGACAGGGCGTTGAACTGCGCTTCCCGCGCCGGCACCAGGGACAACTCGATGGCGATGGATAGCGGAAAGTAGCGGCCGACGCGATCCACGCTCGGCATCATGACGCCGGTCCAGCCGGCATGACCGCAGACGCCGGGCATCAGAATGAATCGCCACAGCGGGCTGGTGAGATAGAGGTCGAGCCAGGACTCGCCGAGCACGCCGCGGCTCCCGGCCAGCGCCCGCTGCAGCCAGTCGTCCCAGGGCACGACGAAGCGCGACGGCAGGCGGCGCGAGGCGAAGTCGCCCAGGTTCGGGATCTTGCCGTACCAGCCGGGGATGCGGGAGTCTTCGGTGATCATGGCAGCGGCTCAGAGCCGGCCGGGGCACTGGAACTGTTCCAGCTCCCGCAGGCGGAACGGGTTCTGCACGCTGCTGGTGGTCACTTCGAAGGTCGCCTTGCGCCCCTCGATGTTGAAGGTGACCTTGAATTTTTCCGGCTGCGCCGTGTTCTCGATCTGCACCTGGTCGAACATGCGGAACAGCGCCCACGGCCCTTCGAACACCTGGCCCGAGGCGCCGGCGGCGGAGGGCGGCTGCACCTGCAGCCGCACCTGGGTGCTGCCGCGCGGTCCCGGCCACTGCACCGCCTGCGGCACCTGCGGCCCGTGGCTGTATTTCACCAACTGGCCGTCCACGTCGAGGATGAACTGGTTGATCGAGGCGTCCATCTCCACCGGCTTGAAGTCGAGGCGCATGCCGGCGGCGCGCCCGCTGCGGAAGAACACGTCGCGGATCGCCGCCGCACGCTGGAACTGCACCAGGGTGCCGGAGTCGCCCATGGAAGTGTCGCCGACGCGCTTGAAGCTCCACGGCTTGGTCGAGGTGTCCACGTACTGCTGCAGGTTCTTCTGGAAGAAATCGTCGATCAGGCCACCGGGCGCGAACAGGCGCGCGAAGTCTTCCTGCGTCACGTCGCGCGGGCTGCTGCGCACGAAGGGGTAGCGGCCGTTGATCGCCTTCGGGCAGAAGTCGCCGACGGCGGCGGCAAGGCCGGCCGAGATGTTCGAGCGGGTTGCCCCCAGCGCCTGGCTCGATCCCGGCGATCGACAGGGTCTGCAGCATCGAGCGCAACGGCTCCGGCATGCGCGCCGCCTCCGCCTTGATCTTGGTCGGCACTTCGCTCTGGGGCGGCGCGGCGCCGCCCTTGACTGCGGTCTCGGTGGCGGTGAGCAGGGTGTACAGTTCGTTGATCAGGCCGAGGGAGGCGTCGACCGGCGCCGGCTGGCCTGGCGCCGGGGGCTTCACCATGCGCCGCAGGCCGTCGAAGCGGTCGTCCACTACGCTTTCGAGCCGCTTCGCCGGTCCCGCCGCGGCCGCCTGTTCGGCACCGCCCAGCATCTTGAGCAGTCCTTCGCGCGACTCCTTGACCTTGTCCGTCGCCTTGTCCACCACGGTCTTGGCTTCCTCCTGCTTCTCGCCCAGGGTGGTCTCCTTGACGATGGCGCGAAACAGCGGCGGCATCGGCGAATCCACGGCCGACAGGATGCGCGCCGTCTCGATGCTCTTCTGCAGGCTGGTGGAAGGAATGAGGCGGATGTCGGCGACGAGTTTCTCCCAGACGCGGGCGTAGTCCTCCAGATAGAGCCGGCGCACGTCCTCCGTCAGCCGCGAGACTTCGCGCGGATCGATGAAGCGCGACTGTTGCTTGTCCGTGATGCCCAGCACCCAGGACTCTTCGTCGGCGAGTTGCCGGGCGACCTTCTCCGATTCCTTGATGAAGGCCTTGTGGTAGCCATTGTAGGTGAACAGCCCCGGCACGCCTTTGGTCAGCGGCTCGCCGCTGGCGCGCGTGAACACCAGCGGGGTGGACGGTCCGCCGGCCTGGGCGAGGGTGAATTCGGGGATGTCCGCGCCCACGCCCTGGCGCTTGAGCCGGCTATACACGCGCTGCGGCAGCGGCAGGGCGGCGAGCTGGGAGCGCACGCCCTGGATCAGTTGCGCGTCGGCGGGCAGGGGCGGCGACACGGCGCCGCGGGCGAACAGGGCGTCGAGGTGCGCTTCCAGTTGCTGGCGCTGCTCGATGGCGACGTCGCGCGGCAGATTGCGCTCCCAGTCGGCGGTGATCCAGGCCTTGAGGGCGTCGGCGTCGAAATGCTCGCCGTCGTGGAACATGATGTAGGACTTGAGCCCCTCGTACAGCAGTTCGAGGTTGTCGCGCCGGCCGCTGCGCAACTGTTCCTCCAGCCGGAAGACCAGCCGCTGCAGGAAGGTATCCTGCAGCAGGCGGCGATAGGCATTGTTGGCGGCGGAGGAAAGCTTGTCGCCCTGGAACAGGCCGAAGCCCATGGACCACGGTTCGCGCCCTGCGGCGACGCCGGAGGCGGCCGACAATTCCTGCACCGACTGCAGTACCGGCAGCAGGCTTACGACGTCGGTGGTGGTGCCGGTGGGCAGCGCCTCCACCTGCTTCTTCACCTGCGCCACCTTGTCGTCCACTGCGGCGACATAGGCGCTGTTGCTGCGGTAGCTGATGAACCATGCCAGCGTCAAGCCGGCGGTGAGCACGCTGATCAGGGCGTAGGCGCCCCACTTGAGGAGCGCGCGCTGGCGCTCCCACTTGAGGTTGGTTCCGGCTAAGCCCTGCTCGGCGAAGATGACGTCCTTCAGCAGGCGCGTCAGGAAATAGCTGCGGCCGCTCGCCGCCTGGGGCGGCAGCATCCTGCGCTCGATGCCGAAGCTGCGCGCCAGCGCGCCCATGACGCGGTCGATGGGGCTGCCTTCCTGGGTGCCGCTGGTGAAATACACGCCGCGCAGCATCGGCGTCTCGTGAAAACGCGAAGCGGTGAACACGCTGCCGAGGAAGCCGTTGAGCAGATCCTTGAGATTGCCGAACTGCTGCGGGAAGCCGTAGATCAGAGCGCGCTTGTGCGGATCGCGCTCCAGTTGCATGCGATCGACGAGACGGTCGTTGAGGCGCTGCTCCAGCGCCGACAGCTCGGCGGCGAAGCCCGCCAGCGGGTCGCCGGCCTCGCGCGGGTCGCGCAGGGGCAGGGTGGTGCCCCAGACCTGGGCGCGTTCCTCCTTGCCGTACTCGCCGAAGAATTCCATGAAGCCGGCCACCAGGTCGCACTTGGTCACCAGCACATAGATCGGGAAACGGATGTTCAGGCCTTCGTGCAGTTCCTGGATGCGGGCGCGCAGGGCGGCCGCGTGGCGCTCGCGCTCGTCCGGCGACTGCTGCAGCAGGTCGAGCACCGACACGGTGAGGATGATGCCGTTGATCGGCCGCCGCGGTCTATGCTTGCGGATGAGCTGGAGGAAGCCGGTCCACGCCGAGGCGTCCACCTCGCGGTTCGACTCCTGGGTGGTGTAGCGCCCGGCGGTGTCCAGCAGCACCGCCTCGTCGGTGAACCACCAGTCGCAGTTGCGCGTCCCGCCGACGCCGCGGATGGCGCCGGCGCCGAAGCTCTCCGCCAGCGGAAACTGCAGCCCGGAATTGATCAGGGCGGTGGTCTTGCCCGAACCCGGCGCGCCGATGAAGATGTACCAGGGCAACTGGTACAGATACTGGCGGCGGCCGAACAGGCCACCCAGGCCCGACTTGCGGGCGGAAGCGCCGAGCCCGGCGGCCTTGAGCTTGGCCAGCGCTTCTTCGAAACGCTGGCGCAAGGTTTCCACTTCCTCGGCGGAGGCGGAGGGCTGTGCTGCAGCGGCCGCCGGCGCGCCCCGCAGCAGGCCGTCCATCATCTGCGCATTGACGCGTTTCGCCTTGAGCACGCCCCACAGCTTCTTGCCGACGAAGACGAGGACGATGAGCGCAATCAGCACCAGCCGCGCCCACTCCGGCTCCAGTGGCCGCCACGCGGCGAAGGCAAGCAGCGGACCGAAGAACCAGATCACCGCCGACAGGGCGAGCAGGCCGATGACGGCGAGCAGGATCGGGTGGAAGAGAATGCCCAGGATCTTCTTCATGCGGACGTCGCGTCGTTGTGCGGCACTGGTGGAAAAGTCAGACGCCCTTGTTGGCGGCGAACAGGGTGATCTCGACGCGGCGGTTGCGGGCGCGGTTGGCCGGCGTGTCGTTCGGCGCCAGCGGCTCGGCGTCGGCGCGTCCCTCCGCCGTCAGGCGCGCCTGCTGCACGGTGGCGGAGAGCAGTTGCGCCACCGCCTTCGCCCGCTCCTGGGACAGATGCCAGTTGGAGGGAAAGCGCACCGAGCGGATCGGCTGGCTGTCGGTATGCCCGATCACCTGCACCTGGCCCGGCACCGAGTTGAGGGCTTCGGCGATGCGCGCCAGCAGCGGCCGCACCCCTTCCGCGACGGTAGCGCTGCCGGGTTCGAAGAAGCCGTCGCCCTTGATGGTGATGATGCTGCGGTTTTCCAGGTCCTTGACCGCCACTTTCCCGGCCTCGATTTCGGGCTTGAGGAAAGTGGCGAGCCGCGGCTTGACCGGTGCCGCCGGCGCGGGGGCGGCGGCCGCCTGGGGCGGTGCCGGCGCCTTGACGCGGATGTCCTGAATGGCGGCGAAGACCGGATCGGAGGCGCGGTTGAGGCCGATGTCGAAGCCGAGGTAGGCGGCGACGAGCAGGACGCCGGCGATGGCGCCCGCCACCCACAGCGGCAGGGATTCGAACACCGGGTTGCGTTTCGCCGCGACGCCCTGCCAGTGGGGCGAAAGATCGTGCTCGTACTCGCCGCGCTGGTTTCGCAGCATCTGTGCCAGGCGTTCGCGCAGCGCTTCGAGCTGGGAGCGGCCGTTGTCGATGACGCGGTAGCGCCCTTCGAAGCCGAGCCCGAGACAGACGTACATCAGTTCCAGCATGTCGCGGTTGGCGCCGGGATTCTCGGCCAGCTTGCCCAGCAACTGGAACACCTTCTCCCCGCCCCAGGCCTCGTTGTGGAAGGTCACCAGCAGGCTGTGCCGGCCCCACACGCCGGAGCCGCCCCAGGGCGTGCTGGCGGCGGCTTCGTCGAGCAGCGTGCACAGGATGTAGCGCGAGGCGATCACCTTTTCGGCGGCGATGCTGGCGGCCTTGGCGCGCGCCTCGAACTGGCGGATGTTGTGGGCCAGGGCGTCCTTGAGCCCCCCCGGATCGGCGTGCGAAAGAGTGGCACGCAGCTGAGGCACCAGGTTCAACAGCGGGTTGGCGGCGGCGAGCAGCGGATTCAGGCCGACATTCAGGACCGGCGCGGCGGTATCCATGGCTGCCCGCGACGGCATCGGCTCGGCCGCCTGGGACGCGGGTGCACGGCCGCCGGGCGAGGGCATGATGATCGTGCGCCCGCCCTCGATCGACGCGAACGGATCGTCTTTGCTCATGGCTTATCCCTCAGCCGGCCGAGCCGGAACCGGACATATTGTCCGCTCGCCATGGCCGGAAAAACCCCAGGTACGAACAAGGGGCGATTCCCCTTGTTCGTCCCCCCGACGGGAACAGGGGGGCAGGCTCCCTCGTGGATCCCCCCAACGCTACGCCCAATCCAAGTGCTCGCCAGAATCATCAAGAATTCAGCCTCGAGAGCTTGCCTCCGGAAGGCAGGGCGTGCCGTGCTGCGGGCGAACGAATGCGGCCGCGCCGCTCGACCGATGGCCGCATCGCTCACGTACGGATGGCCCAGAACTCCATGTCGAGTCCGGGAAATTCGCCGGCGATGTGCATCGCCAGTCCCCCCGAGCGCTCCAACTGCTTCCACAGTTCGCCGCTGCGGTCGAGTTCGAAGTAGTTGAAGCCGGCATGATAGGGAATCTGGCGCGGCGCCACCGGCATCGCGCGCAGCCCGATGCCGGGCAACTGCAGGTTCACCAGGTCGCGTATGCGCTCCACCGGCCCGATCTTGACCTGGGTCGGAAAGCGCACGCGCAATGCCTCCGACGGCATCTGCGCCGTCACCGCCAGGACGAAGGCCGCGCTGCGCAGCAGTTCGGCGTCGGGAATGACCGCCACGCGCACGCCGTACTTGCGGTCCTGCAATTCGATCGGGATCGCGTTCTGCTCCAGCACCATGGAGAGCGAACGTCGCAGGTCGGCCATCAGCGGCGTGAAGCACTTCGCCGGTTCGTCATGGTTGTAGTTCGGGTAGGCGGGCGGGCGCCGCGTCTCGCGCGAGAAGGTGCACAGGTCCCCCGCCAGCAGCAGGCAGGTGGCATACAGCCGCTCGGGATGCAGCACGCTCACTTCGCCGAGATGGGCGAACACCGGCTCGAAGCGATTCACCGTCTGCAGCAGCAGGAAGTCGGCGATCTCCGCCACGCCGCCGCGGCCCGGCTGGGACAGGCGCGCCGCCAGTGCCTCGCCGCGCTGGTGCAGCAGTCCCTGGATCTCGCGCACGTAGCCGGCCAGGGTGCCGCAGTCGCGCACCGAAAGAGTCGGCGCGATGTAGCCGGCATCGAGCAGGATCTGATTGTCGGGGCGGCGCTCGGTGATGCGCACCACGCCGAGGCAGGCATAGGCGTCGGTGAGGTCGCGCTTGAGCATGAGGCGCAGCCGCAGGTTGCCGACCTGCACCAGGGCCGAAGTCTCGGCACCGGTGTTGTTGTCCAGGGCGTCGAATTCGGACACCCGGTAACGGGTGAGTCCGATCGCGTCGCCGCCGGCGACATCGGCCTCGTCGCTGCCGGGGCGGCGCAGCGGGGCGGCGAGGTAGGCGAGTTCCTCCTTGACGTCGGCGGGCACGTCGAGCGGCAGCGGCGCCTCGTCCACGCGCGGAAAGTCGAAGGGGGTGCCGTCGGGCAGGATGCCGCGGCCGGCCGCCAGCGCGATCTTGCCCAGCTTGAGCGCGGCCTCGTCCGGACGCATCACGACATGGCCCCAGCGATAGGGCGCGACCGGCGCGGCGCGCGCTTCGATCAGGTTTTCCAGGTAGCGGTCATGCTGCTGGAAATGCTGCGGCTGCAGGAACATTCCCTCGGACCAGACGACCTTGCTGTTCCACGACATGGGGTATCAGACGGTGATTTCAGGAAAGCATAGCATTGCGCCCGCCCACCCATGCGGCGGACGGGCACCTGCGGCGCGGGGCGGACCGGTGCGCGTCCGCATCATTGGGCGGTGAGCGCGATGCTGCGTGCATCGATGCGTATCGTCACCGGCGTCGTCTTGTGCGCCGGCACCGCCACCGCAGCACGCCAGGTCGCGCGCTCGAGGTCGCGGAAGGCGGCGACCACTCCGACGAAGCGCGCTTCGGGCTGCAACTCGCGCTCGAACTTGCGATTCTCCTGCGGCTGCAACTGCATTTCCTCGCGCGCCACCGACTCCGCGCCGAGCGTTTCCTTGTCCTTCTCGAACAGGGAGAAGAAGTCGGCGCTCTCGAATGCGGCGAGCGACTTGAGCTCGAAGAACTTCACCACCACCGGCGACGCTCGTCCGCGCGCATCCGGATTGACGCCGGGGACGACTTCGACGCTGACCTTGATGATGGTCGGCGGCGGCGGCGGCTTGGGCGGGCTGGCGCAGCCGGCGATCAAGACGGCCGCGAACATCGGCACCAGAAGACGCGGGAGCCGGCCGAGGAATCGCGAGTGCATGCTGCGCTCCTTGTAATTTGTTTCACCCGATTTTGACAGCGAAAGCAGCCCGGCGTCTACTCTGACTTCCAGCACGGGCGTTCTGGCACAATGGCATTTTCGGGCGGTGATGCCATGGAAGCGATCGGCACCCGGGGGCGGGAAGAAGCATGAGATCAGGAAGATCCGGCGCGGCGACTGCGGCCTTGCTGCTGGGCGCACTGCTGTGCGCCTGCGCGGCGCCGCCGGCGCGCAAGGCGGAGCAATCGCACGAGACGCAGCGGGCGCCGGCGGCGACGAGTGCGGCGATCGAAGCGCTGCCGGCGACGGAAGCGGTGGAGGCGGTCGAGCCGGCGGCAACGGTGCCGGCGGAACAGGCGGGGAGCTTCAGCACCCGGCACGCCCACTTCGATCCGGCGCGCTTCGACGATCTGCCGGGCTGGCGCGAGGATCGCTTGTCCGAGGCGTGGCGCTCGTATCGCCAGAGCTGCGCCGTGCTGGCGAAGAAGCCGGCGTGGCAGGCGCCGTGCGCGGCCGCGGCGGCCATCGACGGCGGCAACGACGAGGCGATCCGGCGTTTCTTCGAGCAGGAGTTCGTGCTCTACCAGATCCGCAATGTGGACAAGACGCCCACCGGCGTCGTCACCGGCTATTTCGAGCCGCTGCTCAAGGGCAGCCGCAGGTTGGCCAAGCCCTATCTTTACCCGGTCTATGGCACGCCGGAGAATCTGCTCCTGCTCAATGCGCGCAGCATGACGGCGAGTGCGCGCGAGCGCCCGGTGTATGCGCGGGTCGTCGGCCGCAACGTGATTCCGGTCGCCAATGCCGTCGCCGGCCCGGGGGTCTATCGCATCGACCTGGGACAGGCCCAGGCGGATATCCGGGACAAGAAGCTGCGCGTGCGCGCCGACGCCGATCGCATCGTGCCGTACTACACGCGAGCCGAGATCGAGCGCGGCGCGCTGCAGTCGGCCCCGATCCTGGCGTGGGTCGACAATCCCGCCGCCCTCTACTCGATGCAGGTGCAGGGATCGGGCAAAGTGAGGCTGCCCGACGGCAGTACCCTTCGCCTTGCCTATGCCGAGCAGAACGGGCATCCCTTCCTGCCGGCCGGCAAGTCCGCCTCCGACCGCCGCCAGCAGCTTGCGGCGAGGGTGCGTACGCGCGGCGGTCTCATGCTCGCCGACACGCCGGAGGGCGGCGCCGCCGATGACGGCGAAGCCCTCATCGACGAAATGGAGACGGCGGACGCCGAAGCCGGCGACAGCGGGGTGACGACCCGCGGCCTGGCGCCGCCGGGCGCTCGTGCCGCGGGGGCGAAGCCCGCGGCCGGCGCCAGACAGTCCGCCGAAGTGGAGCAGGTGATCGAGGCCCTGAGCCGCGGCGCCGCCGCGGGCACGCAATCCGCGGCGCCGACCGGCACCAAGGCAACGCCGACGAAGCCGGCCACGCCGGGCAAGTCGGCCACGCCGGGCAAGTCGGCAGCGCCGCCCGCCGCCGCAGAGCAGAATGACACCGCGGCGATGGCGCGCGCGAATCAGGCCGATCCCAGCTACGTCTTCTTCCGCGAGATACCCGACAGCGATGCCGGTCCCATCGGCGCGCTCGGCGTGCCTCTCACCGCCGGCCGCTCGGTGGCCGTGGACCCGCGCACCACGCCGCTGGGCTTTCCGGTATTCCTGGTGACGGCGGATGCGAACACCCGGCTTGCGCGCATCACCCGGCTGATGATGGCGCAGGATACCGGCGGTGCCATCCGCGGCGCGGTGCGGGCGGACTATTTCTGGGGTTTCGGTGCCACCGCCGGCGCCCAAGCCTCGCGCATGAAGGAGGACGGGCGCATGTGGCTGCTCCTGCCCAAGGGCCAGCAGGTGGCGGCGAAGGAAGCCCTGGTGCGCACGCGGGGCATCGGCGGCGAGGTCACGACGACGGGACGCAAGGCCGACTGCCTGGTTCCCGACCCCGACCTGTGCGTCGAGGACTGAGCGGCGATCCGGATGTCGAACGCCCAACCGCCCGACCGACCGCAGCGCAAGTGGCGCAGCGCGGCGCCGCCGGCCCGCAAGCCGCCGGCGACGGCGCCGGCGCCGCGCCATCCGCGCACCCGCGACATCAAGCCGCTGGTCGCAGGCGGGCGCTTCCGGGCATGCGCCGTCATTGTCGCCGAGCGCATCGACACCAAGGCGCTCGCCCATCTCCCCGTCATCGCCGAGCTGCCGCTGATGGTGAGGCTGCCGCGCGGCGGGGCGGCGGCCATCTTCCGCTATGGAGCGCTGGCGTTGTTCGCCGAGGAGCCGGGCGATCGCGACTGGCTGCTGGGCGGGATCCGGCCGCACGCGGCCGGGGAGGGCGATGCGGGGACCGAGGAGCAGGTGTGGGTCGAGGTCGACCGCCAGGCGGCGGAAGGACCATCCGGCGAGCTGGTGCGCATGCACGCCGCCGGCCGCGAGCGGCTGCAGCTGCTGGCGGAAGTGCTGGCCAGGGCGGCGCTGCTGTCCTTCCACGAGCGGCGCGCGGCGACCGATTTCGACCGCATCGAACCTCTGGCGCAGGATCTGGCGGACGATGGCCGC
The DNA here is from genome assembly GCA_963702495.1 of uncultured beta proteobacterium. Classification (GTDB taxonomy): domain Bacteria; phylum Pseudomonadota; class Gammaproteobacteria; order Burkholderiales; family Rhodocyclaceae; genus CAVPDA01. The sequence continues at coordinate 676,100 of CAVPDA010000003.1, read as the reverse complement.
TTTTCCGTGCGCACGCGCGACCTGCTCAAGGCGGTGGGCAGCATGCTGCTGGCGGAGCACCAGCTTACCGGTCGCGCCGAAGTGATGGACAAGCCGGAACTGCTGTGGGACAACCCGGCGCTGGAAGGGCTCTACCTGCGCCTGGCCGCGGAGTTCGAGCTGAGCGAGCGCGCCCTGGCCCTGGAGCGCAAGCTCGCCACCCTGGCCAAGACGGCCGAGATCCTGGTCGAGACGGTGCGCCACAAGAGCTCGCATCGCGTCGAGTGGTATATCGTGGCGCTGATCGTGATCGAGATCGTCCTCACCATCTACAACGAGTTCCTGCGATGAATCCGGCGCCCAAACGGCCGCCGCACACGCTCCCCCTGCGATGACGCGAAAATTCGAACTCCTGTCGCGCGAGACCTGCTACGAGGGCTTCTTCCGCCTCGAACGGCTGCATCTGCGGCACAGCCTGTTCCGCGGCGGCATGAGTCCGAGCCTGATGCGCGAGGTGGTCGAACGCGCCGATGTGGCGGCGGTGCTGCTCTACGATCCGCGCCTGGACCAGGTGGTGATGATCGAGCAGTTTCGCGTCGGCGCCATGGCCGATGCCAACGGTCCGTGGATGCTGGAAATCGTGGCCGGAATGATCGAGCCGGGCGAGACGCCGGAGCAGGTGGCGCGGCGCGAAGCGATGGAGGAGGCCGGCTGCGCCATCGCCGCGCTGGAGCCGATCACCACCTTCTATGCGACGCCGGCCAAGTCCTCCGAGCGTTCCTATCTGTACTGCGGCGCGGTCGATGCCCGCCATGCCGCGGGCATCCATGGCCTGGCCCACGAAGGCGAGGATATCCGCGTGCTGCCGATGCCGACCGATGCGGCGCTGGCGCTGCTCGATGCCGGCGCCATCAACTCGGCTTGGCCGATGATTGCCCTGCACTGGCTGGCGCGCCACCGCGAACGCCTGCGACAGGCCTGGGGCGGCACCTGAGGGACGAGATCCTCCCTGCGTTGGTGCCGCGCACCCTTTCCTGTCACACCGGCGCCGCCGGGAAGCTTACCGCCACCCGCGTGCCCTGGCCGTCGGCGGGCGTGTCGAGTTCGATTGCGGCGCCGTGGGCATCGGCGATCTCCTTGACGATGGCGAGCCCGAGACCGCAGCCGGGACCTTGTGTTCCGGGGATGCGGTAGAAGCGCTCGAACAGCCGGGAGCGCTCTGCAACCGGAATCCCGGGACCGTTGTCCTCCACCTCGATGAACGGTTAACCGTTGCGCTCGCCGCAGCGCACGGTGACGCGGCCGCCATGAGGCGTGTAGGCGATGGCGTTATCCACCAGGTTCGCGAGCAGTTCGTTGACCAGCCAGGGGATGGCGCGGATATGCGCGGGCTGCAGTTCGAATCCGAGATCGATGCCGGCGGCGATGGCGCGATCGAGGTGGCCCGATGCCTGCGCCTCGATGACCTCGGGCAGGTAGAGGTCCTGCAATTGAGCCGTGATGTTCGCCGCCGGTTCCGACTTCGCCAGCGCCAGCAATTGCGTGGTCAGGCGCGAGACGCGGCGTGTCGCTTCGCCGATGGCTTCCAGGCGCGCGCGCTGGGACTGCGGATCGTGGTCTGCCGCCGCCAGTTCGAACTGGGTCTGCAGTGCGGCCATGGGCGTGCGCAACTGGTGCGCCGCGTTCGCCAGGAAGCGCCGCTGTCCGGCGGAGGATTCCTCGATCAGCCGGAACAGATGGTTCAGGGCGGCGACCAGGGGCCGCGTCTCCGGCGGCTCCGCCTCGACCGGCAGTGGATGCAGGTCGCGCGGCGAGCGCGCTTCGATTTCCTTGCGCAGTGCGGCCAGGGGCGCCAGCCCATAGCGCACGCCGACGGCGACGAGGATCAGCGTGATGATGATGAGCAGGATGTTGGGCAGGACCATTGCCGCGAAAATGCTGCGGGCGACCTGGTCGCGCTTGACGGTCGTTTCCGCCACCACGATGGTGGCCGGCCCCGCGTCGGTGACGGCGCGGAGCACCACACCGCGGATCGCCCGGCCGCGATGGGAGGCATCGAAGTAGGCCGGGTTGCCGCCACCGCGGTCGCTCCAGGGCAGGTCCGGATCGCCGCCGACGACGCGCCCGGCAGGGTCGATGACGGCGAAATACACTTCGTCCACCTGATCGCTGCGCAGGATCATTTCGGACAGCGGCGAGAACTCGAGTTGCATCGCTCCGTCGCGCAGGTGCAGGTGGGCAGTGACGGCCAGCGCCGCATCCTCCAGGGCGTGGTCGAGGGCGTCCTCGGCCGGACGCGACGCCAGGCGATAGTCGGCCAGCACGCTGAGCGCCAGCACCGCGGCGAGAGGAACCATGAGAATGAGCAGCAGCCGCTGGCTGATGCTCAGGATGCGACCGGTACGATCAGACTGCCGGCGGCTCATCCAGGCGATAGCCGATGCCGCGCACGGTACGGATGTCGATGCCGCCGGGGGCGAGCTTGTGGCGCAGCCGGGAGACATAGACCTCGATGGCATTGGGCGTGAGATCCGCGTCCCAACTGCTGATGGACTGCAGCAGCTTTTCCTTGCTCACGACGTTGGGCGATTGCAGCAGCAGGCTTTCCAGGATCGCCCACTCCCGTTTGGTGAGATCGATGGGTTGCCCATGCAGCAGCGCCACATGCTGCCCCATATCCAATTCCAGCGGCCCGGCGACCAGCCTGGACGTGGTTACGGCGTGGGAGCGGCGCACCAGGGCCCGCACCCGGGCGACGAGTTCCGGCAGCCGGAACGGTTTGGTCATGAAATCGTCGGCGCCGACATTGAGGCTGTCCACGCAGTCGTCCAGCGTGTCGCGCGCGGTGAGGATGAGCACGGGTACGGGCGCACGCCGGGCGCGAAGGCGCTGCACCAGTTCGAGGCCGTTGGCCTGGGGCAGGCCGATGTCCACGATCGCCAGGTCGAAGCTTTCGTCGTTGAGCAGTTGTTCCGCCGATTCCGCGCTCGGCGCATGGTCCACCGTGAAACCGGCGCGTTCCAGGCCCTGCTTCAGGCCGTAGGCGACCATGAAGTCGTCCTCCACGATCAACAGTCGCATTTCTTCCCCATAGCATTCCCCTCCGCACCGAACCGGCAGCCGCTTCATGATAAACCACTACCGAGCCGTGGCTATAACGTTCGGCGGGGGAAACGGGATGACGCGCCGAGGGCGGCGCGGCAGATCAGGCGTGGCTGGCTGCGGGCCGGCGCTCGGCGGCTTCGTCTTCGAGACGCGCCAGCTTCGATTCGTCGGTCATCCGGACGGCGTCCATGGAGTCGAGCTGGTCGCGGCTGCGGCCCAGCGCGAGGGCCCGTTCCCGGTCGCAGATCACATAGACCGGGAGGCCACGCCAGCGCCGTTCTATGGCGGCGCCCTGCTTGTCGAGAAACGCGCGGTTCTGCGGCGTGAGAATCAGCAGATAGCCGCCCAGTTCGACGAGATCGGCGCGGGCGGCTTGAAGGTCGGGTGTGATGCGCATGCCGTGGTCTTTCTTCGAGGATTTCTCAGTCGAGAAGAACATCATTATATTCCAATCCACCCGTTCCAATCTGTGAAATAGCGCCAGAATCGGCCTTGTTACCTGCGTCAGACCGATAAAGTCGCGCAGAATTCATCGATCTGCCGCAGGCGTTCCTGGACACCCGGGCGGCGGCTGCCGGATTGCGCCGGGGCTGGAAAACGGAGGCAAACATGCGAGACGTGACCACCAATCTCCTCGCCGCCCTGCCGTGCACTGCAGCGCAGGAGCAATGCAGCGATCTCCTGACCCGGCCGGGCCTGCGCATCGAGCGCATCGTCTCCACCGGGCAGGCCAGTCCGCCCGGATTCTGGTACGACCAGGCGCAGGGCGAGTGGGTCCTGGTGCTCGCCGGCGCCGCCCGCCTGCGCTTCGAAGACGAAGCCGCCGCGCGCAGCCTGGAGCCGGGCGATTGCGTTGAACATCGCGCCGCACCGCCGCCACCGCGTAGAATGGACGGACCCAACCCAACCGACGGTCTGGCTCGCCGTTCATTACGCGGCGGCGCCGGGCGAACAAGAGGAATGGCGGACAAGCCCAACGCAGTGAAGGAGCGCGCACCGGCCGCGGCCGCGGCGCATCCCGCCCTCGCCGGACTGCGCAACATCGGCGTCATCGCGCACATCGACGCCGGCAAGACCACCGCCACCGACCGCATCCTTTTCCACACCGGCCGCACCCACAAGCTCGGCTCGGTGGACGACGGCACCACGGTGACGGACTGGATGGAGCAGGAGCGCGAACGCGGCATCACCATCGTGTCCGCCGCCATCACCGCGCAATGGCGCGGCTGCGTCATCAATCTCATCGACACGCCGGGCCACATCGACTTCACTGCCGAAGTGCAGCGCGCGCTGCGCGTGCTGGACGGCGCCGTCGTCGTCTTCGATGCGGTGCACGGCGTGCAGCCGCAGAGCGAGACGGTGTGGCGCCAGTCGGATCGCTACCGCGTGCCGCGCATCTGCTTCGTCAACAAGATGGACCGGCTGGGCGCCGATTTCGAGCGCGCGGTGGCCAGCATCGGCGAGCGCCTGGGGGTTGCCACCGCCAGCCTGCAACTGCCGCTCGGCCGCGAAGGCGAATTCCACGGCGTCGTCGATCTGCTGGAGATGAAGGCGCTGCGCTGGAGCCGCGAGCCCGGCGCGCAGCCGGAGCCGGGCGACATTCCCGGCGAATTGCGGGCGGCGGCGCAGGCGGCACGGGCGGCGCTGGTGGAACGGGTGGCCGAGGTCGACGACGAAGTCCTCGACGTCTATGCGGCCGGCACGGAAGCCGACGCCGCCCTGCTGCGCGCCGCACTGCGCCGGGCGACGCTGGCCAACCGGCTGTTCCCCGTGTTGTGCGGCACCGCCTTGCGCGATGTCGGCGTCCAGCCGCTGCTCGACGCGGTCGTTCGACTACCTGCCTTCGCCGCTGGACGTGGGGGCGGCCACCGGCAGCAATCCGGAGACCGGCGCCGCGGTCGATCTGCGGCCCGACGACGACGAACCGCCGGCCGCCCTGGTGTTCAAGATCGTCAACGATCCCTATGTCGGACACCTGGCCTACGTGCGCGTGTACTCGGGCACGGTGCGCAGCGGCGTCGCCCTCTACAACACCGCGCGCCAGCGCAAGGAGCGGGTGGGGCGCCTGTTGCGCATGCACGCCAACCATCGCGAGGACGTGGACGTCATCCATGCCGGCGAGATCGGCGCCATCCTCGGCCTCAACCATACCTACACCGGCGACACGCTGTGCCTGGCCGCCCATCCCGTCGCCCTGGAGGCGATCACTTTCCCGGAGCCGGTGATCCGCGTCACGGTGGAGCCGATGACGGCGAGCGAGCAGGAGCACATGGCCGAGTCGCTGCGCCGTCTGGCCGACGAAGACCCGACCTTCCAGCTCGGCATGGACGAGGAAAGCGGGCGGCTGATGGTCGCCGGCATGGGCGAGCTGCACCTGGACGTGGTGCTGGAGCGCCTGCGCCGGGAGTACGGCGTGCAGGTGCGCAAGGGCCGGCCCTGGGTCGCCTACAAGGAGACGATCACCCGCGCCGTCGCGGCGGTGGAGGGCGAGTTCATCCATCAGACCGGCGGCCGCGGCCAGTACGGCCGCGTCGTGCTCTCGCTGCGGCCCGGCGAGCGCGGCTCGGGCATCCACTTCGATAATCATGTCAAGGCCGGCGTCATTCCGGCGCATTTCATTCCCGCCGTCGAGCGCGGTGTGCATGATGCGGCGCAGACCGGCGTGCTCGGCGGCCACCAGGTCGCCGACGTGGCGGTGCGCCTGGAGGGCGGCGCGACCCATCCGATGGACTCCACCGAGCTGGCGTTTCGCACTGCCGCCGCCGGCGCCTTCCGCGACGGCCTGCGCCAGGGCGAGCCGGTGCTGCTGGAGCCGCTGTTCCGCATCGAAGTGCTGGTGCCCACCGAATACACCGGCAGCGTCCTGTCGCAACTGGCGGCGCGCCGCGCCGAGATCGGCAGCGTCGAGGGCCGCCCCGGCGGCGTCGAGGCCATCGGCGGGCTGGTGCCCCTGGCCGAAACCTTCGGCTACGTCACGGAACTGCGTTCGGCGACGCAGGGGCGCGGCCTGTTCACGATGGAGTTCGACCATTACGGCGTCATGGACGCCGCGCTCGCCCGGGCGGTGCTGGCGGGCGAGCTCTATCGCTAGCCGGCCGGCGGCGGGGCAGGGACCCTCCGCGCGCCGCGCCCAGTTCCCATGCCCGCCATCGTCCGCGCCCTGAGGCACCGCAACTACCGTCTCTATTTCGGCGGCCAGCTGGTCTCGCTGGTCGGCACCTGGATGCAGCAGATCGCCATGAGCTGGCTCGCCTACCGCCTCACCGACTCGGTGCTGGTGCTCGGCCTCGTCGGCTTTGCCGGCCAGATCCCGGTGCTCGTGTTCGCACCCTTCGGCGGCATCTGGTCCGATCGCATGAACCGGCGGCTGATTCTCATCGCCACCCAGTCCGCCGCCATGGTCCAGGCCCTCGTCCTGGCCGTACTGACCCTGAGCCAGGCGGTGCAGCCGTGGCACCTGGTGGCGCTGGCGCTGGTGCTCGGCACCGTCAATTCGATCGACATTCCGGCGCGCCAGGCCTTCGTCGTGCATCTGGTGGACGACCGCGCAGACCTGCCCAACGCCATCGCCCTCAACTCCTTCGCCATGAACGCGGCGCGGCTGCTGGGGCCGACGGTGGCCGGGCTGGTGCTGAGCGTGGTGGGCGAGGGCATCTGCTTCCTGCTCAACGCCGCCTCTTACCTCACGGTGCTGCTGGCGCTGGTGGCGATCCGCAGCGGCCACCAGCCCGTTTCAAGCCGGCCGATGGCGAGCGCGCTGCGCCAGGGCTTCCGCTATGCCTTCGGCCACGACGCGATCCGTGCCATGCTGCTGCTGGTGGCGGTGGTGAGCTTCACCGCGACGCCGTACACGGTGCTCATGCCGGTCTATGCGAAGCAGATTTTCGGCGGCGATGCGCGCACCCTCGGCCTGCTCCTGGGCTGCGCCGGGGGCGGCGCCCTGGCCGGAACGGTGTATCTGGCGGCGCGAAAGTCGCTCGACGGGCTGGAGCGGGTGATCGCGCTGGCCCCGGTGCTGGCGGGAGCGGGGCTGCTGGCGTTCGCCTTCAGCTCCAGCCTGTGGGTCGCGGCGCCGGCCTTGCTGGCGGTGGGCTTCGGCGTGATCAGCACCGTCGCCTCCGCCAATACCCTGATCCAGTCGCTGGTGCCGGATGAGCTGCGCGGCCGCGTCATGTCCCTGTTCACCATGGCCTTTCTCGGCATGGCGCCGCTGGGCAGCCTGGCGGCGGGCAGCGTGGCCCATGTCGTCGGCGCGCCGGCCACCCTGTTCGCGGGCGGGCTTTGCAGCATCGCCGCCGGACTGGCCTTCGCGCGGCGCCGCCGGAGCCGTGCGGGGTGAGGAACTTGTGGCAACCATGCGTTCTAACGCGATCGGGAAGCTGAAAGGAGCCGAAGCAATGTCCGAACAGGAACAGAAATCCATACTCACCCTCTGTCTCATGGCGGCCTTCGCCGACGACGCGAAGGACGAGCGCGAACGCACCGAGGTGAAGCGCATCGCCGAGTCGCTGTCGGGCGATGCCTCGCTCAACCTCGCCGCCCTCTACCAGGACGTGCTGTTCAAGCGGGTGTCGCTGCAGCAGGTCGCCGCCGGCCTGCAGTCCCCCGAGCTGAAGCAGTTCGCGTTCGAGATGGCCGTCACCGTGTGCGACGCCGACGGCGCGCGCAATCCGGCCGAGGCGGCATTCCTGGAGCAGCTGCGGGCGGCCCTGGGCCTCGAAGCGGCCGCGGCGCGGGAATTCCAGGAGCAGGCCGATGCCATCGCGGAGGTAGAACCAGGTCCATCGTCCGGGACCGCACCGAGCTATGCCAGCACCATGAATGCGGCCGAGATGGACAAGATGATCCTCAACTACTCCATACTCAACGGCGCGCTGGAACTGCTGCCCCAATCGCTGGCCTCGATGGCGATCATTCCGCTACAGATGAAGATGGTGTATCGCGTCGGCAAATCCCACGGCTTCGAGCTCGACCGCGGCCACATCAAGGACTTCATCGCGACCCTCGGCGTCGGCCTTACCTCCCAGTATGTTGAGCAGTTCGGCCGCAAGCTCGTCGGCGGCCTGTTGGGCAAGCTCGTCGGCGGATTGGGGCGCAGCGTCGGCAGCGCCGCCACCGGCTCGGCCTTCTCCTTCGCCACCACCTACGCCCTGGGCAACGTCGCCCGCACCTATTACGCCGGCGGTCGCACTCTCGACAGCCAGCGCCTCAAGGATACCTTCTCCTCCCTCCTCGGCGAGGCGAAGGGTCTGCAGCAGCGCTACGCGGCCGAGATCGAGCAGAAGGCGCGCAGCATCGACCCGAAGCAGGTGCTGCAGATGGTGCGCGAGCAGTGAGACCGGCCCCGGACGGCGCCGCGGCAGCGGAAGTCGCGGCCGCGGGCAGCTACGCCCCCGCCGCGCGGCGAGGTCGGCGCTGCTGGCAGGCGATCGAGCCGCAGCCACTCATGGAACTGCGGTTATGACCGATAATGCGGGCGTTCGCTACCTCATCCCAGCCTGCACCCGCCGCCCGTGACCCAGCCCCCCGACATCCTCGCGCAGGCGTTCGCCCTGTTCGATCAGGAGCCGGAGCTATACCGGATGGCGGACGAGATGAACCGCCACTTCGTCGGCGAGGCTCTGGACGCCAACCCGCGCCACCTCATTCCCGGCATGGCGCTGCGCTGGCTGCACTGCGCCTGCGATCTCGAACTGTGGCAGGAAGGGTTCAAAGGCACGCCGGCCCCCGGGGATCTGGAACGTACCCTGGACTTCGTCGCCCGGCTGGAGGAGATCGGCGTCGAGCCGGTGGGCGAGCGCACCTGCTTCGAGTGCCAGCACCGCAAGAATTGTCTTTGACGCTGTCGCATTCCCCGCAGCGGCGGCTACGTTTCCGCCGCCCTTGAATGCGCCTGAGCGGCGGAAGTACCCGGCTCCGGGTGTCATCACCAGGCACCACAAGGAGGTAGGCGCCGACGCCGGCAATGGCGAGGCGGGCGTGGTGGTGATCCGAGACCGGCGGAACAGCGAATGCGGTCTATTGGCAGTTCACGACCAGCGTCGAAGTGATCAACGCGGGCGGATCGGAGAAAACCCGGCGAAACATTGGATGGTGGGTGTCGCTGCGGTCGGCGAAAGCGATCAGCGCCGAGTTATCTACGTACGCCTCAGGGTTTCTGGCCATAGACGATGTCGTCGATGCGCCGGCTCGATTCCGGATCGCCGGACTCGATCATTCCCGAGTAGCGCATCCACGGCTTCTTGTCGTTCGACCGGAAGGACGCTTCTCAACGAGCGCCGCAGGAACTCCACCAGCGAGATGCCGAGCCGGGCCGCCTCGCGTTTGGCCGCCTCGTACTCCTGCTCGGAGAGGCTGATCTGCGTTCGAACCATGACAACAATTTATACGAACTTGTCATCAACGGCAAAAGGGAGCTGAACCGGTGAAAACCTCCCTCGAATGTCCCGAGCAGTCGTGGTCCCCTATTAGCCCCGAGGCGCGCCGCCCGCCGTACCCTGGCGGGGCGGCGCGCCGCATGCTCAGTGGTGGCGCTCGAACTCCAGGATGGCGCGCACGAACGCGGTGCCGATCGGCAAGCCGGGCATGAAGGCGTCCACCTTGAACACGGCGTTCAACGCCGCGGCCGCTTCCTCCGATAGCGTCACCGCCACGTCATCGACCTTGAGGAAATCGTCATTGCCTCTCACGCTGCCCCGCGCGAGCGCCAGATCGAACAGCGGCACGCGAGCGAGCAGGCTGTCGTTGACCGTTACCAGCCCGGTCAGCACCGGCCGGCTGCCGGCGAGGTCGATGATGAAGGCGGACAGCTCGACGCGCGTGGCACCCGCGGTGAGCGACAGACCGCCCGAGTGATCGATCTCCGCCTTGACCTCGCCCAGATCGACCGCACCGGCAGTGATCGGGAACGTCGCGAAGACGCCCTTTCTAGTCTTGGTGAGGCGGCCCGGGGAGAGCGCGGCCGGGGCGACCTTCAGGGTGGCGAGCGCGCCCAGGAAGTCCTGCGACAGGCGCACCGAGGTGCTGCCGGCCCGGGTTGTTTCTGTCGGAGCGGCTTGCGCAGCGGTAACGGCGGTGAGGCTCAGGCCGACGGCGGCGGCGGCCAGCAGGTTGCGAAAGCTCATGGCGAAAAATCTCCTAATCGGTCGAATCGGTAAGGGCGGAGATCGCCGGCTCCCGGCCGCCCCCGCATGGCGTTAACAGTCGCCTGCCCGGCAATGCAGCATGGCGCGCGCATGGTCAATTAAGGCCGGAGATTCCGGCCTGTAACCCGAACGCGACTTCTTTGAACAGAACCTGAACTGGTTAGTTCAATGCAAATGGGTCTATTCGGCCGACATTCGGTGAGGGAGCAGCAACACAAGGTGCGCGAGGACGCGATCTTTTGCGCCAGCCATGCCCCGATCGCCCGCCAGGGTTACGACTTGATGACGGTCGACGAGGTGTCGGCCGCGGCGGGCATGATCCGGCTGCTGGAGCGGGCGCTCGCGTTCCTCGCCAGCCTGCAGCCGGAGATGCCGGGGGCGTACAAAGTCCGGGCGGTGCTGCGTTGGGCAGGGATTGTAACAGGGGAACACCTTACTTCGCGCCTGGAACCGAGAGCGGATGTATTTGGTCTGCCCGTGCTTTCTCGGGCCCGCTTCAAAACAGATCCGCCTGCTCCTCCGGCACCGCGTTCGTGACGACGGGCGGGCGGCCCGCTTTGCCGCGCGTCACCCGGCGCCCCAGGGCCGCCTCGATCTGCGCCTGGAAGCGCTTGCCGCCCAGGGCGTAGCCGCCGTTGGTCGCCTCGCGGATCGCCCTGACCACCTGCGGGTCCAGCTCGCTCCTGAAGAGCGCCCGGTACGCCGCCCGCCGCTCGGCCGGGTCCCTGGCCAGCCGCAGATACTCGCGATGCGGCATGATCAGCTCGGATGCCTTGCCCTCGGCGTTGCTCCGGTAGCTGCTCCAGCGGTATTCGCGCGGATGCGCCACCATGCCGGCGCGCACCGGATTGAGTTCGATGTAGCGGTAGCAGGCCAGCACGTAGCCGTCCGACTCGGCCAGACAGGAGCGGAAGCGTCCCTCCCAAAGCGTGCCGCTGCGGCCGTAGGCGCGGTTGACATACTGCACATAGCGCTGCCCCAGGTGCTTCATCAGCAGCGAGGCGCCGTCTGCCTCCTTCGGCGTCACCAGCAGATGCACGTGGTTGGTCATCAGCACGCAGGCATGCACCGCACAGCCGAACAGGCGGGCGAGTTCCTCCAGATGGTGCAGGTAGAGCGCGTAGTCCTCGTCGGCGAAGAAGCAGGCACCGCGGTTGTTGCCGCGCTGGATGATGTGGGTGGCGACGCCGGCAAGGGCGAGGCGGGGGCGGCGGGGCATCGCTTGGCTCTCTCAGAGCCTCTCGGCCTCAGCCGCGAACGCCTCTATCGCGAGGCCGGCCGCCCGGATCAGGCTGCGCAGCGTTCCCTCGGCGACTTCCTTGTGGTCGGGCACCGAGGGCGTCGCAATATGGTCAGGTCTGACGAAAATGATGTGGCTGCTCCGTTGTCGCGCCATTTGCCAACCGAACTACCCGAATACCCGTTCAACCACGCGCCCGCTGCGGGCGAGCAATGCGGGCATCAGGCAGCAACCTCGATCTGCCGGGACTCGATGGTCAGCGAAATCCCCCGCTCGGCCCGCACTTCCAAGCAGAGTTCGATGGCTTCGGCGATATCGGCGAGCGCCGCTTCCTTCGTGGATCCCTGAGTAACGCAACCGGGAATGGCAGGGCATTGCACCACCCACACACCGTCTTCGTCCCTGTCGATCGTCACGTTGAACTTCATCGCATCCGCCTTCGCGAGGTTCAGGGGGAAATGCTGCCAGAACAGATAGGCCAGGGCAAGATAAACGGGGTCTGTCCCCGCTTGTTCCCGCTGCGCCCGCGGCCAGGACTCAGGCGCGGACGGCCTTGTCGGTGAACCGGAAGAGCCGCTGCCACAAACTGCCCTGGGCCGCCACGGCATCGTGCCGCTGGGAAAGCTTGAGCAGGCCTTCTATGACTTTGTCGTCGGTGTGAAACTTCATGTCGCTGCGCTCCAGCAAACGGCTTCCGGCGCGCTTCATCTGATCCAGGTACTTCACGCCGGCGTCGAACTGGTCCTGCGAGATCACCGCGCCTTCGCCGGTATACATCTGCAGGAAACGCATCTTGTCGCCGGCAATGCCGGTGCCGAGTGTAACCGCGGCGATCACGGGAACCTTGTTCGTTGTGCCTTTCAGCCAGCCGTCGAACCTGGAAGAGTCCAGGTGGATGGAATTGCTCTCGTTGCGCGCGATCCAGAACTGCCTTGCCTCCTTGCAGAAGCGTCTGATGACGAGGGTCTCCGCGATTCGCCAGATGATCTTCGTGGCAGCCTCGACGACCGCAACCACCGCGTCAACGATGGCCGCTCCGCCCCAGGATGCGACATTGAGCGCAAGCGACGCGGCGCTCTTGGCCATCTCGTAGATGCCCTCAAGGAGCGCCCGCGTGATGCCGCTCTCGATGCCCTTGATCAGCGTTGTTGGATGGCCTTGAACAAGCTTTACTCCCCTCGCTGCGAGCCAGTCGCTGAGCTTTTCGCAGAATGCCACGCCCATCTTCCACAGGCCCTGCACCAGGCCAACTGCGCTGCCGATCACCGGCGCCAGCTTCTTGAATACCTGCTGAGTGACGAACACCGCGATCTTCTTCAGTTGCCCGGCCATCTCCGCCAAGTCCCCAAAGATGTCCTTGATCTTGTCCCAGACCTTGAGGAGGAAGTCTTCTGCCCACTCCTTGATGGTCGCCCACAGACCTTGCTGTGGCCCCTTCACCGCGTTGATGGCGGATTGCACGCCGATTGCGGCGAAATCCGTCGCCAGATCCGGCACGGGGAGATTGACTTCCTTCAGTCCGGCCAGTCCGCTCGCCGCGCCCATGGCGCCGCTCAGGACTACGGTGGCGAGCGGCGACTCCACAGTCGTGCCTTGCCACAGGTAAATGACTCCCAGCCGAGCGTTCTGCATGCCCGCGACGTCCATGGCTCATACCCTCTTGGTTAGTGTCTGACAGAAAACAAGGATAGGAGATCGAACGCCACTTCGGCAAGAAGTAACAGGGGACGACGTTATTTCGCGCCTGCTACCGATTGCGGATACATGTGGTCTGCCCGCACCTTCTCGGCCCTGCTTCAAGTCGATCATAACGTTAAATTTCATAGCACTCGCCTTTGCGAGGTTCAGGGAAGATGCTGCCAAAACAGATAGGCCAGGGAAGTCAAACATGGTCCCCTTTTGGGCCCCCTATTTGGCCCTGTCAGGCGAGGTATCTACAGGCACAAATTCGGCGAGAAGCGTTTCCGGTGCGATGTCTTGCTGACGAGGCCAAGTCAGCGCCCCCAATACAATGCTTACCTGATTGAAATAGGCGGGGTTGCGCAACTCCCGGAAAACGCCGTGATCAAGGTATGGTTTTACGTCGAAGATACCGCGTCTGCCGTCGGCGATTTCGACATAAAGGCGGTAGTCCGGTAGCGGTTTGACAACTTTCACGTCCCAATACATGAAGGCGACCTCACAGCGGATCAATCTTGTAAGGACTCTCACCACTGACAGCCAGTTCCCAATCCGCCATCAACTCGTCGCGGTGCAGTTCGATCCAGGCTTGCACCAAGCGTAGCTGCTTGCGTGGCAATTCACCTGCCAGGATCTCACCCTCCACGATGCCGATCGAGGCTTCGTATTCGGCGAAACGGGCATGGATGTGCGGCAGATTGTGGTGTTAGCTGTCAAGCAGGTACATCCGAATGATGATCCCGTAGAACATCGAGATGATTGGCATGGCATGTCCTTGGTGTTTGGTGGCGCCAACGTTGCGGCTAATCGGCGCGTAAGGAGGCGAGGCCGACTGTAGCGCGTCCGGTTGAGTCGCGGAAATCCATGTGCAGACTCATACCGAGTACTTTTCCACAACCTCGCAGAGCAGATGTCCAGTAGCGGGGTCGAATTCCCGCATCAACGCGCGATAAACATCTCCCGTAGCGTGTAAGAATCTTGAGGGCTCGTGAGAACCATCAGGGTTTATTTGGCCATCAAATTCAAAGATCCCAACCGGCAACAAGATTTCACGTCCGGGCTGGAAGTAATCCGCGAGCATCCGAATGCTACGTGCTGCTGTGGCGGAAATAGTCGGGAGGCGATCGTCGCCTGGCGCATCGTAGAACCAAGTGCCGTTTCGCTTTTCGTAGAAGGTTTGATGAGACATGAGCACCAGAACGCCATCGGGATTGATTTCGCACCAGCCCGAACCTTGGCGGCCCATGCCTGCAACGCCAAGTCTTGCAAACATCGTACCGTATTGATAGTGGGGCATAGGCAAACGCCAAACGTCGAAGCTCAGGGGCGCGCCGCTTGCATCGCGTCCCCGTCGAGCGGAGTGTCGGCCGTGGCCTTTGACACCAGCGGAAAGCGCTCGGGATGGCGGATGGACTCCACGGACAAATCGACGTCCAGTTGCGGCCAGTAGAGATGATCGGGGCTGGGCCACTCCACTTCGCAAAGCTGGTCGATCGTGGCGTGCTTGAACCAGGGAAACTCGGCAAACGGCAACATCAACTCCTCCTCGCCGAGCAACAGCCAGAAACCATGTCTTGAGACATGGGTGACTTCAGCTCCCAAAGTGCTTGTTCCAGGCATCGAGTAACCTCCTGCATGTGGCGATGCACGACCCGCTCGGCTTCGGCTAATTCGTGCGCCGATAGACCGGTATGGTTGGCCAGGCGACGCTCGGCTCCAGCCAGAACTTGGCCTCGCCGTCCGGGTGAGCGACATGCAAGATAAACGTGGTCTGGCCCCGATTGTTCGGGCGATTGTCTCGTACCCGTTCTTGTCCCGACTTCTATAGAGGGTGCCGCGAAGTACAGTTGTTCTTGAACGAATGTCGACCTTTGCCGGTCCAGTGCGTACCGTTCCATATTAAGACATGGGCTGGCAGAATCAAGGCCTCGTCTCGAGCGGCGTCAAGGCTCGGATCTGCAGGTATCGGCCGCATATCGAACTAGTGCTTCTGCCTGTCGCGGAATCCGCTTCGCAGGCCCGATGTCGGCTAGGCTTGAACTTCACGAGGTCGAGCGTCCTCGCCCGGTCTGCGAAACAGAGCGAATCGGCATCTTAGGTGTCTGACCGCTGGCTAGCTTATGCGTCCAGTTTGGCACGGCCTCAACTCATCCCGGTTGTAAATTCGTTCTAGGCTTGCACGAGCTTCATCTGGCGGGAAGGCAGGCTTCCTTCTAGCACCTCGCCTTCAGGGATGCCGAGGACGACCTTGAACTTGTTGTAATCGTACGTGAATGTGGGGAGCCCGGTGCTTTTCGATGTCCAGCGCGTACATCGACACGAGAATGCCGTGGAACATGCTGATGGTCGGCACGGGCAACCCCTTTCCGAATCGCGCAAGCGACGCAAACGCTCACGCGGGAGTGTTCATGGTCCCACGGTGCTTCGGGGAAGACAAGATAATCATGGTCTGTCCCCTGTTACCCCCCCTGTTACCCCTTTCACGATTCGACGGGGAAATGCCGCTAGAAAGATAGCGCCAGGGCAAGATAAACGTGGTCTGTCCCCTTTGGTCCTCTAACGGCGGATCTTCCGGTCCGCATGTTCAGGAGTGCAATGTGGAGGGCATTCATATGCTATTCGTCACTTCTGCTTCGCTCATCGGGAAGTATAGTCAAGATACATGTGGATCAGTTCGTTTCAAAGACCTTCAATATTCCGCTGGCACCCGCGTCAGACCTCCTCGTCTAGCCTGTGTGCAGCGGTCACGGACATGGCTCAGTTGCCGAATGGCACTCCAATGCAATCGGGTTGCGCCGGGCAGATAGGGCCTCTGCAGGCTCTAACGAGCAAATCGATCCGTCCGACAAGGACATCCGGCCGGAGCATTTGGCGCGTACGAGGGCCGCATCCACCTCAATCAGAGTTTGTCCCCGCTTCACGGTCTCCAGACATCCTCACTTAACGCGAATGCGGAGCCTAGACCATCAAAGGGCGGCCCGGCCAGGCCGCTATGGCTGCTCGGCCGAGAGCCGCAATGACTGTGCGCTCGCGGGATAACGAGGCCAGGTTCGCATTCCCTGCAGCCACCCCTGCCGAGAGATTGTCTTCTGAAGTTGCTCGGGGTGCCGCCGTAATCCTGCGCTGCGCGCCATGCGCTAGCGGCCGCTCCCGCTCTCCGCCAAATGCCGCACCACCCCGCCATGCGCTCTTCCTGACCCTCGTCCGGCGCCGCCGCCGTGGCATACCAGCGCACCACCAGGTCTTCCGGATCCTGAGTCTGCGCCTCGCCTCCCTTGAAGCGATGTTGCAGGCTGCCGAGTTGGCGTTCGCGCCGCGCTTCGCCATAGGGTTCGGGCGAGGGCAGGCCGAGGGCGATTTCCAGATCGAGCAGCAGCGCCTCCCTGGTCTCGCGGCCCTGGGCGAGCGCCGCCGGTGTCGCCGC
Organism: uncultured beta proteobacterium; assembly: GCA_963702495.1. Taxonomy (GTDB): domain Bacteria; phylum Pseudomonadota; class Gammaproteobacteria; order Burkholderiales; family Rhodocyclaceae; genus CAVPDA01. The sequence continues at coordinate 659,527 of CAVPDA010000003.1, read as the reverse complement.
GGCGGCGGCGGCCAGACGCTCCGCCAGCGCGCGCTCGGCCTTTCCCGGCAGCCGGTCCAGGCTGTCCCACGCCTGCCGCACTTCCGCGGCCAGATCCTGGGTTTCCCCTCCGCCGGCGGCGGCGGATTCGACGCGCTGCGCCAGGGCTGCCTTCTGCGCCATCAGATCGAAGCGGGCACTATGCTTCTCGGCGCGCAGCGCTTCGATGCGCTGCTCGGCCTGTTGCATGAGGTCGCGCGCGGCCGCGGCGAGCCGGTCTTCGGCCGGCCGGGAGGCCGGCTCGCCCGCCGACCAGGAACTGCGAAACTGCGCCAGTGCCGCTTCGATCGCGCCGGCATCGGTGGCGGTCAGCACCGCCTCCAAGCCGTCAAGAAGACCCTGGCGCGCCTGGATGCGGCCCTCGCGCTGGGCGGTCTGCTCCGCCCGCTGGGCGTCGCGGCGCGCGAACACCGCGTCGCAGGCGGCGCGAAAACGCTGCCAGAACTGCTGCTCCTCGCCGCGGCCGAGCCGCGCGCCGCCCGCCTGCTCGCGCCAGCGCTCCTGCAGCGCCTTGGCCTCGGTGGTGGCGCGGCCGACGTCGGGCGCGTCGCGCAACGCTTCGACGGCGGCGATCAGTTGTTCGCGCCGCTCGATTTCCTGTGTGCGTGCCTCTCCCAGGCGGGCGTCGATGGCGGCGACCAGGGCGTCGAGGCGCTTGCGCAACTGCCGCTCGTCGCGGAAGCCGGCCGGCGGGGCTGCGCGCCATTGCACCAGGATCTCCTGGCGCCGCGCCTGCACCACCTTGTAGTCGGCATGCTCCCAGACGATGCCCGCGAGCCAGGCTTCCCATTCGGCGCACAACTGCTCCTTGGCGGCGCGCGCCGCTTCGTGGCGCGCCATCTCCTGGGCGCGATGCTCCGCCACCGGTTCATAGGCCTTGGACAGGGCGCTGTCGAAGCGCTCCCACTGCACTTTCGCCGCCGGACCGTGGGCGTCGAGCCTCTTCCACTCCTGGCGCAGGGCGGGAACGGCACGTGCCCGCTCCTCGATGTCCGGTTCGGCCGCCAGCAGTGCCTCGGCTTCGGCGATCAGATGCTCCCGCACCTGGTCGGTGCCCCAGCGCGCCCAGCCGCGCAGGCGGGAAAGCTGCGCCCGCGCCCGCTGCAGGCGCCGCGCCAGAGCGCCCGGCAGTGCCGCGCCGTGGGTCAACTGCTCGATGCGCTTGTCCGCGGCATCCGCATCCGCCAGGTGACCCTGTTCCAGGTCGTCCTCCAGCTTGTCCAGCAGTTGATGCACTGCCTCCTCGTCAACGCGGGGCCGCGCTGGGGGAGGCGGCGCCTCGACCGCCGGCGGCGGCACCTCTACTGCCGGCTCCGGCGCCGCTGCGCTGACCGGCTGGCGCGCGATCCAGGCCGATTCCAGCCTCGCACGGGCGTCCGTGTTGGCCGGCTTGGGCAATGCCTCCCATGCCGCAGTCGTTTCTTCCGCGACCGCTTCCCCGCTCGCCACTCCGGCGAGGAAACGTTCGCACTCCTGCGCCCGCTCCAGATCCTGTGCCCGCTCCGCCAGCAGCAAAGCGACGTCCTGCATGGTCCGGTGCAGGGCCTGCGCGTTCGCCTGCCCGGCCAGCCAGTCCGGGAGCGGGCCGCCGAGCGCGGCGGCGCGTCCGCGCCAATCGTCGAGCCGCTCCGCCAGCGGCCACGGATCGGCGGAGACCTCGGCCAGCAGCGCCGCGGCTGCGGCCGCCTGCGACTGCAGATCGCGCAACGCCTGCGCTTCGTCCCGGGTGCGGGCGCGCGCCTGCTCGACCAGGGCGGTGCACTCGGCCACTTCCTGCTCCCCTGCGCCGAGACTGCGCAGATCCTTTTCCAGGTCCAGCAGCCGCGACACCGGCAGCGGGCTGGCCGCCAGAAGTTGGCGCAGGGCCTGCGCCAGGTCCGCCGCACGGCGCGCGCGCTCGGCGCCCTGCCGGCGTTCCCGCAGCAGGTCGGAGCAGTGGCGGTAGACGCGCTTGTCCCTGTCGCGGCTGGCCTCCGCCACGCGCTCGAGAAAAGCGCTGTCGGCAATGCGCTGCGCGACCGCCAGCCGCACTTCGGCGAAGCGGGCGTGCATGGCCAGTTCGGCGAGGGACGGATCGCCCGCCACGTTCTGCGCCCACGCCAGCGCCGTCGGCTTGTCCGCTACCTGGCAGATCGCTTCGATCCAGACGCCGGGCGCGTCATCCGCCGCGGGAGTCTGGCGCGCCAGCGCCAGGGCGCGCCCGAGATCCCGTTCGCAGCGTCCCCGCTCCGCGGCCGACGCCGCCGCCAGGGCCTGCCGCAGGCGGCCGATGTCGATGGCGGGGGCGGCAGCGGCCGATGCCGCCGTCCGGCCCGGGGGTATTTGGGCAGCCCGCGTCGGCGCGGGCCTGCGCAGGAGGTTGCGCAACCAGTTCATCGCATCTCTCGCTCGGGATTTTGGCAAAGGGTGAATCTTAGTCCGGGATGACGGTCGCGGTGCGCAGATTTTTCGCCCGGGGCCGGTCTCGCCGGTCCGCTCCGCGCCGGCAAGCTTGACCGCGTCGCAGGCGGGTGGCTATCGTCCACCCTCTCCCGCTCGTGCGGGCCTCGAAGCGACCGAATCCAGCCGATGTCACGCCTGCAATTTCTCGCCCTCTGCTGCGCTGCGCTGGCCCTGGCCGGATGCGGCAGCAAGTCCGAGGAGAAGAAAGCCGCCGCTCCCCCGCCGACGCTGATCACCACCACCGAGGCCAGGCTCACCACCCTGGAAGTGACCGAAGACACCCTGGGCACGCTGGAGGCGGTGATCGACCCGACCGTGCGCGCCGAAGTCGCCGGGCGGGTCGTGCGCGTGCTGGTGCGGCCCGGCGATGCGGTCAGGCAGGGCCAGTTGCTGGCGACGCTGGACGACGTCGATCTGGGCATTCAGACCCGCTCCGACGCCGCCGACGTGCGGCGGCTGGAGACTCTGCTCGCGCAGCAGGGCAAGCTGGTGGAGCGCCAGAGGAATCTGGTCGACCGCGGCTTCATCTCGCAGAACGCGGTGGACGACGCCGTGGCCCAGCGCGACGCCCTGCGCGAGCAGCTTGCCGCGGCCCGGGCGCGCGGCGATGCGACGCGGTCCAGCGTGGGCAAGACGCGCGTCGCGGCGCCGGTGGATGCGGTGATCGAAACGCAGATCGTGTCGCCGGGCGACTATGTCAAGGTCGGCGATCCGCTGTTCAGGATGGTGTCGAACCGGCGTCTGCGCGCCCATCTGCCCTATCCGGAGTCGGCGGCGCTGCGCATGAAGCGCGGCCTGCCGGTGCGCATCCGCTCGCCCCAGGTGCCGGACAAGGTGGTGGAAGGCGTGGTGGACGACCTGCGCCCGACGGTGACCGAGGGCAGCCGCGCCCTCGACGTCATCGCCCGCTTCGACAACCCCGGCGGCTTCCTCTCCGGCGGCACGGTCAACGCCGCGGTGGTGGTGGACGCCCGGCAGAATGTGGTGGTGGTGCCGGAGCAGAGCGTGGTGCTGCGTCCCGCCGGCAAGGTGGTCTATATCGTGAACGAGGGCAAGGCGAGCCAGCGCGTGGTGGAAACGGGCGTGAAGAAGGAGGGCGTGATCGAGATCGTGCGTGGACTGAAGGGCGGGGAGACCGTGGCGCTGGACGGTGCCGGCTTCCTCACCGACGGTGCCGCGGTGAGTGCGCAGGGACGCCCGGAGTCCGCCGCCGGGGCGCCGAAGAAACCGTGATGGCGCGGGACGCGAAGGAACAGGACGGCATGGCGCCGCGATGGGGTCGGGGCGATCGCATGAGCGGTCAGGCAGGGTTTCATTGCCCCGCTCGCCGGCGGTTGAACTCGTGCGCGCCGTTCACCGTGCGTGCCTGGCCAGTTCGTAGGGCGGGCCGTGCCCGCCAATCCCATGTCCGGTGCGCGTGGCGCACCCTACGGGGCGCGATGAAGGCCCTTTCATGACGCTGCCCGAACTGTCGATCAAGCGCCATGTCCTGGCCTGGATGCTGAACGGCGCGCTGGTGCTGTTCGGCATCATCTCCTACACCCGCATCGGCCTCGACCGCTATCCCTACATCGAGTTTCCGATCATCTCGGTCACCACCGCCCTCAAGGGCGCCAATCCCGACATCGTCGATTCCAGCATCACCAACGTCATCGAATCGGCGGTCAACTCGGTGCCCGGCATCGAGCACATCCAGTCCACCTCCTCGCCCGGCATCTCGACCATCGCCATCACCTTCGCCCTGGAGAAGAAGGTGGATGTCGCCTTCAACGAGGTGCAGGCCAAGGTCAACCAGGTGCTGCGGCGTCTGCCCGACGGCACCGATCCGCCGGTGGTGGCCAAGGTGGAGACCAATGCCCAGCCCATCATGTGGCTGGCGCTGCAGGGCGACCGCACCCAGCAGCAGCTCAACCAGTACGCCGCCAACATCGTCAAGAAGAAGCTCGAAACCATCGACGGCGTGGGCGAAGTGCGCCTCGGCGGCCGGCGCGACCGCACCATCCGCGTCAATCTGCGGCCCGACCGCATGGCCGCCTTCGGCGTCACCGCCCAGGACATCAGCACGGCGTTTTCGCGCGAGCACGTGCAACTCGCCGGCGGCTTCGTCGTCGGCCAGACCACGGAGAGCCTGGTCAAGCTCGATCTCGAATACCACAAGGTGGACGATCTCGAGCGCATGATCGTCGGCTACCGCGACAAGGCGCCGATCTACCTGCAGGACATCGCGGACGTCGAGGACGGACTGTCCGACTATCGCCAGCTCGCCCGCTTCAACGGCAAGACGACCATCGGCCTGGGCATGGTGAAGGTGGCCAACACCAACACCGTGGCCATCGTCGATCGCATCCGCGACAAGCTGGAGCACGAGATACGGCCGCAGCTGCCGCCCGGCATGATCATCAGCGTCGTCTCCAACGATGCCGTCTTCATTCTGGAGATCGTCAACTCGCTGAAGCAGCACCTGGTGGAGGGAACGGCCCTGGCCGCGCTGGTGGTGTTCTTCTTCCTGCGCTCGCTGCGCTCCACCCTCATCATCGCCCTGGCGATTCCGGTGTCGCTGATGGGCGCTATCGCCGTCATCTACTTCTTCGGCTACACGCTGAACTCGCTCACCATGCTGGCGCTGCTGCTGCTGATCGGCGTGGTGGTGGACGACGCCATCGTGGTCCTGGAGAACATCTACCGCCACCGCGAGGAACTCGACCCCGATCCGCATTCGGCGGCGGTGAACGGCGCCAACGAGGTGGTGTTCGCGGTGATCGCCGCCACCTTCTCCCTGGTCGCGATCTTCGCCCCGGTGATCTTCATCTCCGGCATCATCGGCCAGTTCTTCCGCTCCTTCGCCGTGGTGGTGACCTTCGGCGTGCTGGTGTCGCTGTTCGTGTCGATGACGCTGACGCCGATGCTGTGCTCGCGCTATCTCACCGTGCCGAAGCAGCACGGCCGCGTCTATCACTTCTTCGACCGGTTGTTCACGGGGCTCGACCGTGCCTACGTCTATCTGCTCGACAAGGCGCTGACGTACCGCTGGTGGGTGGTGCTCATCACCCTCGCCGTCGTCTCCTCCAGCGCGTTCTTCTTCGCCAACCTGGGCAAGACCTTCGCCCCGGATCAGGACGAGGGCCGCTTCCTGGTCTATCTGCGCACGCCCCTGGGGTCGAGCATCGACTACACCGACTCGCGCCTGCGCCAGGTGGAGGCAGTGCTGGACCGCTACAAGGAGATCCGCACCGAGTTTGCGCTGATCGGCCTCGGCAGCGCCGGGCAGGTGAACCAGGGCACGGTGGTGGTGCGCATGGCGCCGCGCGAGGAGCGCACGCGCAAGCAGCAGGAGATCATTCCCCTGATCCGCAACGAGCTCGCCGGAATCCCCGGCGCGCGCGCCTTCGCCGCGCCTTTTCCCATCGTCCAGGGGGCGCGCGGCGAGCCGCTGCAGTTCGTGCTCGCCGGCGAGAATCTGCAGGAGGTGGGACGGCTGGCGCGGGAGCTGCAGGCGCGGCTCGCCACGGTGCCGGGCATCGGCCGCCTCGACACCGATCTGCAGCTCGACCTGCCGCAGCTCGTGTTCCTGCCCGACCGCCTGCGCATCGCGGACGCCGGCCTCACCTCGTCGGACGTGGCGCTGGCGGTGAACATGCTCACCGGCGGCGTGGATATCGCGCGCTTCAACGACGAGCCGGGGGACGGCCAGCGCTATGACATCCGGGTCAAAGGGCGGGAGGGCGAGTTCACCCAGCCGGCCGACCTGTCGAAGATCTTCCTGCGCAACCGCGACGGACAACTGGTGCGCCTCGATTCGGTGGCCCAGTTCCGCGAGACGCTGGGCCCGGCCGTCATCGGCCGCTTCGATCTGCAGTACGCCGCAACCTTCTTCGCCTCGCCCTCCATTCCCCTGGCGCAGGCGGTGGATGTGGTGCGCGAGACCGCGGCGCAGATCCTGCCCATCGGTTATCAGGTGAAGCTGATCGGCCAGGCCGAGGAGTTCGGCAAGACGGCGCGCTACATGGTGTTCACCTTCGCCCTGGCGCTGGTGCTGCTCTACATGGTGCTGGCGAGCCAGTTCAACTCCTTCCTGCAGCCGGCCATCGTCATGCTGGCCCAGCCGCTGGCGATCGTCGGCGGCGTCGCCGCCCTGTGGCTGTTCGATCAGACGCTCAACATCTATTCGATGATCGGGCTGGTGCTGCTGATCGGCCTGGTGGCGAAGAACTCGATCCTGCTGGTGGATCTCACCAACCAGCGCCGCGCCGGCGGCATGGAGGTGGACGCCGCCCTGCGCAATGCCTGCCCGATCCGCATGCGGCCGGTGCTGATGACTTCCGCCACCGTAATCCTGGCGCTGGCGCCGGCGGCGCTCGGCCTCGGCGCCGCCGCCGAGACCAACCAGCCGCTGTCGATCGCGGTGATCGGCGGCATGATCTCGTCCACCCTGCTGACGCTGGTCGTGGTGCCGGCGGTCTACTCCCTGATCGAGAGGCGCCGCCAAGGGGCGGCGTGAGGACTCAGGAGCCGGAGGGAACGATCGGTGGTGCGGGGTCGGTCACCGTTCCTCCGCACTTGGGCAGAGGCGTGCCGTAGGACTGAACAAGCGGCCGTCGGAACCTTCCGCCCGATTCCGTGCTGCGACGTCGGCGCGCGAGCGGAAAGCTACCGGCTCGGATCCCCCCGGGGAGCTTCCGCGCTATTCGCGGGCGTCCTCGAGCGTGCGATAGGCGCCGTCGCGATAGCGATAGACGAGCGCCGACGCGGCCACCGCCTCGGCCGGCCGCAGCCCCTTGCCATTCGCGGCCGGACGGGGGTCGTCAAGTACGGTGCCTTCCCGATCCATCACCAGGTCGTAGTATTCGGATCCTGCGACCATCCGCGGCGTGAGCCTGCCCTCGTAGCCGTAGCAGGGCATCTTGCCCAGGAGACGGGCGGCGGCACCGCGGGCGCAGGAGTCCGTATTGCGCTCGCTCAGTTCGACGTAGCCTAGGGGCGAAAGCTCGCCCCGGCGAAGCTCGAACAGGCCGCCCCGCGAACCTCTGGAGGGCGGGAGCAGATAGGTGGAACACAACAGCAGCGCCAGCTTGCGCGGGCCGACTCGAATGAGATCCGTATCCTCCGGCTCCCAGCCGCCGCCGAACTGCCCCGGGTCGCCGAATTCCCCGATGAAGGGAGCCTTCGCCTCGATCCGCCAGCCCTCTGCGCTCCAGCGATAGATCAGCGCGCCCAACGCTGTGCCCCGGCCGAACCGCCGCGCCGCGGCGGCGCCGCGCGGTTCTGGCTGCTGCGCCCCGGCGATGACCAGGTAATAGGAGTCGCCGTCGCGATCGATCTGCCGCGCCATCGCCACCGATGCCATCGCGCTGTCGGAAAGGCTTGTCCCTCCACCCGCGCCGGATTCGCCGAAGAGTTCGCGCAGGGCCTCGTCGGTGTCGGGGGGAGGCAGGCATGGGGGAGTCGCGGCGCCACAGGGCGCGGCCCTCCCGTGACTGCCGGCGGGCGGCTCCGGCACGGACTCGCCGCCGAAATGGAAGAGGCCGCCTGCGGCCGGGACCGCCACGACCAGAACCGCGACCGCCGCCCTGCGAGGGAAAGCACGCATCGCCGGGAGCCTGATCACCGTCCTGCTCCTTTCTGGATCGGCTGCCACGGACTACGAGTGTCCGGCGCACGGATCCGGCAGAATCTCTCACGAACATGGAAATGTCATTGAGCATTGAGAAGCAAGCTTCGTGCCCTGTCCTTCCAGGCGCGGTATGCCATGCGTCTGTCGCGTCGCTTCATGACTGATGGAAGGAAGCCCCTGTATTGCCGCGGTTTGCGGCGATCGGCAGCGCGCCGGCGGCGCGATGTGCCGGGCATGGCGGCCGGACTCCCCAATCCTGGCCCCCCGAAATTGGGGCTGGGTGGGGGCACAAGTGCTGGCAAGGGTGTCGTAGCTTCCGCACCATGCAGCGGGCGGTCCCGGCGCGTATTGGGGGCGATGCCTTGCGCCGGGAATCTGGCGGCGGGGTGCCGGACGGCGGGCGCTCAGGCGTCCGCGCAGCGCCGTCGCAGGGATGCTGCGGCCCCGTCCCGGAGCGCGGACCCGGGCCAAAGGACAGGCGCGGGCAAAACGCAGGACGGTCGAAGGCCGACGGCGGAGAAGACACAGGAACGGCCCCCGGCCAAGGGGCATTTCACCGCGCCTGGTGGCGTTTCTCGTTGCGGCACTCGCGGGTCCGCTTCACCTGGCCATCGTCGCCGACGGACTCCATGCGCACGGTGAATCCCCACAGCCGGGCGGCATGCTTGAGCACCTCGCCGGCGGCGGCGGCGAGGGGACGGCGCAGGTACTCCGTGTGGCGCAGGGTGAGGGAGCGGTCGCCGCGCAGATCGACGTCGAAGACCTGGACATTGGGCTCGCGGCTGCCGATGTTGTACTGGTCCGAGAGGGTCTGGCGGATCCGCACGTAGCCCTGTTCGTCGTGGATCGCCGAGACCTTGAGCTTCGCATTGCGGTCGTCGTCGAGCACGGCGAACAGCTTGAGATCGCGCATCAGCTTGGGCGAGAGATATTGCGCGATGAAGCTCTCGTCCTTGAAATTGCGCATGGCGAAGTCGAAGGCCTCGCGCCAATCGGATCCGGCCAGCTCCGGAAACCACTGCCGGTCCTCGTCGGTGGGCGCCTCGCAGATGCGCTTGATGTCCATCCACATGGCGAAGCCGAGGGCATAGGGGTTGATGCCGCCGTAGTAGGGGCTGTTGTAGGGCGCCTGATAGACGACGTTGGTGTGGTGCTGCAGGAACTCCAGCATGAAGTTGTCGGCGAGCAGGCCCTCGTCGTAGAGCGTGTTGATGATGGTGTAGTGCCAGAAGCAGGCCCAGCCCTCGTTCATCACCTGCGACTGGCGCTGCGGATAGAAGTACTGGGCGATCTTGCGCACGATGCGCACCAGCTCGCGCTGCCAGGGTTCCAGCAGCGGCGCGTTCTTCTCGATGAAATACAGCAGGTTCTCTTCCGGCTCGGGCGGAAAGCGCTGCTCGGTCGCGCGGTCGCGCCTGGCACCGCCCTCGGGCAGGGTCCGCCACAGCGCGTTCACCTGGGACTGCAGATACTCCTCGCGTTCCTTCTGGCGCGCCATCTCCTTCTGCAGCGACAGCTTCTGCGGCCGCTTGTAGCGGTCGACGCCGACGTTCATCAGCGCATGGCAGGAGTCGAGCAGCAGCTCGACTTCCTCTTCGCCGTGACGCTGCTCGCACTCGGCGACGAAATTGCGGGCGAACAGCAGGTAGTCGATGATGCTGTCCGCGCTCGTCCAGGTGCGGAACAGGTAATTGTTCTTGAAGAACGAATTGTGGCCGTAGGCGGCGTGGGCGATCACCAGCGCCTGCATCGTCATGGTGTTTTCTTCCATGAGGTAGGCGATGCAGGGATTGGAGTTGATGACGATCTCGTAGGCCAGACCCATCTGGCCGCGCTTGTAGCGCTTCTCCGTGGACAGGAAGTGCTTGCCGAAGGACCAGTGATGGTAGTTCACCGGCATGCCGACCGAGGCATAGGCATCCATCATCTGCTCGGCCGTGATCAGCTCGATCTGGTTGGGGTAGGTGTCGAGGCCGTAGGCGGCCGCCACGCGCGCGATCTCGTTGTGGTAGCGCTCGATCAGCTCGAACGACCACTCCGAGGGCGCCGCAAGCGTCTCGCCGCGCGGCTGCGGCGCGTCCGCGGGCGGCGGCGCGCCCGCGTCAAGCTCTGGTTCTGGATTCATGCCAGTTTCTTCTTGAACAGTTCCCGGAACACCGGATAGATGTCGGGCAGTCCCTCGATGCGCTGCATGGCGAAGTTGTCGCAGGCCGCCCGCACCGCCTCGTACTCGTGCCACAGATTCTGCGGCTCGCCGGCCGTGATTTCAATGTAGGCGAAATATTGCACCAGCGGCATCACCTGGGCCAGCAGCAGATCCTTGCAGATCGGCGAGTCGTTGTCCCAGTTGTCGCCGTCCGAGGCCTGGGCGGCGTAGATGTTCCACGAGCCGGCCGCATAGCGCTCGCGGATGATCTCCAGGGTCAGGCGCAGGGCGCTCGACACCACCGTTCCGCCGGACTCGCGGGAATGGAAGAACTCCTCCTCGTCCACCTCCGTGGCCGTGGTGTGGTGGCGGATGAAGACGATGTCGATGTGGTCGTAGCTGCGGGTGAGAAACAGGTAGAGCAGCATGAAGAAGCGCTTGGCCACGCTCTTCTTGTGCTCGTCCATCGAGCCGGACACGTCCATGAGGCAGAACATCACGGCCTGGGTCGACGGCCGGGGCTGCCGGATGCGGTTGTTGTAGCGCAGATCGAAGCTGTCGATGAACGGGATGGCCTCGATCCTGGCCCACAGCTTGCGTATCTCCTCGCGCAGCGCGATCACCTCGGCGTCGCTCTCGTCGCGCGCCAGCAGCAGTTCCTCCAGCCTTTCCTCGGCCTGGCGCAGCCGCTCGCGGTAGGGCGTGCCGACGGCGAGGCGCCGGCCGAGGGCGCCGCGCAGCGAGCGGATGACATTGATGTTGGCCGGCGTGCCGTCGGACTTGAAGCCGGCGCGCACGCTCTTGTAGTCGCTGACCCGGGCGAGTTGGGTCTTGACCAGGTTGGGCAGGGCCAGGTCGTCGAAGAAGATGTCGAGGAATTCCTCGCGCGAGAGCTGGAACACGAAGTCGTCCTGGCTCTCGCCGCTGTCGCGGCCGCCGCTACCGGCGCCGCGGCCGCCGCCCAGCGGCCGCGGCACCTCGTCGCCGGAGTGGAACTGGTCGTTGCCGGCGAACACGTTTTCCCAGATGCCGTCGTGGTCCTGGGCGAACTGCGGCTCGGACAGGTCCTTGGCGGGAATGGAAATGCTCTCGCCGTTGTCGATGTCGGTGACGCTGCGCCCGGAGATGGCATCCGACACCGCCTTGCGGATCTGGCCGCGGAAGCGGCGGAAGAAGCGCTGGCGGTTGACGGTGCTCTTGTTCTTGCTGTCGAAGCGCCGATCTACGATCTGAAACATGGACCGCGCCCGCGCCTACGAAGACTTGCGCACGCGCAGATACCACTCGGACAGCAGGCGCACCTGCTTCTCGGTGTAGCCCTTGGCCACCATGCGATTGACGAAGTCCTGGTGCTTCTTCTGCTCGTCGGCGGAGGCCTTGGCGTTGAACGAGATCACCGGCAGCAGTTCCTCGGTGTTGGAGAACATCTTCTTCTCGATCACTGCGCGCAGCTTCTCGTAGCTGGTCCACGCCGGGTTCTTGCCGGCGTTCTTGGCCCGCGCACGCAGCACGAAGTTGACGATCTCGTGGCGGAAGTCCTTTGGATTGCTGATGCCGGCCGGCTTCTCGATCTTCTCCAACTCGTCGTTGAGGGCGCTGCGGTCGAGCGACTCGCCGGTGTTCGGATCGCGGTATTCCTGGTCCTGGATCCAGAAGTCGGCGTAGGTGACGTAACGGTCGAAGATGTTCTGGCCGTACTCCGAATAGGATTCGAGATAGGCGGTCTGGATCTCCTTGCCGATGAATTCCGCATAGCGCGGCGCCATGAACTCCTTGATGAAGCGCAGGTACTTCTGCTCGATTTCCGGCGCGAACTGCTCCTGCTGAATGTGCTGCTCCAGCACGTACATGAGATGCACCGGGTTGGCCGCGACCTCGCGGTGATCGAAGTTGAACACTTTGGACAGGGTCTTGAAGGCGAAGCGCGTGGACAGCCCGCTCATGCCCTCGTCCACGCCGGCATATTCGCGGTATTCCTGGTAGGACTTGGCCTTCGGATCGGTGTCCTTGAGGTTCTCGCCGTCATACACCCGCATCTTCGAGTAGATCGATGAATTCTCCGGCTCCTTGATGCGGGAGAGCACGGCGAACTGCGCCATCATGCGCAGGGTGTCCGGGGCGCAGGGCGCGGAGGCCAGCGAACTGTTGTCCAGCAGCTTCGCGTAGATCCGGATTTCCTCGGCGACGCGCAGGCAATAGGGCACCTTCACCGTGTAGATGCGGTCGAGGAAGGCCTCGTTGTTGCGGTTGTTCTTGAATGCCATCCACTCCGACTCGTTGGAGTGGGCCAGGATGATGCCGTCGAAGGGGATCGCCCCGAAGCCCTCCGTCCCCTTGTAGTTGCCCTCCTGGGTGGCGGTGAGCAGGGGATGCAGCACCTTGATCGGCGCCTTGAACATCTCGACGAATTCGAGCAGCCCGCGGTTGGCGAGGCACAGCCCGCCGGAGTAGCTGTAGGCATCCGGATCGTCCTGGGAGTATTGCTCCAGCTTGCGGATGTCGATCTTGCCGACCAGGGAGGAGATGTCCTGGTTGTTCTCGTCGCCGGGCTCGGTCTTGGCCACGGCGATCTGGCGCAGCACCGAAGGGTGCAGCTTGATGACGCGAAAGCGGGTGATGTCGCCGTTGAACTCATGCAGCCGCTTCACCGCCCACGGCGACATGATGGTGCTGAGATAGCGCCGCGGAATCCCGTAGTCCTCTTCCAGGATCCGGCCGTCCTCCTCGGCGGTGAACAGGCCCAGCGGCGATTCGTGCACCGGCGAACCCTTCAGCGCATAGAACGGAACCTTCTCGATCAGCGACTTGAGCTTCTCCGCCAGCGACGACTTGCCGCCGCCGACCGGCCCCAGCAGATAGAGGATCTGCTTCTTCTCCTCCAGCCCCTGGGCGGCATGGCGAAAGTAGGCGACGATGTTCTCGATCACCTCTTCCAGCCCGTAGAACTCGCGGAAGGCCGGATAGAGCTTGATGATCTTGTTGGAAAACATGCGCGACAGGCGCGAGTCGAGGCGCGTGTCCACGAGTTCCGCCTCGCCGATCGCCATGAGCATGCGCTCGGCGGCGGTGGCATAGGCGGATCGATCGTGCTTGCAGACGTCCAGGTATTCCTGGACCGAAATCTCCTCTTCCCGGCCTGCTTCGTAGCGTGACTGGTATGAGCTGAAAATCGACATGAAGCGACTCCTCGTTATCTGATTTGTCGTTGACCCGCAGGTGCGCCCGAACCGGCGTCTGCGGGCGGCGTGGATGCCGCAATATCCGCACGCTCGCCCCTCGCGGCAGCGCCTGCTCGTCCCGGACCCCGGTTCCTGCGGCGGCGCGGCGCGAGCCGTCGGCTGCGCTCAAAGCGAAAGCGTCGTGCGCAATCTGACAGCTATGACTGCCATTCCCATGGCAGGTTCAGGGTTCCGGCATGGCCCGCCGGGGGCAGACCGTCCGCTGCCTGCCGGCGACGCACTGCCTTGCCTTCACGCGGCCATCTTAGCGCTGCTTTGCCTCCCCGGCGCAGATCCGGGCTGGAAATGTCTGCTCCCGCTGCGAAGTGCCGCTCGCCCGCGGGAACCTTAACGTGAAAGTCGCGCCGGCGACTCTCGACGCTCCCCTCTCCTGCTGGGAGAGGGGCTGGGGGTGAGGGAAGCGGTCATGGCCAGAACCTTCATCATTCGGGGTGGCTGGCATTCCATGACCGTTAGCGCCATCCCATGATCACGCTCAGCAGCATCACCTGCATGACCATCAAGGCGATCCAGGCGAGGACTCCGGCCAGCGTGATCACGTTCGCCATCAGGTGCGACTTGGCCGGATCCTCCAGCCGGAACAGCGGCCGCACGCCATGACGGATGAGGGCGACCGATCCGATCCAGGCGAGGGCCAGCACCAGAAGGTTCACCGGCATGCTCGGCACGAACAGCGCCAGCGGCGACAGCCACAGCGGCGCCGGCGCCACTGCGGCGAGGGTGAAGGCATCCTCGTAGGCCGGCCGGAGATCGACCAGGTCGCCCAGTTGCTGGATGAGCATCGCCATCAGCGGCACCATCGCCAACTCGGCGGCAAGGAGCAGCACCGCCACGACCGCCGCCTCGAGCGGGGTCATCTGCGGCGCCAATTCGGGAAATACGGCGCCCGGCGTCACCAGCACCGAATAGGCGAACATCGCCGGCGGCACCAGGGACATGGGTACGACGAAGCTCAGGAACAGCTTGGCCACGGAAGGATGCAGGCGCACCAGTTCCGGCCAGCCCGCGCTTTCGGAAATGAACATTCGGGACAGGTTCGACGGGTTCATCATCCACCTCCATTCCTCGGCCGGCCGAGCGGGAACCGAACAGGTCGGTCGGTTCGGGACGGCCAGAAAAGACTCCTCGTACGAACAAGGGGAGATTGCCCTTGTATGTCCCCCGATGGGTCAACGCGGCAAGCCGCCCCTTGTGCCTCCCCGCAACCCCCGTGCCGGAGCCGACTCCTGACCAGCCATGATTCCGATCTTTCAGGAGACGCTCGGGGCCGTCCACCCAGTATAGGAAGCGGCGTGCGGCTTTGCCGCTGCGCGAGCCGGGCTGTAGGAATTGCCCTACACCAAAATCCGAACAGTCCGATAGCAAAGCCGCGCCTCAGCGGCGATGATTCGCCCTGCCGCGGCGGGCCGTGCCGACGCAGTGGGGCGTGTCGTGGCAGGGAACTCCAGCACAACAGCAGCAAAGGAGGAGGTCAGGAGCGGCCGGCCGAGGAATGCTCGGCCGGCCGTGATCGTTCCCGCCGCCTGCAGTTCGATGGCCGGTTCGAGTCGCCCGCAGGGGCGAGGAGGGGCGAACCGGGACCTCCACAGGCGGCGGGATGGCGGCCGTCAATCGAGCCGCTTTTCCATGGCGATGGTCTTGTCGAGGAATCCCTCCATCGCCGCCATCTCGCCGATCTCGGCGAAGCCCATGGAGCGCCAGAAGGCGAGTGCGTTCCCGTTGTTGGCGACGACGCCGATGCGGCACGATTTCATGCCCCATGCGCGCATGTGCGCCTCCAAAATTCCGAATACCGCGCGGCCGAGTCCCTGTCCCTGATGCTGCTCCGACAGCAGCAGCAGGCCGATCGTCGCCTGTTCCGGGTCGCGGCAGCCGGCGAGGATATGCGCCACGCCGATCAGGGCATCGCCGAGGCCGATGCTGAACACGTTGTGATGCTCCGAAGTGCAGCCGAACGGCAGTTCCTCCTCGGAGAACCAGAGCTTGATGCTCTCTTGATCGGGCAGTTGCCCTTCCACCGACAGGAAATAATTCGGCGCCTCGAGGCAGACGCGGTGGATCTCGTCGCACAGATCGGGCGGACAGGCCGCCAGCCGGCACAGCGTAACGGTGCCGCGCTCGGTTTCGACCCGGTTCATGTCGTCGGTCGTCATGTTGTTCCCTTTGGTGGTTGCCGCCGAGGCACCCATTGTCCCATCCGACGGCGGGGATGTTCAACCTGCGTGCCAGCACGCGGCAGCAGCTATCCCGCAGGGCGGGCCGCGCCCGCCGCATTTCGCGTCGGCGCGCACGGCGCGCCGTAGCGCCAGTTGCCGCTTTGAAAAGTCTCCGGCCGGCAGCCATAATCGCTATACGCGGTCGGCCTGCCCCAGGAGGATTCGTAATGCACATCACCGCAGCGGACATCCGGCGCGCCCTCGGCGACGGCGAATTCCTCTTCTACTATCAGCCGAAGACCTCGTTCCTGTCGGGCCGGGTGTGCGGCGCGGAAGCCCTCATCCGCTGGCAGCGCGATGATGGCAGTATCGTCGAGCCCGATGCCTTCATTCCCGTGGCCGAGACCCACGGCCTCATTCCCGAGATCACGCAGGCGATGTTTCCCCGGCTCGTCGCGGATTTCCAGCGCACCCGGTCGGGGTTCGAGGAAACCACCGTCGCCCTCAACGTCACGGCGCAGGATCTGGACACGCCGCGCCTGCTGGCGCTGGTGCACGAGGCGGTGGAGCGCGGGCAGATCGACAGCCGGCACCTGGAGATCGAGATCACGGAGAGTGCGGTGGTGTCGGGCAGCGATGCCACCACGCGCAGTCTGGCGGACCTCGTCACCGCCGGCATCCCCTTGTCGATGGATGACTACGGCACCGGCTTCTCGTCGCTGGCGACGCTGAACCGGCTGCCCTTCGCCACCATCAAGATGGACCAGAGTTTCGTTTTCAAGATGCTGCGCTCGTCCAAGAGCGCGAACCTGGTCAAGGCCAGCGTCGCCATGGCGCAGATGATGGGCGTCAAGACGGTGATCGAAGGCATCGAATCGGAGGGCGTCTATAATTCCCTGCTGCATTGCGGCTGCACGGAAGGCCAGGGCTACTGGATCAGTCGGCCGCTCGCGCTCCAAGACTATCTCTCCTTTCTCAGGTCGGAGCGACGCTGGCCCGCTTCGCCGGTGGGCATGCTGCGCATGGCCCGGCTCAGCCACACCTGGCAGCAGAGCCTGCTGATGGACGAGGTGTTCGCCTTCCTGGGCAGCGAAAGCTCCGTCGAACTGACGCTGAAGGGCCTGCACACCGGCCATACCGAGTGCGCCCTGGGCCGCTGGTACTACGGGGCCGGGCAGACCTTTGCCGGGGACACGGACTTCGATGGGTTGGCGGATCCGCATCGCGGCATGCACCAGGCGTGCGAGGAAATCTTCGCCGCCATCGAGAAGCACAGCGACAAGGCGGCGCTGAGAAAGCTGCTGGAAGCGCTGAGCGAGAATTCGAACCGGGTCGCCACCTGTCTGCAGCGGCTGGAGACGCGGGTGCTGATCGACGAACTGAGCCGCGCGCGCCGCGGGGCTTGACCGCCTCGGCTGCTTCAACCAGTATTGCCGCGTCCTGTCGATCCCGTTTCTCCATTCTGCGGAGGGCCATTCCATGAGACGAATCTTCCTGAGCGCCCTGGTCCTCCTTCTGCTCGGCAGCACGGCCTGGGCAGGCGATCCGCCGCATTCCGCAGCGCCGGTGGAGATGGCCGGGCTCAAATCCCCGGCGCAGATCACGCGCGATGAGGATGGCATCTTCCATGTGCGCGCCGGCAATGCCGACGATCTGTATTTCCTCAATGGCTGGGTGCATGCCCGCGACCGGCTGTTCCAGATGGACAACAACCGGCGGCTGGCCAGCGGCACGCTGGCCGAGATCCTGGGCCCGGCCGCCCTGGAGAGCGACGTTCAGTTGCGCACCATCGGCCTGCGCCGGGCGGCGCAGCGTTCGCTGACGGCGCTCTCCCCGGACACGCAGCAGGCGCTGGCCGCCTACGCCCGCGGCGTGAATGCCTGGGTGGCAGCGAATCCCCTGCCGCCCGAGTACGCCGACCTCGAACTGACGAAGTTCGAGCCTTGGACCGCCCTGGACACCGTCGTCGTCGGCAAACTGATCGCCTTCGGCCTTTCCTTCGACCTCGACATCGACCGCACCATCGCGTTCGAGACCTATGTCGCGGCCGGGCTGGCGCTCGGTTTCGACGGGGTGGCGCTGTTCCAGGAGGATCTCGACCGTTCGGCGCCGTTCGATTCGGCGGCGACCGTGCCCGATGCATCGGTGCCAACGGACCAGCCGAAGCCGCGTCCGCATCCGCACGGGAAGCGGGACGAGGGGCGCGCCGCGGCGACGGCCGACGCCATGAAGAAATCGGGACTGCGGCACGAGGCGATGCAACTAGGCCACGACTACCTCGACAAGGTGCGCCGGATTCCGCTGTTCGAGCGCATCCTCGACCGCAACAAGCGCGACGGTTCCAACCTTTGGGCGGTCAGCGGCGACCTCACCGATTCGGGGCGGCCGCTCGTCGCCAACGACCCGCATCTGCAACTCGGCACCCCGTCCACCTTCTACCCGATGGGTCTGGAGATCCCCGGCCGGCTCGAAGTGTTCGGCAGCGGCTTCCCCGGCGTGGCCGGCATCGTGCAGGGCTACAACCGCCACATTTCGTGGGGCACCACCAACAACGCCATCGACGTCACCGACACCTTTCAGGAGCAGGTGGTCCCGGACCCGACCTCACCCAGCGGCCTGAGCACCGTGTATCAGGGAAAACTCGAACCAATTCTCCCGATCCCTGAAACCTTCCGCGCCAACCAGCTGGGCAATAAAGTCCTGGATGACGTCCTCGTGGAGCCGCCGGGCGGCGCGATTCCGCCCTTTACCCTGATCGTCCCGCGCCGCAACTTCGGGCCGATCGTCGAACTCGTACGCCCTACCGACGTCGAGGCCGGCTTCGCCCTCAGCGTGCAATACACGGGATTCAGTCCGACCCGCGAACTGGATACCTTCCTGCAGATCAACCACGCGAAAAACCTGGATGAATTCAAGGCGGCGCTGCAGTTCCTCGACTTCGGCTCCCAGAACTTCGTCTATGGCGACGATCGCGGCAACATCGCCTATTTCACCACCGGCGAGATGCCGGTGCGCGAGGATCTGCAGGCGGGCGATGTGAATGGCCTGCCGCCGTGGTTCGTCCGCAATGGCCAGGGCGGCAACGAATGGCTGCCGGTGCAGCATCCGCAGCCGCACCAGGCCGTCCCCTACGAGGTGCTGCCGTTCTCCGAGATGCCCCAGATCGTGAACCCGGCCGCGGGCTGGCTCGTCAATGCCAACAACGATCCCGCCGGACTGACGCTGGACAACGACCCGCTCGACCAGTTGCGGCCCGGCGGCGGCATCTACTACCTGGCCTATGCCTGGGACCGCGGCTACCGCGCCGGCCGCATCACCCAGCGCCTCGACGAATACCTGTCGCGGCGCGGCGGCAGGATGTCGTTCGAGAAGATGCAGGCGATCCAGGCCGACGTCGTGCTGCGCGACGCCGAGTATTTCACGCCCTGGATCGTGCAGGCTTTCCGCCGCGCCCGGACCAAGGGCGCCGAACCCGCGCTCGCCGCCTTCGCGTCCGATCCCGCGATGAGGGAGGCCGTGCGCCGCTTCACCGCCTGGGACCGCTCGACGCCGACCGGACTGCAGGAGGGCTGGGACGCCGGCAAGCCGGCCGGCGAACGGCCCAGATTGGACAGCATCCGGGACTCGGTGGCAGCCTCGATCTACGCCGCCTGGCGCAGCCGCTTCGTCGCCAATACGGTGGATGCGGCGCTGGCGGAACTGGCCGGACCCATGATCCGCCAGTCAAGACGCCGGCTCCGGGCAATCAGGAGGTGCTGTCCGCGTTGCGCAACCTGCTCGACAACTTCGGCGCGAGGAAGGGCAAGGGCGCTTCCGGCGTCAACTTCTTCGCCGTTCCCGGCATCGACGACGCCAACGACCGCCGCGACATCGTCATCCTCAAGAGCCTCAAGGATGCGCTCGATCTTCTCGCCAGCGATGCCTTCAAGCCGGCGTTCGCGAACTCCACCCATCAGGACGACTATCGCTGGGGCAAGCTGCACCGCATCGTGTTCCGCCATCCCCTCGGCGGGCCGTTCTCGATTCCGCCTGCCGGCGGCGCGTTCAAGCCGCCGCTGGACGGGTTGGACGGCATTCCGACCGACGGCGGCTTCCAGACCGTCAACGCGTCGTCCCACCCGGTGCGCGCCGCGGATGCGAATGGCTTCATGTTCGGCGCCGGGCCGGTGCGCCGCTTCGTCAGCGAGCCGGCGCCGCGCACGCCGCGCTCCGAATCGATCTGGCCGGGAGGGACGAGCGGAGTTCTCGGCAGCCCGTTCTACTTCCAGTTCCTGGAGAAATGGCTGGCCAACGAAGCCATTCCTCTGCTGCTGGGCAGCCGCGAAGTGCGCCCGTTCGCCGAGGAGGTCGAGAAGTTCGTGCCGCCTGCGGCACCCGGCCGCGGCGAGGACGCGTAGGCAGCGCGCGAAGCAGGGCGTGTGAACGGCGCGGCCGGTCCGGGAGCGGCCGCAACCGCGGCCTCGTCCAGGGTCATGACAACGATGGGACCTCCCCATGCCTGACGACGTGCGCACACGAGCCCTCAAGCTGATCTACTCCGGCACCACGCCGGAACGTTCGCGCTTCACCCAGGACAGTCCGATCCTGCCGGATGTGTGGGTGCACTTCTTCGACCAGGATTTCGAGGAACCGGTGGACGTGCTGCTCACTCCCAACAGCGACCTCGGCGTGGACCTCATGCGGCACGCCCTGGAGCGCCTGGAAGCACCGCCATTCAGTCTTTCCGCCGTCGGCATGAACGAATCCCATGTCGTTGCCCGCACCGGCTATCGCTGCCTGCTCCAACTCCTGCCTCTGACGCACTGGTGGGCGCGCAGTTTCGCCTCGGACGCGGCAGGCATCGCTGCGCGCCGCGCGCTGGAACTGATTTCGCCCAGCACGCCCCTGGTGCGCCGTCTGGCGCAGCGCATCCTGGAGCATTGGGACGACGCGCGCCTGTCTTCCTTCAAGCAGATCGGGCGCGACACCGGCCGCGAGATCGGGGCGACGCTCGGCACCGACGAGGTGCGCTTCGCCGGCCTCGTCAATCTGGTGGCGCTGGCGAGCGTGCTGCCTCTGCTGAGACGCTTCCCGACGGCGCCGCCGCCGGAGCCGGAACTCGCCGCCGAGATCGCGGCGCGGGCGAACCAGATCGCCTCCGCCGTTGGCGAGCCGGCGTCGCGCTCGGCACGGGGGCGACGAACCAAGGCGCAGGCGAAGGGCCCGATCTGGTCGATCACGCTCAACCGCAGGGCGGAGCACGCGGTGTTCGTGTCGCGCCGCACGGTCAAGGCGGATGCGGCGCAGCGCGTGTTCGACCTGTCCGCCCGGGACATCACCTGGGCGGTGGTGGATTCCGGCATCGACGCGCGCCACCCCGCGTTCGCCGATCACGCGATCCAGCCCGCCGCCAGGCGCGGGAAGGCGCAGCCGCCGCTCGACGACCTGGCCCGCTCGCGCGTCGTGCGCACCCTGGACTTCACCCGCCTGCGCGACATCACGAGCGGAAACCCGGCGCCCGATCTGCTCGACCGGCTGGCGCAGGCGGGCATTTCCGCCGCCGCCGCCGAGAAGCAGATCCGCGAGGTGAATCGGGGCCTGCGCGCCGGACGCATGATCGACTGGGCGCAACTGCTGCCGCTGCTGGAAGTGCCCCACACCGCCGCCGGCTACATCGCTCCGGTGGACGCCCACGGCACCCACGTTGCCGGCATCCTCGGCGCCGACTGGCGCGGCGAGCAGTACAAGGCGCACAAGCTCGAAGTTCCGGGAGAACTGAGCTACGGCGACATCGTCGGCGTCTGCCGCGACATCCGGCTGCTCGACCTGCGCGCCTTTCGCGACGACGGCGGCGACGAGTTCAGCATCATGTCGGCGCTGCAGTTCGTGCGCTTCCTCAACCAGAGCCGCGACAAGCGTGTGGTGCATGGCGTCAATCTCAGTTTTTCCCTATGGCACGACGTGCGCAACTACGCCTGCGGCAGCACGCCGGTTTGTCTGGAATGCGACCGGCTGGTGGGCAGCGGCGTGGTGGTCGTGGCCGCCGCCGGCAACTACGGCTATGAACGCACGGAGAACGACTATCTCTTCGGCGGCGCCTATCGCGGGGTCAGCATCACCGACCCGGGCAACGCCGCCGCCGTGCTCACCGTCGGCGCCACCCATCGCGGCCGTCCCCACGAATACGGCGTGTCCTATTTCTCCAGCCGCGGCCCGACCGGCGACGGACGCCTCAAGCCCGACCTGGTGGCACCGGGAGAACGCATCCGCTCCACCATCCCGGACGAGCGTGCCGAGGAACGCGACGGCACCAGCATGGCGGCGCCGCATGTGTCCGGCGCCGCCGCGCTGCTCATGGCGCGCCACGAGGAACTGATCGGGCGTCCCGCCGCCATCAAGGACATCCTGTGCCGCAGCGCGACCGATCTCGGGCGCGAACGGGCATTCCAGGGCGCGGGACTGGTGGATGCCCTGCGCGCTCTGCAGTCGGTCTGATCCGGGAGGAAACAGTGGTCACGAAGAAAAGCAATTCCGCCGGCGTGCCGGCCCGGGCCGCGAGCCGGCGCATCTTCACGCTCGAGGCGATGAACGCGGAGCAAGGCGATGCCTTGCTGCTGCATTGCGGGACGACCGCCAATCCCCGCCACATCCTGCTCGACGGCGGTCCCGCCGGCGTCTATCAGAAGGTCGTCAGGCCGCGCCTGCAGGCGATCGCGGCGGCGCGGGGCGTGGAGCCGCTGCCCCTCGATCACGTGTTCGTGACCCATATCGACGACGACCATATTCGCGGCATCCTCGATTTCCTGGCGGACATGGAGCGCGGCGCGGCCCCCGCCCAATGCGACAGCTTCTGGTTCAACGCCTTCAACAGCATCAAGCAGGAGATCCCGCCGGAACTGGCGGATGTCGCCTCGATCGCGCGCCTGCCCGGCGACCGCCAGTCCTCCCGTGCCGTGCTCGCCAGCGTGGCCCAGGGCGAGGACCTGCGCGACATGGCGAAGCGCCGCGCGGCGCGGGTGAACGGCGGGTCAGCCAAGAGCCTGATGGCCGACGGCGCCGGGATGAAGCTGAAGCTGGCCCCCGATCTGGACGTGACGCTCGTCAGTCCCAACCGCCTCCGTCTGCTCAAACTCTATGAGGAATGGAAGCAGAAGGCGCGGCGCACGCCGGCCGAGACGGCGGCCTACGTCGATCGCTCCGTGTACAACCTGGCGAGCCTGGTGCTGGTCGTGAAGGCGAAGATCGGGCGGTCCACCAAGAGCATGCTGCTAACCGGAGATGCGCGCGGTGACGACGTGCTGGAAGGGCTGGCGGCGGGCGGCTTCCTCGCCAATGGCAAGTGTCACTTCGACATTCTGAAGGTGGCGCACCACGGCAGCGATCGCAACTACGAGGCCGATTTCTTCAAGCAGGTGAGCGCCGATCACTATGTCATTTCGGCCAACGGGCGGGACGAGAATCCCTCCGTCGACACCCTGGTCTGGATCGCCGCCGCCCGCGGCGACGACAAGTACATGGTGCACCTGACCAACCGCAGCAACAACCGCTACCGGGACCTGCAGGCGAATATCGCCGCGGCGCTGGAGCAGGCGCCGGCGCTGGCCGGTCGGCTGTCGTTCCGCGATCCGGACGCCCTGTCCCTCAGCATTCACCTCGGCGGCAAGACGGCGTTCTAGGCGTCGGCGTCACGCCGCAAGCGTGGCACCGCTTCGCGCTCGCGCAACGCCCGGGCCGAGAGCCCCCTCGTATTCGGTCGTGATGGTTCGGTAGCAGTTGCAGGATGCGTTTTCCAGGCCGGCCGTGTCGAGGATCGCAACGCTGCCGCGGCGGTAGTGAATCAGCAAGTCGCTCTGGAAGCGTCTGGCGGCGATGGTGATGCCCGCCCGCCGCACACCCAGAATGTGGGACATCAGCTCGTGCGTCATGTGAAACTCGTTCGATTGCAGACGGTCCTGCGTCATCAGCAGCCACCGCGCGAACCGTTCCTCGACGCTGTGGAAGCGGTTGCACGCGGCGGCCTGAAACAGCTGTGCCAGCAGGGCGTGGGTGTAGCGGTCCAGCACCTGGCGCAGGGCGCCGTTGCGGGCCGCCTCCTTGCGCAGCGCCGAGACCTGCATTCTCATGGCGCTGCCCGCGTTGCGCACCACCGCCCGGGTGGAACAGCGATCCACCCCCAGCAGCGCGGGAATGCCGACCATTCCCTCACGACCGACCATGCCCACTTCCAGGCTGGTGCGCGCATCCACCGCTGTGAGCAGCGAGACGATGCCGCAGTCGGGAAAATGGACGTGGCGGATCGGTTCGTCCGACTCGTAGAGAACGGTACCGAAAGGCAGCTCCACCTGTTCGAGCCCGGGCAGCAGCTGCCTGTAGTCCCGAGCCGGCAGGCTTCCCAGAAGCCGGTTTCCGGCAGCAGGAGCAGCGTGGTTCGGCATGGGCAGGTTCCCGGCAAAGATCGCGCTGGCCGCGAAGCTGCGACGGCACAGGGAGAAAGGCGCAGCTCCGAGACCGGGGACGCGTGGAAGCCGGGCTCATCATGCGGAAGTGCACACTATCCGGCAACAGCGGTGGGCTCGTCGGTGCTCCATCGCACATACCGGCTTGCGGCCGCGGCGCAAATCGGGACCGGCTTCAGCCGAGCAGGCGCTCGCACTCCTTCTTGACGACGTCGTAGCACTCGCAGACCCGCGCTTCGAGTCCGGCCCGGTCGAGAATGGTGATACGCCCGCGGGAGTAGCGGATCAGGCCCGCGGCCTGGAGGCGTCCCGCGGCCACGGTGACGCCCTCGCGCCGCACGCCGAGCATGCTGGCGATGAGCTCCTGGGTCATGATCATGTCGTCGGAGTGCAGCCGGTCATGGCTCAACAGCAGCCAGCGACAGAGCTGCTGGTCGATCGAGTGCAGCCGGTTGCACACCGCGGTCTGCGACATCTGGGTAATCAGCGATTGGGTGTAGCGCAGCAGCGCAATCTGGAAGGCGCCGCCGCGCCTGAACTCGTCCTGCAGCCCGCGGGCGGGCATCTGCAGGGCATCGCCCGCACTCTGCACCACGGCACGGCTCGGCACGGATTCGCCCCCCATGAAGAGCGCGATGCCCACCACGCCCTCGCTGCCGACCATGGCCATGTCGGCGGAGGCGCCGCTCTCCATCGTGTAGAGCAAGGAAATGACGCAGTCCAGGGGGAAGTACACGTAGCTCGGCCGCTCCCCGCCCTCGTAGATGATGTCGCCGAGCGCCATGTGAACTCGCTCCAGATGGGGCAGGCAGCGCGCATGGACGTCGGCGGGAAGCGCCGCCAGGAGGCGATTTACCGCGAATTCACGGGAGTCGGACACGAAGCGTCTTTACCAGGCTGTTGGCGGCGCGCGGCCGGTCCGCAGCGCGCGCCTCGATCGTCGCCGCACCCGGTTGACCGCAGGTTGCCGAGAGCGTAACGGTACATCGAACCGGGCGCTGCGCCAATCCGCAGGAAATCCCATGACATGGGGAAACAGCGCGCCATCTGCGGTTCTCGCCGCTCCTGCCGCACTTGCGCTGGGCCACCCCCAGTCTGCCTTGTACCTATGTGCGCCCACGCACAGACCGATTCTCCACGGTCGCTATCATGACCACACAAGAAAGTGAATGCAGCGGTGGCGGATGCTCCTGCTTCCAGACGCGGCAACATCCGTCCGCAGCGGGACCGCCAGACGCACAGCGATCCGTCCCTGTTGTGCGCCGGCCGATCGGGCCGGGGAGCGCACGATCGAGTCGAACAGGCAACGCCGTCGCCGCCGAGACGGCGCGACGCGTGCGGACTGCGGCAACCCGCTCGAGGTGATCCTGCCCTCCGAGCCGTTTGTTGCCATGCAGGGTGCATCCCCGGCGTAGATGCGGATGCGTGTTCAAGAGATTTGTCGGTGGTTCTGGGCCGCTGTCGGGGCAGGGCCATGCGCAGGACTGGTCGCGGCGCGTCCCGGCTTTCCCGGACCTCCGCTGCCGTTGTGGTAGGGCTTCGACTCCTGGCCCATGTTCGGTCTGCCTCGCACATTTGTCGTGGGCCGGGTTGTTGCGAGCGAAGTTTTTCGGTGGTTTTTCTTGGGAGACAGTAATGAAATATGCACTGCGTAAGATGACGATGGCCTTGGCGCTGAGCGCGCTGGCCGGTGGCGTGCTGGCTCAGGGCGGTCCTGGCTATGGCGGCGGCCCGATGGGTGGCCCCGGCGGCTACGGCGGCGGCCCGATGATGGGTGGCCCCGGCGGGGACCGACGATGGGTGGCCCCGGTGGCGGACCGACGATGGGTGGTCCGGGCGGCTATGGCGGCGGCCCCGGCTACGGCGGTCCCGGTGGTCCCGGTGGCTACGGCGGCGGACCCGGCGGTTCCGGCGGTCCCGGCGGTCCCGGCGGATACGGCGGCGGCCCCGGCTATGGCGGTTTCGGCGGTCCCGGCTACGGCGGCGGCCCGTGGGGCGGTGGTCCCGGCTACGGTGACGGCTACGGCTCCGGCTCCGGCCACGGCCGCGGCAATGGCCGCATGAATGGCAACTTCAGCTTCGGCGGCAGCGGCGGCGGCAACGGTAACGGCAATGGCAATGGCTGGGGATTCCCCGGCGGCGGCTGGTAATCGCCGTAGTCGCAGTTTCAGCGGCACCCGGCGCGGGAAACCGCGCCGGGTGCGCGTCCATCCGGAGCCTGCCGTGCAGGCCGACCGGGCGGCATCCCGCGCTCTTTCCCGCTGTTCCTTTTCATCGGCTGGTGCACCGCACCCAGGTGCCGAAGCTGGCTAACGCGGTCAGCGTCGCTCCGCTCGCTCGATACGATCCAACCCGCCGACCAACGCAAGGGGGCGCACTGGGATGAAGGCGCGCTCCGGATACTCCTGCGTCACGATGGTTTTCTCTCTGCTCCTCGCTGGCAATGCGGCGGCGCAGCCTCCCGTCCACCAGATGTGCCGCGCCCATGACGGCCGGTTGGTCACAGCCAGGGCCTCCGTCGCCATTCCCGACATCGCGCTGGCGACGATCGACCGCGACAGCGGCGCGCCGCTCATCTATTTCAACCCCTACGTCATTCTCTGGCTCCCGCAACAGTTGCGGGAATGGATCTATGCCCACGAGTGCGCCCACCACGTGCTGGATCATCTGCGCTACGGTTTCGTCACCGCGGAGCAGGAGATCGAGGCCGACTGCTGGGCGACGCGGGAACTCACCGCCCAGGGCGTGCTTGCACCGGTGGACATCGACCTGATGGAGCACGCCATCGCGCGGCTGCTGCCGGGCCACTGGATGCACATGCCGGGCCGGTTTCGCGCGATCAAACTGCAGAAGTGCGCGCACTATCCGGCCGGCAGCGTACCGTTCGAGCCCTGCCTGCAATATCAGTGCTGACCCGCCGCCAGCCCGGCAAGCGTCGCCCGGACGCGGCGCCGGGTGTCCGGCTCGCAGCGGAACGGGACGAAATCTGCTGCATCGAACCGGCTACGCCCACACCCCCTGCAGCGCTCGAGGCGGAGCGGCGAGCGACTGCCAGCGCAGGAGGCGCGCCGCATTGCGGCTGCGGTAGCTGAGCAGGGGCATGATCCCCTGCGCCAGCATCGCCTCGCCCACGCTTTCACTTAACAGCAGCTCCGCACAGGGCTGCAGCTTCGCCTCGGCGTCCTCGCGCAAGGTGTAACTGGGCAGGTCGTCGACATCGAGTTGGCGGTCGAGGTCCATGTCCCAGCCTTCCTCCTGGAACGCCTGTCCTGCCAGCAGCGCCAGCGCGAAGGCCGGATTGCTCCACAGATAGGCTTCGTGCTCGTGCAAGTCCGGCAACTCCTCGAAGGCGAAGGATTCGATGGGATCGGAATTCGCCCCATAGGGCAGGCGCGCGAGGACACGGGGCAGGGCGAGCCCGATCCAGGGTGCGCCGGCGCTCGTGCGCAGGGCCGCCCAGCGCGTCTCGGCCTCGGGCGAAAGCGGGCGCCACGACGCCGGTTGCGGCAACTGCCCGATGCCGGCGCAGCCCAGCGCTTCGATGCTCGCCGCGGCCAGCAGCGGCGCTCCGGCGCGCGCCGCCAGGGCACCCAGGGCAGCGAGCAGCGGCACTTCTTCGGCGCCGGGACCGAACGAGAAGTCGGCCACCAGCAGCGACCAGCGCCGGCCGTCCGGCGGTTCCGTGTCGGGACCGCACAGGTGGCGATAGAGCACCGAGCGGTTCGGATCGTCCCGGGCCAGCGCGATGTCCGCGGCGAGTTCATCGCGGGCCACATCGAGAAGGAATACCTGCAGCGTTTCGCCGGTCTCCAGTTGCGTCACCAGGCGGGAGATGCCGCGCCACGTCGCCTCGATGGCCTGGAATGTGGGGTGATGCAGCAGGCGCCGCATCTGCTCGGCGATGGCGGCGTCGGCTGCGGCGATGTAGTGCTCCTGTTCGCGTGCCGTGTCCGCCACGACGTGGGGCGCGACGATCTCCCGCAGCCAGCGCTCCATGAGCGCGGCGCCGGGGGCTGCGGCCGGGGCCGGGGCCGCATCGGGCTTGCGTCCGAGCAGGCGTTCGACATCGGCGGCGGCCTCTTCCACTTGCGATGGCGTCGGGCCCGGTGCGGCAGGGGGCGATGCCCCCAAGGCCGCCGCCGCGCGCCGAAACAGGGCCGGATCCCCGAGTTCGGCGCGCAGCTTGCGCAGGGCGGCAAACGGCGCCAGGCGGCGGAACAGGGCGTCGGGATGAAAGTCGTCGAGGTTGCGCAACTCGATCGCCAGCGGCGCTCCCGCCAGGGTCAGGTCGAGGCGGGGGGAGAGCCGGGCGAAGATCTGGTCCAGGTTGTCCACGTTCACCCGCAGCGGCCTGCGCTGGGCCAGCGGCGCAGAGCGCTGCGCCGGATCGCGGCCCGTCAGGTCGCCCAGCACCAGGATGCGAAACGGCTCCTCGCCGTCGGGCCGGGATGCCGGATGGCGCGGCCGGCCGAAGCGGAACTCGAACTGCATGCGTCCATCGGTCATTTCGGTCTCCTGAGAGGCGGCGCGCGCGTGCCGGCCCGCTAGTCTCCCGGTGCCGCATCCCCTCGTCAATACGCGGCTCGGCCGCGGCGGGACGCCATCGATTTCGCGCAATGATGCAGTGCAACAAATATTCCTTGCAATTTCCCGAAACAGCCCTATAATCGACTCATTGCTGCAGCGCAACAAAAGTGGCTGCGGCAGAACCGAACCGCCAACCGTCATCAAGGAGATATTCATGAACGCCACCCACGAGAAACTGGCCGGTCTTGCCACCGCCAACATCGAAACCGCCCTCGCCATTGCCCGCACCGCCTTCGCCGGCACCGAACGTCTGGCCGCGCTCAACATCAACACTGCCCGCAGCGTGGTGGATGAGAGCTACGAAAGCGCCAAGATGCTGATGGCGGTGAAGGACCCCAAGGAACTGGCGACGCTCAACGCCGCCATGGCCAAACCCGCCGTCGAGAAGGGCATCGCCTACTCGCGCGCCGTCTATTCCATCCTCTCCGAGACCAGCGAGGAACTCTCGAAGCTGTCCGGCGGCCGTATGAATGCGCTGAAGGCCGACTTCGAAACGGCGCTTGAAACCGCTGCCAAAGTGGCGCCGGCGGGTTCCGAGCCGGCGGTGGCGGCGTTCCGGTCCGCTCTGGATGCGGCCAACAACGCCTACGACACGATGAGCAAGGCCGCCAGGCAGGTCGGTGAGATCGCCGAGGCCAATGCCAACGTGGCTGCCGACACCGCCGTCAAGGCGCTGGAATCCGTAGCCGCGGCGCCGAAGGCGAAGAAAGCCGCCTGATCGTTCCGGTCACGCTCGCCCTGAAGCCGGCCCCGGTCATCGACCGGGGCCGGCTTTTCCGTCTGGCTGACGCGAAACCGTGTATAGTGCGGGGGTAGAACTGAGCCGCATGTCATCCGGTCGGCGGCTCGGTACCAGGTTCCCCCCGGCAGTTCCCGAACGCCCCGAACCATCCAATCCACAGCAGTGTCCGCCTGAACCGGCTCTGACGGCGTCGTGCCGCAGCAGGTCGATCGCAGGAGGTCTTTTTTGAGTCAATCGTTTGCCAGTCTCGGCCTGTCGGCCGAACTCACCCGCGTCGTCGCCGAGCAGGGCTACACCGAACCCACGCCGGTACAGGCGCAGGCCATTCCCGTCATCCTCGATGGTCGCGATGTTCTTGCCGGCGCCCAGACCGGCACCGGCAAGACCGCCGGCTTCACTCTACCGCTGCTGCAGCGCCTGGCCACCCAAGTTCCCCATGCCGGCACTGCCGGTTCGCACACGCGCCATCGCGTGCGTGCGCTGATCCTCACCCCGACGCGGGAACTGGCGGCCCAGGTCGAGGAGAGCGTGCGCACCTACGGCAAGTACCTCGCGCTGAAATCCACCCTGATCTATGGCGGCGTCAACATCAATCCGCAGATCGAGGCCGTGCGCCGCGGCGTGGACATCCTGGTCGCCACGCCCGGCCGGCTGCTCGATCACGTGCAGCAGAAGACGGTCAACCTGGCGCATATCGAGATCCTCGTACTCGACGAAGCGGACCGCATGCTCGACATGGGTTTCATCCGCGACATCCGCCGCATCCTGGCGCTGCTGCCGGCGAAGCGCCAGAACCTGCTGTTCTCGGCCACTTTCTCGAACGAGATTCGCCAGTTGGCCGACGGTCTGCTGCACGCCCCGGCGCTGATAGACGTCGCGCGGCGCAACGCCGAGTCCGAACTGGTGGCGCAGCGCGTGCACCCGGTCGATCGCTGGCGCAAGCGCGAACTTCTCTCCCATCTCGTGTCGTCGGGCGACTGGCGCCAGGTGCTGGTGTTCACCCGCATGAAGAGCGGCGCCAACCGCTTGGCGGAGCAACTGTGCAAGGACGGCATCGAGGCCACGGCGATCCACGGCAACAAGAGCCAGCCGGCGCGCACGCGGGCGCTGGCCGGCTTCAAGGCTGGCACGGTGCGCGTCCTGGTGGCCACCGACATCGCGGCGCGCGGCCTGGACATCGAGGAACTGCCCCACGTGGTCAATTTCGAGCTGCCCAACGTGCCCTCGGATTATGTCCATCGCATCGGACGCACCGGACGCGCGGGCAGTAGCGGCGAGGCGATATCGCTGGTGTCGGCGGAGGAGAACCCGCTGCTCGCCGACATCGAAAAGCTGCTCACGCGCCGCATCGACCGCCAGGTCGTCCCGGGATTCGAGCCGGGCCGGACGCCGCCGCCGCAGGCCGCCACCGATGCAGCGCAACCCGCGGCACGCCCGCCCCGCAACGCCGGCCAGCGCGGCAAGGACGGCCAGGGCAACGATGGTCGGGCGCGCCCCCCGGTCAAAGCAAAGGCGCCCGCGCGCCCGGCCTCCCATGCTCCCGCGCCGGCTCACGCCCTTGCGGCGCCGGTGCAGAATGCACCGCGGACGCCGCAGCGCGCGCGAACGGGTGGCGGCGTTCCGCTGCCGGCACTGTTTCGCAGCCCCGCACGGCGCGGCGGCTGAGAGCTTGTGAATAAATCTACTGCGCGTCCCGAGTGCTGCGTTCTCAGTGGACAATTCGGGTGCTCGCTCCTCGCCTGTCCAGCTGATATGTCTCGTCGCTGCGCGACCTGCGCCTTGCCCTCGGGCCGCTCGCTACGATTTCTTCACAAGCCCTGAGCGCGGGCCGCACCCCATTTCATTCATCAACACATTGATCAGGAGCCGGCAATGAATATCTTCGTGGGCAACCTCGCACCGGAAACGACCGAAACGGAACTCGCCGATCTGTTCAAGGCCTTCGGCCAGGTGAAATCGACGCAGGTGATGCGCGACATGTTCAGCGGCGCCTCGAAGGGCTTCGGCTTCGTGGACATGCCGGGCAAGGCGCATTCGCTCGCCGCCATCGCCGCCCTCGACGGCAAGGACCTGCACGGCAAGCCCCTGCGGGTGAACGAAGCCATGGCGCGCGGCAGCGGCGGCATGCGCCGCCGCTGAGCAGCAGTCCTGCGCTAGCGGTCGAGCCTGCCGTACATCACGCCCGGCGCCAGCGCGCCGACCCGGTGCCGGATCGCCAGCCGGCGCTGCTTCTCGGCCAAGTGGCGACGCAGCGCCTGCGCGGCGCGCTCCTCCGCCGCGGTGTCCGGCGCAATCATAATCACGCCGAGCGTGCGGTCCTTGTCCAGCGCACTGGCGATCTTGGCGAAGGTGTGCCTCTCGGCCTCCGTGTCGGGCCACTGCTGCTGCTCAAAGGCGACGTACTGCCGGCGCTGGCCCTGGTTGTCCGCCAGCACGAAGACTTTGGCCGGTTCCGCCGCAGCGGCATGCCAGGCGAGAAGCAGGGCAGAGGCGAGAAGAAATTTCATCGTGTCGGGCCGAAGTCGAAGACGCCGCGATGGTAGCCGATGTTAGCATTTCCGGCTGGTGCGGCGACGCGCGCTTTGGCATGCTTCGGTTGTCGATGAGCCATCTTGCCAGTCATCCCATGACGCAGCCTACGGCCCGCGCCTGCCCCTGCGGCAGTCAGCGCATCTACGCTGGCTGCTGCGCGCCGCTGCACGACGGCGCGCCCGCAACCGACGCCGCAGCGCTGATGCGCTCGCGCTACAGCGCCTATGTGCTGGGCATCGAGTCCTATCTCCTGGCGACCTGGCATTCCTCCACCCGCCCGGCGCGGCTCGACCTCGCCGCCGCGCCCGCGCCGAAGTGGCTGGGGCTCGAAGTCAAGCGTCATGCAGAGACCGGCGCCGATGCGGCCATCGTCGAATTCGTGGCGCGCTACCGTGTTGCCGGCCGCGCCCATCGGCTGCACGAAGTCAGCCGCTTCGTGCGCGACGCGGGCCGCTGGTACTACGTGAGCGGCGAGTTTCCCGCGTCCGCCGCCTGCTCCTGACCACGTATGCCGGCGACGATCGGCGACGACCTGCTCCCGATTCTGTTCCGGGACGAGCATCTGGTCGCCATTCACAAGCCGGCCGGCCTGCTGGTGCATCGGACCTTGCTCGACGCCCACGAGCGGCGCTTCGCCCTGCAACTGCTGCGACGGCAGATCGGGTGCCGCGTCCATGCCGTGCACCGCCTCGACAAGGGAACCTCGGGCGTCCTCCTGTTCGCGCTGAGCGGCGAAGTCGGGCGCGCGCTGGGCGCGATGTTCGAGCAGCGGCAGGTGGGCAAGACCTATGTCGCGGTGGTACGCGGCCATCCGCCGCTTGCCGGGGAGATCGACCATCCGCTCGCGCGTCGCTTCGACGAAGCCGAACGCAGGAGCGAAGACGCAAACGCCGAACCGCAGGAAGCGAGAACCCGCTTCCGCCGCCTCGCGACCATCGAACTGCCGTTGCGCGTGGACCGCTACCCGTCGAGCCGCTACGCCCTGGTCGAGCTCGAGCCGCTGACCGGGCGCCGCCATCAACTCCGGCGCCACCTCAAGCACATCGCCCATCCCGTCATCGGCGATGCCACCTACGGCAAGGGGCGGCACAATCGTTTGTTTCAGACGGAGTTCGGATGCGGCCGCCTGCTGCTGGCCTGCACCGAGCTGCGCCTTGCGCACCCGGTGACGGGCGTGCCGCTGACGCTGACGGCGCCGCTCGCCGCCGACTTTTCGCGGCTGATCGAGCGCCTCGGCTGGACCGGCGCCGTTCCGCCGCAATGGCTGCCGGGCTATATTGGAAACCTGGATCGCGAAACCGGAGGAGATGGACATGCCCTCGAACAAGACGCCGGACCCGGGCAGACTTGACCGCATCGTCGCCGAGGCGCGGCGCAACCGGGAGCAGCGCGAGAAGAGCTATCGCGAGCAGGCCCTCAAGATCTATCCCTGGGTCTGTGGCCGCTGCGCCCGCGAGTTCGACCGCAGCAACGTGCAGCAGCTTACGGTACATCATCGCGACGGCAATCACGACAACAACCCTGCCGACGGCAGCAACTGGGAGTTGCTGTGCATCTACTGCCACGAGAACGAGCACGCGCGCTATCTGGATACCGACGGCCGCGTCGATGCCGCCGGTGGCGGGCAGAGCCCGCAATCCACCCACCAGCCGTTCGCCGATCTCAAGGCTCTGCTCAAGGGCCGGCAATCGTGACAGAGGCCGCGTGACGCGGCCTCCGATCGTTCCTGCGTGCTGCGATCAGCGGTAGTTGGCTTCCGCGAAGGACCAGTTCACCAGGTTATTGAGGAAAGTCTCGACGAACTTCGGGCGCAGGTTGCGATAGTCGATGTAGTAGGCGTGCTCCCACACGTCGATGCAGAGCAGGGCCTTGTCACCCGTGGTCAGCGGCGTGCCGGCGGCGCCCATGTTGACGATGTCCACGGCGCCGTCCGCCTTCTTCACCAGCCAGGTCCAGCCGGAGCCGAAGTTGCCCACGGCGGAGGCCTGGAACGCCTTCTTGAACTCGTCCAGGGAACCCCACTTCTTGTTGATCGCATCGGCCAGCGCACCGGCAGGAGCGCCGCCGCCGCCGGGCTTCATGCAGTTCCAGAAGAAGGTGTGGTTCCACACCTGGGCGGAGTTGTTGTAGATGCCGCCGGCGGGCGCGGACTTGACGATGTCCTCGAGCGACTTGCTCTCGAAGTCGGTGCCCTTGATCAGGTTGTTCAGGTTGGTGACGTAGGCCTGATGATGCTTCGAGTAGTGGTAGTCGAAGGTCTCGGCGCTCATGTGCGGCTGCAGGGCGTCCTTGGCGTAGGGCAGGGGGGGCAGGGTATGTTCCATGTGATGTTCTCCTTTTCAATGGCTACCGAAAAATAACCTGACTATTTTAGTCAGGAAAGGTCCGCATGACAACTGCGGCGTTGCATCGTGCTAATCGGTGCGTGTGACCGTGGCGCGCGCCCTGCCGGCGGCGAACTGCATATCGACCTCGCTGCCGGCGGCGAGCTGCCCGCTGGTGCGCACGATCGTGCCCGTGGCGTCGCGCACGATGCTGTAACCGCGGGCGAGCACCTGCCTCGGATCGAGATGGGCGAGATGGGCGTGCAGAGCGTCGAGGCGCGCCTGCCGCTGTCCCTGGCCGTGCTGCAGCGCGCCGGCCAGGCGCTGCGCCAGATGCTGCAGCGCCTGCTGCGAGGTTCCGAACTGCGGCCGCGCCCCGCGCAGCCGCAGGCCGTGGCGATCGACGGCGTGGTATGCCGCCTCCATGGTGCCGCGCACGGCCGCGGCCAGGCGCGCGCCGCAATGATCGGCGGCGAGGCGCATGCGGGCGAGCCGCTCGCCGGGATGGACCAGGCCGCGCGCGGCGATGTCGAGCCGCTGCTGCAGATTCTCGAGGCGGCGCCACATTGCGCGCTGCAGCAGCGGCGCGAGGCGGGCGAGATGCTGGGCGGCTTCTACGTAGCCGGCGCTGACCAGTTCGGCCGCGGCGGTGGGCGTGGCGGCGCGCTGGTCGGCGACGAAATCGGCGATGGTGGTGTCGGTTTCGTGGCCGACGCCGCATACCACGGGAATGGCGCAGGCGGCGATGGCGCGCGCCAGCACCTCCTCGTTGAAGGCCCACAGGTCTTCGATGCTGCCGCCGCCGCGGCACAGGATCAGCACGTCGCATTCCTGGCGCGCGCCCGCGCTGCGCAATGCGGCAGCGAGCTGCGCCGCCGCCCCTTCCCCCTGCACCGGCGCGGGGTAGATCACCAGCGGCAGACTGGGCGCGCGGCGCTCGAAGGCGGCCAGCACGTCGCGCAGCGCCGCCGCCTGCAGCGAGGTGACGATGCCGACGCGGCGCGGGTAGCGCGGCAGCGGCCGCTTGCGCGCGGGATCGAACAGCCCTTCGCCTTCGAGGCGCTGCCTGAGCCGGGCGAATGCCTCGTAGAGGGCGCCGATGCCGGCCTGGCGCAGCGTGTCCACGTTGAGCTGGTAGTCGCCGCGCGCCTCGTACAGCGTGACCAGGGCGCGCGCCTCCACGTTCATGCCGTTGGCAAGGCGGAAAGGAAGCAACTGGGCGCGGTTGCGCCACATGGTGCAGCGCACCTGGGCAGCTTCGTCCTTCAAGGAAAAGTAGAACGTGTCCGGAGACGGCGTAGGTGAGGTTGGAAACTTCGCCGGCCACCCAAAGCAGAGGGATGTTCGACTCCAGCACGCCGCGCGCCAGGCGGTTCAGTTCGGCGACGCTGAGGACGCGTTCGTCGCGGGCAGGCAGGGCGGGCGTCGGTGCTGGCATGGCGCCATTCTAGCGCGTCGCGTCAGCCCGCGCCGACTCCGAGGCGCTGCCCGGAAAGCCAGCAACGGCGCGGGTTTCCGCCGGGGTGCCGGGCGCGGCCGGTGATCGGAAGGTGCCCGATTTTTCATCGAACCGTTCAAACGGCTTGCTGCAAGCCAGCTTGAGCGACCCATTCACGCGGAATTCACATGGTTATCCACAGCTTTTGTGGAAAACCGCGGAACCCATCGGCACCGGTGCCGCAGTGCGGCGCGAAATCCGTCGTTCATGCCGCGGTACTGGCAACGGACATGCGGGGGTTGTATCGTTCGATCCTTGGAGCCAGTGCGCGAAGCAGGCGCAAGTACCGGGATGCAAACCCATCGCATGAACTACTGCATGCGCCTCACGGAGTGGAGGACGCATCCAGGCGCTTATCGGACATTATGGCTCGCAAAATCCACACGTCACGGTCGGCCATCCGCTTGTCGGATAGTCCGATAAGCTGTCACTTGACATTATCGGCGCCGATATCACGTTAGGGGTAATGAATGGCGAGTCCAGAGACAGCAGGTAGCATGGCTCAGTACTTGCCCATCATTCAGGTTTTGATCGGCGGGATACTGACACTTGGGGGCGGATATGTTGCAACAGCCCTGCACGAGCACAGACGTCAAACTCGAGAGGCAAAGAGCCTTGCACTTGCGTTTCGCGGGGAGATCGTCGCAATCCGAACCATTGTCGCGCGACGCAAATATCTTGAAGGAATTTCGAACGTAATCGAACACATCAGGCGCAACAATGAGCCAAGGCCCTACACCATTCACGTTCGGAGGGAGTACTTCAATGTGTTCAGTAAGAACGTGGACAAACTTGGAACACTCACGCCGCCGCTCCCGGAGCTTATTGCGACCTTCTACACCCAAGCGAACTCAATGCTCGAGGATATCGAGAGCATTCGCAGTAACGAGTTGGGTAGCGATGTCGCAAACCAGCTTTTCGCCTACGAGGAGTTGTATGCACTTGCTCGCGACACGCTACGTCTTGCTGATGAGATCGTCGAGCAAATCGGGAAACAATACCCCTAACGAATGGCGCTTTTCCGCTGCGGCAAAGGCGTTTGGCGGCCAAAGGGGCCCGATTCGAGTTCTTCGGCGAAGGCCTTGCTCGCGCGCCTTGGCTCGACCTCTACGACAGAGCAATCGACCAGCGGCGGACTGAGCCCCTGAGCCGCGTAGCAGCATCGCGGCGGTATTTGTTGTCGCGCAACCTTGCCGAAACAATCCCACCCATATAAAGTTCGCGCTTACTTTTTTCCGAGGAGCATCGCGTGTTCGACATCATTCGGGCTGCCGGCTGGCCGATCTGGCCGTTGCTGCTGGCCTCGGTCATCGCCGTGGCGCTCATCATCGAGCGCTCGATCACGCTGCGGCGCTCGAAGATCGTGCCCGACGGTCTGCTGGACAAGGTGATCGACGACTATCGGCAGGGGGGAGTCAATGTCGACATGCTGAACCGCCTTGCAGGCCAATCGCCCCTCGGCCGAGTTTTCGCCGCCGGCCTGCGCAACGTCAAGAGCTCGCGCGAGGTGATGAAGGAAGCTGTGGAGGAAGCGGGCCACGGCGTCACCCACGAACTGGAGCGCTTTCTCACCAGCCTCGGCACCATCGCCTCCATCAGCCCGCTCATGGGCCTGTTCGGCACCGTGGTCGGCATGATCGAGATCTTCGGTTCGCAGAGCCCGTCCGGCGCCAATCCCCAGCAGTTGGCGCATGGCATCTCGGTGGCGCTGTACAACACCGCCTTCGGCCTCATCATCGCGATTCCGGCGATGATCTTCTACCGCCACTTCCGCGCCCAGGTGGACAGCCTGGTGGTGGACATGGAGCAGCAGGCGGTGAAGCTGGTGGAAACGGTGCACGGCGAGCGCCACTAGCATGGATTTCCGCCGCGGCCGTGGGCACGAGGAACCGGAGATCAACCTGATCCCGATGATCGACGTGCTGCTGGTGATCCTGATCTTCCTCATGATCACCACCACCTATTCCAAGTTCTCCGGGCTCGAGATCAACCTGCCGACGGCGGATGCGCCGCCCAACCAGGAGCAGCCGAACGAGATCAACGTGGCGGTGACCGCCGCCGGAGAAGTGCTCGTCAATCGCAACGTGGTCGGGGCGCGCGACGTCGAGGCGATCAGCGCTGCGCTCGCCCGCGCCGCCGCCGGCGCCAAGGAGCCCATCGTCGTCATCAACGCCGACGCCAAGGCGACGCACCAGAGCGTCATCGACGTCATGCAGGCAGCGCAGCGTGCCAGCCTGTCCCACATATCCTTCGCCACCCAGGCGCCGCAGAAGTAGGCCGAATCGGGCGCGCGGCGCGAATCCGCGATGCGTGGCCGGTTCGATGCGATGGACCCGGTTTCCTGCTTTGGGTTCGTCGTGAGTTCGCTGGCCGCCGTGTCGGCGGGCACGGCCCGCCCTACGGGTCGTCGCAGTCGCGTAGGGCGCGCCGTGCGCGCCATTCCATGAACGGCGGGTGCGGCCAGCCCGGGATTCGTGCGGGTCACGGGGACTGCTGATTGAGATTCCGGCCTTGAAGGCTTCTGTCGTCCTTGCCGAGAGCATGCAGCGCCGCGGCGCACTGGCGGTGGCGCTGCTGCCCCTGTCCTGGCTGTTCCGCGTCCTCGCCGCGCTGCGCCGCCTGCTCTACCGCCGGGGTGTGCTGCGCCAGCAGCGGGTTGACGTGCCGGTGGTCGTGGTCGGCAACATCACGGCCGGCGGCAGCGGCAAGACGCCGCTGGTGCTGTGGCTGGCGCAGTGCCTGCGCAGCCGCGGCCACGCGCCGGGCATCATCAGCCGCGGCTACGGCGGCAGCGCCGAAGTGCCGCGCGCCGTGCGGGCGCAGGACGATGCGGGGGTGGTCGGCGACGAGCCGCTGCTGCTGGCGCGCCGCTCCGGCTGCCCGGTGTGGATCGGGCGGCAGCGCGTGGCGGCGGCGCGCGCGCTGCTGGCGGCGCATCCGGAATGCGACGTGCTGATCAGCGACGACGGCCTGCAGCACTACGCGCTGGCGCGCGATGTCGAGATCGCGGTGATGGACGAGCGCGGTATCGGCAACGGCTGGTTTCTGCCGGCCGGACCGCTGCGCGAAGGGCCGTCGCGGCTGCGCACGGTCGATGCCCTCGTGATCAACGGCGAGCGCCTGCCGGCCGGGCTCGGCGGACAGCCCGGGCGGACCTATTTCCTGCGCCTGGTCGGCACGCGCTTCGCCTCGCTGCGCCGGCCCGAGGCGAGCTGCGGTGCCGAGGAATTGCAGGGCCTGCGCCTGCATGCCGTGGCCGGCATCGGCCATCCGCGGCGCTTTTTCGACCACCTGGCCGCCTTGGGATTGCGCTTTGCAGCCCATCCGTTCCCCGACCATCATCGCTACACGGCGGCGGATCTCGCTTTCGCCGACGCCGATGCGCTGCTGATGACGGAGAAAGATGCGGTAAAATGCGCCGGCCTGGCGCTGCCCGCAACCTGGGTGCTGCGCGTCGACGCGGAAGTGTCGCCCGCCGGCGCAGCGGAGCCGGGCCTCGTTGAACTCGTCGTGGAGAAGCTGAATGGACGCCCGCCTGCTTGAGATCCTGGTGTGCCCGGTGTGCAAGGGGACGCTCGACCACCGCAAGGCGCAGCAGGAACTGGTGTGCAAGGCCTGCAAGCTGGCCTATCCCATCCGCGACGACATCCCGGTCATGCTCGAAGAGGAGGCGCGCCCGCTTTCTCCCGAGGAAACCGCCTGACCGGGTGAGCGCGACGTGGCGTTCCTGGTGATCATCCCGGCGCGCTACGCCTCCACCCGCCTTCCCGGAAAACCCCTGCTGGACATCGGCGGCAAGCCGATGGTGGTGCGCGTGGCCGAGCGCGCCCGCGGGACGTCCGCCCGCCGCGTCTGCATCGCCACCGACCACGAGGCGGTGCGTGCCGCCGCGCAGGCCCACGGCTGCGAGGTGCTGATGACGCGCGCCGACCATGCCAGCGGCACCGACCGCCTGGCCGAAGTGGCGGAACAGCTCGGCGTCGCCGACGACGAGATCCTGGTGAATGTGCAGGGCGACGAGCCGCTGATCGATCCGGCGATCGTCGAGCGCGTGGCGGCCGAACTGGAGGGCGATTCCGGCGCCGTGGTGGCGACCGCGGCCCACCCCATCGTCTCCGCCGCCGATTTCTTCAACCCGAACGTGGTCAAGGTGGTGTGCGACCGCGCCGGCTACGCCCTCTACTTCTCGCGGGCGCCCATCCCCTATGCCCGTGATGCCTTTGCCGCGCTGCGCGGCAAGCCGGTCACGTCGGCGGCGCTGCCGGGCGGCCTGCCGGCCCTGCGGCACATCGGCCTCTACGCCTACCGCGCCGGCTTCCTGCGCCGTTACGCGGCGCTGCCGGCGGCGCCGATCGAGCATTTCGAGGCGCTGGAGCAGTTGCGCGTGCTGTGGGCCGGGGATCGCATCCGGGTGGCGGTGGTGGAACAGGCGCCGGAGGGGGGGGTGGACACGCAGGAAGATCTCGATCGGGTGCGCCGCAAGTTTGACCGAATGCCCCGATAAGGTTATTTTCTCCGGGCTTTGCGGCTAGTCACCTAAAATCGCCGTTTTCAAACGAGAAGCAGGGAGCAGACATGAAACTGATACTGCTGGGACCGCCCGGCGCCGGCAAAGGCACCCAAGCCACCTTCATCAAAGAGAAATTCGGCATTCCCCAGATCTCCACCGGCGACATGCTGCGCGCCGCGGTCAAGGCGGGAACTGCGCTCGGCCTGGAAGCCAAGAAGATCATGGACGCCGGCGGCCTGGTGCGCGACGACATCATCATCGGCCTGGTCAAGGACCGCCTCAAGGAGCCGGACTGCCAGAACGGCTACATGTTCGACGGCTTCCCGCGCACCATTCCGCAGGCGGATGCGATGAAGGAGGCCGGCGTCGCCATCGACTACGTGCTGGAGATCGACGTGCCGGACGCCGCCATCATCGAGCGCATGAGCGGACGCCGCGCGCACCTGCCGTCGGGGCGCACCTATCACGTCAAGTTCAACCCGCCCAAGGTTGCCGGCAAGGACGACGTCTCCGGCGAGGATCTGGTGCAGCGCGACGACGACAAGGAAGAGACGGTGAAGAAGCGTCTCGACGTCTACCACTCCCAGACCAAGGCGCTGGTGGATTACTACGGCAAGTGGGCGGCCGGCGGCCAGCCTGGCGCGCCCAAGTACCGCAAGATCGACGGCATGGGCAAGGTCGAGGACATCCGCGACCGCGCCTTCGCCGCGCTGAAGTAGAACCGGAAGGGGAGGACAGAAGAAATGGCAGCGAAGAAAGTCAACGCGTTCTACGCGCAATCCGGCGGCGTCACCGCCGTCATCAACGCCTCGGCCTGCGGCGTGATCGAGACCGCGCGCAAGCACAAGGACGAGATGGGCAAGGTGTACGCCGGGCGCAACGGCATCATCGGCGCGCTCACCGAGGAGCTGATCGACACCACCAAGGAGTCCGATGCGGCGATCGCCGCGCTGAAGTACACGCCCTCGGGCGCCTTCGGCTCCTGCCGCTACAAGATGAAGAGCCTGGAGCAGAACCGGCGCGAGTACGAACGCCTGATCGAGGTGTTCAAGGCGCACAACATCGGCTACTTCTTCTACAACGGCGGCGGCGACTCGGCCGACACCTGTCTCAAGGTGTCCCAGCTCGGCGATCAGATGGGCTACCACATCCAGGCCATCCACGTGCCGAAGACGGTGGACAACGATCTGCCGATCACCGACAACTGCCCGGGCTTCGGCTCGGTCGCCAAGTACATCGCAGTGTCAACCCTGGAAGCGACGTTCGACGTGATGTCCATGGCCAAGACCTCGACCAAGGTGTTCGTGCTCGAAGTCATGGGCCGCCATGCCGGCTGGATCGCGGCCGCCGGCGCCCTGGCCTCCAGCAAGGGCAACGAGCTGCCGATCCTGATCCTGTTCCCGGAGATTCCCTTCAACAAGGAGCAGTTCCTGAAGAAGGTGGACGCCATGGTGAAGCAGCACGGCTTCTGCACCGTGGTGGTGTCGGAGGGGGTGAAGGGCGAGGACGGCAACTTCCTGTCCGACCAGGGTCTGCGCGACGCCTTCGGCCACGCGCAACTGGGCGGCGTGGCGCCGGTGATCGCCAGCATGGTCAAGGAGAGCCTGAACCTCAAGTTCCACTGGGGCGTGGCGGACTACCTGCAGCGCGCCGCGCGCCACATCGCCTCCAAGACCGACGTCGCCCAGGCCTATGCCTGCGGCAAGGCGGCGGTGGAACTGGCGCTCAAGGGCCGCAATTCCGTGATGCCCGCCATCAAGCGCGTGTCCCAGAGCCCCTACAAGTGGAAGATCGAGGTGGCGGAGCTCAAGGACGTGGCGAACGTGGAGAAGTTCATGCCGCGCGACTACATCAGCGAGGACGGCTTCGGCATCACCGAGAAGTGCCGCCGCTACCTGTCGCCGCTGATCCTCGGCGAGGACTACCCGCCCTACGACAACGGACTGCCGAAGTACGTGCGCCTGAAGAACGTCGCGGTGCCCAAGAAGCTGGGCGATTTCAAGCTCTCATAGACCAGCGACATGCTGGCGCGGCCGGAGACCTGCTCCGGCGCGACCGGCGGCACAGTTCCTGACTCATCAGTGTCCGGGCCGCGGGGGGCGGTCCGGAACCAGAAATACCGGCTTCAACTGCTACAAAAAAGGAGAGAGTGCATGACTTCCGGTCACGGTCTTGTCTTTGCCCTGGTGTGCGCCATATTGGCGATCGCCTACGGCGCCATCCAGATTCAATGGATTCTTTCGCAGCCCAACGGCAACGAGCGCATGCAGCAGATCGCCTCCGCCGTGCAGGAAGGCGCCAAGGCCTATCTCAACCGCCAGTACATGACGATCGGCGTGGTGGGCGTGGTGCTGTTCGTCCTGATCTGGCTACTTCCTCGGCTGGAGGACGGCGATCGGCTTCGCCATCGGCGCCGTTCTCTCCGGTGCCACCGGCTACATCGGCATGAACGTGTCGGTGCGGGCCAACGTGCGCACCGCCGAGGCGGCGCGCACCGGCCTCAACGAGGCGCTCAACATCGCGTTCAAGGGCGGCGCCATCACCGGCATGCTGGTGGTGGGCCTGGGCCTGCTGGGCGTGGCCGGCTACTACGCCTTCCTTTCCGCCACCGCGGCCGAGGGCGCGACGCTCTCGCATACCCTTGAGCCGCTGGTGGGCCTGGCCTTCGGCGGTTCGCTGATCTCCATCTTCGCCCGTCTCGGCGGCGGCATCTTCACCAAGGGCGCCGACGTCGGCGCCGACCTGGTGGGCAAAGTGGAAGCCGGCATTCCCGAGGACGATCCGCGCAACCCGGCGGTGATCGCCGACAACGTCGGCGACAACGTCGGCGACTGCGCCGGCATGGCCGCCGACCTGTTCGAAACCTATGCCGTCACCATCATCGCCACCATGCTGCTGGGTGCGCTGGTGCTGCCCAACGCCGGCACCAACGCCGTCATCTATCCGCTGGCCCTGGGCGGCTTCTCGATCATGGCCTCCATCGTCGGCGCCGGCTTCGTCAAGGCGCGCGCGGGCGGCAAGATCATGAACGCGCTCTACCGCGGCCTGCTCGTCGCCGGCGTGCTGGCGGCGATCGTGTTCTATCCCATCACCAACGCACTGATGGCCGCCAACGGCACCTACAGCGTGATGCAGTTGTACAGCGCGGCGCTGATCGGCCTCGGCCTCACCGCGGCGCTGGTGTGGATCACCGAGTACTACACGGCCACCGAGTTCAGCCCGGTGCGGCACATCGCGCAGGCTTCGACCACCGGCCACGGCACCAACATCATCGCCGGTCTCGGCGTGTCGATGAAGTCCACCGCGCTGCCCGTCATCGCGGTGTGCGCCGCGATCTGGGGAGCCTATTATTTCGCCGGCCTGTACGGCATCGCCATCGCCGCCACCTCCATGCTGTCCATGACCGGCATCATCGTCGCCCTCGACGCCTACGGCCCGATCACCGACAACGCCGGCGGCATCGCGGAGATGGCCGACCTGCCCGATTCGGTGCGCGCCATCACCGATCCGCTGGATGCGGTGGGCAATACCACCAAGGCGGTGACCAAGGGCTACGCCATCGGCTCCGCCGGCCTGGCGGCGCTGGTGCTGTTCGCCGACTACACCCACGCCCTGACCGCCCACGGCAAGACCTTCAGCTTCGACCTGTCCGACCACATGGTCATCATCGGCCTGTTCATCGGCGGCATGGTGCCCTACCTGTTCGCCGCCATGGGCATGGAGGCGGTGGGCCGCGCCGCCGGATCGGTGGTAGTGGAAGTGCGCCGCCAGTTCCGCGAGATCCCCGGCATCATGGAAGGCACCGGCAAGCCCGACTACTCGAAGGCGGTGGACATGCTGACCAAGGCGGCGATCAAGGAAATGATCCTGCCCTCCCTGCTGCCGGTCGCAATACCGGTGATCGTCGGCATCTTCCTCGGGCCGAAGGCCCTGGGCGGCGTGCTGGTGGGCACCATCATCACCGGCATCTTCGTCGCCATCTCCATGACCACCGGCGGCGGCGCCTGGGACAACGCCAAGAAGTACATCGAGGAAGGCAACTACGGCGGCAAGGGTTCCGAGGCGCACAAGGCGGCGGTGACCGGCGACACGGTGGGCGATCCGTACAAGGACACGGCCGGCCCGGCGGTCAACCCCCTGATCAAGATCATCAACATCGTGGCGCTGCTGATCGTGCCGCTGATCGTCTGATCCGAAGCAACAGCATGACGGCGACGGGCAGCCTGCGGGCTGCCCGTTTCCTTTGGGGCGCGCCGTCCCTATACTTTCCCCTCCGCAAACGATTCGGGGTCGAGGTCTGGACCTTGCCGCATGGCCGCTGAAGTGCCGCCGAAGAAGAGACTGTTCGAGCATTTCGCCCAGGTGGCGAAGGCCTTCGCCCATCCCAACCGGCTCGAAATCCTGGAAGCGCTGTCCCAGGGCGA
Organism: uncultured beta proteobacterium; assembly: GCA_963702495.1. Classification (GTDB taxonomy): domain Bacteria; phylum Pseudomonadota; class Gammaproteobacteria; order Burkholderiales; family Rhodocyclaceae; genus CAVPDA01. Next base: position 614,842 of record CAVPDA010000003.1, on the reverse strand, counting down.
GCGCAGCGTCAACACGCTGGCCCGGGCCTGCGCCATGCCCATCTCCAACACCTCCCACCATCTGCAGATCCTGCGCGACGCCGGGCTGCTCTCCTCGCGCAAGGAGGGGCTGATGGTGTTCTATCGCCTGGCGGACGACGAGGTTGTGCGCGTCGTGAGCGGCATTCGCACCATCGCCGAGCGCCAGTCGGCGGACGTGGAACGTATCGTGCGCGAGAACTTCGCAAGCCGCGACGCGCTCAAGCCGGTGCGGCGCGACGAACTGCTCGATCTGGTGCGCAAGGGCGAGGCGGTGGTGATCGACGTGCGGCCGCCCGAGGAATACGCCGCCGGCCACATTCCGGGCGCGATGAACCTGCCGCTGGAGTCCCTCGCCCGCCACCTGAAAAAGCTGCCGAAGGATCAGGAAGTCGTCGCCTACTGCCGTGGCCCGTACTGCATGCTGGCCTTCGAGGCGGTGGAAAAGCTGCGCCAGAAAGGCTACCGCGCCCGCCGCCTGCAGGACGGCTTCCCGGAGTGGAAGGCGGAAAGCCTGCCGGTGGAGGAGTAGGCGGGCCGACCCTCTCTCCCATCCTCTCCCCCGGAACGGGGGAGAGGATGCACTTGCCCCCCCCCCTCTCTCTCTCTCTCGGGGAAGGGGGTGCGGGATGGCGCACCGATCCGCAAGCCGGCGGCCGCGGCAACCCGGCATCCATTCCTGAGCGATTCAGTTCAACCCTTCCGAACGTTTGTCCCATTATTCAAATATTCGTTGGAATATACGATATGAGGAGGGGCCGTGAGTAGTTTGGCCGATTTTGTTCTTGCCCATGAGATGGCCATCCGCCTCGGGTTCTTCTTCGGCGTGTTCGGTCTGGTGGCGCTGGCGGAGGTGCTCGCGCCGCGGCGACGCCTGCTGCACGGGCGCGGCCTGCGCTGGAGCGGCAATCTGGGCATCGTCGTGCTCGACACGGTGCTGATGCGGGTGCTGTTCCCGATCACGGCGGTGCTGCTGGCGGTGCGCGCGCAGCAGCACGGCTGGGGCGTGCTGAACTGGGTCGAACTGCCCGACTGGGTCGAGTTCATCCTGGCGGTGGCGGTGCTGGACCTCGCCATCTACCTGCAGCACGTCATGTTCCACTCGCTGCCGATGCTGTGGCGGCTGCATCGCATGCATCACGCCGATCTCGACTACGACGTCACCACCGGCGCGCGCTTCCATCCGATCGAGATCGCGCTGTCGCTGCTGATCAAGATGGGGGCGGTGATCGTCCTCGGCCCGCCGGCGCTGGCGGTGGTGGCGTTCGAGATCCTGCTCAATGCCACCGCCATGTTCAACCACGGCAACTTCCGCATCCCGGAGGCGCTCGATCGCGTGCTGCGTCTGTTCATCGTCACCCCCGACATGCACCGGGTGCATCATTCCGTGGCGGCCGACGAGACCGACAGCAACTACGGCTTCAACCTGCCGTGGTGGGACCGCCTGTTCGGCACCTACCGCGCCCAACCGAGGGCCGGTCATCTCGGCATGAACATCGGCATCGACCGCTTCAGGGCGCCCGAGGGCCTGCGGCTGGACCGCATGCTGATCCAGCCGTTCGTCGACACCGCGCCGGACGAAGCGGGCACGGACGCGACCGGCCATGCGGCCTGACGCCGTCCTCCGGTCACAACCTGAAAGGTGACAGCCATGCAATCCCTCATCATCCTCAACGACGGTCCCTACGGTTCGGAGCGCAGTTACAACGGCTTGCGCCTCGCCATCGCCCTGGCGAAGACCGAGGGGCAGCAGGTGCGCGTGTTCCTCATGGGGGACGCCGCTTCCTGCGCCAAGTCGGGGCAGAAGGTGCCGCAGGGCTATTACAACATCGGCGACATGGCGGGCATGGTGGCGCGCCGCGGCGGCGAAATCGGCGTGTGCGGCACCTGCATGGACGCACGCGGCATCGCCGAGGCGGACCTGGTGGAGGGCGCCCGGCGCGGCACCATGGTGCAACTCGCCGAGTGGACGGCCGCCGCCGACAAGGTGCTGGTATTCTGATCCCCCGAAATCAAGCTGACGGTCATGGAACGCCAGCCACCCCGAAATAGTGAAAGGCCTCGCCATGACCGTTTCCCTCACCCCCAGCCCCTCTCCCGGCGGGAGAGGGGAGCTTCGAGAGTCGCTGGCGCGACTTTCACGTTAAACCGCGAAGGACGCGAAGGAATTCAGGTGCGTGGGAAGTGTTGTGCGTTCATCCAGACGACGGCTCGCTGTCAGCCGCCAAGCTCTTGTGGTTCCGCTGCATCCTGTGCGGCGGTCGCTGCTCGCGGCATGGCTCGCCTGGGCCGGGACCTGCGGGGCCGCGGACCCAAGCCCGATCGCGGCTGAAGCGGCGGCGCCGACACGGCAGATCCGCAGCGCCGAAACCGGCCTGCTGAGTTGGGAGACCCGCGACCGGGGCGTGTCCCTCACGGTCGCCCAGATCCCGCGTTCGCAGGCATTGGCCTTCTATCGGGCGCGGGGCTTCGAGCCGCAGTCCGCGGCCCACTACGCCGAGGCCTGCGTGTTCCAGTTGGTGCTGCGCAACGAATCCGACGGCAAGCCGCTGCGCAGCCGACTCGCCGACTGGCTGGTCAGGACGAGCGCCGGAGCGCTACACTTCGTTCCGCTCCAATCCTGGGAACGGGAGTGGGAGCGGCGCGGCGTGAGCGAAGCGGCGCGCATCGCCTTCCGCTGGGCCCAGTTTCCGGCCGAGCAGCAGTTCGAGGCGGGCGACTGGATCATGGGCATGGCAGCCCTGGCGCCGCGTCCCGCAGGCGCCTTCGACCTGACGTACAACTGGAGCATCGATGGAATCGTTCGCCGAGGCACCCTTCCTGGCCTGGTATGCGCCGATCCGGACTGAAGGGCGCCGGCTTGCGGCCGCCATCCTGGTCGCCCTGGCGGCGGCATTCGCTGCGGCACCCGCACATTCGGCGCCTGGCTTGGCTGCCGTCCCCAACCGGGCCCCGGCGCCCGAGTTGTCCCTGCCGGATGTGGATGGCAAGCAGGTAAAGCTCGCCGAACTGCGCGGCCAGGTGGTCGTGGTCAACTTCTGGGCCACCTGGTGCCCGCCCTGCCTCAAGGAGCTGCCGTCCCTCGGCCGCCTGCAGAAGCTGTTCAAGCCCGAGCAACTGCGCGTGCTGGCCGTCAACATCGGCGAGGACGAGGAGACGGTGTTCGGTTTCCTGCCCAATCCGCCCTTCACCATCCTGCTCGACCAGAAATCGACGAGCTTGCGCACCTGGCAGGTCAAGGGATTGCCCTCCACGTTCGTCGTCGACCGCGAGGGGCGCGTCGTCCTGCGCGCCGTGGGCGGGCGCGAGTTCGACGATGCGGCGACCGTGGCGCGACTGCGCGAGCTGCTGCAGGATTGATCCACCTTGCATCCGGAGACAGCATGAGCCACGAATCCTCGCACCTCGCCACCCGCTGCGTGCACGCCGGCGAACTGGACGATCCCCACGGTTCGCCCCACACGCCGCTCTACCACAGCACCACCTTCAAGTTCGCCTCCACCGCCGATATCGTCGACGTGGTGCAGGGACGCCGCTCGGCAGCGCTGTACACGCGCTACGGTCTGAATCCCACCATCCGCAGCCTGGAGGACAAGCTCGCCGCCCTCGAAGGGGCGCAAGCGGCGCTCGCCTTCTGCTCCGGCATGGCGGCGGAGTCGGCGCTGTTCCTGACCCACGGCCGCAAGGGCATCGTCTGCCTGGGCGATGCCTACGGCGGCACGCTGGAACTGCTCGCCTCGCAACTGCCGCAGCTCGGCATTCCCACCCATCTGCTGCTGAGCCATGAGATGGGACGCCTCGACGAGATCCTGGCCAAGGGCGTTGGGCTGGTGTTCTTCGAGACGCCCACCAACCCCGGCCTGGAAATCTTCGACATCCACGCCGTCGCCAAGCTGGCCCATGCCTACGGCGCCCTGGTGGCGGTGGACAATACCTTCGCTTCGCCGGTGAATCAGCAGCCCCTGGCCCTGGGCGCGGACCTCGCGGTGCATAGCGCGACCAAGTACCTGGGCGGCCACAGCGACCTCACCGCCGGCGCCGTCATGGGCCGGCAGGAACTGCTGCTGCCGATCTGGAACTGGCGCAAGAACCTGGGCCAGACCATCGCGCCGGAGATCGCCGCCCTGCTGGCGCGCAGCATCCGCACGCTGCCGGTGCGGGTGCACGCGCAGAACGCCGGCGCCCAGGCGGTGGCGGAGGCGATGGCCCGGCATCCGAAAGTCGCGCGTGTGCTCTATCCGGGATTGGCGGACTTCGCCGGCCACGCGCTGGCCAAGCGCCAGATGAGCGGCTTCGGCGGCATGCTGACGATCGAGGTGAAGGGCGGCGGCGACGATGCCACCCGCGTCGCCGACCGGCTCAAGCTGTTCGCCCTGGCACCGAGCCTGGGCGGCGTGGAAAGCCTGGTGACCCAGCCCTGCACCACCACCCACCACTGGCTGACGCCGGAGGAGCGCGCCCGGCGCGGCATCTCGGACGCCATGCTGCGTCTGTCGATCGGCCTGGAGGACACGCAGGACCTGATCGCCGATTTGAACCAGGCGCTGGCGTGAGCGGGATGATCCAATGACCAGCAACGTGATCCCCCTGCGCAAGACCCATCGCATCACCGTCGTCGGTACCGGCTTCGGCGCCGTGGCCGCGGTGCGCAAGCTGCGCGCCCTGGACAAGGCGGCCGAGATCACCGTCGTCGGCCGCGAGCCGGAGTTCGTCTTCTATCCCAGCCTGATCTGGATTCCCACCGGCCTGCGCCAGGGCCCCGACCTGCTGGTGCCGCTGGACAACTTCTTCCGCCGCCACGACGTGCGCTTCCACGCCGGCGAGGCGACGGGGCTGGAGAACGGCGGCCGCACCGTGCTGACGACGAACGGCACGGTGGACAACGACGGCCTCATCATCGCCACCGGCGGGCGCTTCATCAAGAAGCTGCCCGGCATCGAGCACGCGATCCTGCCGTGCGAGGGCATCGCGGCGGCGGAATCGATCCGTGACCGCATCAACGCCATGGACGGCGGCACGCTGGCCTTCGGTTTCGCCGGCAATCCCAACGAGCCGGCGTCGATGCGCGGCGGGCCGGTGTTCGAGTTCCTGTTCGGCATCGACACCCACCTGCGCCGCACGCGCCGGCGCAACAAGTTCAAGCTGGTGTTCTTCAACCCCATGGCGGAGCCGGGCAAGCGCCTCGGCGAGAAGGCGGTGAAGGGGCTGCTGGAGGAAATGAAGCGGCGCGAGATCGACACCCATCTCGGCCACAAGCTGAAGGGCTTCGCTGCGGACAAGGTGACGACCGAAGGCGGCGAGTTCGCCGCCGACCTCATCGTATTCATGCCGGGCATGACCGGCAACCTCTGGTTCGACGCCACCGACCTGCCGCGCTCGCCCGGCGGCCTGCTGCAGGCGGACGAGCAGTGCCGCGTCGTCGGCCGCGAGCGCCTGTATGTGGCGGGAGATGCCGGCAGCTTTCCCGGCCCGGACTGGATGCCGAAGCAGGCGCACATGGCCGACCTGCAGGCCAACACCGCCGCCGCCAATCTCATGGCGGAGCTGCGGGGGCAAGTGCCGGCCGAGACCTTCAAAGTGGAGCTGATGTGCATCGTGGACTCGGTGGACAAGGGCATGTTCGTCATGCGCACGCCAGACCGCAGCATGATGCTTCCCCCGCTCAAGCTCTTCCACACGGCCAAGAACTGGTACGAGTGGTGGTATCTGCGGCAGTTGCGGTGAGCGGCGCGGCAGGCCGTACGGTTCTGCGCGCGAATCGATCAGAGGAGGCAGGGCGTGCTCCTGGGGCCGGCCCGGGGCAAGTTGGACGCACCGGCGGCGCGGCCATCGGCGCGCACGGCGCGCCCTACGCGTTGAGATTATGGTTCGCCATCGCCGCTGTGCTGGCGGTCGGGGTTGCCCATGCCGAAGTCCTGCAACCGGAGCCGGCCAGCGGTGTCACGCCGAAGCCCGCGGTCTTCGCCCAGCGCTACATGGCCGTCACCGCCAATGCCCACGCCACCGATGCTGCGCTCGAGACCCTCGGCCAGGGTGGTTCGGCGGTGGATGCGGCGATCGCCGCCCAGTTCGTGCTCAATCTGGTAGAGCCCCAATCCTCCGGTATCGGCGGCGGCGGCTTCATGCTCGCCTGGGACGCCGCAGGCAGGCGCCTGCGCGCCTACGACGGCCGCGAGACGGCGCCGGCGGCGGCGCGGCCCGAGCGCTTCCTCGATGCCGCGGGGCAGCCGCAGCCGTTCCACCAGGCAGCCGTCGGCGGCAAGTCGATCGGCGTACCGGGCCTGGTGGCAATGCTCGCCCTGGCGCACCAGCGGCACGGCCGCCTGCCCTGGGCGCTGCTGCTGGAGCCGGCCCAGCGCCTGGCGCTGGAGGGCTTCGCCGTCTCGCCGCGGCTGCACGGCTTGCTGGCGGGGGACAAGTACCTGCGCGACGATCCGCAGGCGCGGGTGATCTTCTACGAGGCCGATGGCAGCCCCAGGCCGGTCGGCAGCGTGCTCCGGAACCCGTCGTTCGCGCAAGCGCTGCAGGAACTGGCGGATGGCGGACCGCAGGCCTTCTACACCGGCCGCATCGCCCGCGATCTGGTCGCGGTGGCGACTACCGAGCCGCGTCATGCCAGCGATCTGACGCTGCAGGATGTGCTGGACTACCGCGCGCTGGAACGTCAACCGGTTTGCGCCTGGCGTGGCCGCTACCGCATCTGCGGCATGCCGCCGCCGAGTTCTGGAGGCATCTCGGTGTTGCAGCTGCTGGGCCTGCTGGGTCCCGAGCGCTGGGCGCGGCTCGCCCCGCTCTCGCCCCGCGCCGTGCATCGCTACGCCGAGGCGGGCCGACTTGCCTTCGCCGACCGCGGACGCTATCTCGGCGACCCGCAGTTCGTCACCGTGCCGCAGGATGCACTGCTCGATGCCGCTTACCTGAGGCGCCGGGGACGCCTGATCGACGATCGGAAAAGCCTGGGGCGCGCCGAGCCCGGCCAGCCGGCGATGGCGGTCAGAGCGGAGGATGATGCGTTGGAGTTTTCCGCCACCACCCATCTGTCGGTGGTGGACGCCGAGGGCAACGCGGTGGCCCTGACCAGTTCGATCGAGGATGCCTTCGGCAGCCGGGTCATGGTGCGCGGCTTCCTGCTCAACAACCAGCTCACGGATTTCTCCTTCCGCTTCGGCCAGGACGGCCGGCTCGCCGCCAATCGCGTCGAGCCGGGCAAGCGGCCGCTGTCGTCGATGGCGCCCACCATGGTGTTCGACCGCCGCGGCCGCCTCGTGCTGGTGCTGGGATCCCCCGGTGGCAGCCGCATCATCAACTATGTGGCGCGCACCCTGATCGCGCTGCTCGACTGGAATCTGCCGCTGGACGCTGCCCTCGCCCTGCCGCACTACGGCAGCCGCAACGGGCCCACCGAACTCGAGCGCGGCACCGCTGCCGAGGCCCTGAAGCCGGAACTGGAGCGGCTGGGACACGAGGTGCAGCTGGTGGACATGACCAGCGGTCTGCATGCGATTCGCCGCGTGCCTGGCGGCTGGCAGGGCGCCGCCGATCCGCGGCGCGAAGGCAGCGCCCAGGGCCGCTGAGTTACGCGGCGCCTACAGTTTGACGGCGGGATTGAGGGTGTAGCGGCCGCTCAGGCTGGCCTGAGCCAGGACGTGGCCGGCGATCGCGGCACGCACCTCTTGCCCGCTGAATCGTCCCTCCACCGGGCAGCGCTCGATGTCCAGCGCATGGAGGGTGAACACGTAGCGGTGCGGGATCGCATCGTTCCAGGGCGGGCAGGGGCCGTCGTAACCGTAGTAGTCGCCGCCCATGTCCTTGTCGCCGGCGAACCAGCCGGTGTAGTCGTTGATGCCGTGGCGCGTCCCGCGCCGGCTGTCGGTCGCGGCCTTGCCGCGCGGCGTGACCTGGCTGCAGAACTCGCCGGCCGCGATTTCCGCCGGTGCCGGCGGCAGATCCAGCAGCACCCAGTGAAAGAAGTCCACCCGGGGAAGATCGGCGGGGACGACGCGCCCCTCCTGGTTCACATCGTCGCCCCGGCTCGGGACGTCCGGGTCGTGGCAGATCAGCACCAGCGAGCGGGTGCCGGGCGGCAGGTCGCTCCACGCCAGATGCGGATTGCGGTTGGCGCCGAGGGAGACATGGGTCTGCGCATCCGGCACGCAGAACGCATGCTCGCCGGGGATCTCGTCGTTGTTGCCGAAGCTGTTGCTGATCAGTTTCATCGCTTCCCCCAGTTGGAATTGTCGAACGAAGGCTATTCGGTGCCGCGGCGCCGGAAGTCCCGCAGCCGGAAGCCGAGCAGCCACAGCACGCCGAAATAAACGGCGACGCCGAGCGCCACGATGCCGCTCAGCCAGGCGACGCGCTGGGCCGACGAGCGCTGCAACCAGTCGGCGTCGGCGCCGGCGGCGAACCATAGTACCAGTCCCATGGCAGCGAGAGCGAAGGCTACGCGCAGGGCGAAGCCGCCCCAGCCGGGCAGCGCCGCATAGACGCCGCGGCGGCGCAGGCCGCGAAACAGCAATCCGGCATTGATGCACGAGGCGAGCCCGATGGACAGGGCGAGACCGGCGTGCTTCAAGGGGCCGACGAAAGCCAGGTTCATGAGCTGGGTCAGCGCCAGGGTGAGCAGCGCGATCTTCACCGGCGTACGGATGTCCTGCCGCGAATAGAAGCCGGGCGCCAGCACCTTGACCAGGATCAGTCCCACCAGACCGGTAGAGTAGGCCACCAGCGCGCTGCGTGTCTGCATTACGTCGGCGGCGGTGAAGGCGCCGTGCTGGAACAGGGTGGCGATCAGCGGCACTGCCAGCAGCCCGAGGCCGAGGGCCGCCGGCAGGGTCAGCAACAGCGTCAGCCGCAGGCCCCAGTCGAGCAGGGCGGAGAACTCGGCATGGTCGTTGCGGGCGTGGCAGCGCGACAGGCTCGGCAGCAGGATGGTGCCCAGCGCCGCCCCCAGCAGCCCCGACGGGAACTCCATCAGCCGGTCGGCGTAGTAGAGCCAGGAGACGCTGCCGTGGTCGAGGAAAGAGGCGAAGATGTTGTTGATGACCAGCGAGATCTGGGAGATGGAAACGCCGATCACGGCGGGCGCCATCAGCTTGAGGATGCGGCGCACCGCCGGGTCCCGCAGCGACAGGGCCCAGCGCGGCAGCATGCCGATGCGCGCCAGGAACGGCAGCTGCAGCGAAAGTTGCAGCACGCCGCCGATGAACACCGCCCAGGCCAGTGCCGCCACCGGCGGGTCGAACCAGGGCGCGGCGAACAAGGCCATGGCGATGAAGCACAGGTTGAGCAGCACCGGCGTGAAGGCCGGCACGGCGAAGCGGCTCCAGGTGTTGAGGATGCCGCCGGCCAGCGCCACCAGCGCCATGAAGAAGATGTAGGGAAAGGTGATGCGCAGCAGTTGCACCGTCAGGGCGAACTTCTCGGGCTCCGCCGCGAATCCGGGAGCCGAGACGTAGATCACCAGCGGGGCGCCGAAGATGCCGAGGGCGGCCACCACCAGCACGGCGATGCCGAGCAGGGTGGCGACATGGTCCACCAGGACGCGGGTTTCTTCGGCGCTGCGGCGGTTGCGGTACTCGGAGAGGATGGGTACGAAAGCCTGGGAGAACGCCCCTTCGGCGAACAGCCGCCGCAGCAGATTGGGCAGCTTGAAGGCGACGAAGAAGGCGTCCGTGGCGATGCCGGCGCCGAAGGTGCGGGCGATGACGAAATCCCGTACGAAGCCCAGGATGCGCGACAACAGCGTCATGCTGCTGACGGTGGCGAGGGCTTTGAGGAGGTTCATGCGCGCGGCGTGCGGAAAGCGCGCAATGGTAGCGGCTTTTGAGCGGTGTCGCCATGCGCTGCGGGGCCCGTGCCGCCAGGGCCGCGCGCCGCGCCCGACCACGGCGGCTTGCGGGGCGCCGGGGGAGCCGCTATAATCCGCCGCTTTTCCCCGTCCGGATTCGAATACGCAACATGGCCAATACCGTACAAGCGCGCAAGCGTGCCCGTCAGGCTGTCTCGCGCCGCGCCCGCAACATGAGCCTGCGTTCCGAAATGCGCACCGCCATCAAGAGCGTGCGCAAGGCGATCGCCAGCGGCGACAAGGCTGCCGCCAAGTCCGCGTTCCAGGCAGCCCAGAGCACCATCGACAGCATCGCCGACAAGAAGGTGGCTCACAAGAATACGGCGGCGCGCCAGAAGAGCCGGCTGTCCGCCGCGATCAAGGCTCTCGCCGCCTGAGGCTCGCGCGCGGGCGTGCGCCCGACGCGAGGCGGCGCAGCGGCTCGAAGACGCATGGGCATGTCCCGTGCGTTTTTCATGGTGCCCCGCCATTCTTGTTGATCCCGGGGTTGGGTCGCATTGCTCCCGGCCGCCACGATTGCCGGCGAAGGCCCCGTTGCTTTTCCTGCCCGGGCTCCGTATATTCAGGTTATCTGACTGAAAGGATTGACCTTTCATGAAGCCACCCGCCACCGGAAAATACGCCTTCCGCGTCCGCACGCGCAGAGGCATCGTGATGGACGTTCTGCTTCCCGGGCGCAATCAGATGGAGGCCGAGCGCAAACTGCGTCAGATCTACCTCGAGTGCGAGGTGATCGCACGCAGTCCGCTGCGCGGTGGCGGCTTCCCGCCGAACTTCGCTGATTCCGCCGCTGCTCCCGCACCCTGACGCGCGCACTTGTGACGCCGGCGGCGGCCCGCTCCCCCGGCCGCGGCAAGGGCGCTCGAATATATACAAGCGCGGGCTTTTGTCTTAAGATTCGCCGCTCTGTTGAGACCGAGCGAGCACGGCGGCGCAAGCCGCCGTTTTCGTTGCCTGCGCAAGGATCGCCTGTCTGATGTCGCACTTGATGAACACCTATTCCCGGCTTCCGGTGGCGTTCTCCCACGGCAGCGGAACCTGGCTTTTCGATGCGCACGGCCGGCGCTATCTCGACGCCCTGGCCGGCATCGCCGTGTTCGACCCTCGGCCATGGTCACCCGCGGCTGGTGCGCGCCATCGCCGACCAGGCCGCGCGCCTGATCCACACCTCGAACCTGTACCAGGTGACGGAGCAGGAACAGCTGGCCGACAAGCTGGCGGACATCGCCGGCATGGACGAAGTCTTCTTCTGCAACTCCGGCTGCGAGGCGAATGAAGCGGCGATCAAGCTGGCGCGCATGTACGGTCATGCCCAGGGCATCGAAGTTCCGAACATCGTCGTCATGGACAAGGCCTTCCACGGCCGCACGCTGGCGACCCTTTCTGCGACCGGCAACCGCAAGGTCCAGGCCGGCTTCGAGCCGCTGGTGTCCGGTTTCGTGCGCGTGCCCTTCGACGATCTGGCGGCGGTCGAGCACGTGGTGCAGAACAACCGCAGCGTGGTGGCCGTGCTGATGGAACCGATCCAGGGCGAGGGCGGCATCAACGTGGCGCACGAGGCTTACCTGCAGGGACTGCGCCGCATCTGCGACGCGCAGGGCTGGCTGCTGATGGTGGACGAAGTGCAGTGCGGCATCGGGCGCACCGGCAAATGGTTCGCCCACCAGCATTCGGGCATTCGGGCCGATGTCATGACCCTCGCCAAGGGCCTGGGATCAGGGGTGCCGATCGGCGCCTGCCTCACCGCCGGCAAGGCGGCGGGCGTGTTCAAGCCGGGCAACCATGGCTCGACCTTCGGCGGCAATCCGCTCGCCAGCACCGCCGCGCTGACCACCCTCGCCGTGATCGAGGAGGACGCTCTGATGCCCCGCGCCCATGCTCTGGGCGAGTCGATGCGCGACGGTTTCCGCCGTGCGCTGGAGGGGGCGGCCGGCGTGGTGTCGATCCGCGGCGACGGGCTCATGATCGGCATCGAACTCGACCGCCCGTGCACGGCGCTGGTGGAGCGGGCGCTGCACAAGGGACTGCTGATCAACGTCACCGCCGAACGGGTGGTGCGGCTGTTGCCGCCGCTGGTGTTCAGCGACGCTGATGCGGTCCATCTGATCGACATGCTGGCGCCCTTGATCCGCGAGTTTCTCGCTCAATAATTCCGTGCCGCGATGAGCGAGCCCCGCCATTTTCTGCAGTTCAAGGATCTCTCCCGCAGCGAGTTCGACCACGTGTTCGAGCGCACGCGCTGGCTCAAGGAACGTTTCAAGCGCTACGATCGCCATTGGCCGCTCGCCGACCGCACCCTGGTGATGATCTTCGAGAAGCAGAGCACGCGCACGCGGCTCTCCTTCGAGGCCGGCATGCAGCAGCTCGGCGGCTTCGCCATCTACCTCAACACCCGCGACTCCCAGCTCGGGCGCGGCGAGCCGGTGGAGGACGCGGCCCAGGTGATCTCGCGCATGTGCGACATCGTCATGATCCGCACCTACGAACAGGAGATCATCGAGCGCTTCGCCGCCAATTCGCGCGTGCCGGTGATGAACGGCCTGACCAACGAATACCATCCGTGCCAGATCCTGGCCGACATCTACACCTACATCGAGCGGCGCGGCCCCATTCAGGGCAAGACGGTGGCCTGGATCGGCGACTCGAACAATGTCTGCAACACCTGGCTGCAGGCGGCGGAAGTGCTGGATTTCAACATTCACGTGTCGACGCCGCCCGGCTACGAGGTCGAGCCCGAGCGTGCCGGCCTCTACGGCACCGACCACTTCGAGCAGCTCGCCGATCCCATGGACGCGGCCCGCGGCGCCGATCTGGTGACCACCGACGTGTGGACCAGCATGGGCTTCGAGGCGGAGAACGAAGCGCGGCGCAAGGCCTTCGGCGACTGGCAGGTGGATGCCGAGATGATGAAGGCGGCGAAACCGGATGCGCTGTTCATGCACTGCCTGCCGGCGCACCGCGGCGAAGAGGTCACCGCCGAAGTGATCGACGGTCCCCAAAGCGTCGTGTGGGACGAGGCAGAGAATCGGCTGCATGCTCAGAAGGCGCTGATGGAATACCTGCTGCTGGGGCGCGTCGAAGCGTAGGGTGGGCCGTGCCCACCAAGTGAATGGTGCGCATGGCGCACCCAGCGGGGCAGCGGCCAACCATGCATTCGTAGGGCGCGCCATGCGCGCCGAAACAGCGGTGCTCGACCGGCACCTTGCCGTTAGATGATCGGGATAGCAATGAGCGAAGTGAAGAAAGCGGTGCTCGCCTACTCGGGCGGGCTGGACACCTCGGTGATCCTGAAGTGGCTGCAGGACACCTATGACTGCGAGGTGGTGACCTTCACCGCCGACATCGGCCAGGGCGAGGAACTGGAGCCGGCGCGGCAAAAGGCGCTGCAATTCGGCATCAAGCCGGAGCATATCTTCATCGACGATCTGCGCGAGGAGTTCGTGCGCGACTTCGTCTTCCCCATGTTCCGCGCCAATGCCATCTACGAGGGCGAATACCTGCTCGGCACCTCGATCGCGCGGCCGCTGATCGCCAAGCGCCAGATCGAGATCGCACGCCAGACGGGGGCGGACGCGGTGTCCCACGGCGCCACCGGCAAGGGCAACGACCAGGTGCGCTTCGAGCTGGGCTATTACGCGCTGGAGCCCAACATGCGCATCATCGCCCCCTGGCGCGAGTGGGACCTGCTGTCGCGCGAGAAGCTGCTGGCCTACGCCGAGAAGCACGGCATCCCGGTGGAGATGAAGCACAAGACCGGCGGCAGTCCCTATTCGATGGATGCCAACCTGCTGCACATCTCCTACGAGGGGCGGGTGCTGGAGGATCCGTCGCGCGAGCCGGAAGAGGACATGTGGCGCTGGACCGTTTCGCCGGAAGCGGCGCCCGATGTGCCGGAGTACGTCGAACTGTCCTTCGAGAAGGGCGACATCGTCGCCATCGACGGCAAGGCGATGAGCGCGGCGGCGGTCCTGGCCGAACTCAACCGCCTCGGCGGCAAGCACGGCATCGGCCGCCTCGACCTGGTGGAGAACCGCTATGTCGGCATGAAGTCGCGCGGCTGCTACGAAACCCCCGGCGGCACCATCATGCTCAAGGCCCATCGCGCCATCGAGTCGCTGTGCCTGGACCGCGAGGTGGCGCACCTCAAGGACGACCTGATGCCGCGCTACGCTGCCCTGATCTACAACGGCTACTGGTGGAGCCCGGAGCGCAGGGCCTTGCAGGGGCTGATCGACGACACGCAGCGCCCGGTCAACGGCTGGGTCCGGGTCAAGCTCTACAAGGGCAACGTCATCGTCGTCGGCCGCGAATCGAAGGCCGACTCGCTGTTCGATCCGACCATCGCCACCTTCGAGGACGATGCCGGCGCCTACAACCAGGCGGACGCCGCCGGCTTCATCCGCCTCAATGCACTGCGCCTGCGCATCGCCGCCAACCTGCAGCGCAAGAAAGGCTGAGCATGTCCCAGTTCGACAACGTAAGCGTGGTCAAGAAGGCCAACCTCTACTTCGACGGCAAGTGCGTCAGCCACACGGTGCTGTTTGCGGACGGCACGCGCAAGACCTTGGGCATCATCTTCCCCTCGTCGCTGACCTTCAACACCGGCGCGCCGGAGGTGATGGAACTCAACGCCGGCCGCTGCCGCATCCGACTGAAGGGGGAGTCGGACTGGAAGACCTACGGCGCCGGCGAGCGCTTCTCGGTGCCGGGCAACTCCAGCTTCGACATCGAGACGCTGGAGACGCTCGATTACGTCTGTCACTTCGGTTGAGCCTATGCCCTCCTTCGACATCGTCTCCGAAGTCAATCAGGTCGAACTGCACAACGCGGTGGACCAGGCCAACAAGGAAATCACCAACCGCTTCGACTTCAAGGGCTCGGATGCCCGGGTGGAACTGGGCGAGAAGCTGCTGACCCTGTTCGCCGACGACGATTTCAAGCTCGGCCAGGTCTATGACGTGCTCACCGCCAAGTTCGCCAAGCGCGGGGTCGACGTGCGCTGCCTGGAGCGCGGCAAGGTCGAGAAGATCAGCGGCAACAAGGTCAAGGAAGAGATCAAGGTCAAGATCGGCATCGAAGCCGAGGCGGCGAAGAAGATCGTCCGGCTGCTGAAGGACAGCAAGCTCAAGGTCCAGGCCAGCATCCAGGGCGACGCGGTGCGCGTCGCCGGCGCCAAGAAGGACATGCTGCAGGACGCGATCGCGCTGGTGAAGAAGTCGATCACCGACATGCCGCTGCAGTACCAGAACTTCCGCGACTGACGAGCACCTTGCATCGGGTCAATCGCGCTGGCGTGGTGCGCCCAGCCGTAAGGTGCGCTGCGCGCACCATGGCGCGCACGGCGCGCCCTACAAGGTCGTAGGGCGGCCTGCGGCCGCCGCATCGCGCCCCGCAACTCCAGTCAATCGCGGCGGAGGCCTTCGATCCACCGGCTGTAGAGCTTGTCGGCGACGCGCGTGCAATTGCGTCAGGCGCGCCTCCATGTCCTCGTACATCTGCGCGGGTGACTGCACCGAGGGGCCTCGATTGCCATTTACCTCGTCGGCCCACTGGCGGTTCCAGAGCCGGATCATGGTCTCCGTCATCTCGACGTGGCACTGCATGCCCAGGCTCTTGCCGAGGACGAACGCCTGGTTGGCGCAGTAGGGGCTGGACAGGATGGGTGTGGCGTGGGGCGGGACGGAGAAGGTTTCGCCATGCCAGTGGAAGGACAGGAAGGCGGACGTGCCATCCAGCCACGCGCGCGCCGCGCCGTCGTCCGCGGCGGTCACGCCCCCCCAGCCGATCTCCTTCACCGCATTGCGCGTCACGCTGCCGCCGAGGGCCTTGGCCATGAGCTGACCGCCGAGGCAGTGGCCGATGACGGGGATGTCGGCGGCGACGGCGGCGCGGATCAGTTCCAATACCGGGGCGATCCAGGGCAGGTCGTCATTGACGCTCATCGGTCCGCCCATGAAGCACAGACCGCTGAATTCGCCGGCGGCGCGGGGAACCGGATCGCCGGCGTCGAACTCGAATCAGTCGATGGGGAATCGAGTGGCGGTTCAGGAATGTGGCAAAATAGCCGGGACCCTCACCGGGACTGTGGCGGAATATGGCAACCGGTTTCATGACTGTCGGAATAGCACGAAGCGTGCCGCATTCTATCGCGGCGGTGCTGATGCTGGCTGTCGCCGCGTCCGCCGCCCGTGCGACCGAAGTCAGCGTCGCCGGCATCTTTCCCGGCAAGGCCGTGCTCGTGGTCAATGGTGGTGCGCCGCGCACCATCGCGGTGGGCGGGAAGAGTGCGGAGGGGGTGAAGTTGATCGCGGTGGACGGCGCCGCGGCCACCCTGGAATTCGACGGCAAGCGGCATCGGCTCGCCGTCGGCGAGCATGCCCTGTCTTCGGCCAGCCGCGACGCGGCGCCGTCGGCGGTGACCCTGACCGCGGACGGCAGAGGCCATTTCGTCACCACCGGCAGCGTGAATGGTTCGAGCATGCGCTTCGTGGTCGATACCGGCGCGACGCTGGTGTCGCTCGGCGCCGCCGATGCCGCCCGCGCCGGCCTCGACTACCGCAAGGGGGAACCGGGCATGGCCATGACCGCCAACGGCGTGACCCAGGTCTGGCGCGTAAAGCTGTCCTCGCTCCAGGTCGGCGACATCACGCTGCACGACGTGGATGCCGCCGTTCATGCGCAGGATCTTCCGCTGGGGCTGCTCGGCATGAGCTTCCTCAATCGCATGGAGATGAAGCGCGACGGCGACACCATGACCCTGCGGCGACGATTCTGACGGATTCCCGCAGCACACGAGCCATGAGCGACCTCGCCAACATCCACGCCCAAATCTCCGCCGACTGGCTGCGCAGCCGCTTCGCGGACGGCGTGCCCGCGGCGGCGGAGTCGGAAACGCAGCTTCCGCTGACGCTGATTCCCGCTGCCGTGCTGGTTCCCGTGGTGCAGCGCGGCGACGAACTGACCGTGCTGTTCACCCAGCGCACCGCCCATCTGCAGGATCATCCCGGCCAGGTGTCGTTTCCCGGCGGGCGCAGCGAGGCAGAGGACGCGTCGCCCATCATCACCGCCCTGCGCGAGGCGGAAGAGGAGATCGGCCTGCCGCGCAGCCAGGTGGACGTGCTCGGCACGCTGCCCGAGTACAACACCAGCACCGGCTTCCGTGTCACGCCGGTGGTCGGTCTGGTGAGCCCGCCCATCGTACTGAAGCTCGATGCCTTCGAGGTGGCGGAGGTGTTCGAGACGCCCCTGTCGTTCCTGCTCGATCCCAACAATCACCAGCGCCTGTCGATGGAGTTCTCCGGCGCGATGCGCCATTTCTGGGCGATGCCCTTCCAGAGCTACTACATCTGGGGTGCCACGGCCGGCATGGTGGTCAGCCTGTATCGCTTCCTGTTCGGCCTCGATCGCTGAGGTTGTGAATAAATCTACTGCGCGGCCCGAGTGCTGCGTTGCGCGGTGCTCGCTCCTCGCCTATCTATCTGATATGTCTCGTCGCTGCGCTCCGTGCGCCTTGCCCTCGGGCCGCTCGCTACGATTTCTTCACAACCTATGACGATCTGTTCGCCGGCCGGGTGACGCGGCCGTTGTGCGCTGCGATCGAAAACAGGGTTTTATGCTATCTTCCGGGTTTCCCTTGCGCGGCCGTCCGCGCGGCGCGGCCGTGGCATCGAAATGACGCTGTTCTCCCTCATCGTCGCCTTCCTGCTGGAGCAACTGCAGCCGCTGAATGCCAGGAAAGTGGTGGTGGCGCCGCTGGCGCAGTTGGCGGAGTTTTTCCAGTCCCGCTTCAACGACGGCCAGGCGCTGCACGGCGCCATCGCCTGGCTGCTGGCGGTGGTTCCCTTGGTGGTGGCCACGGCCGCCATCTACTACGTCCTGTTCGAACTGCAGCCGCTGCTCGCGTTCGCCTGGAACGTCCTCATCCTCTATCTGACCATGGGCTTTCGCCAGGTCAGCCGCTATTTCAGCGATATCCACATGGCGCTGCGCATGGGCGAACTGGAGCGTGCGCGCAGCCTCATCGCCGACTGGCGCGGCCGCCTTGCCGACCGCTGCTCCTCGAACGACGTGGCGCGAATGGCGATCGAGGAGGGATTTCTCGCCTCCCATCGCTATGTGTTCGCCGTGGTGTTCTGGTTCGTGCTGCTGCCGGGGCCGAGCGGGGCGCTGCTGTATCGGCTCGCCGATTTCTTCGGCCGCGCGTGGGGTGCGCGCACGGACGCCGAGTTCGGCGCCTTCGGCAAGTTCGCCGCGAGGGCGTTCGAGATCGTCGACTGGCTGCCGGTGCGCATTACCGCCGCCTGTTTCGCCATCGTCGGCGACTTCGAGGACGCGGTGTATTGCTGGCGCACGCAGGCATCGCGCTGGGCCGACCGTTCCTCCGGTATACTTCTCGCAAGCGGTGCAGGAGCGCTGGGAGTGCGGCTCGGCATGCCGGTTTACGAGTCGGGCGAGATCACGGAGCGTCCCGAACTGGGGCTGGGGGAGGACGCCGATGCCGACTTCATGCAGAGCGCCACCGGCCTCATCTGGCGCACGCTGGTGCTGTGTCTTTTGCTCTTGTCGCTGCTTTGGGTTGCCACCTGGGTCGGGAACTGATCCCGGCCCTTAACTGAGTCTGGAGGGAGCAGGAAATGGCTGATAAGCGAGAAGTGGTTTTCGTCAGTGCCGTTCGTACCGCAATCGGTGACTACGGCGGCACGCTCAAGGACTTCGCGCCGACCGATCTGGCGGCGCGCGTGGTCAAGGAGGCAGTCGCCCGCGCCAAGCTGGAGCCGGCGCAGATCGGCCACGTGGTGATCGGCAACGTGATCCACAGCGAGCCGAAGGATATGTATATCTCACGCGTGGCGATGATCAACGCCGGCATCCCCAAGGAAACACCGGCCCTGACGCTGAACCGCCTGTGCGGTTCCGGCTTCCAGGCCATCGTCACGGCGGCCAACGTCATCATGCTCGGCGACGCCGATGTGGCGCTGGCCGGCGGCGCCGAGTCCATGAGCCGCGCCGGCTATCTGATGCCGACTGCGCGCTGGGGCACGCGCATGAACGACGGCAAGATCATCGACATGATGGTCGGCGCGCTCACCGACCCGTTCGACACCGTGCACATGGGCGTCACGGCGGAGAACGTCGCCGCGCGCCACGGCATCACGCGCGAGATGCAGGATGCCTTCGCCGTGGAGTCGCACAAGCGCGCCGCCGCCGCCACCGCCGCCGGCCACTTCAAGGATCAGATCCTGCCCATCGACATCCAGAGCAAGAAGGGCGTGGTGCAGTTCGTGACGGACGAGCACATCCGCGGCGACGCCAGCCTGGAAGGCATGGCCAAGCTCAAGACCGTGTTCAAGAAGGACGGCAGCGTCACTGCCGGTAACGCTTCCGGCATCAACGACGCCGCTGCGGCGATGGTGCTGATGGAAGCCAAGGCGGCGGAACGCGCCGGCGTCAAGCCGCTGGCGCGGCTGGTTTCCTACGCCTATGCCGGCGTCGACCCGGCCTACATGGGTGAGGGCCCGATTCCGGCCGTGCGCAAGGCGATGGAGCGTGCCGGCCTGAAGATGTCCGACATCGATCTGATCGAATCCAACGAAGCCTTCGCCGCCCAGGCGCTGGCGGTGTCGAAGAACCTGGAATTCGATCCGGCCAAGGTGAATCCGAACGGCGGTGCGGTGGCTCTGGGCCACCCCATCGGCGCCACCGGCAGCATCCTCACCGTGAAGGCGATCTACGAACTGCAGCGCACCGGCAAGCGTTATGCCATCGTCACCATGTGCATCGGCGGCGGGCAGGGCATCGCCGGCGTCATCGAACGCCTGTAGTCTGGTTCCGGCCGCGAGGCCGAGCACCGAAAGACGCCCCGCGCCGCGGGGCGTTTTCGTTATGCTGGCGGATATCGTGGTGTGCGCGGAGGAAACATGCAGCTCCTGATCATCAGCGGCATCGCGCTGGCCCTGTGCGGCGTGGTGTTCGCGTTCCAGAACAACGTGCCGGTGACGGTGACGTTTCTCTTTCTGCGCTTCGACAGCTGGCTCGCCCTGGTGATCCTGGTGGCGGCCCTGCTCGGCGCGATGGTCATCGCGCTGGTGTCCCTGCCGTCGGCAATCCGGGTGCGCTGGCAGCTCAGGCGGCAGCAGAAAACCATCGACCAGCAGCAGATGCGCATCGCCGAACTGGAACGGCAGGTCGGGATGGCCGAGGCGAAGGCGCTGTCCGCACGCAGCGCCGAGGTGGTGCCGCCGGCCACGTTCCACCGTTCGAATCCACTCGCGGTACGCAGTCCGGGCGAGCGATCTGCCTGATTCATCCCGCTGACGCCAATTTGGGCGTCGCGCCCGCCCCTTCCGAAGGCCGAATCAAAGGCAGCGCACCATGTTGAGGCGCCTCGCCTCGAATTGGTGC
The DNA here is from genome assembly GCA_963702495.1 of uncultured beta proteobacterium. Classification (GTDB taxonomy): domain Bacteria; phylum Pseudomonadota; class Gammaproteobacteria; order Burkholderiales; family Rhodocyclaceae; genus CAVPDA01. The sequence continues at coordinate 594,573 of CAVPDA010000003.1, read as the reverse complement.
GCCAAAATCGTGCAGTGGCGGCTAACCAGGCGTTTCACAACGGTTTTCCTTGGTGGCATGGTTCTCGCTGCATTGCGGGAAATCCTTTCAACTTTCGCGCGCGGCACAGGGGCATGGCAGTTCCGAACTTCTACAACGAGATGTACAGCGGCGGCGGCGAGGTGCGTGATCATTACGCCGAGTACGCGCAGTGGCTGGCGGCGACGCCTGCCGAGCGCATCGCCCAGAAACGCGCCGAGGCCGACATCCTGTTCCACCGCGTCGGCATCACCTTCGCCGTCTATGGCGAGGAGGACGGCAAGGAACGCCTGATTCCCTTCGACGTCATTCCGCGCATCATTCCGGCCGCCGAATGGCGCCAACTGGCGGATGGCCTGCGCCAGCGCGTGACGGCGCTCAACGCCTTCCTGCACGACATCTACCACGACCAGGAGATCATCCACGCCGGCCATATTCCGCAGGAGCAGATCTTCCGCAATTCCCAGTACCGCCCCGAGATGCAGGGCGTGGACGTGCCCGGCGGCATCTATGCGCTGATCGCCGGCATCGACGTGGTGCGCGCCGGGGCAGGCGAGTTCTACGTGCTGGAGGACAACCTGCGGGTGCCGTCCGGCGTGTCCTATATGCTCGAAGACCGGCGCATGATGATGCGCCTGTTCCCCGAACTGTTCGCGCGCTACGCCGTGGAGCCGGTGGACCATTACCCGGACCTGCTGCTCAACACCCTGCGCGCCGTGGCGCCAGTCGGCGTGGTGGACCCGACGGTGGTGGTGCTGACGCCGGGTCAATACAACAGCGCCTACTTCGAGCACTCGTTCCTGGCCCAGCAGATGGGGGTCGAACTGGTGGAAGGGCCGGACCTGTTCGTGCAGGACGAGGGCGTGTTCATGCGCACCACGCGCGGCCCGAAGCGGGTGGACGTGATCTACCGCCGCGTGGACGACGACTTCCTCGATCCGCTGGTGTTCCGCCAGGACTCCTATCTCGGCGTGCCGGGCCTGCTGTCGGTGTATCGCGCCGGGCGGGTGACGCTGGCCAATGCCATCGGCACCGGCGTGGCGGACGACAAGTCGATCTATCCCTATGTGCCGGCGATGATCCGCTTCTATCTGGGCGAAGAGCCGCTGGTCAATAACGTGCCCACCTACATGCTGCGCAACAAAGAGGATCTGGAATACACGCTCGCCCACCTGCCGGAACTGGTGGTGAAGGAAACCCACGGTTCCGGCGGCTACGGCATGCTGGTCGGTCCCGCCTCGACCAAGCAGCAGATCGAGGAATTCCGCGCCCGCATCCTGGCCCATCCGGACAAGTACATCGCCCAGCCGACGCTCGCCCTGTCGGCCTGCCCGACCTTCGTCGAGTCGGGGATCGCTCCCCGCCACATCGACCTGCGCCCTTTCGTCCTCTCCGGCAAGGAGGTGAACATGGTTCCCGGCGGCCTGTGCCGCGTCGCCCTGCGCGAAGGCTCGCTGGTGGTGAATTCCTCCCAGGGCGGGGGCACCAAGGACACCTGGGTGCTGGAGCGCTGACATGCTGAGCCGCACCGCCGATCATCTGTACTGGATGGCCCGCTATACGGAGCGCGCCGAGAACATCGCACGCATGCTCGACGTCACCTACCGCGTCTCGCTGCTGCCCAACAACGCCGAACACCCGGAGATGGGCTGGCGCGCGGCCTTGTCCATCACCGGCCTCGAGGACGCCTTCGCGGCGCGCTTCGACCGCGTGACGGCGGCGGAACTGCTGCGCTTCATGGTGCTCGATCCGTCCAATCCGTCCTCCATCTTCAGTTGCGTGCGCGCAGCGCGGGAGAACGCCCACGCCGTGCGCGGCACCCTGACCTCGGAGATGTGGGAGACGCTCAATACCACTTGGCTGGAGATGCGCACGCGCCGGTTGTCGGACCTGCTCGGCGCCGAGATCAACGAGTTCTTCGAGTGGGTGAAGTACCGCTCCCACCTGTCGCGCGGCGTCACCGTCGGCACCATGCTGCAGGACGAGTCGTTCCATTTCATCCGGCTCGGTACCTTCCTGGAGCGCGCCGACAATACCGCCCGCATCCTCGACGTCAAGTACGACGTGCTGCTGCCGGGCACCGAGGATGCCGGCGGCGCCGCCGACTACTACGAATGGGGCGCGCTGCTGCGCTCGGTGTCGGCGTTCGAGATCTACCGCAAGGTCTATCGCGACATGATCACGCCGCTGCGCGTCGCCGAACTGCTGATCCTGCGCGTCGACATGCCGCGCTCGCTGCACCGCTGCGTAAAGGAGGTCTACACCATCCTGACCCAGGTCGCCAACGACCAGTCCAAGGAGACGGAGCGCCGCGCCGGCGAACTGCACGCCGCGCTGCACTTCGCCCGCATCGAGGACATCGTCGCCTCCGGCCTGCATGACTGGCTAACCAATTTTCTCGGCCGCACCGCCGACCTCGGCAACCGCATCGCCGCCGATTTCCTTGTTCCCATCGCCAACTGACCGCCATCGCAATCCGTATCCCGCATCAGACATGCCTCTCCACCCTGCGCCATCTCCCTCACCCCCGGCCCCTCGCCCGCTCGCGGGAGAGGGGAGCGTCGTGAGGCGCTGGCGCGCCTGTCAATCGAGTGAGGCCGCCATGCTGCTCAATATCCAGCACCAGACCGTCTGCCGCTATGCCCGTCCCGTCGCCTACAGCATCCAGCAGTTGCGCCTGACGCCGCGCGTCGAAACCAGCCAGCGCGCGGTGCAGTGGCAGATCACCGCGCCCGGAAGGCAGCGCCGCCTCACCGACACCTATGGCAATGTGGCCCACGTGCTGACCTTGAACGAGCCGCACGAGGAGATCAGCATCGTCGTTTCCGGCACGGTGGAGACGGCGGAGGAGGGCGGCCATCTGCTGGGCGACGCGGTGAGCGGTGTGGCGCCGCTGGCCTACCTGGCGGAGACGCCGCTGACCAGCGCCGACGAGGCGGTGCGGGCCCTGGCGCGGCCGGCCCTGGGGCACATCCCGGTGCAGCTCTACGCCCTGGGCGAACTGATGCTGGCGATCCGCGACCGGGTGGACCACTACCCGGCCACCGCGGGCTCCGCCGCCCAGGCGCTGGTGGTGGGGGGAGGGACCGCCAACGATCACGCCCACCTTTTCATCGCCTGCTGCCGCACCTACGGCATTCCGGCACGCTTCGTCAGCGGCTATTTCGGCACCGCCGGCGAGCGCGAGCCCGCCGCCCACGCCTGGGCCGATGCCTGGATCGAACCCTACGGCTGGGTCAGCTTCGATGTCACCCACGGCCGCCTGGCGGGACGGGAGTACTGCCGCCTCGCGGTGGGGCGCGACTACCTCGATGCCTGCCCGGTGCGCGGCGCCCACACCGGCAGCGCGCCGCAGGAGATCACCGTGCGGGTGAAGGTGGAGGCGCACCAGTAGGGTGCGCCGCGCGCACCGATCGTTGCCCCGGTGCGCATGGCGCACCCTGCGAAGCTCGACGGTAGGGCGGGCCGCGCCCGCCGAAACGTGGCCCGGTGCGCATGGAGCACCCTACGGAGCTTTACCGCTGACGCGGGCGTCGCTAACATGCGCCGTTTCGCTTCGGGGATCGGGAAATGACTTATTGCGTCGGCATGCTGCTGGACGCCGGGCTGGTGTTCCTGTCGGATTCGCGCACCAACGCCGGCGTCGATCACATCAGCAGCTTCCGCAAGATGACGGTGTACGAGCGCCCCGGCGACCGGGTGATGGTGCTGCTCTCGTCGGGCAATCTGGCCATCACCCAGTCGCTGGTCAGCATCCTGCGCGAGCGCCTGGCCGCGGAGCAGGGCACGCCCAACCTCTACAACGTGCCCAACATGTTCGAGGCGGCGCGCTGCGTCGGCGACGTGCTGCGGGAGGTATTCGCGCGCGATGCCGAGGCGCTCAAGGAGTTCAACATCGAGTTCAATGCCGCCTTCATTCTCGGCGGCCAGATCCGCGGCGAGCCGCCGCGTCTGTTCAGCATCTATGCCGCCGGCAACTTCATCGAGGCGACGGCGGACACGCCCTATTTCCAGATCGGAGAGTCGAAGTACGGCAAGCCGATCCTCGACCGCGTTACCAACCCCGCCACGCCGCTGGCGGAGGCCGCGAAGTGCGCGCTGATCTCGATGGATTCGACCATCCGCTCCAACCTCTCGGTCGGCCTGCCGCTCGACCTGCTGTGCATCCGGCGCGACGAACTCAAGGTGCTGAAGCACATCAACATCGATTCGCGCAACGAGTACTTCAACATGATCCGCGGCCAGTGGGGCGATCGGCTGCGCCAGGTATTCGCCGAGCTGCCGGATCCGGAGTGGCTGGCGGGGCAGTAGGGGCACGCCGCGACCCGGGGGCCGCGGCGCGGCCCGGCGGCGGGCGGCTCAGCGGCCGCTGGGCAGGTGCCGGCTCAGTTCGGAGGAGATGGCGTGGAAATGGCCGAGCCGGCGCCCATCGAGTTCGCCCTGCTGCACGGCGGCGCGCAGGGCGCAGCCCGGTTCGGTGTCGTGGCGGCAGTCGCGGAAGCGGCAGTTGCCCAGGTACGGGCGGAACTCGGGGAAGGCGGTCTCGACGTCCTGGCGCGACAGGTGGGCCAGGCCGAACACCTGCAGGCCGGGGCTGTCGATCAGGGCCGACGAGCGGTCGAGGCGGTAGAGGCGGGAGAACGTCGTGGTGTGCTTGCCCGAATCGAGGGCGGCGGAGATTTCGCGCGTGGCGGCCCGGGCATCGGGAACCAGGGCGTTCACCAGCGTCGACTTGCCCATGCCCGACTGCCCGACCAGGATGCTGGTCTCCCCGTCCAGTAGCGGCGCGAGTGCCGCGGCGCCCGATTTGGCACTGAGTTCGACCACCGCGTAGCCGGCGCGACGGAAAGGCTCCAGCAGCGCCCGGGCCGCAGCGAGATGCGCCGCGAGATCGACCTTGTTGAGGACGATGGCGGCGCGGATGCGCTGCTCCTCGGCGGCGACCAGGCAGCGCGACATCAGTTCGTCGCTGAAGCCGGGCTCGGTGGCGACGACGACGACGACTTGCGTGACGTTGGCCGCGATCAGCTTCTCCCGGTATTCGTCGCTGCGGAAGAAGAGGGAGGCGCGCGGGGCCAACTCCGCCATTACGCCCTGGTCGGGGGCGGTGCGCTCGACCGTGACGCGGTCGCCGCAGGCCAGGTTGCTTTTCTTGCCGCGGGGAAAGCAGTGCAGGAGGTGGCCGTCTTCCAGTCGCACCAGGTAATGGCGCCCGTGGCAAGCGACGACGACACCCGGTAAGACGCGCTTCAACCGTCTCCCTGCCGGTTGCGCTCGGGTGCGGGCGGACTTACTTGAATTTGTAGAACTTCTCGTTGAGGTACGCCGCGACGTTCGTCTCGTCTTCGGGGAACCAGCCGGCGTTGGTCTGGGCACTGCATGCGGAGACGCGCTGCAGCAGGGCCTGCGGCGTCGTGATCAGCCGTCCCTGGCGCGTGTAGATGCCGGTGCCGTCGCCGCCCAGCATCTTGATGTGGCACGACTCGCAGTTCTTTTCCTTGGCGAGCTTCTCGCCGATCTTGGGATCGCCCTTGGGAAAGGGATTGGCCAGAGCGACGGCGGGCAGCAAAAGCAGAGCGAGGGCGGCGGTGTGGCGCATTCCATTCTCCTGTCAGGTCGATTGCAGCCGGGCGACACGCAGCGCCGCCGGCGGGTGGGAATCGTAGAACTTCGAGTACAGCGGGTCGGGGGTGAGCGTCGCGGCGTTGTCGCGGTAGAGCTTGACCAGCGCCGTCACCAGGTCGCGCGCTCCGGTCTGACGGGCGGCGTAGGCGTCGGCCTCGAACTCGTGGCGGCGCGAAAACTGGCTCATGAGCGGCGCGAACGGGAACACGAACACCGGCAACACCAGCGCGAACAGCGCCAGCGCCGGCGCCGTCCCCTGCGCCGTCATGCCCAGCCCCTGATAGAACCAGGCCTGGTCGATCAGGTAGCCCAGCAGCCAGAACAGGCCAAGGCTGGCCGCGCCCAGCACCGCGATGCGCTTCCACACGTGATGGTGCTTGTAATGACCGAGTTCGTGCGCCAGCACGGCCTCGATCTCGGTCGGCGAGAGCTTTTCCAGCAGCGTGTCGAAGAAGACGATGCGCTTGGCCGCGCCGAAGCCGGTGAAGTAGGCGTTGCCGTGGGCGCTGCGGCGCGAACCGTCCATCACGTACAGGCCGCTGGAGCGGAAGCCGCAGCGCACCAGCAGCGCCTCGATGCGGCTCTTCAGCGTGTCGTCCTGCAGCGGCGAAAACTTGTTGAACAGCGGCGCGATGAAGTTGGGATAGATCAGCAGCACCAGCAGGTTGAACACCAGCCAGAAGGCCCACACGTACAGCCACCAGTAGCTGCCCATGGCGCCCATCAGCCACAGCACGACGAACAGCACCGGCAGGCCGATGACGGCCGCGAGCAGGGCTTCCTTCGCCAGGTCGGCGAGCCACAGCGACCAGGTCATCTTGTTGAAGCCGAAGCGGTTCTCGATGACGAACGTGCGATACAGCGAGAACGGCAGGTCCGCGAGAAAGCCGATGACCGCCACGGAGGCGATGAAGGCGATGCCGTGGGCATGGCCGCCGGCGGCGAACCCGGACTGCCAGGCATCGTACAGCCACTGCAGCAGTCCGCCGACGGTCAGCACCAGCAGCAGGCCGGTGCCGACGACGACGTCGAACAGGGCGACGCGCACCTTGGCCACCGTGTAGTCGGCCGCCTTCTGATGGGATGGCAGGGGAATCGCCTCGTGGAACGCGCTGGGCACGGCGCCGCGGTGCGACTGCACATGGCGCATGTGGCGCACGGCCAGCCACAGGCGCATCAGCGTCGTGGCGAAAAGGGCGGCGAGGAACAGGGCGGTGAAGCTCATGGATTGGTTCCGATCGGTCGGCCCTTCTATGACAGAATGGCGCCTCTTCGGTTCGGCAGGACGCAAAGATCGCAGGGATTATGGCACAGGATCAGAACAACCTGATTTGGCTGGACATGGAGATGACCGGCCTCGACCCCGAGCGCGACCGTATCATCGAGATCGCGGTGGTGATCACCAACGCCGGGCTGGACACGGTGGCCGAGTCGCCGGTGCTGGTGGTGCATCAGCCGGACGCCGTGCTGCAGGCCATGGACCAGTGGAACAAGGACACCCACGGCCGCAGCGGCCTCATCGACAAGGTCAAGGCGTCGCCCCTGTCCGAGGCCGAGGCGGCGGCGCAGATGCTGGAATTCGTCAAGCAGCATGTGCCGGCCCGCACTTCGCCCATGTGCGGCAATTCCATCTGCCAGGACCGGCGCTTCATGGCGCGCCACATGCCGCAGCTCGAGGCCTACTTCCATTACCGCAACCTCGACGTGAGCACGCTGAAGGAGCTGGCGCGCCGGTGGAAGCCGGAGCTGGCCAAGGGCGTGGTCAAGAACGGCAAGCACGAGGCGCTCGCCGACATCTACGAGTCGATCGCGGAGATGCGCTACTACCGGGACAATTTCCTGCGGCTGTAGGCGGTGGCTCTACGGCAGCCCGATTCGTAGGGCGGGCCATGCCCGCCGAAGGTTGGACCGGCGCGCACGGCGCGCCCTACGGCAGCCCGATTCGTAGGGCGGGCCATGCCCGCCGAAGGTTGGACCGGCGCGCACGGCGCGCCCTACGGCAGCCCGATTCGTAGGGCGGGCCATGCCCGCCGAAGGTTGGACCGGCGCGCATGGCGCGCCCTACGGTATGCCCGATTCGTAGGGCGGGCCATGCCCGCCGAAGGTTGGACCGGCGCGCACGGCGCGCCCTACGGTATGCCCGATTCGCAGGGCGGGCCATGCCCGCCGAAGGTTGGACCGGCGCGCACGGCGCGCCCTACGGTATGCCCGATTCGTAGGGCGGGCCATGCCCGCCGGAACACCGCCCGGCGCCCTACGTTGCGCGGCTGCGCATGGCCCGGATCTCGCGCATCAGGGCGGCGGTGGAACCGTCGAGGTCTTCTTCCCGCGTCGAGCCGGAGGCGATGGCGCGGGCCATCTGCTTGCCCAATTCGACGCCGTACTGGTCGAAGCTGTTGATGCCCCAGATCCAGCCTTGGGCGAACACCTTGTGCTCGTAGAGCGCGATCAGCCGTCCCAGCTGGCGCGGCGTGAGGGCAGGGAAGAGCAGGGTCGAGCTCGGCTGGTTGCCTGGGCACACGACATGGGGGGCGAGCCGGGCCGCTTCTTCCGCCGCCACGCCGCGGGCGAGGAGATCCTGTCGCGCCTCGTCTTCCGTCTTGCCCAGCATCAGCGCCGCGGACTGGGCCAGAGCGTTCGCCACCAGCGCTTCCTGCTCCGGACCGGCGTCGCCCACCGGCACCACGAATTCGATCGCCACCCGGCGCGTGCCCTGATACAGCAGCTGGTGGTAGGCATGCTGGCCGACGGTGCCGGGTCCGCCCCACAGGATCGGGGCGGTGGGGTAATCCACCGGCGCTCCGTCGCGGGTGATGCGCTTGCCGTTGCTTTCCATGTCGAGCTGCTGCAGGTAGGCGGGCAGTTCGGCCAGGGCGTGGGAGTAGGGCAGCACGGCGGCGCTGTCGGCGCCGAGGAAGTTGGTGTTCCAGATGCCGAGCAGCGCCAGGATGACCGGCAGGTTGCGCTCGAACGGCGCCGACAGGAAGTGGTCGTCCATCTCGCGGGCGCCGTCGAGCAGTTCGTGAAAACGCTCGGCGCCGATGGCGCAGGCGAGCGGCAGCCCGATCGCCGACCACATCGAGTAGCGTCCGCCGACCCATTCCGGCAGCTCGAAGCAGCGTGCCGGGTCGATGCCGAACTCTCTGGCGGCGGCCAGATTGTTGCTTACCGCGAAGAAGTGCCGGCCGGCCTGCTCCGCACCCACTGCCGCGGCCAGCCAGGCACGCGCGGCGCGGGCGTTGGCGAGCGTCTCCTGGGTGGTGAAGGTCTTGGAAGAGAGCACGAACAGGGTCGCGTGCGGGTCGGCGCCGCGCAGCGCGTCGGCCAGCTCCGTCGGGTCGATGTTGGCGACGTAAGCGACGCGCAGGGCGTCGCCGGCGTAGCGGCCGAGGGCGCGCGTGGCCATGCGCGGCCCCAGGTCCGAGCCGCCGATGCCGAGGTTGATCACTTGGCGGATCGGCTTGCCGCTGGCGCCCGTGACTTCGCCGCGGCGGATCGCCTCCGCCAGTTCGGCGACGCGCGCCCGCGTCGCGCGCACCGAGTCGGAAACGGGAACGCCGGCCACGGCGTAGTCGCGCTGGGCGCGCAGCGCGATGTGCAGCACGGCGCGGCGCTCGGTGAAGTTGATCAGCTCGCCGCCCGCCATGCGTGCGATGCCGCCGGCAAGATCGCGCTCCTGCGCCAGTTGCGCCAGCAAAGCGATGGTTTCGGGGACGACGTGCTGTTTGGAAAAATCCACCAGGAAGTCGTCCAGACGCGCCGACAGCCGGTCGAAGCGCTGCGGGTCGGCGGCGAACAGCTCCCTCATGGGGCGCGCTGCGATGCTGTCGCGGTGCTGCTCCAGAGCGTGCCATGCCTTGCTTTGTGTGAGGTCCATTTTCAGTCCCTGCGGTAGAGTCGGAATAGTTCGTTGCGGTCGCCGCGCCGCCGGTCCTCCCAGATCTTGCGCCAGCTCCGGCCGGGCGAGGTGTCGGGCGGATTGCGCCCCGCATATTGCACCAGGAGCAGCTTGCACGATGTCGCCTTGCGCAGCTTCTCGTTCTCGGTGATCAAGCCGTCGAAATAGTGAAACGACGCGCGCTGCGCATCGCCCAGATTGCGCCCGGCGATGCAGCCATGGTTTTCCGGCAGGGCCCGGGCGAGCGATGCCGACACCATGCGGTAGCTCTTGCCGTATTCGATCCACGGCAGCCACAGGGTCATGGCCAGCCCCCAGAACACGATCATGCCGGCGGCCCAGTTCAGCGTGGCGCGGTAGGGGGATTGGGGCACTGCCAGGATCAGCCAGATCCACGCCAGGGTGAGCGCTACCGCAATGGCGAAGGCGAGGGGCGAGAACTGCAGCACAAATCCCGGCTCGATCCTCGCAGCCTGGCGGGCGAGGCGCTCGGGCCATCCGGTCAGCATGGCGATCCAGCCCAGCCACACCAGTGCCGCGAACAGGCTGAATGCCATCATGGCGAACCAGTCGAAGCCGTTGGCGGCGCCGCGGCGCAAGGTGTCGGCGGCGGGTACGGCGAGCAGCACCAGCGGCGGCAGCAGCGGCAGGGCGGTGGCGCTGCGCGCGTCCGCCGTGGTGCCGAGCGCGATCAGCGTCACCGCGAAGCCGGCGGCGCCGATGGTGATGCCCGGAGTATGCAGGGCATGGCGCTGGCGCCAGAAGGTCCACAGCAGGAGCGGGAAGGCCGGCCACGCGAACCAGGGCAGCATGGCGAGGTAGCGCCCCATCCGGGGCAGCAGCGTGGCATCCAGGGCGACGTCTTTGGCCGACTGCGCCCACCATTCGCCGAGCATGGCGGGCTGGGACTGGTAAACCGCAACGGGCCAGAGCGAGGCGATGATGGCGGCGATCGCCAGCCCCAGGAGGATGCCGGCGACGGGCCCGGCGGCGCGCCAGTGGGACGAGACCAGCGGCAGCAACAGGACCAAGGGCACCAGGATGAACAGCGTCGGCAGGCCGGCGGCTAGAAAGCCGAGGCCGATGGCCCAGCCGATATAGGCCGCGCCCTTTCCCGGGCGCTCCAGCACGCGGCCCAGACCGTAGGCAGTCCAGGCGAAGGCCGCCAACAGGGCCAGAGCCGGCTGCGTGTCGTGGATATGCACCAGCAGGCCGAGACAGCCCAGGGCGAGGAGAACGGCGGCGCTGCGTGCATGGGGCTCGAACAGGATGCGCGCCGCCGCCGCCATGCCGAAGAAATAGAGGGCGCCGACAGCCGCCGAGGCGAGCCGCACCGCGTCGTGCAGCGGCAGCAGCCAGCCGAACAGCCTGCCGCTCGCCGCCGCCAGCCAATAGTAGAGCGGCGGCTGGGCGAGAAACGGCTCGCCGGCCAGGCGCGGCACCAGCCAGCCGCCGCCTTCCAGCATGCCGTAGGCGACACCGAAATGGGTGACATCGTCGGCCTTCCACGGGTCGTGGCCGACCAGACCGAAGACCAGGTAAAGACCGGCCATGACCGCCAGCACGGCGCCGCCGGGTGGCAGGGACCAGGGGTAGCGCAGGAGGGTCATGGGCACGTGGAGTGACGGCGCAGTTTTCTTGCCAGCCGCAGTGCGCGCGGGCGGCTGCCGCGCGCTCATCGAGGCAGGCGAATTCTATCCGAGAACCTTTCCGGCTTGCGCCGCGGCCGCTGCCGTTGGCGGCTCGCCCCCGCGGCAGGCCATGCCACAGACGAAAAAGGCAGCCGCAGCTGCCTTTGCGTTTTCTTCGCGGAGTTTACGCCGCAGCGCGCTTGCCGTATTTCTGACGGAAGCGCTCGACGCGGCCGGCGGTGTCGACCATCTTCTGCTTGCCGGTGTAGAACGGGTGGCAGGCCGAGCACACTTCGACGTGCAATTGGGGTTTGCCGATGGTGGAGCGCGTCATGAACTTGTTGCCGCAGCTGCACGTGACTTCGACTTCGTTGTATTTCGGGTGGATTTCAGCTTTCATGGGTGCTCCTCGGTGTTCCCGACAGTCGCGGACGGCGGTTGTGGCCGGCCAGAAAGACGCGGATTATCTTCGATTCCGCCGTTCAGCGCAATGCTTGCCGGCCCTCAGCCGTTGTCCGCCGCGGCAGCCTGCGGCTCGCGCAGCGGCTCCACCGTCACCTCCACCTCCACCTCGTGCTCGTCGCCGCCCAGGATCACGCCGCGCAGCGGGCTCACATCGCTGAAATCCCGTCCCCAGGCGACGGTGACGTGCTGGGTGTCGGGCAGCAGGTTGTTGGTGGGGTCGATGTCCACCCAGCCCAGCCCGGGCACGAACACCGACACCCAGGCGTGGGATGCGTCGGCACCGACCAGCCGCGGCTGCCCCGGCGGCGGCGTCGTCAGCAGATAGCCGCTGACATAGCGCGCCGCCAGTCCGTGGGCGCGCAGGCAGGCGATGGCGAGGTGGGCGAAGTCCTGGCACACGCCGCGGCCATGGGCCAGCACCTCTTCCAGCGGTGTCGCCACGGTGGTGGCATCGGGGTCGAACTCGAAGTGCTCGTGGATGCGTTGCGTCAGTTCGACCATGGCCTCGAGCAGCGGCCGGTGCGAGGCGAACACCGGCCGCGCGAAGCGCAGCACGCCGGGGGAAGTGCGCACCAGGGGGGATTCGTACAGGAACTGGCAGGCGTCCAGGGCTGCCGCGTCGGGCGGCGACCGCAACCGGGCGCGCACCGCCTCCCAGGGCGGGGCCTCGGCCTGCCGCGGGTCGGGGGCGTGGGGGCTGACCGCGACCACCGACTCGGCGTGCACCACAAGCTCGGTGTGAGGGGCCTCCAGCGCAAAAAGCACCTCGCGGTTGCCGAAATAGTCGTCGCGTTCGTCGCGCTCCGCGGGCGCCGGGTGGATCGTGATGCGATGCGATTCGCAGTGCTGCCACGGGCAGGCGCGCGGACTCAGATGCAGCAACTGGCGCGACAGCAGAACCGGAGCCTCGTAGCGGTAGTGGGTGTCGTGCCGCACGCGGTAGTGCGCGGCGCGCGTGTCACAGGGAGAAGGTGCGCTGGCTGACATCGACATGGGTGAAGAAGCGGTGCGCGATGCGGTCGGAAAGATGGAATGCCGCATCCCGGATCTGCTGCAGCAGGTCTTCGAGCGCGGCGACCCCCCGCCGGCTCTCCAGCGCGCCGCCCAGATCGAAGGATTGCAGATGGGGCAGCAGCGGCGCGAGGGCATCGTCGGCGATCGGGCCGTACTGGTCGGACAGGCGCTCCACGTAATCGCGGATGCCGGCCACCTGGAAGATCACCGAGCGCGGGTTGCCCAGGTCGAGCAGCAGCAGGTCGAACGCCGGCAGCCGTTCCGGGCGGGTCATGTAGCGCGAGCGGTAGGTGACGATGGAATCGGCGAGTTCCAGCAGCCAGTCGAGATCGCTCTCGGCCGGTGCGTGCAGCGCGTGGCGCAGGGCGAGACAGAGGAATTGCAGCCGTTCGATGCGCCGTCCCAGCGACAGGAAGCGCCAGCCCTGGTCGCGGGTCATGCCGTCGAGCGAGAAGCCGGCCAGGGTCATCAACCCCAGCACGGTGCGGTCGAGGAAGGCGAAAGCCTCGCCCAGCGTCATGTCGTCGGTGCCCTGGCGCTGGGCGAGGTCCTGCACCAGGCGGTTGATGGTGCGCCAGTTGTCCAGCGACAGTCGTTCGCGCAGATGGAAGCCGATGCGATACAGCTGCCGCAGGTTGGAGGCCAGGGCGGGCGGGTGCTCCGGATCGACGATGGCCCGGATCAGGTGCGGCTCGACCTCGCGTTTCGGATCGAGCGGCAGCAGATCCTGCAGGCGGCACAGTGCGACGATCGCCCGCCACTCGCCGCTGTGGGTGCTCTTGGCATCCTCGAACAGGCGATCCAGCGCGATGCGCAGCAGGCGCGCGGTGTCGTCGCAGCGCTCGGCGTAGCGGCCGAACCAGAACAGGTTTTCCACCACGCGGCTGGAGAGGTTGGCGCCGCTGCGCACGATGTCCTGCGGCCCGGTGGCGCGCCGCAACAGGCTGAACGTGCTCACCGGCCCATCCGACAAGGCCCAGGTGTCCTTGCTCGACCCGCCGCGCTGCATGGACAGCATGCGCACGTCCACGTCGCTGGAGACCCGGGTTAGCCCGCCCGGCATCACCACGTAACCGTTGGGGCTGGCCACGGCGAACACGCGCAGGCCGACGGCGCGTGCGGCGAGGCGGCGCGGATGGCCGCGGTCCCACACCGGCGCCTGGGACAGTTGCACCAGCTCCTGCGCCACGTAGTTGTGGGGATGGGCGCGCATCGCGGCGATCAGTTCCGCGCGTCCCTGGGCGTCGAGATCCGGACCGAACACCGGATCGAATCGCAGTTGCGGGAATGCGCCCTTGATCACCAGGGTATCCAGATTCTCCAGCACGTCCTCCAGCGCCGCCTCCTCGCCGCACCACCAGGTTGCCACCGAGGGCATCTTGAGCGGTTCGTCCAGCAGGTGCTCGCACAGCGCCGGCAGATAGCCGAGCAGGGCGCCCGACTCCAGGATGTTGGCGCCGAGCGCATTGGCGATCAGCACCGTGCCGCGCCGGGCTGCCTGCGTCAGGCCGGGGATGCCCAGGGTCGAATCGCTGCGCAGTTCCAGCGGGTCGCTGAAATCGTCGTCGAGCCGGCGCAGGATGGCATGCACCCGCTTCAGCCCGGAGAGGGTCTTCAACCAGACGCAATTGTTGCGTACCGTGAGGTCGGAACCTTCCACCAGCGGAAAGCCGAGGTAGCGCGCGAGGTAGGCGTGCTCGAAGTAGGTCTCGTTGTAGGGGCCGGGCGTGAGCAGCACGGTAAACGGCGGCTCGTCGTCGTGCGGCGCCCAGTGCGCCAGGCTGTCGCGCAGCGTGCGGAAGAAATCCGCCAGGTGGTGGACCCGCAGGTCGCGGAACAGCTCGGGAAAGACGCGCGACACGACGAGCCGGTTCTCGAGGGCGTAGCCGGCGCCGGAGGGCGCCTGAGTGCGGTCCGCGATCACCCACCACTGGCCGTTCGGCGAGCGGGCGAGATCGGCGGCATAGGTGTGCAGGAAGACGCCGCCCGGTGGCCGCGTGCCGCGGCAGGGGCGCAGGAATCCGGCATGGCCGTAGATCGGCGCCGGCGGCAGGTGGCCCTCCCGCAGCAACGCCTGTTCGCCATAGACGTCGGCCAGGATGCGGTTCAGCAGTTCGGCGCGCTGGGCGATCGCGCTCTCGATCTGCTTCCACTCCGCCGCGCGAATGATGAGGGGCAGGACGTCCAGCTCCCAGGGCCGGTCGGTTCCCTGCGGGTCGGCGTACACGTTGTAGGTGACGCCGTTCTCGTGGATCTGGCGCTGCACGTACTGCACGCTGCGCCGCATCTGGTCGGGGGAAGCCGCCACCAGGTGCTCGAACAGACTGCGCCAGTGCGCCCGCGGCTGCAGGGGCGCTTCGAGCATCTCGTCGAAACGGGGCGATTTCTGCGGATAGGCGGCAAGCAGCTGGCGCGGCATGAGGAGACAGGGTCTGGTCAGCCGGGGGAGACTAGCACACGCGTGGCCGAATTGACGGCCGGCAAGCGGCCCGCCGCCGGCGGGGCCGCGTGTCCGGCGCGCGCCGCGCAATCCCCGCCGCCGCGACAGCGGTGGGGGCCACCGCTGCGTGGGTCATCCGCGCGGCATGCCGCCGCTTCAGTCGCGTCTCAGATCGAGCGTGAATGGCAAGGTCGCATTGTGCGGCCGCGGCGGCGCTTCCAGACGGCCCGGTGTATGGCCCATGCGGAAGTAGCGCGCACGGCGCCGCGCCTCGGCCTCGTAGGCATTGACCGGAAACACTTCGAAGCTGCGCCCGCCCGGATGCGACACGTGATACTGGCAGCCTCCCATGCTGCGGTTCATCCAGCTATCCACGAGATCGAACACCAGCGGAGCGTGCACCGGTATCGTCGGGTGCAGGGCCGAATACGGCTGCCACGCGCGATAGCGCACGCCGGCGACGAATTCGCCCACCGTTCCGGTGGGCTGCAGCGGTAGGGTGTGGCCGTTGCAGGTGAGCACATGGCGCTCGTCGATGAGGCCGGTGACATGCACCTGCAGCCGTTCCACCGACGAGTTCACGTAGCGCACCGTGCCGCCCGGCGCGCCTTCCTCGCCCATCACGTTCCACGGTTCCAGCGCCTGACGCAACTCGACGGTGACGCCGCGCGCCGCGAAGTCGCCGTAGAAGGGGAAGCGGAACTCGAAATGGGGCGCGAACCATTCCTGCTTCAGCGGATAGCCGGCCTGTTGCATCTCGCTCAGGACGTCCTCGAAATCTAGGCCGACGAAATACGGCAGCAGGTAGCGGTCGTGCAGTTCGGTGCCCCAGCGTTGCAGCTTCTCCGGCTGATAGGGCTGCTTCCAGAAGCGCGCGATCATCGCCCGCAGCAGCAGTTGCTGCGTCAGCGACATGCGCGCATGGGGCGGCATCTCGAAGGCGCGCATCTCCAGCAGGCCGAGCCGGCCCGTGGCGGTGTCGGGGGAATAGAGCTTGTCGATGCAGAACTCGGCGCGGTGCGTGTTGCCGGTGACGTCGATCAGCAGGTTGCGCAGCAAGCGATCCACCAGCCACGGCGGCACCGGATTGCCGACCGGCGGGAACTGCTTGAAGGCGATCTCCAGTTCGTAGAGCGAGTCGTTGCGCGCCTCGTCGACCCGCGGCGCCTGGCTCGTCGGCCCGATGAACATGCCGGAGAACAGGTAGGACAGGGAGGGATGGTTGTGCCAGTAGCTGATCAGGCTGCGCAGCAGATCGGGGCGGCGCAGGAATGGTGAGTCGAGTGTGGTGGCGCCGCCGATGACGAAATGGTTGCCGCCGCCGGTGCCGGTGTGGCGGCCGTCGAGCATGAACTTCTCGGAGGTGAGTCGCGACTGGTGCGCCATTTCATAGAGGAAGGTGGTGTGATCCACCAGTTCGTCCCAGCCCGTGGCCGCCTGCACGTTCGCCTCGACGACGCCGGGGTCGGGCGTGATGCGGATGTGGTCGCAGCGCGGGTCGCGCGGCGGCTCGTAACCTTCGAACAGTACCGGCTGTGCCAGCTCCCGGGCGGTGGCCTCGCACGCGGCGATCAGTTCCAGGTAGTCCTCCAGCGCCGACATCGGCGGCATGAAGAGGTAGAGGATGCCGCCGCGCGGCTCCGCGCACAGCGCGGTGCGTACGACCTCGCCGGCCGATTCGAACTTGCGCGGCGGCGCCGATGCCGCGGCGGCGGACGTGTCTTCGGCGCCGGCCGGCGCGAACGGCGGCTGCGTCGGTGGGCGGATCCCATGGTGTCGCGGCAGGGGCGGGAATTCCTGCGACGGGTCCGCCTGGTGGATATACGGATAGTCGGTCGGCGTGGTCCACGGCAGCGAATCCAGGGGCAGCCGGAAACCGATCGGCGAATCGCCCGGCGTGAGATACAGCCGCCCGCCGCGCACGAACCACTGCCCGGCCTGCCAGCGGCCGCCGCCGTCGCCGGCTTTACCTGGTCGGCGGGCGATCGGAAAGACATGGCCGACGACCTTGTCCAGCCCCTGGCCGAAGATGCGCACCAGCCGCTCCCGCTCCAGCGGATCGTCGAGGCGCGAATCGAAGGGATCGACATTGGCAGGCAGCCGGCGCTCGCGCCACAGGTAATAGAACGCGTCCTCGTAGGCGGGCATGATGTGTTCGGCGGCAACGCCGAGGCGGGCTGCGACGCCGGCCAGGAAGCGCGCCGCCTGCTCCTGCGTGACGCCGTAGTCGATGTTTTCGTCGGCGAACAGCGACGGGTCGGCCCACATCGGCTCGCCGTCGCGCCGCCACCAGCAGCCGAGCGACCAGCGCGGCAGTTGCTCGCCGGGGTACCACTTGCCCTGGCCGTAATGCAGGAAGCCGTGGGGCGCGTACTTGCCCTTGAGCTTGGCGAGCAGGCTCGCCGCCAGCTTGCGCTTGGTCGGCCCGAGGGCGTCGGTGTTCCATTCCGCCCCGTCCGGGTCGTCGATGGAGACGAAGGTCGGCTCGCCGCCCATGGTCAGGCGCACGTCGCCGGCATCGAGTTCGGCGTCGATGTCGTGGCCGAGGCCCTCGATCGCCTGCCACTGCACCTCGGTGTAGGGTTTGGTGACGCGCGGCGCCTCCCAGATGCGCTCGACGCGCATCTGGTGAATGAAATGGCATTCGGAGTCGTCGGTATGGCCGGTCACCGGCGCGGCGCTGGCGGGTTCCGGCGTGCATGCCAGCGGGATGTGGCCTTCGCCGGCGAACAGACCCGAGGTCGGGTCGAGGCCGATCCAGCCGGCGCCCGGCAGGTAGATCTCGGCCCAGGCGTGCAGGTCGGTGAAGTCGTTCTCGGGTCCGGACGGCCCGTCCAGGGATTTCACGTCGGCCTTGAGCTGGATCAGGTAGCCGGAAACGAAGCGGGCGGCCAGTCCCAGGTGCCGCGCCAGCTGGACCAACAGCCAGGCCGAGTCGCGGCAGGAGCCGGAGGCGAGCTGCAGCGTCTCCTCCGGCGTCTGCACGCCGGGTTCGAGCCGGATCAGGTAGCGGACGTGCTCTTGCAACTGGCGGTTGATCTCCACCAGGAAATCGACGCTGCGCTGCGGCTCGCGCGCGACATTGCGCGCGACGGGGAGCAGATATTTGTTGAACAGCGGCGTCCCCGGAAGCTTCGCCATGTAGGGCGCCAGCTCCCGCAGTTGCCACTCTTCGTACTTGAACGGGAATTTCTCGGCCTGCGGTTCGAGGAAAAAGTCGAAGGGGTTGATTACCGCCAGTTCGGCGACGAGATCGACTTCGATCCGGAATTCATCCGTCTTTTCGGGGAATACCAGCCGCGCCAGGTAGTTGCTCTGGGGGTCCTGCTGCCAGTTGATGAAGTGCTGGGCCGGCGTGACCTTGAGCGAGTAGGCCAGGATGGGCGTGCGCGAGTGCGGGGCCGGGCGCAGGCGGACGATCTGCGGCGAGAGATTGACGGGACGGTCGTACTGGTAGTCAGTGACGTGATGCAGGGCGACGTGGATCGACACAATGTACTCCGGGGCTGGGATGCTGCACTGCAAGCAAGGACTGTGCAGACCGAAATGGCGTCTGGGACGCCGTTTCGGTGGATGGGACGCACCTGAACGGTGCGGGCATGCGTAACACTCGCCGGTCGCGCACCACGAGAATGCAGACGCGGAAGGAACTTACTGCTATCCGCAGCGGCGTAGGCGTTCGCTGCGCCTATGCCCGATTCACCCGGTGAAGGGGAAGATGGACGATTGATTGATGACGGTGGCCGCGGCGTCGGATTTCTTGAACCACCACACCACGACCCGCTCGCGGGACTGGCTGATGCCCAACTCCCATGCGTCGTAGGTCTCTTCCTTCTTCTGGCCGGCGACGGCTGCGACCATGCGCTCGAACAGTTCGAGGTTGTCCATGGACTCGGCGCCGGTGATGAGGGCGATGTGGGTCGCCCACGGCGGCACGGTCGTTTTGCCGAAGACGCGATCGGTGGATACGGTTTCGGGCAGCGCCTTGATCGTCATCATGGTCTTGCTTTTCCTCGAGGATGCGCCGAAGGCATCCGGCACCGGCAATGAAAAACGCCACCCCGGGGTGGCGTTTCCGCGGCTTGCGCCATGGCCGCGGCGTCACCCGCGCCGCATGGCGTCACAACAAGACGCGCAGCGGATTGTTGCGGCGAAGGCTGACCTGCTCGGCAGGTCAAGCGCGCTTTGCGCGCGGCCGCAGCCAAAGCCTGCCATGCGGCGCGGCATCACCCGCGCCGCATGGCGTCAAAGAACTCGCCGTTGCTCTTGGTGGCCTTGATCTTGTCGAGCAGGAATTCCATTGCTTCCATGTCATCCATGCCGTAGAGCAGCTTGCGCAGGATCCAGACCTTCTGCAGCACGTCGGGCTTGAGCAGCAGTTCCTCGCGTCGCGTGCCGGAGCGGTTGACGTTGATCGAGGGATACACCCGCTTCTCGGCCATGCGCCGGTCGAGGTGGATCTCCATGTTGCCGGTGCCCTTGAATTCCTCGTAGATCACGTCGTCCATGCGGCTGCCGGTGTCGATCAGCGCGGTGGCGATGATGGTGAGGGAGCCGCCTTCCTCGATGTTGCGCGCGGCGCCGAAGAAGCGCTTGGGCTTCTGCAGCGCATTGGCATCGACGCCGCCGGTGAACACTTTGCCGGACGCGGGCACCACGGTGTTGTAGGCGCGCGCCAGGCGCGTGATCGAGTCGAGCAGGATGACGACGTCCTTCTTGTGCTCGATCAGGCGCTTCGCCTTCTCGATCACCATCTCCGCCACCTGGACATGGCGGGTGGCCGGTTCGTCGAAGGTGGAGGCGACCACCTCGCCCTTGACCGAGCGCGTCATCTCCGTCACTTCCTCGGGGCGCTCGTCGATCAGCAGCACGATCAGCACCACCTCGGGATGGTTGGTGGTGATGGCGTGGGCGATGTGCTGCATCATCACCGTCTTGCCGGCCTTCGGCGGCGACACCAGCAGGCCACGCTGGCCTTTGCCGATGGGCGCGATCATGTCGATGACGCGGGAGGTGATGTTTTCCTCGCCGCGGATGTCGCGCTCCAGCTTCAGGTGCTCGGTCGGATGCAGCGGCGTCAGGTTCTCGAACAGGATCTTGTGCTTCGAGTTTTCCGGCGGCTCGCTGTTGACCTTGTCCACCTTCACCAGCGCGAAATAGCGTTCGCCGTCCTTGGGGGTGCGGATCTCGCCCTCGATGGTGTCGCCCGTGTGCAGGTTGAAGCGCCGGATCTGGCTCGGACTGACGTAGATGTCGTCGGTGCCGGCGAGGTACGAGGTGTCCGGCGAGCGCAGGAAACCGAAGCCGTCGGGCAGGACCTCGAGTGTGCCGTCGCCGTAGATCGGCTCGCCTTTCTTGGCGCGATTCTTCAGCAGGGCAAAGACCAGTTCCTGTTTGCGCAGGCGGTTGGCGCCGTCGATTTCATTGGCGAGCGCCATGTCGAGCAGTTCGCTGACATGGAGAGATTTGAGCTCCGATAGATGCATAACGACTCAGAAGGGGGAAAGAAACGAATGAACGACCGGGAAAGACGACCGACGGGGAGGGGGTTGTTGTTTTACTGCTGCGGTGGCGCAGGCGGGACCAAGCCCTGCGCCATGACTTGCCCGCGACAATAACGGCTTCAGAGATTGCTGTCAATAAAGGCTGTGAGCGCCGATTTCGAAAGGGCGCCGACCTTCACCGCTTCCACATTGCCGTTCTTGAACAGCATCAGGGTGGGAATGCCGCGAATGCCGTAGCGGCCCGGCGTCCCCTGGTTGTCGTCGATGTTGAGCTTGGCGACCTTGAGCTTGCCGCTGTATTCCCGCGCCACCTCGTCGAGGATGGGCGCGATGGCCTTGCACGGGCCGCACCATTCGGCCCAGTAATCTACCAGCACCGGCGTCGAAGACTGCAGGACCTCGGTGTCGAAATTGCCGTCGGTCACATAGTGGATGTGTTCGCTCATCGGTTCCTCGCTGTTCGGTGGACGGGTCGCAACCGCGCGTCGCGGCCGCTCGGGGGACAAAATCTGGGATGGGAATACGAATAGGGAATGCTCTGGATCAACGCAGCATCACCCAATGCTAACCAAAAACTGCGTTGTAGGGAAGTTGCGTCGATAATGGGATTGGCTTTCGGACGAGGCGCGAAATGGGCTATATTTCCAGTCCCGCCGGGTGCCGCATGGAACAGGTATCGGGGCTTCACCTACTCCCCCAGGGTACGCTTCGCCGAATGAATACCGAACTCATCGCGCAAACCTGGTTTGTCCTGGGCGAGCGCCAGGCGGCCATGATCGAAGCCTTCTATGATCGATTCTTCGAGCGTTTCCCCGACTATCGGCGGCTGTTTCCGGCCGAGCGCGATCCGTACATTCTGCAAAAGATGGTTGAGACGATGAGCCTGGTGGCGCGCCTCGGTGAAAACCGCCCGATCATCGCGCCACGCCTGCAGGGCGTCGGCGATCACCACCAGCCCTACCGTCTGGGGGAGGGTGATCTGCGGAATTTCCGCGATGTATTTATCGAGGTTCTTGGAGAACAGTGTGGGCCGACCTGGACCGAGGCCGCCGCCGATTCCTGGCGCGGGGCCTTCGACGAGGTCGTCATACCGTTGATGATGAAGGGAAACGAGCGATGACCTATGTCGTCACCGAGGCGTGCATCAAGTGCAAGTACACCGACTGCGTAGATGTCTGCCCGGTCAACTGCTTCCGCGAAGGCCCCAATTTTCTTGTCATCGATCCCGACGAGTGCATCGACTGCACGCTCTGCGTCGCCGAGTGTCCGGTGGAGGCGATCTTCGCCGAGGATGACGTGCCGCCCGACCAGAAGCACTTCACCCCCCTCAATGCCGAGTTGGCCAAGCTGTGGAAGCCCATCGTCGAGCGCAAGGAACCTCCCGCCGACGCCGACGAATGGGCCAAAGTGAAGAGCAAGCTCGACAAGCTCGAGCGCTGACCCGCCTGACTGTCTGCGATTCGGAGCAGGGGAGGGCCGCGCGTGCTCGCGACCCTCGGCCCCGCTGCAAGTCCCCCGCCTGCAATCACGCTGCAGCATGCCTGTCGCCGGCGATCCGTGCCGTCGTTCCCCCAACGGATATTGGACTGCGACGAAAGCACAAACCGAATATACTTGTGAAACAATAAATAAAACTGATTCAGTGCTGGCCATAGGCAAGAACGGGAGGGAATCATGCAGGTTCGCGAGATTCTGGCAATAAAGGGAAAGGTGCTCTACACGATCGCCCCGGAGCGCAGCCTGGCCGAAGCGGTCAACACGATGAACGCGCAGGATGTCGGGTCCCTCGTGGTGTTCGATCGCGGGCGCATGGTCGGCATCCTCACCTTCCGCGAGGTGCTGCAGGCCATCAATGAGGCCGGTTCTGCATGGACGTCGGTTAGCATCGCCGAGGTCCAGGTGAGCAATCCGCTTACCGCACGGCCCGACACCGAGATCGACGATCTGCGCCGCCTGATGGTGGAGAGCCGTCAGCGCTACACGCCGGTCATGGACGGTGCCACCCTCCTCGGCGTGGTTTCGTTCCACGATGTGGCGAAGGCGGTGCTGGAAGAGCAGAGCTTCGAGAATCGCATGCTCAAGAACTACATTTCGGACCAGCCCGCGGCCTGACGACGGGCCCAAATGCGCAACAGCGGAACGCGCCGCAGCGGCTGGCGACGCGTTCCGGCACCGTCAAAACTAGAACGCCGCGATAGGAGGTTCAACAAATGGAAAAGATCTGGCTGAAGAGCTATCCGCCCGGGGTCGTGGCGGAAATCGACGTCAATGAGTTCCGTTCCGTCGGCGACCTGTTCGAGAAGAGCTGCCGCAAGTACGCCGAGCGCACGGCGTACCTGAACATGGACAAGGGCATCACGTATGCCGAACTGGACCGGCTGACCGCCCAGTTCGCCGGATATCTGCAGGGCGAACTCGGCCTGGCCAAGGGCGCGCGCGTTGCCATCATGATGCCGAATGTCCTGCAATACCCGGTCTGCATCTTCGGCGCCCTGCGTGCCGGCTACACGGTGGTCAACTGCAATCCGCTGTACACATCGCGGGAACTGGAGCACCAGTTGAAGGACTCCGGCGCGGAAGTGATCGTGGTCGTCGAGAACTTCGCCAGCGTGCTGCAGGAGGCCTTGCCGAAGACGCAGGTGAAGCATGTGGTGGTCACCGGTCTCGGCGATCTGCTCGGCTTTCCCAAGAGCATGATCGTCAACTTCGTGGTGAAGACCATCAAGAAGATGGTGCCGGCCTGGAACATCCCGGGCGCGCAGCGCTTCAACGATGTGCTCGCCCGGGGCTCGCGCCACGCGCTGAAGCCGGTGGAGGTCACCCACGACGACATCGCCTTCCTGCAATACACCGGCGGCACCACAGGCGTGGCCAAGGGTGCCATGCTGACCCATCGCAACATCATCGCCAATCTGCAGCAGGCGCATGCCTGGATCAAGCCCTTCCTGCAGGAGGGAAACGGCATCATCGTGACGCCGCTTCCCCTCTACCATATCTTCTCGCTCACCGCGAACTGCCTCACCTTCGTGAAAGTCGGCTGGACCAACCTGCTGATCACCAATCCGCGCGACATTCCCGGCTTTATCAAGGAGTTGCAGAAGCACCGCATGAACGCGATCACGGGCGTCAATACCCTGTTCAACGCCTTGGCGAACCATCCCGACTTCGCCAAGCTGGACTTCAGCACGCTGCAGATCTCGTTCGCCGGCGGCATGGCGGTGCAGAAGGCGGTGGCAGAGAAATGGCAGCAGATCACCGGCAAGCCGCTGGTCGAGGCCTACGGCCTGACCGAGACGTCGCCGGCGGCGACCATCAATCCTCTCGATCTCAAGGAATTCAACGGCGCGATCGGCCTGCCGGTGCCGTCGACCGAAGTGGCGATCCGGGACGACGAAGGCAACGACGTACCGCTGGGACAGCCCGGCGAATTGTGCATCCGCGGTCCGCAGGTGATGAAGGGCTACTACAACCGTCCCGACGAGACGGCCAAGGTGTTCATGGCGGACGGCTACCTGCGCACCGGCGACGTGGCCACGATCGACGAGCAGGGCTTCGTGCGCATCGTCGATCGCAAGAAGGACCTGATCCTGGTCTCCGGCTTCAACGTTTATCCAAACGAGGTGGAGGACGTGGTGGCGCGCCATCCCGGCGTGCTGGAAGTGGCTGCGGTGGGCGTGCCGGACGAGAAGTCCGGGGAGGCGGTGAAGATCTTCGTCGTCAAGCGCGACCCCGGTCTGACCGTGGAATCCGTCATCGCGCACTGCAAGGAGAGCCTCACCGGCTACAAGGTGCCGCGCCTGGTCGAGTTCCGCGCCGAGCTGCCCAAGACCAACGTCGGCAAGATCCTGCGCCGCGCCCTGCGCGACGAGGAAATGAACAAGCAGCCCAAGAAGGCGGCATAGCCCAAGCCGCGGATTTCGCCGGCGACCGGGGGGCGGCTTCGCCGCTGCGCGCCTGCCGGTGAAATCCGCGGCCGATCAGCCCTTCTTTCGATCCCACACGTAACGCTGGAAACGCTGCCAGCGCGCGTCCGGCGCCAGCAGGCTGTTGCGTGCCGGAGCGTGCGGCGCTGCGCGCTTGTGCGGCGCGGGCGGTACCGAGAGCAGCGCGGGAGCGGGCGAACGCTTGCCCTTGCGGGTGGCCATGGGGCGACGGCGAGGAGGGGAATATGCCTATGATAAACTCGGCTGCGATCCACTTCCAGCAAGGCTTTCCAGAGGCTTCCCATGTCCGGCAACACGCTCGGCAGACTGTTCTGCGTCACCTCCTTCGGCGAATCCCACGGTCCGGCCATCGGCTGCGTCGTGGACGGCTGCCCGCCCGGGCTGGAACTGAGCGAATCCGACATCCAGGCGGAGCTCGATCGCCGCCGGCCCGGCACCTCGCGTCATGTGACGCAGCGACGCGAGCCGGACACGGTTGAAATTCTGTCCGGCGTATTCGAGGGCCGCAGCACCGGTACGCCGATCGCTCTGCTCATTCGCAACCAGGATCAGCGCAGCAAGGACTACGGCAACATCGCCGACAGCTTCCGCCCCGGCCACGCTGACTACACCTACTGGCAGAAATACGGCATCCGTGACTATCGCGGCGGCGGACGCTCCTCGGCCCGCGAGACGGCGGTGCGGGTGGCGGCGGGCGCGGTGGCGCGCAAGTGGCTGCGCGAGAGGCACGGCATCGTCATCCGCGGCTGGATGGCCCAGTTGGGGCCGATGCCAATTCCCTTCGTGAGCTGGGATGCCATCGACGACAATCCCTTCTTCTGTCCGGACCCCGCCAGGGTGGCGGAACTGGAAGCCTACGTGGATAGCTTGCGCAAGTCCGGCGATTCCGTCGGGGCGCGCATCAACGTGGTGGCCAGCGGCGTCCCCGTGGGCTGGGGCGAGCCAGTGTACGATCGGCTGGATGCCGACATCGCCTATGCCATGATGGGCATCAACGCCGTGAAGGGGGTCGAAATCGGCGCCGGCTTCGCCAGCGTCGCCCAGCGCGGCACCGAGCACGGCGACGAGATGACGCCCGCGGGCTTCCTCTCCAACAATGCCGGAGGGATTCTGGGCGGCATCTCGACGGGGCAGGATATCGTCGTGAGCGTGGCGATCAAGCCGACGTCGAGCATCCGCCTGCCGCGCCGCTCCATCGACCGCGCGGGCAATGCGGTGACGGTGGAGACCCACGGCCGCCACGACCCCTGCGTCGGTATTCGCGCCACCCCCATCGCCGAGGCGATGCTGGCGCTGGTGCTGATGGACCACGCGCTGCGCCATCGCGCCCAGTGTGGCGACGTTGCCTGCCCGACGCCGCGCATCGCCGCTACGGCACCGGCCGGCCTGCGCGAGCCGGAGCCCGGCGGCGCCATAGACGATCCGGAACCGGAAGAGGACTGATGCTCGATGGATTGGTCGAGGCCGCCGCACGCTCCATCGGCAGCTTCATCATCGAGTTCGTGTTCTATTCGATCTTCTACCGGATCGGCTGGGTGATGCTCAAGGTCCTGACGCTGGGGCAGTACCCGCCCCGCGCGCCGGCCGCGCACAACCGGGAACTCGTGGCCGCCTTGCCCATCGTGGCCGGCATGGCCGCGATCACCATTGCGTTGTCGTAAGGCCCGACCCGGCGGCGCAGACTGAGTGCCGCACGCCGCTGCTAGAATCGCTCCGATGCTCCCGTATTGGCGCCTGTCGGCGTACTACTTCTTCTATTTCGCCTTCATCGGCGCCTTCTCGCCCTACTTCGGCCTCTACCTGCAGTCGCTGCGGTTCTCCGCCTGGGACATCGGCGTGCTCATGTCGCTGATGCAGGTGATGCGCGTGGTGGCACCCAACATCTGGGGCTGGCTGTCCGACCGGGCCGGCAGCCGCATGCCGATCGTACGCATCGCCGCGGCGGCGAGCGTCCTGGGGTTCCTGAGCCTCTTCTTCACGCAGAGCTTCGGCGGTATCTTCCTCGGCATGGCGGTGCTGGCATTTTTCTGGGGCGCTGCGCTGCCGCTGACCGAAAGCGTGACCCTGTCCCATCTCGGCAGCCGGGCGGCGCGCTACGGCGGCATCCGCGTCTGGGGCTCGGTGGGATTCATCGTCGCCGTGCTGGGGTGCGGCTATCTTCTCGATTTCGCGCCCTTGGCGTCCCTCCTCTGGGTGATGCTGGCCCTTCTCGCCGGAATCCTTGCCAGTGCCCTGCTGGTGCCGGATGCGGCTCCGGCGCGGCACGAGTCGGATCGCGTGCTGCTGGGCGCTATCATGCGCCGGCGCGAGGTGACGTCGCTGCTGGCGGCGTGCTTCGCCATGTCGGCGGCCCACGGGGCGCTCTACGTCTTCTACTCGATCTTTCTCGTCGCCCATGGCTACAGCAAGGGGCTGGTGGGATGGCTGTGGGCCCTGGGTGTGATCGCGGAGATCGGCGTGTTTCTCGCCATGCCGCTGCTGCTCCGGGCTTTCTCTCTGCGCACCATCCTGCTGGCGAGTTTCGGCTGTGCCGTGGCGCGATTTCTCATGATCGGCTGGGGCGTCGATTCCTTGCTCCTGATCCTGGCGGCGCAAGTGCTTCACGGCGCGACGTTCGGCGCCTATCATGCGTCGGCGGTGGCGGCGATCAATCGCTGGTTCGCCGGGCGCCACCAGGCGCGGGGACAGGCCCTTTATTCCAGCGTGTCCTTCGGTGCCGGCGGCATGGCGGGCGGACTCATCAGCGGCTACACCTGGGATGCCATCGGTGCGGCGCTGACCTACAGTCTGAGTTCGGGCTTCGCGCTGGCCGGCCTCGCACTGGTCTGGCTCACGTTCCGCGAACCGTCATCCGTCGATGGTGCCGAACGTTGATGGATTGTCGCAATTTCACTGAGACCGAACCATGAAAGTCCTGCTTAACCTCATTGCTCCTGCCCTCGTCGCCGGACTGGTCGCTGTCGCCTGCCAGACGGTTCCCATGACCGGCCGCAGCCAGCTTCAGCTCATCAGCGAGCGGGAGGAGGTGGCGATGGGGCTCACCTCCTTCCAGGAAGTGCTGCAAAAGGAAAAGGTGTCGCGCGATCCGCGCGAGAACGAATGGGTGTCGCGAGTCGGCACGCGCATTGCCGCCGCCACCGGCAAGACCGACTACAAGTGGGAGTTCCGCGTCATCGACGACGACAAGCAGGTCAACGCCTTCTGCCTGCCGGGAGGCAAAGTGGCGGTCTATACCGGAATCCTGCCGATTGCCCGGGACGATGCGGGACTGGCGGTGATCATCGGCCACGAGGTGGCCCACGCCATCGCACGCCACGGGGGCGAGCGCGTCAGCCAGCAGTTGCTGGCGGAGGGCGCGACCGCCGCCGCCGTCATCGCCCTCGGCGGGAGCGATCCGAACCGCGCCAACCTGTATGCCGGCCTGCTCGGCATGGGCGCCAGTGTGGGTGTGCTGTTGCCCTACTCGCGGCTGCAGGAATCCGAGGCCGACCGCATGGGCATGATCTACATGGCCAAGGCCGGCTACGACCCCCACGCGGCGCGCGACCTTTGGTTGCGCATGGCCGAGGCCGGCAAGGGCAAGGGCAAGCCGCTCGAGATCCTGTCCACCCATCCGTCCGACGCCACCCGCATTCAGCAGATCGAGTCGCGCATACCGGAGGCCATGCAGTATTACCGGCCGCGATGACCGCGCCGAGGGGAAGGTCGGCGCCTGACAGCGGGGGGCTGCTGTGCCATAATCGCCGCTTCCCCGCAACGAGCCTCTCGCGATGCCGCAGACGCTTTACGACAAGCTCTGGTCGAGCCATGTTGTCCATCAGGAAGAGGACGGCACGGCGCTGCTGTACGTCGACCGCCATCTGGTGCATGAGGTGACCAGCCCGCAGGCCTTCGAGGGGCTGAAGCTCGCCGGACGCAAGCCTTGGCGCGTCGGCTCGCTGGTTGCCACCGCCGATCACAACACCCCCACCGATCACTGGGAAAAGGGCATCCAGGATCCGGTCTCGCGCCTGCAGGTGGAGACTCTCGACACCAATATCCGGGAGGTCGGTGCGCTGGCCTATTTCCCGTTCCGCGATCGCCAGCAGGGCATCGTGCACGTCATCGGACCGGAGCAGGGTGCGACCCTGCCGGGGATGACCGTGGTGTGCGGAGACTCCCACACCAGCACCCATGGCGCATTGGGCGCCCTGGCATTCGGTATCGGCACGTCCGAGGTGGAGCATGTTCTGGCCACCCAGTGCCTGCTGCAGAAGAAGGCCCGGAGCATGCTGGTGCGGGTCGACGGTCCCCTGGCCAGAGGCGTTTCGGCCAAGGATGTGATTCTCGCCATCATCGGCCGCATCGGCACCGCCGGCGGCACCGGCTATGCCATCGAATTCGGCGGCTCCACCATCCGTGCGTTGTCGATGGAAGGCCGCATGACCATCTGCAACATGGCGATCGAGGCCGGGGCACGCGCCGGCATCGTGGCCGTGGATGAGACCACGATCGAGTATGTCAAGGGCCGCCCCTTCGCACCCGGGGGCGAGGACTGGGACCGGGCAGTGGCGCTTTGGCGCACACTGCACAGTGACGAGGGTGCGCAATTCGATCATGTCGTCGAACTGGACGGGAGCAGCATCAAGCCGCACGTCACCTGGGGCACTTCCCCCGAGATGGTGACCACCGTGGATGGAGCCGTGCCGGCGCCGGAGGATTTCGCCGACCCGGTGAAGCGCGATGGGGTGGCGCGTGCCCTTCAGTACATGGGGCTGGCGCCGCGCACCCCGATCGATCAGATCAAGCTCGACAAGATTTTCATCGGCTCGTGCACCAACTCGCGCATCGAGGATTTGCGCGCGGCGGCCCAGATCGTCAGGGGCCGGCGCGTCGCCTCCTGCATCCGTCTGGCGCTGGTGGTCCCGGGCTCCGGCCTGGTCAAGGAGCAGGCCGAGCGCGAAGGGCTGGACAAGGTGTTCACTGCCGCCGGATTCGAGTGGCGCGAACCGGGATGTTCGATGTGCCTGGCGATGAACGCGGATCGTCTGGAACCCGGCGAACGCTGTGCATCGACGTCGAATCGCAATTTCGAAGGCCGCCAGGGCCCCGGCGGGCGGACTCACCTGGTCAGCCCGCAGATGGCGGCGGCGGCGGCAATAGCCGGACACTTCGCCGACGTGCGGGATCTGGCCTGAACCGTT
The DNA here is from genome assembly GCA_963702495.1 of uncultured beta proteobacterium. GTDB lineage: Bacteria > Pseudomonadota > Gammaproteobacteria > Burkholderiales > Rhodocyclaceae > CAVPDA01. The sequence continues at coordinate 564,851 of CAVPDA010000003.1, read as the reverse complement.
GGGGAGCGATCCGATGGTCCGACTGATTCCCTGGGTGCTTGCGTTCACCCTGATCGCGCTCTCCGGCTGCAACACCATGGCCGGATTCGGCAAGGACGTGGAAAAACTGGGCAGCAAGATCGAAAAGAAAGCGGAAGAGAAGAAATAGATGAGAAAGTTCGACCTGCTGGACGGTTTGGTGGCGCCGCTGGATCGCGCCAACGTGGATACGGACGCGATCATTCCAAAGCAGTTTCTGAAATCGGTCAAGCGCAGCGGCTTCGGGCCCAACCTGTTCGACGAGTGGCGCTATCTCGATCATGGCGAGCCGGGGCAGGACTGCGCCACGCGGCCGCTCAACACCGACTTCGTGCTCAATCAGTCGCGCTACCACGGAGCTTCCATTCTGCTAACGCGGGACAATTTCGGCTGCGGTTCGTCGCGCGAGCATGCGCCCTGGGCGCTGGAAGACTACGGAATCCGCGCATTGGTAGGAACCGGCTTCGCCGACATCTTCTACAACAACTGCTTCAAGAACGGCGTGCTGCCGATCCGATTGCCCGCTGCCGAAGTCGATGAGTTGTTTGCCCAGGTGCAGGCTCACCCGGGCTATCGGTTGCGCGTCGATCTGGCGGCGCAGACAGTGACGCGGCCCGACGGCAAAGTGCTGAACTTCGATGTGGACCCGTTCCGCAAGTATTGCCTGGTCAATGGCTTCGATGACATCGGATTGACGTTGCGTCATGCCGACAAGATTCGCGACTTTGAAGCCAGGCGCCGCATCGATCAGCCGTGGCTGTTCCGCTGATCTGAGGACGGCAGGAGCGCGCGGGATGGTTCTGCGGCACCCGCGAAGTCGCGCGTCAAGTTCCCTTTGAAGGATGGTTCATGAAGATCTGTGTCCTACCCGGTGACGGCATCGGCCCGGAAATCGTCGGTGAGGCGGCGCGTGTGCTGGAGGCGCTGCGCAGCGACGGACTCCGATTTGAGCTGGAGGCCGCGCTGCTGGGGGGGTGCGCGGTGGATGCGACGGGCGAGCCATACCCGGAAGCCACGCGCAAGCTGGCCCGGCAAGCGGATGCCGTATTGCTGGGCGCGGTCGGCGGACCGCAGTACGACACCTTGCCTCGGGAGAAGCGTCCGGAACGGGGGCTGCTGGGCATTCGCAAGGATCTCGGACTGTTCGCCAACCTTCGGCCTGCGGTTCTCTATCCCGAGCTGGCCAACGCCTCGACGCTCAAGCCCGAAGTCGTATCCGGGCTCGACATCCTCATCGTGCGCGAGCTGACCGGCGACATCTACTTCGGCGAGCCGCGCGGAATCGAGATCCGAGGCGGGGAGCGGGTCGGCGTCAATACGATGATCTACTCGGAAAGCGAAATCCGGCGCATCGCCAAGGTATCCTTCGAAGCAGCGCTCAGGCGCAAGCGCAAACTGTGCTCGGTGGACAAGATGAACGTCCTCGAATGTACGCAGCTGTGGCGCGACGTGGTGGGCGAAGTTGGCGAGGACTATCCCGACGTCGAGCTGTCCCACATGCTGGTGGATAATGCCGCAATGCAGCTCGTGCGCAACCCAAAGCAGTTCGACGTCATGGTGACCGGCAACATGTTCGGCGATATTCTGTCCGACGAGGCGTCGATGCTGACCGGCTCCATAGGTATGTTGCCGTCCGCCTCGCTGGACGAGAACGGCAAGGGTCTGTACGAACCGATTCACGGGTCGGCGCCTGACATCGCCGGCAAGGGCGTGGCCAATCCGCTGGCGACGATCCTTTCCGCGGCCATGATGCTGCGCTACACCTTCGGTCAGGAGGCGGCCGCCTGCCGTATCGAGGCCGCGGTCAAGACGGTGCTCGGCCAGGGCTTGCGCACGGCGGACATCTACGAGGCGGGCATGACCAAGGTCGGTACCAGGGCCATGGGCGAAGCGGTCATCGCGGCGCTGTAAGGGGGCGGGCAAGCGGGAAGGCGCCGGCGCCGATGCGCAAGTGGATGGCGGTACCGCTTCTCGTCCTTGCCGCCGCGGCGGCGCAAATTCATTTCGGGGAAACGCAATGAAACGAGTTGGACTGGTTGGGTGGCGCGGCATGGTCGGCTCCGTGCTGATGCAACGCATGCGGGAAAGCCGCGATTTCGACCACATCGACGCTGTGTTCTTCTCCACGTCGCAGGTCGGCGGCAAGGGACCGGACATCGGGCGCGAGGCGCCGCCTCTGAAGGATGCGAAGAGTATCGCGGAGCTGAAGGCGATGGACATCATCCTCACCTGCCAGGGCGGTGACTATACGAACGAGATCTTTCCCCAACTGCGCAGCGCAGGCTGGAACGGCTACTGGATCGACGCCGCCTCCGCGTTGCGCATGAACAATGACGCCATCATCATTCTCGATCCGGTGAACGTGGATGTCATAAAGGGGGGATTGGCCAAAGGGGTGAGGAACTACATCGGCGGCAACTGCACGGTGAGCCTGATGCTGATGGCCCTGGGCGGACTGTTCAGGCACGATCTGGTGGAGTGGATGACCGCCATGACCTATCAGGCGGCTTCGGGCGCGGGAGCGCAGAACATGCGCGAATTGCTGCTGCAGATGGGCGAGGCGCATCGCGTGGCGAAGGTTCTGCTCGATGATCCGGCCTCGGCGATCCTCGATATCGACCGCGAGGTGGCGGGCATCCTGCGCGACGACGGCTTTCCGACATCCAATTTCGGCGTTCCCCTCGCCGGCAGCCTGATTCCCTGGATCGACAAGGATCTCGGCAATGGTCAGAGCCGCGAGGAGTGGAAGGGGCAGGCGGAATCCAACAAGATCCTCGGCCGCGACGGCGGTGCCGGCGGCAAGGTGATTCCCGTGGATGGGATCTGCGTGCGTATTGGCGCCATGCGTTGCCACAGTCAGGCGCTGACCATCAAGCTCAAGCAGGATGTTCCGCTGGACGAGATCGTCGATATGCTCGCGGACGCCAATGACTGGGTGCGGGTGATCCCGAACCAGCGCGACATCACGATGCGGGAACTTACGCCGGCCGCGGTCACCGGGACGCTGGAAGTGCCGGTGGGACGGCTGCGCAAGCTGTCGATGGGTGGTGAATACCTGGGTGCATTCACGGTCGGGGATCAATTGCTGTGGGGCGCAGCCGAACCGCTGCGGCGTATGCTGCGCATACTGCTCGAAGAGCGCTGACCGCTGAGGCCGTCTTTACTCAAGCCGTGTCGCGTTCTCCCGTTAACTGCGCATTGTGTGCGGACGGTAAGCGCGCTGTACCTCCCATGCAGGGGAACGTCCCGTGATATTGTGTGGCGCGCACGCCACAACTCCATCGCGTTGCCGGGAACCAATCCTGATAACAAGTGGGTTCAGCTTGCAACGCTAACTGCATGATGTTAGTTTAATTATTGGTGTTTTGGCCGCCGGGAGAATGCGGTGATGATGACGATCGCGAAATTTCCAATGAAGAGCACCGTACTGGCTGTTGCGCTGGCAGCCCTATCGCTGACCGCGGACGCGGCGGGACTGGGCAAGCTGACCGTGTTGAGCGGTCTCGGCCAGCCGCTGAACGCCGAGCTGGAACTGACGGCGACGCGCGACGAACTGTCAACGATGAACGCGCGCCTCGCGCCCAATGAGGCATTCAAGCAGGCGGGCATTGAGTTCACCCCGGTGTTGGCCGGAATCAAGCTCAACATCGCCAAGCGGGCCGACGGGAAGTCCTATCTGAGGCTCAGTTCGGAACGTCCAATCAACGAACCATTCATCGATCTGCTGGTTCAACTCGACTGGGCGCAGGGCCGACTGATCCGTGAGTACACATTCCTTCTCGATCCACCCGAGGCGGTATTGGCGCGACAGCAGGTTGCTCCGGTCACGCCGCCCGAAAGCAAAGCCGCCCCGGCAGCGAAGCCGTCCGTAAGCCGCGCCGAGCCGAAGAGCGCGGGCGCCGCGACGCGCGAGGTAAACCGGGGCGATACTCTGGGGCGCATTGCGGATGAAACCAAGCCTGACGGAATCAGCGTAGACCAGATGCTGGTGGCGCTATTTCGTGCCAACAAGGGGGCATTCATCGGCAACAACATGAACCGCCTGCGTGCCGGCGCGATACTGAACATTCCCGACCGCGAGGCGATTGCCGCGGTCGCTCCGAACGACGCACGTCGCGTCGTCGTAGCGCAAGCCGCCGATTTCAACGCGTATCGGCGGCAAGTGGCTGCTGCAGCTGCGGCGGCACCGGCGCCCGAAGAGATGGCGCCGCAGCAGGCGGCGGCCGGAAAGATCGCGCCGCGCGTCGAAGACAAGGCGCCGGGGGTCGCGGCGGAGCCGCGCGACCAGCTCAGGGTGTCGAAGAGCGAAGCGGCGAAAGCGGCTCAAGCCAACCAGGCGCGCATCGCTTCGCTGGAGGAGGACAAGGTCGCGAAAGAGAAGGCGTTGAAGGAAGCGAGTTCCCGCGTTTCTGACCTGGAAAAGAACGTCAAGGAGCTTCAGAAGCTGCTCGAGCTGAAGAATCAGCAATTGGCCGAACTGCAGAAACAGGCGGCGGCCGGTGTGTCGCCCGCGGCGACTGAACCGAAGAAGCTTGAAGGCGCTTCCGTGCCAGCGGAAAAACCTGCTCCGGCTGGCCCAGCCATGGAAGTTAAGCCGGCGGCGCTGCAGCCTGAGGCAGCAACTCCGGTTCCGGCCGCGGGCAAGCCGGCGGTAACGGCGCCCGAGGAGCAGAAACCCGCAGCGGCGGCTGCCGAAAAATCGGCCGAGGTTGCGCAAGCCCCCGTGAGTTAACCGGTGCCCGAGCCCCAGCCGGCGATGCAGGAGAAGAAGGCGGAAGCGCCCAAACCTGCAGCCGAAGCCGGGCAGCCTGCTACGCCGCCGGCCGAAGGGGGCGGCTTCCTGGCCGGCCTGCTGGACAATCCGCTCGCGCTTTATGGCGGTGGCGGCGCATTGGCCGGGCTGCTGGGTCTTCTCGGCTACAGGATGCTGCAGCGGCGCAAGGAAGATGTTCCAGCCCCGGCGACGGAAGGCAAGATGGCAGCTCAATCGGTATTCGGCGCCACCGGCGGGCAGAGTGTCGATACCAGTGCCAGCTCGATACAGACCGATTTCAGCCATTCCGGCATGACCGCTATCGATGCCGATGAGGGAGTCGATCCGGTGGCTGAGGCCGATGTCTATATGGCCTACGGTCGGGACGCGCAAGCGGAAGAGATTCTTCTAGACGCACTCAAGAACGAGCCGACGCGCCACGCCATCCACGTCAAGCTGATGGAGATCTACGCGCAGCGCAAGAGTCTCAAGCAATTCGAGAACCACGCAAGCGAATTGTATGCGCAGACCGGTGGTGTCGGCGCCGACTGGGAGAAGGCCGCGGCGATGGGCCGCAAGCTTGATCCGGCGAACCCGCTCTATGGTGGCAAACCGGCCGCGGAATCTGTCGCAGCCGCAACGCCGGCGGTCGCAAGCCCCGGAGGTGCAGCCGCCATCGCGGGCGTCGCGGCCGGTGGTGCGGCAGCCCTGGCAGCCGGTGCGATAGCCGCAGCGGATGCGATCGCTCCGGCCGGTACAGCCGGCGCGGGGGAGGCATCGGATCGGTTGAAGGACACCTGGGCCATGCCCGGAGGGCTCAGCGGCGTCGGCGCCTCTGCAGAGGCTGGCGGAGCGGCGCTAACCGCGGCGTCCGAACAATCGACGATCGCGCTGAAACCGGCCGCTCCGGCGGAAATGGACTTCAATCTGGAACTGCCGAGCCTGGAAGCGGAGCCCGCGGAGCGGGTGCAATCCGCTGCAGCGGAGGCCGCTCTCGATTTCGACCTGGGGCTCGACATCGCTAAGCCGCCTATGGCTGCCGGATCCCGGGCATCGGGGCCGGAATCCACCGTGCTACTCGAGCCGGGCGCAGCCGCGAAAGCCATTGCGACGGAGATGTCGTTCGAGCCGGGTCAAACGGCTGCGACCCAGGCTGCGGACAAGGCCGAGGCCTTTTCCGGTACCGAGTCGCTGGTTTCGCGCAACGTGATCGATTTCGATTTGGGCGATGCGGCGGAGCCGGAGGTTGCGGCGAAGGCGTTAACTCCGAAACCGGACGTTCCCGTCATGGATCTGGAACGTACCGATGTTGCCGGTACGCTGATCGACTTCAATCTCGACGAGCTGACGGCAAGCAGGCCATCGAACGACATCGCGGTGATGGACCTGGAGCGGACCGACGTCGGGGGCAACCTGCTCGATTTCAACTTTGAACTCGAAGAGGGCAAGCAGCCCGGTGCCAACGAATCGGTCCCGACGCTCGACCTGTCCGGCATCAACCTCGATCTGCCGGCGTCACAACAGTCCGCACCTGCCCCTGCCGACGAAGCCGCGGTGACCATGGTGCCGGGGTTCGAGGCTGACATTGCGGCCGACGAGAATCCCGAGGTGGCAACCAAGCTGGAGTTGGCGAAGGCATACGAGGAAATGGGCGACCGGGAAGGGGCCCGCGAGTTGCTGCAGGAAGTGGTGAGCGAAGGTACGGCGGGCCAGCAGCAAAAGGCCCGCGACATGATCGCCAGGCTCGCCTGATCGTTTCGGAATAGCTCACGTCCCTCCCAAATGCCGCACCCCGCCGTTCGCCTGCTCGTCTGGGGCGTAGCGGCGGTGTCGGCACAACTGCTCGACCAGGTCCCCCTGGCGCTGTTTACCCTCATGATCGTCTCGCTTGCCGTGACGTTCGCGGCGCCGCGCCTGCTGCGGTTGTTGCGACGCACGCGCTGGCTGCTGCTGGCGCTCGTGGTGCTCTTCGTCTGGGCCACTCCCGGCGTGCTGCTGTTCCCTGATCTCGGCAGCTTGAGTCCGACCGCGGACGGATTGTTTCTGGCCTGGGCGCACGGCTCGCGGCTGATCGTAATCCTCGCTTCGCTTGCCCTACTGCTGGAATTTACACCCACCGATGAATTCGTCGGCGCACTTTACGGCCTGATGCGCCCGCTGTCCTTCATTGCCGTTGACCGGGCTCGCATCGCAGTTCGTCTCATGCTCGTGATGCAGTATGTCGAGTCGCCGCCGGCGGCGCGCTGGCGCGACTGGTTACAACCGTCAGCGCATCCAACGCCGCCCGGCCGCATTGCGCTGAAGCGAATGCCGCTGCGCATGTGCGACGGCTTCGTCGTGCTCCTTTTGGCGCTCGGTGCCTGCATCGCTCTGTCGGCGTGAGACTGGCCCTGCGTGTCGAATACCACGGCGGAGCATTCCGCGGCTGGCAGTCGCAGGCGTGCGGCAACACCGTGCAGGACGCGCTGCAGCGCGCGCTGAGCGAGATCGCCGGCGAACGGGTGAAGGTCGTCTGCGCCGGGCGCACTGACGCGGGCGTGCATGCCCTGGCCCAGGTGGTCCACTTCGACACCAGTTCTCAGCGGCCCCTCGGCGCCTGGGTTCGCGGTACCAACAGCCACCTGCCGCAGGCGGTGGCCGTGCGTTGGGCACAAGAAGTAGCGCCGGATTTTCACGCCCGGTTTTCGGCCGTGTCCCGCAGTTACCGCTATGTTCTGTACGATTCTCCAGTGCGTCCGGCCCTGGATTCCGGCCGGGTTGGCTGGTTTCATCGGCCGCTGAACATTGAGGCGCTGCGTGCGGGTGCCGAATACCTGCTGGGTGAGCACGATTTTTCCGCATTTCGTGCGGCCGAATGCCAGGCCCGATCTCCGGTAAAGGTGCTGCACCAGGCCCAGGTGGCGCGGCACGGGGAGTTGGTGGTATTCGAGTTCCGTGCCAACGCCTTCCTGCAGCACATGGTTCGCAACATGGTGGGTGCCCTGGTGTACGTGGGCAACGGCAGGCATGCTCCGGACTGGATCGCTGAACTGCTGCGCGGCCGCGATCGCGGGCTGGCGGCGCCGACTTTTGCAGCGGCCGGACTGTATTTCGCCGGCGTGGAATTTGAGGCACGCTGGCGGCTACCCGACAACGGCCGTATCATCGCGCCTTTGGTTCTTCCACCGCGCTGACCTTGTCTCGCACACGCATCAAGATCTGCGGCATTACCCGTGCCGAGGACGCCGTCGCCGCGGTTCGCTACGGTGCCGACGCGATCGGACTGGTGTTCTACGGGCCCAGTCCGCGCAGCGTGACGAAAGAACAGGCCCGTGCCCTGTGCCGCGTCGTGCCACCGTTTGTGACCGTGGTCGGCCTGTTCGTGAATGCCGAACGGGATTTCGTGCGCCATGCGATCGACGCCCTGCCGATTCAGACGCTGCAGTTCCACGGCGATGAACGGGAGGCGGACTGCAGCTGCTACGGTTTGCCCTATATCAAGGCGGCGCGGGTCAGGCCTGGCCTCGATTTGGTAGAATACGCACACTTGTTCCCCTCAGCGCAGGGCCTGCTGCTGGACGCGCATGTGGAAGGATACGGCGGCGGCGGCAGGGCTTTCGACTGGTCGCTGATCCCGGGGCGGTTGCCTCTGCCGGTGGTGCTTTCCGGCGGGCTGCATGCCGCGAACGTGGCGCAGGCGGTACATCAGGTGCGTCCTTGGGCGGTCGATGTAAGCAGCGGCGTGGAGGCTGCGAAGGGCATCAAGGATGCGCGCAAGATCGCTGAATTCATTGCGGGAGTAAGGGATGGGGATGATCGATCTGCCGTACAACCAGCCTGACGCCCGCGGGCATTTCGGACCCTACGGTGGAGTATTCGTCGCAGAAACGCTGGTATCCGCGCTGGACGAGTTGCGCGCAGCCTACGAGGCGGCGCGCAACGATGCCGCCTTCCGCGCCGAATTCGACTTCGATCTGAAGCACTACGTCGGCCGGCCGAGCCCGGTGTACCATGCCAAGCGCTGGTCGCAGTTGCTGGGAGGCGCGCAGATCTACCTCAAGCGCGAGGATCTGAACCACACGGGGGCGCACAAGATCAACAACTGCATCGGCCAGGCGATGCTGGCGCGGCGTATGGGCAAGCCGCGCGTCATCGCCGAAACCGGCGCCGGCCAGCACGGCGTGGCGACCGCGACCGTGGCGGCGCGCTACGGCATGGAGTGCGTCGTTTACATGGGTTCGGAGGACGTCAAGCGCCAGGCCGCCAACGTCTATCGGATGAAGCTGCTTGGCGCCACCGTGGTGCCGGTGGAGTCGGGCTCGAAAACCCTCAAGGATGCGCTCAACGAAGCGATGCGCGACTGGGTGACCAACGTTGCCAACACCTACTACATCATCGGCACGGTGGCGGGGCCGCATCCGTACCCGATGATGGTGCGGGACTTTCAGGCGGTCATCGGCGAGGAGTGCAGGCGGCAGATGCCCGAGCTCGCGGGGCGCCAGCCGGACTACGTGATCGCCTGTGTCGGCGGCGGCTCCAATGCGATGGGCATTTTTTTCCCCTACATACCGGATGCCGCAGTCAGGCTGATCGGTGTCGAAGCGGCCGGCTACGGCATCGAAAGCGGCCACCATGCGGCTTCGCTGCTGGCTGGACGACCGGGCGTGCTGCACGGCAACCGCACCTACCTGCTGCAGGACGACAGCGGCCAGATCACGGAGACCCATTCCATCTCGGCCGGTCTCGACTATCCGGGGGTCGGCCCGGAGCATGCCTGGCTCAAGGATACGGGCCGCGCCGAATACGTGGCGGTTACCGATGACGAAGCGCTAGCCGCCTTCCATGACCTGTGTCGCCACGAGGGCATCATTCCGGCGCTGGAATCGGCGCACGCACTGGCGTATGCGAAGAAGCTGGCCCCGCAGCTGGCGGCAGACAGGATTCTGCTGGTGAATCTGTCCGGCCGTGGTGACAAGGACATGCACACGGTAGCCGAGAAGTCGGGAATCCGGTTTTAGACCTCGCAGCTACATGCGCCACGGATGCAGGGGGACTGCAGCATCGGCCCGGCAGTGCCTGCATCCCCGGCGGTGAAAGGATCTATGTCTCGCATCGAGCAAACATTCGCGCGCCTTCGTGAGCAGGGCCGCAAGGCGCTGATCCCCTTCATTACCGCAGGCGATCCCGATCCGGCATTGACGCTGCCACTGATGCATGCGCTGGTCGCGGGCGGCGCCGACATCGTCGAGCTGGGCGTGCCGTTCTCCGATCCGATGGCAGATGGTCCGACCATCCAGCGCGCTTCCGAGCGCGCCCTGAAGCACGGTGTCACCCTGAGGCAGGTGCTCGATACCGTAAGCGCGTTCCGCGCAACCGATCGCGCGACGCCCGTAGTGCTCATGGGCTACGCCAATCCGATCGAGGCCATGGGCGTGGGAGCTTTCGTGCGCGAGGCTGCCGCCGCGGGCCTCGATGGCGTGCTGGTGGTGGATTATCCGCCGGAGGAATGCGCCGAATTCGGCGGCGCACTGCGTGCCGCCGGCATGGACCCGATTTTCCTGCTGGCGCCGACCTCGACCGACGAGCGCTTCCGGCAGGTCGCCACGGTCGGCAGCGGCTATATCTACTATGTTTCGCTGAAAGGCGTGACCGGTGCCGGTCATTTGGATCTGCAGGACGTTGCCGCACGCCTGCCCCGTATCCGCGCCGTCGTCGGCATGCCGGTCGGCGTCGGCTTCGGTATCCGCGACGCGGCGAGCGCGGCGCGCATCGCCGCCATTGCCGATGCCGTGGTGATCGGCAGCCGGCTGATCGAAGAACTGGAGCAGGCGCCGCGGGACGAGGCGGCAGCGCGCCTTACTGCCTTTCTCGGCGGTATACGCCAGGCCATGGACGAGGCGGTTGCGGCGGAGGTCAAGTCATGAGCAGTTGGCTGCAGAAACTTCTACCGCCGAAGATCAAGCGCTCCGACACCGGACAGCGCAAGACGGTCCCGGAAGGTCTGTGGTGCAAGTGTCCTGCCTGCGAGGCGGTGCTTTACAGCTCGGACCTGGAGAACAACCTGAGCGTTTGCCCGAAGTGCAGCCATCATCACCGGATCAAGGCCCGCGCGCGCGTCGACCTGTTGCTCGATCCCGAGGGTCGCTTCGAGATCGGCGCCGAGGTGCTGCCGGTGGATCCGCTGAAGTTCAAGGACAGCAAGCGCTATCCCGATCGCCTGCAGGCGGCGACGGAGGACAGCGGCGAAGCCGATGCCCTCGTCGTGATGCAAGGTGCCATCAATACCGTTCCGGTGGTGCTCGCAGTGTTCGAGTTCGAGTTCATGGGCGGTTCGATGGGCTCGGTGGTGGGCGAGCGCTTCGTGCGCGGCGTGAAGGCGGCCCTGGAGCAGCAGCTGCCGTTCGTGTGCATCACGGCTTCCGGCGGCGCGCGCATGCAGGAGGGGCTGTTTTCCCTGATGCAGATGGCCAAGACGACGGCGGCGATCACCCAACTCGCAGGTCGCAAGGTGCCCTTCGTCACCGTCCTCACCGATCCCACCATGGGCGGCGTGTCTGCGAGCTTCGCCTTCGTCGGCGATGTCGTCATCGCCGAACCCGGCGCCTTGATCGGATTCGCCGGGCCGCGCGTGATCGAGCAGACGGTGCGCGAAAAGCTGCCGGAGGGCTTCCAGCGCGCCGAGTTTCTCCTCGACAAGGGTGCCATCGACCTCATCGTAGATCGGCGCCATTTACGCGACAAACTCGCTTCGCTCCTGAGCCTGCTGCAACGCATGCCTGCCCACGCCGCCTGACGGGGCGGCTCCCGACCAGGTCATGCCCGATTCGCTTGCCGACTGGCTGTCGTACATCGAACGCGTCCATTCGCGGCCGATCGATCTCGGTCTGGATCGCGTGCAGCGCGTCCGGCAGGCCCTGGAAATGACGCAGAACGTACCGGTCATCACGGTCGGGGGCACCAATGGCAAGGGGTCCACCTGTGCCATGTTGGAGCGCATATTGCTGTGTGCCGGTTATCGCGTCGCCCTCTACACCTCGCCCCATTTGTTGCACTACAACGAGCGCGTGCGCATAGCCGGCCGCCCGGTTGCGGATGCGGAACTGTGCCGGGCATTTGCCGACGTCGAAGCCGCGCGCCAAGCCACGGCTCTGACCTATTTCGAGTTCGGCACGCTGGCGGCGTGGCAGGTGTTCTCGAAACAAGCGCTGGACGTGGTGATTCTCGAAGTGGGGATGGGCGGCAGGCTGGACGCCGTGAATGCCTTCGATACCGATTGCGCCATCGTCACCAATGTCGATCTCGACCACATGGACTACCTTGGCGCGACGCGCGAAGAGATCGGATTCGAGAAGGCCGGCATCTTCCGCGGCGGCAAACCTGCCATCGTCGGCGACCCCAAGCCGCCGCAACGGCTTCTGGATCATGTCCGGTCGATCGCTGCCGACTGCCGGCTGCTGGGGTCGGATTTCGGCTTCACCGCCGAGCCGACGCAATGGCAGTATTGGCGGCGGCGCGGTGAGACAATCGTTCGCCGCGGCGGATTGGCACATCCGGCGCTGCGCGGCGCCAACCAGCTGCTCAATGCCGCGACCGCCCTGGCGGGACTGGACGCGGTGTCGGACCGGCTGCCGGTTACGATGCAGGATATCCGCCGCGGTCTGCTCGAGGTGGAACTGCCAGGGCGCTTCCAGGTGCTGCCCGGGCGGCCCGCCGTCGTCCTCGACGTCGCCCACAATCCCCGCGCGGGAGGCGTCCTGGCAGACAATCTGGGCGACATGCCCTTCTTTCCGCAGACCTGGGCGGTATTCGGCATGCTGCGCGACAAGGACATCGCCGGCGTGGTCACACGATTGCGCGGCCGGATCGACCGCTGGCTGGTGTGCAGCCTCGAAGGGCCGCGCGGCACGGACGCAGCCACGTTGGCAGGCATCGTGCGGCAGGCGGGCGTGCCGGCCGACGCCGTGGAGCAATTCGATTCGCCGGCAAGCGCCTTTGTCGCAGCCCGGGGGCGCTGCGGCGGAAATGATAGAATTGTCGTCTTCGGATCATTTCTTACCGTTGCCTCGGTCATGCGTTCGATCGAGTCGTCGGTCTGATTTCAGCCCTGTCCATGGCCGACAAGGACGCCCAAATCGAGTTGAAAAAGCGCGCACGCCGTCGCCTGGTCGGTGCCGTGGCGCTGGCGCTGCTCGCCGCTATCGTGCTGCCCATGGTCATGGAGCAGGAGCCCAAGCCGGTCAATCAGGATATCCAGGTACGGATTCCCGGCCGCGACAGCCCCTTCGATCAGCGTGTTGCCCCGTCCCAGGCCGCGGTGCCGGGCGAGGGCAAGTCTGCGCCGGATGCAAGCGCTGCGCCGCCGCCCGTCGCGAAGCCGTCGGCGCCCCTGGAACCCCCAGCCGCTGGAGCGACGGGTACGCCAGCGCCGCCTGCCGGCAAGGTGCAGGAGAAGCCGCCGATCGAGGCCAAGTCGGGCAAGGCGCCGGAGAAGGCAGTCGAGAAGGTTGCGGAGAAGCCGGTTGCAGAAAAGCCCGCCGCCAAGCCCACGGAGACGGTCGCCGCCAAGCGACCTGAAACCAAGGTGGAAGAGGCGCGTGCGGAGGCCATTCTCAACGCCGCGGACCAGTTCGTGGTGCAGCTTGGCGTCTTTGCCGATCCCGACAACGTGCGCAAAGTGCAGGCAAGGGTGAAGGCGGAAGGCTACAATTCGTTTGTCGAGTCGGTACGAACGGCGAGTGGAGTCAAGACAAGGGTGCGAGCCGGCCCCTTCGAAAGCCGCGATGCGGCGGAGAAGGCGCGGGACAGGCTCAGGAAGAGCGGGCTGGACGGAATGGTGGCCCCGAAGTCGTGACGGTGTTCGATTATGGCGTGGTGGCGGTCTTGGGCCTCACGCTGCTGTTGGGATTCTGGCGCGGGCTGGTGAGCGAGATGCTGGCGCTGGCGGCGTGGGTTGTGGCGTTTTTCGCGGCGCGTGCTACCGCGAGCGAAGTCGGCGGCCTGTTCGCCGACGTGCTCAAGGACCAGGCGGTGCAGTATGTCGTCGGCTTTGCGGCCGTGTTTGTGGGTGTGTTGGTAGTTTTCGCTCTGCTGCGGCTGGCGGTGACGGGGGTGTTGGCGGCAGCCGGATTGGGTGTGCTGGACCGGTTTCTCGGCGGCGTTTTCGGTGCGCTGCAGGGAATCGCGATTCTGCTGGCGCTGGTCGTGGCGGGCGGACTGACCAGCCTGCCGCAACGGCCGTGGTGGCGCGACGCGGTTAGCGCGCCGCCCCTCGAGACGGCGGCATTGGCGAGCAAACCGTACCTCCCGCCCGAGTTGGCGAAACGGATTCGATACCGATAGGTGATGCGAAAATGTGCGGGATTCTCGGAGTAGTCGCGAAAACCCCCGTCAACCAAGTGCTCTACGACGGCCTGCAGGTGTTGCAGCACCGCGGCCAGGATGCCGCCGGCATCGCCACGGCCGAGGCCGGCGTTTTCCACATGCACAAGGGCCCGGGGCTGGTGCGCGACGTTTTCCGCACGCGCAACATGCGCAACCTGCAGGGTGTGTGGGGGATCGCCCACTGCCGCTATCCCACCGCTGGCTCCGCCTTCAACTCGGCCGAGTCCCAGCCCTTCTATGTCAATTCGCCCTTCGGCATCATGCTCGCGCACAACGGCAACCTCACCAACGCCGAGCAGCTGAAGCGCGACATGTTCCTGCAGGACCTGCGCCACATCAACACCAACTCCGATTCGGAAGTCCTGCTCAACGTCCTGGCGCACGAACTCCAGGCCGCCGCAACCAAGTACCAGCTCGACGCAGAGACCATCTTCAAGGCCGTGTCCGGTGTCCATCGGCGCTGTCGCGGCGCCTACGCCGTGGTGGCGATGATTGCGGGCTACGGTCTGCTCGCATTCCGCGATCCGTATGGCATCCGGCCTCTCATCATCGGACGCAATGCAACGGCCGAAGGCAACGAATACCTGGTGGCGTCGGAGAGCGTGGCGCTCGATACCCTGGGCTTCCAGGTGCTGCGCGACGTGATGCCGGGGGAGGCGGTGCTGATCGACATGGATGGCAACTTCGCCAGCCGCCAGTGCGCCGAGCGCACGGTGCATGCGCCCTGCATTTTCGAGTTCGTGTATCTGGCGCGCCCCGACTCGCTCATGGACGGCATCTCGGTCTACGAGACGCGCGTCAAGATGGGCGAGTACCTGGCCGACAAAGTCCGGCACACCATGCCGCACCTGGCGGTGGACACGGTGATCCCGATTCCCGATTCGAGCCGTCCGTCTGCGATGGAGCTTGCCTTCCGCCTCGGCATTCCCTACCGCGAGGGCTTCGTCAAGAATCGCTACATCGGCCGCACCTTCATCATGCCGGGCCAGTCCACGCGCAGGAAATCGGTGCGCCAGAAGCTGAACGCGATCGCCCAGGAATTCCGCGGCAAGAACGTTCTGCTGGTGGACGATTCGATCGTGCGCGGCACCACGAGCCGCGAGATCGTGCAGATGGCGCGGGACGCGGGCGCGCGCAAGGTGTATTTCGCCTCCGCCGCGCCGCCGGTGCGCTTTCCCAACGTCTATGGCATCGACATGCCGACACGCGCCGAGCTGATCGCATCGGATCGCACCGACGAGGAGATTTGCCGCGAGATCTGCGCCGACGGGCTGGTGTACCAGGACCTGGACGCCCTCAAGGCGGCAATTCATGACGTCAATCCGACCATCACGTGCTACGAGACTTCTTGCTTCGACGGCCACTACATCACGGGCGATGTCACGGCGGAATATCTACACAGTGTGGAATCGCAGCGCGGCGCGTCGAAGACCTTCGCCGACGACGGCGAAGGCGCGCAGTTGGACCTCAACCTGGTGCTGGCCGAGTGACGCGGCGCAGGGGGCTTGCGTTGACTTCGTGATTCGCGCCGTGTAGCTTTCGATCTGCGCCGATTTGAGCTTCAGCTTGCGGGCGCCATACAAATGCCGCTGTGCGACCTGAGGTCGCTTAGGTAGCTCGCCTAGTCAGGCAGCGTAATCCTGACACAACGAGCACTGGAAGTAGGACGGCACGTGAAATGCGTGCGCTGTCGATACCTAAGAGGCGTAAGCCTCTCAAGTGATTGTCTCACCGGGAATCATTCCGGCAGCGAGACCCGCCGTTCAGCCGGCGGTAGCCTAGGGGTCGGTGCGTCCTCGGTAACGAGGGGGTGCCAAGCGATCCTGACAACGTAACCACGCCCTCGTGACGTATGCCGAACCTCGCAAGGGGAGCGGCATGATTCTGCCAGCAGCGAGGCGGATGAGGTGCCAGGCTGGGTGGTACGACCAACTCACGTGAATTGCCGGATAACGCGCCGTTATTGTAAGCAGGCCCAAGCTGCTGTCAGGCCTGAACCAAAACGGTACGCGGTAGGTGCTCCCATGAGCGGCTTGGAGCACGCTGACATCATCACCGCCGGCGCATAGGCAAGGTCTAACCCATTCGTGTCACTGGAGAGGAACAGGGCAAGCCCGTAGTCCCGCCCGCGAGGGCAGGCCGACCGCAAGGAAAGCCCATGGGCCTGCGGGTAAAGGAGCGCGGACAAAGCGAAGGCCGTCCTGTAATGGGACGGATAGGGGTTGCAACATCACCCCGCTCGAAAGAGCGCTGACTTCCGCGTGGTCTCTCATCACAAGAGACCCTGTCGAACCGTCATCCCCAAGGGGGCAAGAGAGCCCCCGCGGGGGTCATCTTGCCTTCCCGACGGGTCACCGAAAGGAGGCAAGCAAGTGAGTGCGCCATCAGAGGCGTCTGCGGCCTCCGCAGCCCCACCGGACTGGCACCAGCTCGACTGGGCCAGGCTGCACGGGACTGTGAGGCGGCTGCAGGCGCGTATTGTGAAGGCAACCCAGGCCGGGGACTGGCGCAGGGTGAAAGCCCTGCAACGATTCCTGACCCGCTCGTTCGCCGGCAAAGCGGTCGCCGTCAAGCGAGTGACCGAGAACCAAGGCAAGAACACTCCGGGGGTAGATCGGAAGATTTGGTCGAACCCGGAGACGAAGCGCCAGGCCATTGAAACACTCGAACGGCGCGGCTACCGGCCGCTGCCGCTGAGGAGGGTGTACATCCCGAAAGCCAATGGCAAGATGCGTCCCTTGGGCATACCCACCCTGCACGATCGGGCGCAGCAAGCGCTGCATCTGCTCGCGCTCGCGCCCGTGGCCGAAACGCTGGCGGACCGGAACTCCTACGGATTCCGGCCCGAGCGCGCGACGGCCGACGCCATCTGCCAGTGCCACACGGTGCTGTCGGGGCACGACAAGGCGCAGTGGGTGCTGGAGGGAGACATCAAAGGCTGTTTCGACCACATCAGTCACGACTGGCTGGTCGCCAACGTCTGCATGGACAAGGAGATCCTTCGGAAATGGCTGAAAGCCGGGTATGTCGAGAGCGGAAGACTCTTTCCGACAACGGCGGGGACGCCCCAGGGCGGAATTATCTCGCCGACGTTGGCTAACTGCACCTTGGACGGACTGGAAGCGGCGCTGGAGGCCCGATTCGGGTCGAAGGGCAACCGCAAGGCCGGAAAGAACAAGGTCAATCTGGTGCGCTATGCGGACGACTTCATCATCACCGGCAGCTCGAAAGAATTGCTGGAGGGCGAAGTCAAACCCTTGGTGGAAGCGTTTCTCGCCACCCGGGGCCTGGAGCTCTCGCAAGAGAAGACCCGGATCACGCATGTCGCCGAAGGGTTCGATTTCCTGGGCCAGCGGGTGAGGAAGTTCGGGACGGCAATCATCATCACGCCGTCCAAGAAGAACGTCCAAGCCTTCAAGGCCAAAGTGAAGTCGATCTTTGCCGCGCAGAAGAGCGCGCTGCAGGAGAACCTGATCGCGCAGCTCAACCCTGTCGTTCGGGGGTGGGCCAATTATCACCGCGCGGTCAGCGCCTCGCAGACTTTCGCAGCGATCGACGCCTGGCTGTGGAGAAAGACGTGGCAGTGGGCCAAGCGACGGCACCCGAACAAGAGCGCCGGTTGGACCAAATCGAAATACTTTGGGACAATCGGGCAGCGCAACTGGGTGTTCGTTTCACGGACCAGCGACTCGGATGGCCGGCGCAAGAGCGTGACCCTGGTGAAAGCCAGCGACACGAAGATCCGCCGGCATACGAAAATCAAGGGCGAAGCGAATCCGTTCGACCCGCAATGGGAGACCTACTTTGAGGACCGGCTCGGTCTGAAGATGCAAGGCTCCCTGACGGGAAGGCGCAAGCTGCTGTACCTTTGGTGGAGCCAGAACAAGCGGTGCGTGTTGTGCGACGAGCCGATCACGACGGAAACCGGATGGCATGTGCATCACCGGACACCTCGCGATCAGGGCGGCAGCGACGCGTATGCGAATCTGGCGCTGTTACATCCGAACTGCCACCGTCAACTTCATGCCAACGGTTGGAAGTTGGAAACCGGGTCCCTTTAGTGGGAGCCTTTGAGAGGCTTGAGCCGGGTGCGGGGAAACTCGCACGCCCGGTTCTTAGGGGAGGGTGACGCAGCAATGCGTCATCCTTACCCGACAAAGCGAACCGAACCCGGTCGCGCAAGCTGGACCGGGTTTTTTCTTTTGCGGAGAAGGCGCGATGACCAATGAATTCTCCTTGGAAACCCTGGCGGTCCGGGCGGGGCAGGTGCGCAGCCACTTCGGTGAGCACAGCGAGGCGCTCTATCTCACCTCCAGCTTCGTGTTCGAGAACGCGGCGCAGGCCGCGGCGCGCTTCTCCGGCGCCGAGCCCGGCAATGTCTATGCGCGCTTTACCAATCCGACGGTGACCATGCTGCAGGAGCGGCTGGCCGCCCTGGAAGGAGCGGCGGGCTGCGTCGCCACCGCTTCCGGCATGGCGGCAATCCTCTCGCTCGCGCTGGCGCTGCTGAAAAGCGGCGACCACATCGTCGCCTCGCGCAGCATTTTCGGCGCGACCCAGCAGTTGTTCGGAACCATCCTGCCGCGCTTCGGCGTCGACACGACCTTCGTGCACGCCGGAGACCTCGACGAGTATGCGGACGCCATGAGACCGCAGACGCGGCTGGTGTTCGTGGAGACGCCTTCCAACCCCCTCACCGAAGTCGTCGACATTGCCTCACTGGCGGATGTCGTTCATCGCGGCGGCGCGCTGCTGGCGGTGGACAACTGCTTCTGCACCCCCGTGCTGCAGCGGCCGCTGGAAATGGGGGCCGACATCATCATCCACTCCGCCACCAAGTACCTCGACGGCCAGGGCCGCGTCCTCGGCGGCGCGGTGCTCGGCAACCGGGAGGTCACGGAGGAGGTGTTCAAGTTTCTGCGCACGGCGGGGCCGACCCTGTCGCCGTTCAATGCCTGGATCATTCTGAAGGGACTGGAAACCCTGAAGATCCGCATGGAGGCGCAATCGGCCAATGCCCTGGCTCTGGCGCGCTGGCTCGAATCCCGGCCGCAGGTGGCGCGGGTCCACTATCCCGGTCTGCCGTCCCACCCCCAGCACGAGCTTGCCATGCGTCAGCAGCGCAGTGGCGGCGCCATCGTGTCGTTCGAGGTGCGCGGCGGCCGCGAAGAGGCGTGGCGCGTGGTGGATTCGACGCGGATGATCTCGATCACCGCCAACCTCGGCGATACCAAGACCACCATCACGCATCCGGCCAGCACCACCCACGGCCGCATTTCGCCCGAGGCGCGTGCAGCAACGGGCATTACGGAAGGGCTGCTCCGGGTGGCCGTCGGACTGGAAGCGGTGGAGGACGTGGAGGCGGATCTGGCACGCGGTCTGGCTCAAGTCTGAATCGGTGCCGGAAATGGGACGGAGCGGCAGGCCGACCCGTCGCATTCCAGGTAACTGCCTCGATCGTACCAGTCGGCCAGCACCCAGCGTTCGCAGCGGCGGCCGTCCACTAGATGGAGGTGTTGCGCCGGGCGGTGGGTATGGCCGTGAATCAGGCGCGGATAGGCGTGCGTGCGCAATGCCGCCGCCACCGCATACTCATTCACATCCATGATCGCCTCGGCCTTGACGCTCTTCGCCTCTTCGCTGCGGCGGCGCAGTTCCTCGATCATGCGCTTGCGTTCCGTCAGCGGGCGGGCAAGGAATTGCTGCTGCCACTGGGACGAGCGAACCATGGAGCGAAACTCCTGATAGTCCGTGTCGTCGGTGCACAAGGTGTCGCCGTGCATGAGCAGCGTAGGCACGCCTTCAATCCAGCGCAGGGTCGGGTCGTCCAGCAGCGCGGCGCCGGTGCGCCGGGCGAACCCCTCGCCCGCCAGGAAATCGCGATTGCCGCGGATGAAAGAGGTTGCCACACCGGTATCGGTGAGCGCGGCGAGCGCCTCGCACATGCCGGCGACGAAGGGATCGTCGAGGTCGTCGTCCCCCGCCCAGTACTCGAACAGGTCGCCCAGGATGTAGAGTTCATCGGCCCGTTGCGCCGGACCCCGCAGGAAATCCAGGAATAAACGGCTGACCGCCGGCCGCGTCGGGCACAGGTGAAGGTCGGAAATGAACAGCGCGGCCATGGTGCTCCGCCGATGCGGCCGTCAGCGGGCCGGGCGCGGTCAGGCGCGCTCCGCCCGTTCGATCATGACGTTCTCGCGCGGCACGTCCTGGTGGAAGCCGCGGCTGCCGGTCGCCACGCTGCGGATCTTGTCCACCACGTCCATGCCTTCCACGACGCGGCCGAAGACGCAGTAGCCCCAGCCGTCGGCGGCGGGCGCGCGGAAGTTGAGGAAGTCGTTGTCGGCCACGTTGATGAAGAACTGCGCGGTGGCGGAATGCGGATCGGAAGTGCGCGCCATGGCTATGGTGCCGCGGTCGTTCTTGAGACCGTTGTCCGCCTCGTTCTTGACCGGCGCGCGCACGCCCTTCTGCTGCATGGCGGCGTCGAAGCCGCCACCCTGGATCATGAAGCCGTCGATAACGCGGTGAAATATGGTTTTGTCGTAGTGCCCGGCGTCCACGTATTCGAGGAAGTTGCGCACGGTTTCCGGCGCCTTGTCGGCATAGAGATCGATGCTGAGGGTGCCGAGACTGGTTTGCAGTTTGACCATGGTGTTTCCTTCACTTGTCCGCGACGATGCGCATGGATTCGATGACGATCGGCTGGGTCGGAACGTTCTGGTGCCCGTCGGCGTTCGCCGTTTCGACCTTGGCGATCTTCTCCACGACTTCGAGCCCCTGCGTCACCTTGCCGAAAACCGCATAGCCCCAGCCGTCCCGCCCCGGGTAGTCGAGAAAGGCATTATTCTTGAGATTGATGAAGAACTGCGCCGAAGCGGAATGCGGATCGCTGGTGCGCGCCATGGCCAGGGTGCCGGCCTCGTTCTTGAGGCCATTCTTGGCTTCGTTCTGGATCGGCGCGCGGGTTTGTTTCTGCTTCATGTCCTTTTCGAACCCGCCGCCCTGGATCATGAAACCGTCGATGACGCGGTGGAAGACGGTGCCGTTATAGAAACCATCCTTGGCGTATTGCAGGAAATTCTCGACGCTCTTCGGCGCCTTGTCGGCATAGAGTTCCAGCGTTACGGGGCCCATCGACGTCTTCATCTCCACCACGGGATTCGCGGCGAGGGCCGGCCCGGCAAGGCACAGGGCAAGTGCGAACGGCGCAAGCTTTTTCATTTCAGTTCCTTTCAGTCGGGATTGCGCGGCCGGTACGCCGCGCCTTGGTTAATGATCTTCCGGCGGCAATCTTCCCTCATCTGCTGCCGCCGGCGGCAAGTCAGGTAGAACCGATCTGTCGCCGCTTCAATTGCGACGTGGGACGGCGGCTGCAGCAGGGGCAAACCTCACTGCTTCATCCCGGGTGCGGTGGACGCTGCTGCGCTCGGCGCGGGCTTGCCGGTGGTCGTCGCTGCCTTCGCCGGCTGCGGGCGGCCGGACACTGCGATCAGTTCGCGAGCCATGGCCAGCTTGCTCCTGGCGGCAGTGCTCGAGGCATCGAGCTGGAGGGCCTTGTCGTAGGCCTGGCCGGCGAGGCGGGCATAGACGTCGCCCAGATTTTCGTACGCGGTTGCATAGCCCGGATGGGTGCGGATCGCCATTTCCAGGGCCGCCTTCGCCTTTTCGTACTGGCGCATCTGGGCGTAGATCACCGCCAGGTTGTTGTAGGGTTCCGGAAGTTCCGGATAGTCCTCGGTGAGTGTGCTGAATACCGCGATGGCTTCGTCGTGGCGGTTCATCTCGGCCAGGATCAGGCCTTTGAGGAAACGCGCCTGGGCATCGCTGGGTTTGCCGGCGATGACCTGGTCGGTGCGATCGAGCGCCTGCTGCAGTTGCCCCTGCTGCAACAGGCGCTGCGCCTCCTGCAACGCGTCGGCGGGCACAGCGGATACAGCGGCGACACAGGTCGCGGCGAGCAGCAGCGCGAACAGGGTACGGATCGGAAGTGCGCTCATCGCAGAAAAATATTCTTGAGGTGAATCAGCCTAACGTAAAATTCTAGCAAGAAGGGTGTCCGATCCACAATCATTGCCGGCTGCGCGCGTCCCGCGCGGCGCCGTGCGCTGGCACAGCGGCCGCCCGTCCACGTCGCCCGCAGATTCCACCTTCGACATGCTCAAGATCTACAATTCACTGACCCGCGACAAGCAGCAGTTCGTTCCCATCGATCCCGGCCGCGTGCGCATGTACGTTTGCGGGATGACGGTCTACGACTACTGCCATCTCGGCCACGCGCGCGTGCTGGTGGTGTTCGACATGGTGGCACGCTGGCTGCGCGCGAGCGGCTATGGCGTCACGTACGTGCGCAACATCACCGACATCGATGACAAAATCATCAGGCGTGCGCACGACAACGGGGAGTCGATACATGCGCTCACCGGCCGCTTCATCGGCTACATGAACGAGGACGCAGCGGCGCTCGGTGTGCTGCCGCCGGATCACGAGCCGCGCGCCACGGAGCATGTGGACGCCATGCTGCGCATGATCGGCGAGCTGGAGCGCAACGGCATCGCCTATGTCGCCGGCAACGACGACGTCTGCTATGCCGTTCGTAAGTTCCCGGGCTACGGCAAACTGTCCGGCAAATCGCTGGAGGATCTGCGCGCCGGCGAGCGCGTGGAGGTGGCGGCCGGAAAGCGCGACCCGCTCGACTTTGTGCTGTGGAAGCATGCCAAGGAGGACGAACCGGAGGAGGCGAAATGGAGCTCTCCATGGGGCAGCGGCCGTCCCGGCTGGCACATCGAGTGCTCGGCGATGAGCTCCGAACTGCTCGGCAACCATTTCGACATCCACGGCGGCGGCCAGGACCTGCAGTTTCCCCATCACGAGAACGAGATCGCCCAGTCCGAAGGCGCCCACGGCGGCACTTTCGTGAACTACTGGATGCACAACGGCTTCGTGCGCGTGGACGACGAGAAGATGTCCAAGTCGCTCGGCAACTTCTTCACCATCCGCGACATCCTGAAGAGGTACGACCCCGAGGTGGTGCGCTTCTTCATCCTGCGCGCCCATTACCGCAGCCCGCTCAACTATTCGGACGCCCATCTGGAGGACGCGAAGCAGGCGCTGACGCGGTTGTATACGGCCTTGAAGAACGTGCCGCCTGGGGCGGCAGGAGCCATCGACCGGGATGACCCGCGCGCGGCGCGATTCAGGGGAGCGATGGATGACGATTTCAATACGCCGGAAGCGATCGCGCTGCTGTTCGATCTTGCGAATGAGGTTAACCGATCGCATGATTTTGGCAGCGCGGCGCTGTTGAAGGCGTTGGGCGCTAGTTTGGGCTTGCTGGGACGAATGCCGATGGATTTCTTGCAGGGCAAGACGGCGACGGGCAAGCTGACCGCATCGATGGACGCCCTCGTTGCGGAGAGTCCTGCGGACAGCGATATCGACGGAAAAATTGCAGATCGAGCCGCGGCCAAGAAAGCGAAGAACTACGCCGAAGCCGACCGCATCCGCGCCGACCTGCTGGAAGCCGGGATCATCCTCGAGGACAAGCCGGGCGGCGTGACGCAGTGGCGCCGCGCCTGATCAGGCGCCGAAGAACTCGCGCACCTTGTCCATCCAGGACTGCGCCCGGGGGTTGTGCCGTTCGTTGTCCTTCTCGTTGATGGACTCGAATTCGCGCAGCAACTCCTTCTGCCGCTCGGTGAGGCTGATCGGCGTCTCGACCACCACATGGCACAGGAGGTCGCCCGCGGCATGGCTGCGCACGCCGCGGATGCCCTTGCCGCGCAGGCGGAACACCTTGCCGGTCTGGGTTTCCGGCGGAACCTTGATCTTGGCGGCACCGTCCAGAGTCGGAATCTCGATCTCGCCGCCGAGGGCCGCGGTGGTGAAGCTGACCGGCATCTCGCAGTGCAGATCGTCGTGGTCGCGCTGGAATACGGTGTGCTGCTTGAGGTGGATCTGCACGTAGAGGTCGCCGGGCGGTCCGCCATTCACGCCATGCTCGCCTTCGCCGGCCAGCCGTATGCGGTCGCCGTCGTCGATGCCGGAAGGGATCTTCACCGACAGCGTCTTGTGCTGCTTGACGCGCCCCGCGCCGTGGCAGGCTGGTGCAGGGCTCGGGAATGATGCGCCCGGTGCCGTGGCACTTGGGGCAGGTCTGCTGGATCGAGAAGAAACCCTGCTGCATGCGCACCTGGCCGGCGCCGCCGCAGGTGGGGCAGACCTTGGGCTGGGTGCCCGGCTTGGCGCCGGTACCCTTGCACGGGCCGCACTCCTCCATGGTCGGTATGCGGATGCGCGTCTCGCTGCCGCGCGCCGCCTCCTCCAGCGATACTTCCAGGTTGTAGCGCAGATCGGCGCCGCGATAGACGTTGGAACGGCCGCCGCGCGCGCCGCCGAAGATGTCGCCGAAGATGTCGCTGAAGGCATCGGCGAAACCGCCCATGCCGCCGAAACCTGCGCCGGCGCCAGCCTGCGGATCGACGCCGGCGTGGCCGAACTGATCGTAGGCCGATCGCTTCTCGGCGTCGGAAAGGACCTCGTAGGCTTCCTTGGCTTCCTTGAACTGCTCCTCGGCCTTGGGATTGTCGGGATTGCGGTCGGGATGGAATTTCATGGCCAGCTTGCGGTAGGCCTTCTTTATTTCTTCATCCGACCCGTCCCGGTTGAGGCCGAGAACTTCGTAGTAGTCGCGCTTAGCCATGGAAAGCCCTCACCGCAATTGCACCATGGCGCCGAGGTCGCGCAGCAAGGCCCTGGGCCTTGCTGCGATTCCCCGGCGCCATGGCGCCTTGTCGGTTCTCCGATTACTTCTTGTCTCTGACTTCCGTGAATTCCGCATCCACGACGTCGCCTTCGTCGCCCTTGGCGGACGAGGCGCCCGCCGAAGGACCGCCACCGTGCCCGCCCGCGCCGGCACCGCCCGCCGCGCCCTCACCGCCCTGCTCGGCGTAGAGCTTCTCGCCCAGCTTCTGCGAGGCCAGCGCCAGCGCCTCGGTCTTGGCTTCGATGGTCGCCTTGTCGTTGCCCTTCATCGCCTCTTCGGCGTCCTTGATGGCGGCTTCGATCTTGCCTTTCTCGTCCGCGCCGAGCTTGTCGCCGTACTCCGTCAGCGATTTCTTCACCGAGTGGATCATGGCATCGCAATGGTTGCGCGCGTCCACCAGTTCGTGGACCTTGCGGTCTTCCTCGGAATGCGCCTCGGCGTCCTTCACCATGCGCTGCACTTCCTCTTCCGAAAGACCGGAGCTGGCCTGGATCTTGATCTTGTTCTCCTTGCCCGTCGCCTTGTCCCTGGCCGACACGTGCAGGATGCCGTTCGCATCGATGTCGAAGGCGACCTCGATCTGCGGCAGGCCGCGTGGCGCCGGCGGGATGTCGGTGAGGTTGAACTGGCCGAGGCTCTTGTTTCCTGCCGCCAATTCGCGCTCGCCCTGGAGCACGTGGATCGTCACCGCGGTCTGGTGGTCCTCGGCGGTGGAGAACACCTGCTGCGCCTTGGTCGGAATGGTGGTGTTCTTCTGGATCAGCTTGGTCATGATGCCGCCGAGGGTCTCGATACCGAGCGACAGGGGCGTCACGTCCAGCAGCAGCACGTCCTTCACCTCGCCCTGCAGCACGCCGCCCTGGATCGCGGCGCCGACGGCGACCGCCTCGTCCGGGTTTACGTCCTTGCGCGGCTCCCTGGCGAAGAACTCCCGTACTTTGTCCACCACCTTGGGCATGCGCGTCATGCCGCCCACCAGGATCACGTCGTCGATGTCGCCCACCTTCACGCCCGCGTCCTTGATGGCGATGCGGCAGGGCTCGATGGTGCGCTCGATCAGGTCTTCCACCAGCGACTCGAACTTGGCGCGGGTGATCTTCATCGTCAGGTGCTTCGGCCCCGACGCGTCCGCCGTGATGTAGGGCAGGTTGATTTCGGTCTGCTGCGACGAAGACAACTCGATCTTGGCTTTCTCCGCCGATTCCTTCAGCCGTTGCAGCGCCAGCACATCGTTCTTGAGGTTGACGCCCTGCTCCTTCTTGAACTCGGTGACGACGTAGTCGATCACGCGCTGGTCGAAGTCCTCGCCGCCGAGGAAGGTGTCGCCGTTCGTCGACAGCACCTCGAACTGGTGCTCGCCTTCCACGGCCGCGATCTCGATGATGGAGATGTCGAAGGTCCCGCCGCCCAGGTCATAGACCGCGATCTTCTTGTCGCCCTGCTTCTTGTCCATGCCGAAGGCGAGCGCCGCCGCGGTGGGCTCGTTGATGATGCGCTTGACCTCCAGGCCGGCGATGCGGCCGGCGTCCTTGGTGGCCTGGCGCTGGGAGTCGTTGAAATAGGCCGGCACCGTGATGACCGCTTCCGTCACCTCCTCGCCCAGATAGTCCTCGGCCGTCTTCTTCATCTTGCGCAGCACCTGCGCCGAGATTTCCGGTGACGAGATCTTCTTGCCGCGCACCTCGACCCAGGCGTCGCCGTTGTCGGCCCTGACGATCTTGTAGGGCATGAGGTGGATGTCCTTCTGCACCTCTTTCTCCTCGAAGCGGCGGCCGATGAGGCGCTTCACGGCGAACAGGGTGTTCTTGGCGTTGGTCACCGCCTGGCGCTTGGCCGAGGCACCCACCAGGACCTCGCCGTCCTCGGTGTAGGCGACGATGGACGGCGTGGTGCGCGCGCCTTCCGAATTCTCGATGACCTTGGGCTTGCCGCTCTCCATGATGGCGACGCAGCTGTTGGTTGTGCCGAGGTCGATGCCGATGATCTTTCCCATGGTTTTCCTCTTCGATTCTGACGCCGGTCTCCCGGCAATTCACCTGTTTGCGATATGGGGTTCCCGGCCGCGAAATCAAGCCGCGCCGCCGTCCCTCGACTTGGAGACGACGACCAGGGCCGGACGCAGCACGCGATCGTGCAGCAGGTAGCCCTTCTGCAGCACGCTGAGGACGCGGTTTCCTTCGCCATCGACCTCCTGCACGCTGATGGCCTGGTGTCGGTGGGGGTCGAACTTCTCTCCCATCGGCTGGACCTCGGTTACGCCGGCGCTCTGCATTCCCGCGGCGAGCTGCTTCAGCGTTAGCTCGACGCCTGCCTTGAGGCTTTCCAGGGTGGCGGATTCCGCCAGCAGCGTCGCCTCCAGGCTGTCCTTCACCGGCAGCATGGCCTGGGCGAATTTTTCGACGGCGAACTTGCCGGCCTTGGCGATGTCCTCCTGCGCCCGGCGCCGCGTGTTGTCCGCGTCCGCCTTCGCGCGCAGCCAGGCATCGTAGTGCTCGGCGGCCTTGAGTTCGGCCGTCCGCAGCAGTTCCTCGGGACTGGGGATGGTGTCCGGCCCGCTGGTGGGCGCCTCCGCCGGCGGCTGCGCGGCGGCTGCGGCGTTACCCTGCTCCGGGGAAGGGCTGGAAGTGAGTTCGTTGTCCGACATATGATGGGCTCCCTGCACTGAAACAAGTCGTTAATTGGGACACTCCGCGGCTTTTCAAGGGCCGGACGGTGAATCAGCTAGGGCTGGTGGATTGACGGCGGCTTGCAGGGCCCGCGGCCCCTCGGAGGGCGGCGCGGCTGCCTGCGGGACGCCCCGGGCCAGTTCGTTGCGCCCCGGACGGGGGGAATGGGGTAAGATTTTCCAAAAACCACACCAGACTTCTGGATATGGCCAACGGGGCTCCCGAAACGATCGGCAAGTATCGCGTCCTGCGCGAGGTGGGGAAGGGCGCGACGGCAACCGTCTATCTCTGCGAAGGCCCCGCCTACCCGGAGCCGGTAGCGGTGAAGCTCATTTCTTTCGCCGACCGGGCCCGGGACGAGGGCAAGTGGAACCGGCGCCTGACCAAGCTGTTCCGCACCGAGTGGCAGATCGTGCGCCGCCTCGACCACCCGAACATCATCAAGATCTTCGATACCGTGATCGAGGAGACCCAGGCCTACCTCGTCATGGAGTACTTCGAGGGCATCACCCTCGAGCATTACTGCAGCTTCGACCGCATGCTGCCGATGCACCGGGCAGTGTCGGCCGTCTTCAAGTGCGCCATGGCGCTCGACTATGCTTACCGGCAGGGTGTGATCCACCGCGACATCAAGCCTGCCAACATCCTCATCAACAAGAACTACGAGGTCAAGCTCACCGATTTCGGCCTGGCACTGGATATGCTGAAGAAGAGTGAATCCGACTCCACCTTCATCATGGGGGTCGGTTCGCCGGCCTACATGTCGCCGGAACAGATCAAGGGCTACCCGCTCAACCAGAAGACCGATCTCTACTCCCTCGGCGTGGTGCTGTTCCACCTGCTCACCGGGCGCCTGCCGTTCCGCGGCAGGAATCCGGCCCAGCTCATCTACCGCATCATCAACGCCGATCCGCCGTCGGTATCGCAGCTCAATTCGGACGTGCCGGAACGTATGGACGGCATCATCCGCAAGGCGCTGGAGAAGGACCTGTATTCCCGCTACAAGAACGGCGCGGAGTTCGCCAAGGACCTGACCTCGGTGCGGTTCCAGATCCTCGATGACGATTGGGTACCAGTCAATCTGTCGCGCTTCACGCTGCTGCGCAAGCTGCCGTTCTTCCTGGAATTCGAGGATGTGGAAATCTGGGAGGTGCTGCGCATCGGCAACTGGCGCCAGATCGCGGAAAACACGCTGCTGATGCGCGAGGGCGAACAGGACAAGCGCTTCGGCATCATCATCGAGGGCGAGGTCGAGGTGTCACTCAAGGCCAGGCGCATCTGCACGCTGGGCGCGGGCGAGGTGGTGGGCGAGATGGCCTATCTCGACTATTTCGACGGCCGGCGCACTGCCACCGTCGTCAGCGCGACGCCGCTGACCTATCTCGACATCAGTGCGCAGGCGCTGGCGCTGTCCTCCGAGGAGTGCCTGGAGCATTTCAATCAGCGTCTGTCCGCGGTGGCCATGAAGCGCATCGCGGAAACCAATCGACGGCTCGCCGAATACGCCGAGCCGGCACAGCAGGTGGCCACGCTCAGTCAGGTCACCTTCGACCTGTCGCTGGTGGACGACCCGCCGCCGCCGCGCAGCTGAAGCCGCGCCGTCCGGTACCGGCGCGTCAGGCGTGGGCCTGGATCCAGCGCACCAGCGCGGCCTGGTCCATGGCGCCTGCCTGGCGCGCGATCTCTCTTCCGTGGCGGAACACCGCCAGCGTCGGAATGCTGCGGATGCCAAAGCGCGACGCCAGTTGCGGCTGCTCTTCGGTGTTTACCTTGGCGAAGCGGTAACCGGGCTCGAGGGCTTTCGCCGCCTGAGCGAAGGCCGGCGCCATGACGCGGCAGGGGCCGCACCAGGGGGCCCAGAAGTCCACCACCACCGGCACGTCGCTGCGGGCGACCTGCGCCTCGAAGGCGGCGGCATCCAGCTCGGCGGGATGACCATCGAATAGCGCGGCCTTGCAGCGGCCGCAGTTCGGATTCTCGTTCAGCCGCGCCTGCGGCACGCGGTTTGCGGCGCCGCAGTGCGGGCAGACGATGAGCAATGTGTCGTGCATCACGTTCTCCTCGTAGTCGCAATTTCCTTGTGCCGTGCATCACAGCCTGCAATGCGCTTCCATGACAAAGTGCGGGCCGTTCACGGACAAATCAAGGGCACTGATATTCCTCAAGGAAGGCGCCCGCAGCCGAATGGACCAACCGCGCGGATGACGGCCGGCGCACAACGAGACGAGGACCAAGGTGAAACAGGCTAAACCCACATACGGCATCAGTCGTGTCGATAACGAAGTCAGCCGCACCCACGGCTGGCTCGTGACCATCCAGCGCCGCGGCGTCATCTATCGCAAGCACTTCAGCGATGGCGTTCACGGCAGCCGGAACAAGTCCTTTGCCGCCGCCGTCAGCTTCCGCGACGAGACTGTCGCCAAGCATCCGCCGCTGTCGATGCGCGAGTATTCCAGCATCGTCAAGCGCAGCAACCGCTCGGGCGTGGTCGGCGTTTGCCGTTACTGCGCCTCGGAGACACGCAGTCTGCCGCAGGAGCAGCAGCGCTGGTTCTGGGTCGCGTCCTGGCCGCTGCCGGGCGGCAAGCGCAAGCGCGTCAAGTTCGCCGTGAACAAGTACGGCGAAGAGAAGGCCTTCAAACTGGCGCTCAAGGCGCGGCGCGAAGCCATGCGCGAGATCGAGGGCAGCTTCGATCCGGGCGCGGTGCGGCGCAACAACCGCCGGCGCGCCAGCGCCGCCCTACGCGCGAGCAACGGAGCTGCGGTCTGCCGCTGACCCGCCCTATCGCCCGTCCTTCGCAGGAAAGTCTCGGCGCGCTGGTTCAGACCGGCGCGCCGAGTTCTTTTGCGCGCTGCGCGCTGCGCGCGAGCTCGGCGGCATCCGGTGCCGGCTGGCGCAGCCAGCTGCCGAGGTGGTCGGCCACCACGGCTCCGAGGGCGGCGATCCATTCCGGTCGTTCGTTGAGCGCCGCAATGTAGTGGAATTCCTTGCCGCCAGCGTTGAGGAACGCGCCCTTGCACTCCATGCCGATCTCCTCCAGCGTCTCCAGGCAATCCGCGACGAAGCCCGGGCAGATCACGTTGACGCGCGCCACCCCGCCCCTGGCCAGCTCTTCCAGCGTCGGCTGGGTGTAGGGCTTGAGCCACTCGGCGCGGCCGAAGCGCGACTGGAAGGTGACGAGGTATTGTCCCGGCGCGAGGCCGAGCTCCGCACCCAGCAGGCGACCGGTCTTCTGGCACTCGCAATGGTAGGGATCGCCCTTGTCGAGCGAGAAACGGGGTATGCCATGGAAGCTCACCACCAGCTTGTCCGGGCGCCCGCGCTCCATCCAGTGCTGGTTCACGCTCGCCGCGAGCGCCTTGATGTAGCCGGGATGGTCGTGATAGCTGCGCACGAAGCGCAGTTCCGGCAGGTTGCGCATGCGCATGGTGGCGCGGCCGACGGCATCGTAGGTCGAGGCGGTGGTGCTGGCGGCGTATTGCGGATAAAGGGGGACGACGAGGATGCGCGTGCAGTTCGCCGCCTTCATCTGTTCCAGGCGCGAGGCGACCGCGGGAGCGCCGTAGCGCATGGCGTAATCGACGACGAGATCGGGATAGCCGGCGTGGCCCAGCCAGCCGCGCAGCAGCTTGGTCTGCCTCTCGCTGTGCACCTTGAGCGGCGAACCTTCGGCGGTCCAGATCTGCGCGTATTTCTGGGCCGACTTTGCCGGGCGCGTGTTGAGGATGATGCCGTTCAGCAGCGGCAGCCAGATCGCCCGCGGAATCTCCACCACGCGCGGGTCGGACAGGAATTCCTTGAGATAACGGCGCAGCGCCTGACGCGTCGGTTCCTCGGGAGTGCCGAGATTGACCAGAAGGACGCCGATCTTCGGCGGCGTACCGTGCTTGTATGCGGGTTCGGGTAGAAGTTTGGGCATGAAGGGGGGCGCACGGCGGGACGCGCTGCGCTCGGTTCAAGGTGCGGAAAGTGCGCTGGAAAGCAGCTTGGCCGTGATATCGACGATGGGAATGATACGCTCGTAGGCCATGCGTGTCGGGCCGATGACACCGACCGAGCCCACCACCTGGCCGTCCGCTTCGTACGGGGCGGTGATGACGCTGCACTCGTCCAGGGGCGCGAGTCCCGATTCGCCGCCGATGAAGATCTGCACGCCGTCGGCCCGCTTCGACAGATCCAGCAGGCGGATGAGTGCGGTCTTCTGCTCGAACAGCGAGAATAGCTGGCGCAGGCGCCGCATATTGGAGGACAGATCCTCGACCTCGAGCAGATTCGTCTCGCCCGACATCACGTACTGCGTCGAATCCTCGGCGACGGCCTCGTTGCCGGCGTCGATCGCCGCCGTCATCAACGACAGCATGTCGCTGCGCAGCTGCTTGAGCTCGTCGTGCAGTCGCAGACGAATCTCCTCGAAATCGAGGCCCGTGAAATTCTGGGTGAGGTAATTGGCCGCCTCGGTGAGTTCGCTCGGCGAATAGTTACGCTCGGTGAACAGGATGCGGTTCTGCACGTCGCCCTTGGTGGTGACGATGATGAGCAGGATGCGCTTGTCGGAAAGATTGAGGAACTCGATCTGCCGGATGCGTGGCGGCTGGCGCCGCGGCGTCACCACCACGCCGGCGAAGTGCGTCAGCCCGGACAGCAGCTCCGACGCGGAGTGGATCAGCCGCTGCGGATGGTGGCGTTGCAGGTGGTCCTCGAGTTCGTGGATCTCGGTCTGCGGAATCCGACGCACCGTGAGCAGGGTGTTGACGAAAACGCGGTAACCCTTGGGCGTCGGGACCCGGCCGGCCGAGGTGTGGGGGCTGACGATGAAGCCCATCTCCTCCAGGTCCGACATGACGTTGCGCACCGTCGCCGGCGACAGTTCCAGTCCGGAGAATTTCGAGAGCGCGCGCGAGCCGACCGGCTGACCTTCCGCGATGTAGCGTTCGATCAGGGTCTTGAGAAGAATCCTGGCGCGCTGGTCGAGCATGGACTTCATCGCCTGTTAGATTCCGGCCATTCTATAGAAATTCAAGCGCGGGCGAAGCAGGCCGCGGTGTGCGAGATATGGTTTAATTCGGACATGAGCAATGCATTCGGCACCATCGCCCTGGTCGGCAAGTACCAGAGCCCGGAGATCACGGAGGCGCTGCTGGTTCTCGCCGAATATCTCGGCGGCCGCGGTTGCAAGGTTCTGGTGGAGCAGGGCACCGCCGGCGCCAGCGAAACCGCCGGTTTCAGCGTCGTTCCCTACGACACCATCGGCGGTCAGGCCGACCTCGCCATCGTTCTCGGCGGTGACGGCACCCTGCTGCACACCGCGCGGCGGCTGGCCGCCTTCGACGTGCCGCTGGTGGGCGTGAATCAGGGGCGACTCGGTTTCATGACCGACATCTCGCGCAAGTCCATGGTGCAGCGCGTCGGCGAAATCCTGGACGGCCGGTTCCGCAGCGAAAAGCGCTCTCTGCTCGAAGCATCGGTGGTGCGGGATGGCGAGCCCGTCTTTCTGACGCTGGCGATGAACGACGTGGTGGTGAACAAGGGCGAACTCGGACGCATGATCGAGTTCGCACTCCTGATCGACGACGAGTTTATCTACAACCAGCGCTCCGACGGCATCATCATCGCTACGCCGACCGGCTCCACCGCCTATGCCCTGTCGGCCGGAGGGCCGATTCTGCATCCCAAGGTGCCCGGCATCGCGCTGGTGCCGCTGTGTCCCCACGCCCTGTCCAACCGCCCGATCATGATCAGCGATGAAAGCGTCATCGAAGTGGAGCTGATCGCGCCCCACGACGCACGCGTGCATTGCGACGGGCAGATGCGCTTCGATACCATCGCCGGGGACAAGGTGCGCGTGGCGCGCTCGCCGCAGCAGGTGACCCTGCTGCACCCCATGGGCTACAGCTACTTCGCCATGCTGCGGGAGAAACTGCGCTGGAGCGAGGCACCCCGCAATCACTGACTGCCGGCGCACCGCCGCGCCGCACCCACCGTCCCATGCTGCGTCGCCTGCTGATTCGAGATTTCGTCATCGTCGATGCGCTGGAGCTGGATTTTCCGTCCGGTTTCGGCGCGCTGACCGGCGAGACCGGAGCGGGCAAGTCGATCCTGGTGGATGCGCTGGCACTCACCCTGGGCGACCGCGCCGACGCCGCCGTGGTGCGCAGCGGCTGCGCCCGCGCCGAAGTTGCCGCCGAGTTCGAGGTCGGCTCGGACAGCCCAGCCGCCCAGTGGCTGGCGGCGAACGACCTCGCAGCCGAGGCCTGCGCCTGCCTTTTGCGCCGCGTGGTGGAGGAGGGCGGTCGCTCCCGCGGCTACATCAACGGCTCGCCCGCCACGGCCGCGCAGATGCGCGAGCTGGGTGAGCTTCTGGCGGATATCCACGGCCAGCATGCGCACCATGCCCTGCTTCGCGCAGAGACCCAGCGCGCGCTGCTGGATGCCCATGGCGGCCTGACGGACCTGGCGCGCGAAGTCGGACAGCATCACCGCGCCTGGCGCAAGCTGGCCGACGCGCGCCGGAGTGCGGAGGGCAATGCCGCTGCGTTGGCGCGCGAACGCGAGACGCTGGACTGGCAGCTGAAGGAGCTGCGCGAGCTGGACTTCGATCCCCAGCAATGGCTGGAAACCAACCAGGAGCATCGCCGCCTGGCGAATGCGGCGCTGCTGCTGGAGGCTGCGGCCGAAGCGCTGGCGGAGCTGGAGGAAGGCGAGATTTCCCTCACACCCCGCCTGGAGCACACCGCTGCGCGCCTGGCAGCGCTCTCCGACTATGACGAACAACTGAAAGAGGCGGGCGCTCTGCTCGATGCGGCCCGCATCCAGATGGTCGAGGCGGCGCATCTGCTGCGGCGCTACCGCGAGCGACTGGATATCGATCCGCAGCGCCTGGCGGAGGTCGAGTCGCGCATCCAGGCTGTGCACCAGCTTGCCAGGAAGCACCGCGCGAGCGCCGAGGACCTGCCCCTCATCCGGGCCGAACTGGAGCGCCGCGGCGACGAATTGGGCAGCCTGTCGGACCCCGCCGCGCTGGCCGAGCAGGAGCGGCAGGCGCGCGATGCCTACGCGCAGGCGGCGGCCAGGCTGTCCGCGGGCCGGGCCCAGGCTGCCGCGCGACTGTCGCAACAGGTGACGGCGGCGATGCAGGAACTCGCGATGAACGGCGGCCGGTTCGAGGCTGCCCTCGCGCCGCTGGCCGAAGGGGCGGCCTACGGCACGGAAGCGGTGGAATTCCGCGTCGCGGCCAATCCGCAGCAGCCGCTGCGCGCGCTGGCGAAAGTCGCCTCGGGAGGCGAGTTGTCGCGCATCGGCCTCGCCATCCAGGTCATAACGAGTGTAACGGGCGGCACGGCCACCCTGATCTTCGACGAGGTGGACGTCGGTATCGGCGGTCGCGTTGCCGAGATCGTCGGCCGCATGCTCAAGCAGTTAAGGGTTGCGCGCCAGGTCCTGTGTGTCACCCACCTGCCGCAGGTGGCGGCACAGGCCGACTGGCAATGGTCCATTGCCAAGCAAAATGTCGGTGCCGAAGTGCTGTGCCGCGTCGCGCCGCTCGATGCCGATGGCCGGGTCGAGGAGATCGCGCGCATGCTCGGCGGAGTCCGCGTCACGGCGACAACCCGCAAGCACGCGCAGGAAATGCTGTCCGCCGCCTCTCCCCGCTGAGCCGCGGCTCACAGGGCGACGCGCGGCGCTCCCAGAATCGTCACCATGCCGGTAACGACGAAGACCCCGGCTGCGATCCAGCGCATCAGCTTGAGCGGCAACTTCTGCGCCAGCGCCTCGCCCACCAGAACCGCCGGGATGTTGGCGATCATCATGCCGAGCGTCGTGCCGAGCACGACCATGGCGAGGGATTCGAAGCGGGCGCCGAGGGTGATGGTCGCCAGCTGGGTCTTGTCGCCCATCTCCGCGATGAAGAATGCGATCAGAGCGGTCACGAAGGCGCCGGCCCGGTGCAGCTTGGGGTCGTCGTCGAGCGCGTCGGGATGCAGCGCCCACAGGCCGAAACCGATGAACAGCAGGCCGGTGATCCAGGGCAGCATGGCGGGCGAGAGCAGGCGCGCGGCGAAGACGCCGACGGAGCCGGCCAGCGCATGGTTCGCCAGCGTGGCGACCAGGATGCCCAGGATGATCGCCACCGGCTTGCGCAGGCGCGCGGCAAGGACGAAGGACAGGAGCTGCGTCTTGTCACCGATCTCGGCGAGCGCCACCAGGGCGGTGGAGGTCAGGAAGGCATCCATGGTTCAGGGCGGGGATCGGCTGCCCGCGTCGGTCTCGCCCGGGAGGGAACGGCGGGTTTGCGGCAGCGACAGGCGACCGCCGCGCGGTGGGCCGTAATCCGCAGCGGCCCGGAGTTGCGGGGGGTCAGGAGTCGCCCTGCTGCTTGCGATTCGGACAGTCGCTCTTGAGACAGTCGCAATACAGGTAGAGAGCGTGTTCGTGCACGGCGAAACCGCGCTCCTTGGCGACCTTCAGCTGGCGCTTCTCGATCTCCGGGTCGTAGAACTCCTCCACCTTGCCGCACTGCAGGCACACCAGGTGGTCGTGGTGATGACCCTCGTTGAGCTCGAACACCGCCTTGCCGGATTCGAAATAGTGGCGGGTCAGCAGTCCGGCCTGCTCGAACTGCGTGAGCACCCGGTACACCGTCGCCAGTCCGATGTCCATGTTCTCGGCGAGCAGCGCGCGGTAGACGTCCTCGGCCGTCATGTGCCGCAGATCCGTCTTCTGGAACAAGTCGAGAATCTTCAGACGCGGGAACGTCGCTTTCAGACCAATACTCTTGAGATTCTGCGAATTGCTCATGCTCGGGTGTTGGAGGGGGGGGCGGAATTGCCGGGATGATATACTTTTCCCAGCCGCAAGAGAAATCCCGCCAAGGTCCTGCACGATGACGTTCTTGTCCCCCCTTTCCATGCTGATTGTTGCTTCGGTCGTTGCGCTGTCCGGCTGCACGGGCTACGTCGCCTCGTTTGTCACTCCCTACCGCATCGACGTGCGGCAGGGAAACCTGGTCACGCAGGAAATGGCGGCACAACTCAAACCCGGCATGACCAAGGACCAGGTGCGCTTCGTGCTCGGCACGCCGCTGGTGAATGACGTGTTCCACGCCGATCGCTGGGATTACGTCTATCGTTTCAAGCCGGGCCGCGGCGAGTTGCAGGAGCGCAAGCTGAGCATCTTCTTCGAGGACGGCAAACTGGCGCGTGTCGCCGGCGACGTCGTGGCGGGCGAGGCCGCGCAACTGCAGGAAGCGGCGCCAGGGCGTTCCGCCAAAGTCGTCGATATGGCGCCGCCCGCCGAAGCGGCGGTGCCTGCCGCGGAACAGAAGTGATCGCCCCGGGGGGAGGAGTCCTCCCGAAAAGGGCCGGTCAGCACCGGGGAAGAAGGAGAAAGTCGTGAGCAGACTACGCATCGCCATCGCCGGTGCCTCCGGTCGCATGGGCCACATGCTGATCGAGGCCGCACTGAAGGCACCGGACATGGAGCTGGCCGCGGCCCTCGACCAGGCCGGCAGCGATACCATCGGCAGGGATGCCGGCGAACTGGTCGGCGTGCCATCGTGCGGCGTGAGAGTCGCTTCCGATGTCCACGCCGGTCTGGCGCGCGCCGACTGCCTCGTCGATTTCACCCGTCCCGAGGGCACGATGGCCCATCTGGCGGCATGCGCAGCGCGCGGCGTGAGCGTGGTGATCGGCACCACCGGCCTGTCGCCGGAGCAGAAGCACGCGGTGCGGGAAGCGAGCGAGCGCGTTGCGGTGGTGTTCGCGCCCAACATGAGCGTGGGCGTCAATCTGGTTTTCAAGCTGCTCGACGTGGCGGCGCGCGTGCTCGGCGACGGTTATGACGTCGAGATCATCGAGGCGCACCACCGTCACAAGGTCGATGCGCCTTCCGGCACCGCGTTGCGCATGGGCGAGGTCGTGGCGGCGGCCCTTGGCCGGGACCTGGCGCAATGCGCCGTATACGGTCGCGAAGGCGCCATCGGCGAGCGCAATCCGGCGACTATCGGCTTTGCCACCGTACGCGGCGGGGACATCGTGGGCGATCATACGGTTATGTTTGCCGGAACCGGCGAACGCGTCGAAATTGTCCACAAGGCGGCGAGCCGCATGACCTATGCGCTGGGCGCACTGCGCGCGGCGCGCTTCCTGGCCGGTCGCCGCAGCGGCCTGTTCGACATGCAGGATGTGCTCGGATTGCGCTAACGGTCGTGGAATGCCGGCAACCGCGAGTGATGAAGATCCTCGCCATGACCGGTTCCCTAACCCCCAGCCCCTCTCGCAGCAGGAGAGGGGAGCTTCGGGAGTCGCTGGCTCGAGGTTCACGTTAAAGGGGAGGCCGGAAGCGGCCGAAATGGGTTAATCGCCTTCGCGTCCCGGAGGCCGTCCCTGGCGGGACCCATGACCAGTGCACTTCTCCTGCAACATTTGAATGATGCGTTCGCGGTTGCCGACGAGTCGGCCCTGTCGGGCTTGCTGCATCGGCTGGAGGAGCAGGGACAGGGCGATCTGAGCGCGCGACTCGCCCGGTTTCTCGCAGCGGCAGCGGCAACCTATGCCGGCGCCGACGCTGCCGCAGATTCACGCAGCGAGGCCGAATGGTTCAAGCTCGCGTTACGCGTCACCGGCGATGCCCCCTTCGACTGGAATCCGCTCAAGGGTTCGGCGCGCCTGAGCGCCGCCTGGAAATCCCTGCTCGGTTTCGCCCCCGACGAAGTGGAGAACCGGGTCGATGTCTGGCATGACCTGATCCACCCGGAGGATCGGGTGCTCCTGAAGGAGCGCATCGATGCCCATCTCGCGGGGCGTGCTCCCGCCATCGAGGTCGACTACCGCTTGCGCACGCGAAGCGGCGATTGGAAGTGGCTGCACTTGCGCGGGCAGATCGTCAAGCGCGACGCCGAAGGCAGGCCGCGCCGGGTGATGGGCGTCCACCGCGATATCGGCGCGCAAAAACGGCGGGAAGCGGAGCTGCTGCACACCAAGGAAGCGGCGGACGCGGCCAACCGCGCCAAGAGCGACTTCATCGCCAACATGAGCCACGAAATCCGCACGCCTATGAACGCCATCATCGGCATGACGGAGCTGGCCCTCGACACCCGCCTCGACGCGGAGCAGCGCGAGTACCTGAGCACGGTGCAGGCATCGGCGCAGGCTTTGCTGGAGATCGTCAACGATATCCTCGATTTCTCCAAGATCGAGGCGGGCAAGATGACGATGGAGCACATCGAGTTCCCGCTGCGCGGGGTGGTGGGCGAAACCTTGAAAGCGCTGGCGCTTCGTGCTCAGGAGAAGGGCCTGGAACTGGTGTATTCGATGCTGCCCGAAGTTCCCGATCGCCTGCATGGCGATCCGGGCCGGCTGCGTCAGGTGCTCACGAATCTGGTGGCCAACGCCATCAAGTTCACCGAGAGGGGCGAGATCGAGGTGTCGTGCGCGGTGGAAAAACGCAGCGCCGGCTCGACCTACCTGCATTTTTCGGTGCGCGACACCGGCATCGGCATCGCCGCCGACAAGCAGGGGGAGATCTTCGAGGCCTTCGCCCAGGCCGATACCTCGATCACGCGCAGATTCGGGGGCACCGGCCTGGGCTTGGCGATCTGTACCCGACTGGTCGGTTTGATGGACGGCCGAATATGGGTCGAAAGCGAGCCCGGAAAAGGCAGCACGTTTCATTTCACGCTGCGCCTGGGCGCGGACCGCGATGCCGGCGCAGCGCCGCAGCCGGAGGGGCGCACGCGGCTTTCCGGGCAGCACGTGCTGGTGGTGGATGACAACCAGACCGTCGCCCGAAATCTTGCGCGGCAATTGGAGGAGTGGGGCATGCTCGCCAGCGTCGCTTTCGACGGAGACGGGGCTGTGTCCGCGATACGCAGGGCGGAGAGCGAGGCGCAACCGTTTTCCCTGGTGCTCCTGGACGCGCGCATGCCGGCTCCCGACGGCTTCGCCGTGGCGCTGGCTTGCCGCGCCTGCGCGCCGGGCGCCGAACGCATGATCATGTTGCTGGACGTGAAAATGCAGCGCCAAGATGCGGCACGCGCCCGGGACTCGGGAGTCAAGTACACGCTGGTCAAGCCGGTGGCGCAGTCCGACCTGCTGGACGCGGTGATGCTGGCGCTGGGCCTGACCGGGCGTTATGCGTTCGAAGTCGAACCGGATGACGTCGGGACCACATCACGGCAGGCGGAACCCAGCGGCTCCGATGGGATGGACATCCTGCTGGTCGAGGACAACCCCGTCAATCAGTTGCTGGCGCAGCGGGTGCTGGAAAAGGCGGGGCACGAGGTTACCATCGCGAACAACGGCCAGGAGGCGGTCGACCAGTTCGAGACCAGGCGCTTCGACGCCATCCTGATGGATATGCAGATGCCGGTGATGGGCGGAATCGAAGCCAC
This sequence comes from uncultured beta proteobacterium, assembly GCA_963702495.1. Lineage (GTDB taxonomy): Bacteria > Pseudomonadota > Gammaproteobacteria > Burkholderiales > Rhodocyclaceae > CAVPDA01. Next base: position 524,901 of record CAVPDA010000003.1, on the reverse strand, counting down.
CGAGGCCATCCGTGCCCGGGAACTGCGCCGCAGCTGGGTCGCGTCCGGGCGACGCTATCACACGCCGATCATCGCCATGACCGCAAACGCGATGCAGGGCGACCGCGAGCGCTGCCTCGAAGCGGGCATGGACGACTATCTCGCCAAACCGATCCAGCAGGCGCAACTGATCGAAGTGCTGAAGCGGGCGATGCGGGCGCGGGACGAGCCCGCGGAAGATGATCCGAGCCGCTGGTTCCGCTCCGCCGGCGGCTGATCTCATCGTTTCTCGGGCGGATTGCCGTGGCGAGCGCGTCACTGCCCGATGTCGGCGGATCTGGCGTCGTGGACCAGGGCTTGCACATTGTCGCCGGTGAGGGTTCGCAGGAAAGCGGCCAGCGCCTGTTTCTCCTCGGCGGAGAGGGACAGGGGTTGCAGCATCGGATCGCGCTGCGGGTTGTCGATGCCGCCGGCGTCGTAGAACGCGATCACCGCCTCCAGTGTGGGCAGCGAGCCGTCGTGCATGTAAGGCGCGGTGAGGGCGACATTGCGCAGGGAGGGCGTCTTGTAGGCCCAGCGGTCCTGCGGATCGAGGGTGATCTCGAAGCGTCCGACGTCGTTCTGCGGCGCCTCCGAAAACGTCTCCAGCTGCCGCGCGTCGATCTGCGTTACCAGGCCGGGAATCAGTTCCACCGTGTAACTCGACTTGCGCCCCTGGCTGCGCAGCCAGCCGATGCCGGTGTTGTGGAAGCCGAAGTCGGAGAACAGCGCATCGCTGTCGCCGACGAGGTGACAGCGCACGCAGCCGGCCTTGCCCACGAACAGGCGATAGCCGGACTGCTCCTGCGCGTCCAGGGCATCGGCCTGTGCGCCGAAGCGCCAGCGATCGAAGCGCGAATTGCCCGACACCACGGTACGCTCGTAGGCGGCGATGGCCTGGCCGATCCTCTCCGGCGACACCGCGCGCCCATCGAAGGCCGCCTCGAACCGTCCCTGATAGTCGGGCAGAGCAAGAATCCTCTCGATGACGTAGCCGATGGAAGGATTGGCCATCTCGTTGGCCGCCAGCAGCGGGCCCCAGACCTGGTTCTCCAGCGTGCTCTCGCGACCGTCGTGGAACAGGCGGGGATGGTAGGCGACGTTGAAGGTGGTGGGCGCGTTGCGGCGCAGGCTGCGGCCTTCCACCCCGATCGCGCTGCCCAGCTCGTTCGAGGTGAAGCCCTGCTCCGGCACATGGCACATGGCGCAGGACATCGTGTTGTTGAAGGACAGGCGCCGATCGAAGAAGAGCTTGCGGCCCAGATCGATCTTCGCCTGCGTCGGCGCATTGTCCGCCGGCTGCGGGATCGGCGGCAGACCCAGCGGCGCGGCGCTTTGCGGCGGCGCCGGTGCGGAGCAGGCGATTAGCGCTGCCGCCAGCATGGCGAGGACGGCGCCCGGCAGCCGCGAGCGCCTCAGCGGCGCGCCCATCCCGCTCTTTCCTCCTCTTCCAGCACCAGCGTCTTGATGTCGTTGAGCATGACTTCCGGCAGCAGGAAGGCGGTGGTGTAGATCTCGCGCACCACGCCGCGCCGGTCGATCAGGAACACCTTGAGCATGTGGCTGATGGTGCGCGTCGGTGCGCCCTGGGCGTCGGCTTCCACCGCCACGTCCTGACCGAAACTGTCGAGCACCGGCATCAGCTCGGCCACCGAGCGCGTGGTGAGAAAGTGCCAGGGCAGCGCACCGCCGCGCTGGGCGTAGCGGCCGCCGTACTGGCGCATGGCGGCCGGCGTGTCATTGACCGGATCGAAGGACAGGCTGACGAAGCGAATTCTGCCGCGCAGCGCGGGGTCGGCCGTTATGCGGCTGCGCAGTTCGACGAAGGCCTCGTAGGCCAGCGGGCATCCGGTCGGATCCACGCAGTAGGTGTAGACGAAGCTGAGCAGCGTCACCGCGCCGGTGACGAAGTGGGCGAGGCGGCGCGGCGCCCCCTCGGTGTCGAGGACATGGCCATCGGGGGCCGCCTGGATCGCCTGCAGGCGGTAGCTGCCGGCCGCCGGTGCGACGAAGTCCTGCCGCGGCTTGTGCGGCGGCTCGTGCGCCGAGGCGGCGGCGCAGCAGGCCGCCAGGGCCAGCACAACGCCCCCCCGGGCGAGGGGGCGCAGGACTTTCCCCATCGGATCAGCGGCGGCTGATCACGATCTCGTCCGATGGGGCGGCGGCGGACTTGCCGGGTTTGGCGGTGAACTTCATGTGGTGGGCGCGCCCGAGCTTGGCTTCATAGAAGTCGATCGCCCACTGCTCCTTCAGCTCCTTGCCGTCCCAGTGGAACAGTTTCAGGAACTGCTGGTCGTCGGCGCCCTTCTTGTCCCAGTTGGCGAGCAGCGACGTTGTGATGTAGACACGCTTGCCGTCCCAGCTCTGCGACACCATGTTCACCTGGGAGCCGGTGTGCTTCTCGTAGGTCTGCTTGGGCGCCTGCGGATTGGACAGGTCGAAATAGCGGGTCATGCCGTCCATGAAGGTGTTCACCCACAGGCCCTTGCCGTCGGCGGTGATCGAAATATCCACCGGCAGCGGAATCTTGGCCGGATCGCCGATGGTGGCCACCTCTTTGGCCTGCCACTCGCCCTTGTCGTCCTGCTTCACCAGGGTGAGCTTCGATGTCAAGGCCGAGGCGGTGATCGCCCAGTTGTCCCCGTCCTTCAGCGACCAGCGGATCTCCAGCGGCGCGCCGGGCACGTTCAGCACCTTGGTCGGCTTCATCGACTTCAGGTCCCACACCGCCATGGTGTTGCCGAACTTCTTCATCGCCTCGGCATCCTTGATCAGCTTGCCCATGTCCATCATGTAGTTGTTCCAGCCGGTGAAACTGGAGCTGAGCAGCACGTTCTTGCCCGGATTGATGGCCAGATCGTAGCCGTAGCCATCGCCGCCGCCGCTGGTGGGCATGTCGTACTTGGCGACGAAATCGCCCTTGTTGTTGTAGACCGCCATGCCGGTCACCCCGCCATGGTCCTTGGTATTGGACAGGGCCTGGATCAGCACGCGCCCGGGCAGGGCGTAGAAGGTGTGGGGGCCGACATAGCCCGTCTTCTTGGCCAGATCGGCGATGGTCTTCACCAGCTTGGGCTTGGCCGGATTGGTGCCCACGTCGAAGACGAAGATCTTGTTGTCGTCCAGGCGACCGGCCCAGACGTGGCGCCGATCATCGGAAAAGCCCAGGTGGTGGGCTTCGCCGCGCCCGCCCACGGACAGGCTGTGCACCACCTTGCCGTAGCTCTTGGACTTGGGATTGACATCGACCGTGACCAGCTTGTCCGATTCGTCGCCCATGCCCTTCACCCCCAGCGTCCACACATGGACGTAATCCTCCTGACCCTTGATCAGGTTCGTCACATACGGCGAATTGCACGTCTCGTCGGCCACAGCCGGGGCGACGTGCAGGGCAAGACCACCGATAAGCGCCGCCGACAAGACGACGGCAAGTGACAGGATGGTGTCGGGGATCTTGCTGCGACCGGCAAATATCGTTCTCATTTCCTCTCCTCCATGGACACAGCTGACGCCGCTCTTCTTCTATCATCCCGCCGCTGCGGCCGGGCGACGGGTGCGGCATGGCTGCCGCATGGTCATTGCAGATTCCGCTGCGGCATACGCCGCGCCCCGTGCTTGTGGACACGGGAAAAAACGGTCTCACGGGTCGCGACGCCTGTCAATCGGGCGAATGGCGGAGGGTGAAAGACCGGACGCAGGGACGTGCCGACGTGGGATGCAGGGCGAACCCGGCATCGTTGCGCCGCGAACGTGCCGGAAATCCCGGCTCAGTTTGCCTAGTCCAGGCGCCGCGTTTATAATTAAAAAGTTTGATCGAAGCGTGACAGCCCCCTATGCGGTCCGCTTCACGTGTTCCATACCCGCTGCAGCCGAAAATACCCGCCACTCGGAGTCCCTCTTGCCCGCCTTTGCGCCCGCCATACTGGTCCTCGCCGATGGCACCGTCTTTCACGGCGTCGGCATCGGTGCCGCGGGCAGCACCGCGGGCGAAGTGGTTTTCAACACCGCCATGTCCGGCTATCAGGAGATCCTTACCGATCCCTCCTACTGTCGGCAGATCGTGACGCTGACCTATCCGCACATCGGCAACGTCGGCGTCAACCGGGAGGACTGCGAGGCGGGCAAGGTGCATGCCGCCGGCCTGGTGATCCGCGACCTGCCGTTACGCGCCTCCAACTTCCGGCAGGAACAGACGCTGGACGCATACCTCAAGGCGGAGAACGTGATTGCCATCGCCGGCATCGATACACGCAGGCTCACCCGCATCCTGCGCGAAAAGGGTGCCCAGAACGGCTGCCTCATGGCGGGGCAGGTCGATGCGGATTCGGCGCTGGAACAGGCCCGCGCCTTCCCCGGATTGGCCGGCATGGACCTGGCCAAGGTGGTGACGACCGGCGCTTCCTACCCCTGGAGCGAAGGCGAATGGCGGCTCGGCGCCGGCTATGCGGAGCAGAGGGCGCCGCGTTTCCATGTCGTCGCCTACGACTACGGCGTCAAGCGCAACATTCTGCGCATGCTGGCGCAGCGCGGCTGCCGCCTGACCGTGCTGTCGGCGCAGACCCCGGCAAAACAGGCGTTGTCCCTGGAACCGGACGGTGTTTTCCTGTCCAACGGACCGGGCGATCCCGAGCCTTGCGACTACGCCATCGATGCCATTCGCGCCATCATCGAGCGCGGCATTCCGACCTTCGGCATCTGTCTCGGACATCAACTCATGGCGCTGGCGAGCGGGGGCAGGACGATCAAGATGAAGTTCGGCCATCACGGCGCCAACCATCCGGTCAAGGATCTCGATACCGGCCAGGTGTTGATCACCAGCCAGAACCACGGCTTCGCGGTCGATCCGAACTCGCTGCCGGCGAATCTGCGTGCTACCCATGTCTCGCTTTTCGACGGCAGCCTGCAGGGCTTGGCGCGGACCGATGCGCCGGCATTCTGCTTTCAGGGACACCCGGAAGCGAGCCCGGGTCCGCATGACGTTTCCTATCTGTTCGACCGCTTCATCGGTCTGATGGAAAAGGCGAAGAACTGAACCGCAGGCGATGCCGGGGGCGCCGCGTCGTCGGCGGCGCCGCCCCGCATCCTTTGCGCCCTCGGCGGTAGATTGAGCATGCCCAAACGCACGGACATCCAGAGCATCCTGATCATCGGCGCCGGCCCCATCATCATCGGCCAGGCCTGCGAATTCGACTATTCCGGCGCCCAGGCGTGCAAGGCTTTGCGCGACGAGGGCTACCGCGTGGTCCTGGTCAATTCCAATCCGGCCACGATCATGACCGATCCGGGCATGGCCGACGTCACGTATATCGAGCCCATCACCTGGCAGGTGATCGAGAGAATCATCGAGAAGGAGCGTCCGGATGCGCTGCTGCCCACCATGGGCGGGCAGACGGCGTTGAACTGCGCCCTCGATCTGGCCAAGCACGGCGTGCTCGACCGCTATGGCGTGGAAATGATCGGCGCCCGCAAGGAAGCCATCGACAAGGCCGAGGACCGGGAGAAGTTCAAGCTGGCGATGACCCGCATCGGCCTCGGTTCCGCCCGTTCCGCCATCGCCCACTCGATGGAGGAGGCGCTGCAGGTGCAGGCCGCCCTCGGCTTTCCGGCCGTCATCCGCCCCTCCTTCACCCTGGGCGGCTCGGGCGGCGGCATCGCCTACAACCGCGAGGAGTTCGTCACCATCTGCGAGCGCGGCCTGGAGGCGAGCCCGACCAAGGAACTCCTGATCGAGGAATCGCTGATCGGCTGGAAAGAGTTCGAGATGGAGGTGGTGCGCGACCGCAAGGACAACTGCATCATCGTCTGCGCCATCGAGAACCTGGACCCGATGGGCGTGCATACCGGCGACTCGATCACCGTGGCGCCGGCGCAGACGCTGACGGACAAGGAATACCAGATCATGCGCAACGCCTCCATCGCGGTGCTGCGTGAGATCGGCGTCGACACCGGCGGTTCCAACGTGCAGTTCGCCATCAATCCGGACGACGGGCGGATGATCGTCATCGAGATGAATCCGCGCGTTTCGCGCTCCTCGGCGCTGGCCTCCAAGGCCACCGGCTTCCCCATCGCCAAGGTAGCGGCGAAGCTGGCGGTCGGCTACACCCTGGACGAGTTGCAGAACGAGATCACCGGCGGGGCAACGCCGGCCTCCTTCGAGCCCTCGATCGACTACGTGGTGACCAAGGTGCCGCGCTTCGCCTTCGAGAAGTTCCCCCTCGCCGACTCCCATTTGACGACGCAGATGAAGTCGGTGGGAGAGGTGATGGCCATCGGCCGCACCTTCCAGGAGTCGTTCCAGAAGGCGCTGCGCGGCCTCGAAGTCGGCGTCGACGGCATGAACGAGAAGACGCGCGACCGCGAAACCATCGAGGAGGAACTGGGCGAGCCGGGGCCGGAGCGAATCTGGTACGTGGGCGACGCCTTCGCCCAGGGCTTCACGCTGGACGAAGTGCATCAACTGACGCACATCGATCCCTGGTTTCTGGCGCAGATCAAGGACATCGTCGGCATCGAGCTGGCCATCGAGAATACCGGGCTCGACAGCGTCGATGCGGCGACGCTGCGCATGCTCAAGCAGAAGGGCTTCTCCGACCGCCGTCTGGCCAAGCTGCTCGGTTGCAGCGACCAGGCGGTGCGCGAGAAACGGCACGCCCTGGGCATCCGTCCGGTCTATAAGCGGGTCGATACCTGCGCCGCCGAATTCGCCACCTCGACCGCCTACATGTACTCCACCTACGAGGAAGAGTGCGAGGCGGCGCCGACCGACCGCAAGAAGATCATGGTGCTGGGCGGCGGACCGAACCGCATCGGCCAGGGCATCGAGTTCGACTACTGTTGCGTGCATGCCGCGCTCGCCCTGCGCGAGGACGGCTACGAGACCATCATGGTCAACTGCAACCCGGAGACCGTGTTCACCGACTACGACACCTCCGACCGCCTCTACTTCGAGCCGCTGACTCTGGAGGACGTGCTGGAGATCGTGGCGCTGGAACGGCCCGAGGGCGTCATCGTTCAGTTCGGCGGCCAGACCCCGCTCAAGCTGGCGCGCGACCTGGAAGCCAACGGCGTGCCCATCATCGGCACCAGCCCGGACATGATCGACGCCGCGGAGGATCGCGAGCGCTTCCAGAAACTGCTGCAGGAACTCGGCCTCAGGCAGCCGCCCAATCGCACCGCGCGCCACCCGGAAGAGGCGATCCGCATGGCGGAAGAGATCGGCTATCCGCTGGTGGTGCGGCCGTCCTACGTTCTGGGCGGGCGGGCGATGGAGATCGTGCACGGCCATGCCGACCTCGAGCGCTACATGCGCGAGGCGGTCAAGGTGTCCAACGATTCGCCGGTCCTGCTGGACCGCTTTCTCAACGACGCCACGGAAGTGGACGTCGATGCCCTGTCCGACGGCAAGCAGGTCATCATCGGCGGCATCATGGAGCACATCGAGCAGGCCGGCGTGCATTCGGGCGATTCGGCCTGTTCCCTGCCGCCGTTCTCCCTCTCGCGCGAGGTGCAGGACGAGATCCGACGCCAGACCGAGATGATGGCCCGGGCATTGGGCGTAGTCGGCCTGATGAACGTGCAATACGCCATCCAGAACGGCACCGTATACGTGCTGGAGGTGAATCCGCGCGCCTCGCGCACCGTGCCTTTCGTCTCCAAGGCCTGCGGCCTGCCGCTGGCCAAGATCGCGGCGCGCTGCATGGCGGGCCGCTCCCTGGCCGAGCAGGGCGTGACGCGGGAGGTGGTGCCGCCCTACTTCTCGGTGAAGGAGGCGGTGTTTCCCTTCGTCAAGTTTCCCGGAGTCGATACCATACTCGGGCCGGAGATGAAGTCCACCGGCGAGGTGATGGGCGTCGGCCGCACCTTCGCCGAGGCGTTCGTCAAGTCGCAGCTCGCCGCCGGCGTCAAGCTGCCCACGTCGGGCAAGGTGGTGCTCAGCGTCAGGGCGGCCGACAAGGTGAAGTCCATCGACGTGGCGCGCGAGTTGGCGGAATTGGGATTTTCCCTCTATGCTACCCGCGGCACCGCGGCCTTCCTGACGGAGCACGGCCTGAAGGTGACGCCGGTGAACAAGGTCAACGAAGGTCGGCCCCACATCGTTGACCTGATCAAGAACAACGAGGTGAGCTTCATCGTGAATACCGTCGAAGAGAAGCGCACGGCGATCGCCGATTCGCGCTCGATCCGCACCAGCGCCCTGGCGGCGCGGGTGACCTTCTACACCACGATCGAAGGCGCCCGCGCCGCCTGTGCCGGCATGCGCCAGCTCAGGGAGCTGGAAACCTACGCCCTGCAGGCCCTGCATGCGACGCTGCAATGATGATCCATGAGTAAAGTTCCCCTTACCCTTGCCGGCGCCGAGAAGCTCCGGGCGGAGCTGCATCGGCTCAAGACGGTCGAGCGGCCGAACGTGATCAGTGCCATCGCCGAGGCGCGCTCGCACGGCGACCTGTCGGAGAACGCCGAATACGACGCCGCCAAGGAGCGCCAGGGATTCATCGAAGGCCGCATCAAGGATGTCGAGGGCAAGCTCGCCAACGCCCAGCTCATCGACCCCAAGCTGCTGGATGCCGATGGCCGCTGCGTGTTCGGCGCCACCATCGATCTGGAGGACCTGAACTCGGGCGACAAGGTCACCTACCAGATCGTCGGCGACGACGAAGCCAATCTCAAGGAGGGGAAGATCTCCGTCAGCTCCCCCATCGCCCGCGCCCTCATCGGCAAGTACTCGGGCGACATCGCCGAGGTCAAGGCGCCGGGGGGAGTGCGGGAATACGAGATCCTGGACGTTCGCTACGTCTGATCTTGGCGGCTACCGGGGCATGCGCAGGCTGGCGGACTCGCTCTTCCTGATCGTCGTCACCCTCTGGGTCGGCGGCCTGTGGGCCATCGGCTACATCGCGGCGCCGGCCTTGTTCGCGAACCTGCCGACGGACCGCATGCTGGCCGGGGCGCTCGCCGGCAAGCAGTTCGCGCTGATGGCCTGGGTGGGCATCGCTTGCGCGGTCTATCTGCTGGCCTACGTGGCGGCGCGCCGCGGCGCCGCCGCCGTTCACTCGGTCGTCGGCTGGCTGGTGCTGGCGATGCTGCTGCTGACGCTGGCGGGTCACTTCGGCATCCAGCCGATCCTGGCCCAGCTCAAGGCCGAGGCTGTGGCACAGGCCGGCGCGCGCGATGTCATGGAAAGCATGGTACGCGAGCGTTTCCGCGCCTGGCATGGCGTGGCTGGAGCGGTGTATCTCGTACAAAGCCTGCTTGGACTGGCGCTGGTCGTGCTGCAGGGGAGAGAGCTGCGCTAGGACTTCTTCCCGGCGAGTCGACGGCGCGGACTGGCCGATGGCCGCGCCGGCCTGCCGCGCTTGGCGGGGGAAGGCGGCACAGCTTCCGGGGTTTCCGGCGGCGGATTCTGCCGATAGACAACGAGGATGTTGCCGATGTGCTGCACCGCCGCCGCGCCCGTTGCTTCGCAGACCGCGGCGAGCAGCGTTTCGCGCACGTCGCGCTCCTCGCCGTACACGCGAATCTTGATCAGTTCGTGGGCTGTGAGCGAACGGTCGATTTCCGCCAGCACGGCCGGGGTGAGCCCGTGCTGGCTGACGGCGACCACCGCATGCAGGCCGTGGGCGCGGGCGCGCAGTTCGCGGCGCTGCGCCGAAGTGAGTTCTTTCATGATGGTGTTGGATTGAGGCGGCGCGACATTCTAACGCCCATGGCGACGAGCGTAGATTGCATGCACGAAATGTTGTGGTGCCATGGGTGTTTCCCCCGCCCCCGTTCCCGCTGCCCGGCGGGCGAGGGGAACGTCGAGCGCGGCTCGGCTCCGGTTTGTTCGTTCCGGCGATGAAGAGGAAGCCGAGCAGTCGGGCCTGGCTGCACGAACATGTCACGGACCCCTACGTGCATCGCGCGAAGGCCGAGGGCTACCGCTCGCGAGCGGCATTCAAGCTGATGGAAATCGATCACCAGGACCGCCTACTGCGCTCCGGCATGACAGTGGTGGATCTGGGTGCGGCGCCCGGCAGTTGGTGCCAGGTCGTGGCGCACCGTGTCGGTCCTGCGGGACGGGTGGTGGCGCTGGACCTGCTGGCCATGGAGGCGCTGGCTGGCGTGGAATTCATCCAGGGCGATTTCCGCGAGGATGAACCCCTGGCGCGGTTGAACTGCATCCTCGGCGGTGCCCCGGTGGACCTTGTATTGAGCGACATGGCACCCAATATGTCGGGCATAGCCGTGAGCGACCAGGCGCGCACCGTGCACCTCGCCGAACTGACGCTGGAGTTTGCGGCGCTGCATCTGAAACCGGGCGGGGACATGCTGGTCAAGCTGTTCCACGGCGCCGGCTTCGAGGAAGTGCGACGGGCCATGCTGGCGGTGTTTCGGACCGTGGCGGTGCGCAAGCCGAAAGCCTCGCGCGAGCGCAGCAGCGAAATCTATCTGCTGGGGCGGGACCGGCGCGGGCCGGTGCCCGCCGCGTAATTCGCCATTTTTCGGTGGAAAATCGAGCGTTTGCCTGCCGGAACAATCGGTCTTAGAATGGGTCTGATCCAGGGATTTCACATGCCGGGCCCCGCGCGGGGCCGATGAGGAGCGCAATTGAACAATCTTTTCAAGAATTTGGCAATTTGGCTGGTGATCGGCATCGTCCTCATGACGGTGTTCAACCAGTTCAACACGCGTCAGGTCGCCCAGAGCTCGATGGAATACTCCCAGTTCCTCGAGGAGGTGAAGGCCGGCCGCATCGCCAAGGTCGTGATCCAGGGCCGCGTGCTCGATGCCACCACCACCGAGGGCAAGAAAATCACCTCCTATGCTCCCCACGACATCTGGCTGGTCTCCGACCTGCTCAAGAACAACGTGAAGGTGGTGGCGAAGCCGGAGGAGGAGCAGTCCTTCCTCATGAGCATTTTTGTCTCCTGGTTTCCCATGCTGCTGCTGATCGGCGTCTGGGTCTTCTTCATGCGCCAGATGCAGGGGGGCGGACGCGGCGGCGCGTTTTCCTTCGGCAAGTCGCGGGCGCGCATGCTCGACGAATCGACCAATTCGGTCACCTTCGCCGACGTCGCCGGCTGCGATGAGGCCAAGGAAGAGGTTTCGGAGCTGGTCGATTTCCTGCGCGACCCATCCAAGTTTCAGAAGCTCGGCGGGCGGATTCCCAAGGGCGTGCTGATGGTGGGCTCGCCGGGCACCGGCAAGACCCTGCTTGCCAAGGCCATCGCCGGCGAGGCCAAGGTTCCGTTCTTCAGCATCTCCGGTTCCGATTTCGTGGAGATGTTCGTCGGCGTGGGCGCGGCCCGCGTGCGCGACATGTTCGAGCAGGCGAAGAAGCAAGCGCCGTGCATCATCTTCATCGACGAAATCGACGCCGTCGGCCGCCAGCGCGGCGCCGGTCTCGGCGGCGGCAACGACGAGCGCGAGCAGACCCTCAACCAGTTGCTGGTGGAAATGGACGGCTTCGAAGGCACTGCCGGCGTCATCGTCATCGCCGCCACCAACCGTCCCGACGTGCTCGACCCGGCCCTGCTGCGCCCGGGCCGCTTCGACCGCCAGGTGGTGGTGCCGTTGCCGGATATCCGCGGCCGCGAGCAGATCCTGCTGGTGCATATGCGCAAGGTGCCGATCGCACCCGACGTCAAGGCGGATATCATCGCCCGCGGCACGCCCGGATTCGCCGGCGCCGATCTGGCCAACCTGGTGAACGAGGCGGCGCTGTTCGCCGCGCGCCAGAACAAGCGGCTCGTAGACATGGACGATTTCGAGCGCGCCAAGGACAAGATCATGATGGGCGCGGAGCGCCGCTCGATGGTGATGCCCGAGGAGGAGCGCCGCAACACCGCCTATCACGAATCCGGCCACGTCGTGGTGGCCAAGCTGCTGCCCAAGACCGATCCGGTGCACAAGGTGACGATCATTCCGCGCGGCCGCGCCCTGGGGGTAACCATGCAGTTGCCGGAGTCGGACCGCTACAGCACCGACAAGGAACGGCTGTTGGAGAACATCTCGGTCCTGTTCGGCGGTCGCATCGCCGAAGAACTGTTCATGAATCAGATGACCACCGGCGCTTCCAACGACTTCGAGCGCGCCACCGAGATGGCACGCCGCATGGTGACGCAGTGGGGCATGTCCGATGCCCTGGGACCGATGGTTTACGGCGAGAACGAGGGCGAGGTGTTCCTCGGCCGCTCGATCACGACGCACAAGAACGTCTCCGAAACGACGATGCAGAAGGTCGATGCCGAAATCCGGCGCATCATCGATCAGCAGTATGGCTTGGCGCGGCGCCTGCTGGACGAGAACCGCGACAAGGTGGAGATGATGGCCAAGACCCTGCTGGAGTGGGAAACGCTGGACGCCGACCAGATCAACGACATCATGGCCGGCAAGCCGCCGCGTCCGCCCAAGCCGACCAGCGCCCCGCCCAAGGCGCCCGTGGACGACGCTTCGGGAACGGCGCCGAGCGCGGCGGCGGCCGCGTAAGCTTTCATTGCAGACGAACCGGGCCCAGCGGCCCGGTTTTTTTGTATCCCGGCAGTGGATGTTCCCCGACATGATTCCCGAACTTCATTGTGGCCGCTTTCGCCTGAGGCTCGATCGCCCGCTGATCATGGGGATCATCAACTGCACGCCGGATTCCTTTTCCGGGGACGGCGTCGCCATCGATGTGGCGCGGGCGGTGGAGCAGGGCCGGGCCTTCATTGCGGAAGGGGCGGACATCCTCGACATCGGCGGTGAATCCTCCCGCCCCGGCGCGGCGCCGGTGCCCGAGGACGAGGAATTGCGCCGCGTCATGCCGGTGATCGAGGCGCTGCGCGACGCCGGCGTTCCCCTCTCGGTCGACACCGTGAAGCCGGCGGTGATGCGCCAGGCGGTGGCGGCGGGGGCGTCCATGATCAACGACATCAACGCCCTGCGCGCCCCCGGCGCAATGGAGGCGGCGGCCCGCAACGACGCGGCGGTATGCCTGATGCACATGAAGGGCACGCCCCAGTCCATGCAGGACGATCCGCAGTACGGGGACGTGGTGGGCGAGGTGGCGAGCTTTCTCATCGAGCGCGTGGAGGCCGCCCGCGCCGCGGGCATCGCCGACGAGCGCATCGTTCTCGATCCCGGCTTCGGCTTCGGCAAGAGCGCGGAGCACAATCTCGCCTTGCTGCGCCACCTCGATGCCTTTCACGTTCTGGGATTCCCGCTGCTGGTGGGCCTGTCGCGCAAATCGGTGCTGGGTAAGCTCACCGGCCGCAAGGTGACCGAGCGCGTGCCGGCGAGCGTGGCCGCGGCGCTGGTGGCGGTGGCCAAGGGCGCCCGCATCGTGCGGGTGCATGACGTGGCGGCGACGCGCGACGCCCTGGCGGTGTGGCGCGTCGCCGGCGAAGATCACCTTTCAAGGTAGGAAAACTCAGGGTAGGAAAATAATGGGAAGAAAATACTTCGGCACCGATGGCGTGCGGGGGCGGGTCGGGCAACTGCCCATCACGCCGGATTTCGTGCTGCGGCTGGGCTATGCGGCGGGCCTCACGCTGGTGGCGCGGGAGCTGGCGCGCAGCGATGCCAGGGAGAGCGAGCGTCCCGCGGTCCTGATCGGCAAGGACACGCGGATCTCCGGTTACATGCTGGAGGCGGCCTTGGAGTCAGGACTTTCGGCGGCCGGCGTGGACGTGATGCTGGCCGGGCCGATGCCGACGCCGGCGGTGGCCTATCTCACCCGCGCCCTGCGATTGCAGGCCGGCATCGTGATTTCCGCCTCGCACAACGCCTATCAGGATAACGGCATCAAGTTCTTCTCCGCCGGCGGACACAAGCTGCCGGATGCGGTGGAGGAGGACATCGAGGCGCGCATGGAGCAGCCGATGGGCTGCATGGAATCGGCTCGCCTCGGCAAGGCCCGCCGCATCGACGATGCGGCCGGGCGCTACATCGAGTTTTGCAAGAGCACGGTTCCCCATGATCTGGACCTGCGCGGCCTGAGGATCGCGGTGGACTGCGCCCACGGCGCCGCCTATTCGGTCGCCCCCAGCGTCTTCCACGAGCTCGGCGCCGAAGTGGTGAAGGTGGGCGTCGAACCCAACGGCCTCAACATCAACGACGGCGTCGGCGCGACGGTGCCGGCGTCGCTCAAGCGCGCCGTGCTCGAACACCGCGCCGACATCGGCATCGCCCTCGACGGCGATGCCGACCGCGTGCTGATGGCCGACAGCAAGGGCGTCCTCTACGACGGCGATCAACTGCTCTACGTCATGGCGCGGCAGCGTGCGCAGGAGGGGCGGGTTCCGGGCGTGGTCGGCACCCTCATGACCAACCTCGGTTTCGAGCATGCGCTGGAACGGCTCGGCATTGCCTTCGCCCGCGCCCAGGTGGGCGACCGCTATGTGCTGGAGATGATGCACGAGCGCGGCTGGCGGCTCGGCGGCGAGAACTCGGGCCACATCATCTGCCTCGACCGGCATACCACGGGCGACGGCATCGTTTCCGCCCTTCAGGTCCTGGCGGCCCTGCGCCAGCAGGGGGTCACCCTGGCCGAAGCTTGCCGGGAACTTACGCTGTATCCGCAGGTGCTGATCAATGTTCGGGTGCCGGCGGGCTTCGACTGGAAGGCGGCGCCGGGCATCGACGCCGCCCGCCAGGCCGCCGAGCGCGAACTGGGGACGGCGGGGCGTATCCTCCTGCGGCCTTCCGGGACCGAGCCGCTGCTGCGGGTCATGGTCGAGGGGCAGGATGCCGCACTGGTCAAGAATCTGGCGCAGAACATCGCCGATGCGGTGCAGCGTGCCGCTGCCTGAGGGTCGCCGGCTGCGATGGTGCACTGCAACTTGTCACATGGGCGTAACAAATGAGTCATAGACTCTCCCCGTTTATTTCGAATCCGAACAAGGAGAGATTGATGAAGCAGTTCAAACTGGCCGCCCTGACCATCGCCTTCGCCGCTTCGGTCGCGTCCGGCGCCAGCCACGCCCAGGCCCTGGTCAAGATCGATGGTTCCAGCACCGTGTTCCCGATCACCGAGGCGGTGGCCGAGGAATTCCAGAAGGCCAAGAAGGGTGCGGTCCGGGTGACGGTCGGCATTTCCGGCACCGGCGGCGGCTTCAAGAAGTTCTGCCGCGGCGAGATCGACATCTCCGACGCCTCGCGGCCGATCAAGGCTTCCGAGATGGAAGACTGCAAGAAGGCGGGCATCAAGTACGTAGAACTGCCGATCGCCTTCGACGCCCTGACCGTGGTGGTCAATCCCAAGAGTCCGCTGACCAGCATCAGCGTCGCTGATCTGAAGAAGATGTGGGAGCCGGAAGCGCAGACCAAGCTTACGGACTGGAACCAGGTCAACGACGCCTTCCCGAAACAGGCGCTCAAGCTCTACGGTCCCGGCACGGATTCCGGCACTTTCGAGTACTTCACGGAAGCCGTGGTCGGCAAGGCGAAGTCCTCGCGCGGCGACTACACTGCCTCGGAAGACGACAATGTGCTGGTCCAGGGCGTCTCCCGCGATATCGGCGGCATCGGCTACTTCGGCTTCGCCTACTACTTCGAGAACAAGGACAAGCTAAAGGCGCTCTCGATCTCTCCGGGGGCAGGCAAGCCGGCGGTGGCGCCTTCCGAGGAGGCAGTCATCAACGGCACTTACCAGCCTCTGTCGCGCCCGATCTTCATCTACGTGAACGCCAAGTCGGCGGAGAAGCCCGAAGTCAAGGAGTTCGTCGAGTTCTACCTGAAGAACGGAGCGAAGCTGACCAAGGAAGTGAAGTACGTGCCCTTGTCGGCTGCGGACTATCAGCATGCCGAGGAGAACTTCAAGAAACTGAAGACCGGCACCGCCTTCGGCGGGCACTCGGAAGTCGGCGTCAAGATCGCCGATCTGCTGAAGCGCGATCCGAAGGAGTAATCCTGGCCGCATCCGCCCCTCGGGCATCCCGTGCCCGGGGGGCGTTTTGTTGCCGGTTCCGAAACACGGGTAGAATTTCGAACATCCAGGTCAACCATGGCATCCATTGCCTCCTTCGATCGAGCGGAACTGATGAATCCCGCCAGCGTCAGTGATCGCCTCAAGAAGAAGCACTTCCGTCACGTCAAGGAGCGGGCCATCGAGGCGGTGCTCTTCCTCGCTGCCTCGATGTCGGTATTCACCACCGTCGCCATCGTGTACATCCTGGTCAAGGAGTCGGCGGTGTTCTTCAGCCAGGTGTCGATCCTGGATTTCCTGACCGACACGCAATGGACTCCGCTGTTCGACGACGCCCACTTCGGCATCATGGTGCTGCTCTCGGGCACCCTCACCAGTTCGTTCGTTGCCCTGGCGGTGGCGATTCCGCTGGGGACGATCATTGCCATCTACCTCTCGGAGTTCGCTCCGTTCAAGGTGCGTGAGGTGGCCAAGCCGTTCCTGGAGTTGCTGGGGGGTGTGCCGACCATTGTCTATGGCTACTTCGCCCTGGTTTTCATCACGCCGCTGCTGCAGAAGATCTATCCGGGTCTGCCGGGCTTCAACCTGCTGTCGGCCGGCCTGGTGATGGGTGTCATGATCATCCCCTACGTCAGTTCGCTGTCGGAAGACGCCATGCGCGCCGTGCCGATGTCCCTGCGGGAAGGTTCCTACGCCATGGGGGCCACCCGGCTGCAGACCGCTCTCAATGTGGTGATGCCGGCGGCGACCTCCGGCATCGCTTCGGCCTACATCCTGGGCATCTCCCGCGCCGTGGGCGAGACCATGATTCTGGCGGTGGCGGCCGGCATGCAGCCCAAGCTCACGTTCAACCCCCTGGAACCGGGAGCGACCATCACGTCCTACATCGTGCAGGTGGCACTGGGTGATCTGCCCCACGGCTCCATCGGCTACCAGACCATCTTTGCCGCCGGCCTTACCCTGATGCTGATGACCCTGATGTTCAACATCCTCGGTCATTTCCTGCGCAAGAAGTACCGCGAGGTGTATTGAGATGGCGCCCCAGGACATTCAGGCGATCCGCGACCTCATCGCCAAGCACAAGCGCTGGGACATCCTGTTCGGCCTGCTCGGTCTGGTGTCCCTGATGGTGGGGGTGCTGACCTTCGTCGCTCTGTTCGTGGACATGGCGGTCCAGGGTATGCCGCGGCTCAGTTATGAGTTCTTCGCCAATTTCCCCTCGCGGCGCCCGGAAAACGCCGGCATCCTCTCGGCCTGGGTCGGCACCACGCTGGTGATGATCGTCACCGCGGCGGCGGCGGTGCCGCTGGGGATTGCGGCCGGCCTCTATCTCGAGGAATACGCGCCCAAGAACTGGGTGACCGACGTCATCGAGATCAACGTCACCAATCTCGCCGGCGTGCCTTCCATCGTCTATGGCCTGCTGGCGCTCGGCCTCTTCGTCTATCAGTTCGGCTTCGGCCAGAGCATCCTGTCCGCCGGTCTGACTTTGGCCCTGCTCATTCTGCCGGTGGTGATCGTCGCCACCCGCGAGTCGATCCGCTCGATTCCGCAGATGATCCGCGAAGGCTCCTACGCCTGCGGCGCCACCACCTGGCAGACGGTGTGGGACCACATCCTCCCCTATTCCAGCGCCGGCATCCTCACCGGCGTGATCATCGGCATGGCGCGCGCCATCGGCGAGACCGCGCCCATCATCACCATCGGCGCGCTCACATTCATTGCCTTTCTGCCCAGCGCGCCGTTCACCGGCGATCCGCCCGCCGGGCTGTTCGACTGGCTGATCGCCCCCTTCACCGTCATGCCGATCCAGATGTTCAACTGGACCTCGCGTCCCGAAGCGGCCTTCCAGGCCAATGCGGCGGCGGCGGGCTTCGTGCTGGTGCTGATGACTCTGGCGATGAACGGCACGGCGATCTGGCTGCGTTATCGCCTGCGCCGCAACATCAAATGGTAACCGCGACCATGACCCCGATCGAACCGCAACTCCATTCCAAAGCCGAGGTCACCAACCTCAACTTCTTCTATGGCAGTTTCCAAGCCTTGAAGAGCGTGCAACATGCCGGTGTATGAGAAGAAGGTCACCGCCCTCATCGGCCCCTCGGGCTGCGGCAAGTCGACGCTGTTGCGCTGCTTCAACCGCATGCACGACCTGTATCCCGGCAACCGCTATGAGGGGGGCATCCGGCTCCATCCGGACAACACGGACCTGCTTTCTCCAGCCGTGGATCCGATCGAAGTGCGCATGCGCATCAGCATGGTGTTCCAGAAGCCGAATCCCTTTCCCAAGTCGGTATTCGAGAACGTGGCCTACGGTTTGAGGGTGCGCGGCGAGCGCAATCGCGTCGTGCTCGAGGAGAAGGTGGAGCAGGCGCTGCGCAGGGCGGCGCTGTGGGACGAGGTGAAGGACCGCCTCAAGGACTTGGGCGCGAATCTCTCGGGCGGCCAGCAGCAGCGCCTGTGCATCGCCCGCGCCCTGGCGACGGAGCCGGAGATCATTCTCTTCGATGAGCCCACTTCGGCGCTGGACCCGATCGCCACGGCGAGCATCGAGGAACTGGTGAGCGAACTCAAGGAAAGGCTGACCATCCTCATCGTCACCCACAACATGCAGCAGGCGGCGCGGGTGTCCGATTACACCGCCTACATGTACATCGGTGAACTGATCGAATTCGGCGTCACCGACCAGATTTTCATCAAGCCCCAAAAGAAGCAGACGGAAGACTACATCACCGGCCGGTTCGGCTAGAACCGGCCGGTGATGTAGCGGCGTAGGCTAACCTGCGCGCAGCGCAGGTTAAGCGGCGTAGCCGCGGCCGAAGCCACTACGCCTTATGGTTCGGCTAGAACCGGCCGGTGATGTAGCGGCGTAGGCTAACCTGCGCGCAGCGCAGGTTAAGCGGCGTAGCCGCGGCCGAAGCCACTACGCCTTATGGTTCGGCTAGAACCGGCCGGTGATGTAGCGGCGTAGGCTAACCTGTGCGCAGCACAGGTTAAGCGGCGTAGCGCCGGCCGAAGCCACTACGCCCCTTTGGTTCGGCTCGAACCGGCCGGTGATGCAGCGCCGGAATGCAATCGTGTTTGACCGCGGCGCCCGCCTCGCAGTACACTCCACGGCTTTGTTCCGTTGCCGAGGGATCTCTCATGCGCCGCAAATTCGTAGCTGGAAACTGGAAAATGCACGGCAACCTCGCCACCAACGAGCGCCTGCTGGATGCCGTGTTGAAGGGACTGCCCGGAACCGAGGCCGCCGACGCCGCCGTATGTGTGCCGTTCCCGTATCTTGCCCAGGCGCAGGCCCGGCTGGGCGGCACGTCCCTCGCCTGGGGCGCGCAGAACCTCAGTCAGCATGCTCAGGGCGCCTATACCGGCGAGGTCAGCGCGGCGATGATCGTCGACTTCGGCTGCCGTTACGTCATTGTCGGCCACTCCGAACGACGCAGCTTCTATGGCGACACGGATGCGGTGGTTGCGGCCAAATACGACGCGGCACTGAAGGCGGGACTGACGCCGATTCTGTGTCTCGGCGAGACGCTGGAGCAGCGCGAGGCGGGCGTGACGGCACAGGTGGTCAACACCCAACTCGATGCCGTCTTGGATGCCTGCGGCGTGGCGACGCTGGCGCGCGCCGTCGTCGCCTACGAGCCGGTGTGGGCGATCGGCACCGGACGCACGGCGACGCCGGAGCAGGCGCAGGAAGTGCATGCGCTGATTCGCGCGCGCATCGCGGCGCGCGACGCGGCCGTTGCCCAGGGCGTGCAGATTCTGTATGGCGGCAGCGTCAAGCCGCAGAACGCGCGGGAGATTTTCGCCAAGCCGGATATCGATGGGGGTCTGATCGGCGGCGCCGCCCTGGTGGCGGATGACTTTCTTGCCATCATCAAGGCCGCTGTTTGACAGACTGAGTCCGGCGCCGGCGCCGGATGGATGAGTTCGCGGAAGGATTCAAGATGGAGTTCCTGTTTCCCGTGCTGCTGTCGCTCCACATCCTGGTGGGCCTCGGTGTCATCGGCGTGGTGTTGCTGCAGCACGGCAAGGGCGCCGACATGGGCGCGGCGTTCGGCAGCGGTTCGTCCGGCAGCCTGTTCGGCGCGTCGGGCTCCGCCAACTTCCTCAGCCGAACCACCGCGATCATGGCGACGGTATTCTTCCTGACCAGTCTCGGTCTCAGCTACATTGCGGGCAGTCGGCCCAAGGCGCCGAGCAGCGTGATGGAGGCGCCGGCGAGCACCGTTCCGGTACCGGCCGCGGTGGAAGGCAAGCCGGCGGAAAGCGGTGCCGAGAAGCCGGCCGCACCCGAGCAGGAAAAGGCGGTTCCCGCCGCCGAAGAGAAGGCAGTGCCGGCGGGCGAAGAGAAGGCTGCCCCCGCCGCAGAACCGAAGGCTGCGGCGGCTGAGGAGAAGAAGGAGGCGGCGCCGGCCGAGCCGAAACCCGCTGCGGCGGATGAGGCGAAAGCGCAGAGCAAGCCCGAGAAGAAAGCGGAGCCGAAGGCGGCTGCCAAAGAGACGAAGGGGCCCGCGGAGAAGAAGCCCGCCAAGGCGCCGGCAGCGGCAGGCGAGGGCGGGTCGAAGGCGAAAGAAATCCCGAGATGAGGGTTTTAGATGGAGCGGAAGCAAGCTATAATCGGGCCCGCTCCGACGGTTTCAAGGCCGACGTGGTGGAATTGGTAGACACGCCGTCTTGAGGGGGCGGTGGCGCAAGCCGTGTGAGTTCGAGTCTCACCGTCGGCACCAGAATTCGGTGCCTTGGCAGCAAAGCGGGGTCGGAACAGCGGCCCCGGCCGTGAACAAGAAAACGAGGTGCCGCATTGCGCGGCACCGATTGCCGCGACCAACCCCGCGGCGAAACGCCGCGACAGAGCATGCTGGAAAACTACTTCCCGGTCCTTCTGTTCATCCTGGTCGGCATCGCGTTCGGCCTGCTGCCGATTGTTTTCGGTTGGTTACTCGCTCCCAACCGTCCGGACAGCGAAAAGCTCTCTCCTTACGAGTGCGGCTTCGAAGCGTTCGAGGACGCGCGCATGAAATTCGATGTGCGCTACTACCTGATCGCCATCCTGTTCATCCTGTTCGATCTGGAAATCGCGTTCCTGTTTCCCTGGGCGATCGTGCTCACCGAGATCGGCATGTTCGGTTTCGTGGCGATGCTCGTGTTTCTCGGCATTCTCGTCGTCGGCTTCATCTATGAGTGGATGAAGGGCGCGCTCGAATGGGAGTAATGATCCGGTGAGCATCGAAGGCGTTCTGCAGGAAGGTTTCGTCACCACCACCCTCGACAAGGTCATCAACTGGACCCGCACCGGTTCCTTGTGGCCGATGACCTTCGGTCTGGCCTGCTGTGCCATCGAGATGATCCATGCCGGCTGCGCGCGCTACGACCTGGATCGCTTCGGCATCGTCTTCCGACCCAGCCCCCGCCAGTCGGACGTCATGATCGTGGCCGGCACGCTGTGCAACAAGATGGCTCCTGCGCTGCGCAAGGTCTATGACCAGATGGCCGAGCCGCGCTGGGTGATCTCCATGGGGTCGTGCGCCAACGGCGGCGGCTATTACCATTACTCGTACTCCGTGGTGCGCGGCTGCGACCGCATCGTGCCGGTGGATATCTATGTCCCGGGATGTCCGCCCACGGCCGAGGCACTGCTCTACGGCCTCATCCAGTTGCAGAACAAGATCAAGCGCACCAACACCATTGCCCGCTAAACCGATTCCGCAGCGACCCCTGAAATGAGCGCCCGGCTGGAAATGCTTCGCCAGAATATCGAGAACGTGCTCGGCGGTCGCGTCAGGCGGCTCGTAAGCGACCGTGGCGAGACGACCATCGAAGTGGCTGCCGCGGACTATCTGGGCGTGGCCCAGACCCTGCGCGATCATCCGGATTTCGCCTTCGAGCAGTTGATCGACCTGTGCGGCGTGGACTATTCCGCCTATGGCGAAGGCGCGCGCGAGGGGCCGCGCTTTGCTGCGGTCAGCCACTTGCTGTCGCTGCGCCACAACTGGCGGCTTCGCCTGCGTGTCTTTGCCGAAGACGACGGTTTTCCGGCGGTCGATTCACTGGTGGGCGTGTGGCCGAGCGCGAACTGGTTCGAGCGAGAGGCCTTCGACCTGCTCGGCATCATGTTCGCCGGACACCCGGATCTGCGCCGCATCCTCACCGACTACGGTTTCGTCGGCCATCCCTTCCGCAAGGACTTCCCGGTTTCCGGCTACGTCGAGATGCGCTTCGACCCGGACCAGGGACGCGTGGTCTATCAGCCGGTGACGATCGAGCCGCGCGAGAACACGCCGCGCATCGTCCGCGAAGAGAACTACGGGGACGCCGGCCATGGCTGAGATCCGTAATTACACGATGAATTTTGGGCCGCAGCATCCGGCAGCACACGGCGTGCTGCGCTTGGTGCTGGAACTGGACGGCGAGGTGGTGATGCGCGCCGATCCGCACATCGGCCTGCTGCACCGCGCCACGGAGAAGCTGGCGGAGACGCGCACCTGGATCCAGTCGGTGCCCTACATGGACCGGCTCGACTATGTCTCCATGATGTGCAACGAGCATGCCTATTGCATGGCGATCGAGCGTCTGCTGGGCATCGAGGTGCCGCTGCGCGCCCAGTACATCCGCGTCATGTTCGACGAGATCACGCGCATTCTCAACCACCTGCTCGGCATCGGCACCCACGCTCTGGACGTCGGCGCGATGACCATGGTGCTGTACACCTTCCGTGAGCGGGAGGACCTGTTCGACGTCTATGAGGCCGTGTCCGGCGCGCGCATGCACGCCGCCTACTACCGGCCGGGCGGCGTCTATCGCGATCTCCCCGATTCGATGCCGAAGTACGAGGTGAACCGCTTCAAGAACGCCGAGGCGGTGAAGCGTCTGAACGGGAACCGGCAGGGTTCGCTGCTCGATTTCATCGAGGATTTCACCAACCGCTTCCCCAAGTACGTGGACGATTACGAGACGCTGCTCACCGACAACCGCATCTGGAAGCAGCGCACGGTCGGCATCGGCGTGCTCGACCCCGAGCGCGCCAAGGCCCTCGGCTGCACCGGCCCCATGCTGCGCGGTTCCGGCGTGGAGTGGGATCTGCGCAAGAAGCAGCCCTACGAGGTCTATGACCGGATGGAGTTCGACATTCCGGTGGGTGTCAACGGCGACTGCTACGACCGCTACTTGGTGCGCATCGAGGAGATGCGCCAGGCGAACCGCATCATCCGGCAGTGCGTCAACTGGCTGCGCAAGAACCCGGGCCCGGTCATCACGGACAATCACAAGATCGCGCCGCCGCCGCGGGAGGACATGAAGTCGAACATGGAAGAGCTGATCCACCACTTCAAGCTGTTCACCGAAGGCTTCCATGTGCCCGAAGGCGAGGTCTATGCCGCGGTGGAGCACCCCAAGGGTGAGTTCGGCGTCTATGCCATCTCGGACGGTGCCAACAAGCCCTATCGCCTCAAGCTGCGGCCGCCGGGTTTCGCCCATCTGGCGGCGATGGACGAGATGGCCAAGGGCCACATGATCGCCGACGTCGTGGCCATCATCGGCACCATGGACATCGTGTTCGGCGAGATCGATCGATAATCATGACCCAGGCTGCCGCCGCAACGACGACGACCGCGATGCTGAGCCAGGACGCGCTGCAGAGGATCGACCGTGAGATCGCGAAGTACCCCGCCGGTCACGAACAGTCGGCGGTAATGGCGGCGCTCGCCATCGCCCAGGACGAGAAGGGCTGGCTGTCGAGCGAGACCATGGCCTTCGTGGCCAGCTATCTCGGCATGCCGCCGGTCGCCGTGTTCGAGGTGGCGACTTTCTACAACATGTACGACCTGCAGCCGGTGGGCAAGTACAAGCTCACGGTGTGCACCAACCTGCCGTGCGCCCTGTCCGGCGCGAATCATGCGGCCGACTATCTGCAGCACAAGCTGGGAATCGGCTTCAACGAGACCACTGCCGACGGCAGGTTCACGTTGAAGGAGGGCGAATGCATGGGTGCGTGCGGCGACGCGCCGGTGATGCTGGTCAACAACAAGCGCATGTGCAGCTGGATGACGCCGGAACAGATCGACAAGCTGCTCGACGAGCTGAAGTGACATGACGACCCAGAACATCCTCACGGTGGGAGTGGAGGGCGAGCGCGGCTGGCGGCTCGACGCCTACGTGCGGCGCGGCGGCTACCAGGCGCTGAAGAAGGTGCTCGGAGAGAAGATCCCGCCGGAGCAGGTCATCGCCGAACTGAAAAAAAGCGCCCTGCGCGGCCGCGGCGGCGCCGGCTTCCCGACCGGGCTCAAGTGGAGCTTCATGCCCCAGAAATACCAGGGCGACAAGTACGTGGTGTGCAACTCCGACGAGGGCGAGCCCGGAACCTTCAAGGACCGCGATCTGCTGCGCTACAACCCGCACCAGGTGATCGAGGGCATGGCCATCGCCGGCTACGCCATGGGCGCGGGCCGCGGCTACAACTACATCCACGGCGAGATCTGGGAAGTCTACGAGCGCTTCGAGCAAGCGCTGGCGGAAGCGCGCAGCGCCGGGTTCATCGGCCAGAACCTGCTCGGCTCGGGCTTCGGTTTCGAACTCTTCGCGCATCACGGCTATGGCGCCTACATCTGCGGCGAGGAAACCGGACTGCTCGAATCCATCGAGGGCAAGAAGGGCCAGCCGCGCTTCAAGCCGCCGTTTCCGGCGAGCTTCGGGCTGTACGGCAAGCCCACCACCATCAACAACACCGAGACCTTCGCGGCGGTGCCGTGGATCATCCTGAACGGCGGCGACAAGTATCTCGACCTGGGCCGCCCCAACAATGGCGGCACCAAGCTGTTCTCGGTGTCGGGCCATGTGAACCGGCCGGGCAACTACGAGGTGCCACTGGGCACGCCGTTTCGGACGCTGCTGGAGATGGCGGGCGGCATGCGCGGCGGGCGCAAGCTCAAGGCGTGCATCCCGGGCGGCTCGTCGATGCCGGTGCTGCCGGGCGACATCATGATGGAATGCGACCTGGACTACGATTCGGTCGCCAAGGCCGGCTCCATGCTGGGTTCGGGCGCCGTCATCATCATGGACGAGACCACCTGCATGGTGAAGGCCCTGGAGCGGCTGTCCTATTTCTACCACGAGGAGTCCTGCGGCCAGTGCACGCCCTGCCGCGAGGGCACCGGCTGGCTGTACCGTGTCGTGCATCGCATCGAGAACGGCGCGGGCAGGCCGGAGGACCTTGACCTGCTGCTGGAAGTCAGCGACAACATCGCCGGCCGCACCATATGCGCTTTGGGTGACGCGGCGGCGCTGCCGGTGAAGAGCTTCATCAAGCACTTCCGCTCGGAATTCGAGTATCACATCGAGAACAAGAAATGCCTGGTGCCGCCGGAGGTGCAGCGGGAAGGCAGCAGGATCCATGTGAACCCGTCATGCTAGACATAGAGATCGACGGCCAGCAGTTGCAGGTGCCCGAAGGCAGCACCGTGATGGACGCCGCCCACGGCATCGGCGCCTACATCCCGCACTTCTGCTACCACAAGAAGCTCTCCATCGCCGCCAACTGCCGCATGTGCCTGGTGGAGGTGGAGAAGGCGCCGAAGCCCCTGCCGGCCTGCGCCACCCCGGTCACCAACGGCATGAAGGTGCACACCCATTCCGGCGCGGCGGTGAAGGCGCAGAAGGGGGTGATGGAGTTCCTGCTCATCAACCATCCGCTGGACTGCCCGATCTGCGACCAGGGCGGCGAATGCCAGCTGCAGGATCTCGCTGTCGGCTACGGTTCGAGCGCCTCGCGCTACCGCGAGGAGAAGCGCGTCGTCGCCAACAAGAACCTGGGCCCCCTCATCTCCACCGACATGACGCGCTGCATCCACTGCACGCGCTGCGTGCGCTTCGGCCAGGAGATCGCCGGCATCATGGAGCTCGGCATGGCCAACCGCGGCGACCGTGCGGAGATCCTGGCCTTCGTGGACCGTACGGTCGATTCCGAACTGTCCGGCAACGTCATCGATCTGTGCCCGGTCGGCGCCCTGACCTCGAAGCCGTTCCGCTTCTCCGCCCGCACCTGGGAGCTGTCGCGCCGCAAGTCGGTGAGCCCGCACGACGGACTGGGCGCCAACCTCATCATCCAGGTCAAGCACAACCGGGTCATGCGCGTGCTGCCGCTGGAGAACGAGGAGGTCAACGAATGCTGGCTCTCCGACAAGGACCGCTTCTCCTACGAGGCGCTCAACTCGGACGAGCGCCTGACGCGGCCGATGATCAAGCATGGCGGCCAGTGGCACGAGGTCGATTGGCAGGCGGCGCTGGATTACGTCGCCCATGCCCTGAAGGACATCGGCACCAAGCATGGTGCCGAGGCGCTGGGCGCGCTGGCCTCGCCCCACAGCACCCTGGAAGAGCTGTACCTGCTGCAGAAGCTGCTGCGCGGTCTCGGCAGTGCCAACGTGGACTTCCGCCTGCGCCAGTCCGATTTCTCCCTCGACGGCAAGCTCGCTGGCGCGCCGTGGCTGGGGATGAATCTGGCCGACATCGGCAAGCTCGACCGCGCGCTCGTCATCGGCAGCTTCCTGCGCAAGGATCATCCGCTCATCGCCCAACGCCTGCGCCAGGCGGCAAAGCGGGGCATGCAGCTCAGCCTGCTGCACGTGGCGGCGGACGACCTGCTGCTGCCGGTCCATGCCCGCGCCGTCGTGGCGCCGGGCGCCATGGCCGGCACGCTGGCGCAGATCGTGGTGGCGGCGGCGGAAATGAAGGGCGTGCCGATCACCCCGGCCCTGCAGGAGCAAATCGCGGCGGTGCATATCGGCGAGGAGGCGCGCCGCATCGCGGAAAGCCTGGTGGGCGGCAAGAGCGGCGCGGTGTTCCTGGGCAACCTGGCCCAGCAGCATCCCCAGGCCGGGGTATTGCATGCACTGGCGCAGGAACTGGCCCGCATCTGCGGCGTCCCCTTCGGCTACCTGGGCGAGGCGGCGAACTCGGTGGGCGGTTACTTTGCCGGCGCCGTGCCTTTCGGCGCGAGCGCCGGTCTCAACGCGGCGCAGATGCTGGCCCAGCCGCGCAAGGCCTATGTCGTCCTCCATGCCGAGCCGGAACTGGACTGCGCCAATCCGCGGCAGGCGCTGGCGGCGCTGAAGGCGGCGGAATCGGTGGTCGTGCTGTCGTCGTTCAAGAACCGGGCGGCTCTCGACTATGCCGACTGTCTGCTGCCGGCGGCGCCATTCACCGAAACCTCCGGCAGCTTCGTCAACACCGAAGGCCGGGTGCAGAGCTTCAACGCGGTGGTGAAGCCGCTCGACGAGGCGCGGCCGGCGTGGAAGGTGCTGCGCGTCCTGGGCAATCTGCTGGGTCTCGCCGGATTCGAGCACGACAGCAGCGAGGCGGTGCGTAGCGAGATCGTCGGCGACGGGCTCGCCGCGCGCCTCGGCAACGAGGCAGCAGACGCCACGATCAATCTGGCGGCGGCCGGTCAGGGTATCCAGCGCGTGGCCGACGTGCCGATCTACTTTGCCGACACGCTGGCACGCCGCGCCCCGGCGCTGCAGCAGACGCGCGACGCGGCGCCGCCGCGGGCGGGCATGAGCTGCGCGCTGGCGCGCGACTTGGGCGTGAGTGCCGGCGACCGGGTACGGGTGCGCCAAGGCGACGCCGGCGAGGCCGTGCTGGAAGTGACGCTGGACGACGCCCTGGCCGCCGGCTGTGTGCGGGTCGCGGCCGGCCATGCGAGCACCTCGAACCTGGGTGAGATGTTCGGCCAGATCACGGTGGAGCGCGCCTGATGGAAGCCTTCCTGCAGCCGATTCAAGAGCTCCTCGGCCCGGCGTTTCCCCTGGTGTGGGGCCTGGTCAAGATCATGCTCATCATTGCGCCGCTGATGCTGGCGGTGGCCTACCTCACCCTGGCGGAACGCAAGGTGATCGGCTACATGCAGGTGCGCATCGGCCCCAACCGCGTCGGCCCGAAGGGTCTGCTGCAGCCGATTGCCGACGGCCTCAAGCTCCTGTTCAAGGAGATCATCATTCCTTCCGGCGCCAACAAGGCGCTGTTCATCCTCGCGCCGATCCTCTCCATCGGGCCGGCGCTGGCGGCATGGGCGGTGATTCCATTCACGCCCAATCTGGTGCTGGCCAATGTCGATGCCGGTCTGCTCTACGTCATGGCCATCACCTCGATGGGAGTGTACGGCGTGATCCTGGCCGGTTGGGCCTCGAACTCCAAGTATGCGTTCATCGGCGCCATGCGCTCGGCGGCGCAGATCGTGTCCTACGAGATCGCCATGGGCTTCGCCCTGGTCTGCGTGCTGCTGGTGTCGCAAAGCCTCAATCTGGTGGACATCGTCAACAGCCAGGGGCGCGGCTGGTTCGCTGCCCATGGCGTCGGCATCCTGTCCTGGAACTGGCTGCCACTGTGGCCCATGTTCCTCGTCTACCTGATATCGAGCGTGGCGGAGACCAACCGCGCGCCGTTCGACGTGGCGGAAGGCGAGTCGGAGATCGTCGCCGGTTTCCATGTGGATTACTCGGGCATGGCGTTCGCGGTGTTCTTCCTCGCCGAATACGCCAACATGATCCTGGTGTCGACCCTGACCTCCATCATGTTCCTCGGCGGCTGGCTGTCGCCGGTGAGTTTCCTGCCCGACGGTTTTTTCTGGCTGGCGGCGAAGGTCTCCTTCATCCTGTTCCTGTTCCTGTGGTTCAGGGCCACCTTCCCGCGCTATCGCTACGACCAGATCATGCGCCTGGGCTGGAAGGTGTTCATACCGCTCACCATCGTCTGGCTGGTGCTGATCGCCGGCTGGATGATGACGCCGTACTCGATCTGGAAGTGAGGTGCTGACATGGGTTCGATGAGCGATCTGTTCGGCAGCCTGATGCTCAAGGAGCTGGTGAAGGGCATGGCGGTGACCGGCCGGCACTTCTTCGCGCGCAAGATCACGGTGCAGTTTCCGGAGGAGAAGACGCCGCTCAGCCCGCGCTTCCGCGGCCTGCACGCGCTGCGCCGCTACCCGAACGGCGAAGAGCGCTGCATCGCCTGCAAGCTGTGCGAGGCGGTGTGTCCGGCGCTGGCGATCACTATCGAATCGGAGCAGCGCCAGGATGGAACCCGCCGCACCACGCGCTACGACATCGATCTGACGAAGTGCATTTTCTGCGGTTTTTGCGAAGAAGCGTGCCCGGTGGATGCGATCGTCGAGACGCGCGTGCTCGAGTATCACGGGGAGAAGCGCGGCGACCTCTACTACACCAAGCAGATGCTGCTGGCGGTGGGCGACAAGTACGAGGAGCAGATCGCCCGCGACCGCGAGTCGGACGCCCCGTACCGCTAGCCGGCGCCGAGACCCAGATGGAATTCAAGACCTTCGTTTTCTACTTCCTGTCCGCGATCCTGGTCGTGGCCGGCATACGCGTCATCACCGCGCGCAACCCGGTGCACGCGGCGCTGTTCCTGGTACTGTCCTTCTTCACCGCCGGCGGACTGTGGCTGCTGCTGCGCGCCGAATTCCTCGCCATCGCCCTGGTGCTGGTCTATGTCGGCGCCGTGATGGTGCTGTTCCTGTTCGTGGTCATGATGCTGGATATCAACCTCGAACGCCTGCGCGAGGGCTTCTGGGCCAATCTGGTTCCCGGCCTGATCGTCGGCGGACTGATGCTGGTGGAGATGATCGTGGTGCTGGGGGCGCGCTACTTCGGCAGCGACGTGATTCCGCCGCCGCCGGCGCCTTCCGTCGGCTACAGCAACACCAAGGAACTGGGGCGGCTGGTCTACACCGAGTACGTTTACCCGTTCGAACTGGCCGCAGTGATCCTGCTGGTGGCGATCATCGCCGCTATCGCGCTCACGCAGCGCCGCCGCAAGGACACCAAGTATCTGGATCCGGCGCAGCAGGTCGCGGTGAAGCGAAAGGACCGCGTACGACTCGTGTCGATGCCGGCGGAAAAGAAATAACGGACCGGCGCAGAAAGCTCAGGGAGGAAAAGTGGTCTCGCTCTCGCATTACCTTGTCCTCGGCGCGATTCTGTTCGCGATCAGCGTCGTAGGCATCTTCCTCAATCGCAAGAACCTGATCGTTCTGCTGATGGCGATCGAACTCATGCTGCTGGCGGTGAACATGAACTTCGTCGCCTTCTCCCACTTCCTCGGCGATGTGGCCGGGCAGATTTTCGTCTTCTTCATCCTCACCGTCGCGGCGGCGGAATCGGCCATCGGCCTGGCAATCCTGATGGTGCTGTTCAGGAACCTGAACACTATCCACGTCGATGATCTGGACGCCCTGAAAGGCTGATGCGCCGCTCATGGACATGAAGACCCTCTATCTCGTCGTGCCCCTGGCCCCGCTCGCCGGAGCCCTGATCGCCGGGCTTTTCGGCAGGGCCATCGGCCGTGCTGGCGCGCACTGGGTGACGATCCTGGGCGTGTTCGTCTCGCTCGTCGCATCGGCCTTCATCTATCTCGACGTGCGCGCCGGCAACGTGTTCAACGGCGCCGTCTACACCTGGGCCACCAGCGGCAATCTCAAGTTCGAAGTGGGCTTCCTCATCGACCAGCTCACGGTCACCATGATGGTCGTGGTGAACTTCGTTTCGCTCATGGTGCATATCTACACCATCGGCTACATGGCGGACGATCCGGGCTACCAGCGCTTCTTCAGCTACATTGCGCTGTTCACGTTCTCCATGCTGATGCTGGTCATGGCCAACAACTTCCTCCAGCTGTTCTTCGGCTGGGAGGCGGTGGGCCTGGTTTCCTACCTCCTGATCGGCTTCTGGTACACGCGGCCGACGGCGATCTACGCCAACCTCAAGGCATTCCTGGTCAACCGCGTCGGCGACTTCGGCTTCCTCATCGGCATCGGGCTGATCGCGGCCTACGCCGGCAGCCTCGACTATGCCGAGGTATTCGCCCGGGGCAAGGATCTGGCGGCGACCAACATCGAGTTGTTCTCGGGCCACCCCTGGACGCTGATCACGGTCATCTGCATCGGCCTGTTCGTCGGCGCCATGGGCAAGTCGGCGCAGTTTCCGCTGCATGTCTGGCTGCCCGATTCGATGGAAGGCCCGACACCGATCTCCGCCCTGATCCACGCCGCGACCATGGTCACCGCCGGCATCTTCATGGTGTCGCGCATGTCGCCGCTGTTCGAACTGTCCCAGGCGGCGCTGTCGTTCGTCATCGTCATCGGCGGCATCACGGCCCTGTTCATGGCGCTGATCGCCATCGTGCAGACCGACATCAAGCGCGTCGTCGCCTACTCCACCCTTTCCCAGCTCGGGTACATGACGGTGGCGCTGGGCGCGTCCGCCTACTCGGCGGCGATCTTCCACCTCATGACCCACGCCTTCTTCAAGGCGTTGCTGTTCCTCGGCGCCGGTTCGGTCATCATCGCCCTGCACCACGAGCAGGACATGACGAAGATGGGGGGGCTGCGCAAGTACATGCCCATCACCTATCTGACGGTGCTCATCGGCGCCCTTGCCAATGCCGGGTTCCCGCCGTTCGCCGGCTTCTTCTCCAAGGACACGATCATCGAGGCAGTGCATGCCTCGACCACGCCCGGGGCCGGTTTCGCCTACGCCTGCGTGCTGCTCGGCGTGTTCGTCGGCGGCCTCTATTCCTTCCGCCTGGTGTTCATGACCTTCCACGGCGCCGAGCGCTTCCGCCATACGCACCACGGTCACGGCCACGATGAAGCGCACCATGATGACCACGGCCACCACGGCCCGGTGGAGCCCCATGAGTCACCCTTGGTGGTGACGCTGCCCCTGATCCTGCTCGCCATTCCCTCGGTCGCGGCCGGCTGGCTGATCGGCCCCATGCTGTTCGGGAGCTATTTCGGGAAGTCCATCTTCATCGATCCGGCCCATCCGGCGATGGCCACACTGGGCGAGGAGTTCCACGGCGTGCTCGGCATGATCGCGCACGGCGTGACGGCGGCGCCGTTCTGGCTCGCCTTGGCCGGCGCCGCGCTGGCGTGGTTCCTCTATATCGTGCGGCCGGAACTGCCGGCCAGGATCAAGAGCACGCTGGCGCTGCCGGCGATGATCCTGGAGAAGAAGTACGGCTTCGACGATTTCAACGATTGGTTCTTCGCCGGCGGGTCGCGCCTGCTCGGGCGCGGTCTGTGGAAGGGCGGCGACCAGATGCTGATCGACGGCTGGATCGTCAATGGCTCGGCCAAGGTGGTGGGATGGTTCGCCCAGCTCTCGCGCCTGCTGCAGTCGGGCTACATCTACCAGTATGCCTTCTCGATGATCATCGGCGTGTTCGTGCTGCTCACGCTGTGGTTCAACCGCGGATGAGGAATCGCAGCGCCACCGGGGAACGGGCGGGCGACGGAAAATAACATGACGGATTACCCACTGCTCAGTATCGCGATCTGGCTGCCCATCCTGGGGGGCTTGCTGGTGCTTGCGACCGGCGCCGAGCGCAATGCGCCGCGCGCCCGCGCCATCGCCCTGATCGCGGCGATACTCGGTTTCCTCGTCACCCTGCCGCTCTACGCCCATTTCGATACCGCGACCAGCCACATGCAGTTCGTCGAGATGGCGTCGTGGATTCCGCGCTTCAACGTCAATTACTACCTCGGCGTGGACGGCATCTCGCTGTGGTTCGTGCTGCTCAACAGCTTCATCACGGTGATCGTGGTCATTGCCGGCTGGGAGGTGATCCGGGAGAAGACGGCGCAGTACATGGCGGCCTTCCTCATCATGTCCGGCCTCATGAACGGCATCTTCTCCTCGCTCGACGCGGTGCTGTTTTATGTCTTCTTCGAAGCGTCCCTGATCCCGCTCTACCTCGTCATCGGCGTCTGGGGCGGACCGAACCGGGTGTACGCGGCGCTCAAGTTCTTCCTCTACACCCTGGTCGGGTCGCTGCTGCTGCTGATCGCGCTGCTCTACCTGTTCACCGAATCGAAGGGCAGCTTCAACATCCTCGACTGGCACAACCTGAAGATCGGCATGCAGGCGCAGATCCTGCTGTTCCTCGCCTTCATGATCGCCTTCGCGGTCAAGGTGCCGATGTGGCCGGTGCACACCTGGCTGCCCGATGCCCACGTCGAGGCGCCGACCGGCGGCTCCGTGGTGCTGGCGGCGATCACCCTGAAGCTGGGAGCGTACGGTTTCGTGCGCTTCTCGCTGCCCATCGTGCCCGATGCGAGTCACGCCCTGGCGCCGCTGGTCATCACCCTGTCGCTGATCGCGGTCGTCTACATCGGCTTCGTGGCGCTGGTGCAGACCGACATGAAGAAGCTCATCGCCTATTCCTCGATTTCCCACATGGGGTTCGTGACGCTCGGCTTCTTCATCTTCAATCCCCTCGGTCTGGAGGGGGCGCTGATCCAGATGATCTCCCACGGCTTCGTCTCGGGCGCGATGTTCCTCTGTGTCGGCGTCATGTACGACCGCATGCACTCGCGCCAGATCGCCGACTACGGCGGCGTGGCGAACTCGATGCCGAAGTTCGCCGCCTTCTTCATGCTGTTCGCGATGGCCAACTCCGGTCTGCCGGCGACCTCGGGCTTCGTCGGCGAGTTCATGGTGATTCTGGGGGCGATCAAGTTCAACTTCTGGGTCGGCTTCGCAGCCGCCACCACCCTGATCCTCGGCGCCGCCTACACGCTCTGGATGTACAAGCGGGTGGTGTTCGGTGCTGTCGCCAACGACCATGTGGCGCAACTGACCGACATCAACAGCCGTGAATTCGCGTTCCTGCTCATCCTCGCCCTGTGCGTGCTGGGCATGGGACTCTATCCGCAGCCGTTCACCGAAGTCATGCACGCCTCGGTGAACGACCTGCTGAAGCACGTGGCCGCGGGCAAGCTGTGATCTCCGATGGATCAATCATGAATTTCGTCATGCCCGACCTCTACCCCGCCGCGGCGGAGATATTCATCCTGATCATGGCGTGCGTCGTGCTGCTGGCGGACCTGTTCTTCGGCACGACACGGCGCTGGCTCGCCTATTTCCTCACCCAGGTCACATTGGCCGGTTGCGCGGTGATCACGGTGGTGACCAGCGTCACCCTGCTGGCGACGCTGAGCGGATTGATCGACAAGATTCCTCTGATCGGCCACCCGCTGGCCGTCGGCCTCTATCAATCCCTGTCCCCGCTGGCGGTGGACGGCGTGGTGCTGACCTTCAGCAACATGTATGTGGACGATCTGTTCGGCGATTTTCTCAAGCTGGTCGTCTATCTCGCCGTCCTGCTCTCCATGGTGTATGGCCGCGCCTACCTCCAGGCGCGCAACCTGGAGAAGGGGGAGTTCTACCTGCTGGCGCTGTTCGCCACGCTGGGCATGATGGTAATGATCTCCTCCAACCACTTCCTCACCATCTACCTGGGGCTGGAACTGCTGTCCCTGTCGCTCTATGCCATGGTGGCCATGGATCGCGAATCGACGCAGGCGACGGAAGCGGCGATGAAGTATTTCGTGCTGGGTGCGCTCGCCTCCGGCCTGCTGCTGTACGGCATGTCGATGATCTACGGCGCCACCGGTTCGCTGGAAATCGCGGCCGTGGCGCAGGTGCTGTACCACGATGCGGCGGTCGCCAAGACCGTGCTCGTGTTCGGGCTCGTGTTCCTGGTGGCGGGACTGGCGTTCAAGCTGGGTGTGGTTCCGTTCCACATGTGGATCCCCGATGTGTATCACGGTGCGCCGACCGCGGTGACGCTGTTCATCGGTGCCGCACCCAAGATCGCAGCGTTCGCCATGCTGGTGCGCCTGCTGGTCGGCGGGCTGCTGGATCTCGTCGAGCACTGGCAGAGCATGCTGATGATCCTGTCGGTGCTGTCGATTGCGCTGGGCAATCTGGCGGCCATCGCCCAGACCAACATCAAGCGCATGCTGGCCTATTCGGCCATCTCCCATATGGGCTTCATGCTGCTGGGGATGCTCTCGGGCGTGCTGAGCGGGGGCGACCGGCACCTGATGATCAACGCCTACAGTTCGGCGATGTTCTATGCCGTGGCCTACGTCATCATGAGCCTGGCCTCGTTCGGCATGGTGCTGCTGATGTCGCGCGCCGGCTTCGAGGCGGAGAACCTGGACGACTACAAGGGATTGAACAAGAAGAGCCCGTGGTTCGCCGCCATGATGATGATGGTGATGTTCTCGATGGCCGGCGTACCGTTCTTCATCGGCTTCTTCGCCAAGTTCTCGGTGCTGCAGGCGGTGGTCGCGGCGAACTACATCTGGCTTGCCGTGTTCGCCGTGTTCTTCTCGCTGATCGGGGCCTTCTACTACTTGCGGGTGGTGAAGCTGATGTACTTCGACGAGCCGCTCGATGCCGCACCGATCGAGGCGAGCCTCGACATGCGTGTGCTGATCTCCGCCAATGGTCTCGCCATCGCCGGCCTCGGCATCATGCCCCAGGCGCTGATGTCGCTATGCGCCTTCGCGCTGCTGCGTTCCCTCTGACCGGCGCGGATTGCGCGCAGGAAAGGCGGGCCGGCGGCCCGCCTTTCGTTTGGCGGGTCGCTCAGGCTGCCTTGAGATAGCGTTCCTTGGCGGCGCGTGCCTGCCGCGCCTCTTCCGCGTCGTAGCTGCGCCCGGACCACAGCATGTTGTAGGCGATTTCCTCATTGCCGTTTTCGCACAGCGCCAGCACGTCCTGGAACAGAGGCTGGAAGGTGGGGCTGCGATGCGAAGACTCATGGTCCTCGAAGGAACGCCAGAAGGTGACGATGAGGGCCTCGCGCTCCCTGGCCGGGCTGGCCACTGCCTGGCCGGCGGTGGAGCCCTCGTTGGACACCTGGCCGGCGTTGAGCATCACGAAGCCGCCGACGAAGCCGGTGTCGGAGTGGTAGGTCTTCACGTTTTCGCACAGCATGGCGACCCGCTCCTGCAGATCGTCAACGCTATACTCGGGCCTGAGCAGGACGCGGTTAACGGTCACCACGCCGTCGTGAGGAAAGCCGGGAATCAGTGCGGACATGCTTGTCTCCGTGTATCAGTAAGGACTAATATAGATTTCTCGTGGGCGGAAAAGTTCATTCGCCCGGTCGATAAACGCATCATTCGCTTCTATGTCCGACGACCATCTGAAGGAATCCACCCTCGACAGCCGGCTCGTATTCGACGGGCGTCTGCTCAAGGTCCGCTCCGACCGGGTGCGTCTGCCGGACGGGTCGGAAACGACGCGGGAATACATCCGGCATCCGGGGGCGGTGGCGGCGATCGCCACGCTCGAATCGGGCAAGATCCTGTTCGAGCGGCAGTTCCGCTATCCGCTGCAGCGCGTGATGCTGGAACTGCCGGCCGGCAAGATCGATGCCGGCGAAGACATTTTGGACTGCGCGCGGCGTGAACTGCGCGAAGAGACCGGCTACGAGGCGGGCGAATGGCGGCATCTGGGCACCATGCATCCTTGCATCGGCTACGCCGACGAACGCATCGAATTCTTCCTGGCGCGTGGCTTGGTACACGTCGGCCACGCCCGGGACCACGAGGAGTTCATCGAGGTGGTCGAACTTACGCTGGAGGAGGCAGTGGCGGCGGTGCGGGACGGCCGCATCACCGACGGCAAGACCATCTCCGGATTGTTCTGGGCGCAGCAGGTCGGCGTCGGCTCAGGGAGCTACTGACGGCGGGATACGCAACCGGGCGCACGGGTGAGCGCCGGGACCAGGTTCGATGCGTGCGCGTCGGACCCGGCGCAACCCATGCCGGCGCAGGTTGTCGAAGGCGATACGGAGGATGACGTTGGAGATACGCAACATTCAGGGGCCGGTCCATGGCGGACCAGGGCGGGAGGATGGCGGTTACAAGCTGCAGGCGCTCAACATTCTGTCCGAGGTCACGGCCAGCCTCGCCACCGATACCGATGTCGAGGGGTTGCTGCAACGCTTCCTCGCCACCATGATCCGGCTTGCCGGCGCCTCGGCGGGCGCGGTTCGCGTGATCACCACCGATGGCACGCACCTGCGCCTGATCGGCTCCCTCGGATTGCCGCCCGACGCCATCGAGCGCGAGAATCTCGTCGGCCTCGACTGCACCCACTGCGGCAACGCCATGCGCAAGGACCACATCCTGCGCGCGGTAGATGTCAAGATATGCGCAGAGCATACCGGGCTCAGTTTTTTCCGGGAGGACTGCCGCGCGATGGTGGTGGTGCCGCTGCAGTTCCGCGGCAAGATGCTGGGGGTCTACAACCTCTATCTGCGCGAACGCCAGGACGTGCCCGACGAACTGGCGCTGCTGTTCCGCACCATCAGCGAACATCTCGGCATGGCATTGGAGAACGCGCGCCTGGAGCGGGAAACCGTGCGCATCGCCATGATGAACGAGCGCCAGATGATGGCGAACGAGGTGCACGATTCCCTCGCCCAGACCCTGGCCTACATGAAGATGCGCATGGCGCTGATGCAGGACGCGATCACGGACGGCGACAACGACCGCGCCTGCAAGTACGCGCTCGACGTCAAGAGCGCCCTCGATGACGCCTACTCGGGGCTGCGCGAACTGCTGTCGCAGTTTCGCAAGCGCATGGATCCGCTCGGACTGCTGCATGCCCTGGAGAACCTGGCCGACGAGTTCCACGACCGCACCGGCATCACCATCGAGTACTGCAATCATCTCACCGACCTCAGTCTGTCGGTGGATCACGAGGTCCAGGTTTTTTACATCATCCAGGAGGCGCTGGCCAACGTCACGCGCCACTCCGGCGCGAGCCAGGTCACGCTGACCCTGGAGCAGCGCGGCAAGTTCTACGAGGTGACGGTGGACGACAACGGCTCCGGCTTCTTCGCCGTGGGCAACCCTCTCGGCAGCTTTGACGAGCATCCCGGACTGCGCCAGCACCTCGGGCTGTCCATCATGCGCGAGCGCGCCGAGCGCCTCGGCGGACGCATCGAGATCGCGAACCTGGCGCAGGGCGGGGCACGCGTGCGCCTGGTGTTTCCCGCGCCGCACAAGCGCGAGGCCGCCCGATGAGCGAGCCGATCCGGGTCGTTCTGGCCGACGACCATACGCTGTTCCGCAAAGGGCTGGCCGAGTTGCTGGAACAGCACGGGCGGATCCGCGTCGTCGGCATCGCCGGCAATGGCGACGATGCGCTGCGCATGGTGCAGGAAGCGCAACCCGATGCCGCCATCATCGATCTGCACATGCCGCCGCTGGGAGGCCTGCAGCTGCTGCGGCGCCTGCGGGCCGAACACTGGACGGGGGCGGCCCTGGTCCTGACCGTGAGCGATGACGAGGACGACCTCGCCAACGCCCTGCGCGCCGGCGCCAAGGGCTATCTGCTGAAGGACATGGAACCGGACGAGGTGGTGGACGCGGTGCAGCGGGCCGTCGCCGGGGAGACAGTGGTGGCCCCGGCGATGACCCTGAAGATGGTCAAACTGCTGCAGGCCGGCGGCGCCGCGCAGCCGAAGGAGGACCCGTTCAAGAACCTTACGGCGCGCGAGAAGGAGATTCTGCAGTTCCTCGCCCTCGGGCTGTCGAACAAGGCGATCGCGCGCGAGCTCGATATCTCGCATGACACGGTGAAGCTGCACGTGCGCCACATCCTCGCCAAGCTCAACCTCACCTCGCGCGTCGAAGCGGCGGTGTTCATCGTGGAACGGGCGGCGGCGCCGTTCCTGCCCAAGAGCAAGCTGCAGTAAGCGACCGTGTCCTTGCGCCCTGTCGCCGATCCTCAAAGGCGCAATTGAACCGCCAAGACGCCGAGCAGGCCGAGATTACGCGTAATGGTCTTGGTGGCACTGGGCGATCCATCAGCAGAGCACACCGGAGCGTCCACTACAGGATTTCCTTGGCGATCTTGGCGCATTGGCGGCAGGGCTGCTTCTCCCGGCCTCTACCCCGGACCGCAGGCGCTCCGGAGCGGGCACGGCGTGGTACCCGCCGTCAGGGCTGGGATCCGGTTGACCCGCCGAGTGAGGCGGCCTCGAACCAAGCCAGCTTCTCCCGCAGTTGCACCACCCGGCCGATGATGATCAGGGTCGGCGGCTTTAGCTGGGCCGCTTCCGCCAGCGCGGGCAGGGTGGCCAGTGTGCCGGTGACCACACGCTGTTGCGGTGTGGTGCCCTGCTGCACGATCGCCGCCGGCGTGTCGCCCGGCAAACCGTGGGCGATCAGCCGGTCGGAGAGGACGCGCAGTCCATGCAGGCCCATGTAGATGACCACGGTCTGGCGCGGCCGCGCCAGACCTTCCCAGTCGAGATCGATGCTGCCGTCCTTGAGGTAGCCGGCGGCGAACACGCAGGCGCTGGCGAATCCTCGGTGGGTGAGGGGTATTCCGGCGTACGCGGCGACGCCGGAGGCGGCGGTGACACCCGGCACCACCTCGAACGGGACGCCGTAGTCGGCGAGCGTCTCCACCTCTTCCCCGCCGCGACCGAAGACGTACGGGTCGCCGCCCTTCAGCCGCACCACGATGCGGTTGCGCTGCGCCTGGCGTACCAGCAGCTCGTTGATCTGCTCCTGCGGGAGCGAATGGTTGCCGCGCTCCTTGCCGGCGTAGATGCGCTCGGCCGCCGCCGCGGCAAGGTCGAGCACGGCGGGCGACACCAGATTGTCATAGACGATGACCTCCGCCGCAGCGAGCAGTCTTGCCGCGCGCAGGGTCAGCAGCTCGGGATCGCCCGGACCGGCGCCGATGAGATAGACCGTGCCCTTGCGCGGCGGGCGGGAGCGCGAATCACGGTTGTCGAAGAAATCCAAGGTCTTGTCCGTCTCGTCAAAGAGCGCCGGCAGGGCGCTACAGCATTGCCAGAATTCCGGGCGTGAACAGCTCCTTGCCCGAGCGCGACAAGGCCGCGGTGTAGGGATCGATGGCCGTCTCCAGTTCCTCGCACCAGGACGGGTGGCTGTAGCTCATGTCCTTCAGCAGCCACAGGCCCCGCGGCGACTGGCAGGCGGCGGCGAGCAGGTGGATCTGCTCGCCCGCCTCCGGACCGACGATGCAGCCGCCGAGCAGCTGGCCGGTCTCGGTGTCGTGCACCACCTCGAAAAAGCCTTCGAAATCGTGATGGGCGCGGGCCTTGACGCAGCCGCCGAGGCTGGCGCGCGCGACCTCGGGCGCAAAGCCGGCCGCATCCGCCTGCTCTTCGCTGAGGCCGACCGCCGCGATCTCCAGGGCCGAGTTGATCACTACCGGCACCCTGAAGTAGTTGCGCTTCGCCTGATTGCCGAGCACGGCATTGGCCGCGGCGATCTTGGCGTCGTGCAGGGCGGCATTCGCCGTCATGGGGCCGCGCTTGACGTCGCCCACGGCATAGACGCCGGGTGCGCTCGATTCGAGGTATTCCGAGGTGTCGATGAAACCATCCGCGGACATGGCGATGCCGGCCTGTTCCAGACCCAGGTCGCCGGTCACCGGCCGTCTTCCGGTGCCCACCAGCACGCCGTCGAAGACCCGCTTCGTACCGTCGGAGAATTCAGCTTCGATGCCGTGGGCGTGGGGGGTGCAGCGCGTGACCGTGGTGCCCATTCTCATCTCGATGCCGAGGCGCTTGAACTTGCGCTCCAGGTAGCTGACGGCCCGCTCCGGCAGGTGCATGGTGGACAGCAGATGTCTGTCCTGCTCCGCGATGCAGACGCCGGAGCCGAACTGGTGGGCGAAGTAGCCCAGTTCCGCACCGACCGGACCGCCGCCCACGAACAGCAGGGAATCGGGCAGGTCCTCCGTGTTCAGCATGAATTCGCGCGAGGAGAAGACGCGCGGATCCCCCGTCGGGCACAGATCCAGGGGTTTGGGCTCGGACCCGGTGGCGATGATCAGGCGTCTTGCGGTGAGGGTGTCGGACGCGTTGCCGCCGTTCGGCCGGATCGCGACCGCGATCTCCTCGGTGCAGGATTCGATGCGCGCGGCGGCCGAGATGACGTGGATGCCGAAGCGCTTGAGCCACAGGGGGAAGTTGCCGCGGATCGAATTGACGACATCGTCCTTGTGCGCCATGGCCTCGCGGAAGTCACCATGGACGCGCCCCGCGATGCCCCGACCGGAAAGCTCGGCCACGTCTTCCAGCAGCGTC
Organism: uncultured beta proteobacterium; assembly: GCA_963702495.1. Lineage (GTDB taxonomy): Bacteria > Pseudomonadota > Gammaproteobacteria > Burkholderiales > Rhodocyclaceae > CAVPDA01. The sequence goes on along the minus strand of CAVPDA010000003.1, from coordinate 484,046 downwards.
GCCAGGTGCAACAGAGCCTTTTTCGGTATGCAGCCCAGGTTGAGACAGGTGCCGCCGGGCATGCCTTTCTCGATCAAGGCCACCCGGGCGCCGAGGTGCGCGGCATTGATGGCGGACTTGTAGCCCCCCGGCCCGCCGCCGATGACGATGACGTCGAAGTCGCTCACCGGCCCTCTATATCGCGCCCCAGGCGCGCGCGAAGCTCCCCTCTCCCCCTGCGGGAGAGGGGCGGGGGGAGAGGGGGGGGAATGGCAGTGCAAACGGATGCCATGACTACCCGCAACTGCTGCAGCCGCCGCTGCCGCAGCCGCCGCGCGCACGGGTTTCGGCCGGGGGCGGCGCTGCCTCGTTCGGGTTGATGAAGATGAACTGGAACTCGCCCGGCTTCAGTTCCACGAAGTCCAGCGTGGCGCCATTCAGCAGATCGCGGCTCAAAGGTGCGATGAGTACCGTGATGCCTTCGCATTCCAGCACCTCGTCGTTGTCCCGTTCGTCGTCGAAACCCATGCCATAGACGATCGAGCCGTCGAACATCTCGCTTGGCGGCGACGCGCAGGCTGGACAGGCTGCCGTGATGCTGCGCCGAAGTGAGGATCTGGGCTGCTGCAGCGGGGGTGACGTTAAACACGCGGGTCTCCGGTTGGGTAGTTCGGTCCTAGGCGGCGCGGGGCTGGGCTGCCGAAGCCACGGCGCTGCGCCCGCCCATGCATTGGCGGATAAAGGCGACGAAACGGGCCGCCCAGTCGTGCGCCGCCGTGGACCGCAGATGGCTGTAGGAAGCGAGCAGGTTCTTGTAGACGATGCCGTCGCGTTCCCCGTCGATGCCATGGCCGCGGCTTACGCGGTAGGCGTAGCGGGTGTCGGCAGGCAGATTCTCGATGCTCGAATAGTGAAACTCGTGGCAGCGGATCTCGTCCCCGGCGGCGGGTTCGCGCGGCCACGGATGGTCCGCGGTCGGCATCAGCTTGACATAGCCGCGGCCGACCGGCTTGTCGTGCATGACGATGTCGGCGGCGATCGCTCCCGCCATGGTGCGGGTCTTGCCCTTCCAGGTAAGGGTGCGGGCCAGGTACATGAGGCCGCCGCATTCGGCGTAAACCGGCATGCCGGATTCGATGCGCTGCAGGATTTCGCCGCGCAGCGACGCGTTCGCCGAAAGTTCGTCCATGAAATATTCGGGAAATCCGCCGCCGATGAACAGGGCATCCACCTCGGGCAGGCGCGCGTCCCGCAGGGCGTCGAAGGGCGCGATCTGGGCGCCGGCGGCAGCCAGCGCTTCCATGTCGTCCGCATAGTAGAAGCCGAATGCCTCGTCCCGTGCCACGCCGATGCGCACCGTCGGCCCGGGGGTGCGGCGCTGCGGCAGAGCCTGGGGCAGGGGCGCCGCGGAGACGGTGAGCGCGAGCAGCCGATCGAGGTCCACCTGCTGTGCGACGCGGCGCGAGATCTCGCCGATGCGCTCGACCGCGGCGCTGCTCTCGTTTGCCGGCATCAGGCCGAGATGGCGCTCGAGGATGCCCATGCGCGAGTCGTCAGCCACCGCGCCCACCACGGTGACGTCGGTGTAATGCTCGATCACGGCCCGCAACTTGGATTCGTGGCGGCTGCCGCCCAGGCGGTTGAGAATCACCCCGGCGATGCGGATTCCCCGGTCGAAGGCCTGATAGCCGAGAATGAGCGGGGCGATGCCGCGCGTCATTCCCCGTGCGTCGAGCACCAGAATCACCGGCAGCGCCAGCAGGTGGGCGAGGGCCGCATTGCTGTTGGCACCGTCGAGGGCGAGGCCGTCGTACAGCCCCTTGTTGCCCTCCACCAGGCAGACATCGACGCCCGCGCTATGGCGCGCGTACTGCGCCAGGATCTCCTCATGCGGCGACAGGAAGAAATCGAGATTGCGACAAGGGCGGCCGGCAGCCAGGCCGAGCCAGAGCGGATCGATGTAATCGGGCCCCTTCTTGAACGCCTGCACCGCGAGTCCGCGCTGCCGCAGCGCCGCGGCGAGACCGATACTGAGAGTCGTCTTGCCGGACGACTTGTGAGCGGCGGAAACGAGGAACTGGTGCATCGGATTCAGGCGCCCGACACAGACGATTCAGCCGCTCGCGCGGGCGCCCGGCGACAGCGTTTCGCGTGCCCCGGCGCGGGGTGCTCGGGTCGCGCGAAACATGCTGGCCATGGTGACGGGAGTCAATCGGTGATGTTGCCGGCGCCCTGTAGCTGGCTGAAATCGTCCTGCGGCATGAAGTGCAGGACGCGCACGCCGATGGTGGTGATGAGGAACGCCACCCCGAGCCCACCCAGGCCGAGGAAGATCTCCGGCACGCTCGGCACATAATGGTCGATCTGTCCGTCGAGGTAGGAGCTGCGCACCTCCATTCCGGGAAAGATTTCCAGCGGGAAGGCCTGGCCACCGATGATCAGGACGTAGAGCAGGGCGAAGGCGCCGAGGATCACCAGGACCGAGGCCGTGATGACCGAACTGCACTGCGTGCCGAGCCGCGGATGGTAGAGCAGGAAGAGGGGCAGCAGGCTGCCGAGCACGACGTAGCCGGCCCAGAACAGCAGCGGGTAGACGCCTCCGCTGACCAGGACGAAATGCTCGAAGTCGATCTGCTTGGCGAAATACAGGTTCGTCAGATGATGGACGGCGACGAAATACAGCACGCCGGCGACGAATATGCCGAGCAGGTTCTTCATGCGGCGCAGGATGTCCGGATGGAGCGTAAGATTGTTCCACGAGAAGAGCGCCGACTGCACGATGATGAACGCCGCCAGGCCCCAGGCGAAGGACATGACGATGAAAGCGGGCGCCAGCACCGCGGAGTTGTAGGCCTGTCGCGCCACCAGGAAGCCGAAAATGGAGCCGGTACCGGTGGTGAGCGCCAGGCGCCAGATGAAGGCGACGAAGCCGGCATACTTGGAATAGACGTTCATGCGCCGCTCCATCAGGGTCCACAGGTAGACGCCGACGATGGCAAACAATCCGGTGTACAGAAAGACGTTCCAGGCGAAGATCGACTTGAAGTTGAAATACGTCATGGCCACGATCAGGCGGTCGGGGCGGCCCAGGTCCAGCATCAGAACGGTCAGACCGCCGGCCAGCAGGGCCAGGGACAGCATCCCCGACAGCGGCGCCCTTGCCTTGTACGGAACCTTGCCGAAAACCGAACCGATGGAGGCGACGTTCAACACGCCCGACGCGGCGACGATCATGAAGATGGCGAAGATGTGGGGCGTGCCCCACACCACCTGATTGTTCATGCCGCTGACGATGTGGCCGTGCTCCTCCATGTGCCACGCAGCGAGCAGTCCGAGGGCCACGATCAGGCCGCCGACTCCCACCAGCGCATAAAAGAAGCGCTCCTCCAGCCGGTGAAATGCTTCGAATCGCATCGTCAGATTCCCTGGTAACGTACGCCGGTATTGAGCTTGAGATCGGCGCGCAACTGGGTCGTGGCGCGGCTCTTCACGCGCTTCGCGATCTCGCTGTTGGGGTCCTTAAGGTCGCCGAAGAGGATGGCGTCATGGCCGGCGGCGGCGCAGGCTTCGGCACAGGCCGGCTGCCGGTCCTCGTCAACGCGATGCACGCACATCGTGCACGACTCGACACAACCCTTGCCCCGCGGCGCGTACGCTTTCTGCTCGGTGAGCACCTCATGCACGAAGGAACGCGCCTTGTACGGGCAGGCCATCATGCAGTAGCGGCAGCCGATGCAGATGTGGCGATCCACCAGCACGATGCCGTCGGCGCGCTTGAAGGACGCCCCGGTGGGACAGACATCGACGCACGGCGGTTCGGCGCAGTGCTGGCACATGAGCGGCAGCGAGTGCGTTTCGCCGGTGCTCTTGTCCTTCAGTTCGACCTTGCGGATCCACTGGGCGTCGGTGCGGGGCCGTCCGGTCTGCACCAGGCCGTTTTCGACGTCGCAGGCGGTGACGCAGGCAGTGCAGCCGCTGGCGCACTTGTCGGTGTCGATCAGCAGGCCCCAGCGATGGGCGGCCGAGGCGGGCTGATCGGGAGAACGCGCGTTGCCGATCTCGATCAGCCGGAATCCGGGAACCAGGGCCAGGGTCGCCAGTCCTGCGATCGATGCGCCGATGAACTGCCGACGCGAGGGGGTGTCAGTCTTTTGCTCGTGCTCGCTCATGGCTTGTTCCCGCTCGTCGCCGTTGCCGCGCGGGCCTGGGCGGCCGGCTGCGGCTTGGTGGAGTGGCACTCGAAGCAGTCCAGTTTGACGGCTGCGTAATCATGGCAACCTTGGCAGAAGTTGTCGCGGCTGCCCACCACCGAACCGTTCTTGCTGCTGGCATGGCAGTCGATGCAGCCCTTGAGGCTGTGCTGCTTCGTCCGGACACCCTCATGCACCGTCCGGTCGCGCTGGTGCTTGAGCATGTTCATGTGCTCGCGCCGCATCTCTTCGGTCGGCGCGACGCACTTGTCGCCTTTCTCGATGACGATGTTCGGCTTCGGCGTGCGGCCGGAATCCGCCGCAAAGGCGACGGCCGCCGCCGCCGCCCCGAGCGCCAAAGCGAGAAGGCGCAATCCTCTCATCTCATTCACCCAAGCCCATCTGAATGTAGCCGGTCGGGCAGACGTCGTGGCAGATGTGGCAGCCGATGCACTTGTCGTAGTCGGTGTCCACGTAGCGGCCCAAGGTGGATTCCGTCTTCTTGACGCGGAACACCGCGGTCTGCGGACAGTACACCACGCAGTTGTCGCACTCGAAGCACATGCCGCAGCTCATGCAGCGCTTGCCCTCGGCGATCGCCTGCTTCTCGTCCAGCGGCTCGATGCGCTCCTGGAAGTTGCCCAGGGCCGTCTCCGCGGACAGGGTGATCACCGTGCGCTTGAGGCGCTCCGTGTACGTGAAGTGGCCGAGGAACAACTCGTCGTGCGGGATGACGTAGCGGTCGGAGCGGTTCTCGAAATTGTGCACGGCGGCGTTGGTCCCGTCCGTGCCGCGAATCGGCTCATGCACTTCCTTCACCGTGAGCCCCTTCTCGATCATCTTGCGCTGCAATTCGAAGAAGTGCACGTCGATCTTCGGCCGCTTTTCCAGGTCCTGGCCGCGCAGCACATGGTCGATGCCGTCGGCGGCGATGGCGCCGTGGCCGATGGCCGTGGTCAGCAGGTGCGGGCGCAGGATGTCGCCGCCGGCGAACACGCCGGGCTTGCCCGCGACCTGGTAGTTCTTGTCGGTGGATATCATGCCGCGGCCGTTGTTGAACTCTTCGAGGCCGGTGAAATCGACGGCCTGGCCGATGGCGGAGACGATCAGGTCGGCCGGAATGTCCTGCTCCGTGCCTTCCTTCATCTTGATCTCGAGCTTGCCGCCGACGAACTTGGCCTCGCACTCGGCCACGCGCAGGGCGGTGGCGCGGCCGTCGGCGCCCTTCACCACGCCGATCGGCGACAGGCCGCCGCGGATGTGGATGCCCTCGGCCTGCGCCTGCTCGATCTCGTGCTTGTTGGCCTGCATCTTGTCGATGTTGAACACCGAGGTCAGCGTCACCTCGGCGCCCTGGCGGGCGGAGATGCCGGCGACGTCGTGGGCCATGTGGCCGGCGATGGCGCGCTCGGGAAAATCCACCGGATGGTCGGACTGGATATGGCCGAGGCGGCGCGCGACGGTGGCGACGTCGATCGAGGTGTCGCCGCCGCCGATGACCACCACGCGCTTGCCGACATGGCGCATGCGCCCGTCGTTGAAGGCCTTGAGGAAGGCGGTGGCGGTGACGACGTTGGGCGCCTCGGCGTCGGGCACCGGCAGCGCGCGGCCGGCCTGGGCGCCCATGCCCAGGAACACGGCGTCGAACTCGGCGCGGATCTGCTCCATGGTGACATCGCTGCCGATGCGGGTCTTCATGCGCGCCTGCACGCCCAGGTCGAGAATGCGCTGGATCTCGGCGTCGAGCACTTCCCGCGGCGTGCGGAAGCCGGGGATGCCGTAGCGCATCATGCCGCCGAGGAACTCGTGCTCGTCGAAGACGGTGACGTCGTGGCCCTTGAGCGTCAGGTGGTAGGCCGCCGACAGGCCGGCGGGACCGCCGCCGATGATCGCCACTTTCTTGCCGCTCTTCTGCGTCGGCGCCTCGAACTTGAGGTTGTTGGCGATGGCGTACTCGCCGAGGAAGTGCTCGACGGAGTTGATGCCGACGTGGTCCTCCACCTCGTTGCGGTTGCAGCCGGATTCGCAGGGAGCGGGGCAGACGCGGCCCATCACCGAGGGGAAGGGATTGGCCTTGGTGAGGCGGCGCCAAGCGTACTCCTGCCACGGCATGATCGGCTTGCCGTCCTTGCCCATAGGCGGCTTCTCGGTCTGGCGCACGATCGCCAGATAGCCGCGGATGTCCTCGCCGGCCGGGCAGCTACCCTGGCAGGGCGGCGTCGACTGGATGTAGGTCGGGCATTTGTGGGTATAGCTGGCCTGGAAGATGACTTCCTGATAGCGCTTCCACTTGGTGTCGCCGTCCTTGTAGCGACGGAACGTCAATTGGGTGTTGGTATCCTCTGATTGGACCGACATGTTTGTCTCCACCTAGTTTGTCAGGAATCGAGTTATTGCTTGGGGCCGAGCCGGATCGCGGTGCTGACCAGTTGATGCACCCCGCCAACCATGTTCATCTTGAAACCGTAGAAAGGCAGGACCTTGGTGAACTGCGCCTTGCAGATGGCGCAGATGGTCGCCATGAAATTGACCTTGTTGCCGTCCGCCACCTTCTTCAGCGCCTCCATGCGCGGCAGCGCGCCCTTGACGCGCAGGTCGAGCAGTTCGTCGGTCAGCAGCCCGCCGCCGCCGCCGCAGCAGAAGGTCTTCTCGCGCGTGGTGTCCGGGTCCATCTCGTGGAAGTTGTTGGCCACGGCGCGGATGATGGCGCGCGGGATGTCGAACTGTCCGCCGGGCCGATTGCCCATGCGCGAGGCGCGCGCCACGTTGCACGAATCGTGATAGGTGATGATGCGGTGATCGTTGGCTTCCTTGTCCAGCGTCAGGGCGCCGCGCTGGATCAGGTCGTACGTGAATTCGCAGATGTGCTGCGGCTGCGGATAGCGGTGGTCGAGCTGGCTCTGGAGCTGCACCGCGAACGGATCATTGGCACCCGCGCCGATGCCCGCCAGCGTGTTCCAGAAGCTGTAGGCGACGCGCCAGGCGTGCCCGCATTCGCCGACGACGATGCGCTTGACGCCGAGGTCCAGGGCGGCTTCGCGGATGCGCATGGCGATCTTGCGCAGCTGTTCGTAGTTGCCGATGAACATGCCGAAGTTGCCGGCCTCGGAGGCGTGGGAGGACAGGGTCCAGCTGACGCCGGAAGCATGGAAAACCTTGCCGTAGCCGATCAGGCTCTCGACATGCGGCTCGGCGAAGAAGTCGGCGGAGGGCGTGACCAGAAGGACTTCCGCGCCCTTCTCGTCCAGCGGGTAGCGGACGTTGACGCCGGTTTCCTCCTTTACATCCTCTTCCAGGCCGAGCAGCGTGTCTTCCAGCGCCGGGCCGGGCAGGCCGAGGTTGTTGCCGATGCGGTGCACCTTGCCGATGATCTCGTTCGAGTACTTCTGGCCCATGCCGACCGAGTCCATGATCTCGCGGCCGGCCATGGTGATCTCGGCGGTGTCGATGCCGTAGGGGCAGAACACCGAGCAGCGGCGGCATTCGGAGCACTGGTTGTAGTACAGGTACCACTCGTCCAGCACCTCCTTGGTCATGTCGCGCGCGCCCACCAGCTTCGGGAACAGCTTGCCGGGCAGGGTAAAGTAGCGGCGGTACACGGAGCGCATCAGGTCCTGCCGCGCCACCGGCATGTTCTTGGGATCGCCGGTGCCGAGGAAGTAGTGGCACTTGTCGGTGCAGGCGCCGCAATGGACGCAGGCATCGAGATAGACCTTGAGCGAGCGGTACTTCTTGAGCAGTTCGCCCATGCGGCCGATGGCGCGGCCTTCCCAGCCTTCCGTCAGCTCGCCGGGGAAACCGATCGCCGTGTTGATCTTGTCGCTGGCGACATAGGGCTTGGAAGCTTCCATCGCGCCCGGCTGCAGGGCGGGCATGGAAGGATATTCCTTCATCGGGGGTACTTTGACTTCAGGGCCGGCCACGGTCGCTGTCCTGTCTCGCTCGTTCGGTTTAGGGTCTCAGTTCTTCGCGTCGAGCTGCGCCGCCCAGGCGGCCACGTGACGCCGCTCGCGCGGATCGTCGGCCTGGTTGCGGCTCGGGCTGAAGAACACGCCCGGCGCATGCAGCAGCTTGCTGAAGGGGAAGACGATCATCAGGGCCGCCACCAGGAACAGGTGCACATACAGCGCCGGATGTTCGGGCAGCGGCTGCCAGTCGAAGCGCATCAGGCCGAGGAAGAAGGCCTTCACGCCGACGATGTCGGTATGACTGAGAAATCGCAATGCAAGCCCCGACCCGCCGATGCCGAGCAGCAGCGCCAGCATCAGATGGTCCGACGGCGTCGAGATGTACTTGATGCGCGGCACCAGGAAACGGCGCGCCCACAGGCCGGCGAGTCCGGCCGCCATGGCGAAGCCGGCGTAGGTGCCGAAGGGCTGGACCAGGGCGACCCAGGTCCACACCGGCTCGGTGAAGTAGCGCAGGTGGCGCGCCAGCACCAGGAACAGCGCCCCATGGAACAGCCAGCCGAAGACCCAGATCCACAGATTGGACTTGAACAGGCTTTCGAACAGCACGACCTCCCGGGCCATGCGCATAACGACCCCGGTGCGCGTGGTCGGCGCCGGGGTCGTGGGAATCTTGAGCGGCGCGGGCGTGCGCGCGAAGTCGAAAATCTTGTAACCCAGCCCGACGACCAGGATCAGCGTCGCGGCATAGAACAGCAGGGCGTACAGTGTTGATGCAACCGTCATGGCGCACCCAGGGAGGAAAGAAGCAAGGGGCTACAGGGGGGCGCCGGAACCAGGCCGGCGCCCCGCTGAATCTGGATCAGACGCAGCCGGTCGGCTTGGGCAGGCCGGCGATCTTGCACGCCTGCTTGGCGGGACCGTAGGGGAACAGCTCGTACAGGTACTGGCTGTTGCCTTTCTCGGGTCCGAGCTTCTTGCCGATGGCCTTGGTCAGCACGCGCACGGCGGGCGCGATCTGGAACTCGTTGTAGTACTCACGCAGAAAATTGACCACTTCCCAGTGCTGCTCGGTCATGTTCACGTTTTCCGTCTGCGCGATGTAGGACCCAACGTCCTCGTTCCACTCGCCCAGGTTGACCAGGTAGCCTTCCTCGTCGGTTTCGTAGCTCTTGCCGTTTACGTCGATTGACGCCATGAGTGTCTCCTTCTAAATTACATCCAAGATTGACAATTCGGATGCTCTGTCACGAGATCGACAAAGCCGCCGTAATCCACCAGCGTGACGCCTTCCATCACGCGATCCGCCATGCCGCGCGCGTCCATGTCCGGCTTCAGGACATACACCTTGAGCTGTCCCATGGCTTCGCGCATTTTGGCTTCGGCCGCGTTGCCGCGGGTTGCGGCGTACACCCCGTCTTCGATCAGCAGCACGGCAGCGCCGGGTTGGGCGGTCGCCAGGCAGCTGTCGAGGCTGGTTTTTTCCAGCGGCGATTTGTTAACAATGTGCAGCATCGATTTCCCCTTGTCTGCCACTCGATTGCCGGTCAGAAGCTCAATACCACGTCCTGCTCGGCCATCAGACGGCCGATCTCGGCACGCGGCATCACCTGCACCGGAACACACATGTCGTCCTCGGTGAGACCGCGCGCTGCGAGCGCTTCCTGCTCCACGTAGAGCTTGTTGACGTCGTAGTCGTCCAGGGCGCGATAGGTCGGCTGGAAGTTCTTGACCTCGATGCCCTTCGTCTGGTGGCCCTTCTTGAGCTGATAGACACCGTCATCCATGAACACCAGGCTCACGTCCTGGTCGAAGGCCGCCGCGATCAGCACCACCTCGAGCGATTCGAGGGCGTAGATCGTGCCGTACGGCGCCTTGCGGTTCACGTACATGAACTTCTTGATTTGTCCCGCTTCGTCCATTGCCTCTTGCTCCCTGAGCGTTGCCTTAGTCGCCGAACGTGACGAACCGGTCGGCCTTGATGCCCGACTCGATCAGTTGTCCCAGACCCGAGATGCGGAATCCCGGCGCCAGATTGTCGTCCTTGATGCCGCGGCGCAGGGCCGCGGCGACGCAGACGACGAGGTTGACGCCGTGCTCCTGAGCCAGCTTGGACCAGCGGTTGACGATGTGACGGTCGTCCTGCGGCGGCTCCGTCAGACGCGTCGAGTTGTGCACGCCGTCGTGGTAGAAGAACACGCGCTGGATTTCGTGGCCTTTCTCCAGGGCGGTGCGGGCGAACAGGTACGCCGAGTCGGATGCCTCGTGGGTGTAGGGACCCTCGTTGACCAGGATGCCGATTTTCATCGCGTCGCGCCTCTCGCCTCAGAACCGGATGTGGGTGGAAGCGTTGAGGTTCACGCGCGCACCACGCCAGTCGTCGATCAGATACTTGGTGAAGGGCAGCCCGGTCTTCTCGAAGAAACGCGGCCAGCCGATGCGGTCGATCCAGTCGGCCATGCGCTCCCAAGGACGTGCATCTTCCTTGTAAGTGAAGAGAATCTTCTTGACCACCTCGCCCACTTCGGTCCAGCGCGGCGGGTTGTTGGGCAGTCCGGCCGCCACCATCTTCATGAACGTGGGCTTGGCGCGGGCGTTGGAATTCTTGCCGCCGACCCAGATGGCGAGCTTGGAGTGCTCGGGATCGTTGATCTGCATCGGCGGGCAGGGTGGGTAGCAGGCGCCGCAGCAGATGCACTTCTTCTCATCCACTTCCAGCGAGGGCCTGCCATTCACCAGGGCGGGACGGATGGCCGCCACCGGGCAGCGCGCAACCACCGCCGGGCGCTCGCAGGCGTTGGCCACCAGATCGTGGTCGATCTTGGGCGGCTTGGTGTGCTGGATGATGATGGCGAGGTCGGCCTGGCCGCCGCAGTTGATTTCGCAGCAAGAGGTCGACAGGTGTACGCGGTTGGGCATGTCCTCGCGCTTGAACTCCTCGTAGAGGTCGTCCATCAGCGACTTGACCACGCCCGAGGCGTCGGTGCCGGGGATGTCGCAGTGCAGCCACCCCTGCGTGTGGGCCATCATGGAGATGGAGTTGCCGGTGCCGCCGACGGGGAAGCCGTGCTTCTCCAGTTCGGTGATCAGCGGGGCGACCATGTTCTCCTTGGACACCATGTACTCGATGTTGGAGCGGATGGTGAAGCGCACGTGGCCTTCGGCGTACTTGTCGGCGATGTCGCACAGCAGGCGGATCGTATACACGTCCATCTGGCGTTGCGTGCCCGCGCGCACCGTCCACACCTCGTCGCCGGTGTGGGCGACATGGTGCAGCACGCCGGGACGCGGCCGGTCGTGGTACTTCCAGTTGCCGTAGTTCTTGGCGAGCAGCGGATGCAGGTACTGCTTGTTGTCCGGCACCCCGCTCTCGATGGCTTTACGCATTTGTGGCTGCGCCATATCGTGTCTCCAACCTTGTGGTGTAAGCGATGGGCGCCGCCCCGCCGGGCGGCGCCGGAACCTCTGCCTTAGGCCGCGGCGGCTTTCTTGGCCTGGATCTTGGCCACTTCATCGTCCCAGCCGTCCATGCGCACGTACGGGTTGGTACGCGGCGCGGAAACCATGTTCGCGTCGACCTCGATGCCGATGCCTTCGAGGAAGTTGACCAGGCCGATGCGCTCGATCATCTCGCCGGTGCGCTCGTGCTCCAGCGCGTTCTCGGCGAAGAAATCGATGATGTTCTTGCCCATGTTGACCAGCTTCTCGAAATCCTCTTCCGACTCGAGCTTCATGAAGGGTACGACTACGGTGCCCATCAGGTCGCCGATCTTCAGGGTGCGCTTGCCGCCGACCAGAACGGTGGCGCCGCGGTCCTTGCCCGGGGCCAGCGCGCCGGTCATGACGTTGATGCAGTGCATGCAGCGCACGCAGTCCTTGTTGTCGATTTCCAGCGCCTTTTCGGCGTTGACGGCGACGGAGGAGATGCTGTCGCCCTTGCGCACCTTGCCGATGTCCTTGATCTGGATGGCCTTGGTCGGGCAGCGCGCGACGACGTCGTTCACCAGTTCGTCCATACCATGCTTGGCGAACCACTTCTGTGCCAGCGCCTGGTCGGTCTGGATGTTGTCGCGCCAGGTGCCGATGACGGCCATGTCGGCGCGCTGGATCGAGTTCATGCAGTCGTTCGGGCAGCCCGAGAACTTGAACTTGAATTTGTAGGGCAGGGCAGGACGGTGGATGTCGTCGAGGAATTCGTTGAGCACCTGGCGGTGCGCCTTGGCTTCGTCGTAGCACGACTGCTCGCAGCGGGCGTGGCCGACGCAGGACATGGAGGTGCGCACGGCGGGACCGGCGCCGCCCAGGTCGAAGCCCAGTTCGTTGATCTCGTCCCAGGCCTTCTGCACGTTGTCCGTGGTCGCACCCTGGAACATGATGTCGCCGGACTGGCCATGGAAGGCGATCAGGCCGGAGCCGTGCTTTTCCCAGATGTCGCAAAACTTACGCAGCACGTCGGTGTTGTAGTGCATGCCGGCCGGCGGCATGACGCGCAGGGTATGGAATTCGGCGGCGTCCTTGAACATGGGCTCGCCCGCCTCGTTCTTGAGTTGCGTGAAGCGGGGAATGATACCGCCGCCGTAGCCATACACGCCGACCGTGCCGCCTTTCCAGTAGCCCGTGCGGGTCTTGTAGGAGTGCTCGAGGTGGCCAAGCAGATCGACCATATAATCCTTGTCTTTCGCCAGACGCTTCAGACCGGTGACGAAACTGGGCCAGGGGCCGGTTTCGAGTGCGTCGAGCATGGGGGTGTCATGCATTTTCTTGGCCATTGGGATGTCTCCTCGTGTTGGGTTCGACGGGAAAAGCGGATCGCATGGTAGGGGCTCCGCAGTGCACAAAACTACTACCCTGAGTGGTAGGGGAACCTACCCGGAAGGGTTATATTCAGCCTACCCACTCCGGTGATATGCGCGGTCGGGCCGGAGGTGACATAGTTCGCGACTTCGCGGCTCCGCACAACAAATAAGGTTACCATGGACACGACGGCCCGCATCGACAAATTCGTTTGCCCTTTCGGCGGGCAGGAGGTCGAGTTGCAGCAGGTGAATTACGAGGCCGGCGGCATGGCCGTCCTGCGGCTGCGCATCCGCGAACGCAAGCGCTTCACCATCTTCGAGATCGACCCGGGGACCGCGGCGCGCTGGGGCGAGGCCATGACCAACTGGGCACGCTCCCAGAACCAGGAGCCGTCCTCCGGCAATGGATGAGGTGTTGCGCAGCGATGTGGTCGATGTCGTGTTCTCGCTGCGTGGCGAGTCGATCGATCCGGACTACGCGAATGCCCTGTGGCACGGTATCAGCGGCGTGCTCGGCTGGATTTCCCATGAACCCCGGGCCGGCATCCATCCGCTCAAGGGCGTGACCGAGAGCGGCGACCGCCTCGTGGTAGCGCGCCGTGCCCAGCTCACCCTGCGTTTGCCCCAGGAGCGGGCGGCAGAAGCCTTCGAACTGCGCGGTTCCCGCTTGGCGCTGGGCGGCGCGGTCGAGGTCGGCGACGCGGCGGTGCGGCAACTCGCGCCCTATCCGGTGCTGTACTCCCACTTCGTGTCGCTGGGACGCGACGAGGAGGAGCGGTTCGTGGCCGAAGCGACGCGACTGGTCACGGCGGCCGGAATCGAATGTAAACTGATCGTCGGCAAGCGTCGCGGCGCAAGCGCCGATACGGCCCGAATCTCCGGCTTCAGTCTAATGCTGCACGGCCTTTCGGCCAGGCATTCGCTGCAGGTGCAGGGCGTCGGCTTGGGCGGCAACCATATGCTCGGTTGCGGCATTTTCGTTCCCCACAAGACAATCGCCGCCGTCGGGACCTGACGCGGACGACAATTTCAAACAATCCGAATGGAGGAGACATGACGACAGCAAGACCGAATGTGACCCTGGACATGAGCGGCCTGAGCTGCCCGGCGCCGTTGCTGGGCGCGAAAAAAGTGGTGGACGATCTGCCGGCGGGCGAAACCCTGTTGCTGATCTCCGACTGCCCCGGCACGCCGGACGATCTCCATGCCTGGGCCGGATTCACCGGCAACGAGATCGTGTCCGCCGAGCCGCTCGGCGGCAAGAAGGTCGGCTTCCTGATCCGCAAGGGCGGCAGCGCCAAACCCACGGCCAACGTGGTGCTCGACATCCGCGGCGTGTCGTGTCCCGGCCCGATCGTGGAGGCGAAGAAACTGCTCGACGGCATGGCCGCCGGCGAGGTGCTGCTGCTCATCAGCAACTGTCCCGGCACGCCGTCCGACGTGGAAGCGTGGACCCGGGCCTCGGCCCACATCGAGCTTGCCGACAAGCACGATGCCGCCCGCGGCACCCATGAATTCTATCTGCGCAAAAAATAGACTCGCACGTTTTCAACTGAACCGCACGGTAAGGAGGCAATCCCATGGCGTACGTAGTAGACGGTGTTGAACTGGAAGTGGATGACGACGGCTATCTTCTCGAGCCCAACTACAGCGACGAGATCGTCAAGGTCATCGCCGAGGCCGAAGGCATTGCGTTGAGCGACGACCACTTGAAAGTCGTGCAGTACATGCGGGACCAGTACCGGGAGCATGGACATACCCCGAACTTTCGCAACATGCTGAAGGACATGGAGGAGGTTCTGCCGGGCGTGGACAGCAAGGCCCTCTACGATCTGTTTCCGACCGGCCCCGCCAAGCAGGGCGCGAAAGTCGCCGGACTGCCGAAGCCCTTCGGCAAGGGCGGCTATTGAAGCAGCGTAGCGGCGGCGCCGCAGCCGCAGGCCGGATCGGGCGCCGCAGGCACGGATCCGGCTGCCTGCGGCGCGCATTCGGCTGCGAACAGCGGTAACGGAGCATCATGCGCACGAAAAGCAAGTGGTTCGCCAAAGGCAAGGCGCGCGACCCGCAGCAACTGGCGACCGTCGTCGCCATGACGCTGTGGCGGCTCGGCATCCAGACCCTGCGCAGCATGCGCAAGGCGGATTACGACATCGTCACCGGACCGCCCTACTTCGATTTCCTGCGCGAATACCTGGTGTTCCTGGCCAACCTCGCCGACCGTTTCGTATTCCCCCATGTCGATGCCGAGGGCAGGCGCGACTTCATGACTACCCTGGTGATTCGGCTGGCCGAGATGCTGGCCGAGAACCAGGCGGATCTCCTCGACGGCGACCATGCCCAGGCCAGGCAGGCCTTCGTCGATCTCTTCAACCGCCGCAGCGAGGACTATGCCCACTTCGACTTCCGCGACGGCGAACCGGAGTACGGTTTCGCCCGCTACGTCGGCAACCAGTTGATGGACGTGCTGCCGGAAAAGGATCGGGTGTGGGTGGTGGAACAGGTGGTCTCGATCGAGGCGCCGGAAGCGGTGAAGACGCTGAAGAGCGCTTTCGCCAACCTGTTTGCCACTGCCGCGCCGACCGCCGCGCCGACGCAGTAAGTATCGATGACCAAGGCGGCGCAGTTCGATCTGGACGATGGCGAAGCGTACCGGGCGTGGCGCGCGCGCAAGCTCGCCAGCCACCCCAGGGACATCGGCGAGCTGCTGGTCAGGGTCGACGATCCGCGCGCACTGACCGCAGCCGAACGGGCAGCGCTCGTCGGCCGCTGCGCCGTCGCCAACATGGCGATCTACGTCGGCCGCAGCGGCGAGGATCCGGACAAGGAAATTCCACGCCGGCTGGGCCGGCAGGTGGGGCTGCTGACCCTCGACGGCAACTACCTGTCCGATGAGGACGGCATCACACCGATCGCGGTGGCGGACCAGGGCACGCGTACGGCATACATTCCGTACACCACGCGGCCGATCAAGTGGCACACCGACGGCTATTACAACCCGCCTGAGCGCCAGGTGCGGGGCATGGTCCTGCATTGCGTGCGGCCGGCGGCCAGCGGCGGCGAGAATGCCCTCATGGACCACGAGATCGCCTACATCCTGCTGCGCGACGAGGATCCGGGGCACATCCGCGCGCTCATGGCGCCGGACGCCATGACCATCCCCGCGCGCGAAGAGGAGGGCGAAGTGGCGCGCGGCGATCAGCCGGGGCCGGTGTTTGCGGTGGATGGGTCGGGCTACCTGCACATGCGCTACACCGCCCGCACCCGCAGCATCGTCTGGAAGGACGACGACGCGACGCGCTCGGCGGTGAAGGCGCTGGAGGCGATTCTCGCCTCCGATTCGCCCTACATCTTCCGCGGCCGGCTGGAACCGGGCATGGGGCTGGTGTGCAACAACGTGCTGCACGACCGCGCCGCGTTCATCGAAACGCCGCAACACAAGCGTCTCTACTACCGCGCCCGCTATTACGAGCGGGTCAGCGCCGTCTGATCCGCGGCAAAACTGTCGTAGGGCGGGCCGTGCCCGCCGACTCATAGGCGTGGCGGGCACGGCCCGCCCGACAGGAGCATGAGCGAGATCGACAGCTTTCACATGACGCCGGAAGAGTTCCGCCGCCATGGCCGGGCGGTGGTGGACTGGATCGCGGACTACTACGCGCGCATCGAGTCGCTTCCCGTACTGTCGCAGGCCCGGCCCGGAGATCTGCGGGCCGCACTGCCGGCGGCCGCCCCGCGGCAGGGCGAGCCGTTCGAGGCCATGCTCGAGGACGTTGACAAGCTGATCCTGCCGGGCATCACCCACTGGCAGTCACCCGGTTTCTTCGCCTATTTTCCGGCCAACAGCTCGGGCCCGTCCGTGCTCGGCGAGCTGCTGGCGGCCGGTCTCGGCGTGCAGGGCATGCTGTGGGCGACGAGCCCGGCCTGTACCGAACTGGAGACCCACGTGCTGGACTGGCTGGTCGCCATGCTCGGACTGCCGGCGAAGTTCAAGTCCGACGGGCCGGGAGGCGGGGTGATCCAGGACTCGGCGTCGAGCGCCGCGCTGTGCGCGCTGCTGGCGGCGCGCGAGCGGGCCACGGGTGGCGCCAGCAATCAGCGCGGCTGCAGGGGAGAGCTCGTCGCCTATTGCTCGAACCAGGCCCACTCCTCCATCGAGAAGGCGGTGAAGATCGCCGGCATCGGGCGCGACAATCTGCGCCTGATCGAGGTCGATGAGCGCTTCGCCCTGCGGCCGGAGCTGCTGCGGCAGGCCATCGCGCAGGACCGACAGACAGGGCGGCTGCCTTTCTTCGTCGCCGCCACCCTCGGCACCACCTCCTCGAACGGCATCGACCCGCTCGCTCAAATCGGCGCCGTCTGCCGCGCGGAGAACCTGTGGCTGCACGTTGACGCCGCCATGGCCGGCACCGCTGCGCTGTGCCCCGAACTGCGCGCCATGCACGATGGCATCGAGCACGCCGACAGCTACTGCTTCAATCCCCACAAGTGGATGTTCACCAACTTCGACTGCGACTGCTTCTATGTCGCCGACCGCGCCGCGCTGATCCATGCGCTCAGCGTGCTGCCGGAGTATCTGAAGAACAAGGCGACCGAATCCGGCGCCGTGTTCGACTACCGCGACTGGCAGGTGCCGCTGGGGCGGCGTTTCCGCGCCCTCAAGCTGTGGTTCGTGATCCGCCACTACGGCGTGGACGGACTGCGCCACCATGTCCGGCGTCATGTCGAGCTGGCGCAGCCGGTTCGCGCGCTGGGTGGAGGATTCGCCCCGCTTCGAACTCGTCGCGCCGGTGCCGCTCAATCTGGTGTGCTTCCGCCATGTCGGCGGCGAGGCCGCGACCGAGCGCCTGCTGGAGCGGCTCAACGCCAGCGGCCGGCTGTATCTGACGCATACCCGGCTGAACGACCGCTACACGCTGCGCATGTGCATCGGGCAGACCTGGACGGAGGAACGGCACGTGCGGGCGGCGTGGAATCTGATCGAAGAGACGGCCCTCGCCCTGGAGAGCGCCTGAGCGCCTTCTACACGGGGCGCAGCAGCCGGCGCGAACCCGCCGTCGACTAGTGGCGCGTGGAAACGATGCGGTTGCGGCCGCCGCGTTTCGCGTCGTACATGCGCCGGTCGGCGATCTCCACCAGGTCGTGCCAGGTGGCTGCACCGTCCTGAAGGCGCTCGGCGACGCCGAAGGATGCGGTCACCGTCTGGTTGTCGGGCCGGCTGCCGAGGCCGGCCACGCGCACACGTTCCAGGGCGGCGACCGCCTGATCGGCCTGAGTGCTGGGCAGGATCAGAATGAATTCCTCGCCTCCCCACCGCGCCAGAACGTCGCCGGTACGCAGGGTGGCGCGCAGGCGACGCGTGGCCTCGATCAGAACCTGGTCGCCGACGTCGTGGCCGAACTCGTCGTTCACCTTCTTGAAGCGGTCCAGGTCGATGAACGCCAGCGACAGGGGCGTGTCGGCGCGCATCGAGATGATGAACTGCAGTTCGAGCAGTTCTTCTCCCGAATGGCGCGAGAACGCGCCGGTGAGGCGGTCGCGGATGGCGTCGCGCACCAGGGCGATCATGAATGCGAGCTGGGACAGTCCCGCCAACATGCCCACGGTGGCGATGATGGCGAGCAGCCAGAACTCCACCGCGAACGACAGCGGATTCATCTCGGGCCAGCGCGCGATCGCCGCCAGCGCCTGCACGAGGAAGACCGCGGCGACGAAGGCCCCGTTCTCCGCCAGCGTGAGCGGAAAGATCGCCAGTCCGGCCACCAGCACGAAGGGCAGGAAGTTGTAGCCGGACACCATCGCCGCCGGCAGGCCCGTAAGGGCGTAGCGGTGCAGGAAGAAGTAGCTGAAGATGTAGAACACGATCGGGATCCCGATCAGGACCGCGAGGGAACGGTGCACCGCCGCCATGCTATCGGGGCGATCGTAGGCGATCACCAGCGCCATGAATCCGAGGGTGGCGAACATGCGCCCGACCGCGATGCCGAGCCAGACCGGCCACGGCAGGGTGAGCATGTCCACGATGATCCACAGCGGCGTGATGATGGCGAAGAGCGAAGCGATGAACAGGATGCGCGAACCGATCATGGCCGCGCGGCGCCTCGCCAGCAGCGAGATATGGTTGACCGGTGATACCAGCCAGCCGAGCTCCTGCCTCGAGAGCTCGGCGAACAGCTGAGACCAGATGCGGATCCAGAAGTGGCCAGACATCGCCTTGAGACCGCGTAATGCGGGCGTCATTGGTATTGCGGAGTGCATGGAGCAGGGAAAGTGCCGCTTCACGCCATGTTATCGGCGCCTAGCGTGCCTCTAAGGTCATGTTTTCTCGATGACTTACTTCACGTTTCCGCGGGCCCGTCCGATCCCGGCGGCACAAAGTCACGTCCGCGGCGGGGCGGCTCGAGACGCGAGCCGCACTGCAAGCTGGAGCAGGAAGCGTCATCCCGTGTTCTTCGCGGCGATGCCCGACACCGCATAGACAGGATCGGAAAAGGGTATCACGCGGGCGTACTTGTCGTCCGGCGGACGTGGCAGGCCGCGCACGGATTCGGTTGCCAGTCCGGTGAATCCGTCGCACAGGCGAAAGTAGTCGAGCACCAGGCCCATGCGTTCGAAGGGGTGCAGCTCGGTCCAGATGCGCACGACCTTGGGCGGGAACCAGCGCTCGGAGAAGGTGACGACGAACGGTGCGCCGCGCTTCAGGACACGCGCCACCTCGCGGAATACCGCCGATGGCCGGGTGAGGTATTCCACCGATACGGTGCACAGGGCGGAATCGAATTCAGCCGTCGCCGAACGGCAGCACCGGATCGAAGTTGAGATCGCGGACCACGCGGCGCGCCAGCCGCGAATTACGTTCCAGTTCTTCCCGATTCATGCCCAGCCCCGTCACCCGCAATCCTTCGATGTGCTCGGGCAGGTGCGAAGTCCAGCTGCTCATCAGATCCAGCACCGCCATGCCCGGAACGAGAAGGCGGCCGTACAGTGCACGCACGCGCTCGATGGCGGTGGCGTCGAGGTGATGCACCAGGCGCGGCGCCTGGTAGAACAGCGTGTCGTCCCCCTCGTCGCTGCGGGCGAATGGATTGCCGGAGAAGAAGTCGGTATCGCCCGCCGCCGGCGGCGCCTGCATGCCGGGGCCGTTGTCGGCCAGGGCGGCGGCGATGTTCCGGACCGGCGCGCCGGGCCCATCGACGCTGCCGGACCGTGACAGCGGGGTGATTTCGACCGTCAGCGGAACTCCGGCGAGGGGATGGTTCAGGTCGGCTTCGAACCGGTCCGCGTCGCGGCCGGTACAGCGAAAGCCGCGGCGCTCGCCGGGTGAAACGTCGGGCACGCCGAGGAGCAGGCTGCAGGGGTAGAAGCGGCCGGACCGCAGCTCGATCGGCACGCCGTTCAGGCTCACGCGCTTGAACTGCTCGCTGCGCAGGCTGCGACGCAGTCGCGCGTCGATATCGGGCAGCGCCTCGCCCGGTTTCATCTCGATCGAAACGGTCCCACCCGCCGCGCAGTGCGCAAGGCGCTCGGCGAGGTCGACGGGCAAGTCATGGCGGCGCAAGTCGGCGGCGGCGAAGTAACGGCGATCGCAGTGGGCTGGCATGGCGGCTGCGCCAGCGCAGCGCCGCCTCGACTTTCGCATTCACGCGTCGATAAGCGCGTCGCGGAGTCGCTGCGCGGCCGCCTCCGGGCTGATGGTATTGACGAACAGGCCAGAGCCGAGTTCGAAGCCGGTGGGAATCGACGTGCGCGGACAGATCTCCAGGTGCCAGTGGTAGCTGGAGGCATTGTCGGCCTCGCTGCCGTCGTGGGGCACCGAGTGCAGAAAGTAGTTGTACTGGGCGCCGCCGATCACGGCATCGAGGCGCGCCATGGTGCGCCGCAGAACGCGGGCGAGGTCCGCCAGATCTTCCTCCGGCGTGGCGATGAAATCGCTGCGATGGACCAGGGGCAGGATATGCACCTCCCACTCGTAGCGGCTGGCGAAGGGCTTGATGGCGATGAACTTCTCGCCGCGCTCGACCACGTACTGGCCGACGTTGATCTTGCGGCGGATGGCGCCGGAAGCCCGGTCGTAGAGGGTGGCTTCGAAGGTCAGGGCTTCGTCGATCAGGGCACAGAAGATGCAGTGATGATGCTTGTGATAGAAGGCGCGGCTGTTCCCCACCTCCATCGCGACGTTCTCCGGCACCACCGGCATGGCGATGATCTGACTGTGGGTGTGGGCGATACTGGCGCCGGCCGCCGGGCCGAAGTTCTTGAACACGAGGACATAGCGCAGCCGCGGGTTGCTCGCGAACAGGGCGGCCATGCGCTCGCGGTAGGCGCGCAGCAGCATCTGCAGGTGCGCCTCGTCCATCTCGTGCACGGCGGCGCCGTGCTCCGGGTGATCGATGATCACCTCGTGCCGGCCATAGCCGTCGATGGTCTGCTGCAGGCCGAAGCTGAAGTTGCTCTGGCTGCGGTCGTCGCCCAGCACCGGGTAGAGGTTCTCGACGATGCGGATGGCCCAGCCTCCCTGCGGCGGATAGACCGCGATCGCTGGCGGCGTCTTGTCCTCGTTGCCGACGCAGAACGGGCACGTGTCCGAACGCTTGCGTACGTCCCGCGGCGCCGGTTCCTCGGCCTTCTTCGGGCGCATGCTGCGGGCCGTGGCCACCAGCACCGACTCGGCGGGCACGATGGGATTGATGCGGATTTCGCGGGTTTCGCTCGCTTGCTCGGACATCTGCACCTCCGGTTAGTCGCCGCGCGACGCGCGGCTTTGCGGGAGGCAATTAGATCATCGGCGGAAACGCCGCGGGCGAAGATTCCTCTATCGACCGATACGCAGGCGTAATGCGGCGGGAGGCTCGCCCGGCCCCGCGAATCTCAGCGCGCGGCTCTGGCGTGCTGCGCCTTGCACACCGACTGCGGGCACGGGAAGTTGTAGTACTTCTCATTGAGGTAGCGCGCGACCTCGTTGACATCCTCGTCGGTCCAGGCGGCGCCCAGTTCCCTGTCCCAGCGCGCGACGAAGGCGCGAATGTGGTCGAAGGTGCGGGCGCTGCGCGGGTTGCGACTATGCACGCTGAGGTCGTGGCACTTGTCGCAACGGGATTCGTACAGTGCCTTGCCGCGGCTGGTGTCGGCGGCGGTGGCTGCACTCGGGGCGGCCAGCAGGTATAGGGCGACTAAGGCAACTAAGGCAACGGGCAGGCATCGCATGGCGTGCTCCAGTTTTTCGGGTCCATGGCGAATGGTAAGCCAACTTGCGCTGCGCGGAGCGAACGCCGCGGGTGCTCCCGGCGAAAAAGAAAACGGCCCGCAGCGAAGGGGCCGTCAGTGCGTCGGGGCGGAGCGTCAGACCTGTTCGCTCAGATCGACGACCTTGGCGTCGGCCGCATTCTTCTTCACCGAGGCGATGCCGCCTTCCATCGAGGCGGCGGAAGCATACATCTCGCTCCTGCCGATCACCTCGCCATTGGCGGCGCTGAGCACGAAGAACGGTTCTCCCTTGGCGGAGGTCTTGCGCTCGAAGCGGGCTTCGTCGGCGGCGTTCTTCTGCACCGACGCGATGCCGTTCTCGGCGTCCGCCTTGGCCTTGTACATGCCGCTCGAAAGAATCACCTCGCCGTTCCCTGCCTTCAGGTTGAAGTGGAACTGTCCGTTCGTGGCCTTCTTCAATTCAAATTTTCCTGCCATCTGACCCTCCTTGATAGGCGTCGCGAAAAAGCCGACTTGGATCGTGCGACGCGAGAATTCTAGCCTCCGGGGACGCCGAAAGCCAACTCGCGAGCCGCGGAAACGCAACGCCGCGGAACCCGAAAGCATCGCGCCGTCCATCGAACTTCGCCCGCGCCGACGCTTCTGCCGAGGCTGCCGCCGGGGCCGAAAGCGTGTGCGAGAAGGCCCGTGAAGAAGTGCGCGCTCCACGGGCCAGTGTTGCCGCCGACCGGGTCACATCCGGTCATTACTTGGTGCGGCCGCCGCCACCTTTCGCTGCCGTGATGCAGATGTCGATGTAGGTCAGGTTATTCACCGCATCGATTACCGGGCGATAGAGCGGGCCGGTATCGCCTTCCTCCTCCCGCCCTCTGCAGCTGCAACGGTAGGCAATGCCGCAGGGTGCCGCCCCAGCAGGATAGGCGGAACCAACTCGATCGTCTGCGACCCGTTGAGGAGCACGTCGGGCGAGTAGAACGTCAGCCGCCACCATCCTGCCTTGCTGGAGGCCCCCGCGGGCATCGGATCCTTGCGCAGGTTCCACACATAGCCATAGACGAACTTGCCGCTGATCGCCAGTTCAGCCGTGTAGGGGATGTCGCGCAGGAAGAACGTATCGCTCCACCTGCTGGTAACGGAATTCCACACAGGAGAGAAGTCCGAAGGCTCGTACTCAGTCGGGCAGGTGCTGGCCCCGGCTTCCAGCTTGGCCATGTTCAGCCGCGCCGTCGGCGTCACGATGAAGGCATAGGGCGACTCATAGACATAGGGCTGGGCCGCGCTCACTGCATGGACTCCCCACAGCTCGGTCGTGCCCTGGCCGAACACGTGCCACATCTGGAATCCGGTCTGAGTCGCGGCGAGGGTGGCGAAGGGGCCGGTCTCCACGCGGATGATCGAACTGGCGCTCCAGGACACGCTTTCCAGATTGTCGCCCCAGTCGAGGTGAGTGGCGTCTGCGGTCCGACTGGCTGGAATCGCCGGACCCAGCGATCGGCCTGCCACACGTTGGCGGCGTTCTTTTGCCAGTAGATCGGCTCGACCGCCGCTCGCGCGCAGGGCACACGGTCCGGCGATGCACGCGTCGAGGTCATGCAGATACACCCCTTCGGTACTGACGCAGGAGGTGTTCGGATAGGTGGTGGTGCCGATGGTTTCGGGGATGGCGCAGCCGTACGACAATCCGTTGCCCAGAACCCCGGTCAGGTTCCACGCGCCCTCTGTGCCGGCGAGGGTAACTCCGGTCGAGGGAAACACGGCCGGATAGGAAAGGTTGTTGCTGGATGTTTCTTCGCCGCCGCCGCTAGGCGGGCCTTTGGCGAACGCCGCCGGGGCAATGGCACTGGCGAGGAAAACCGAGATGACTGCTGCTGATGTCGAGCGCTTCATTTTGTCCTCCGCTACGGCCAAGGTCATGGCGACCCTGGCCTAAAGGACCCTTGAAGACCTCCGCATCAGCGGCCTTGCGCATCGCCTCCGTAGCGGCGGCACTGCCCCAGAATTCTTCTTGTAGGCAGTGAATGCGCTTGGCATTCCATAACATACGCGTCCCGACGGGATTCTCAATGAGGATTGTCAATGCCCCGGGTGCGACAAATTGTCGCGGCGGGCGAGCCGCGCAGCGAAACGGCCGTCGCGGACAGCGGTTGTGCCCGGAGCATTGCTGCGCACCGCCGCAGGCACGGCGAATCGTATGCTATGCGGGTTGCGCGACCATGCGCAGGATGTAGCCTCCCGACTTTTCATCCGCTTCGAGCCGCAGCAGCCCGGCGCGCTCCGCCTCCTCGAGCAGTGCATTGAAGGAGCGCACGCCGTAGTAATTTTCGTTGAATCCGGGTTTGCGGCGCTTCAGTGCCTGTTTTACCATCGAGCCCCAGATCTTTTCCTCGTCGCCGCGCTCCGCCGCCAGGGCTTCGAAGGTCTCCTGGATCAGGTTCAACGCCTCCTGGCGTTTGTCTTCCTCGCTGCGCTTGGGCTTGCCCTTCGGCGAAGCGTCGCCGGCGCTCTCGCTGACCGGTGCTTTCTTTGTGATGCGCTTCTTCTTCGATTCGGTTTCGCGCACCAGGTCGTCGTAGTAGATGAACTCGTCACAGTTGGCGATGAGCAGGTCGGAGGTGGACTTCTTCACGCCGACCCCGATCACCGTCTTGTTGTTCTCCCGCAGCTTGGATACCAGCGGCGAAAAGTCGGAGTCGCCGCTGATGATGACGAACGTATCGACATGCGATTTGGTGTAGCACAGATCGAGGGCGTCCACGACCATGCGGATGTCGGCCGAGTTCTTGCCCGACTGCCGCACGTGCGGGATCTCGATCAGTTCGAAGGCCGCTTCGTGCATGGCCGCCTTGAACTCCTTGTAGCGCTCCCAGTCGCAGTAGGCCTTCTTTACGACGATGCTGCCCTTGAGCAGCAGCTTTTCCAGCACGCGCGCGATGTCGAACTTCGGATATTTTGCTTCGCGCACGCCGAGGGCGACGTTCTCGAAGTCGCAGAACAGCGCCATGCTCTTGATTTCGGATTGAGCGGTCATGGGTGGGCAATGGGTTGTGATGGATACTGGGCGAAGGGTACCCGATACCAGGGATGGGGGGGACGTCGATGCCGCGAGAATGCCATCGCCGCTACAGCCCCAGCACTTTGGCGATGATGGACTTGGCGATGAATCCCATCATGCCGAAGGCCAGCACGAAGAACAGGATGAAGGTGCCCAGACGTCCCGCCTTGGATTCCTTGGCCAGATCCCAGATGATGAACAGCATGTAGAGAACGAAAGCGCCGACGCCGAAGGTGACGCCGAACTCGGAGAATTGCTCTTCTGAGATGCCGAACATGGGGACCGAAAGGTGGGGGCGTCAGCGGCGGCGGGACGGCAGGTCGGACGCGTCCACCAGGTCCGCATAGGCATGCCAGGTGGCGTGCCCGAGAACGGGAATGACGAGTACCAGACCGATGAACAGGGTGGCCATGCCCAGCAGGGTCAGAACCATGATCATGGCCGCCCACAGCGCCATCGTCACCGGATTGGTCGCAACCGCCTGCACGCTGGTCAGGATGGCAGTCAGCAGGCTCACGTCGCGGTCCAGCAGGAGGGGGACCGACACCACGGTCCCGGCGAACACCAGCGCGGCAAGCACGCCGCCGAAAGTCATCCAGACCACGAACAGGTTGGAATCCTGCGACAGGACGACATAACGGATGAAGCTTTCGAGGCCGGTTATGGGTGCGTGGACGAAGAGAGCGATCAGCACCAACGAGATGAGCACCCAGAAGGTGGCCACCACCGCCAGCAGGAGGCCGAAACCGAACAGCGAACCGCAACTGCAGCGCCAGGCGCCGAGCGCTTCGATCAGGGTCGGCGCCTCCCCCAGGGCCAGCCGCCGGCTCAGCTCGTAGAGTCCCGTGAGCAGCACCGGCGCCACCAGCAGGAAGCTGGAGAAGGCGCCGGACAACAGGTAGAGGTGGCTCTGGGCCAGAAACAGGATGGTGACGCCGCCCATGGCCAGAAGAAAGCCATGCAGTGCGCTCGGCAGGGGCGCCAGGGTGAAGTCGCGCCAGCCCAGCAGGAGCCAGCGCAGGGGACGGCCGACCGGGACCTGCCGGATCGGCGGCAAGGTCACGTTGACTCTGTTGTCGGTGGGCTCGGGCGTCGTCATGGCGCAGTTGTCGATGGTCGGATGTTGGCGTGGCGCTGGTGAAGGCGCCGTGGGGCGCCGGGGTAAGTTTGCCGCAGTCTCCGTGGCGTCATGCGTTCGATCTCTTGCGGCAGAGCGGACCGTCGCCGGGGACTTCGAGGCTTCGCGCGATGGCTTCCACGAGTTGCTGCGCTTCTCCGGGCGTGAAGCGTGCGAGCAGGAGGTTGCCGGTTGCCGCGTCGAGTTCGACCGTGCGCAGGTTGCCGTCGGACAGGGAGACCTGAATCCCGACGACGCGGGTCTTGACCAGGCTCTCGTCCAGTTCCGCCATCGCGGACTGCTCCGCCATCAGGGCGTCGTAGCGATCCCCGACCGCGTCGAGAATCTCGTCCGGGAGGTCCTCCGCGACCGAGACGATGCGCCCGCCCAGGCTGTCGTCGCGCTGCTCGCTCGCGATTCGATGCTCCTCCAGAAACGCGACGAAGCGGCCGAGGCCGCCGCCATCGAAGAAAACGTAGTCCAGCATCGCACCGCTCCCGTCGCACCTGTTCCCGTCCGCCTATTGTCTCAGGCCGCTGCGACTTGCGCCTAGCGTTCCCCGAAGACGCCGGCCGCGCCCGTGAGCGCTGCCCCGTTCCGTCCGCTCTAGGCGGCGTCGGCAACTTCGCCGCCGAGCGCCTCGACCAGGTCGGGCAGGAAGCGGGACAGCTCGCCGGTCATGATCGCAAAGTCGGCGTCGAATTGCTCGTCGGCGGTTTCGGCGCTCTGCTCCGACTGTTCCTTCAGCAGGTCCAGGAAAGCCAGCCGCTTGACCTGAAGATTCTCGTGCAGCACGAAGGAGATGCGGTCGTTCCAGGTCATTGCCAGCTTGGTGGCCTGCTTTCCGTCCTCGATGTGCCTGCGGATCTCTGCCGCTTCGAGCGGATGCCGCACATAGCGCACGGTTGCCTTGTCCTCGCCGGGAGCCAGCAGCTCGCAGTCGCGATCGATGGTGAATCCGGCCGGCGCATCGTCGGCAGCGAGCCAGGCGGTCATCGCCGATACCGGCGACACTTCGGTCTTGACCAGGGCCAGCGGCACCTCGTCCATGCTCTTGCGCAGGACTTCGAGCAATTCGTCGGCCCTGGCGACATTGGCTGCGTCCACCACCAGCCAGCCGCCCACCGGGTCGATCCAGGCGAAGGTCGTGCGTTTGCGCGTGAAGGCGCGCGGCAGCAGTTCATCGGTGACGCGCTCCTTGATCTCGCGCAGTTGCTTGCGTCCCGGGCGGTAGCCCTGCTGCTCCTCGATCTCCTCGGCGCGTGCCTGGGCGTACTGGTTGATCACGGCGGCGGGCAGCAGCTTCTGCTCGACGCCCAGCGCGATCAGCATCTGGTGGTTGAGGGAATGGACCAGCGCGCCGCCGTCGCCGGTCGGCGCGACCCAGCCACGACTTTCCATGTCCATGTTGCCGCAGGCCTGGAAGGCGTTGCGCGCGAGCGCCTCTTCGAGTTGCGCAACGCTGATCTTCCAGCCCGTCGTACGGTACAGCAGCAGGTTCTTGAACCACATGATCGGATCGCAAAAAGGCGCGATTCTACGCGCAGGCGGCCGACCGATGGCAAACTCCGACATCGAAGGGCTGTAATCTGCACCGCGGGCAGTGCGAAGGGAGGTTCGATGAAGATCTGGGTCGATGCCGATGCCTGCCCGAACGTCATCAAGGAAATCCTGTTTCGCGCCGCCGAGCGGCGGCAGATCCCGATGACGCTGGTCGCCAATCAACTCATCCGGACGCCGCCGTCGCGCTTCATCACCTCGCTTCAGGTGCCGGCCGGCTTCGATATGGCGGACGAGAAGATCGCGCGGCACCTGCAGCCGGGCGATCTGGTCATCACGGCCGATATTCCTCTGGCGGCCGCGGTGATCGAGCGCGGCGGACACGCGCTGGACCCGAGAGGAGACTTCTATACGCCGGACAACATCCGGGAGCGCCTGACGATGCGCAACTTCATGGACCAGCTGCGCAGCAGCGGCGTGGAAACCGGCGGTCCCCCGCGACTGAACCACGGCGACAGGCAGGCCTTCGCCAACCAGCTGGATCGATTCCTGACCCGGCACGCAGGGCCGTAGCCCGCTTTCGGCGCGAACGGCGATGGTTCAGGCGAGGATCCGGGTCTCGCCGTGCCGCAGACTGAAGAACTCCTCCTCCGGCACCCCATGGGCCCGCCGCGCCGCGGCGAGGTCCTGGAGCGGCTGGTCCAGGGCTTCGGCGGTGAGCCGTTGGAAGGTGCCGAAATGGATCGCCACCGAGCGCCGCGAGCGGATGTCGCGATGCACGCGCACCGCCTCGTCCGGGTTCACGTGGCTGCCGCGCATGAACCAGCGCGGCTCGTAGTGCCCGACCGCGATCGCGGCCAGGTCGAACGGCCCCAGCCGCCGGCCGATCTCGGCGGCATCCGCGCTGTAGGCGATGTCGCCGGAGAAGAAGAAGCGAAAGTCTGCGCCGGCGACGCACCAGCCTCCCCAAAGATTCGTGTTGCGGTCCCAGGGCGTGCGCGCCGACCAGTGGTGTACCGGGGCGAGCGTCACCGTCAGTCCCGCGATGTCGGCGCTGTCCCACCAGTCGAGCGAAGTTACGAAGTCGGCGGCGCGGCCTACATGGCGTGCGAACCAGCGTTCCAGGCCGAGCGGAACCGCGAAACGGGGCGGGCCGCCGCGCTGTCGCGCCAGCGCACGCACGCTGCGCGCGTCGAGGTGATCGTAGTGATTGTGGGAGATCACCACCAGATCGATGTGCGGCAGGTCACGCAGGCGCACGCCCGGCGGCTGACGCCGCTTGGGGCCGGCAAACGGCACGGGCGAGGCCCGCGCCGAAAAGATCGGGTCGGTCAGGACGTTGCGCCCGGCGATCTGCAACAGCACGGTGGAATGCCCGATCCAGGTCACGCTCGGCCGGTCGTGGTTTCCATGCAGCAGAGCAAGGTCGGGCGTTACCGGAGAAAAATCCAGGTCCGGCTGCGGGCGCTGCCTCGGCTCGCGCATTTCGCGCTGCAGGCGGGCGAAATCCTCCCCTGAAGGCGGGC
The DNA here is from genome assembly GCA_963702495.1 of uncultured beta proteobacterium. GTDB lineage: Bacteria > Pseudomonadota > Gammaproteobacteria > Burkholderiales > Rhodocyclaceae > CAVPDA01. The sequence continues at coordinate 454,780 of CAVPDA010000003.1, read as the reverse complement.
GCGTCGGCTGGTTGTTGCGAAATCCGAGCGGAGTGTGGTGGGGCTTGCCGGGGTCGAAATAGGGGTTCTGCGGCGGCGCGAATTTCAGTACCCGCGCCATCCGCAGCAGCGACAGCATCCTCATGCGCGAGCTCCGCCGTCTGCTTCGCGTTCCGCTGCATCGTGGTTCATCGAACGTTTCGACAACCTTGAAGCGGTTTTGGTTGCGCGCCGCATGCCGAACATCCTGTTACACATGCTCACAGGGTAGACACCATTGGCGGAAGGGCCGTCGCTATGCTGCAGGCACCATAACTCGCAGGAGACAGCGATGAACCGCAAACTTGGTTTTGCCTCGGCCCTCCTGGCCGGATCCGTGATTTTCGTCAATTCCGCGTTCGCCTCCGATACGCTGCTCGGGGCGGTGGTCGGCGGTGGAGCGGGCGTGGTGATCGGCCAGGCAGTAGGCGGCCGCGATGGCGCGATTGTCGGCGGAGCATTGGGTGCAGTGACGGGGGCGGCGATTGCGAGCAATCGTCGTTACGAGCGCGATGTGGTCTATGCCGATCGCCCGGTCGTCTATGAGGCGGCGCCGCGCCCGGTCTATCGTCATGTGGAACCCGTGGTCGTGGAAGAGCGTCCGGTCTATCGATACGTCGAACCCGTGGTCGTTGCGCCGCGGCCGGTCTATCGCATCGCGCACGAACATCGGTGGAACGAGCGCTGGGATCGCCGCCACGATCATCGCTGGGACCGCGGCTGGGATCGCCGCGACGAGCGACGCTGGAGCCGCGACTGGGACCGCGTCGATGACCGCGGCGGGGACCGCCGCGGGGATCGTCACGATGGTGGCCGCGACTGAGTCAGTCCGGGACCCCGGGCAGGACGCGCAAAGGGTTCAAGCAAACGTGTCGCTGCGCGGCCGGCGAGAGAAGGAGACGCATCATGGCAATGGATTGGGACGAGATCCTGAACTGGGCGACGCTGGCGGCGGTGTCTCCGTACGTCGCGGTCGCTCTGGGCGAATGGGTGCGCAAACGCCTCCACGGCTGCATCGCCGGTGGCGACGCGACGAGATGAGGCACCATTCCGCCGGAATAGCGGGCCGCCGCCGTTAGTCAAGCCCGGCCATCCGCTTCGGAGCCTTGCCTGGTCGAGCGCTAGTACCCGCCCAGATCCTGAATGGCATCCACGATCATCCCGGTCCCGATGGCGATCATCAGGATGTCCAGCCCCACGCGCACATAGCGGTGCCCGGCCGGCGGCGGTCCCAGATCGACGACTACCGCAGGCGGCAGATCGTAATAGATCACGTCCCGGGGAAGCGGGTGACCGACCCGCCACTTCTTCGCCTGCCCCGGCGGCATGCAGCCGTTGTTCTTCTTGGCCAGGCCGGGCGGGCAGTGCCCGGAGCGAAACTCCGCGGCATAGTAGTCGCGGACGACGACGCGCTGGCGATCGCCGAAATACACCTGCGCCCGAACCTGATCGCGGCTTGCGCCGTGGGATGTCCGGTCCTCGGGGCCTGCTTCCTGTTTCTTCGGGCCCTTCTCCTTCTGCCCCTGTTTCTCGGACTTGTCCCCGCCGGTCCACGCCGGCTTGTCCGCATACGCCGAACCCATCGCGCATAGTCCCGCCATGACCAGAATCAGCGCATGGCTCTTCCGATTGCCGGCTCGCTGCATGATTCCTCTCCTGAGCGGGAGTCCACGGCCTGCTACTGTAGCGCACCGTTCACGACCCTGCCACACGTGCGCGGCGCCGATCTCGCGCTACCATGAGTCATGGAACGGCGCATCGCCCATCTGGACATGGACGCGTTCTACGCGTCGGTCGAACTGCTGCGCTACCCCCGGCTGAAAGGCCAGGCGGTGGTGGTCGGAGGTCGGCGGGCGGGCGCGGCGACGGTTGCGCAACGCGGCCGCGAGTTCTCGCGCCTGCGCGACTATGCCGGACGGGGCGTGGTGACCACCGCCACCTACGAGGCGCGTGCCAGCGGCATCCGCTCCGGCATGGGACTGATGAAGGCGGCGCAGTTGGTGCCGGAGGCGGTGCTGCTGCCGGCCGATTTCGAGCAGTACGGGCGGTACTCGCGCCTTTTCAAGGCCGCCGTGCGCGAGATCGCCCCTTGCATCGAGGACCGAGGCATCGACGAAATCTACATCGATCTGACCGACGTCTCCGGCGCCACCGCCGAACTCGCTCAGCGCATCAAGGACCGGGTGCGGGAAGCGACCGGCCTTTCGTGCTCGATCGGCATCGCGCCCAACAAGCTGCTGGCCAAGATCGCCTCGGATCTGGACAAGCCGGACGGTCTGACGGTGCTTTCGGAGAACGACGTCCAGACCCGCATCTGGCCGCTGCCGGTGCGCCGGATCAACGGCATCGGTCCGCGCGCAGCGGCCAGGCTCGAAACGCTGGGCATCCGGACCATCGGCGAACTGGCGGCAGCCCGCTTCGAGTTGCTGATCGAGCGTTTCGGCACGAACTACGGTCGCTGGCTGCGGGACTCCGCCCACGGCCGCGACGACCGTCCGATCGTCACTGCGCGCGAGGCCAAGTCGGTGAGCCGGGAAACCACCTTCGAGCGCGACCTGCACCCGCGCGCCGATCGAGAAGCCTTGTCCCGCATCCTGATCGAGCTCTGCCGGCGCGTCAGCGGCGATCTGCTGCGCAAGGGCTATCTGGGACGGACGGTGGGCATCAAGCTGCGATATGCCGACTTTCGCACCGTCACCCGTGACATCACCCTCGATCGGCCGACGACGGATGCAGAGGTCATCCGCAGTGCGGCGCGGCTGTGCCTGAAGCGGGTGGCGCTGGACCGCAGGCTGCGGCTGCTGGGCGTCCGGGTGGCAGGGCTCACGCGGGCCGGCACCGGCGAAGAGGGCGGCGCGGACGAGGGCTCGCGCGCGGACGCTGTCGAACCGGGAGCAAGCCTGCCGCTGTTCGACTGATCGCTCGAAGTATCCTGTTGCGCGCCGGCTCTGCCGGCCGCGGGCGACTATTTCGGCTGTAGGGTGTGCTGGATCTGCTCGGCGAGCCGGCGCGTGCCCTTCGTCGCGGTTTGCTCGAACTGCCCCTTGATTTCCACGACATACTCTCCCACCCGGCGCGCATCCGCGCTTCGAATCAGCTGCACCATCAGGTACGAGAACAGCGGCGACGGCTTGTGCAAGCGTCCGACCGCCACGTAGTCCGCACCAGCGGACCGGGCCAGTTCCGCTGCGGCATCGTCATGGTCGAACAGATAACCGGACGCCTTGTCCGCCGCCTGATGTTGCTTCGGGTCCACCGCAACCACATTCACCCCTGCTGAGGTCAGCGCCTGTCGCAGCAGCGGAGCGAGCCTGGCCGCCTTGTCCCGTTCCTCCGCGGTGTCGGGGGTCAGGGTCAAGTCCCTCAGCTCGAAGTCGAGCACGGCGACGGATCCGGCCGCGTGGGCGAACGCCGCCGCCAGGACGAGACTCAGCGCCGCCAGGACGCGAGCGACACAGCCCATGATGAACCTCCCCGTTCGTGGAAAACTGCAGGTGCCGGAAGCGGCGCTATCTCCCCGGCGCATGTCGCCCGCCATTCTGTATCTCTCAACACCGATCGTGCGCTGATCCGCATCCAGCGGCGGATTGCGGCGACGCAGTCGATCGACGGTTGGTGCGCAGGGGCAGCGCAGCCAGTCCGCGATAGACCGGGTTGCCCGACCAGTCAGGTACGGGGCTCGCCAGTTCGAGCATGGGCAACCGGCGCATCAAGGTGCTGAAGGCGATGTCCGCCTCCATCGTGGTCAACGCTGCCCCTACGCACACATGGGGACCGTGGCCGAAGGACAAATGCATGCCTTCGTCGCGGCCGATGTCGAACCGGTCCGGGTCGGAAAAGCGTGCCGGGTCGCGATTCGCGGCGCCGATCAGGGGGACCAGCAGTTGTCCTCGTTTCAGCGTCCGTCCATGCATCTGCACGTCCGCGGAAACGCGGCGCGCGGTGTACTGGATCGGGCTGTCGAAGCGGAGCATCTCCCGGACCGCGGCGGGCATCAATTGCGGGTCGTCTCGCAACCGAGTCCATTGGTCGCGATGACGCAGCAGCCAATAGAGGCCGTTTCCCAGCAGATTGCGGGTGGTTTCGTGGCCGGCGAACAGCAGCATGGCGCATTGCGCCACCAATTCCTTTTCCGTGATCACCCGACCTTCGCCCTGGGCGCGGATCAGCTGGCTGATGAGGTCGTCGCCGGGAGAGTTGCGCCGCAACGGCAGCAGGGATCGGAAGTAATCGCTCAGGGCGATGGAACTCGACTGGGCACGCAGCGCCAGGTCCAGGGTGGGCTGCGGACTGCCGATGAAGGCCGCGATGTCGTCGGACCAGGCGATGAAATCGGCGCGGTCGGCCGGGTCGATGTCGAGCATGTCGGCGATGACCAGGGCCGGCAGGGGACGTGCGAAGTCCTGCATGAATTCGGCGCTGGCCTGCGACTCGATGCGGTCCAGAAGGTGGTTGACAATGCCCTGGATGCGCGGCGCCATGCCCTTCAGTATCGACGGCCTGAAGCCATCGCCGACCGCCTTGCGCAGTCGTGCGTGCGAAGGGCCGTCGAAGAAGAGCATGGCCCGGGCAAAGACGCGCTTGAACTCGACGAGTTGCTCGCGGGCGCCGGGTCCGCAACTGTTCAGCCAGCGGCCCACCCGCTGTACCGAAAAGCGGGGATCGCGCAACACGGCCGTCACATCGGCGTAGCGGGTCAACAGCCAGGCGCCGCCGAAAAACTCCTCGCTCCAATGGATCGCTCCCGCCTCCTGCAGCGAGCGGTAGTGGGGGTAGGGGTCCTGCAAGAACTCGGCGCTGATCATTCACTGACCTTCGGTGGTTCCGGTGCCCCGGCGCCGCATGCCGGCGGGGAGCGATACATGGGCGGCAACCTTGGCGGGATCCTGATCCGCCGAGTATGGCACGACACCCAGCAGCGGCGCCGGCAGACGTTGCGCCAGGGCGGCGAGATTTTCTTCGAAGCGCAGCATGTGTGGGTCGATGCGATTGGCGATCCAGCCGGCGAACGACAGCCCGCGGGCGGCGATCGCCTCGGCGGTGAGCAGGGCATGGTTGATGCATCCCAGACGCATGCCGACCACCAGCACCACCGGCAGACCCAGATCGACCGCGAGATCGGCCGTATCATAGGCCGGGCCGAGCGGCACGCGGAAGCCGCCCACGCCTTCGACGATCACGAGATCGGCCTTCGTTCGCAGCGCGGCGAACGCCGCCAGAATGCGCGAAGGATCGATCGTGACGCCTTCGTCCCGCGCCGCGATATGGGGTGCGACGGGTTGTCTCAGGCAATAGGGATTGCACAACGCCGCGCCGGGGTCGAAGCTGGCGGCCTCCCGCAACCGCGCCGCATCCTCGTTCTGGCCGTCGACTTCCCGCGCCCCCGCTGCCACCGGTTTCATGCCGAGGGCGCTCAGACCAAGGGCACGAGCCGCATGGAGCAGGGCGCAGGCGACGAAGGTCTTGCCGGTGTCGGTGTCGGTACCGGTGAGAAGGAAGGCGCTCAAGGCAATCTCCGCGGCAGACGATTGATCGCCTCGGTCAGTCGTTGCACGTCCTCTGCCGTGTGGGTCGCGCTCAGCGAGATGCGCAGCCGGGCGCTGCCCTGGGGCACGGTGGGCGGGCGGATGGCGGGAACCCACAGGCCCTGGTCCCACAACGCGCGGGCGGCAGCGAGGGTGTCCTCGTTGTCGCCGATGACGAGCGGCTGGATCGGAGTTGCGGAGTCTAGCAGCCGCCAGGGCGCGGGTCGCAGTTCGGCCCGCAGTTGGGCAATCCTTTCGCTCAGGCGGACCCGTCGGGCATCGCCCGCTGCGATGAGATCGACACTCGCCATCACGGTGTGTGCCAGTGCCGGCGGCGCGCCGGTGGTGAAGATGTAGGTGCGCGCCTTCTGCAACAGCCATTCGATGACCCGCGCATCACCGGCGATGAAGGCACCGGCCACTCCCGCCGCCTTGCCCAGGGTGCCGATGTAGATCAGTCGCCAGGAGGCGAGGCCGAAGTGCGCCAGGGTGCCGCGCCCCTGGGGGCCGAGCACGCCGAAGCCGTGGGCATCGTCCACCATGAGCCAGGCGTCGAAGCGCTCGGCCAGCACCAGCAGTTCGGGCAGCGGGGCGACGTCGCCGTCCATGCTGAACACCGCATCGCTCACGATCAGCCTTCGCTGACTCCGGCTCGATGCAAGCGCCTGTTCCAGCGCCGCCACATCGCCGTGGGGGTAACGGTGCAGCTCGGCGCCGGAGAGGCGGGCACCGTCGATCAGCGAGGCGTGGTTCAGGCGATCGCAGAAGATGGCGTCGCCGCGGCCGACGATGGCTGGTATCGCGCCGCTGTTGGCGAGGTAGCCCGCGGACAGGTACAGCGCACGTTCGCAGCCGACGAAGGCGGCCAGCCGCGCTTCCAGTTCGTCGTGCGCCGTGTAGTGGCCGCTCACCAGATGCGAGGCGCCGGCGCCTGCCCCCCAGCGCGCCGCGCCGGCCTTGAGTGCTTCGGCGAGGGCCGGATCGCCCGCGAGACCGAGGTAGTCATTGCTGCAGAAGGAGAGCATGGGGCGGCCATCGACCACCACTTGCGGGCCGCAGGGGGTATCGACGCTGCGACGGACCCGGCGCAGGGACGCGGCGTCGAGTGCGGCAAGATCCGCCTGCAGCAGGTCGATCAGCATCCGGTCAGTCCAGTGCGCAGGCCAGCGCCGCCGCGGCGCCGTTGATGAGGTGCTCGATCTCCGCGTCACCGACCACATACGGCGGCATGAAATAGACCGTCCGGCCGATCGGCCTGAGCAGGACACCCTGCTCGATCGCGGCGGCGAAATAGCGCCGCGAAAACTCGGGGTTCTCCGTTACGACGTCGAAGGCGAGGACCATGCCCCGGCTGCGCAGGTGGCGCACCGACGGATGATCGGCAAAGCGCGAGCGGGCCGCTTCAGCCAGCCTTGCGGCGCGGAGCCGGTTGGCGGCCAGCACGTCTTCCTGATCGAAGATGTCGAGGGAGGCGAGGGCGGCGCGGCAGGCGAGGGGGTTGCCGGTGTAGGAGTGGGAATGGAGGAAGCCGCGGCTTACGTCCTGGTCGTAGAAGGCGTCGTAGATCCCGTCCGTGGACAGCACCAGCGACAGCGGCAGGTAGCCGCCGGAGATGCCCTTCGACAGACACAGGAAGTCGGGCCAGATGTCCGCCTGTTCGCAGGCGAAGAAGGTCCCGGTGCGCCCGCAGCCGACGGCGATCTCGTCCGCCACCAGATGCACCCGGTAACGGTCGCACAGGGCGCGGGCGAGCCGAAGGTATTCCGGATCGTACATCACCATGCCCGCGGCGCACTGGATCAGCGGTTCGACGATCAGGGCGGCAGTCGCGGCGTGATGCCTTTCGAAGTGAGCATCGAGGGCGGCTGCGGCGCGGCGGGCGACATCGGCGGGCGACTCGCCCGCTTCGGCAAGCCGGGCGTCGGGACTCGGTACCACCGCTCCGGCGCGGACCAGCGGCGCATAGGCATCGCGGAAGATCGGCACATCGGTGACCGCCAGGGCGCCGACGGTTTCGCCGTGATAGCTGCCGGCGAGGCTGACGAAGCGGTTCTTCTCCGGGTGTCCGCGGTTGCGCCACCAGTGGGCACTCATCTTCAATGCGATCTCGGTGGCCGAGGCGCCGTCCGAGGCGTAGAACGCGTGGCCGAGCCGGCGGCCGGTGAGCGCCGAAAGGCGTTCCGAAAGCTGCACCACCGGCTCGTGGGTGAATCCCGCCAGCATGACGTGCTCCAGCTTTTCGAGCTGATCGCGGAGGGCGGCGTTGATGCGCGGGTTGCAGTGGCCGAACAGGTTGGTCCACCACGAGCTGATGCCGTCCAGCAGACGATGGCCCTGTTCGTCGATCAGCCATGGCCCTTCGCCTCGCACGATCGGCACCAGGGGCAGCCGTTCGTGGTGCTTCATCTGCGTGCAGGGATGCCACACGGCTGCGAGCGAGCGGTTGAGCAAGGAAGGGGTGGTCATCGTGCTGCCGCCTCTTGCGTGCTTCGGACGTGCCGCAGCGCGCCGGTACCGCCGCCGTGGGTCCGCATCCGCCCGGACACCGGGAACCTCAAGCCAGGGCCGGGGGCTGCATGGGGCGCAGGCCGAGTTTGTCGAACAGGACCGCATCGTCGGACGTGCTCGGATTACCGGTGGTGAGCAGCCGGTCGCCGTGGAAGATCGAGTTCGCGCCCGCCAGGAAACACAAGGCCTGGACCGCGTCGGGCATGCTGCTGCGGCCTGCGGACAGACGCACGTAACTGGTGGGCATGGTGATGCGGGCCACTGCGACGGTGCGCACGAATTCGAGGTGATCGAGCGCTGCGGCGGAGGCCAGCGGCGTGCCGGGAATCGCCACCAGTTGATTGATCGGCACCGACTCCGGCGCCGGGGAGAGGTTGGCGAGCTGGGCAATCAGCGATGCCCGGTCGGCGCGGGTTTCGCCCATGCCGAGGATGCCTCCGCAACAGACCTTGATCCCGGCATCGCGGACCCGGCCCAGGGTGCCGAGTCGATCGGCGTAGCTGTGGGTGGTCACCACCTGGTCGTAGTACGCCTCGGCGGTGTCGAGGTTGTGGTTGTAGTAGTCGAGCCCGGCCTCGCGCAGCTGCTCCGCCTGTCCCTCCTTGAGCATGCCGAGCGTGACACAGGTTTCCAGACCCAGCCCGCGCACCGCCTTGATCATTTCCAGGACGCGCTCGAGATCGTCCTGCTTGGGGCCTCTCCAGGCGGCGCCCATGCAGAAGCGCGAGGCGCCGGCGTCCCTGGCCTTGCGCGCGGCATCGAGCACGGATTCGGTGGACAGCAGTGCCTCGCGCTCGATCTGGGTGGGGAATCGCGCCGATTGGGAACAATACCCGCAGTTTTCGGAACACCCGCCGGTCTTGATCGACAGTAGGGTGCTGGTCTGGATTTCGTTCGGATCAAAATGTTCGCGATGCACGGTCTGCGCGCGGTAGATCAGGTCGCCGAATGGCAGATCGAACAGCGCTTCGACCTGTTCCTGCGTCCAGCGGATTGATCCGGATGCGCCGTCTGCTTCATTCATGGTGCGTTTCTCCGTACAAGGCTTGTGTGAAATGGTTCGTCCCGGTCAAGGTCGCTAGCGCGCCGACCTGCCGTCCGCCGGAAACGACGGGCAGGCCGTATCGTGCATGACGGAGCCGAATCCTACAACGGCGCGCGCCGGGGCGGCGCCATCAGGGACGCCAAGAAGTGGGAAGACCGCGACGCTGGCGGGCGCGGGGGGGCTGAGGCGGTTGCTACGGGGTTTCGAACAGGCGCCCGTGCGCAAAGGTGTCGAGCGCCGAGATGTCGTCGCTCTCGAGATCGATGACCTGCAGAGCCTGGGGAGACTGGGTCCCTTCCATGCTGAGGCGCAGGCCGGTCTGCTCCGCTGCGTGCTGCTCCGAATAGAAGGTGCGGCCGAGGGCGTAGACCGACCCGGAGCGGGTTAGGATGCGTCCGTTCTTGAGTTCGACCACAGCGCTGGTGGTGACCAGCGTGCCGTCCCGGAGGGACTCATGATCCCAGACGACCCCGCGGTAGCGCGGCCCCGGAAGCACGGGCCAGCAGGGGTCGAGCCGAACCATTCGAACTTTCTCGCTTCCCGAACCGTCGACGCTCATGGCATGACCTCCGTCCGCTCCACTCGACAACGCATATATAACGGTCCGCGCCGCCCCGGCTGAAGGCTGAGCAAGTGAAAAATCGAGGGTGCCTCAGGCTGAGGCAGCGCGGGATTGAAGCGGGCGGGTGCCCCCCATCCGCGTCCGATACGCGACAATCGATGCCCGTGACTCATCCATTACGATACTTCTCCCTGTGGCGCGCGGTGGGTTGGCTGCTGATCGCACTCGTCGTCTATTTCTCATTGACGCCGGCGCCTCCGAGCCTTCCCATGGACGGCGGCGACAAGCTCGGCCACGTCCTGGCGTACGCCACGTTGATGGCGTGGTTCTCCTGGCTTTACGCCGGCCTCGGCGTACGCCTGATGTGCGCGGTCGGTTTTGTGATTCTCGGGATCGGTCTGGAATTCGCTCAGGCGCTGACGGACTACCGCTCATTCCAATTGGCGGACATGGGGGCCGACTGCGTGGGCGTCGCGCTCGGGTGGATCAGCGCTCTGCCGGCCTTCCCCAATCTGCTCGTCTTCCTGGAACGCCCTTTCCAGGGCGCTGACGCCAATCGACGCTGAGGTGACTTCCTGGCAGAGCGTGCAGCGTTTCGGTTTACGATGATTGGTGCACTGCGGCATCAGATCGCGCAACCCGATCAAGGTCGGCCGTCGGACGCGACCTCCCGTACCATGAGGCCACTGGCGGAGACTCGAACCTCGATTTCCTTCGGTTGCGCTGCCGGGACGAAGGTTGCCGAACCGTACTCGGCGTCCACCAGTGGTGCCAAGAACGCATAGCGACTGCGCAGTTCGAACAGGTCGAAGGCTTTGGACGAGCCCAGGGAATGAACGGTACGCACGCCGTCGCGCTCGCGGGCGATATCCCGGTACCGCCCCGCAATGCGATCGAGCTCATAGGCGGTGTGCAGACCGAGCAAGTTGGCAGATGGTTTCCACTTCAGGATCTGCGCGTCAACGTAGACTTCATCACCGGCCAAATCGAACCGCTCCTGCCTGCCATCGGCCAGCGTAACCCGCGCCTCGAAGCGTTGCGGTGCCAGAGGCGTGATGGAAATTCGCGCCGCGACCTCCTCCCGCGTCAGGGCGCGGTAGCCCTGGATGCCGAAGGCCAGGGCCCACACGGCAACTCCGGCCGCCAGCATCGCCGCCCCCACCGCCATGCGCGCGGAGAAGAGAAGCAGGCGACCGCGAAACAGGGCCTGGAAGGCCGCGAGCAGCATGATGGCGCTGAGCAGGGCGGAGGCCGCGCCAGCCAGGAGGTAGCCCGGGTCGATCAGTGCGCTGGTATGAAGGATCTCGATCATGGATGTCGGTGTGGATGTCGGCTGGACGACCCATCAGAGAAGTGATGGTGACGCAGGCAGCGCGCCAGGGATCGTCAGCAATGTGCCCCGGCATTATGAACCCCCCCGCTCGCCGACGCATCGATGGGCGGTTCTCCTGCCAATGGGAACGGCGAATGCGGCTCCAGAGTCTCCCCGGCCGAGCCCGGCAAACTTGCGCGAGCGCGCGGCCCGTTTCGATCCGTCCTCCGGGCTAACCCGAGTTCGGTGCAATGTGATCGGGCTCGGATGTGGCCCTAAACTCCCCGGTCCGTTCTTCCGTTAGGTGACGCTATGCAGCTCTTGGGTGCTATGCGAGAGTATGCGCCCGAAGGCGGTGAATCGAAAAACGGCAAAGGGGGGTTCCAATGACTGGCGAAAGAGGAGTGACCGTCGCGACCTTGCGCACGTTCTCCATGTTCAACGGCATGCCGGAGGATGCGCTCCACGCAATCACCCGTGTCGCAATGATGCGCCGCGTGGCGCGCAACACGACCGTCATTCATGCCGCGGACCGCATCGACTTCGTGTACCTGATTCTTTCGGGAAGTCTCAAGGTGCTCGCGACCGACGAACAGGGGCGCGAAGTCATCTTTGGCGTTCTCGGTCCCGGTGAGCTGTTCGGCGAGATGGGAGTACTCGACGACAACCCACGCTCCGCCACCGTCATCGCCTTGAGCCCAAGTCAGTTGGTCGTCATCGGCAAGAGCGATTTCAAGCGCTTCCTGCAGGAAAGCACCGATGTGTCCTATTACATCATACGCAACCTGGTGCGCCGGTTGCGTCGAGCCGATAGGAAGATCGAAAGCCTGGCCCTGATGGACGTTTGCGGTCGTGTCGCCCGCCTGCTGCTGGATATGGCCGAGACCATCAATGGCCAGCACGTCGTCGCGCCCAAGATTCACAAGGTGGATATTGCGAAGATGGTCGGCGCCTCGCGCGAGATGGTCAGCCGGGTGATGACAGACCTGCAGCAGCAGGGTCTCATCGAGGAAGGCGGCGGACGCATCGTGCTGCACAGTGGCATCGCCGCATGAGTCTGGCCTGAGTCCCGCGCACGCCGCACCGTTCTGGACTGGGCATTCGCGCGGTGAGTTTCGAGATGATGCCGCGTCCGTCGTCCTCCGGGCTGATGTCGAACTGCCGGGGACCTGACGCCCCTGTAATGCATCATGAATCCGCAATGCGCTATTCTGGAACCATGGGTGGATCGGCGCGACCGGGTACGGACGAGCAGGTGACGGGGGGCGGAATGGGGATAGGGCCGGGCGGGCAGGCGAGAGGGTCCGCTTCATCCGAGGCACCTTCTGCCGTCCTGTCGGACCCCTTCGGTGAGGAGCAGGGAGGCCGCGCTCGCGCTGTCGAGCATGATGCCTCGGCCCCGCGGTCTCGCCCGGGCCTGCCCCATGAACTCGCCCCCGCGCTCGCGGCGATCGCCTTCGAACAGAGCAGACTCGGCATGGTCATGGCCGATGCGGAGGGTGGAATTGTTGCCGTCAATGGCGCGTTCTGCGGGTTCACCGGTCTGCGTGCCGAAGAAGTGGTCGGCCGCAGACTGGAGTCCTGTTTCTTCCAGGGGCACTGGAGCGAGTTTCTTGCCGGCTTGCACGAGGCGATCGCGGACTCGGCTGAGGTACACGGACAGATCCGGGAGCGCCGCAAGGACGGCAGCAGCTTCTCCGCGTGGATGTCCATCAGCCCGGTGCGCAACGGGTCAGGAAAGCCTGCGCATTATCTTGCAACGCTCGTCGCCCTGGACGGAGGAGCGCTGGCGGGAGTGGCGGATCATCGGCGCCCGGTCGCCGACGATGCGCTGACCGGACTCGCCAGCCGCGGTCGGTTGCAGGAGCGCCTGGACCACACGATCGCCAACGCCAGCGGCTCGGGGGAGCGGCTCGCGGTCCTGTTCCTCGACCTCGATCGGTTCAAGAACATCAACGACTCGCTCGGCCATGCCGTCGGGGACGAGGTGCTGCGCGGGATCGCCGAGCGTCTGCGGCGCTGCGTGCGCGCCGAGGACATGCTGGCCCGGGTTGGTGGCGACGAATTCGCACTCGTGCTGCGCGGCATCCTGGACGCGCAGGTACCGGTAGCCATGGCGAAACAGATCTGCCAGCAGATCTACCGGCCCTTCGTATTCGAGGGGCGCGAACTCAATCTGACCGCCAGCCTTGGGATCAGCCTTTTCCCCCAGGACGGAACGACCGCCCAGAGCCTCATCGAGCACGCGAATACGGCGATGTATCGCGCCAAGGAGCGAGGCTCCAACAGCTACGCGTTCTATCGGCCCAAGATGACGACCCGGGTGCAGGAGCGGCTGCTGCTCGAGCAGAGTCTGCACCGCGCCCTGGAGCGCAACGAGTTCGTCGTCTACTACCAGCCGCAGATCGAGATTGCCAGCGGCCGGGTGACGGGAGGCGAGGCGCTCGTGCGTTGGGATCACCCGGAACTGGGTCATGTCGGGCCGGATCGTTTCATTGCGCTGGCCGAGGAGATCCGGATGATCCGGTCGATCGGCAGCTGGGTCATGCGGACGGTATGCGGGCAGATGGATACCTGGCGCGCCGCCGGACTGTCGCCCCTGCGCATGGCGGTGAATCTCTCCGCGCAGCAGATCCTTCGCTCCAGGCACACGGATTCACTGCGCGCGGTCCTCGACGAGTGCTGGATACCGGCCGACGGTATGGAACTGGAGATCGAAATCACGGAGTCGTCGCTGCAGACCAGCGAGAACGCACTCGCTACGGCCCAGTTGCTGAAATCCCTAGGCATCACCCTGGCGATCGACGATTTCGGAACAGGGTACTCCTCGCTCATGGCGCTCAAGCTGCTGCCCATCGACCGTATAAAGATCGACCGCTCGTTCGTCGCCGGTACTCCCGGCAACGCGGATCACGCCGCAGTCACCGCGGCGGTGATCGCCATGGGAAAGGCGCTGGGCCTCCGAGTCCTGGCCGAAGGCGTCGAAACGCCGGAGCAGCTTGCCTTCCTGCGCGCCCACGGCTGCGACGAAGCCCAGGGCTACCTCTTCAGCAAGCCCCTGCCGGCAGCCGATTTCCAGCGCTTTATCGAACATGCACGCAACTGTGCCGAATAATGCGCAGATTGCGCGCAGAACCGCGGCTCGCTGCGACGTATTGAACGGACAGGCAGGGCGCCCGGCGCTAGAGTCCAGGCACCGCTGCGAGGTAAGCAATGATGCCGATGGTTGCCAAGGAGAAGCGCCACGCCCTGCGCTACAAGCCGGCCGTGCCGGTGAGGGCGTCGTACGAGTGGTTCGACCCTTCACTCGTCTGCAGAGAGGGGGCGGTGACCGATTTTTCGCTTGCCGGCGTCGCCATCGAGTATGCCGATTCCTGTGGGCCGACCGATCTCGCGGAACGGGGCCGCATATGCCTCAGGCTCGGTTATGCCACGGAGATCTTCGAAGTCACCCTGGTGCGCGTGGTACGCAAATCCGCCGGACACATGCTGGCCGGCCTGACCTTCTCGAAACGGCGAGACTGCCACAGCCGCGCGCGCGCCGTCATCGAACATCTCAAATCGGCATTCCGGGCGGGCGCGGTACAGGCCAGACAGACTCAGACCGGCGCCATCGCCCACGTCGTCGGCAATCTCAACTTCAACGTCGTCATGAGCCTGCACCGGATGCTGCGTGGGCCGGAACCGCCGCGGCTCATCGATCTGGATCGTTGCTCCGGCGCTGACCTGTCCGGCGTCGAGTTCCTGTTGTCGGCGCGGGTGCAGGGGGTGGACCTGAAGCTCGACGTGGGCAGCAGGATTTCCGGCCTGATCCAACGCCACTCGTCGATTCCTCAACTCGATCCGGTGAGTTGAAGCGCAAGAAACGACCGCGTCTCGGGCGGCGGACCGGCGGTGCGAGCGGTCCGAATTCGTCCTCTCGCTGTCCGATATCCGCCCGCCGATACTGCGGCGGGCTCGGCTATCGGTTCGGTTTCCTGGCCTTCTTGCCCGTTGGTCGGACCGGCGGATGTCGCTTGGACGGCTGGCGCGGCGGGGGCGGGGCGGATGGGGGCTCGCCGCGCCTGGCCGGCTCGATCCGATTGCCCGGTGCGAGTCGCAGTTCCAGTTCGGCAATCTCGTCCCACTGGGCGTCCGAGCGATCGCGCTCCGGCACTGCGAGCAGTTCCCGCAGGCGACGGCGATGATCGCCGTCCTGTTTGTTCAATGCCGTGTCAGTCATGGTTTGGGATATCCGCGTCTTGCGTCAATTCTCGTCATCGCCACCCGCCGTCGCCGCCCGCCACGCCTGCGGCGCACTCGGCGCGAGCGGGAAGAAGTGGCCGGCTGTCCAACTTCCGGGGGGTGGGGCACCGGGTATTGTACTGGAGCCGCAGTCGGCGTATGGGGTCTGTTTCGTGTGCCAGACCCGGGCTGGCATGGTTGCAGCCTGAGACGGTCGCGTCGGATTGCCGGCGATGTCGTGATGGCATACTGCACACGTGAATCCTTGCCAGGTGTATGAAACCATGATCGTTCCTGCCCATCTCCAGCGGACTTTCGGATTTTGTGTCGTGCTGACGGCCCTGCTAGTCGGCAGCGGCCTTGTGCAGGCACAGACCTTCGACGGATGCGTCGACGGGCAGGGCCGCGCAGTGCCATCCATTGCCGACGATCTGCTTTCCGGCGTGGCGCAGGCGACCATGGAGGACGGTCATGCCGTGCTGCGCTACAGCTCCGCGGCGTTGCCTCGCCTGTCGCCGACGACTCGCATGTTTTTCTTCGCCCACGAGTGCGCCCGCCTTGCCCTCGGCCATCCCATCGTGGCGCCGCGTACGCCGGATGCGGCGCGTCAGGCGGATTGCTGGGCACTCGTCGCCCTGCAGGGATCGGATCTCATCAGGGGGGAGGCGGCTATGCGCGAGCTGCAATCCGAGCTCCAGTTCACCGATGCCGAGTGGCGGCTGCTGCCGGGCCCGAAGCGCGAATTCCGCCTGGATGGCTGCACGGTGCGGGGTGCATTGCGCATGCCGGGGGGCGCCGCGCCGTCGCAGGCGCAGTTGGGCGCCGATCGCTGCGTCCACGCCTGCGGCGACCGCCTCTGGCAATGCCAGAGCCGCTGTCCCGATGCCGGTTGCCGCAGCCGCTGCGAGTCCGCCTTCGCCCGCTGCGAGGCGGGCTGTGCTGACCGGTAGCGTTGCCACGCCTGGCTGTCCTCGCGGCGATGGTGCTAGTTCTTGATGCCCGGGCGCGGCGACTCGCCCTCGCTGCACTGTGCGCATGCCTGTTCGCCCTCGCCGGCACAGTCCGGAGCGGCCACGACGCTGCATCGGGCCAGGGCCAGCCACGCCATGCCCTGGTCGTCGGCGTGGGCCGCTATGCCCAATCGCCGTTGGCCAATCCGGTCCATGATGCCGAGGCGATCGCCGAACTGCTGCGGCGCTATGGCTTCGTCGTCACCGTCACGCTGGAGCCGTCGAAGCAGGAACTCGAAGAGGCCTTCGACGCCTTCG
Organism: uncultured beta proteobacterium; assembly: GCA_963702495.1. Lineage (GTDB taxonomy): Bacteria > Pseudomonadota > Gammaproteobacteria > Burkholderiales > Rhodocyclaceae > CAVPDA01. The sequence continues at coordinate 438,318 of CAVPDA010000003.1, read as the reverse complement.
GGCGCGTGCTGACGGAACGCCGCGGAGTCGGGCTTTTCTTCTTCGCCGGCCATGGTGTACAGCTGGACTGGCGCAATTTCCTGCTGCCGGTTGACGTCCGGCTGCGCACGCGCTCCGATCTCGAGGCACAGGCAGTGGATGTGTCGCGCCTGCTCGATCGGCTGCGCGACGCCCGGAATGCGATGAACGTCGTGATTCTGGACGCGTGCCGCAACAATCCGTTCGGCCCCCTGTTCGAGCCCCGGCAGAAGGGTTTGAGCCAGATGGATGCCCCCGCCGGGACGCTGATCGCCTATTCGACGGCGCCCGGCAATCTGGCCGACGACGGTGAAGGCCGCAACAGCCTGTACACCGAAAACCTGCTGCGCGAGATGCGGACGCCGGGTTTGCGCATCGAGGAGGTGCTCAAGCGCGTGCGTCAGAGCGTGCGCCGCGCCTCCGGCGGCAGGCAGGTGCCATGGGAGAGCACGTCGCTGGAAGAGGATCTGTACCTGGTTCCGGGTCCGTACGCGGCGCGGCCGGGCGACGCGCAGCTGGACCGCGAGTACGAAGAGGAACTCGCCCTGTGGGAGTCGGTCAGCGCCGCCCGTGAGCCGAGTCCGATCGAGGAGTACTTGAAGCGATTCCCGGACGGCAAGTTCTCCGAACTCGCGATGTTCAAGCTGGAGCGGATCCAGACGCGACAGGGGCGGCCCACTGTCCAGGTCCCGAGCACTGGGCCGACCCCACTGTCAGCTGGAACTCGCCGGGCGGGACCGTACCGGGTCGGCGACCGGTTCGTCTATCGCGAAGTCGATCCGGCGAGCGGGGCGGAGAAGAAACGGTACGCGTACGTCGTCACCCGGATCACCGATGACGAAGTCCATTTCAACCAGGGGAAGCGCGTCAGCGACCTGCTGGGAAATGTCCTGGTGACGCCGGACGGCCGGCGCCGCACACCGTATCAGCATCTGGTTGCCGAGTACTGGGTCGGCAAGACCTGGTCGACGCGCTTCGACGTGACACTGAAGGACGGCCGGACACGGCATGCCTATTACGATGTGCGCGTCGCCGCCAGGGAAACGGTCACCGTTCCTGCCGGGACCTTCGATGCCTTCCGTGTCGAAGCGAAGGGACGCAATTCGGCCGGTGCCGCGCTGTCGGTCACGCTCTGGGTGGCGCCGGACAAGGTCAACGGCTTCGTCATCCACGAACGGGGGCACCGCAATCGGCGGGGCGAGATTTTCGAACGGGCTCGGATCGAACTGGTCAGTTTCACGCCCGCCGCGCGGTGAGCGCCGGTCCGCGCCTCGGCCGGCAGAGCTTCCGCACCTCAGCGCCGGTCGCGTACGACGAATGGTTCGACCAGGGCGTCCTGCACCGAGGGCGGGCGGTTGCGGGCGCGATCGAAACTGGCATTCCAGACGTCGGCGTTGGCGAGGTCAGCCCCGTCCATGTCGGCACCGGCGAATACGGCGTGGCGCAGAGTGGCGCCGAGGAGCTTGGTGCCTTGGAGGCGTGCCCCGGAGAAATCCGCACTCTCCGCCGCGGCTCCGGTCAAATCGGCACCGGAAAGGTCGGTCCCGACCAGTTTCGCTCCCGTCAGCACCCCCCGGAACGTGTAGCAGCCTTTGATCGACCCGCCCGAGAGATCGATCCCCTCCATCAGGATGTCCTTGAGGTAGGCGCCAGCGAAATCGGCTCGCGGTGCCTTGGCGTTGATCAGATTGGAGCCGAACAGGTAGGCGCCGCCGAACCGCGCATCGGAGAGGTCTGCGTCGTCGAAAGTGGCATGGAAGAGGTCGGCATCCCGCAGATCCGCCTTGGCCAGCTGGGCGCCCGTGAAGTTGGCCCACTTGGCATTGCTGCCGCGGAAATCCGCCTGTTCGAGGCGCGCCTTGCGGAAATCGGCGTTTTCCAGCTTCGCCCCGCAATTTGTTGCCGCGGCGGGGCGGTGCCGAAGGCGATGAACAAACTCGCCACGACCAGCAGGATGACGGCAGCGGTTCCGATCGCGACGGGCAGGGCCCGCTTCGGATTGCGCAGGACATCGTCGCGCAGCGCAGAGGAGCGGGCGCCCCAGGGACGATACAGCCACATGACGAAATTTCAAGACACAACGGAGACCGCGAAGGCTCGACGTCATCCGTCAATCGGCACGGCCATTCTTGCCGGCTCCCATCTCCGTCAAGTAGCGGCTGACCCGGGGGATGTCAGGGGCTGCGCGGGCGATCGCTGCGCCAGACGTCGAGCAGAGCAGCGAATTTCCCGGCGGTGGACAGCCGCTCGTCCGACAGTGCTTCGAGGAAGTCCGACAGGCGTTTCGACTTGATGACCGTGTACAGAGTAAGCACGGCGATCGGGACGAACGTGAGCAGCAAGATGAGCCACCTCGTCGCCGCCGGGCTGTCGGCCTCCGCGATCAGATTCATGCCGAGGAGGCCGGTGGTGACGGTGCCGATCAGGCCGAAAGTGGTGACGACGGTGAGCCGGACCACGGTATTCGCCTGGCGGCGCAGCGAGTCGCTGTCCAGATACTGGCTCATGTCCCAGATCTCGGCGCGCAGGTCGGCGTAGAGCCGGTCGGTGCCGAGGAATTCCCGGCACATGCGATACAGATCCTTCACCTGGGCTTGGTCGGATACCTCGTGAAACCAGTAGCGGTGGGTGAAGCGCAGGAAGATCTCGAGCTTCTGCCGGATCGTGCGCTTGAAGCGCTTGACCGACTCCGGCTCGTGTATGTCGAGGCGGTTCAGGGCGTCCACCAGACGGTCCGACATCATGAGCAGCGCCGCCTTGTGGAAATGGGGGACGAGAAAGAGTAGGAAGTACTGGTGGCGGAATTGCTGCAGCAGACCGGTGTGACGATCGGCGACGAACGGGTCGCGCTGATCGCCGACGATCACCAAGGCATGACCGCAGCACAGCAAGCGGGTGCCGGGTCGTCCCGATTGCGCCCCGGTCCAGTAGCGGTCGTAGCAGTAGCGGCTCTCGAAATCCCGCAGGTGCCCATCGGAATAGGGCGCCGTGTCAGCGCTGCCGTGGGCGCTCACGAGTGCGAGCCGGACGAAATCGGCGCGCGACAGCGAGGTCGCGTCGTCCATGGCCAGAAACGCCAGCAGCGGCATGCGATGGTATTCGACCTGGCGGTAGCGGATCGGCCCGGAGCGATCGGAGTGGTGCAACGCCAACGGACTCAGCAGGAACTCCCAGTGCGAGGCGATGCTGGGGGCGCGGTGGCGGCAGACGAAGGAGAGGTATTTCTGGCGGTTCTCGAAGTCGGAGCTTGCCAGCACGCTGCCGTCGCCGGCGAGCCATTCGGCGCGCTTCAGGCAATGGCCGCCGTTGCCGTCCGCCTCCCAGTAGGTGGGATAGCCGCGGCCGAATCGGTACAGGGTCTCCTGGGCGCGCGCCAACGGCAGGTCGTCGGCGTGGATCTCGACCACCAGCACCACCACGTCGATGTCGAAAAAGAAGTAGAGGTCGACGTGGGCAACCTCGAACGTGATCGCTTGCGCCGCGTCCGGGTAGGTCATGCGCACGCGCGCGACGTCGCTGCGCCGGAAGACGCGGATCGGCGACTCGCCGTAGCCGCTGCCTGCCACCTTGCCCTCACCGTAAAGAAACCGCTGGACGAAGGGCAGGAAGGTCACGAACTCGTTGTAGTGGCGTTCCTGGAACTGGGTCGGGTCGCCGGTGAATTCGTCCGCCACTTCGCGCCAGGGATTGTCCGGGCCGGGTTGCAGCAGCGGTTCCCAGTGCTTCTGGATCTGGGCGCCTTCGCGAATCGGCATGAGCTGCAGCGGCCACAGCAGAATCTGGCGAAAATGCCGCACCAGCTTGGTCTCGTCATCGCCGGGCACGGCAACTCTCCTGAGCCGGCCGAGCCGCAGGCCGCGAGCCGCGTGCCGCCGCGAAACGGCGGCGCGCCCTGCTGTCTACCTCCGCTTCCGGCAACACGGCAGGGCGAGGCGGCACGCTACTGCACCAGTTTCCACGATGCGTTCTCGATCTTCACCATTACCCGCGCCCGCTGGTCGAGGCCGACATGGTCTTGTGGGCTCATGTTGTAGACGCCGTGAGCGCCGACCACATTGCGCGTGCCCTCCAGGGCGTCGCGCAACGCCTTGCGAAACTCCCTCGTGCCCGGTTGCGCCTTCGTGAGCGCCACTGGGATGGCATTGGCAAGCAGGATCGCCGCATCCCAGGTATGGGCGCCGAAGGTAGTGGCGCTGCCTTTACCGTGCGCCGCTTCGTAGCGGGAAACGTAGTCCAGGGCGACCTTCTTGATCGGATTGCTATCCGGCAATTGCGCCGCGACCAGTACCGGACCGGCTGGCAGGAAGGTGCCTTCCACGTCCTTTCCGCCGACGCGCAGGAAGTCGCTGTTGGCCACGCCGTGCGTCTGGTAGATGACGCCCTTGTAGCCCTTTTCCCGCAGCGTCTTCTGCGGCAGCGCGGCAGGAGTGCCGGCCCCGCCAATCAGCACCGCCTCCGGCTTTGCGGCGAGGATCTTCAGCACCTGTCCGGTGACCGATGTATCGGGGCGATTGAAGCGCTCGTTGGCCACGACCCGGATCTTGCGCAGTTCCGCCAGCTTGCTGACTTCGCTCCACCAGCCTTCGCCGTAGGCGTCGGCGAATCCGATGTACGCCATGGTCTTGACGTTGTTGTTCGTCATGTGCTCGAAGATGGCGGTCGCCATATGCGAGTCGTTCTGCGCATTCTTGAACACCCATCTGCGCTTCTCGTCCATGGGTTCGACGATGCGGGCGGAGGCCGCCATCGCGATCATCGGCGTCTCCGATTCGGCGGCGACGTCGATCATGGCCAAGGAGTTGGGCGTGATGGTAGAGCCGACGATGACGTCCACGTTGTTTTCCGATACCAGCTTGCGGGCGTTCTTCACCGCTCCCGTCGTGTCGGAGGCGTCGTCGAGGATGAGGTAGTTGATCTTCTGGCCCGCTATCGTCGTCGGGACGAAGGCGAAGCTGTTCTTCTCCGGAATGCCCAAGGATGCGGCGGGGCCGGAGGATGAAATCGTCACGCCGACGTTGATGTCCGCAAGGGCCACGGCAGTCCAGGTGGCGAGGGCGAGGGCGAAGCAGAATTGTTGTTTCACGGCAATTTCTCCCTGAGTCCAATGAGCAACGTACCCGTCTGGTCCGCTGCTTCCCGTCGGGCGGGGCGGAGGGATTCTCCACCCGCATCGAGGGTGTCGACAAGCGCGTTCGACGCAAAGTCCTCGGCGGCGAACGGCTCCGCGAGCGAGGAGCGGCCCTCAAGCACGGTGCGACGACTGCCGTTCTACCGGCTTGGTCGGCAACCGTCCCAGGAGCCAGCAATGCACAGGATTCTGCACCAAACGAAGAAACCCCGTGTCCCGTCCCCGCTCCGATGCTGCGCCCCGACTGCGGTGCGCGAGCAACCGGCGCCGGGCGCTGCGGGAGGCGGCATCCATGAATGATTCCCTGCTCAAGCCGGGGAGGCCGTGCCCGCCGGCGGCTGCGGCGGATTCCCTTCTCGCTGCCGGCAGCACCCATGTCGGGCCGCCGGCCGTCGGCGCGTCCACCTTGATCGACTTCTCAGTGCTCGATCAATGGAACGACGAACTAGGCAAGGACACGGTGCGCAACCTGATCGGCATCTACCTCAAGAACAGCGCCGAACTGCTCGACACCCTTGCGGCGGCGGCCGCGGAAAAGGACCTGGCCAAGCTTGCCCGGACCGCGCACGGCCTGAAAGGCAGTTCCTCGAATCTGGGGATCAGCGCGATGTTCGGGCCGGCCCGCACTCTGGAAGCGGCGGCGCGAGGCGGCGACGAGGAGCGCGCGCTGGCGATCACCGCTACCCTGCGCGCCACCTTCGACCAGGTCGTCGTGGCCCTCGGAGAGTACGGCAAGAGGTAGATCCGCGACCGAGACGACGACGATTTGAGCGGCGCCCTGTCCAAGGGCGACGCCAACCTCCACCGAACAGGGGAAAGAGCAGGCAGAAGAAAAATGGGGTCGGACGACCCCATTTGTTTCAGACCGGCCGCCGCCGGCGGCTCACTTGCGCTTCGGTTTCTTCGGCAGCGCGCCGCCGATGACTGTGTCCTTGATCAATGTTCCGACACTCAATGCGCGACTTGCAACCGACTTGGCGGCAGACTTCCCAGCGGGTTTCGCAGCAGTCTTCGCAGCCGGTTTCGCGGCGGTCTTCGCAGCCGGTTTTGCCGCGCTCTTCGCGCCAGTTTTCGCGGCGCTCTTCGCCGCAGGTTTCGCCGCAGGTTTTCGCGGCAGGCTTGGCGGCGGGTTTCCTCGCTGCGGCGGCCTTCTTGATCAAGGCAGTTGCCTTCTCGGTATCCTCCTCGCTGCCGAATCCGAACGCGGCAACGAACTTCTTGCCCATGGCCATGGCCGAAAGGAAGGCGATGTTGATGCCTGCGCCGGCCAGCGCCTGGGCGATCGAATTGCCAAGGCCGGCCTTGTTGTCGCCCTGCACCAGAAGGACCGACTTCGAGGACTTGAGCTTGGCGGATTCGGCGACGCTCAGCGGCTTCTTGCCCTTGACCGGGAAGAGCGACACGACCGCGCTTTTGCCGCCCGCGGTGCCATAACCCATCACCACCTGCAGATCGGCGCCTACGTCCGCCAGCGGCGCAAGGACGCCGGCCAGGGAACCCACCTTGTGGGTCACGTCCTTCTGCCACATTTCGACCTTCTTCACGCTCAGTGCCATGGTCATTCACTCCTCGGTTGTTTGTGATCGTCGGGCCATTGACGGACGCATAATTCGGTTTGGGTCGCGTCTGGGGCGCAGTCTATCAGCAGATGCACGGGCGGTGTAGGAGCGAAGGGGCGAAAACCCGCAATTTCCACAGCTGGATCGATCGCGCCTCGCGACGTCGCTACCTCCCATTTGGCGCGCGACGTCAGAGGATCGGGCCGTTCTGGTGCTCTCCCCGTTCATACACGACGTGGGCACGGCCGACCAGCAGCGGGTCGAGCGGCCCGATGTGATCGATATCCTTCTTGGCATAAGGCAGCTTGTGCAGCACATAGCGCAGCGCGTTCAGACGTGCGCGCTTCTTGCAATCAGACTTGATCACGGTCCACGGCGCGTCCGCGGTGTCGGTATAGAAGAACATCGCCTCCTTGGCCTTCGTGTAGTCGTCCCACTTGTCGAGGGAGGCCAGGTCGATCGGGCTGAGCTTCCACTGCTTGAGAGGGTGGGACTCGCGCTCCTTGAAGCGCCGGCGCTGTTCCTTGCGACTCACCGAAAACCAGAACTTGATGAGATGAACGCCGCTGCGCGCCAGGGTGCGCTCGAAATCCGGCGTCTGGCGCATGAATTCAACATACTCGTCCGGCGTGCAGAAGCCCATGACGCGCTCGACGCCGGCGCGGTTGTACCAGGAGCGGTCGAACATGACGATCTCGCCGTTGGTGGGCAGGTGCTGCACGTAGCGCTGGAAATACCACTGGCCGCGCTCCATTTCGGACGGCTTCTCCAGAGCCACCACCCGCGCGCCGCGGGGATTCAGATGCTCCATGACGCGCTTGATGGTGCCCCCTTTGCCGGCGGCGTCGCGCCCTTCGAACAGAATCACCACCTTCTGGCCGGTCTCCTTGACCCACGCCTGGAGCTTGAGCAACTCCACCTGCAGGCGGTATTTCTGCTTCTCGTAGTTCTTGCGCGACATCAGATTGCGGTAGGGATAGCCCCCGTCGCGCCAGTCCTCCGCCAGTTCGTCGTCGGGGCTGACCGGGAGCTTGGGCACCACCGGTTCCGTCTCCTTGAGCAGCACATTGCGCAGGACTGCCGCATCCTCGGGCGAAGCACCGGCGAGGATGGCTTCCAGCGTCTTCGCCAGAGCGGACGCGTCGCCGCGCGAGGCGACCGTCACGATATCCCTCAGCGCCACCACCTTTGATTCCTGCGCCGCGGCGACGGCTTCCTGCACCGCATACTCCTCGATGCCCTCGGCCGTGATCACCGGTGCGATGTCGCCGGCGGCGACCCGCCGCGGCCGCGCCGCGCGCTCCCGCGGCGGCGCCTTCGCGGCTGTCGGCTCGGGCTTGTGAGCTGCATTCGTCTCTCGTTTCGTGTCCATGCTTCTACCTTTCATTGATGCCGAATGTCATGCGCTGCCGTCTCGATGCGCGCTACGCCGGGAGACTCCAAGCGCGGGGCCCGCGACCGCTGCGTGGTCGCAGACGGTTTGTCCAACCGAATCCGGAGCGGAAAGAACTGAATTCAACCGCAATTCCTTGCCACCCCGCAAGCTGCCTTTTGCAAGAGTGCGGGCGGCGTCTGTCCCGCCGGGCGCATGGGTGTCGATTTGTTTCAGGCGCCACCGAGACGAAAGCGTTGCCATAGCCGATGATGCGTGCCGGAATCAGCCAGTTCCAGACGCACGAGTCGCACTGCAGGTCCCTCCGAACTGGCGGTGACTTGAAAGCCGAAGGCTCGCGCCAACCGGAGCATGCCGCGATTGTCGGCGTAGACCAGTCCCTCGATGCAATGTAGACCGCGTCGCCTGCCCTCCGCGATCAGGGCGTCGAGCAGGCGCGTGCCGATGCCTTGGCCCTGCCAGCCGTCGCCAACCAGGAGCGAGAATTCGCTGCTCACGCCGTCGTCACGGACGACGAGACGACCGCCGCCGACCGGTGCTTCTCTCCCGTCGTCGGGGCGCACCACCAGCAGCGCCAGTTCGCGTTGCGGGTCGTAGTGCGTAAGCCGCCGCACCATTTCGTCCGAGAATTCGCTGATGGCGCCGAAGAAGCGATTGCGACGCGTGGCGTCGGATAACGTCCCCAGAGCCCGCCTGACCATGGGGGCGTCGCTCGGGCGTACCGGTCGCAACGCCAACGGCGTCCCGTCGGCGGCACGCCAGCGCGCGAGGATTCGGGATTTGCTCATGGCAATGACAAGTGCAGCCGGTAGCCGGGATTTTCGCGCAGCTGCGAGCTTCCGCCAAGGGGAATTCAGTGGCGGCGACGGGCCGGCCCTGCCTGCGACCGGCATCGCATGGTCGGGTCGAGGTGCACAGCCGCCACGCAGGCCGGGCGGCGGGCGGCACGCCGCGCGGTCAGCCTCCCTCGCCTGCGCGCGATGCCTCCGGGCACTGCGGGACCTTGCCCCAGTAGCCTGAGCAGTATTTCCACCTCACCCGCTCCTGGCAGAAGACGTTGAAGGTACCGCAGGCGCGCAATTCATCCTGCATCCTGGCAAAACGCGCGGTCTGCGGGTCCGGTTGCGGTGCCGGTGCCACCTGGGGCTGCGCAGCCGCGGCGGACTCCGGTGCCGCGGGCGGCGGCGGCGCCTGGGTTTTCGCTTCGGCAAGAGCTTTCTTTTTCGCCTTCTCCGGGCGGGCGGGCTTGTCTTTGGCAATCTCCCCGGGCTTGCCGGTGGCCCCTGCTTTCGGGACTGTCGGTGGTTCAAGAGTCGCTTCGGCTATGGGCGGAGGTGCGGCAGGCGGCGTCTGGATGTCCGCGACGGCCGGGCCGACCGCCGGCTCCGGGGCGGGTGCCGGGGCGGCGTCGGCCGCGCTGGGTCGCGCTGGTTCCGCCGCAGCGGCAGGTGGCGGCGGAGCCGCTGGCGCTGCCGCCACCGGTGCCCGGGCCACGGCAGGAGGGCTCGCCAGTTCCGGTCCGGCGGGACGCGTCAGGGTCCACGCGAAGTACCCGCCTGCGCCCAATACCGCCACCGCCAGGGCGACCACGCCGAGGCCGATCAGCAGCGGCACCTGATTTCTCCTGGCCAGCGGCGACGCGGCGGCGCCACGGGGTGCCGCGTGCGCCGGCTGTGGCGGCGGCGCGGGCGGAGGCGGAATCATGGTTTCGGCGGACGAAACGCGGCGCGTCGCCTCCGGTGGGAAGACCGGAGTCATGTCGGCGCCGGCGGTCGCCGCCGGCGCTGCGGGCTTGACCGGCGCGGCGCCGGGAGGCGGTGGCGGCGGCATCATCACCGTGCGCTCGTCCTCGCCCGCCGCCGGTACCGCCGCGACTGCCAGACTCGCGCCGCACTGGCGGCAGAATTTCGCCACGGCCTTGTTGTCTGCGCCACAGGCGGTGCATCGTGTCATTTTCCAGTCCTCCCGGATGCGCTCACTTCGTCACCCCGACGTCCTTCATCGCTTCCAGTTTTGCCAGATCGACCGCTGCCACCGCATTCTTGAGCGCTTGCAGGTCGACGTTGTCGCCGCTGGCCTCCACCAGGAAGCGTTGTCCGACCACGAGGGCGAACTCGCCGGAGTGCGCCTTTTCGTCGTATTTTTCGTGGAAGGGACGGCCGCCCAGCTTGCCGGTTCGTTCGCGGCCGCTCTCGGTTTCCCGGTCCACCTCGACCATCGCCCACGCCGCGAGCCCCATCATGCCGAGGCCGGCGCCGCCCATGTCCACGAGCTTGAGTTCGACCGAGCGCTCGCCGTCGCCGCCGTAACTCGCTTCGGCGGTGGCCACCATGAGTCCGCCCATGCCGCTCTTCTCGCCGCGCGCTTCCGTCCGCTTCATGCCGGCGACGCTTTCCGGCAGCAGCGCCTTCAGTTCGCGAAAATCCACCGGCTCCACCTTGCGTCCGCCCGAAAGCGCGGCGCCGAGGGCTTCGGTCGCCGCGGCCGCGGCGGCGGCCGAATCGCCGGATTTCTCCGCCGCCTCGATCTTCTTGTTGGCTTCCTCCATCTTCTGCGTCATCGCCTCCAGGCGCTCGGCCGCATCCTTCCCGCCCAGACCGTCGAGCACGGCGCCGGCCGGTGCGGACTCGCCGATGCGGGCGGCGCCATGCCCGCCGACCCCGACCAGGGCCGCCATGCCGCCGGTGATCATGGCAATCACCACCGACAGCACGATGGCGATGACCACGATGACAACTGTATAGACGGGAGCCTTCTCCCGCGGGCATTTCATCAGCGGGGGCAGCCCCAGATAGAGCAGGTACAGGCCGTAGAGCGCGAACAGAATCATCAGCGGAGCCAGGAACGGGAAGATCATCAGCAGTCCGCCGATGAAGCTCGGCGTATAGGAGTAAGCGACGAGCTTGAGCGCGCTGAGCTGGTTCTTCTGTCCGCCGAAGGTCGGCGCCAGCGCATTCACCACCAGCGCGATGACGAAGACCAGCACCAGAGCCAATACGAAGCCGACGATCGAGGAGGCGAGGCCGCCGAAGAGCGCCGTGCCGAGGCCGATGCGCGCCAGTACGAACATCGAGCCGAGCCATCCGGCCACGGCTGCCGCTGCCCTGCAGCGGAATGACGAAGCGCTTGTAGAGGCCGGCCACCGTCTCGGCTTCGGCGTCGATCACCGGCCATTCGTCCTTGGGCTTGAACAGGATGTTCCTGACCCGTGAATCAACCAGCCGAGCCAGGCTTGCCGCGCCTGCGCACCGGCGAAGGGATCGGCCTGCGACGCCGACTGCGCGGTGGCCGTGGCACCTGCTGTTCCGGCGCCACCGGTACGCGACTGGCGCTCTGGCCCGGGGCGGGGCGGCGGCGCGGATCCGGCGCCCGCGGCGTCGGAACCCGATTCGGCCGGCCTGCGCGGGGGAATGATCCTGGTCTTGTCCGGATCTTCGTCCGGCGGCGAGGACGGGGCGGCGGGCGCCGGCTGGTTCAATTTGAAACCGCAGTTCTGGCAGAAGCGGTCGCCTGCTTCCATCGAGGAGCCGCATTGCGGACAGAATTTCATCGTTCCTCCCATCTTGAATTGTCGGACGATTATAGCAACGGACGGAGGACGTTCCCTTGCGTGGCGCCGCGACCCGCCATGCCCGGCGTACGGCGGCACACCGGCAGTGCGGAATCTCGACCAGGCGGTCTGTTGCTACAATGCGCGGGTTTCGAATCCGGCAACCCGTCCGTCCGCTAACTGCCATTCCGATAAGGACCCGTAATGAACCGAATTTCCCCCGCTCGCACCGCCCTGATCGCCGTCGCCGTGTCGCTCGCCCTTGCCGGGTGCGGCAAGAGTGACGAGAAGAAGCCGGCCGCCCCCGTCGCCGCAGAAAAGAAGCCCGCTGCCCAGGCCGCGGCCAGGGTGAACAAGGAAGAAATCTCCGCCGACCAGGTCAAGGGCATGCTTGCGCGTGCCGGCAGCATCCCGGAGGACGAGGCGAAACAAGCGGGCAGACAGATTCTCGACCGGTTGATCGACCAGGAACTGCTGGTCCAGCAGGCCCGTGCCAAGAAGCTCGACACCGACCCGCGCGTGGTCCAGGCGATCGATGCCGCGACGCGCGAGATTCTGTCGCGCGCCTATCTGGAGCAGGCGGCGACGGCGGCGGCGAAGCCTTCCGAGCAGGAGGTCAAGGACTACTACGACAAGCACCCGGAGCTGTTCAAGGCGCGCCGCATCTACAACCTGCGCGAGATCGCCATCAACGCCAAGGAGGACTTCATGCCCGCGCTGCAGGCGCAAATGGGCAAGGCGAAGTCGCTCAACGATATCGTCGAATGGCTCAAGAGCAACAATGTGCAGTTCGCGACCAATGCCGGCGTCAAGCCGGCCGAGCAACTCCCGCTCGACCTCCTGCCCAAGTTCCACCAGCTCAAGGATGGGCAGACGGCAGTCATCCCGACGTCCTCCGGCCTGCTCGTGGTGCAGTTGGTCGCCTCCCAGTCCCAGCCGCTGGACGAGAAGCAGGCGGCCCAGTTCATCGAGCAGTTCCTGACCAACCAGCGGCGGACCGAGCTTGCCTCCGGCGATCTGAAAAAGCTGCGCGAGGCGGCGAAGATCGAGTATCTGGGCGAGTTCGCCAGGGCGCCCGAGGAGAAGGGCAAGTCGGTGATGGAAGGTGCCGACGCCGCACCGGCGCAGACCGCTCCGGCTGCGTCGGCCCAGCCGCCGGCGCACCCGCCGGTCGCTCCGGGCGCTGGAGCAGGCAAGGCACAGGGAGCGGCGAAGTAGGTCGAAACCCGGCGTTGGCGCGCCCTGGGCGGCGCGGCGTGCCGGCACCGGCAGGCCCTCCCGTGCATCGGCGGACGCCGCGCCGGCGGCATTGCCGCGAACCATCGATGCCGGCGTGCTGAATCCGATCGAGGCCTTTTGCGCCGATGGGCCCCTGGCGCGGGCTATCGCGGGCTACCGCGTGCGGCCGCAGCAGGTCGAGATGGCGGGCCGCGTGGCGGAGGCGCTCGCCGCCAACTCGGTGCTGGTGGCGGAGGCCGGCACTGGCACCGGCAAGACTTTCGCCTACTTGGTGCCAGCTCTGCTCGCCGGCGGCAAGGTCATCATCTCCACCGGTACCAAGACGCTCCAGGATCAGCTCTACCAGCGTGACCTGCCAACGGTGCGGGACGCGCTCCGCGTGGCGGCGACCACGGCCCTGCTCAAGGGCCGCGCCAACTATGTGTGCCACTACCACCTCGAGCGCGCCCTCGGCGACGGACGTTTCCTCAACCGCGACGAGGTCGCCCACATCCAGCGCATCGCGCGCTTCGCAGCGATCTCCAACAGCGGCGACAAGGGCGAACTGGCCACCGTGCCGGAGAACTCGGGGGCGTGGACGCTCGCCACCTCGACCCGCGACAACTGCCTGGGCCAGGAGTGCCCCCGCATCAAGGATTGTTTCGTCATGAAGGCGCGGCGCGAGGCGCTGGCGGCGGACGTGGTGGTGGTGAACCACCATCTCTTCTTTGCCGATGTCATGCTGCGCGACGAAGGCACGGCCGAGCTGCTGCCGGCCTGCAACGCGGTGATCTTCGACGAGGCCCACCAGCTTCCGGAAACCGCCACGCTGTTCTTCGGCGAGTCGGTATCCACGGCGCAGGTGCTGGAGCTGGCGCGCGACACGAGGGTGGAGGCGCTGGCGGCGGCGAAGGATTTTCCTGCCCTGCCCGAAGCGGCGCGCACGCTGGAGAAGGGCGCGCGCGATCTGCGTCTCGCGCTGCGGGAAGAGGGGGCCCGGCTTTCCCTTGCCCAGCTGCAGGGCAGCGATGGCTTCCAGGGGGCGCTGGGTCAGCTGACGGAAGAGATGAAGCGCTTCGGGGACACTCTCGAAAGCCAGGCCGAGCGCTCGGAAGGGCTCGCCAACTGCTGGCGCCGCAGCCAGGATCTGGCGGCGCGGCTGGCGCGCTGGCGCAACCCCGAGGCGCCGGACGTGGTGCGCTGGGCCGAAGTCTTCTCCCAGGCCCTGGCGCTGAACATCACACCGCTGATGGTGGCGGACATCTTCCGGCGCCAGATGGAAGGCCATCCGCGCGCCTGGATCTTCACCTCCGCCACCCTGGCGGTGGAGCAGGACTTCGGCCACTACTGCGGCGAACTGGGCCTGCAGGGGGCGGCGACGGGATGCTGGGGCAGTCCCTTCGACTACGCCAACCAGTCGCTGCTCTATGCGCCCCAGGGCATGCCCGATCCCAACAGCGCGGAGTACAACGGTGCCGTCGCGGACGCGGCGTATCCGGTGATCCGCGCCGCCGGCGGCCGCGCCTTCGTGCTGTGCACCTCGCTGCGGGCGATGCGGCGCATCCATGAACTGCTGGCGGCGCGTTTTGCGCAGGACACCTTCGCTTCGCCGCTGCTGCTGCAGGGCGACGGCTCGAAGAGCGAACTGCTGGCGCGCTTCCGCCGTCTCGGCAATGCGGTGCTGGTGGCGAGCCAGAGCTTCTGGGAAGGCGTGGACGTGCGGGGCGAGGCCCTGTCGCTGGTCATCATCGACAAGCTGCCGTTCGCGCCGCCGGACGATCCGGTGCTGGCGGCCCGCATCGCCCACCTGCGGGCGATGGGGCGCAACGCCTTCATGGAGTACCAGCTGCCGCGGGCGGTGATCAGCGTCAAGCAGGGCGCCGGCCGCCTCATCCGCGACGAGACGGACCGCGGCGTGCTCATGATCTGCGATCCGCGCCTCATCTCCCGTCCCTACGGCCGCAGGGTGTGGCGCAGCCTGCCGCCGATGCGGCGCACGCGGGACTTGTCCGAAGTGCAGTCGTTCTTCGCCGCGGTCGAACGCGATGACTAGGTCCGGCTGCAGGGCGGCACGCCGCGGAGCAGGGCGCCGGCGATGCTAGAATCGGATTGCGCGATGCCGGGCGCGGCTTGGACGGCGCCGGCCGGTGCGCAAGCGGACTCCGAATCCTGACCCGACATCCCGATGGCCGACCCCCAAGGCAGTTGCGAGCTGATCCCGCCCGTCACGGAGGGCGGGCTGGCCCACGGGCTGACCTGCACGCAGCTTGCGGCGAAGCTGAACCGGGTGTGCCAGTGCCTGTCCCTGGACCGTGCGCTGCTGCAGCGCGAACTCACGGCGAACGAGAGCGGGGCGGACCTGCAGCGCATGATGGCCGAGGGCCGGCCGAACCTGTTTTCAGAATCGGCGGTGTTCGTCGGCGAGCGGGAAATCGAGCGCATGGCGCGAATCGTCGCGGCGGTCGAAGCGGCGGTCGCGACCCCGTCCTACCAGTCCCATGTGCTCGCCTATGCCCCGACGGCGGCACGCTTCGCGCCGCGGGCGGCGGGCGTGTTTCTCGGCTATGACTTCCATCTCGGTGCCAACGGTCCGCAGTTGATCGAGATCAACACCAACGCCGGTGGCGGGCTGCTCAACGCGGTTCTGGCGCGGGCGCAGCAGGCCTGCTGCGACTCGGTGGCGGCGATGCTGCCGGGCCTGGTCGGCTCCGGTTCGCTGGAGCGGGTGTTCGTCGACATGTTCCGCGAAGAGTGGCGCCTCGAGCACGGCAGCTTGCCGCTGGCGCGCATCGCCATCGTGGACGAGTCGCCCCAGGAGCAGTACCTGGCGCCGGAATTCCTGCTGTTCCAGCATCTGTTCGAGCGCCACGGCATTCCCGCCATCATCTGCGATCCGGAAGATCTGTCGTTCCAGGACGGCGCGTTGTGGCGCGGCGAGGAGCGCATCGGGCTCGTCTACAACCGCCTCACCGATTTCGGGCTGGAGGCGGGCAATGCCGCCGTGCTGCGCGAAGCCTACCTGTCCGGCGCCGTGGTGGTGACGCCGCATCCGCGCGCCCACGCCCTGTACGCCGACAAGCGCAACCTGATCGCCCTCACCGATGACGCAGCGCTGGCGGCATTCGGCGTCGATGCGGCAATGCGCGAGATCCTGCTGTCGGGGATCCCGCGCACGGAAGCGGTGGCGCGCGATCAGGCGGAGGCTCTTTGGCAGCGGCGCAAGCAACTCTTCTTCAAGCCGGCCGCGGGTTACGGCAGCCGCGCCGCCTATCGCGGCGACAAGGTGACGCGGCGGGTGTTCGAGGACATCCTCGACGGCACCTATGTCGCCCAGGCGCTGGTTCCGCCCAGCGAGCGCCGCATCGAGGTCGACGAAACACCGGTGGACCTCAAGGTTGATCTGCGCAATTACGTCTATCGCGGCCGCGTCCAGCTCATCTCGGCGCGGCTCTACCAGGGGCAGACCACCAACTTCCGCACCCCCGGTGGCGGCTTCGCTCCGGTGCTGACCGTGCCCTGCGCAGCGGATGTGGCAGCTCTCGGACTTGGGGAGCACTTGGAACGTGACTAGTCCAGTCTCCTCTGCGCTCGCGGGAGCGTCGCCGCAATGAAGATATTCGGCTTCGCCGGCTATTCGGGATCGGGGAAGACCACCCTGATCGAGAATCTGATCCCGCGCTTCGTCATGGAAGGGCTGTTGGTATCGCTCATCAAGCATGCCCACCATGGTTTCGACATCGATCGTCCGGGCAAGGATTCCTACCGCCACCGCGAGGCGGGTTGCACCGAAGTTCTGCTTACCTCGAATCAGCGCTGGGTGCTGATGCACGAGCTGCGCGGCCGGGCGGAACCGGCGCTGGCGGATCAACTCAAAATCCTGTCGCCCTGCGATCTGGTGCTGGTGGAGGGCTACAAGGCGGCGGCGATACCGAAGCTGGAGGTGTATCGCCCCGCCCACGGGCGGCCGCCGCTGTATCCCGGCAACCCGAACATCGTGGCCGTGGCGAGCGACGAGAAGATCGGCGTGCCGCTGCCGCTGCTCGACCTGAACGACTACGATGGAATCACGGATTTCGTCATGCGCCATCTTGGATTGAAGCAATGAACTCCGGTCTGCTGAGCTTCGACGAGGCGTTGGCGCGGCTTTTGGCCGGCGCTCGGCCGCCCGCGGAAACGGAGGTGGTGGATACGCTCGCTGCCGGCGGCCGGGTGCTGGCGCAGGGGCAGGTTTCGAGCCTCGATGTGCCGCCGCTGGACAACTCGTCGATGGACGGTTATGCGCTGCGCTGCGCCGACGTGCCGGCGCCCGGAACCCGGCTGCGGCTGGCGCAGCGCATACCCGCGGGCAGCGTCGGCGCGCCGCTCGCGGCCGGCAGCACGGCGCGCATCTTCACCGGTGCTCCGATCCCGCCCGGCGCCGATGCCGTGGTCATGCAGGAACTGGTCGAGCATCATGGTGGCGAAGTGACGATCAATCATGTTCCGCATGCCGGTGAGTGGATTCGGCGCGCCGGAGAGGACATCCGGGCCGGGGCCGAGATCCTGGCGGCAGGCTCGCGCATCGGCCCGCAGCAGGCGGGACTGGCGGCCTCGGTCGGACTGGCGCGGCTGCCGCTGTTCCGGCGCGTCCGGGTGGCGGTGTTCTTCACCGGAGACGAACTGGTCATGCCGGGCGAGCCGCTGCCCGCCGGCGCCATCTACAACTCGAACCGCTACCTGTTGCGCGGGCTGCTCGACCGGCTCGGCTGCGAGGTGACCGACTTCGGCATCGTCCCCGACAAGCTCGACGCCACCCGCGGCGTGCTGCGTGAGGCCGCGGCCGGGCACGACCTGATCGTCACCAGCGGCGGCGTGTCGGTGGGCGAGGAGGACCACGTCAAGCCGGCGGTGCAGGCCGAGGGCGCGCTCGAACTGTGGAAGATCGCCATCAAGCCCGGCAAGCCGCTCGCGTTCGGCCGCGTGGGGGCGGAGGGAAGAGGGGCGTCGTTCATCGGCCTGCCGGGGAATCCGGTGTCGAGCTTCGTCACGTTCCTGCTGCTGGTGCGCCCCTTCATCCTGCGCCTGCAGGGGGTGCGACGAGGTGACGCCGCAGGCGCTGGCGCTGCGCGCCGATTTCGACTGGCCGAGGCCGGATCCGCGCCGCGAGTTCCTGCGCGGGCGCCGCAACGAGGCCGGAGGAGTCGACCTCTTCCCCAACCAGAGTTCGGCGGTGCTCACCTCCACGGTCTGGGGCGACGGCCTGATCGACAACCCGCCGGGGCAGCCGATCCGACGCGGCGACACGCTGCGCTTTCTGCCCTTTTGCGAGTTGTTATACTGATTCCATGAGCGTGCGAATCCTCTATTTCGCCGGGCTGCGCGAGGCCGTCGGGCAGAGCGCGGAAGAAATGGCACTGGCGCCGCAGATCGGCACGGTGGCGGATCTGCGCATGCACCTGCTGCGGCGCGGCGGGGCGTGGGACGCGCTGGCGCAGGGCAGGAGCCTGCGCGTGGCGGTCAATCAGCGCATGGCCGAGCCCCACACGTCGATCCGCGATGGCGACGAGATCGCCTTCTTCCCGCCGGTGACGGGAGGCTGAGCATGACGGTACGGGTGCAGGCGGGCGACTTCGATCTCGGCCTGGAGGTGGAGCGGATGACGCAGGGCAATCCTGCGATCGGCGCGGTGGCGAGCTTCGTCGGCCTGGTGCGCAACGTCAATGACGACAGCGGCGTCAGCGGCATGACCCTGGAGCATTATCCGGGAATGACGGAACGTGCCCTGGAAGACATCGTCGCCCAGGCGCGCGCACGCTGGGATCTTGCGGACGTGCTGGTGATTCATCGCCACGGAAAGCTGGCGCCGGGCGATCGCATCGTGCTGGTGGTGGCGGCCGGCGCGCATCGCGGCGACGCCTTCGCCGCGTGCGAGTTCATCATGGACTACCTCAAGACCCGCGCGCCGTTCTGGAAGAAGGAGCAGACAGCGCAGGGCGAGCGCTGGGTCGAGGCGCGCGCCGCCGATGACCGGGCCGCGCAGCGCTGGCAGTAAGCCGGGATCCTGCCATTACGAGTTCCTGCGGCGGCGAGTCCAGCGAGGAGTCGCGCCGCAGAAGGACGCCCGGCGCTCCGGAGCGCAGCGTCCGGGGTCCCCGAGAGACGTGTGTCAGTCGCCCTTGCCCTTGCCGCCGCGCTTGGCGCCGCCGGTGGCCGCACTGCCGAGGCTTTCGAAGGTGTCGGTGGAGACGCGGGTGATCTGCTCGAAGGCGCTGCGCGCCATGTCCATCGCCTGCTGCAGGGATCCCATGGCCGTCTGCGCCGCCTGGCCGGCGGACGGATTGAAGCTGAACATCTTTTGCATGGCCTCTGCCATCTCCTTCCCGCCGCCCATCATCTGTCCGCTCATCAGCTTGCCGAACTCGGACTGGGTTTCCGTCGCGATCTCGGCGATCCGGCGCGCGGCCGCCAAGCATCGTTTCGGTGGTGGTGCGGGCATACTCGGTGCGCAATTCCAGCGCCGCCTTGGGGTCCTTGACCTCGGTCAGCGCTTTCGCGCTCTGCACGCCCTCCTGGAACAGCGCCTTGGCCGTCTCGACCTGAAGCTCCATGATGCGTTGGGAGTTCTCGATGGACAGTTGGGCGAGCCGCATGGCGGCATCGAGGTTCCTCTGCTGGAGTTCGCTGAATTGTTCCTGCGGTTTGGTGGTCATGGATCCTCCGGTCGGTTGCGGGTTAATCGAGCCTGCTTATGCGTCCCTAAGCTGAATTTAGCATAAACCCGCTGTTCGCGGCAGGCCGGGGAATGGCACGGCGGCGGCGCCTCATGATTTCGCGGCTTGTGTTTCGAGTTCCAGCAGGTGGGCGCGCGCCTCGTCGGCGCTCTCGTAGATGTGGGGCGCGACATGCCGCTTGGCCAGGGCTTCGCCCAGCTTCATGCGCAGGAATGTGCTGGTCGTGTAGCGCGTCACTCCGGTGTAGAAGCGCTCCACGATTCCCTTCACCATGCCGATGTACTCCTCCATCAGTTCCGGGGCGATGGAGAAATTGTCGTAGTTCACGATCGCCGCGACCTTGTGTCCGATGGGTACGAGGTGCCTTTCCACTTCCCTGCGGATGCGCTCGACATCGTCGCGCGTGCGCACCTTGAGGCCCTCGAAATTCACGAAGAAGATGCTCTGCTGCGGATCGAACGTCAGTCGTTGCTCCAGCGGTACGTCGAACAGTTCCTCACCCAGACCCATGGCTTCGGGCCGGAAGATTCGCTCGTCCATCAGGCGGGGCGCCTGCGCGATGATGGGCGTGAATTCCATCTGTGCCAGGATGTCCCGCTCGAGGTCGATTCCCGGTGCGATTTCGGCCAGTTCGATGCCATCCCCGGCCAAGCGAAAGACGCAGCGCTCGGTGATGTAGAGAACCGGTGTGCCGCGGCTGACGGCCTGCTCGCCGCTGAAGGTGCGATGTTCCACCTCGGCCACGAACTTGCGCGCACGGCCCTCCTGCACGATCTGCAGTTTGCCGTCGCTAACCGCGATCTCCAGGCCGCCGGCCGTGAACGTGCCGACGAAGACCACCTTCTTCGCGCACTGCGAGATGTTGATGAAACCGCCGGCGCCGGCGAGCCGGGTTCCGAAGCGGCTGACATTGAGGTTGCCGTGGCGGTCGGCCTGGGCCAGGCCGAGAAACGCGATGTCCAGGCCGCCGCCGTCGTAGAAATCGAACTGGTAGGGCTGGTCGATGATCGCCTGGGTGTTCACGGCGGCGCCGAAGTTCAGCCCGGAGGCCGGCATGCCGCCGATCACGCCGGGCTCGGCGGTGAGGGTCATCAGATCGAGGATCTTCTCCTCGTTGGCGACGGCCGACACCCCTTCGGGCATGCCGATGCCGAGATTCACCACACTGTTCGCTTTGAGTTCCAGGGCGGCGCGGCGCGCGATGATCTTGCGTTCGTCCAGCGGGATCGGTGGGATCGACGCGAGCGGCACCCGGATCTCCCCGGAGTATCCCGGGTTGTATTGCTCGACGAAGGTCTGCATGTGGTGCTTCGGGTCTTCCGCCACCACCACGCAGTCCACCAGCACGCCGGGAATCTTCACCTGGCGCGGGTGCAGCGAGCCGCGCTCGGCGATGCGCTCGACCTGCACGATGACGATGCCGTCGGAGTTGTGGGCGGCCATGGCGATCGCCAGCGCCTCCAGCGTCAGCGCCTCCTTTTCCATCGTGACGTTGCCTTCGGGATCCGCCGTGGTACCGCGCACGATGCCGACATGGATTGGAAACGCCTTGTACAGCAGGTATTCCTGGCCATCGAGGGTGAGCAGTGCGACGACGTCCTCCGTGGTGCGGCCATTCAGCTTGCCGCCCCCGTGGCGCGGATCGACGAAGGTGCCGAGGCCGATGCGCGACAGGTGTCCGGGTTTGCCGGCAGCGATGTCGCGAAACAGGTGAGTGATCACGCCCTGCGGCAGGTTGTAAGCCTCGATGCGGTCGGTGATGGCCAGTTCCTGAAGTTTGGGCACCAGTCCCCAGTGGCCGCCGATCACGCGCTTCACCAGCCCTGGGTGGCCGAGGTGATTGAGTCCGCGCTCCTTGCCATCGCCCTGGCCGGCGGCGTAGACGAGGGTGAGGTCGCGCGGCGTGCCGACGCCGTGGGGATCGGTCTCGCGCTCGGCGAGGAAGCGTTCCTCCAGGGCGACGGCGATACCCTCGGCGAAGCCGATGCCGACGAAACCCGCGGTGGCCACCGTGTCGCCGCTGTGGATCAGGCGTACTGCTTCGGCGGCTGTGACGACCTTGCCGCGGCCGCAAGCCGGCCGGGTATGGAGCAGGGGATGGGAAGGAGGCATGGCCGGTTCCTCGTCGCTGTTGTTGTTCGAGGGTCATTCTCTCACCGCGCCCAGCAGCGTGCATCAGGCCGGCGGCCGAAGTCGCACCAGCCGCCCGGCGGCCGCTCCGGCCTGGACGAGGCGCTCGGGTCCGTCCGGCGGGTGGCGCTGTCCGGTCTCAACTCAAGTCCGAATTTGCGCGGTCGTATACCTCGTGCGGCGGCGCAGCCGCCGATGCGGCCGCATGGCGTGAGGAGAAAGGTCTTGAAAATGGGGCCGGATTTCTATCGGGAAGTCCTTGACCATCTCTACGATGGCGTGTATTTCGTGGACCGCAATCGTTGCATCACCTACTGGAACAAAGGGGCGGAACGTATTACCGGCTATGCTGAAGACATGGTCGTAGGGCGGTGTTGCGCCGATAACCTGCTGATGCACGTCAATGAGGGCGGCGAGCAGCTGTGTCATTCGGTCTGTCCGCTGGCGCAGGTCATGCGCGACCGCTTGCCGCGCGAAGTGCAGGTGTTCCTGCATCATGCCGACGGGCATCGCGTGCCAGTGCTGGTTCGGGTGGCGCCCCTTTGCGGACCGGACGGGGAAGTGATCGGTGCCGTCGAGAGCTTCAGTGACAACTCCTCGATGATGGCCGCGCTCAGGCGCATCGACGAGCTGGACGACGCAGCCTACCGTGATCCGCTCACCGGCGTGGGCAATCGCCGCTTTGCCGAGCTGAAGATCCAGACTGCATTGGCCGAGTACCCGCGCCACGGCCAGGCCGCCGCCGTGTTTTTTGCAGACGTCGATCACTTCAAGGGGATTAACGACAACTTCGGTCACCACGTCGGCGACCGCGTGTTGGCCACGGTGGCGCGGACCCTGGCGAGCAACGTGCGCGCCAGCGACGTGGTCAGCCGCTGGGGCGGCGAGGAGTTCGTTGCGCTGCTCGGCAACGTGGACGCGTCGCGACTGGACGCCCTCGCCGACAAGCTGCGTCAACTCGTGGCGACGTCGTCGGTGACAGTGACGGACCGGAACTTGCGTGTCACCGTGTCGATTGGTGCCACGCTGATGCGGGTCGACGATAACCCGGCCACCCTGATCGCGCGTGCGGACCGGCTGATGTACCAGAGCAAGCAAGGCGGGCGCAACCGCGTCACGTGCGAGGCGTAACGTTCCCGCAGTGCCGACAAGTGAGGATCCGCTGGCATGACATTTCTCAGTTGGCGTGATGATTATTCGGTCGGTGTCGATGTGATCGATGCCGAGCACCGCTATCTGTTCGAACTGATCAATGAGTTCCACGACCGGCACGCCAGGGGTGAGGCCCGCGAGGACGTGGCGCGCGTGCTCAACAGGCTGGTGGCCTATGCCGAACAGCATTTCCAGCACGAGGAAGCACTGATGCGCAAGAGCGCTTATCCGGGGCTGGAGAGCCAGCTTGCACAGCACGAGCAGTTGTTCTACTCGGTCTTCGCGCTCAACGACAAGGTGGCGAAGGGTGCGGCGAACGTCGATACCGACATCCTGCGCTTCCTCAAGGGTTGGCTGGTCGGGCACATCGTGAAGGAGGACATGCAGTTCGGTGACTTCCTGCAGCGCAGAGCCGCGCGACTCAAGAAGATGGCCTCCGCACCGATGGGGCAGGCAGCGCCGGCGGACGACAGCGGCGCAGCTTAGATCCTCTCCCCAGAACCGCGATCGAAGCTCGCCGCCGGAGCGGCGGCGAGGGAAGCAATCTGGTCTCCTCCGCCAGTTTTCAAGTGATCGCTTGAAACGGCGGGGCGACATCCCCATCTTCGCATCAGCGGTTTCCGCGCGGAGAATCCAAGATGCGTTTCGACAAGCTCACGACCAAGTTCCAACAGGCGCTCGCCGATGGCCAGAGCATCGCGGTGGGGCGCGACAATTCGTTCATCGAGCCGCAGCACCTGCTGCTGGCCCTGCTCAATCAGGACGACGCGAGCACCTCCGCGCTGCTGCAGCGCGCCGGCGTCAATGTTGGCCCCCTCAAGGGAGCGCTGGAGAAGGCGCTGGACCGCCTGCCCAAGGTGCAGGGCAGCGGCGGCGAGGTGCAGGTCGGGCGCGATCTCGGCAACCTGCTCAACCTTACCGACAAGGAAGCGCAGAAGCGCGGCGACCAGTTCATCGCCTCGGAGATGTTCCTGCTCGCCCTGTGCGAAGACAAGGGCGACACGGGGCGGCTGTTGAAGGAGCATGGGCTGCAGCGCAAGGCACTGGAACAGGCCGTCAGCGCGGTGCGCGGTGGCGAGAGCGTGTCGAGCCAGGAGGCGGAAGGGCAGCGCCAGGCACTCGCCAAATATACCCTCGATCTCACCGAGCGCGCGCGCCAGGGCAAGCTCGATCCGGTGATCGGCCGCGACGACGAGATCCGCCGCTCCATCCAGATACTGCAGCGGCGCACCAAGAACAATCCGGTGCTGATCGGCGAACCGGGCGTGGGCAAGACCGCCATCGTCGAGGGGCTGGCGCAGCGCATCATCAATGGCGAGGTGCCGGAAACGCTCAAGGGCAAGCGTGTGCTTTCGCTCGACATGGCGGCGCTGCTGGCCGGAGCGAAATACCGCGGCGAGTTCGAGGAGCGGCTCAAGGCGGTGCTGAAGGAGATCGCCCAGGAGGAAGGCAGGATCATCGTCTTCATCGACGAGCTCCATACCATGGTCGGCGCCGGCAAGGCCGAGGGCGCCATCGATGCCGGCAACATGCTCAAGCCGGCGCTCGCCCGTGGCGAATTGCACTGCATCGGCGCCACCACGCTGGACGAATACCGCAAGTATCTCGAGAAGGACGCGGCGCTGGAACGGCGCTTCCAGAAGGTGCTGGTGGACGAGCCGAGCGTTGAGTCCACGATCGCCATCCTGCGCGGTCTGCAGGAGCGCTACGAATTGCACCACGGCGTGGACATCACGGACCCGGCCATCGTCGCCGCCGCCGAGCTCTCCAATCGCTACATCACCGACCGCTTCCTGCCGGACAAGGCCATCGACCTCATCGATGAGGCGGCCGCCCGCATCAAGATGGAGATCGACTCCAAGCCGGAGGCGATGGACAGGCTCGACCGGCGCCTGATCCAGCTCAAGATCGAGCGCGAGGCAGTGAAGAAGGAGGCGGACGAAGCCTCGCAGAAGCGGCTTGGGCTGATCCAGGAAGAGATCGCGAAGCTGGAGAAGGAGTACGCCGACCTGGACGAGATCTGGAAGGCGGAGAAGGCGCAGGTTCAGGGCAGCGCCCACGTCAAGGAAGAGATCGACCGCGTCCGTGCCGACATCGTCAAGCTGCAGCGGGAAGGCAAACTGGAAAAGGTCGCCGAGCTGCAGTACGGCAGACTGCCGCAGCTCGAAGCCCAGCTCAGGCAGGCGGCGGAGGGCGAGGGCAAGGTCGGACATTTCAAGCTGCTGCGAACGCAGGTCGGCGCGGAGGAGATCGCGGAGGTCGTGTCGCGCGCCACCGGCATCCCGGTCAGCAAGATGATGCAGGGCGAACGCGAGAAGCTCCTGTTCATGGAACAGCGGCTGCATCAGCGGGTCGTCGGCCAGGACGAGGCGGTGCGGCTGGTGTCGGACGCGATCCGCCGCTCCCGCGCCGGGCTGTCCGACCCGAATCGCCCCTACGGCTCATTCCTGTTCCTGGGCCCGACCGGCGTCGGCAAGACCGAGCTGTGCAAGGCGCTGGCCGAATTCCTGTTCGATTCGGAAGAACACATGATCCGCATCGACATGTCGGAGTTCATGGAAAAGCACTCGGTGGCGCGTTTGATCGGCGCGCCACCGGGGTATGTCGGCTACGAGGAGGGAGGCCACCTGACCGAGGCGGTGCGGCGCAAGCCGTACTCGGTGATCCTGTTCGACGAAGTGGAGAAGGCGCACCAGGACGTGTTCAACGTGCTGCTGCAGGTGCTCGACGACGGGCGCATGACGGACGGCCAGGGGCGGACGGTGGATTTCAAGAACACCGTGATCGTAATGACCTCGAACCTCGGTTCGCACATGATCCAGCAGATGGCCGGGGACGACTACCAGGTGATCAAGCTGGCGGTGATGGCGGAGGTCAAGAATTACTTCCGCCCCGAGTTCATCAACCGCATCGACGAAGTGGTGGTGTTCCATGCGCTGGACGAGAAGCACATCCAGTCGATCGCCAAGATCCAGCTCGGCTATCTGGAGAAGCGGCTCGCCAAGCTGGAAATGGGGCTCGACGTGTCCGACGACGCCCTGGCGGAACTGGCGAAGGCCGGTTTCGACCCGGTATTCGGCGCGCGGCCGCTTGAAGCGCGCGATCCAGGAGCGCATCGAAAATCCGCTCGCCAAGCAGATCCTGGAAGGACGTTTCGCGGCGAAGGACCGGATCCGCGTCCTCGCCAGGAACGGCGTGATCGGCTTCGAAAAAGCCGCGGGGTGAGGCGAGTCGAAGCAGGACCGAACGCCGGGTCAGCGGACGATGCGCCGACGGGCGCAGCGCCGTTACCCTTGTAGGAGAAATTCCTACACCATAAGGTAATGGCCTCCGATTGCCCTGCGGGCGTCTGGAGCGTACGGTGATGCGTGTTTCGGAGGGTTAAGGGAGAAATACCGTGAGCGTCTCGGCCATCGTCCTCGGTCTCATCCTGTTCAATGTCGGTTTCATCGTAGGGGCTTTTTGGGTCTCGGCCAAGGAGTCGGATGACCGCGAGTACGGCCGTCAGGACTTTCCCTTGCGGCGCGAACCGGGCTGAGCCGGTGCACTTGACTCCACAGCCTTTCCATTTGGCTGGTCACAGATAACACCCGTCGGCAGGATCTCCTGTTGAATTGCCGGAGCCGGGAAACCGCTCCGGCTTTGTTTTTTCCGGCGTGGATCACCAGCACCGCGCTCGAAAGCGCCGCTACCCCGGCCCTCCCGTTTTTGGTTTAGTGTTTGGCTACCTGCCCCTGCCGGGGTCTGCGCGAGAGCTACTGCGATGCGTGATACCCCTCTTTCCTGGTCGCGCTGGGTCGGCATCATCGTCAAGGAATTCATCCAGCTCCGGCGCGATCGTCTGACGTTCGGCATGATCGTCGGCATTCCGATCATCCAGCTGGTCCTTTTCGGCTTTGCCATCAATTCCGATCCCGAAGAACCTGCCCACCGCGGTTCTGGCGGCCGACAACAGCGCATTCGGCCGCTCCCTGGTCACCGCCCTGCAGAACAGCGGCTATTTCAAGGTGGTCAAGCAAATCGGCAGCGAGGCGGAAGCTGACGAACTGCTTACCCGGGGGGAGGTGCAGTTCGTGGTGACGATTCCGCAGGATTTCTCGCGCAAACTGGTGCGCGGCGAGAAGCCGGTGCTATTGATCGAAGCCGACGCCACCGATCCTTCGGCCACCGGCAACGCGGTGGCGGCGCTGGCCGGGATCGGCGCCGGCGCGCTGGCGCGCGACCTGCAGGGGAGCCTGCGCTATCTGGCGAAAGCACCCGATCCGCTGGAGATCCGCGTTCACCGCCGCTACAACCCGGAAGGCGTGACCCAGTACAACATCGTTCCCGGCCTCATGGGCGTCATTCTCACCATGACCATGGTTCTGATGACCGGCCTTGCCATGACCCGCGAGCGCGAGCGCGGCACCTTCGAAAACCTGCTCGCGACGCCCGCCCTGCCGCTCGAAGTGATGACCGGCAAGATCGTGCCCTACATCCTGATCGGCCTGATCCAGGTGACGCTGGTGCTGCTGGGCGCGCGCTTCATTTTTGCCGTCCCGATGCAGGGCAGCCTGCTGCTGCTCTATGCCGTGGTGCTGCTGTTCATCGCCGCCAACCTGACGCTGGGAATCACCTTTTCCTCGATCGCCCGCAACCAGTTGCAGGCGATGCAGATGACATTCTTCTTCTTCCTGCCGTCGATGCTGCTGTCGGGCTTCATGTTCCCTTTCCGCGGGATGCCGGATTGGGCGCAGGTCATCGGCAACCTGCTGCCGCTGACCCACTTTCTGGTGCTGGTGCGCGGAATCATGCTCAAAGGCAATGGCATCATGGTCCTGTGGCCGCAGGTATGGCCGATCCTCGCGTTCATGCTGGCGGTGATCGCTGTCGGTCTGCGATTCTATCGGAGCACGCTGGACTGAGACGTCGTTCGGCTGAGGCAGCAGACCCACAGCATGTGGCCGCCGCTGCCGCTCCGGTCTTGTGGCGTCCGCGCATTCCTGCGCTTTTCAGACAGATCTCCCGCGCCAACGGCGCAACGCCAGGCCGCGGCGGTCCGGATCTCCGGTTACCGCCGGGTGCGACCTTATGCCGCAGCGCCCGCAAGCCTTGTCAGATCTTGTTCTCCACGCGATGTAGGAAGAAGTCCTACATCGATTGCGAATTCGCAATTCTCCGAATATAAGCAACCGAGCAATATTGCCGCGCAGGTACGGACTTCGACCATCCGGTCCAAGTGCAGCGCGTCGATGGCCGAAGAGATCATTACCAGCAACTATGCGGAGGATGAAATGAAAACAGACACTGCTAGAGGAGCAGGGCGTTTGGTTTGCTTTCAAGCGTCGCGTTAGCGGGCTTTCTCGCGTTGGGCAGCGCCGGCGTTCTCGGGCAGGGTGGCCCGGGCAGCGGTGGCGGTGGCGGCGGCGGTGGTGGTGGTGGTGGTGCCGGTGGTGGTGGTGCCGGTGGTGGTGGCGGCGGAGGTGGCGGTGCCGCGGCGCCCGACTTCGGCGACATGATCGTTCTGTACCGCGATGCATCGGGCGTTCCGATCCCCAGCGCGGAGGTTCAGGTCGAAGATCCCGAAACCGGGGGCACTCGTCGCGGGCGGACTATGCCTGCAGCCGCTCGCGGCCCCTGGCGTGACGTTCGTCATTACGGTGGACGGGACCACCGTTCCCTGCACTCTCGCATCGCCCACCGATTCCTGTCTCATTCCATTGGATCCCCTGACGTGCTCGATCGTCGTGGGCTATGAGACCTACGCCCAGGCGGTGGATTTCGCGCGCATGAACGTGGCGCGGGCTCCGTCGACCGTGATGGATCGGCAACTCGCCGATCTGCTGGTCAACCTCGGCTCGGCGCAATGCCTGACCCTGGATCCCGCGGGCCGGATCGTGTTTACCGGGCCGGACACGCTCGACAGCGACGGCGACGGCGACACGACCGAACTGATTTCCAAGGCGGTGGACTCGCCCCTGCAGAACCTGGCGATCTACCGCGAGATGATGACCAAGGGCATCCTTGGTGACGCCGCTAATCCGATCGCCCTGCCGACGCCCGGCATTCCCGGCTACGGCTTCTTCGACACGGCCGCCAAAGGGCTCGGCGCCGCATCCGACAAGTCCGGCAAGATCGACTCGACTGGTCGCCTATCTGAACCAGATCCTCGGCCTGTCCAACAAGGAGACCCTCACCCATTGCCGAAGAAATGCGAGTTCTACCGTCAGGAAGTGCAGGGCAACATGCAAAAGGTCGAGAAGTGCTTCCTCAATTACGGCCAGCATGCATACCTGCGTGCCGGCACCTACGCCAATCTTCCGCACCCGGCGTACATACCGGCCGGCGCTGGCAGCCCGGGGTGTTCGAGTATCTGACGCTGTTCCCTGATGCCACCGGCCCGCTAGGCGAACCGCTGTTCTGGATCACCACGGGACCCATCGTGGACGTCGTGTTTGCCGGCCTGCCCGGCTTTACGGGCGAGGACATCGGCGGCTTCGCCCAGGCGGCCGACGATGCCCGCGCAGTGATCGACTTCATGCACAGCCACCCGGTGCTGGTTGGGTACGAGACCCCGGTTGCCTGCGGCACCGCGCCGCCCCCGCCGGTATCGGTCCTGAAGTATGACGTTGCCCTGAGCACGCTGCAGATGCCGATTCGCATGGTGGGCGGCAAGGCCAGGGAAGGCACGGTGACTGTCACCAACGAGAAAGGACCGGATCCCGCCTCGGGCACCGTAGCGGTAATCGGAACTGCCAATACGGGAACCTGGACCTATTCGGGGACCTTCCAATTCATCGGCCTTGCGGCGGCGCGAGCCAGAGCTCGACGATCGCCTTTACCGGTCCGGCCTACGCGACGACCATCAACTGGACCGCCACCGTCAGCGCGCCGTTCGATGTCCTGAGCACCAACAACAGCCTGGCCGCGACGACGAAGGTCAGCAAGCCGCGCGGCAGGAGCGGATCGGGCGAAGAGGACTAGGCACTGCGTAGGCCGTCAGCAAATTGCTGGTGGCGCGGGTGGCGATGCGGCAGCACCAATTCGCTGCGCCAAAGGGCACCGTAAGCCGCCAGCAAACACTCCGCCCGGGGCGCAAGTCCCGGGCGGGGTTCGTCCTGCATAGGGCCGGCGCGCGCCGGTTCATGGATATTGGGCCGCTGCGCGGAGTGCGGCAGCGGCTCCGGCAGCCCGACGACGCCGATGCACTGCCCCGCTGCGGCGCTGGCCGTGCGTGCCCACGGAGAGGAGGACCTCCCGAAGCGCGCCCGGATTCCTGCACCGAACGTCGCGGCCGGTGGATACCGGGCTGCTCGCGGCTTTCCGCGTCTGCGCCGAGATTCACCGCCTGGCCCTGATGCTGAAGAAGGACGGCTACCATGCGCCGACCTTCAGTGCGGTGGTCGGGATGGTGGAAGAGCTTGGGCGATCTTTGCCCACGTCGCCCGGTGTCGCTGCCGCTGCCGCGTGACCGCGGACTTGAGTTCGTTCCTTTCCCGATGCAAGCTCCGGAAACGTAGGCGAACCCACTGGAATCCATCCATGCTGCCTGGCTCCCTCGTGCTGGCACTGCCGGATTGGCTGATCGCTCTCGGTGACGGGAGGAGTTGCCCGCACCTGGAACAGCGCATGCGGTTCGTCGTCGACCTCTCGCGACGCAATGTCGAGGAGCGCAGCGGCGGACCGTTCGGCGCCGCGGTATTCGAAATCGAAAGCGGCCGGCTGGTGGCTGCCGGGGTGAACCGAGTCGTGCCCGTGCGCAGCGGCATCGCGCATGCCGAGATCCTGGCGCTCGCCCTCGCTCAGCAGCGCGTCGACTGCTATGACCTGGGCGCGGCCGGCATGCCGGGACACGAGATCGTGTGCAGCACCGAGCCCTGCCTGATGTGCCTGGGGGCCATACTCTGGTCCGGTGTGCGGCGTGTGGTGTGCGCGGCGCGCGGCGACGACGCCGGCGCCGTGGGCTTCGACGAAGGGCCGAAGCCGGTCGCCTGGGTCGAAGAGTTGGCGCGACGCGGCATCGAAGTGGTGCGCGACGTCTGCCGCGAAGAGGCCGTCGCCGTGCTGCGCGCCTATGCCGCCGGTGGCGGTCCGATCTACAACGCGCGCTGCGGCGCGGCGGATCGGACCTAGGCAGCCAGCATCGGCGTGGCGGCCTCGGGCGTCACGATGCGAAAGCCGGCGAGACCGTATTTGCGCCTGGCCAGGGTCAGCAGAGCCTTGTCGCGGGTCACCAGCAGGTCGGCGGCAGCGTCGCGTGCAAGTTCGAGGAATTTCTGGTCGTCGCGATCCCGGCAGCGGGGGAGCCCGGGCAGCGGCTGCGACGCCGTGGCCTCATCGCCTAGCGTGACCACCTCCCGGTACGCGCGTAACAGCGCAGCCACTGCGGCTTCCTCCAGGCCGAATTCGGGGCGGCGGATGACATGCTCCAGCTCGGCGAGGCAGGCAGAGTTCGTCACCAGGGTGACGCGGCCATTGCTCGCGGCGGTGAGGATTTCGGCGGCGACCGGATTGCGCCAGTGAAACATGTCCAGCACGACGTTGGTATCCAGCACCAGGCGCATCGGCTCTAGCGGGCGCGAAATTCGGCGCTCTGCGTCGCTGCGGCGAGCACGCGCGCGAGGCGCGCCTGGCGGTCGTCTTTGGGCAGGGCGGCGAGGCGCTTCACCTCGCCATAGAAGCGCGGCAGGTCACCGGCATTGCGCGCCAGCAGCGCCTCGAAGGCCGGCACCAGTTCGGTATAGATGCCGACCGACGCCAGGGTGGCGTTGTTGATCTCCTGCCCGAACCAGCGGTCGTAACCCGCGAAGCCGTTCCAGGGACCGTTGCGCAATGCCCGGTATTCTGCCTGCAACTCCCCCAGGGTCTGTGTCTTGAGCCGCGCCATTTCCTGCGGCGTACGGTCGGAGGCATAGAGATTCTTCAACTGCTCGCGATAACGCAGAACGAGGTCATGGAAACCCTGACGCCGTGACTGCGCCTGCTCGAAGGCTGCGCGCTGCGCCGGCGTGCCATGGCGGGTCAGCCACCGCTCGACGCCCGCCGTCTCCACTGCCGTGGCGAAGGACTCGTTGAATACCGAGTCGTCCTTCACATAGACCACCTGGTGCGCCAGTTCGTGGAAGACGAGCCGCGCCAGTTCGGTTTCCGGATAGTGGATGAACGTGTTGAGCAGCGGATCGTCGAACCATCCCAGCGTCGAATATGCCGCGACGCCGCCGATATGCACGTCGTAACCGTCCCGGCGCAAGGCTTGGGCGTAGGCTTCGGCGTCGTCCTCGGCGAAATAGCCGCGGTAACCGACGCAGCCTGCCACCGGAAAGCACCACTGCTTCGGCTCGATGGAGTACGCCTCGGCGGCGAACACGGTCCATACGGCGTACGGACGCTTTACATCGGCGTAGCTGCGGTAGGAGCCGTTGGCGGGCAGGCCGAGGTCGGTGCTGGCGAAATCCCGGATTAGAAGCGCGTTGTCCAGCTTGTCCCGCAGGGCGGCCTGGGTGGTGGCGTCGGCGCGCACCTGCTCGATCGGCCGCGCTTCGCGCCACAGTTCGATCTGCCCGCCGACCGCCTGCAGGTAATAGGCGGGAGAAGCGCAGCCGTATAGCGCTGCGACGGCGATGAGTGCGAGGCTGCGCCCGCCGCCTGTCCCGCGCCGAGTGGGTGACGGCGCCGATGTCCTCGACTCAGGCCGCGCGAGCCGCATGGTCCTCGTGCCGGAAGCGGCCGCAGCGCAGGAAATGGCATGCCTGGCGGGCAACGCTGGCAGCGACCAGCATTGCGGAATGCGTCACCGGCAGGACGATGTGATCGGCCGCACCGGGCACGAGCGTTTCGCTCACGGCCACCACGCCGTCATGGGGGCGCGGCAGTTGCGGCGCCACCAGCGAGCCCAGGCCGATACCGAGGGAGCCGGCGACGACGCCGAGTTCGCGCGGCGCGCTGCGCGGCGGCGCACCGTCTTCCAGCCAGTCCCACATGCTGGTGCCGAGCAGCATATGGCCGAACGGATTGACCCCGAAGCGGCGTGCCGCGTAGCTGTCGAGGAAGGGGCTGCCGAGCAGTACGGCGCGGCCGGGCGGGAGATCGGCATGATCGAGGAGGGCGCGATAGACGATCAGTCCGCCCAGGCTGTGGCCGATGAAATGGAGGGTGGAGGCGCCGATGCTGCGGGCGAACGCGGCGAGACAGCGCGCGTTCTCGGCGAGCGGCTGGCGCATCGTCGCGTAGGAGAAGGCATGGCCCTCGAATCCGTGCTGTTGCAGATGCAGACGAAGGGGCGTAAGCGCCCAGCCGCCCATCCACAGGCCGTGGACCAGGATGACGGGTTCAGGCAACGGCTCGGTGTGGTTGCCGAATGGGGTCTTGGGAGCAGGCATTGCTGTTCGAAGCTTACACCGCGGCGGTCGCCGCAGCGGGATCCGGCGAATGCTAAACTGCCGCCTTCGCAACAAAAGTGCAATAAAAACGCAATGTTCGCGCGCTTCATGCCCCAAGAGGGCAAGTTTTTCGAACTCTTCAACGCGCACGCCGAACTGATCGTGCAGGGCGGCAGGGAGTTGGCAGCGCTGGTGTCGGAGTTGGGCGAGTCCCCGGACGAAACCGCCCAGCGCGCCAAGGCCATCAACGAGATCGAGAAGAAGGCCGATCGCATCACCCACGAAACCATCCAGCTCCTGCACAAGACCTTCATCACGCCGCTGGGTCGGGAGGAAATCCACAGCCTGATCACCTCTATGGACGACATCCTCGACCTGACCCAGGACGTTGCCCAGACCGTCACGCTGTACGACGTTCGCCGTCTCACGGAACAGGCCAAGCAGCTCGCGGACATCTGCCTGTCCTGCGGCGAGCGGGTGCGCTCCGCGGTCGGATTGTTGCGCAGCATGGACAATGGGGGCGCCATCCTCAAGACCTGTCAGGAAATCGATCGACTGGAATCCGACGCCGATCGCGTCATGCGCTCCGCCGTGTCGAAACTGTTCCGCGACGAGCCCGACGTGCGCCAGCTCATCAAGCTCAAGGCCATCTATGAGTTGCTGGAAACCATCACCGATCGCTGCGAGGACGTTGCCAATCTGATCGAAGGCATCGTGCTCGAAAACTCCTAGCGTTCCGGAGGCACCCTCTCATGCAGGGCGTGGAGATCGGCTTCGCGGTTGTGGCGATGCTCGTCGTGCTGGCGCTGGCCTTCGATTTCATGAACGGCTTCCACGACGCCGCCAACTCGATCGCGACGGTGGTGTCCACCGGTGTGCTCAAGCCGCATCAGGCGGTCGTGTGGGCCGCGTTCTTCAACGTCGTTGCCCTGTTCGTGTTCCAGCTCAAGGTGGCTGCCACCATCGGCAAGGGCACCATCGATCCGTCCATCGTGGACCATTACGTGGTGTTCGGTGCGCTGGTCGGTGCCATCGCCTGGAACATCATCACGTGGCTCTACGGCATCCCGTCCAGTTCCTCCCATGCGCTCATCGGCGGTCTGGTGGGCGCCGGCCTGGCGAAGGCGGGGCCGGCCTCCCTCGTCCTGGGCGGAGTGGGCAAGATCGTGCTCTTCATCTTCATCTCGCCGCTGCTCGGCATGCTGCTCGGATCGCTGCTGATGCTGGCGGTGTCGTGGCTGTTCTTCCGCACGACGCCGATGCGCGTGGACAAGTGGTTCCGCCGCCTGCAACTCGTCTCGGCCTCGCTCTACAGCATCGGCCACGGCGGCAACGACGCGCAGAAGACCATGGGCATCATCTGGATGCTGCTGGTCGCTGCCGGGCTGTCGCAGGCGAGCGACCCGATCCCGGCATGGGTGGTCATCTCCTGCTACGCGGCGATGGGACTTGGCACCCTGTTCGGCGGCTGGCGCATCGTCAAGACCATGGGTCAGAAAATCACCAAGCTCAAACCGGTGGGCGGCTTCTGCGCCGAGACCGGCGGCGCGCTGACCCTGTTCCTTGCCGCCGGTCTGGGCATTCCGGTATCCACCACCCACACCATCACCGGCGCCATCGTCGGCGTCGGCTCGGCGCACAAACTGTCGGCGGTGCGCTGGGGCGTGGCGGGAGGCATCGTCTGGGCCTGGATACTCACGATTCCATGCAGCGCGCTGATCGAGGCGCTGGCCTGGTATCTCGGCCGAATCCTGATGTGAAGAGCGAGCGGTGCGGGAGGCGGCTCGCGGTGGCACGGAACCGGCGGGCGCGGCCCGCCCTGCGCGGGAGTCCGGTAGCGGCGCGGCGACATACTCCTTGCATGCCGCCTCGGGCGCGGGTACGGACCGAGGCTGGGTACCCCAATGGACGATCTCCATGCGGCCGTCGGCGTGCTCGACGATGGCGGTGCAGGAATCGACCCAGTCGCCGCAGTTGATGTAGGTCACGCCGTCGTGCTGCCGGATCGCGGCGCTGTGGATGTGGCCGCAGATCACTCCGTCCATGCCGCGATCGCGCACGGCGCGGATCACCGAATCCTCGAAGTCGAAGATGAAGCCGACCGCGCTCTTCACCTTGCGTTTGGCGTAGCCGGCGAGCGACCAGTAACCGGCTACGCCGAGGCGGCGCCGCAGCCAGGACAGCCATGCATTGACCCGCACCAGCAGGTTGTAGCCGACGTCGCCCAGCAGCGCCACCCAGCGATGGTAACGGGTCACCTGGTCGAATTCATCGCCGTGGATCAGCAGGTAGCGCCGGCCGTCGGCCGCGGTATGCACATACTCCGCTTCGAGGCGGATGTCGCCGAACGACGTGCCGACGTACTGCCGCAGGGCTTCGTCGTGATTGCCGGGAATGAAGATCACCTTCTCGCCGTGGCGGGCGCGGCGCAGGATCTTCTGCACCACGGTGTTCTGCGTACCGGTCCAG
Source organism: uncultured beta proteobacterium (assembly GCA_963702495.1). Lineage (GTDB taxonomy): Bacteria > Pseudomonadota > Gammaproteobacteria > Burkholderiales > Rhodocyclaceae > CAVPDA01. Next base: position 402,633 of record CAVPDA010000003.1, on the reverse strand, counting down.
TGGATGCCGCGCGCCATCGCCCAGAAGTTGACGATGTCGCCGATCAGGAACAGGTATTCCGACTCGTGGCTGCGCAGGAAGTCGAGCAGCCGCTCCGCCTGGCAGCCGCGCGTGCCGAGATGGATGTCGGACAGGAAGACGGAGCGGAATCGCGAGCCGCTCATGCCGGCCCCGGAGCTGCGGCAGCGTCGGATTGGCGTTGGTCAGGAGCGCACTCGAACTGGGTCGAAGAAGGGCATGGCACGATGGCCGGGGAGCATAGACCTGTCGTGTGACAGGATGGTTACGCCCGCCGCCCCGATGCGGCTCACTTCGGCGCTGCGAGACGCGCTGGCCGGGTTCACAGTAGCATCGTGCCATGACCAGCGAACTCAATCCGTGCACCCTCTGCGGTGCCTGCTGCGCCGACCGGCGGGTCGTGTTTCACGTGTCGGAGTCGGAAGAAGCGCCGGGCGGCTTCGTGCCGGAATGGCTCAGCGCGGAGGTGACCGACACCCTGCGCTGCATGGAAGGGACCGACCGTGTTCCGGCGCGCTGCGTGGCATTGCAGGGCGAGATCGGCAAGGAGGTGCGCTGCGCCATCTATGCTGTGCGCCCGTCGCCCTGCCGCGACTATGCTCCCCATGGCATCCTCGGCATCAGCAACGAGGAATGCAACTGGGCCAGGGAACGTCACGGCTTGCCGCCCCTGCCCGATCCCCTTGTTCCGAACCGGGCGGCACCGGGAAACCGGGCTTAGGTCGATTCGAGCGCAGCGCAGACGGCGTCTGGAGTTCGATGAACCGATGGCGGTCGGTTGCTGCCAGGGCCGGGCAACATCCGCTTACAACTCTTACATTTTCAGCGTGGAATCGGATCCCTGCCTGGCGTACCTTGCGTGGGCGTCGAACCCTTACCCACTGCCACGAGGAGAATGCAATGAACCTGCGCCATGGCCTGATCGCCGCCGCCCTTGCCACGCTGTGCGCCGGCAGCGCGATCGCTTCCCACGATTATTCCGGATTCATCCAGCGCAACATCCATCAGCAGCAGCGCATCGACAAGGGACTGCGTTCCGGGGAACTGACGACGGAAGAGGCGGCCTGGTTGCAGCGGGAACAGGGGCGCATCGCCCGCGTGCAGGCGGAAGCGCTGCAGGACGGCGATGTGACGGAGGGCGAGGGCGAGCGCATCGCCCGCATGCAGGACCGCGCCAGCGACGACATCTACCAGGAGAAGCACAACCGAGAAACGGGCGATCCCGAGTCGCCCTCGGCGCGGCGCATGCAGGCCGGCGTCGAACGCAATATCCGCCAGCAGATGCGCATCCAGCGCGGCATCGACTCAGGCGAGCTTACGGCGCAGGAAGCGGGGGAGTTGGTCTACGGTCAGGCGCGCCTCAACGGGCGCCTGGCGCGAATCGCTCGTGACGGCCGGGTCGAGAGCGGCGAGCAGGCGCGCATCGAGCAGGCCCAGAGCCGGCAAAGCGAACGCATATGGGAACGCAGGCACGACCAGGCGACGCGCTGGTAAGACTGCGCCGCACGGCTGTCAGAACAGTTCCAATACCCTTTCCGGCGGGCGGCCGAGGACGGCCCGGTCGCCCAGCACCACGATCGGCCGCTCGATCAGGATCGGGTCGGCCACCAGCGCGTCGAGCCACTCCTCGTCGGTCAATGTGCGGCCGGCGTACTTCTCCTTGAAAACCGCCTCGCCGCGGCGCACCAGATCTTCCGGTTTCATGTCGAGCTTGGACAGGAGTGCCTTCAGCTCCGGCCGGGTGGGCGGCGTCTCCAGATACTCCACGATTTCGACCGGGATGCCCCGTCCCTCGATCAGGGCGCAGGCGGCTCGGCTCTTGGAGCAGCGCGGATTGTGGTAGATGCGGAGGGATTCCGTCCGTTGCGTCATGGTGGTGTCCGTCGCTTCGTTCCCGGAGCTGGAATTCTATCCGGAATCGTGCGCCGGCCGTCCGGATGCCGGCAAAAGCACCGTCCTGAAGTGCGTCGGCTTCCTCCCCGGCTCCTTCACATATCCACAAGCCATTGATTTGAATCAAACGGGTACAGTTGGACAGCCGCTACATTCTCCGCCACTGCGGCGCCTCGGCGTTCGGAGGAGCCCGACCGGCGCCCCCTGTCGCCTTTCGTACGGCGGGCTGGCGCGACGTCATGGGGGAAGGAAATGCTTGATCCGCTGCGAACTCTCTCCGAGCAGGCGGCTGCAACAGGAACCGCGGAATCCGCCGGCTACACCTCGGAAGACCTGCGCGACATCGGCTGGGTGAAACAGAACGTGCCGTGCCAGAGCGCCTGTCCGGCGGGCACCAACGTGCCGGCCTACATCCGCGACATCGTCGAGCGGCGCTATGGCCGTTCCTACGAGATCAATCGCGGCGCCAATGTGCTGCCCGGCGTGCTGGGACGCATCTGCTCGCGGCCCTGCGAAGCGGCGTGCCGCCACGGCTGGCCGGGCAACGGCGAACCGGTGGCAATCTGCCATTTGAAGCGGGTGGCTGCCGACATGAAGGATTCCGGCCACCGCATCACCGAGCGCCTCTATGCGCCCACCGCCAAGCGCATCGCCATCGTCGGCGCCGGGCCGGCGGGGGTGGCGGCGGCCCACGATCTTTCCCTCTTCGGCCATGACGTGGTGATCTTCGAGCGCGAGGAGCGGCCCGGCGGCATGCTGCGCTACGGCATCCCCGAGTTCCGTCTGCCGCGCGACGTGCTCGAAGTGGAACTGCACAACGCGCTGCGGCTGGGCGTGCAGTTGCGCACCGGCGTCGCGGTGGGTGCAGGACCGGACGAGATCCGGGTGTCCACACTGCTGCGCGACTATGACGCTGTTTTGCTCGCCACCGGCTGCATGGCGCCGATGCCGCTGCCCCTGAGCGGCGAATGGGAGAACCGCGATCCGGCGCAGGAGCTTTCGGATTTCGAATATGGGCTCGATTTCCTGATGCAGATGCACCGCGGCGAGCGCAAGCGCGTCGGTCGGCGCGTGGCCATCGTCGGCGCCGGCTTCACGGCCCTGGACTGTGCGCGGGTGGCGGTGCGGCTAGGTGCGGCGGAGGTGACGATCCATTTGCGCACCGGCGAGGACTATATCCCCGTGGCGCGGGAGGAGCTGTTCGAGGCCAAGCGTGAGGGCATCCGCATCAAGGGTCTGCGCACTCCCGTCAGCCTGCGGCGCGACGACAACGGCCGGCTGGCCGGCGTCGAGTTCATCCAGAACCGCCTCGGCGGCTGGCGGCCCAACGGCCGGCGGCTGGCGATTCCGATCGAGGGATCGGAGTTCTTCGAGCCTTGCGACACGCTGATCGTCGCCATTGGCCAGCAGTCGGTGCACGAGTTCCTCGACGTGAAACCCGATCTCGGCCGCGGCGGCCGGGTGCGGGTCACCGACAGCGGCATGACTTCCCTTTCCGGCCTGTTCGCCGCCGGAGACTACGTGCGCGGGGCGCTGACGGCGGTGGAGGCGATCGGCCACGGCCGCCAGATCGCCCTCAAGATCGATGCCTGGGTCATGGGCTGGACGCGCCGCCGCGCCATGGTGCGCATCGAGCCGGTGGCCGCTCCGCTGCGGGAGCGGGCCTTCGACTTCATCCCGCGCCAGGCGATGCCGACGGCGCCGCTGGCGGAGCGCGTGCGCAGCACCACCCGCGAGGCGGAAACCGGGATGGACGAGGCCGTCGCCATCGAGGAGGCGAAGCGCTGCTACCTGTGCAATCTGCGCTACCAGATCGATGTGGACCGCTGCATCTTCTGCCGCGCCTGCATCGAGGTCGCGCCGCGCAACTGCATCAAGCTGGTGAAGGGGGTGGAGATGGCCGACGACGGCAGTTGCGGCCAGCTTCTGGAGACCAAGGAGTGGAACCAGGTGGGTGCGATCTGGATCGACAACCGCGAATGCATCCGCTGCGGCGCCTGCGTCGCCGCCTGTCCGGTGCATTGCATCTCGATCTCGCGCTGCGAGCTGGTTGACGTCGATGTCTAGCCGCTTGCGGGGGGGCGGGAAATGAGCACTGCGCGCCATCACATCGTCATCGGCAGCGGCGTGGCCGGCAGCCAGGCGGCGGAAACCCTGCGCCAGCGTGACCCGGACAGCCGCGTCACCATGATCACCCTGTCCAGTCTGCCGTTCTACAACCGCTACGACCTGCCCAGGGTGTTCCGCGGCGAGCGCGATTGGCGCCGCTTCCTGGTGCGCCCGCCCGGGTTCTACACCGAGCAGCGCATCGGCCTGCGCCGCGCCTGCCAGGTGGCCGGCGTGGACACGCGGCGCCGCGCCATCGTGCTCACACACAACGAAGCCATTCCCTTCGACACCCTGCTGGTGGCCTCGGGCGGCCGCAGCTATTTGCCGGAGGAATTGTCGGACTATCGCCACCTGATGCACGGCTTCGGCAGCTTCGAGCAAGCCATTACCGTGGCGCAAGCGCTGCCGGAGGGCGGCCATGTGCTGATGCTGGGCGGCGACATGATCGGCCTCGACCTGGCGCGCACGCTGATCGACACCGGCTACCGCGTCACCCTGGTGGCGGGCGAGCCGACCTTCTGGCCCCACGAAGTGGAGGCCGAGGAGCGGCCGCGGCTGTTCGATTCCCTGCGCAAAGTCGGCATCGAGGTGCTGGACTGCGTCGCCTGCGGCGGTGTCGTTGCGGTGGAGCAGGGCGCACCCGGTCTCGCTGCGCGGCGCGTGCTGCTGCGCGACGGCACCGAGGTGCATGGGGATGTGGTGATGCCCTTCTTCGGCCTGGTACCGTCGGTGGAGTTCATGATCGGCGCCGGCGTGGATATCGAGCGCGGACTGCTGGTAAACAAGGCGCTGCGCACGACCGCCGAGACCATCTACGCCGCGGGCGACGTGTGCCAAATCTGGTCGGACGAGGAACGGCGCTATCGCTTCTATTACGGCTGGAAGAACGTGCGCGCCATGGGCGAACTGGCCGCCCGCAACATGACCGGCGACGATGACGCGTTCATCTCCGCGCAGGATGAGCGGCTGCAGGTTTCGGCGGACGGACAGATCCAGTCGCCGTTCTGGGAATACGAATGAGGGGCTCATGAACGGCACCGACATCCAGATCTCCATCTGCGGCTCGGCCGGCGACGGCACCATCGCGGCCGGAGAAATCCTGCGCAACGTGATGGCCGAGATCGGCTATCGCGTCATCTGCTTCGACGTCTATCCATCGGAGATCCGCGGCTTCGGCAAGTGCATCGCGCGCCTGCGCATCAGCACCCAGCAGACCTACTCGCTCAAGGAGCAGTCCGACGTGCTGGTGTCGCTCAACGACAGCCATGCCATTGCCCACGTCGGCGAGGTGCGCGAGTACGGGGCGGTGATCTACGAGCGCAGTTCGATCGTGGACATCACCGAGGGCGGCCACATGAGCGCACACCTGGCGCCGGGCCATCTGCCCTATCCGCTCGCCATGCGCGATCTGTCGGAGAAGGCCACCGGCGCCAACCGCTCGCGCAACATCGTGGCGCTGGGCTTTCTGGCCGGACTCTTCGCTCTGCCGGCGGAGACGTTCCAGCGCGCCATCACCGCCAAGTTCAAGCGCAAGGTCGGGGCCGCCGACGCCAACGTCAGGGCGATGCAGGCGGGATACGAAGCCGGTGGCGGCACGTTCAAGCTCGACGACGTGCGCTTCGGCCCGCCGGCGGCGACCCTGGTTCCCGGCGCCACGGTGGCGATGATCAACGGCAACGCGGCGGTGGTGCGCGGCTGCCTGGACGCCGGCATCGGCAACTACTTCGGCTACCCGATCACGCCCGCGACTTCCATCATGGAACGTCTGGCCACGGAGATGCCGAAGCACGGTGCGCGCCTGCTGCAGACCGAGGACGAGATTGCGGCGATCGCGGGCACCATCGGCGCCGGATTCGCCGGCGCCCGCGCCGCCACCGCCACCTCGGGGCCGGGCCTGGCGCTGATGTCGGAGATGATCGGCCTGGGCGTCATCGCCGAGGTGCCGGCGGTGGTCTTCGTGTCGCAGCGCGGCGGGCCGTCCACCGGCATGCCGACCAAGACCGAGCAGTCGGATCTCAACATCGCGGTCTATGGCGGTCATGGCGATGCGCCGCGCATCGTCATCGCGCCGACCAACGTCGACGGCTGCTACCGCTGTGCCGGCAAGGCGTTCGAGATGGCGGAGGCGTACCAGACGCCGGTGATCGTCCTGCTCGACCTGTATCTCTCCAACCGTTATGAAACGGTGGTGTTTCCGGCGCGCCCGCCCTTTTCGCCGGACATGAACCGCAGGGCCGACAAGAGCACGCTCGGCCCGGGCTACCGGCGCTATGCCCTGGGCGCGGATCTGGTCAGTCCGCGCACCCTGCCCGGCGAGCCCGAAGGCATGCACGTGGCCACCGGTCTGGAGCACAACGAACTGGGGCGTCCCAGCGATGCCGCCGACATGCACCTCGCCATGAGCCGCAAGCGCCACGACAAGCTCAAGGCGGCGCTCGGCCACCCCGACTTCACCCACCACAAGCGCTTCGGCGACGCGGGGGCAGTCGAAGTCGGCCTGCTGGCGTGGGGCTCGACTTTCGGCGAGTGCCTGGAGGCGATGTTCCAGGCCCGGGCCGAAGGCATTCGCTGCGCCGCGATGAAGGTGGTGATGCTGTGGCCGTTCCCGACCGAGGCGGTGGCCGCCTACATGGCGGACTGCGGCCAGGTGCTGGTGCCGGAGGTCAATCATCAGGGCCAGTTCGCAAGCCTGGTGCAGGCCCATGTGGCGCGGCCGGTGACACGGCTCGCCCGCGCCACCGGTGCGCCGATGCGGGTCGAGGAGATCCTGGGCGAGATCCGGCGCCTGGCGGGGCGTACGCCCGCGGCACGTCAGGCCGCCTGAAGGCGCCGAAATCCGTCCACTTCAATGGAGAGAGGGCCATGAACATCGTCGCCAAGCCGGTCTATCTGGAGGAAAAGCTGCGTCAGGTGCAGGCCAGCGGCCGGCTTGCCTTTCGCTCCAAGACCTTGCCCTCCTGGTGCCCGGGCTGCGGCTACTTCTCGGTGGTAGATGGCGTCACGACCGCGCTGGGCGAGCTGGGCATTGCCAACGAGGATGCGGTGATCATCTCCGGCATCGGCTGCGCCTCGCGTTTCCCTTTCTTCGTGAACAGCTACGGTTTCCACACCCTGCACGGCCGTGCGCTGCCGGTGGCCACCGGCGTCAAGATGGCGAACGAGGCCCTGACGGTCGTTGCCGTGGGCGGCGACGGCGACGGCTTCGCCATCGGCGGCGGCCATCTGCCCCACGCAGCGCGGCGCAATGTGGACATCACCTACCTGCTGCTGGACAACGGCATCTACGGCCTCACCAAGGGCCAGACCTCGCCCACCTCGGTGACGGGCTTCCACACCTCCACCAGCCCCTACGACAACACCGACCGGCCGGTGAATCCGCTGCTGATGATGCTTTCCTACGGCGCAAGCTGGGTGGCCCAGGGCTACGCCGGCCGGCCCGACCAGTTGCAGCGCCTGATCGTCGAGGCGGTGTCGCACCGCGGCTTCTCCTACCTCCACATCCTGTCGCCCTGCGTCACCTTCGACAAGACCACGCGCACCTACCATAACCTCGACATCGCGGTGCACGATCTGCCCGCGGATCACGACTCGTCCGATTCACTGGCGGCGATGCGGCAGGCGATGCGCAGCGATCCGCCGGCGCTCGGCGTGTACTACCGCGAGCAGCGTCCGACCCTCGGCGATGCGCTGGATTCGCTGGTGGAGAAAGCGGGCGGCCGACTCGCCGGGCAGACCACCACCAAAGCCCGCGCAGCGTATTGACCCGGTAGGGTGCGCCGCGCGCACCAATGCATGGTCCGGTGCGCAAGGCGCACCCTACGCCATGTCCTCTGATCCGCTGATCGTCTTCGGCGCCTTCGACCGCCACAATTTAGGCGATCTGCTGTTTCCCCATGTCGCCGAAGCGCTGCTGCCGGCGCGCGAACTGGTGTTCGCCGGTGTGGCGCGACGGGACTTGAGGGCGTTCGGCGGCCATCACGTGGAGTCGATCGCGGCGCTGGCGAAGCAGTGGGGCGAGCGCCCGGCAAACGTGCTGCACGTCGGTGGCGAGATCCTGACGGTGGATGCCTGGCAGGCGGCGGTCATGGTACTGCCGGCGGACGATGTGGGCGGGGTGATCGGTCTGTACGGGGATGACGACGCGGGTCGGCTGGCCTGGGCGCAGGGCTATCTCGGCTTCGATCACTTGGCGGCCTATGTCGTGCCGCGGCGCCTGTTCCGCCGTCCCGGGCGCTGGCTGTTCGGCGGCGTCGGCGGCGTGGCGCTGGATCGTAGCGAAGCGCGCCTGCGGGCCGAGGTCGAGGCGGAGTTGCGCGGGTCGGACTTCGTCGGTGTGCGGGATGCGCAGACGCTGGCCCATGTCCAGTCCGCCGGAATCACTGCGCATCCGATGCCCGACCCGGCGGTGATGGTGGCGGAGTTTTTCGAGGGGCGCATCCGCCGCTACGGCGAAAGCGGCGATCCAGCGCTGGTGCGGGAGGCCTTTCCCCAAGGATATCTGGCGGTGCAGTTCAGCGCGGATTTCGGCGACGATGCGACGCTCGCATTCATCGCCGCCCAACTGGATCGGGTGGCGGCCGAGACCGGTCTCGGAGTCGTCCTTTTCCGTGCCGGGGCGGCACCCTGGCACGATGACATCGAGGTCTTGCGCCGCATGTTGTCGCGCATGAGGGCGCGGGGACGGATCTTCGAGTCCCTCGATATCTGGGACATCTGCGCCTTGATCGCGGGCAGCCGCGGGTTCTGCGGCAGCAGCCTGCACGGTCGCATCCTCGCCCTCGACTATGGCTTGCCGCGGGTGAGTGTGGCTGCGGCCGCCGGGCTTGCGGGCAAACAGGAGGCGTTCATTCGGACCTGGGATGCCGATCATCCCTCCGGCAGTGCCGGTGTCGGGCAGATCGGCGATGCGCTGCTGTCAGCTCTGTCAGCGGGAGCAGACACGGGGCGGCACACCGCGACTTACCTGGCCGCGCTGTATCGGCAGCGCTTTGCGGAACTGCACGACGCGCTCGATTGAGGCGTAGCGCGCGCCGTGCGCGCCGGTCCTGCGGACGGCGGCCACGGGCCGCCCTACGGATTGCCTCGGTCGTAGGGCGCGCCATGCGCGCCGGACCCGGGAGCGGCGGCCAAGGGCCGCCCTACGGATTGGAGTAGGGCGGAGCCCCGGCGCAGCGGATGTGACGCCGGTTGCGCGGCGACTCAGCGCTCGAAGCGGCTGCCGCGACGCTCGCTTCCGGGCCTGCCCGAACCCCAGGACGGCGTCCTGCGGTCGCCGTAGCCGCCCTTGTCCGAGCGCGGCTGGAAGCCGCCGGGACGGCCCTGGCCGCGCGGCTTGGCGGGGGCGGAACGCGGCCGCTGCGAAGGCTCCAGCCCGGCGATGACGTCCACCTGGATCGCCTGCGCCGTGTAGCGCTCGATGCTGCGCACCTGATGGCGTTCGCTGTGGGCGACCAAGCTCACCGCGGTGCCGGCGCGGCCGGCGCGGCCGGTACGGCCGATGCGATGCACGTAGTCTTCGGCCTGGCGCGGCAGGTCGAAGTTGATGACGTGGCTGATGCCGGGCACGTCGATGCCGCGGGCCGCGACGTCGGTGGCCACCAGCACGCGCATGCCGCCGCGGCGCAACAGGGTCAGGGTGCGATTTCGTTCGCGCTGGGTCATGTCGCCGTGCAGCGCGGCGGCGGCGTAGCCCTGCTCCAGCAGGCTCTCCGACAGGTCGTCGGCGGATTTCTTGGTGGCCGTGAATACGATGGCCTGGGTCAGTGCCGTGTCCCGCAGCAGGTGGTCGAGCAGGCGCGTCTTGTGGCCGAAGTCGTCGGCGTAGAGCAGGCGCTGGTCGATCTGCGGGCGCTGCTCCGGCGCCACCGCGACCTCGATGCGCTGGGCATTGCGGGTGACGCGGCTCGCCAGCTTGCCGACCACGCCTTCCAGAGTGGCGGAGAACAGCATCGTCTGGCGCGTCGCCGGCAGGCGCGCGATCACCGCTTCGATGTCGTCGATGAAGCCCATGTCCAGCATGCGGTCGGCTTCGTCCAGGATCAGCACTTCGATGCGGGCAAAATCCACGCGCCGCGCCTGAATGTGATCCAGCAGGCGTCCCGGCGTAGCCACCAGCACGTCCAGCGGCTGGCGCAGCGCCTTCAGTTGCATCGCATAGGGGGTGCCGCCGACCACGCTCGCCGTGCGCACCCGGCGCATGTCGCGGCCGTAGTCGTCTCCCGCCTTGTGCACCTGCTGTGCCAGTTCACGGGTCGGCGTCAGCACCAGGATGCGCGGGCCGATGCCTGCGGCGGCGGAAGGCTGGTTCAGGCGCTGCAGGCAGGGCAGCATGAAGGCGGCGGTCTTGCCGCTGCCGGTCTGGGACGAGACCAGCAGGTCGCGGCCTTCCAGCGCGGCAGGAATCGCCTGGCGCTGCACCGGCGTGGGTTGGTCGTAGCCCTTGTCGGCAAGGGTCTTGACGAGAAGCGGAGTGAGGCCGAGTTCGGCGAACGTCATGGATTTCCTTTCGTGGCGCACGACGAAAAAGCCATGCGCAAAGCAGCCGTCCCGGCAGGCACGATGGCACCGGGCTGGCGAATAAGCAGCGTCGCAGCATGATTACTGCACGATGGGCTGCGCTGGAATCACCGGCGCCAACCGAAATCCAGGATGCCCGCCGGAAGGAATCTCCGGGCGGCGTGGGGGAGGTCAGGGACGATGAGACTGTGGAATACAGTCTTCGGAGAACGTCAACGCAGCCGCGTCCGGGTAGGATCGCGCCGCGCAATAAACCGTTTGCTGCATTGCACTGGCGCGCATTATACAGACCGACGGGCATTGTGAAAGCATTGTTTCCAGTTCCGGCGCGGATGATGCGAGCGATCTGGAGGAGGCCGCGGTGCCGCGTGCGCCGATATCCCCGTAGGGCGGGCCATGCCCGCCGATTCATACGCCCGGCGGGCATGGCCCGCCCTACGATGCTGCGGGCACTTGGGAGGCGGGCATGGCCCGCCCTACGATTCGGTGAGAAGTCGCAGCAGATCGTCCCCGTAGCGCTCCAGCTTGCGGGCGCCGATTCCCGACACGAGGCTCAGATCTTCCGCGGTGCGCGGGCGCAGCCGCGCCAGTTCGCGCAGGGTGCTGTCGTGGAGCACGACGAAGGGCGGCACGTTCTGCGCTTCCGCGGTCTGGCGGCGCCAGGCGCGCAGTGCCTCGAACAGCGGCTGGGCGGTGGCATCCGGAGCGGAAGTCCTGACTTCGGTGCGTCTCGCCTTGTCGCGCCCCGCCTTCGGACGCGGCCGGCGCAGTTGCAGCGTGGTCTCCCCCTTCAGGACCGGACGCGCGGCGTCGGTCAGGGCCAGCGCGCCGTAGCGCTCCGCATCGGCACGCAGCAGCCCGGCGGCAACGAGCTGGCGCGCGACGCTGCGCCAGCTTGTCTCGTCCAGGTCGGCGCCGACGCCGAAGGTGGGCAGCCGCTCGTGGCCGAACTGCCGCACCTTGTCGGTGGCCTTGCCGCGCAGGATGTCGATGAGGTGGGCGGCGCCGAAGCGCTGTCCGGTGCGCAGTGCCGCCGACATGAACTTGCGCGCCGCCTCGGTGCCGTCCCAGAGCCGGGGCGGATCGAGGCAGGTGTCGCAGTTGCCGCAGGGCGTCGCATCCTCGCCGAAATAGTTCAGCAGGACGACGCGCCGGCACTGCGCCGTCTCGCAGTAGCCGAGCATGGCATCGAGCTTGCGCGCCTCGACGCGCTTCTGTTCCTCCGGCGCCTCCGACTGTTCGATCCAGTTGCGCAGCAGGACGACGTCCGCCAGCCCGTAGGCGAGCCAGGCTTGCGCCGGCTCGCCGTCGCGCCCGGCGCGGCCCGTCTCCTGGTAGTAGCCCTCGAGGCTCTTCGGCAGGTCCAGATGGGCGACGAAGCGAACGTCCGGCTTGTCGATCCCCATGCCGAAGGCGATCGTCGCCACCATGACGATGCCATCGCCGCGCAAAAAGCGCTGCTGGTGCTCGCGCCGCGAATCGGCATCCATGCCGGCGTGGTAGGGCAGCGCCCGGATGCCCTGCTCGGAGAGCCATGCTGCGGTCTCGTCCACCTTCTTGCGCGACAGGCAATAGACGATTCCGGCTTCGCCGCGGTGCCCGGGATCATTCGCGCCCCCGCGCAGGAACTGGAGCAGTTGCTGGCGCGGGTTGTCCTTCTCCACCACGCGGTAGCGGATGTTGGGGCGGTCGAAGCTGGAGACGAAGCGGCGCGCCCCGGCGAGCCCGAGCTTGGCCACGATCTCGGCGCGCGTGATCGCATCCGCGGTGGCGGTGAGCGCGATGCGCGGCACCCGCGGGAAGCGCTGGTGCAGCACGGCCAGCTGGAGATACTCGGGGCGGAAATCGTGGCCCCATTGGGAAACGCAGTGCGCCTCGTCGATGGCGAACAGCGCCACGCCGGGACCTTCGGCGAGCCGCGCCAGCAGGCTCAGAAAGCCTTCCTGCAGCAGCCGTTCCGGAGCGACATAGAGCAGATCCAGATCGCCCGCCAGCAGGCGCCTCTGCACCTCGCGCGCCGCGTCCGCGTCGAGGGAGGAGTTGAGGAAGGCGGCGCGCACGCCGAGCTGCAGCAGCGCATCCACCTGATCCTGCATCAGTGCGATGAGCGGCGAGACGACGATGCCGACGCCGGGGCGGAGCAGGGCGGGAATCTGGTAGCAGAGGGACTTGCCGCCGCCGGTGGGCATCAGCACCAGACAGTCGCCGCCGCCGAGAACGTGGTCGATGATGTCGGCCTGGCCGCCGCGGAAGGCCGCATAACCGAAGACGGAGCGCAGCAGCTCCAGGGCGGCGGATTCGTCCCCTCGCTGTGATACCCGTAGGGCGGGCCGCGCCCGCCATTCGTCCCTAGCGGCGGGCACGGCCCGCCCTACGCCGCGAGCAACTGCCTGAGCACGAAGGGTAGTATGCCCCCGTGCTTGAAGTAGTCCACTTCGATCGGCGTGTCGATGCGCAGCAGCAGCGGCACGCGCTGCGAGCTGCCGTCGGCGCGCCGGATCACGAGGGTGGCGCCCTGCTGCGGCTTGATCTCTGCGTCCAGGCCCTCCAGGTCGAAATACTCGTCACCCGTTATGCCGAGGGAATCGGCGCTGTCCTTGCCCTTGAACTGCAGCGGCAGCACGCCCATGCCCACCAGGTTGGAGCGGTGGATGCGCTCGAAGCTCTTGGCGACCACCGCTTTCACGCCCAACAATTGCGTGCCCTTGGCCGCCCAGTCGCGCGAGGAGCCGGTGCCGTATTCCTCGCCGCCGAAAACCACGGTCGGCACGCCGGAATCGACGTACTTCATGGCGGCATCGTAGATCGACATCTGCTCGCCGGACGGTTGGTGGACGCTGATGCCGCCTTCGATGCGCGCACCATCGGCGTTCAGGGGCACCATCAGGTTCTTGATGCGCACGTTGGCGAAGGTTCCGCGCATCATGATCTCGTGATTGCCGCGGCGCGAGCCATAGGAGTTGAAATCGGCCTTCGTCACACCGTTCGCCACCAGCCACTTGCCGGCGGGTGAGGTGTCCTTGATCGAACCGGCGGGCGAGATGTGGTCGGTGGTGACCGAGTCGCCGAAGATGCCCAGCGCCCGGGCGTTGCGCACGCGGCCGAGGGGCTCCGGCTCCATGCCGAAGTCCTGGAAGAACGGCGGCTCGGCGATGTAGGTGGACTTCGGCCAGTGGTAGACCTGGCCGGTGTCGGTCTCCACCCGGCTCCACAGGTCGCCCTGCGCTGGTGAGCTTGGCCGTACAGGCGCTGGAAGGTCTTGGGATTCATGGCGTACTTGAGCGCCGCATGCACTTCCTCGCTGCTCGGCCAGATGTCGCCGATGAACACGTCCTCGCCCTGCTTTCCCTTGCCCAGGGGTTCGGTCATCAGGTCCTTCAGCACGGTGCCGGCGATGGCATAGGCCACCACCAGCGGCGGACTGGCGAGGAAGTTGGCGCGGATGTTGCCGTGGATGCGCGCCTCGAAGTTGCGGTTGCCGGAGAGCACCGCCGCGCACACCAGATCGTTGCCGACGACGGCCTCCTCGATCGGCTCGGCGAGCGGTCCGGCATTGCCGATGCAGGTGGTGCAGCCGTAGGCCGCCACGTTGAAGCCGAGCTTCTCCAGGGACGGCAACAGCTTCGCCTTTTCCAGGTATTCGGTGACCACGCGCGACCCGGGGGCGAGGGAGGTCTTGATGTGCGGCTTGACCGTGAGACCGCGTTCCACCGCCTTCTTCGCCAGCAGGCCGGCGGCGATCAGGACGCTGGGGTTCGAGGTGTTGGTGCAGGAGGTGATGGCGGCGATCAAGACGTCGCCGGAACCGATTTCGATGCCGTCCCGCGTGGAGAAGCGCCGGGCGAGATCCTCCTTCGCCTTGTTGAAGCCATTGTCGGCCACCGGCATCGAAAAGAGCTTGGTGAACTGGGACTTCACCTTGCCGATCTCGATGCGGTCCTGCGGGCGCTTGGGGCCGGCGAGCGAGGGCGCCACCGTGCCCAGGTCCAGCGTCAGCACCTTGGTGTAGTCGATGGCGCCCGCCTTGGGAATGCCGAACAGCCCCTGCGCCTTGAAGTAGGCTGCGAAGGCGGCGATCTCGTCCTTGCTGCGGCCGGAGCCCTGGAAGTATGCGATGGTCGCCTCGTCCACGGGGAAGAAGCCCATGGTGGCGCCGTATTCCGGCGCCATGTTGGCGATGGTCGCCCGGTCCGGCAGCGCCAGGCTCGCCGTGCCTTCGCCGAAGAACTCGACGAACTTGCCGACGACCTTCTCCTTGCGCAGCATTTCCGTGATGGTCAGCACCAGGTCGGTGGCGGTGACGCCGCCGCGCAGGCGTCCTTTGAGCTCGACGCCGACCACGTCGGGCGTGAGGAAATAGACCGGCTGGCCGAGCATGCCCGCCTCCGCCTCGATGCCGCCGACGCCCCAGCCCACTACGCCGATGCCGTTGATCATGGTGGTGTGGGAGTCGGTGCCGACCAGGGTGTCGGGGTAGTAAACGCCGTCCTTGCGCCACACGCCGCGCGCCAGGTATTCCAGGTTCACCTGGTGCACGATGCCGATCCCCGGCGGCACCACCTTGAAGGTGTCGAAGGCCTGCATGCCCCACTTCATGAACTGGTAGCGCTCGTTGTTGCGCTGGAATTCCAGCTTCATGTTCAGGTCCAGCGCGTCTTTGCTGCCGTAGTGGTCGATCTGCACCGAATGGTCCACCACCAGGTCCACCGGCACCAGCGGTTCGATCACCTTGGGATTCTTGCCCAACCGGTCGGCGACGCCGCGCATGGCCGCCAGATCCGCCAGCAGCGGTACGCCGGTGAAGTCCTGGAGCACCACCCGCGCCACCACGAAGGGGATCTCGTCCACGCGCTTCGCCTTCGGCTGCCAGCCGGCAAGCTGCTTCACATGCTCCTCGGTGACCTTCCTGCCGTCGCAGTTGCGCAGCACCGATTCCAGGACGATGCGGATCGACACCGGCAGTCGCGAGATCTTGCCCAGCCCCGCTTTTTCCAACGCCGGCAATGAGTAGAACTTGGCCTTCTTGCTGCCGATCTTGAATTCCTGGAGGGTGTTGAACAGGTTGTGGCTCATCGGGGCTCCTCGGGGTTTGGGGTTGCGGCGCCAATTCTAGGGGGTATCGCCGGCCTTGTCTTTCGTCGGGCCGTCGCCGGAAGCGGGGAGTGTATGATTCCTGGGCTTTCGCATCCGCAAGGCGAGCCTGCCATGTCCGAATTCTTCGATCACGATCCTGCCCCCCCCTTCCCGAACGCAGTCATCGGCATCCCGCGTCAGGGAGATTTCGACCCGGTGGCCTTCGAGCGGGCGGTGACCGAACTGCTGCGGGCCTGCGGCATCGCGCCCGACACGGTGCATACCGGAAAGACAGCGCGGCGGGTGCGGGAACTGTGGCAGCGGCGGCTGCTGGGCGGTTACGAGATGAACCCGGCGGAAGCCCTCGGCGAGGGTTTCGAGGATCACCGCAAAGACATGGTGGTGGTGCGCGGCATCGCGGTGCATGGGGTGTGCCCGCACCACCTCGTACCGTTTCGCGGCGTGGCGCATGTGGCCTACCTGCCGGGCGGACGCCTGCACGGCTTCGGGCGCATCGCGCGCATGGTGGACGCCATCGGCCACCGCTTCACCTATCAGGAATGGATGACGCGCGACATCGCCGAGGCCCTCATGCATCACGGCAAGGCCCAGGGGGCCGCCTGCGTCATCGAGGCGGAACAGCTCTGCCTGCTGCTGGGGGAGGATCGCCGCGGCGATGAACGCGTGGTCACCCAGGCCTTCACCGGCGTTTTCGAGGGCAACGATCAGTTCCGCAGCGAATTCCTGCGGGCCATCGGCGGGCGCGCGCCCTGAGGGTCACGCCGTATCGCGATCCGATCCCGGCGGCCGCGGTCGGTTGCGGCGGAACGCGCTGGCGAAGACCCGCGCGTCGGGGAAGAAGGCCACGAAGTCCTGCTCGAATTCGCCGTAGCGGCCCTCCAGTTCCGCGGCCGAGCCGGCCAGTCCATTGGGCCGGGTGAGCCGCCTCTCGGCCATGCGGTCCAGCGCGGTGGCGATCGCGTCCGGCGAGCGGTAACTGCTCATCCAGTCCTGCTCCCGCATGTAGGGGAGGATATGGGCGAGGCGCGGCGGCAGCAATGCGGTGTGATCCGACATCAGCTCGTAGATGCCGGCCGCGAAGTCCTCCAGCGGCTCTCCGCTGAAGCTTTCCCAGTGCAGCGCCAGGAAATGATCGTAGAACATGTCGATCATGATCCCGGCGTAGCGGCGCCGCTGCGGGCTGACTCTCGTCCGGCTGCGATGGAAGGCGGGATGGGTGTCGGCGAAGCTGTCGATGCGGCGATGCAGTTCCACGCCTGATGCCACCGGCGCGGGCAGTCCGGCCGGCAGCGGACCCTTGACGAAATCTCCGAGCATGGCGCCGAGGCGGTCCGCAGGGTCGGGACCGGCCAACAGGGCGTGGGCGAGGAAGTTCATGGCGTGGGGGCGATTCCCTGGGAGCGATTGACAGGGACTAATTCCTGACTAATAATGTCGGGTATTCGCACCTCAAACCCCAACAGGGAGAAAATCATGATCGTCATCGATGGCAAGCAGATTGAAACGGACGCCGAAGGTTTCCTGGCCAGCCTGGAAGATTGGTCGGAAGACGTTGCCCGCAGCCTGTCGCAGCAGGACCACCTGGAGTTGACCGATGCGCACTGGCAGATCGTGAACCTGATCCGCAGCTACTATCAGGAAAATGGCGTCGCTCCCAATCTGCGCATGCTGCAGAAGGTTCTGAAGGCCGAGCTCGGCGAGGACATGGCCGACAAGCGCTACCTGTTCGACCTGTTTCCCTACGGCCCGGCGAAGCAGGCAGCGCGCTACGCCGGCATGCCGAAGCCCACCGGCTGCGTCTAGTCGACCGAGTCTCCTGCGGCACGTAGGTCGTTGCGGCGGCCGCGCGGGCCGCCCCGTCGCATGCCGCGAAGCGCCTGATCCGGCCTGTTCCCGCACTGCCGAGTCGTTCACCCCGCCGCCAGCAAGGTCGCCGGCTCGATGTGGACGACGTCCTTCCCGTTCGCCAGCCACAACTGTCCCTCCTGAATCGTGCACTGCAGCTGCATGTTGCGCTGCGCCAACGCGGCTGCGGCCTGAGTGCCGGCCGCGGGCAGGTCGATCACCGTCAGATTGTCGAGCCGGTCGAGCTTCCCGGCGATCTGGCTCCACCAGACATCGCTGCCGCGGCCGCCGTAGCGGACGACCACCACCCGCTCGGCGCGGCCGCAGGCTTTGCGCACGGCGCGTTCGTCGGGCAAGCCGACGTCGATCCAGAGCTGGATGACGCCGGTGAGATCCTTCTGCCAGAGATCGGGTTCGTCCTCGGTCGATAGTCCCCGGCCGAAGGCCAGATCGGGGTGGGCATGGAGGGCGAAGGCCAGCACGCGCACCATCATTCGCTCGTCGGTTTCGGAGGGGTGGCGGGCGAGCGTCAGGGCATGGCTCGCGTAATAGCCGCGGTCGATGTCCGCGACCTGCAACTCCGCCTTGAAGATCGTTGCCTTGAGGGCCATGGAGGGGAGTCGTCAGTCGTCGAAGTGCGGCGCGCGTTTCTCCCGCATTGCCGTCATGGCCTCGCGCAGGTCGTCCGACAGCAGCATCGATGCGTTCCAGGTGGCGACGTGTTCGAGGCCGTCCGCCACCGAGTGGTCCCGTCCGTAGTCGAGCATCTGCTTGATGCCGCGGATCGCCAGCGGCGACTTGGCGGCGATGGTGCGCGCCAGTTCGCCGACGCCGGCGGCAAGCGCTTCCGGCGTGTCGAACACGCGATTGACGAGACCGATCCGGCGCGCCTCCTCGGCATCGAAGTTGCGGCCGGTGTAGGCAAGCTCGCGCGCGATGCCGTCCGGCACGAGGCGCGGCAGGCGCTGCAGCGTGCCCACGTCCGCGGCCATGCCGACGTCCACCTCCCGCACCGAGAACAGCGCCTCGGCCGATGCATAGCGCATGTCGCAGCAGGTCGCCAGATCGATCGCGCCGCCGACGCAGGCGCCGTGGATTGCCGCCAGCACCGGCTTGCGGCAGCGCTCGACGCTGGTGAGGCAATCCTGCAGATCGAGGATCAGCCGGCGCAGCGCCTCCCGGCTGCGCGCCGCGTCGCGATGGGCGATCCTGGGCGCGATGCCCAGGAGCATGGCGAGATCGATGCCGGAGCAGAAATTACGCCCCCCGCCGCACAGCACGGCGACCCGTACGGCGGCGGTGCCGTCGGCCCAGCGGAAGGCCTCGCGCAGTTCCTGCCACAGCGGCTCGTTCATAGCGTTGGACTTATCGGGGCGATCGAGGCGGATTTCGGCGACGCCGTCGGCCAGGCTGACGGCAATAGTGGAAAGTTGCGGCACGGTCGGGGACATGGAGCATTCTCCGGGAGGGATGGGGAGCTTCGATGACTCGGGGCAGAGGAATGGATGGGCGGCGCCGGCCGCGGAACGAAGGCGTCTCGGGCCGGGCCGCGGCGAGCGGATCCTGGTGCGGCATTCTATGAGACTACGGGCGCTCGCGGTACCGGATTCCTGCCGCTCGGCCGCGGCACCGCCGCTTCGGCGGCAGAGCCGCGGCAGGGGGCGTGGAGGTCTGCGCAGACCCGGTCAGACCACGCTCCATGGCGTGCACGGTAGACTCGCCGGCACAACCGGAGATCCGCCATGGAACGTTTCACCATCTCCCTCGACGCGAAGCTGGCCGCGGCGTTCGACCAACTGATTCGCGACAAGGGCTACCTCAACCGCTCGGAAGCCGTGCGCGATCTGTTGCGTCAGCAACTCGGCGAGCACCAACTGGCGCATGACGAGGCGCCCTACTGCATCGCCGCCCTGTCTTACATCTACAACCACCACGAACGCGAGTTGGCGGAACGTCTGACGGCGCTGCAGCACGAGCACCATGACCTGACCGTGTCCACCATGCACGCCCATCTCGACCACGACAACTGCATCGAAACGGTGATCCTGCGCGGGCCGACCGCCGCGGTGCGCGAGTTCGCCAATGCCATCCAGGCCGAGCGCGGCGTGCGCCACGGGCTGCTCAATCTGGTGCCGGCCGACCTCGATGCCGGGGGCCACAGCCATCACGGCCATCCCCACGGTCCGGGACACGTCCACAGCCACCCGAAGGCCTGAGAGCCCGCTTTCCCGAGTCGTCGGAAAGGATCCGACAGGAAAATTCCGGACATCCCGGTGGACAGAATTAAGATGTATGAGATATTCTTCCTACGACATATGCCGCATTGGCGCCTGTCGCGGTTCGATTGTGGCCGCGGCGGCGGCGGTTGATGATGGGAGTGTCCTGCGATGATATTGGCGAAGCTGCTTGCCGCCCTGCTCATGGCCGGGCTGACCCTGCCGGCGGCCGGCCATGACCTGTGGATCGAACGCGACGGCAAGGGTTATGTCCTGCTCCAGGGGCACCGGCATTCCGCCCATCAGGGCGCCGAGATCGCACCCTACGAACCGGCGACGGTGAAGAGCCTGCTGTGCGCGGATACGGGAGGCACGGCGAAAACGCTGCCTCCGGGTGCGGCCTATCCGGTACGGATCGGAACCGATTGCGCGGCACTCTTCGCCGTCCTGTCTTCGGGTTACTGGACCAAGACCGCCTGGGAAACGAAGAACGTGGCCAAGCCCGGCATCGGCGGGGTGGTGAAGAGCTGGCTTTCCGAGGAGACGGTAAAGCGCATCGAGCGCTGGTCGCCGGCGCTGGCGAAACCGGTGTCCGAGCAGATCGAGATCACGCCGTTGGCGGATCCACTGAAGCTCGCTCCCGGCGACAAGCTGGCGGTGCGGGTGAGCTTCGCCGGCAAGCCCCGGGCCGGTGTGCCGGTGGCCTACGACGGCGACGTGCGCGGCGCCACGACCGAGGACGGCAGCGTCTCGATCCGCATCCGCCGCGCCGGCATGCAGATGCTCTCGGCCAGCCTGGAAGAGCCGCTGGCCGACGGCAAGGCCGACACCGTGATCCGGACGGCTACTCTGGTCTTCGAACTGCCCGAACGATGAAACCCGCCGCGATGCTCCTGGCCGCCCTGCTGGCGGGTCCGGCCCTGGCCCACGAGATCAGCCACCGGGTCGGGACGGCCCCGGCGGTCACGGTCTCGCTTGCCTATGCCGACGGCAAGCCCTTCGCCTACGAGACCTACGAGTTGTTCCCGGACGGCAGCGACGTCCCGGCCCAGGTCGGCCGCACCGACGGCCAGGGTCGGGTGGTGTTCATCGCCGGGGAGGGTCTCGAGTGGCGGCTGCGCGCATTTTCCAGCGACGGCCACGGCGCCGATTTCCGTTTCGCTTCGCCGCATCCCGGGAGCGCATCGGCTTCCGCTGAGGCCGGCTGGCTGGACCGGCCGGCGAAAGCGGCCCTCGGACTCGGATTGATTCTGGCCGGGTTCGGCATCTGGCAACTGTTTCTGCGCAGAAAAAGGTCACAATGACCATCGCCGCCCGGCTTTCGATCCTCGCCGCGGCCGCCGCCGCAGCGTCGCCCGCGTCGGCCCACCACGGCGTGGCCGGCGTCGGCGCGGCCGGTCTGAAGGGCCCCGGCGCGCCGGTGGAATCCGCCTCGTCGGCCACGCTGCCGCAAGGCAGCGCGCTTGCCTACCTGAAGCTCGACTACGCGAAGTACAAGACCTTCGACGACGACCCGACCGTGCCGGAGAGCGACTACGCCCAGTTCTGGATGGCCGGGATCGGCTATGGCTTCACGCCCTGGTTTTCCGCCTACGTCTTCTTCCCCTACAACGTCAAGATCGACGAGCCGGGCGGGTTCAACACCCGCGGCTGGGCCGACATGTCGCTGTTTGCCCAACTCGGCTTCAAGTACGACCAGGGCTGGAAGCTGATCCCCGCCAACGAGAGCCTGGACGACCTGGAGGACTGGCATTTCACCGCCTACGGCGGGCTGACCTTGCCCACCGGGGAGCCGAACCTGCGGGATTCGTCCGGAGCGATCGACCCGGGGAAGTCCACCGGTTTCGGCAAGCCCTCGTGGATCGCCGGTGCGACAGCGACCAAGCAATTCGCGGAGCGGTGGACGTTCAACGGCGAGTTGTCCTGGATCGGATTCCAGGAGTACAGCTACGACGACCCGGAAGGACTGCGCGCGAAGTTCGGCGCCGAGTCCCGCGTTAACAGTGCCCTGATCTATCGCTGGCTCACGGACGAGGAGCGCAAGACCCGCTTCGATCTGATCCTGGAAGGGCGCTACCTGCATCTCGGGCGCGACCGCACCAACGGCGTTTCCGAACTCGCAACCGGCGGCCAGATGTTCTACCTGGAGCCGGGCGTGCGCTTCTATTGGGACAAGTTGAGCCTCGCATTGGGCGTGTCCAGGCCGGTCTGGACACGGCTGAACGAGGAAGACCAGCAGCAGGGCGGCGAAGGCAAGGAGCGCTACCGCCTGATCTTCACCGGCTCGCTGCTGTTCTGAGGATCGCCCGCGGTGCATATTCCCGACGGATTCATCGCCCCGCAGGTCTATCTGCCCGCCTATGCGGTGGCGGCGGGAGCCTGGTGGTGGGCCGCCCGCGGCCTGCGCGAGAACCTTGACCACGAGCAGATCCCGCGCCTGGCCGTGCTGACCGCGCTGGCCTACGTGCTCGGCCTGGTGATGGTGCCGCTGCCGGGTGGAACTTCGGGACACGCCCTGGGCGTGGCGCTGCTTGCGCTGGTCTTCGGCCCGCGCCTGGCGTTCCTCGCCTACAGCCTGGTGCTGCTCCTGCAATCCCTGCTGTTCGGCGCCGGCGGGATCACCGCACTGCCGGTCAATGCGCTGGCGATCGGACTGGCCGGCGCGCTGACGGCGAGCGCGGGGTTCAGAGTGCTGCGCGGAGTCAACGAGACCGCGGCGGTGCTCGCCGGCGCCTGGCTCTCGGTGGTGGTTTCCGCCGCGATCGTGGCGCTGGTGCTGGGCGTGCAGCCGGCGGTCGCCCACAAGGCGGACGGCACGCCCTTGTTCTTCCCGTTCGGTCCGGCGATCACCCTGCCGGCGCTGGTGCTTCCCCACCTGCTCATCGGGGCCGGCGAGGCGATGCTGACGCTGTTCGTCTGGCGTTTCGCCAAGGCGCGCAAATGGGTACCCGCCTGAGCCCGCGTCTCTGGCTTGCTACCTACCTGGGCGCCGTCCTGGCGATCGGCTTTGTGCACGAGCCTGTCTGGTTGGGTGCGGCACTGTTCGGCGCGGTCCTGCTGTCCGGCCGGCGGCGCCTCACTCTGCTACGCCGCGCGTTGCTCTCGGTGCTGGCCTTCAACGCCAGCGTGAGCCTCGGCTACGCACTGGTGGCGAATTGGCAGGGGACGTTTTCGGCGGACTATCTCCTGCTCGTCAATCTCCGGGTGCTGCTGCTGGTGTTTCTCGGCTTCTGGTTCGTCTCCCGGGTGGATCTGGCGGCCGCCGTCTCCTTCTCGCCCGGCCTGTCGTTCATCGTGACTCTGGCGGTGGGTCAGATCCATGCGCTCAAACGCATCCTGCGCGATTTCCGGCTGGCTTTCACCAGCCGCAATCCGGACCGGCCGGCGCTGGCCGACCGGACCCGCCACGCCGCCGCCCAGGGCCAGCATCTGTTGGAGAAGTCGGTGCATTCCGCCGGGGAAGTCGCAATGGCCATGCGCTCCAGAGGATGCTTCGATGATTGAACTGGCGGGCGTGAGTCATTCCTGGCCGGACGGCCCGCCCGTGCTGTCGGATCTGTCGCTGCGCATCGGCGAGGGCGAGAAGGTGGTGCTGCTGGGCGCCAACGGCAGCGGCAAATCGACCCTGCTCAAGCTGCTCGACGGCCTGGTGTTTCCCAGCGCCGGCAGCTATCAATATGGCGGCAGCACGATCGATCGCCACACGCTGCGCGACCGCGCCCTGGCGCGCCGCTTCCGCCGCGAGGTGGTGCTGCTGTTCCAGCATCCCGAGGCGATGCTCTTCAACCCCACCGTTGCCGACGAGATCGCCTACACGCCGCGCCAGCTCGGCCTCGACCCGGAGGCCCGCATTGCGCGCTGGGCCGGCCAGTTGGGCATCGAGTCGCTGCTGTCCTGCCCGCCCTACGCGCTGAGCGGCGGCGAGAAGCAGAAGGTGGCGCTGGCCTGCATCCTGGCGCTGGATCCGGCGCTGCTGCTGCTGGACGAGCCGACGGCCAATCTCGACCCGCGGGCGGCTGGCTGGCTGGTGGATTACCTGCTGGACACGCATCAGACGGCCGTCGTCAGTACCCACAATTTGAGCATGGCGGCCGAGCTGGGTTTCCGCTGCCTCGTTCTCGGGGCAGGCGGCCGCCTGCTGTTCGACGGGCCGGTCCACCAGGCGCTGGGCGACCTGGCGCTCATGGAGGCGGCCAACCTCGCCCACCGGCACCGGCATCGACACGGAGCGGTCGAGCACGCCCACCCCCACACCCACGACTGGGACTTGGGACGCTCGGGCTGAGGGAAAACGGGCCGGGGGCAGATACTCGCCGTCGCGCCTCAGGAGCGCCGGCTCGTGGGGCGGCGCCGCTGCAGCAGCCAGACGGTGGCGCCGGTGGTGAGCACCAGCAGCGGCAGCGCCGCCAGGTTGAGCATCTGCCATCCTTCCCGCGTCAGCATCCAGCCCGAGGTCAGGGACGACGCGGCCTGGGCTGCGAACACGAGGAAGTCGTTGGCGCCCTGGGCCTTCGCCTTCTCGGCCGGGCGGTAGGTCTCGGTGAGCAGCGTAGTGGCGCCGATGTAGAGGAAGTTCCAGCCCACGCCCAGCAGCAGCAGCGCCCACCAGAAGTGCATGATGGATTCGCCGGCAACGGCGATGCCGACGCAGGCGAACATCAGGGCCGCGCCTGCCAGCAGGATGCGGAACACGCCGTAGCGCCGGATAAGCGAGCCGGTGAAGAAGGACGGCGCGAACATGCCGATCACGTGCCACTCGAGGACGAAGGCGGTGTCGGAAAAGGGGTGGCGGCAGACGTCCATCGCCAGCGGAGTGGCGGTCATCAGCAGGTTCATCACGGCGTAGCCCACCACCGCCGCCAGCACCGCGACGAGGAACGCCGGCTGGCGCGCGATCTGCGCCAGCGGGCGACCGGGTTCGTGCCGCTCCGCGGCCGATTGCGGCGGCAGATCGAGGGTGCGCACCAGGACCAGCGCCAGCAGGGCGAAAAGTACGAGCGCACCGTAAGTCGCAACGTACTGCGGCGCGAGCAGGTCGCGCGTCAGCTTGCTGGTCTCGGGACCGATCACGCCGCCGATGATGCCGCCCGCCAGCACCCAGGAAATGACGCGGCTCTTGTAGGCGAGCGGCGCCACATCGGCGGCGGCGAAGCGGTAGTACTGGCCGAAGGCGTTGTACATGCCGGAAAACAGGGTGCCGAGGCAGAGCAGCCAGAAACTGCCGGCCCAGGCGGCCAGAGCGCACAGCAGCGCGCCGATCACGCCGAGACTGCCGCCCAGGGTGAATCCGGCGCGCCGGCCGTAGTGCTTCATGTAGAAGGAGGCGGGCAAGGTGGTGAGTGCCGCGCCGATGACATAGGTGGTGACCGGAAGGGTCGCCAGTTGCTTGTTCGCGGCCAGGGCGTAGCCGAGCAGGCCGTTGACGGCGATCAGCGTCACACCGTTGGTGAGCAGCAGCCCCTGGCATGCCGCCAGCAGGCCGGAATTGCGGTATACCGGATTCATTCAGAAGGGGGCGAGGTGCCGAAATCCCGGCATCATCGCCCTTGCCGCGCCGCCGGGCAAATCAGCCTGCGTTCAGGACGAACGCGGCTCGACCACTTCCTGATACGCGTGCCAAGTGGCGTGACCGATCAGCGGAATGGTGAAGATGAGCCCAATGTAGAGCGTAGCGAAGCCGATGCCGGTGAAGGCCAGGATCAGCACTGCCCACACCACCATGGCGGGGAAGTTCTTCACCAGGGCGAGGAAGCTGGTGATCATGGCGGTGACCGAGTCCTGGTCGCGGTCGAGCATGAGGGGAATGGAGACGACGCTGACGGCAAAGACCAGCGAGCCGAAGATCAGGAGTACGCCGGCATAGACGGCGAGAAACTCCGCGTTCTGCAGCGACAGCACCTGGCGCAGGAATCCCTCCAGCGTCGGCATTTCGCTGGTGTAGAACAGGGCGAAAGCCACCAGCGAAGCGCGCGCCCACACCAGGAAGATGACGCTGAGGATGAGCGAATAGACGCCGATGTTGCTGGCATTGCTGCGCCAGGCGGCCAGCGTCGGCCTGAGCGCGCACATCATGCCCTTCTGGCGCCGACGGCTCACCTCGTAGATGCCGATGGTGAGGAACGGGCCCAGCAGCAGGAAGCCGCAGGCCAGGGCCGACACGTACTGGTAGTAGCGCGCGAACACCGCGTTGAGCACGAAACCCATCGCGGCGAAGCAGCAGCCGTAGAACATGCTGGCGGTGGGGCAGGCCTTGAAGTCGTCGAGTCCGCGCGAGATCCAGCGGAACGGTGCGAGCAGGGAAAGGCCGGAGCGGACTCCGGGAAATGGCGATTGGGATTCCGATTGGGATTCCGTCTCTTGCTGCGGGGGTGTCTCCATGTCTCCTCCTTTTTGTGCTTGTTGTGGGCGGCGTCCGCTTGTGCCGCGGACTGCCGCCAAATCCTTCTATCCATCCATGATAAACCCTCGCAGCGAATCCAGCACCCGGTCCGGCTGTTCCGCCATCAGCGCGTGGCCGCAGCCCTCGATCGTTACGCAACGTACATCCTTCAAGGCGGCGGCGAGGGCGCGTGCGGCCCGCGGCGGCGTCATCTGGTCGCGGCTGCCGCTTACCAGCAGCGCCGGACAGACGACCTTGCCTGCGCTTTCGGGGCCGTCCCGGTAGTCGTTGCAGGCGGCGAGGTCGTTCGCCAGCACGCCGGCGGCGGTGCGCTCCATCAGGCGCCGATTGACGCCGAACATCCACAGCCCGGGCGCCGTATTGCCCCCCAGCAGCGCGCCCGGGCTGTGCGACCAGACGTTGATCGTTTCCATCGCCTGCGTTTCGTCGTGGTGCGCGGCTTCCAGCAACGCGGCGGAAACCGGCATCGGCACGGCGCAGCCGAGCAGGGCAATGGCGTCAACCCGCTGCGGGTGGCGCGCCGCCGCCTCGAGTGCGGCGAGGGATCCCATGCTGTGCCCCACCAGGGTCGCCTTGTTCGACGCCGGCGGCATCCAGCAGGGCTGCGATCCAGTCGGCGATTGCCGCGATGGAACTCAGGGCCGGCGGTGCGGAGCGGCCGTGGCCCGGCAGGTCCACCGCCAGCACGGCCCGGCCGTGGTGGGCGAAATAGCGGCTCTGCAACTGCCAGCAGCTATGATCCTGCTGCGCCCCATGGAGGAAGACGAGGACCGGCAGGCGCGGGTCGAAGGGCTTGCCGCCGGTGTAGGCATAGGCCTCGCGACCGCCGACGGAGTACTGCATCGCAGTCATGCCTTCTGCGCCGCGTACAGGCCGTGCTCGAGATCCTCGATCAGGTCCTCGGGATCTTCCAGACCGACGGACAGCCGCACCGTGCCTTCCTCGATGCCGGCGGCGCGCAGCGCCTCGGGACTCATGCGGAAGTGGGTGGTGCTGGCGGGATGGATCACCAGTGACTTGGCGTCGCCGACGTTGGCGAGGTGGGAGAACAGCCGCAGCGATTCGATGAAGCGTCGCCCGGCGAGCTTGGCGCCGCCCGCCCCGCCCTTGAGAGTGAAGCTGAACACGGCGCCGCAGCCGTCGGGCAGCAGGGTCCGGGCCAGTTCGTGGTCGGGGTGGCTGGGCAGTTCCGGGTAGGCGACGGCCGCCACCGCCGGATGCTGCGCCAGGTGGGCGACGAGGCGGCGCGTGTTGGCCACGTGGCGCCCCATGCGCAGGCCCAGGGTTTCCACTCCCTGCAAAATCTGGAATGCCGTCATCGGCGACATGCAGGCGCCGAAGTCGCGCAGGCCTTCGCGTCGGGCGCGCAGCAGGAAGGCGGCGACGGTGGATTCTTCGGCGAAATCCATGCCGTGGAAACCGGCGTAGGGCTCGGTCAGCGTCGAGAACCTGCCCGATTTCTCCCAATCGAAGGCGCCGCTGTCCACCAGCAGCCCGCCGATCACCGTGCCATGCCCGCCGAGGAACTTGGTGGCGGAATGGAGCACCAGGTCGGCGCCCAGATCGAACGGCCGCATCAGGCAGGGCGTGGTGAAGGTGGAATCCACCAGCAGCGGCAGGCCGCGGTCGTGGGCGATCGCCGCCACGCCCGGCACGTCCAGAACATCGAGTCCGGGATTGCCCAGCGTTTCGCCGAACAGCAGGCGGGTGTCGGGCCGGATCGCGTTGCGCCAGGCGTCGAGCTCGCGCGGATCGACGAAGCTGGTCTCGATGCCGAAGCGCGGCAGGGTGTACGCCAGCAGGTTGTGGGAACCGCCGTAGAGGGCGCGCGAGGCCACGATATGCTGGCCGGCGCCGAGCAGGGTGACGATGGCCAAGTGCAGGGCGGCCTGGCCCGAGGCCGTCGCGACGGCACCCACGCCGCCCTCCAGGGCGGCGATACGTTCCTCCAGCACCGCCGCGGTGGGGTTGGAGATGCGCGAATAGACGTGGCCCGCACGTTCCATGTTGAACAGCGCGGCGGCCTGATCCGTGTCCCTGAAGACGAAACTGGTGGTGAGATAGATCGGACTTGCCCGCGCGCCGTGCCGATCGTCGGGCGCCTGGCCCGCGTGCAGGCTCAGGGTGTCGAAGCGGGGCGGCTTCGGCCGGGTCATCGAGGGACGGGCTAGGCCAGGACGTCCGGTTCAAGCATGCGTTCGATGAGGGAGATGCGGTCTTTCAACAGCAGCTTGCGCTTTTTCAGGCGGCGCAGCAGTAACTCGTCGTGCGGCGGGGCATCTTCGAGACGTGCGATCACTTCGTCCAGATCCCGGTGCTCCACCTGGAGATCGTGCAGCTTGCTGCGCAGTTCAATGCTGTTGGCGAGATCCGTCATGTTGGGGTGTCCGTGCTCAGACATCGAATTCTGGGGGGAACGTCATGGCGGCGGCGACGCCATCCGACCGCGGTTATGGTATGCCCCGGAAACGCGAAAGACAACCAGCGTCATGGCATGTCCCTTGAAACCGGATGAGTCGCCCCGAACTACCTTCCAGGGCCAGCATTGGGGTCCAGGTGGGGATGCTATACGAAACCCAAGTCGCCGCCGAGACCCGCGAAAGGAAACCACATGATGCAGATCGTCTTCAACAATCCCGTGCTCTATGTCGCTGATTATCCGGCGCAGAACGGCGTCGAGGTCATTGACAAGCGGCACGGCGTCGGCGCCTTCATCCGCGACGCCGCGGCCCAGCGCTTTCGCGAGGATTTCAGCCAGTTCGTTTCGGGCGAGCCGGACATCGAAGCTTTCGGCGATTTCATCGACGACTACCAGGCCCTGCTCAATCAGCCTGCCCTCATGCACTGATGTTGGGCAGGGCAGTGCGAGGCCGCGCCTTGTCAGGAGCCGGTACGGCTTCTACCATTGGTTGATCCGAGCCAGCCGCCCACCGACATGAGCAAGGCCTTCACCCGGGAAACCGACCAGGAAGACGAGGAACTCGAAGCCCCCTCCGGGTTGCCGCCAGGCACCGTCAACTACATGACGGCGCGCGGCTATGCGGCGCTGAAGACGGAGGCCAAGCACCTGGTGGAAAGGGAGCGCCCCGATCTCGTCCAGGTCGTGGCCTGGGCCGCCTCCAATGGCGACCGCTCGGAAAACGGTGACTACATCTATGGCAAGAAGCGGCTGCGCGAGATCGATCGGCGCATCCGCTTCCTGCTCAAGCGCATCGAGTCCGCCGTGGTGGTGGACCCCGCCCAGCAGCAGAATGTGGACCAGGCGTTCTTCGGCGCCACCGTCACTCTGAGCGACGCGAGCGGGGAAGGCGGCGAGCAGACCTTCCAGATCGTCGGGGTGGATGAGGCCGACGCCGGGTCCGGCCGCATCAGTTGGATTTCGCCGCTGGCGCGCGCGCTGCTCAAGGCGCGGGCGGGCGACGTGGTGCGCTTCCAGAGCCCGGCCGGACTGCGCGAGATCGAGATCCTCGGTGTGCGTTACCTCTGACGTGCACCGCTGCTGCGCAGCCGAGGCGCCGGCGCGGCCCCGGGCTTGAAAACCGGCCCGCCGTCCCCATACTTCCCCGGTCATTCCGTGGAGAGACCCATGACCACCGCAACCGCAAGAGAAACGCTCGGCTTCCAGGCCGAAGTCAAGCAGCTGCTGCACCTGATGATCCACTCCCTGTACAGCAACCGGGAGATCTTCCTGCGCGAACTGATTTCCAACGCTTCCGACGCCTGCGACAAGCTGCGCTTCGAGGCACTCAACAATCCCGGCCTGTTCGAGACCGATCCCGACCTCAAGATCCGCATCGCCTTCGACAAGGCTGCCCGCACCATCACCGTTGCGGACAATGGCATCGGCATGTCGCGCGACGAGGCGGTGCAGCAACTCGGCACCATTGCCAAGTCGGGCACCCGGGAGTTCTTCGGCAGCCTCACCGGCGACCAGCAGAAGGACGCCCACCTGATCGGCCAGTTCGGCGTCGGCTTCTATTCGTCCTTCATCGTCGCCGACAAGGTGACGGTGCTGACGCGCCGCGCCGGCCTGCCGGCGGACCAGGGCGTGCGCTGGGAATGCGCCATGACCGGCGACACGGCGGGCGAGTACACGGTGGAGCCGTTGGAGCGGCCCCAGCGCGGCACCGAGGTCATCCTGCACCTGCGCGACGAGTCGGCGGAAGAGTCGGCGAAGAAGCCCGACGACCTGCTCTCCGGCTGGCAGCTGCGGCAGATCATCCGCAAGTACTCGGACCACATCGTTCAGCCCATTGTCATGAAGAAGGAGGAATGGGACAAGGACAAGGGCGAGCAGGTCGTCAGCGCCGAGGACGAGACGGTGAATCAGGCCAGCGCCCTGTGGGCGCGGCCCAAGTCGGAGATCACCGAGGAGCAGTACCAGGAGTTCTACAAGCACGTCGGCCACGATTTCGAGCCGCCGCTCGCCTACGTGCACGCCAAGGTGGAGGGGCGGCAGGAATACACCCAGCTCCTCTACGTCCCGTCGCGCGCGCCGTTCGATCTGTGGGACCGCCAGCAGCGCCACGGCATCAAGCTCTACGTGCGCCGCGTGTTCATCATGGACGACGCCGAGCAGTTGCTGCCGGTCTATCTGCGCTTCGTGCGCGGCGTGGTGGATTCCAACGACCTGCCGCTCAACGTCTCGCGCGAGATTCTGCAGGAGAGCAAGGATATCGAGGCGATCCGCGCCGGCTGCACGAAGAAGGTGCTCGGTCTGCTGGAGGATCTGGCGGGGAGCGGGGACGCCGGGCAGAAGGAGAAGTACACCACCTTCTGGAAGGAGTTCGGCCGCGTGCTGAAGGAAGGCGTGGGCGAGGACCATGCCAACCAGGAGAAGATCGCCAAGCTGCTGCGCTTCGCCTCCACGCACCACGACACGGAAGAGGAAAGCGTCGCCCTCGCCGACTATGTGTCGCGCATGAAGGAAGGCCAGGACAAGATCTATTACATCACGGCCGACTCCTTCAACGCGGCGAAGAACAGCCCGCACCTGGAGGTCTTCCGCAAGAAAGGCATCGAAGTGCTGCTGCTCTCCGATCGGGTGGACGAGTGGCTGGTCGGCAATCTCACCGCGTTCGACGGCAAGCAGCTCGTTTCAGTGGCCAAGGGCGGCCTCGATCTGGGCAAGCTGGAAGACGAAGCGGAGAAGAAGGAGCAGGAACGGGAAGGCGACGAACTCAAGGATCTGATCGAGAAGGTGAAGGCGAGCCTGGGAGAAAGGGTCAAGGACGTGCGCGTCACCCATCGCCTCACCGATTCTCCCGCCTGCCTGGTGGCGGACGACTACGATATGACCGGCAACCTGGCGCGCATCCTGAAGGCGGCCGGCCAGAAGGTGCCGACTTCCAAGCCGATCCTGGAGGTCAATCCCAAGCATCCGGTGGTCCTGCGGCTCAAGTATGAGGAAAAGCGCTTCGACGACTGGGCCGCCGTGCTGTTCGACCAGGCACTGCTGGCGGAGGGCGGCCAGCTCGACGACCCGGCCGGATTCGTCCGGCGCGTGAATCAGCTCATGCTGGAGATGAGCGGGGCGGAGAGCCGCATCATCCTGCCGGGTTGAGAGGGCTCGTGTGAGAACGAAAAAGGCGACCCAGGGTCGCCTTTTTCCCTTGGGGTTCCTACCCGGCGTGGTGCCGGGTGGCGGCGCGGGTTTCTAGGCAGCGAGCGCCATTTCCGGTTCCCTCACCGTGGCTTTCGCGCCGGCGAGCGCGAACTCCGGTTCCGTCGCTGTGGCCGTTGCGCCGATGAGCCGGTCCTGGGCCTTGACCAGGCGATCCATCATGCGCAGATCGCGTGACTCCAGGCGGCAGGCGGCGTCCACCCACTCCCGCGTCACTGCCAGAAGTTCCTCGTAAGGTACGCTCAGCGGCGTGTGCATGCGGGCGCGCTGGAACGCGCGCAGGCCGTTGCTGGCACGGGAGCGCCGGCGGATCAGTTCCTGCACCAGTTCGACGCCTTCGCCTTTCTCGGCCAGGTGGTCCACCAGTCCGAGTTCGTGCATTTCCTCGGCCGGGAGGATCTCGCCGTCGAGGATCAGCCGTTCCGCGACGCGCTGGCCGGCACGGCGCGCGACGAAGCTGAGGGCGCCCATGCCGGGGAAGAGGTTGAACATGATCTCGGGAAAGCCCATCTTCACGCCGCGTTCGGCCACCACGATGTGACAGGACAGCGCAGCCTCCAGCCCGCCGCCCAGGGCGTCGCCCTGCAGCAGCGCGATCGAGGTGATGCCGGAGCCGAAGCCCGAGATCGGTCCGTAGAGCGCCTGCACGCAGCGCTCGGCATAGTGCATGAGGCCGGCGGCGTCCCTGGCGGCGGCGGCGCGCTGGAACAGGTTCAGGTCGCCGCCCAGGTTGAACACGCCGGGGATGTCCGAGGCGGCGACGAAGAAGTCCACGTTCGCCGCGTCCCGCCTCAGGTCGTCCTGGGCCGCCAGGATGTCCGCGAGAAGATCCGGCGTGAAGCAGGGCCGTGGCCGCGGCGACATGTACAGCCAGAGGGCGCGGCGCTGGGCGTCGTATTCGGTGCGGACGGTGCTTCTTCGGGTAATCGGGGAAGAATTCGATACGTGCTGATTGGGTTCCAGGCGGAAGGCAGGACGGGGGGTGACGCCATAGAGCATGATCTATCTCCTCTCGTTACGCGCCCGCGCATCCGTTACGCTGATCTCTCGTCGGGGCTGGCTCTGCGTCCACCCCGGCGGGGAGCGCTGGAACCTGTTGCGGCCTGCACACGCTTCCGGTCGGCCGAGGCCGACCTTTTCGGATGCGCTGGGCGCGGAAAAGCGATGTTATCTGTGCGGGCCGCGCTGCCTCGCGCGAAGGATGCCACAGATATAGCGGCATTAATTCACGAAAATAAGAGGGTAAGTTCCCGCAATTTCGGCAAATGAGCGGGAATCAAGGTCGGTTGAACCGAACCGGAGGCGGGGGCCACAGGGGAATGCAGCGGCGGCAGCGCGCGCCGGGCGCTGGCGCCTGCGCGCGGCGGAACCGGGCCAGGAGGGGGTTCTCCCGCGACCCGGCATCAAGTCAGGCGGGGCGTCCGGTCAGGCGTTCCTGGGCGCGAACCAGCCGTTCCATCATTTTCAGGTCGCGTGCGTCGAGGCGGCAGGCGGCCCGCGCCCATTCCCGGGCGATTTCGAGCAGTTCGCGATAAGGCACGGCGAGGTAGGAGTGCAGCTTCGCCATCTGGAACGAGCGGTAGCCATTCAGGGTCCAGGCTTTGTCGCTGATGACGTTCCTCGTCACGCGCTCGCCCATTCCTTTCTCCGCCAGATAGTCCACCAGCCCGATCTGGTGCATTTCCTCGGCGCTCAATACGCGGCCGCTGGTGATCAGGTCCTCGGCAATGCGCGGTCCGACCTTGCGCGTCACCAGGCTGTAGGCACCCATGCCAGGAAACAGGTTGAACAGGATCTCGGGGAAGCCCATCTTTGCGCCTCGCTCCGCTACCACGATGCTGCAGGCGAGCGCCGCCTCCAGGCCGCCGCCCAGCGCATCGCCCTGCACCACGGCGACCGTCACGATGCCGGCGTCGAGGCCCCGCGCCGCGCTGTGCACCGCGCGTGCGCAATGTTCGGCGTAGCGCACCAGACCCGCCTCGTCCTTCGCCAGGGCAAGGGTGCGGAACAGATCGAGATCGCCGCCCAGGTTGAAGACGTTCGGCACGGCGGATGCCAGAACGACGAAATCGACACCCTCCGGTTCCTCGGCTACGGCGTGCTGCTGGGCGAGGATGTCACCCAACAGATGGGCGCTGAAGCAGGGCCGCCCCTCCGGACACATGTACATCCAGACGGCCCGTTGTTCGGCGTCGTACTCCGCGCGCAGCGAGCCCGTGTTCAGCAGCCTCGGCGGACGCACCGCCGCGCGGCCGACACCGGGCACCGCACGCAGTTGTGGGCGGCCGCGGGTCTTGGTCAGCATTAGTTTTCCCCTATTTATGGAAGAAAGCGGATGTCTCTGCTTCTCTACCGGGGACTGTCTGGCGCTGGGCGTGAAGCGAAACGCGTAGAGCGCGGATCGCTTGAGCGCCTGCAGTCTTCTCCGGAAATTGCGGTGCCGCCGGATGGCCGGCGCGGTCCCGGGCAGGAACGATGGAATTCAGGGGGGCCGCGGCCGGCGGCAGGGTGGTGGAGCGCGAGATCGTGAGCTTGGTCGGCACGATGACGATCTTGCAGCGGGGAACCACGATTGGCAAGGCTTCCAAGGCTAGACCTGAGCAGGGAAGAGGGTTTGACCTGAGTCAATTGCGGGGCGCGCGTCGTTGAGCCCTGTTCCTGAGTCGGCTATAGTCGGGCGCACCATTCCCAGGGAACCGCGCCCCGCCATGTCCAGCGTCCACAGCCGCAGTGCCCAGACCGAGCGCCGCCTCACCCTGCACGACGTGCTGGACGCATTGGTCGCCGACGGTCTGGTAAGGGCGGAGGATGCCGCGGCGCTGCAACGCGAGCGTCGCTATTTCCGCGGCGATACCCATCCCCTGGTGATCGTCGCCGACCAGAAATTGAAGTCGGCGCAGCCGCCGCACAAGATCCTGACCCTGGATGCGCTGGCCGAATGGCTGGCCCAATTCGCCGGCCTGGAGTATGTCCACATCGATCCGCTGCGCATCGACTTCTCCACCGTGACCGACGTGATGTCCAACGCCTATGCGGCGCGCTTCAAGATCCTGCCGATCCGGGTGACGACCAAGGAGGTGGTGATCGCCACCGCCGAGCCCTTCGTGCGCGAGTGGGAGGACGAGCTCAAGCCCATCCTGCGCAAGGACATCAAGCGCGTCATCGCCAGCCCGGTCGACATCAGCCGCTTCCTGGTGGAGTTCTACAACCTCGCCCGATCCATCAAGAAGGCGGTGCAGGCGGGCGACAAGAGCGCCGCGGGGGTGTCCAGCTTCGAGCAGCTGGTGGAAATGGGCAAGGCCAATCGTCAGCTCGACGCCAACGACCAGCACATCGTCCATATCGTGGACTGGCTGTGGCAGTACGCCTTCGAGCAGCGCGCCAGCGACATCCACATCGAGCCGCGGCGCGATCTGGGCATCGTGCGCTTCCGCATCGACGGCGTGCTGCACCAGGTCTACCAGATCCCGGCGCCGGTGCTGACGGCGATGACGAGCCGCATCAAGATCCTCGGCCGCATGGACGTGGTGGAAAAGCGCCGCCCCCAGGACGGCCGCATCAAGACGCGCACCCTCGAAGGCCAGGAGGTGGAACTGCGCCTGTCCACCCTGCCCACCGCCTTCGGCGAGAAGATGGTGATGCGCATCTTCGATCCCGAGGTCCTGGTGCGGGATTTCTCCGAACTGGGTTTCTCCGAAGACGACGTCGCGCGCTGGAACGAGATGACGCGCCAGCCCAACGGCATCGTCCTGGTCACCGGTCCCACCGGCTCCGGCAAGACCACGACCCTCTATTCGACGCTGAAGCTGCTCGCCACGCCCGAGGTGAACGTGTGCACCATCGAGGACCCGATCGAGATGATCGAGCCATCCTTCAACCAGGTGCAGGTGCAGCACGGCATCGACATGAGCTTCGCCCAGGGCATCCGCGCCTTCATGCGCCAGGACCCGGACATCATCATGGTGGGCGAGATTCGCGACCTGGAAACGGCCGAGATGGCGATCCAGGCGGCGCTGACCGGCCATCTCGTGCTGTCCACCCTGCACACCAACGACGCGCCCACGGCCGTCACGCGCCTGCTCGACCTCGGCGTGCCGGCCTATCTGCTCAACTCCACTCTGCTCGGCGTGATGGCGCAGCGCCTGGTGCGCACCCTCTGCCCACACTGCAAGAGCGCCTCGGGCGCGCAGCGCGTCGAGGACGAGAAGGCCTGGACGGACATCGTCGCGCCGTGGAAGGCGGCGCGTCCGGCCAGGCTGTACCAGCCCGTGGGCTGCCTCGAATGCCGTATGACCGGCTACCTGGGCCGCGTCGGGCTGTACGAGATCCTGCTCATGTCGCCGGAGATGAAGAAGCGGGTCACCCCGTCCACCGACCTGGCTGTCCTGCGCGAGCTGGCTTATCGTGAGGGCATGAAGCCGCTGCGGGTGAGCGGCGCCATGAAGATCGCCGCCGGTGTTACCACGCTCGACGAAGTGATGAAGGTCGCGCCGCCGGCGCAGGCCAATTAGCCATCCTGGGGCGCGGCGCGAATAGTGCGCGCAGCCGGGCGGAACGCCGATAGAATGGACCCCGCCCGCCGCCACGAAATGCAGATCGCGGCGGCGGCCTGCGAGCCCGGCAGGGGCCCAAACCGCAACACGAGGCGTTAATGGCAGTCGAGCTTTACAGGGACGGCAAGCACATCTGTCTTGCATTCCACGATTTGGTGGAGGAGCAGGGTGATGCGCCCATCCAGTGCAACCAGTTCCTAGTCATCGACGATGGCGAGGCGGCGCTGATCGATCCGGGCGGCGGCATGACCTACAACGCCCTGCTGCTGGCGATGCAGAAATTCGTCCCGACGCGGGACCTGAAGTACATCCTGGCCTCCCATACCGATCCCGACGTCATTGCCTCGGTCAACCGCTGGTTCGTGTCCACGCCCTGCCGTCTCGCCATATCGCGGCTGTGGGGGCGCTTCGTCCCGCATTTCACCACCGGCAACGTGAACCTCGGCCGCATCATCGGCATTCCCGACGAGGGCGGTGACATTCCCTTGGGCAAGTGCGCGCTCAAGGCGGTACCGGCCCACTTTCTGCATTCGGAAGGCAACTTCCAGTTCTACGATCCGGTGTCCAGGATCCTGTTCTCCGGCGATCTCGGTGCCTCCCTCGTGCCGCAGGAACTCGCCGGCGAGCCGGTGCGGGACTTCGACGCCCACCTGCGCTTCATGGTGGGCTTTCACCGCCGCTACATGGCTTCCAACCGGGTCTGCCGCTTCTGGGCCAACATGGCGCGCAGCCTCGACATCTCCATGATCGTGCCCCAGCACGGCAGCCGTTTCGAGGGCCGGCCCATGGTCGAGCGCTTCATCGACTGGGTGGAGAACCTGAGCTGCGGCGTTGACCTCATGACGCAGGACAACTACCGCGTTCCCTGCAGCGGCTCCGGCGTGAACGGCGCATAACGCCGCCGCGCGGCAGGCGCCGCCAGGCTGGGCTATGGTGAAGCAGGGGCGTCGCCCCGGTCCGACCTGGAGGGCTCCATGGCCTACACCCACGGCAAGTTCGTCTGGTTCGAGCACGTTTCCCACGACGTGTCCGGCGCGCGCCGCTTCTACGACACCCTGTTCGGCTGGAAGTCGGACGGCGTTCCTGTCGGCGGCAGCACCTACCACATGATCATGAACGGCGCCGACGGCATCGGCGGCTATCGCCAGGCCATGCCCGGCGTGCCGAGCCATTGGATGGGCTATCTATCGGTGTCCGACGTGGATTCCACCGCCGCCCGCGCCCAGGCGGCGGGGGCCAGAATTCTGATGCCGCCGACGGACTTCGGGCCGGTGGGCCGCGCCGCGACGCTGGCCGACCCCACCGGCGGGGTGTTCTCGATCTGGAAGGGCGCCGAAGGCGACCGGCCGGAGGCGCCCCAGGTTGCCGCCGGCGACTGGACGTGGAACGAACTGATGACCACCGACACTGCCGCGGCCCTGGCCTTCTACGAGGACGTGTTCGGATACGTGCGCCAAGCCTGGGACATGGCCGACAAGGGCACCTACTACGTCCTCCATCACGGCGACAAGCCGCGCGCCGGGCTGATGGCCACCCCCAAGCCCGAGTCCGGCTCGTTCTGGATTCCCTACGTGGCGGTGGCGGCCTGCGACGCCATCGCTGCCCAAGCTAAGGAACTGGGCGCCGAGGTCGTCCTGCCGCCGACCGACATTCCCGACGTCGGCCGCATCGCCGCGTTCGTCGATCCGGCCGGCGCCGTGCTCGGCATCCTGCAGGCGGCGTCGCGGGGTTGAGAGCGTCTGCGCGCACCCGTGCCCCCGACGTACAGGTGACGTGGCCGGGCGCGTGGTAGGGCGGGCCGTGCCCGCCGACCCATACGCACGGCGGGCACGGCCCGCCCTACATGGTCTCTGCCGTAGGTCGGATCAAACGCGTAACGCGGTGCCGACACCGTCTTCCTGCCTTATGCGAAGAATGCGGTTCTTCCCCACGCTGCTGCTCTTGCCGAATTACGCGACAGCGGGCTTTCTTGTCCCTCCATTCAGGTAAAAGACATCTTCCCACGTCGCTACGCATGCGAAGACTCCAGCCTTATTCGCAAGCGCATCCCAGGCCCGTGACAGCCGTGTCTTGTACCAATCCAGGTTGAATTCGGGACACAACAGAAGAAGTGTCTTACTGTCGCCGTTTAGGGCTGAGAGGTACTCAAGTTGGCGCGACAACTGCGCATCGGGTGGATGGTCGCCGTAGGTGAAGCGGCAATCTACTTTAGCTTCGATCATTGCCGTATGCCGCCAGTCATCAGACACAAAGATCGCGTCGGCTCTCATCTCATGAGATTTCTCCTTTCCGCACAGAGAATTGCGCTCGAATACCTCTGCCACACAGGCCAAGCGACTTGTTTCTTCAATTGCCCTTGCTCAGCATCCGTATCCCCCGCTCCAGCCCCTCCAGCGTCAGCGGGAACATCCGCCCGCCCAGCAGATTGCGGATGATGCTGATGGAATGGCGGTAGGGCCAGTACTGTTCGGGTTCGGGATTGAGCCAGATGGCGGAGGGGTAGGTGTCGGTGAGGCGGCGCATCCACACCGCGCCCGGCTCCTCGTTCATGTACTCGATGGAGCCGCCCGGCTGCATGATCTCGTAGGGGCTCATGCTGGCGTCGCCGACGAAGATCAGCTTGTAGTCGGCGGCGTACTTGTGGAGGACGTCCCAGGTGGCGCTGCGCTCGGCCTGGCGGCGGCGGTTGTCGCGCCAGAGGTGGTCGTAGACGCAGTTGTGGAAGTAGAAATATTCCAGATGCTTGAACTCGGCGCGGGCCGCCGAGAACAGTTCCTCGCACACCTTGATGTGCTCGTCCATGGAGCCGCCGACATCGAGGAACAGCAGCACCTTGATGGCGTTGTGCTTCTCCGGGCGCATCAGCATGTCGAGCCAGCCGGCGTTGCGGGCGGTGGCGGCGATGGTGCCGTCCAGATCCAGTTCCTCGGGCGCGCCCTCGCGCGCGAAGCGGCGCAGGCGGCGCAGCGCGACCTTGATGTTGCGCGTTCCCAGTTCCACCGAGTCGTCCAGGTTGCGGAAAGCTGCGCTGGTCCCACACCTTGACCGCGCTGCGGTTGCCTGCCGACTC
This sequence comes from uncultured beta proteobacterium, assembly GCA_963702495.1. Taxonomy (GTDB): domain Bacteria; phylum Pseudomonadota; class Gammaproteobacteria; order Burkholderiales; family Rhodocyclaceae; genus CAVPDA01. Next base: position 363,296 of record CAVPDA010000003.1, on the reverse strand, counting down.
GGGGCCGATGCGGTAGCCTTCCGGATGGTAGCCGTGGGCGCCGTAGGGCGAGGTGCCGCCGGTGCCGACCCACTTGTTGCCGCCGGCGTGGCGCCCTTTCTGTTCTTCGAGGCGCTTGCGGAATTCCTCCATCAGCTTTTCCCAGCCCAGCGTCTCGATCTTTGCCTTCTCCTCCGGCGTGAGGTGGCGTTTCATCATGAGCTTGAGCCAATCCTCCGGGATCTGCGCCTCCAGTCCGGGAATCGCCTCCACGCCCTTGAAATACTCGCCGAAGGCGCGGTCGAACTTGTCGTAGTTCGACTCGTCCTTCACCAGGCAGGCGCGGGAGAGGTAATAGAAGTCGTCGATCGAATGCCCGCAGACGTGCTCGCGCACCGCCTCCAGCAGCGTCAGGAACTCCTTGGTCGAGACCGGCAGCTTGCGCGACTTGAGGTGGAGGAAAAAGTCGACGAGCACGACTCAGCGCGCGGGCGGCGCGGTCACTGGATCGCGGTGTCGAAGGACACGCCGCCCTTGCCGTCGGCCCGGTACTGCACTTCGACGGTGACGGTTTCGCCGCAAACCGCGTAGTCCCAATTCTCGGACCAGGTGCCGCGCACGATGCGGCTCCTGGCCAACTCGGGCAACTCGATGGGCAGAAACTCGGCGTCGGTCAGCGCTTTGCCGGGGCGCATGGCGCTCAGCACCGGCACCGGCACATCGCAGTCCCCGTCCCCGGCCAGGCGCTCGCCCTGGGCGGTGGCCCGCGCCACGGCGGCGTACTCGGCATCCTGGATGAGCTTGATGGTGGTCGGCGAGTCGCCGAGCGGTTCGAGTTCGCCCAGGGCTGTCTCCAGCTTGCCCAGCAGCGGCGTCTTGCGCTCGAGGGACGACAGGATCGCCAGCGCCCGCCCGCGATTGCCGATGCCCGCGGTCTCCACGAAGTAGGCGGCAAGCTGCAGTTTGGCTGCAGGCAGGTCCTGCTGCGCGGCTCGCCCCAGCATCTCCAGGCCGAAGATCTGGTCGCTGCCAGCCGTCAGCGTGTTCGGCGCCGGAGCGGCGCGCGACGCACGGTAGGCCAGCAGTTGCGCCTGCGCATGGCCCGACTGGGCTTGGCCGCGCACCGCATCGAGCGCCGCCGCGGGGTCGCGCCGGGTGCCGCGTCCCGCCAGCAGGCTATCGGCGACGAACATTGCGGCATCGGCATCGCCCGCGTCGGCCGCCTCCTTCGCCAGCGCAAAGGCGCGCTGCGGATCCGCCGCCGTGCCCAGGCCGCGCTGCAGCATCGTCGCATAGGGAACGGTGGCGCGGCGGTCGCCGGCCTCGTGGGCCTTCTTCAACGCCTCGAAGGCCGTCCCGAGCTTCGTCGCGCCGGACTGCAGGCTGGTCGTGCTCTCGGCGATGCGCGGAAACGCGGGAAGCGACGTGGCGAGGGCCGCTGCCAGCAGGCCCGCAGTGAGCACGACTTTCTTGAACGGTGGCATGGACTCTCCTTGGTTGGCGGCGGTCGATGGGGCGTGAGCAGAGGACGATAGCAAACGCGCCTGCCATCGGACAAGCATTTTCCGTTCCGAGAAGCACTGGTGCGGCGCAGCACTACCGCGAGGCGCGGCAGGCACGGCTGAGAATTGATTCTCTTGCGAAAATCGGGACTATCGATTTTGCCGCGCCATGAAAATCAGGCGCTCGAAGAGATGCACGTCCTGCTCGTTCTTGAGCAGCGCACCATGCAGGGGCGGGATGGCGGTCTTCTGGTCCTTGCTGCGCAGCACCTCGGGCGGGATGTCCTCAGCCACCAGCAGCTTGATCCAGTCCAGCAGTTCCGACGTGGACGGCTTCTTCTTCAGTCCGGGGATTTCGCGCAACTCGAAGAACACTTCCAGCGCCTCGCGGATCAGCGCCTTTTTCAGGCCGGGGAAATGGACGTCGACAATTTTGTGCATCGTCTCCCGGTCCGGGAAACGGATGTAGTGGAAGAAGCAGCGGCGCAGGAAGGCGTCCGGCAGTTCCTTCTCGTTGTTGCTGGTGATGAAGACGATCGGCCGGTGCCGCGCCTGCACCAGTTGCCGCGTCTCGTAGACGTAGAACTCCATGCGGTCGAGTTCCCGCAGCAGGTCGTTGGGGAACTCGATGTCGGCCTTGTCGATCTCGTCGATCAGCACCACGGTCGGCGCCTCGGCCTGGAACGCCTGCCACAGCACGCCGCGCACGATGTAATTGGCGATGTCCTGCACCTTCGCCTCGCCCAGTTGCGAGTCGCGCAGGCGCGACACCGCGTCGTACTCGTACAGCCCCTGCTGCGCCTTGGTGGTGGACTTGATATGCCATTCCAGCAGCGGCAGTCCGAGCGCCGCCGCGACCTCCTGCGCCAGCATGGTCTTGCCGGTGCCCGGCTCGCCCTTGATCAGCAGCGGGCGCTGCAGGGTCACGGCGGCATTGACCGCCAGCGTCAGGTCAGGGGTGGCGACGTAGCCTGTGGTGCCTTCGAAGCGCATGGGGGCATGGGGAGTTGGTGTCGCGGGATTATACGACGGGGCGATCGGGCTCGGACGCCTGCGCCGGGGTCGCGGCGGCAACCCCGCGAACATCCCATTGCACCTGCACTCTGCGTGGCTGAACTGCGGGATCGGCTGCGCCCCGCGGCTACCGTCGCACGCGTGTGAAGTCGACCGGTGGTCAGACTCGCGCTGCGTCGCGGCGTGCCAGCGCGGCTCGTCCCGGCTCAAGAACTGCCGTCGCCGGTCGATGCTTGCTTCATTTTGGGGTCTTTCTTGCCGTGGTGCGCCTTGGATGGCCCCGTGCGAGGCGGCAGGCGCCGGCTGTCAGGAGCGGCCACCGCCGCATCCAAGCCGGGACACCGAACGCTTGACGCTGGAACGACCTATCCCTTCGATCGCGAGCAAGGAAATGGTGCCACCGCACGACACCACACATGGGCAACCGCGCCTGGCGACGGGGACGCCGACCTTCGGGCACGCGTTGCGGGTCGTGCTGTACCTCCTGCTGTTCGCAGCCGGCGTCGCGGCCGCGGAACCGGAGACCGTGCGCCTGGGTATCCTCCATCACCGCGGCCCGGAAGTCGCGCGGCGCATGTGGGAACCGACCATCCGCTACCTCGACAGACAGGTCGCCGGATACCGCTTCGAACTTGTTCCGCTGTCGTACGACGAGCTGTTTCCGGCAGTTGCGCGAGGTGCCGTTGATTTCACTGTCACCGCGGCCGGCCTCTATGTCGAACTGGAACTGCTCCACGGCGTCACCCGCATCGCGACGCTCATGAGCAGCGGCCCCAAGGGCGACTTTTCCGAGTACGGCGGCGTTCTCGTCGCACGGGCGGATCGGGACGACATCCGGACGTTGGATGACATAAGGGGCAAGACCCTGCTCGTTCCCAGCCGTCTGTCCTTTGGCGGCTGGCAGATGCAGTGGCGCGAACTCAAGGCTGAAGGGATCCGGCCGGACGTCGATTTTTCGGTTCAGGAGGCTGGCGACAACGAGAAGGCCTTGCTCGGGGTACTGGCCGGGACGGCGGACATGGCGGCGGCCCGATCGGATGTCATCGAGCGCATGGTCGAGGAAGGGAAGCTGGAAGCCCGTGCGTTCAAGCTGGTAACGAGTCCGTCCGCGCCGTCGGGCTACCCCTACCTCGTAAGCACGAGGCTCTACCCCGACTGGCCGTTTTCCAAGCTGCGCCATACGCCGGATCCGCTGGCCCGTCAGGTTGCGATCGCCTTGCTCACCATGCGGCGCGACAGCGAGGCGGCGCAAGCCGCCGAGATCGTTGGCTGGACTGTGCCGAAGGACTACGGCACCGTGCACGACCTGTTCCGCGAACTGCGCCTGGGTCCGTACGCCCGTACCGAGTTCACGGCCCGTGACGTGGTGGAGCGCTATTGGGAGTGGGGACTCGTCGGAGCGCTGTTACTGGCTTCGATTCTCCTTGGCACGACGCTGAAGGTGGTCCGTGCAAACCGCCGTCTCGCAGATGAGAAGCAGCGCTCGGAAACCAATGGCACTACCTTAAGCGAGGCAGATGCGTGTTCGCACAATCTTTGCACGGGCGATATCGCGTGATTCGTTGAGCAGGCGATGTGGTTTTGGTCGTCGCTTGACTGCACGAGGCTCGACCCGATCCGGTCGCCACGGCAGGCGTAAAGATGCGACTGCCCCGCGCAGAGTGGCAAACATCCGGATGAAACTCTTTGTTGCGCTGCCTCTGATCAGATCCAGTAAGCTGTTCACGACGCGTTTGGCGCCGCTGAAGCTCAATTGTCGCGGCAGCACCTTGGCACAGGCTGCCGCCTGCGCCATCACGGCCCGGATTAAGTTATAGGCGAGGAAAAATGCACTCACCTCCTTGTGTACCATGTCCGGACTCTTGCAGCGCAGAATATCCATACCCATCACGCTTTTGATCGACCGTAGGTCCAGCTCGACATGCCAGCGCTGGACATACAGGGCGTTGAGTTGGGCTTTGCTCACCTGGGCTGGATTCGTCAGCGTACTCACGAGCACCCATTTCCCCACCTTGGCCTCACGTACCGTCATCTCTTCGGGTATCAGCTCATAAGCATCCTGCTCCATCCAATCGGGGCGCTTCGGGCGTTTCCAGATCACGAGGTGGTCGTGCTTGCCCAGTGGCTGTCCGCGGCGGAAGTCCGTAGTGCGCCCGGCATGCTGGCGCGAGACCATATCGACCCCCTTTGCGCGCAGTTGGGCGATCGTGAAATAACTGCTGTGGTAGCGATCCACCAGCACAATGTCGCCGCGGTTCAGCGAGCCATATAACTGGCGAAACAGCGTGTCCTCGCCCGTCTTCTTTCCCTTGCAGGCCGCCATTGCCCAATCAAGCACCACCCCGCTGGCCAGCGAAATCAATACCACCAGCCGCGCTATCGGGAAACCCACCCCGGCCTTCTGGCTGCGCGATTGCGGATACTGCGCTTGGTTCTCCACGGTATCGGGCATCGTTACCGTCGCCCCATCGACCAGGATGAGCGACCTGCCTCGCCACCGCCATGCCTGCGGGGAGCTTTCCTCCAACCGTCTGCCAACCCCCCTGCACAACCGTACCAGCAACTTCACCGGAAGTCTCTGCCGTGCCTTGCAGTAAGGCCCCGTGCTCAGCCCCACCAGCGCCTCGCCCTGTGCTACACGCTCACTGGCATAACGCACCACCACATCCTGGCAGGCAGGGTTTACGTGCAGCACTTGCTCTATAAACAAGCGCAAAGTGACCAACGGTGAGTAAAGACGCTCACGCCAGCTACCCACCTCCTCAAGAACCGCACGTTCCAGTTCGGCCGCCGGTAGGGCATCAAAAAGCTTCTCACGAGATTCCTGTAAGAAGCCACATCGAAATCGACTAACCAATCTCTCGATACGCCCCTTACTGGTAGCATGTAGCATAGGCTGGCCCTCCATGGGTGATGATGTTGTCTCGCAACTCCATCGTAACCCGTTCAGGCGTCAGCCTATTTCTGTTTCGACTTCCTTAAAGTAGTGCCATTGCGCTCGGAAACCTACCTGGACATCGTCGGGACGATCGTCGTAGTCCTGGACGCCGGGGCGAGACTGGTTCTGGCAAACCGGAAGGCGCTGGAGATTCTGGGTTATGCCGAAGCCGATCTCCTCGGCAAGAACTGGATAGAGACCGTGGTCCCCGAATCGGATCGCGACGACGTGCGAAAGTTGCTTCGGGCCACCCTCAACGGCGAGATGGAAGTTGCTGCCAGTTTCGAGAACGAGGTACTCACCTCGCAGGGCGAACGGCGGACGATACGCTGGCACAACCGGGTCCTTCGCAACGATCGTGGGTACGTCGCATCCGTGATCAGCGCCGGGGAGGACGTCACGGACCAGCGGCGCGCCGAAGCACAGCTTCGGCTCTACGCCAGCGTGTTCGAGACGAGTGCGGAGGGCGTCGTGATCTGCGATGCCGGCGCCAACATCGTTGCCGTGAATCCAGCGTTCTGCGAAATCACCGGCTATTCCCAGCAGGACGTGGCGGGGCGCAACCCGCGCATGCTGTCCTCGGAACGCCAGGACGGCGAGTTCTTTCGCGCCATGTGGCGCGAAATCGTCCGGTACGGCCGCTGGCGGGGGGAGATGTGGAACCGGCGCAAGGACGGCTCCGTGTATCCGGAGTCCCTGTCGATTACGGTGCTGCGGGATCCCGCGGGGCGACTGGCCCATTACATCGGGATCTTCAGCGACATCAGTCGCCAGAAGGAGGATCAGGAGCGAATCAACTTCCTGGCCTACTACGATCCGCTCACCCGCTTGCCGAACCGTAGCCTGCTTGCCGACCGCTTCGAGTATGCGTCGGCACTCGCACGTCGCAATGCACGCCAGCTTGCACTGATGTTCATCGATCTCGACCGCTTCAAGCAGGTGAACGACACGCTCGGGCACGCGACGGGCGACGATCTGCTGCGGGTGGTGGGGGACCGCTTCGGTGCATGCATTCGGGATTCGGATACGTTGGCCCGCCTCGGCGGCGATGAGTTCATCGTGCTGCTGACCGACCTGCATGCGGCGGCGGACGCCGGGATCGTCGCGCGCAAGTGCCTGGACGTTCTGAGCACGCCAATCGTCCTTGGCGGCCACGAGTTGAGCATCACGCCGAGCATCGGCATTGCCGCCTACCCTCAGGACGGCACCACGCTCCACGATCTGATCAAGAGTGCCGATACGGCGATGTACGTAGCCAAGGAGGGAGGCCGCAACACGTTCCAGTTCTACACCGGCACGATGAACGCGCAAATCTGCGAGCGTGCGCTGCTGGAGAAGGAGTTGCGACAGGGTATCGACCGCAGCGAGTTCCTTCTTCACTACCAGGCTCAGGTTGACCTCGACAACGGCCGGATCGTAGGCGTCGAAGCATTGGTGCGGTGGCAGCACCCGCAACGCGGGCTTCTCATGCCGGATCGGTTCATCCCCGTCGCCGAAGAGTGCGGGCTCATCGTGGCGCTCGGCGATTGGATATTGCGCGAAGCCTGCCGCCAGAACGCGCGCTGGCAGGAGGCCGGGCTCCCCGCGGTGCGGATGGCAGTCAACCTGTCCGGGGCGCAACTGCGCAACGACGGCTTCTTCGGAGTCATAGGAGATGCGCTGGCAGAAAGCGGAATGGATCCGAAGTGGCTCGAACTCGAATTGACCGAAAGCCTCTTGATCCGGGATATCGAGCGCAATCTGCGCCTTTTGGCCGACCTCAAGGCTCTGGGCGCGCACCTTGCGGTTGACGACTTCGGTACCGGCTATTCCAGTCTGAGCTACCTGAAGCGCTTCCCGGTGGACCGGCTCAAGATCGACCGGTCGTTCATCCATGACTTGGCATCGGATCCGGATGACCGGGCGATCGCCGCAACCATCATTGCGATGGGACATCGGCTCGGTCTCAAGGTCGTGGCAGAAGGCATCGAGACTCCGCACCATCTCCAGTTCCTTCGGGAAGAGGGCTGTGACGAGGGCCAGGGTTACCTCTTCGGCCGCCCCGTTCCTGCCCAAGCGATTTCGAGCCTGCTTCGTTCCGGGAAGGTAGTCCCGTCCGGCGCGTGGCCCCGCCCCCGCGAAGAGGCGCGCGCCTGACCCGGTTGCGTCGGCAGGGTGCGAGGGCTTGCGGTTTCTTGCCGCTGCGGTCCCGTCACGTAAGTGCTCGGCCGTGCCGGTCGCGTCCCGGAAGCGCCCCGCGGTCATTCCCGGCGGTGAAGTCCTCCGTCCTTGCGGTTCCGGGGTGACCGGTAGCCGCGCAATCTTGTTGACGCAATCTCCGTATTTGACGCCGCAGGGCGGATGGTTTTAGATCTGGCTTGCGCGTACCCGGCTTTCTCCGAATTCATGCCGACCCTGAGGATCAACGGCGCCCGCGTCACCCTCGACTGCCCGCCCGCGACGCCGCTGCTGTGGGCGATCCGCAACGTGGCGGGGCTGACCGGCACGCGGCCGGGTTGCCTGGTGGGCCTGTGCGGCGCCTGCACCGTGCATGTAGATGGTTCCGCCGTGCGCTCGTGCGGTGTCGCCATCGCCGAGGCAGAAGGGCGCGAAGTGACCACCATCGAGGGCGTGCTGCACACCCCGCTCGGACGGGTGCTGGGACTGGCGTGGACCGACGGCGGACTGCAGTCCTGCGAGCAGTGCCGGCCGGGGCGCATCATGGCTTCGGCGGCCCTGCTGGCCCGCAGTGCCGAACCCTCCGACGACGAGGTCGAGGCGGCACTCGGAGGTCACGTCTGCGACTGCGGCGAACCGGGCGAGGCAGGCGAAGTACTGCGGCAGGTGGCGCGCTGCGCCGTCGGGGCTTGAAGCTCCCCGGCGGAACATCGGCAGGAACCGACGGTTGACGCGACACCCGTCCCGGCGGCCGACCCCACGTTTCCAAGGAGGACACATGATCGACCTCAACATCAACGGCAAGCGCCACAGCGTCGATGCCGATCCCGGCACGCCGCTGCTGTGGGTGCTGCGCGAGCGTCTTGGCCTGACCGGCACCAAGTATTCCTGCGGCATGGCCCTGTGCGGCTCGTGCACCGTGCACGTGGATGGCGTGCCGCTGCGCTCCTGCACCACGCCGGTGTCGTCGGTGGCGGGCAAGCGCATCCTCACCATCGAGGGCGTCGGCGGCGAGCGGGTGGGCAAGGCGGTGCAGCAGGCGTGGCAGAAACTGGACGTGGTGCAGTGCGGCTTCTGCCAGTCGGGCCAGATCATGAGCGCTGTGGCGCTGCTGGCGAAGAATCCCAAGCCGAGCGATGCCGACATCGACCGCGAGATGGCGGGCAACCTGTGCCGCTGCGCGACCTATGTGCGCATCCGCGCCGCGATCAAGGATGCGGCCAAGTCCCTGGCCTGAGCGAGAGGAGAACGGCATGGACGAAATCCGCATCGAAAACGAGAGCCGGCGCCGCTTCCTGCAGGGCACCGCGGGGCTGACCCTGGCCGTCTACGTGTCCGGCGCCGCGGCGCAGGCCGCCGGTGGACCCGGCAAGACCGTCGCCAAGGCAGCGCCGGCCGCCTTCGAACCGAACGCCTTCGTGCGCATCGGCACCGACAATACGGTCACCGTCATCGTCAAGCATCTGGAAATGGGGCAGGGCACCTACACCGGGCTGCCGACGCTGGTGGCGGAGGAACTGGACGCCGCCTGGTCCCAAGTCAAGGTCGAGGGCGCGCCGGCGGACGCCAAGCGCTACAACAACCTGCTGTGGGGACCTTCCCAGGGCACCGGCGGCAGCACCGCCATGGCCAACTCCTTCGAGCAGATGCGCAAGGCGGGGGCGGCAGCGCGCGCCATGCTGGTGGCAGCGGCGGCGGAGCAATGGAAGGTGGCGCCAGGTCAGATCACGGTGCGGGACGGCATGGTGATGCATGCTTCGAGCCGCCGCAAGGCGAGCTTCGGGCAACTGGCGGCGCGTGCCGCGCAACGCCCGGTGCCGGAGGACGTGAAGCTGAAGGATCCGAAGGACTTCGTTTACATCGGCAAGCACGTGCCGCGCAAGGACAGCGCCGCGAAGGTCAACGGTAGCGCGATCTTTACCCAGGACGTCAAGCTGCCCGGCATGCTCACCGCCGTGGTGGCCCACGCGCCGCGCTTCGGCGCCAAGGTGCGCGGCTTCGACGCCACGCGCAGCAAGCAGGTGAAGGGCGTCGTGGAGGTGGTGCAGATCCCGAGCGGGGTGGCGGTGCTGGCGCAGGATTTCTGGGCCGCCAAGCTGGGGCGCGACGCCCTGACGGTGGATTGGGACGAGTCCGGCGCCTTCCGCCTCGGTTCCGCGGAAATCATGGACAGCTACCGCAAGCTCGCCGTCGATCCCGGTCTGGTGGCGCGCAAGGAGGGCGACGCGAATGCCGCCTACGCCGGCGCAGCGAAGAAACTGGAGGCGGGCTTCGAGTTTCCGTTCCTCGCCCACGCCGCGATGGAGCCGCTGAACTGCGTCATCCGGATCGAAGCGGGCGGTTGCGAGGTGTGGAACGGCGAACAGTTCCAGACCGGCGACCAGATGGCGCTGGCCGGGCTGCTCGGCCTCAAGCCGGAGCAGGTGAAGCTGAACATGCTCTACGCCGGCGGCAGCTTCGGCCGCCGCGCCAATCCCCATGCCGACTACCTGCTCGAAGCCGCCCACGTCGCCAAGGCGATCGGCGGCAAGGCGCCGGTCAAGCTGATGTGGACGCGCGAGGACGACATGCGCGCCGGCTACTACCGGCCCCTGTATTTCCACAGCCTGCGCGCCGGGCTCGATGACAAGGGCAATGTCGTGGCGTGGCAGCATCGCATCGTCGGCCAGTCCATCATCGCCGGCACCGCGTTCGAATCCGCCTTGTCGAAGGACGGCATCGACGTCACCTCGGTGGAGGGCGCGGCGACGCTGCCTTACACCATTCCCAATCTGAGCGTCGACCTGCATACGTCCAAGCTGCCGGTGCCGGTGCTGTGGTGGCGCTCGGTGGGCTCGACCCACACCGCGTTCTCGACCGAGACCTTCATCGACGAACTGGCCCAGGCCGCTGCGCGCGACCCGGTGGCGTTGCGCCTGGATCTGCTCGGCAAGCATCCGCGCCACGCCGCGGTCCTCAGGCTGGCGGCGGAGAAGGCGGATTGGGGCAAGCCGCTGGCGGCCGGAAAGAACGGCGAGAAGCGCGGGCGCGGCGTAGCGGTGCATGAGTCGTTCCACAGCTACGTGGCGCAGGTGGCGGAGGTGACGGTGAAGGGCGACGGCAGCTTCCGCGTGGACCGGGTGGTGTGCGCCGTGGATTGCGGCATCGCCGTCAATCCCGACGTCATTCGCGCGCAGATGGAGGGAGGCATCGGCTTCGGCCTCACCGCTGCGCTGTACGGCGAAATCACGCTCAAGGACGGCGCGGTGGAGCAGTCCAACTTCAACGACTATCCGCTGCTGCGCATGGGCGAGATGCCGAAGATCGACGTGCATATCGTGACTTCCACCGCCAAACCCACGGGCGTGGGCGAGCCGGCGGTGCCGGTGATCGCGCCGGCGCTGGCGAATGCGCTTTTCGCCGCCACCGGCAAGCGCCTGCGCAAGCTGCCGCTCAGTCTGGCGTGAGGCGCCGTGGACTCGGCTGACATCGAAGTTCTGAAGGCGGCCGTCGGCTGGCTCGAAGCGGGACATCGGGTCGCGCTGGTCACGGTCGTCGCCACTTGGGGCTCGGCGCCGAGGCCGGCCGGCGCCTGGCTCGGGCTGCGCGACGACGGGCTGCTGGTCGGTTCCGTGTCGGGAGGCTGCATCGAGGACGATCTGATCGGGCGTATGCGCGACGGGGAATTCCGCGGCAGCAAGCCGCAGGTCGTCACCTACGGCGTGACCAAGGACGAGGCGCGCCGCTTCGGCCTGCCCTGCGGCGGCACCTTGCGGCTGGTGGTGGAGCCGGCGCCGGACGCGGCTACGCTGCGCGATCTGCGGGCACGCATCGAACGGGGCCAACTGGCGGCCCGCACCCTCGATCTGGCGAGCGGGGCGGTGACGCTGGCCGCGGCGCAGCGCGGCGACGCCCTGCGCTTCGACGGCGGGCGGATGACCAATGTCCACGGCCCGCGGCTGCGGCTGCTGGTGATCGGCGCCGGACAGGTTTCCTTCTACCTGGCGCAGATGGCGCAGGCCCTGGACTATCAGGTCATCGTCTGCGATCCGCGCGAGGAATACGCGGCAGCGTGGCAGGTGCCGGGGGCGCAACTGGTCACCACCATGCCGGACGACACCGTGCTGGCGCTGGAACTCGACCCCCACAGCGCGGTAGTGGCCCTGACCCATGACCCGAAGCTCGACGACATGGCGCTGCTGGAGGCGCTCAAGTCGCCGGCGTTCTATGTCGGCGCCCTCGGCTCGCGCGCCAACGATGCCAGGCGCCGCGAGCGACTGGGCCAGTTCGATCTCGCGCCGGAGCAGATCGCGCGCCTGCACGGACCCGTCGGCCTGCGCATCGGCAGCCGCACACCGGCGGAAATCGCGGTGTCCATTCTGGCCGAGATGACCGCCGTGAGAAACGCCGTGGCGCTCTCCGCTGCGCAGGCCGCGACGGTGTGACAGCCGGGATCGCCGGCGTGCTTCTGGCCGCGGGCAGTTCGTCGCGCTTCGGCGCGGACAAGTTGCTGCATCGCCTGCCGGGCGGCGAGGTGCTGGCGGTGCGCAGCGCCCGCAACCTGTGCGCCGCGGTGCCGCGCTCGATCGCGGTGGTGCGCGATTCCGGCAGCGAACTCGCAGCCCTGCTGCAGGCGGCAGGGCTCGCGGTGGTTGCCTGCGATCGCGCGGCGGAGGGAATGGGCGCGAGCCTTGCCGGCGGCGTGGCGGCGAGCGCCGACGTGGAGGGCTGGGTCATTGCCCTGGCGGACATGCCCTTCGTGCGCCCCGACACCATCGCCGCCGTGGCCGCGGCACTGGCGCGGGGGGCGCCCATTGCGGCACCCGTGCATGACGGGCGGCGCGGCCATCCGGTCGGCTTCTCGCGGCGCTTCCTGAACGATCTGCTGGCGCTTTCCGGCGATAGCGGCGCCCGCCGCATCGTCGCCGCCCACGCCGATGCTACCTTCCTGATTCCCTGCAGCGACCCTGGCGTACTGGCGGATGTGGACGTGGCGGGCGATCTCCATCCGCTCTGATGCTGCTTTGCAGCGTAAGGCGTTTTTGACCGGACCCCCGCGCTTGGCTAGAATCTGCGCGGATTACCACTCCCGAGAGACAGGACAAAACGATGAAGATCCTTCACCTTGCCGTCGTCGCGGCTCTGGGTGCCAGCGTCATGGCCGCACACGCCGCCACTGGCGATCCCGAGGCCGCGAAGAAGAAGACGGTCATGTGCGCCGGCTGCCATGGCATCCCCGGCTACAAATCCACCTTCCCCGACGTGTATCCCGTGCCGCGGCTCGGCGGCCAGCATCCGGCGTACATCGTCAAGGCGCTCGAAGGCTACAAGAGCGGCGAGCGCAGCCATCCGACCATGCGCGGCATCGCCGCGGGCCTGAGCGAGCAGGACATGGCCGACCTTGGCGCCTATTACGGCGCGCAGAAATGAGGGGAGGGAAGATGAAGAAGACGATGATCGCCGCGTGCGGCATGCTGTTTGCCGTCGCGCTGGCTTCGGGCAGCGCCGCCGCCGGCAACGCGGCGCAAGGCAAGGAGAAGTCGAAGACCTGCGCCGCCTGCCACGGCGCCGACGGCAACAGCCAGTCGCCCGACTTTCCCCGCCTCGCCGGACAGCACGAGGGCTACCTCTACCACACGCTGAAGGAGTACAAGGCGGGCAAGCGCAAGAATCCCATCATGGCGAGCCAGATCACCAATCTGACGCAGCAGGATTTCAGCGATCTCGCGGCGTATTTCGCCAGCCAGCCAGGGCTTTACGACAAGCGCTGACGAGCGGACTTCCGGTGCGCGCAGGGCGGGCCATGGCCCGCTCTTTCATTTGGCATGGCGCCGGACGCACTCCAGATACGCCTCGCCGTCCGGCGGCGAGCCCTCGCGCTGGGCCTGCCAGATCGTCTCTCCTAGACATTCCACCACTGCGTGCAGCGCGTCGTGGCGCTCCGCCTTGCGCGCCAGCAGCAGGTCGAAGGCCGGGCGCAGGCCAAGCGGCTGATCGATGGCAAGCTGCTCCTCGACGGCGAGGTGCAGCGACAGGTGCAGAAAGGGATTGAGCTCGCCCGACTCGGGCGCATAGTCGTGCGCCAGCGCCCGCTCCTCGTCGCCGAGCAGGGCGTGGTACTCCGGATGAGCGAGGACGATATCCACCGCGACATGTTCCATCTGCGTCAGCAGTTCGCGCTGGCGGTACTTGCGCCAGGCGTCGATGAAGAAGCGCCTGGCCTGGTCGCGGGACGGGCTAAACATCCGACTTGAAGGCGGCGATGACCGCGCTGTTGTGGATCAGGCGGTTGCCCACGGCGAGGGCCGCGATCTCCCCGCCGCCGTAGGTGCCGATGATGGGCACGCCCGGCAAGCGCTCGCGGGCGAGTTCGAGATCGCGCTCGGCGCCGCCGAAGAAATACGGTCCCCGTCCCAGGCACGAGAACAGGAGCGCGAAATCCGGCGTGGCGCCCAATTCCGCGACGGCCGCATCGAGGGCGACGCGGGTGTCGCGCTCCGCCGCCAGTGCCTGGCGCATGCACCAGAAGATGTGGCTGCCGGATTCGAGCCGCGCCGCCAGGGTCAGCGAGCGGTCGTCGCTGTTGCCGGCGATGATCGACACCAGAATGTAGCGGCCCTGCTCGATCGCGCCTTCGGCTTCGCCCACGATGATGCCGGCAAACAGCAGGTGGTGGGGCAGCTTTTCCATTTCCCGCAATTCCAGCGGCAGCACGCGCAGCAGCGTGTTGAGGGCCGGGTGCCCGGCGACGCGTTCCACGTCGTAGGCGTGGGCCACGGTGACCTCCAGCGGTTCCGACAGGATGCGGATGCCGCGCGACACGGCGATCGCGCCGCGCGCACCGCGGAATGCCGCTTCGAAACGGCCTTCGGCCAGCACCTGGCCGTGGCCCCAGATGCGTCCCGGATTGTGTCCGGCGCCGTCGCTGGAGACCAGTCCGAAGCGCCTTGCGCCGGACTCGATCCAGTCGCCGGTCGCGTTCTGCGGCAGCGCCAGGCTGAGGGTCGGCCCGGACGTCGCGTCTGCCGCGCCGAGCGCGACCTCGCCGGTAAACACCATGGCGCAGGCGGCCGGCCGGTCGAGCACCCAGTCCGCTTCGGTGAACACGCCGGGCCCGGTACAGCCGGTCACCTGCAGGCAGCGTGCGGCGCGCGATGCAGCCAGCACCGAGTCGCGCGCCAGGCGCAGGAAATCGCTGGTCAGGAACAGCAGCACGCTGCGCGCGATCGTCGCGCCGGTGCGCCCGAGTGCTTCGGCCACCACGTCGGCGGCGAGTTCCGGTGCCGGTTTGGCGGCACTGGCGATGGCGGTGGCGATGGGCGTGATGGGCGGGCCGTCAGCGCGGGTCGGGAGCCGAGTCAGGTGTCTTGTCGGAGTAGTCACACAGGTCGCGTATCGGGCACCGGCCGCAGCCGGGTTTCTGCGCCTTGCACACGTAACGGCCGTGCAGGATCAGCCAGTGGTGCGCATGCAGGAGGAATTGCCGCGGAACGCATTTTAACAGCTTTTCCTCGACCTCCCGTACGTCCTTGCCGGGTGCCAGCCCGGTGCGGTTGGCGACGCGGAAGATGTGGGTGTCGACGGCGATGGTCGGCTCGCCGAACACGATGTTGAGCACCACGTTGGCCGTCTTGCGTCCGACACCGGGCAGGGCTTCCAGGGCCTTCCGCTCGCGCGGCACCTCGCTCCCATGGTGGTCGATCAGCAGGCGCGACATGGCGACGACGTTCCGCGCCTTGCTGCGGTAGAGGCCGATGGTCTTGATGTATTCCGCCAGGCCATCCTCGCCGAGGGCAACGATGGCCTGGGGCGTGGCGGCCTGCGCGAACAGTCTGCGGGTGGCGAGATTGACGCTCTTGTCGGTGGCCTGGGCCGAAAGGATCACCGCCACCAGCAACTGGTAGGGTGTCCGATACTCGAGTTCGGACCGGGGATCGGGATTGGCGGCGGCGAGGCGTTCGAACAGGCTGCGGATCTTCTTCGGCGACATGGCGGTGGATGGATGGCGGCGTGCTGCGGATTATCCCGGATTGCGCGACCGCTCAGGCGCCGGTTGCGGCCAGCGTCGGACGGAAAGCCGGCGCGGGCGCGGCCCGGCCACCCTGCACTATGCCGAAAGTGATAGACTTTTTCCCGCAGAACGCGGGTGGTGAGGCGGCATGCAGCCTCACCGGAACCCGGCATGCGAGGGCCGCCGCGGGATTGACAAGAACAAGGGGAGAGGAGGTGGCGCCATGTTCCACCGGATCGCACAGCGCCCGCAATCACGAGCCCCGGGCAACACCAGCCGGGAAGGGGGGCAGGCATGACCTACATGCTTGCCAGCGTCATCGACGCGGCGGAAGTCCGGATCGCGCTCGATGCCGGCGCAGACATCATCAATCTGAGGGATGCGGGGGGCGGCGCGCTGCCTGCCGCCGTGGTCAGGGAAGCCGTGGTCCTGGTGTCACGGCGCCGGACCGTAAGTGCCACCGTCGGCAATCTGATGATGGAGCCGGCACTGCTGGTCGAGCGTGTCGCGGAGATGGCCGAGACCGGGGTCGACTACGTTTGCGTCCGCCTCTGCGTCGATCCCGGCCTGCACGCCTGCATCGAGGCGCTGCGCGACGTTTCGGGCCGCGTGGCGCTGGTGGGGGCGATGCTCGCCGATCAGCGGCCGGACCTGGGTATGATCCGGCACGTCGCCCGCGCCGGATTCGCCGGCGTCATGCTGGACACCCTGCACAAGGCCGAAGGCGGACTGCTGCGCTACGTCACGGAAGCCGGCATCGGCAACTTCCTCGGCCGTGCCGCGACCATGGGCCTGTTCAGCGGCCTGGGCGGCTCGTTTGCCCTGTCGGACATTCCGCTGCTGCTGGAACTCGGCCCGGACTTCATCGGCTTTCGCGGCACGCTGTGCGCCGGCGGGCGGCTCGATCCCGCCTTGGCGGCAGCAGCGCGCATGGCGATACCGCGGCATGGCGAGGTACTGAGCGAGCATCGTGAGCCGGCCGAGCGTGCGGCGGCAGTTCCCGGACCTTCCCTGCCCTCAGCCCGAACCTAGCGACCGGATCAGGCCTGGGCCGGTTCGGGGGCGGGAGGCGTCGACGGGGCGTTGGCGCGGCGCGCCTTGCGCGCGTCGAGCCAGTTCTTGCCGGCGATCAGACAGCCCAGCAGAATGAAGGCACCCGGCGGCAGGATCGCCAGCAGGAAGCCCGGATAGTCGGCAGGAAGGATCTGCAGCCCCTCCAAGCCGGGAATGACCATCTCGATGCCCGCGAACAGCGTCCCGGAACCGATCAACTCGCGCATGGCGCCCAGCACGGCGAGCACCAGCACCAGGCCCACGCCCATGGCGATGCCATCCACCGTGGAGGCGAGGGCGCCGTTCTTGGCGGCGAAGGCTTCCACCCGCGCCAGCACGATGCAGTTGGTGACGATGAGCGGAATGAAGATCCCCAGCACCAGATACAGCGAGTGCAGGTAGGCGTTGAACAGCAGGTCCACGACCGTCACCAGCGCCGCGATGATGAGGATGAAGATGGGGATGCGGATCTCGTAGGGAATGAAGTTGCGCAGCGCCGCCACCGCCAGATTGGAGATCGCCATGACCAGAATCGTCGCCAGTCCGAGACTGACGGCGTTCACGATATTGGTGCTGATGGCGAGGATCGGACACAGGCCCAGGATCTGCACCAGACCCGTGTTCTGCTTCCAGATGCCGTTATGCGTGATCTCGCGGTAGACGCTCATGTCCATGGTCGGACTCCAGGGGCTATAGCTTTGACCCGCTCGGCAGGCCGAAAAGTTTCTCTCGATTTTCCGCGGCGAAGGCCAGCGCGCGCCCCACCGCATTGGTGACCGCCCGCGCGCTGATGGTGGCGCCGGTCACCTGATCGAAGCGGCCGCCATCCTTCTTCACGCGCCACTTGGCGCGCTCGCTCTCGTCGTAGCGCGTGCCGTCGAACTGGGTGATCCAGGGCCGCGCCTTGTTCCTGTCCTTGCGGATATCGATGTAGTCGCCCAGCCCCGGCGTTTCCTTGTGCTGGCTCACGCGCACGCCGACCACTTCGCCGCTGGCCCGCATCGCGATCAGCAGGCGGATCCTGCCGCTGTAGCCATCGGGCGCCACCGCTTCGAAGACCAACGCCACCGGCTTGCCGTTCCTGCGCGCGCGGAACACCTGGCTCGGCTCGTCCAGGCCGAGGGGCTCGACCGGCGGCAGCCCGATGTGGTCCGCCAGCAGCGCGTTGTCGTATTCCGCCGGCGGCAGCACTTCATTCACCAGCTTCATCTTCTCTTCCTCGGCGCTGGCGTCGATGACGTCCTTGGTGGCGCGGTGGGCCAGCGCCATGAGCGCGGTGAAGATCACCGTGAAGGTGACCAGCACGATGCCGGTGCGCAACGAGACGACGGTGATGGAGCGGCCGGTCATGGCCGTCCCATATCTGCGCCGCCGGCGCACTCGAAGTTCCCCTCTCCCCAGCGGGGAGAGAGGCCAGGGGTGAGGGCGCCCCTCATGACTTCTCCTTGCGTCCGAATACCGGCGGCTGGGTGTACATGTCGATCAGCGGCACGCAGATGTTGAGCAGCAGCACGCCGAAGGCGATGCCGTCGGGATAGGCGCCCCAGCTGCGGATGACGAAGGTGATGAGGCCGATGCTGCCGGCGAAGATGAGCTTGCCGCGCGGCGTCGTGGCGCCCGAGACCGGATCGGTGGCAATGAAGAAAGCCCCGAGCATGGCGCCGCCGGTGGCGAGGTGGAACACGGGCGAGGCGTACTTGTCCGGACCGAGCAGGTAAAACAGCTCCGCCGTCAGGCCGAGTCCCGCGATGAATGCGACGGGAATGTGCCAGGTGATCACCCGCTGCTGGATCAGCCACAGCCCGCCGACGAGGTAACCCAGCGCGATCCATTCCCAGCCGCGGCCGCCGGCGAAGCCGAACACCTCCCGCGTGCCGCCGATGACGCTGGAGACGGTGGCGCCGCTCTGGCCTGCGCGCAGGGCGGTGCGCAGCGCGTCCAGCGGCGTGGCGCCGGTGATGGCGTCCAGGTTGCGCTCGCCGCCGAGGATGAGATCCACTTGCAGACCGAAGTCGAGCCCCACCGGCGGCCATTGCGACATCAGCGCCGGGAAGGCGATGATCATGGCGCAGAACGATGCCATCGCCGGGTTGAAGGGATTCTGGCCCAGCCCGCCATAGAGATGCTTGACGACGACGATGGCGAACAGCGACGCCACCGCGGTGATCCACCAGGGCACGATGGGCGGCAGGGTCAGCGCGATGAGCCAGGCGGTGACCAGCGCGCTGCCGTCGCTGACGAAGATGGCGACCGGCTTTCGGCGCAGGGCGAGCAGCGCCGCCTCGCCGAGCACGGCGGCGGCCGATGCGATGGCAAGCTGCAGGAGGATGCCGGCGCCGAAGAAATAAACGTAGGCTGCGACGCCGGGCAGCAGCGCCGCCAGCACCTTGAACATCACGACCTGAACGCTGGCCGGTTGGCGGATGTAGGGGGAGTTGTTCATGACTCAAGCCGGCCGCGCTGGAACCCAACACGATTGCCCGGTCCATGTGGCCGGGAAACCTGCCATGTACGAACAAGGGGAGATTCCCCTTTAACCCCCGCGAAGTAACAAGGGGGCCTGCCCCACTGTAATTCCCGCCCAGCCGCCTTCCCGGCGATTCGTCGCCGGAATTGGCACGATTGCATTCGTAAGCGGCCATTGTTTGCCCTGGCGGGCGCGGCCGCGCGCGCATCCCCCGGCGCCGGGCTCGGGCCTCGCGTCGCGCCCGCCTGCAAACGCAGGGCGCGTTCATCCCGCCATGCCTGGTTTGCGGTACTAATCGGACGATTCCTCGGGCGTCTTCGCCATCTGCCGGATCTTGGCGCGCCGGGCCTCGATCTCCGCGATTTCCGCCTTCTGCTCGGGCGTCAGGTTCTGGATGTTCTTCGGTTCGACCGCGGCCTTCTGCACCCTGGCGCGTTCGATCGCCGCGGCGATCATCGCCTTCTTGCGCGCTTCCTCCGTATCCGCGGCCGCAACAGGTGCGGCGGGAGTGCCTTCGGCCCTGGCGGCGACGGCAGCCACCTGCTTTTCCACCTCCTTGCGGGCGGACGCCGTCTTTGCCGCCAGCTTTTCGGCCTTCTCCTGCTTCTCCCGCTCCAGGCGGAAGCTGCGGTACTCGAAGCGCTCGCGCGCGGCGTCGGCCGCCTCCTTCTCTCGCTCGCGCGCCCAGATTTCCGACTTGGCGAAGCGGTAGTAATCCACGAGCGGAATGTGGGAGGGGCAGACGTAGGCGCAGCAGCCGCATTCGATGCAGTCGAAGAGGTGGTACTCCTGCGCCTTGCCGAAATTCTTCGAGCGCGAGAACCAGTACAACTCGTGTGGCTGCAGGTCCACGGGACAGGCTTCGACGCAGGCCGTACACCGGATACAGGGCATCTCCGGCGGCAGCGGCGGGAACATCGTCGGGCTGGCGGCGATGACGCAGTTGGTGGCCTTCACCACCGGCGCGCTGGTACCCGGCAGGGTGAAGCCCATCATCGGCCCGCCCATGATGTAGCGCTTGGTGTCGCTGCGCGGCCGCGCGTGGGCCACCAGTTGCGCCAGCGGCGTGCCGATCAGCGTCTCGTAATTGCGCGCTTCCTCCACGTTGCCGGCGACGGTGACGATGCGCGAGATCAGCGGCCGGCCGCGCTCCAGCGCGTACCAGATGGAATACGCGGTGGCGACGTTGAAGCACTGCACGCCGTAGTCGGTGCTGCGCACGCCGTGCGGCACCTCGATGCCGGTGAGCACGCGGATCAGTTGCTTGGCGCCGCCCGCCGGATAGCGCGTCGGCACCGCGACCACTTCCATGCTCTCGCCGAGGTGGCCCACCGCCGCCCGCATCGCCGCGATCGCCTGCGGCTTGTTGTCCTCGATGCCGACCAGCACTTCCTGCGCCTGCAGCAGGTGGCGCATGATGGCGCCGCCCTTGACGATGATCTCGGGGCGCTCGCGCATCAGCAGGTCGTCGCAGGTGATGTAGGGCTCGCACTCCGCGCCGTTCAGCACCAGGGTGCGTGTCGGCTTGTCCTTGCCCGGCTTGAGCTTGAGGTGGCTGGGAAAGACGGCGCCGCCCATGCCGACGACGCCGGCATCGCGCAGGTAGTCGCGGATCTCGCCCGGCGAAGCGCTGCGGTAGTCGATGCGCTCCGGTTCGATCCAGCGCTCCTCCCCGTCCGGCTCGATGACGACGGCCAGCGCCGACAGGCCCGAGGCGTGCGCCATGAGGCGCGGTTCGATGGCCGTCACGGTGCCCGAGGTGGGCGCGTGCACGGCGGAGGAAAAGTTGCCGTCCGCGGCGCCGATGCGCTCGCCCTTGAGCACCTTGCGGCCGACCTTGACCAGCGGCCGCGGCGTGCCGCCGATGTGCTGGTGCAGCGGCACCACGAAGACGCTGGGCAGCGGCGCGACGGCGATGGGCAGCGCGGTCGATTGCTCCTTGCGGTAGTCGGGCTTGACCCCGCCGGTGAAGCTGTAGAGGGTTCTCAGCATGGAGGAGTTGCGGAGGTCTCAGGCCGCCTTACGGATCTCATGGACGGGATACTTCCACTTCCAGTTATCCACCGACTCCTTGATCGGTTCCATGTGGATGCAATCCACCGGGCAGGGCGGGATGCACAGCTCGCAGCCGGTGCACAGGCCGCCGACGACGGTGTGCATCTGCTTCGCCGCGCCGACGATGGCATCCACCGGGCAGGCCTGGATGCACAGGGTACAGCCGATGCACTGGTTCTCGTCGATCACCGCCACCGCCTTCGGCTTCTCGACGCCGTGCTCTTCCGACAAGGGCTTGAATTCCTTGCCCAGCAGATCGGCGAGCTTGCGTATGCCTTCCTCGCCGCCGGGCGGGCACTGGTTGATCTCCGCCTCGCCCTTGGCGATGGCCTGGGCGTAGGGTTTGCATCCGGGGAAGCCGCACTGGCCGCACTGGGTCTGGGGCAGGATGGCGTCGATCTTCTCCACCAGCGGATCGCCCTGGACCTTGAAGCGGATCGAGGCGTAGCCCAGCGCCACCCCCAGCACCAGGGCGCCCAGCGCCATCACGAGGACCGCGCTCACCATGTCAGTGGAATTTGTCGAGGCCGGCGAAGCCCATGAAGGCGAGGCTCATGATGCCCGCCGTGACCATGGCGATGGCCGTGCCGCGGAACGGGATCGGCACGTCGGCACCATCGAGCCGCTCGCGGATTCCCGCGAACAGCACCAGCGCCAGCGAAAAGCCCAGCGCGCTGCCGAAGCCGTACAGCAGCGACTGCAGCAGGTCGTTCTTCACCGCGATGTTGAGCAGCGGCACACCGAGCACGGCGCAGTTGGTGGTGATCAGGGGCAGGTAGATGCCCAGCACCTGGTGCAGCACCGGGCTGGTCTTCTGGATGACGAGTTCGGTGAGCTGGACGATGGCGGCGATGGTGACGATGAACGAGAGCGTGCGCAGGTATTCCAGGCCGAAGGGCGCCAGCAGGTAGTGGTCGATGACGTAGCTGGTGCCGCAGGCGAGCGTCAGCACGAAGGTGGTGGCGGCGCCCATGCCGACCGCCGTCTCCAGCTTCTTCGACACGCCCATGAAGGGGCACAGGCCGAGGATGCGGACGAAGACGACGTTGTTGACGAGGACCGTGCCGAGGATGATGAAGAGATAGCTGGTCATGGAGCCGGAGGCGGAGGACCCGGATGCAGGTTGTCAATTATCCCTTGCCATGCTGCGCCGCTCAACCCTGAAGCCAGCCCGGGTTAAGGCCGGCGTACGCCGGGTGCACGGCCGACGGCGGCATGCGCAACGTGTCACAGTGCCCAGGGCGGCATCGGGGCCGACACAGGGGCGTCCCAGATCCTGCGCCAGCCCGGCGTGGGTGACCTTGCCGTCATGGATCTGCAATCCTTCCTTCAGGCCGGCGTCGCGCTGCACGGCCGCGCGCAGGCCGTGGTTCGCCAGCGCCACGGCATAGGGCAGCGTGGCCTGGGCCAGCGCCAGGGTGGAAGTGCGGGCGCAGGCGCCGGGCATGTTGGCGACGCAGTAATGCACCACGCCCTCCTCGACATAGATCGGGTCGGAATGGCTGGTCGGGCGCGAAGTCTCGGCGACACCGCCCTGGTCGATCGAGACATCCACCAGGACCGACCCGGGCCGCATGCGCCGCAACAGGGAGCGCGGAATGAGCTGCGGCGTCGCGTTTCCCGGGAACCAGCACGGCGCCGATCACCACGTCGGCGCCGGCGACGAGTTCTGCCAGGGCGAGAGGATCGCTGACGCAGGTCTTGACGCGGCCGCGGTAGATGTGGTCGATCTCGTCCAGCGGCGCCGTGCCGCGGCCGAGCAGGGTGACGTCCGCGCCCATGCCGACCGCGATGCGGGTGGCGCTCGTCCCCACCGTTCCGGCGCCGATGACCACGACCCGGGCCGGCAGCACGCCCGGCACCCCGCCCAGCAGCAGACCGGAGCCGCCGTTGGCCATCTGCAGCGACCAGGCGGCCATCTGCGGCGCAAGGCGCCCGGCGACGCGCGACATCGGCGCCAGCAGCGGCAGGCCGCCGTGCGGGTCGGTCACCGTCTCGTAGGCGAGGCAGGAGACGCCGGCCTCGATCATGCGGCGCGCCAGTTCGGGATCGGGAGCCAGGTGGTGATAGCAGAACAGGATCTGGCCGGGGCGCGCGAGGGCGCATTCGCTCGCCTGCAGTTCCTTGATCTTGACCACCAGGTCGGCACGGCCGTAGACAGCCGCCGCGTTGTCGACGATCTTTGCTCCTGCCTCGGCATAGGCGGCATCGGGAAATCCCACCCGCAGCCCGGCATTGCGCTCGAGCAGGACTTCGTGGCCGGCGGCGGCCAGGGCATGGACGCCGGCCGGCGTCAGGCCGACCCGGTATTCGTGGTTCTTGATCTCGCGCGGGGTGCCGACGATCATGCCGGCTCCATGACGCTGCCGTGTCGGAACGGGGCCGTCGCGTCGACGCACTCGCGCACCAGATCCGGGCCGCGATAGATGAGGCCGGTGTAGATCTGCACCAGTTGCGCGCCCGCTTCCAGCTTGGCGCGGGCCTGATCGCCCGAGAGGATGCCGCCGACGCCGATGATCGGGATCTCGCCCCGCAGCGCGCGCGCCAGTTCCCCGACCACCGCCGTGGATTTGTCGAACAGCGGCGCGCCGGACAGTCCGCCGGCCTCGTGGGCGTGGAGCGTGCCTTCCACGCCGGAACGCTCGACCGTGGTGTTGGTGGCGATGACGCCGTCGATGCGGTGGCGGCGCAGGGCGCCGGCGATGGCCGCGATCTGCGCCGCGTCGAGGTCGGGCGCGATCTTCAGGGCGAGGGGCACGTAGCGGCTGTGGCGCTCGGCGAGCCGCGCCTGCGCCTCCTTGAGGGCGCCGAGCAGGGCGTCGAGTTCGTCCTTGTCCTGCAACTGGCGCAGATTCCGGGTGTTGGGCGAGGAAATATTGACGGCGACGTAGCCGGCGAAGGGATACACCCGCTGCAGGCAGGCGAGGTAGTCGTCCGCCGCGCGCTCGATGGGGGTGTCGAAGTTCTTGCCGATGTTGATGCCGAGAACGCCGCCGCCCGCCTTGCCGGAGCCCGCGGCGAAGCGCGATTTCTTGACGTTGGCGATGAGCGCTTCGACGCCGTGGTTGTTGAAACCCATGCGGTTGATGATGGCCTGCCGCTCGGGCAGCCGGAACAGCCGCGGCTTGGGATTTCCCGGTTGCGGGCGCGGCGTGACGGTGCCGATCTCGACGAAGCCGAAGCCGAGTGCCGCCAGGCCGTCGATGGCCTCGCCGTTCTTGTCCAGACCGGCGCCGAGGCCGACGCGGTTGGGAAAGTCGATGCCCATCACCCGCACCGGCGTCCCTCCCGCCGCGGCGCAGGCGTGGAGCAGGGGCGTGCGCTGGGCGGTGCGCAGGCCGGCGATGGTCAGATCGTGGGCGAACTCGGGGTCGAGGGCGAAGAGGAAGGGGCGCGCGAGGCGGTAGAGCATCGCGCGATTCTAGCCGAGTTTCAGCAGCCGGTTTTGCGGCGCATCATTACGGGAGGGAGTCCAGATCCGCCTCGGACATCTCGCGCCACAGGCCGCTGATGCGGCCCTCCAGCGGGCGGAAGCGCGCCTTGTAGGCCATCTTGCGGCTTTCGCGGATCCAGTAGCCGAGATAGAGGTAGGGCAGGCCCAGGATGCGGCACTGCTCCACCTGCCAGACGATGCAATAGGTGCCGTAGCAGGCTCCTATCCGGTCGGTATCGTAGAAGGTGTACACGGACGACAGGCCGTCGGACAGCATGTCCACGATGCACACCATGCGCAGCGTATCGCCCTCGCGGAACTCCACCAGCCGCGAATCGACGTGGCTCTGCAGCAGGAAGTGGGCGTACTGCTCGCGGCTGTCCTGGTCCATGCCACCGCCGGAGTGGCGCGCCGCCTGATAGCGCTGGTAGAGGTCGTAGTGCTCTTCGCGGAAGGAGAGCGGCAATTCCCGCGCCGCCAGGTCGGCATGGCGCGCCAGGGAGCGGCGCTGGCTGCGGTTGGGCGCGAAACGCGCCACCGGAATGCGCACCGGCACGCAGGCGCGACAGGAATCGCAATAGGGCCGATAGGTGAACACGCCGCTGCGGCGGAAGCCGTTGCGCACCAGTTCGCCGTACATCTGGGTATCGATCATGTGGCTCGGCGTGGCCACCTGCGAACGCGCGATGCGCCCCGAAATATAGGAACAGGCGTAGGGCGCAGTCGCGTAGAACTGCAGCAGCGTGAACGGCGGCTCTTTCAGCAGTGTCATGGTGAGACCACAAACAGCCGGGATGCGGCGTCGGCCGGCCACCGCCCCGGCGCGTCGCCGCTGCGCGTCAGTTCGCGCAGGGCGGCGGCGAATTGCGACCGCGGGATTTCGCGGGCGCCCAGGGATGCCAGATGGGCCGTGCTCATCTGGCAATCTATCATGCCGAATCCACGGCTCTCAAGATGGCGTGCCAGGTGCGCCAGCGCAACCTTGGAAGCATCGCTCCTGCGCGCGAACATCGATTCCCCGTAAAAGGCTCGAGCGATGGCGATGCCGTACAGCCCGCCGACGAGTTCGCCTTCCACCCAGGTTTCGACGCTGTGCGCCCAGCCTAGTTCATGCAGCCGCAGGTAGGCCTGCTGCATCTGGGGCGTGATCCAGGTTCCGTCCGCGTCCTGGCGCGGTGCGGCGCAGGCACGCATGACGGCGTGGAAGGCTGTGTCCAGGCGCACCTCGAATTCGCGCCGCCGCAGGCGTTTGGCCAGCGAGCGCGAGATCTTCAGTTCTCCGGGGAACAGCACCATGCGCGGGTCGGGACTCCACCACAGGATCGGTTCGCCGGCGCTGAACCAGGGAAAGATGCCGCGGCGGTAGGCATCGATCAGCCGCTGCGGCGACAGATCGGCGCCCGCCGCCAGCAGTCCGGCGGGATGGCGCAGCGCGGACTCGACCGGCGGAAACGGAGTTTCGCGCCGCAGCCATGGGATCATGCCGGCTTGACGAGGTGGACGACGTTCGGCCCCGGCACCGCGCAGGCCGGAGCGTCGAAGTCGTTGCGGAAGGTGACGACGTGGTCCACGTCGAGCCGGATGCCGATGCGCTCGCCGATGGCGTGGTTGTGGTGGCTGGGCACCAGCGACAGGACGCGGGCACCGCTGCCGAGCCGGAGGGTGTACAGGATTTCGGCGCCGCGGAAGGCCTTGTGCACCACTTCCGCCTGCAGCGGACTGGCATCGTCGTGCACGATGTCGTCGGGCCGCAGCAGCACGTCCACATGGCACTCGCGGTCGCAGGATGAGCATCCCTGGCCGCACTCCAGCGGCGCCTTGCTCGCGAGCACGCCCAGTTCCACCTCCACCTGCTGCGCATCGAGCACGGTGCCGGGCACGAACACCCCCTGGCCGATGAAGTCGGCGACGAAGCGGCTCTGCGGCCGGTGATAGAGGTTGTACGGTATATCCCACTGCTGGATGCGGCCCTCGTTCATGATGCCGATCTCGTCGGCGATGGCGAACGCCTCGTTCTGATCGTGGGTGACGAGGATGGCGGTGGTGCCGCTGGCCTTGATGATGTCGCGCACCTCGTAGGACAGGCGCTCGCGCAGGTCGACGTCGAGGTTGGAGAACGGCTCGTCCAGCAGCAGCAGGTCCGGACTTGGCGCCAGCGCCCGCGCCAGGGCCACCCGCTGCTGCTGTCCGCCGGACAGTTCATGCGGGTACTTGCGGCCTTGTCCGGGCAGGCCGATGGTGGCCAGCAGTTCCTCGACGCGCGCGGCGCGCCCGCCACCGGGCATGCGGCGCAGGCCGAAGCCGATGTTGTCCGCTACGGTCAGGTGCGGGAACAGGGCATAGTCCTGGAACACCATGCCGATGCGCCGCCGCTCCGGCGGCAGGTGCGTCTGCTCGCTGCTGACGACCCTTCCCTTGATGCGGATCTCGCCGCATTGCAGCGACTCGAACCCGGCGATGCAGCGCAGCACCGTGGTCTTGCCGCATCCCGACGGGCCGAGCAGGCAGCCGATGCTGCCCTGCTCCAGCGCGAACGACAACTGGTCCACCACGCGGTGCGAACCGTAGGTGTGGCAGATGTCATGCAGTTCGAGCAGGGGCATGAGGTCGAGGAGCGCCGGCGATGAGGAATTCGGCTGGGACTGCGTAAGAGTCAATTATAATTCGCATTTGTGCGGCCCTCGCCGTCCGCGCGTGGTTTCCGCATTCCAGCGACCTTTCATGCAATCCGCCGTGCTCCGGCTACCCCGCAGCGTCCGCTTCAACGGCCTCGCCCTGCTCGCACTGGCCATCGCGACCCTGGCCGCCGTTCCCATCCTGGCGGTCGGCAGCAACGTCTTTTCCGGCGGCACCGGCGACATCTGGTCCCATCTGGCGCAGACGGTGCTCCCCGAATACATCGGCAATACCCTCAAGCTGTGCGCGGGCGTGCTGCTGGGCGTGCTTTTCGGCGGCGTCGCCACGGCCTGGCTCACGGTGATGCACGATTTTCCGGGGCGGCGCGTGTTCGAATGGGGCCTGATCCTGCCGCTCGCCATGCCGGCCTATGTCATGGCGTACACCTATACCGATCTGCTGCAGTTCGTCGGACCGGTTCAGACCTGGCTGCGCGGCGCATTCGGCTGGGAGGCCGGGGAATACTGGTTTCCCGACGTGCGCAGCGTGGGCGGAGCGGTCGTCATGTTCGTCTTCGTGCTCTATCCCTATGTGTACATGCTGGCACGCGCGGCCTTCCTGGAGCGGGCGAGCGGCATGCTGGAAGTGTCGCGATCTCTCGGTTACGGCCCCTGGAGCAGCTTCTTCCGCGTGTCCCTGCCCCTGGCGCGGCCGGCGATCGCCGCCGGCGCGGCGCTGGCGCTGATGGAGACCCTGGCCGACTACGGCACGGTGTCCTACTTCGCCGTGCCAGACCTTCACTACCGGCATCTACCGCGCCTGGTTCTCGCTGGGGGACCGCGTCGCCGCGGCCCAGCTTTCGGCTGCGCTGCTCGGCTTCGTCGTCCTGGTGCTGCTGCTGGAGCGGCTGAGCCGGGGCCGGGCGCGCTTCCACAACACCAGCGGACGCAACCGGCCGATGTCCGGGCGGCGCCTGACGGGCATCCGGGCGCTCGCCGCCTTTCTCGTCTGCCTGGTGCCCCTGTTGATCGGCTTCCTGCTGCCGGCTGCGCTGCTCTTCAAGCTCGCCCTGACCGAAGGCGACCCCCAGTTCGGCGCGCGCTTCCTGCACCTGGCGCGCAACAGCTTCACCCTGGCCGTACTGACCTCCGTGCTCGCCATCCTTCTGGCGGTGCTCCTCGCCTATGCCGCGCGCATGAACCGCGGCGGCTTGCCGGGTGTCCTGAATCGCCTGGTCGGACTCGGTTACGCGGTGCCGGGTTCGGTCATCGCGGTGGGCGTGCTGATTCCGGTGACGCGGCTCGACAACTGGCTTGCCGCGTGGATGCAGGAACTGGCCGGAATCAACCCGGGACTGATCTTCACCGGCGGCATCGTCGCCGTCATCTACGCCTATCTGGTGCGTTTCCTGGCGGTGGCGCTGCAGACGGTCGAAGCCAGCCTGGCGAAAATCACCCCCAGCATGGACGACGCGGCGCGCAGCCTGGGCTACGGGCAGGGTGCGACGCTGCGGCGCGTGCATGTGCCGCTGCTGCGCGGCAGCCTGTTGACGGCGGGTCTGCTGGTGTTCGTGGACGTCATGAAGGAGCTGCCGGCGACCCTGGTGATGCGCCCGTTCAATTTCGATACGCTGGCCACGCAGACCTTCACCCTCGCTTCCGACGAGCGCTTGGCGGAGGCCTCCACGGCGGCGCTGGCGATCGTCGCCGTGGGTCTGCTGCCGCTGATCGTGCTGTCGCGCCAGATCGCCCGCAGCCGGCGGTAGTCCCTGCGCATCGGGCAAAAAAAACCCCGCAGCTTGCGGGGCACCCCTGGGAGGGGAGGGGGTAATCGTTTTCAGCGGTAGCCGGCGCGATCGTAGACCTTCTGCGCCTGGGCCGAGTTCTTGGCCAGCACGCCGACGTTGATCGAATCGGCCTTGAACTTGCCGAGGGATTCCAGTTCCGGATTCTTCGTCACCGCCGAGGCCACCGCCGGCCACTCGTTGTTGCCGTTGGCGAAGTAGGCCTGCGCCTCGTCGCTCGCCAGGTACTCCAGAAACTTGACGGCGGCGTCCTTGTGGGGCGCGGTCTTGAGCATGCCGCCCCCGGAGATGTTGATGTGGGTGCCGAAGCTCTTCTGGTTCGGCCACACCACGCCCACTTTCTGCATCACGGCCTTGTCTTCGGGTTTGTCGGTGCGCATCAGGCGCACGATGTAATAGGTGTTCGAAACGGCGACCTGGCATTCGCCGGCGGCCACCGCCTTGATCTGATCGGTGTCGCCGCCCTTGGGAGCGCGGGCGAAATTGGCGACCACGCCCTTCGCCCATTCCTCGGTCTTGGCTTCGCCCAGGTGGTGGATCAGGGCCGAGCCCAGGGACAGGTTGTACGGATGCGAGCCGGAACGCGAGCAGACCTTGCCCTTTCATTTTCGGATTGGCCAGATCCTCGTAGTTCTGCACGTCGGCCGGATTCACCTTCTCCTTGTTGTAGATGATGACGCGGGCGCGGGTGGAAAAGGCGAACCAGTCCGCGGTACGCAGACTGGCCGGAATGCGCTCCTCCAGCACCTTGGACTTCACCGGAGCGAACAGACCCAGGGCATCGGCCTGGGCGAGGCGGGCGGCATCCACCGTGATGAACACGTCGGCCGGGCTGTTCGCGCCTTCATTGCGAATACGTTCCAGCAATTCGTCTTCCTTGCCCTCGATGCGGTTGATGCTGATGCCGGTCTGCTTGGTGAATCCGGCATAGAGCGCTTCGTCGGTCTGGTAGTGCCGCGCCGTATAAAGGTTCAGCACCTTGTCGTCGGTGGCGCCGGCAGCGCCGGCGAGCAGCAGGGCGAGGGCGCCGAGCAGGGGATGGTACGGCTGCATTGCGTTCTCCTTGGATGCGTTGTGCGTGTATTAGTCGGCACGGTATCACAAGTAATTCGCAATAGCAAATGCGAGCACTTCCTAATTAAATAGCGTCATTCAACATTAACAACAGTATCTAATAGTATGTCAGACCAGCACAATATACTTGAATTACACGTTCCGTGTATGGGTATTATGGCCGCCGATGGAACCGCAATTCAGTGGTCAGGCGACCTTCGAACTGGGCGTCGAAGAACACCTCGTTGGCGTCGGTCCAGATCCTGAATCCGGGCTGGGACGGCGGAGTCGTCGCTGCCAGTTGGAGTCGCGGCGCATCCAGCGTGACGCGCATCGACACCCGCATCGGGTAATAGCCGTCGAGAAAACGGCGCAGATAGGGGCCGTTCTTCAGTACGAAGCTGCCGTCGTCGGCGGGCGCAAGGGCGCGGCTGCGGGCGCGGATGCACAGGCGCGCCCCGCGCGCCGTGTCCCTGAGCTGCACCGTGTTGCCTTCGACCCACACTTCGCCGACGCCCTCGGCGGCGGTCACGCTCAACTCCCGCGTGCGGCCGGGACTGAACACGATCTGGCTGCGTCCCACCGCATCCAGGTCGGCATGGCACTGGTCAAGGGTGACCCAGCCGTCGCGCAGGCTCTCTTCGGCGATGACGATGTGGTTCTGGTGATGATGCACCGGCTTCTCGGGCAGCCGGCTCAGGAACACCAGCGTCCCCTCGTTGACCTGGGCGGCCGACGGCGCATCGAAAAGCGCTTCGGCTTCGTCCTGGGACAGATCGGCACCGTTCGCGCCGACCGCGGCAAGGGACAGGGCAGCGATCAGGACACGCGTAGAGGGCATCGAGCCGCACCGGGGAGGGGACGCGTCGAGCGTACTCCCGCCTGCCGAAAACGCCAAGGATCCGCCCCATCGGTCGGCGCCGGGGCGTATTGATGGGGTGCGGCGGGGCCGGAAAATGCGGCGTGACTCGGCATGCACCTGAAACTCGCATCTGCGTCAAGCGTCGCCGCAGGTTTGGGTATAATCGAGCGGTTTCGGGGTGTTCGGCGGCGCGTCGGACGATACAGAACAATCGGAGTGGGGGAACGCGCATGCAACCGTTCAAGGCATTCCTGATCGAGCAGCAGGAGGGCAAGGTCGCCGGCCGCTTCACGGAGCTGAGCGAAGACCGGCTCGATCCGGGCGAGGTGACGCTGCGGGTCGCCTATTCCAGCGTCAACTACAAGGACGCGCTGGCGGCGACCGGGGCGGGCAGGATCATCCGCCGCTATCCCTGCATCGGCGGTGTTGACATGTGCGGCACAGTGGTGGCCAGCACCGACGAGCGTTTCGCCAAAGGCGACGCAGTCATCGCCACCAGCTACGACATCGGAGTCGCCCATCACGGCGGCTACGCGGAGTACGGGCGGGTGCCGGCGGACTGGGTGGTGCCGCTGCCCCGGGGCATGAGCCTGTTCGAGTCCATGGCGCTGGGCACCGCCGGCTTCACCGCCGCGCTGGGCATCGTGCGCATGGAGGAGAACGGCCTCAAGCCGGACAAGGGCCCGGTCATCGTCAGCGGCGCCACCGGCGGCGTCGGCAGTCTTGCCATCGACATGCTGGCGCGGCTCGGCTATCACGTCGTCGCCCTCACCGGAAAAGAGGCGGAGAGCGACTATCTGAAGGGACTCGGTGCGGCCGAAGTGATGCTGCGCTCCAGCCTCGACCTGACGAAGATCCGGCCCCTCGACAAGGCGCTGTGGGCGGGCGCGGTGGACAATCTGGGCGGCGACGTGCTGGCCTGGATCGCCAGCACCATGAAGCAGGACGGCACCATCGCCAGCATCGGCCTGGCGGCCAGCATGAGCCTGAATACCACGGTGGCGCCCTTCATCCTGCGCGGCGCCAGCCTGCTCGGCATCGATTCCGGCTATTGCGCCATGCCCCTGCGCCGGCGCGTGTGGGAGCGCCTCGCCAGCGACATGCGCCCGCCGCATCTGTCGGCGATGGCGCGCACCATCCAGTTCGACCAGTTGCCCGGAGTCTTCGACGAATTCCTGCAGGGCCGGGCGCACGGCCGCGTCGTCGTCGACATCGCCGGCTGAACCCGATCCGTTCCATGAGCGAACCGGACGCGATACCCCGCCCCCGCGTGCTGATCATCGACGACTCGCGCATGGTGCGTGCGTCGATCATCAAGCACGTGCGCGACTTCTACGACGTGCGCGAGGAAGCCGACGGCGAGGCAGGGTGGGAGACGCTGCTGCTCGACCCCACCATCCAGGTGGTGATCTCTGATCTCTCGATGCCCAAGCTCGACGGCTACCAGTTGCTCGAGCGCATCCGCGGCTCGAAGATCGCCCGCATCCACGAAATGCCGGTAATCATGATCTCGGGCGACGAAGACGATTCGGCGCGGGCCCGCGCCAAGGACTTGGGGGCCACCGATTTCATCAACAAGGGGACCGGCACGGCGGAGATCCTGGCGCGCCTCGACGCGGCCATCAAGGCGGCGCAGACGCGACGCGAACTGGCGGAGTCGCGCCAGGCGCTGGCGGAACAGACGCCGATCGATCCCAAGTACGGCCTGGTCACCGCCCAGTACCTGCACATGCACGGCGATCAGCTGCTGGCCCAGGTGCGGCGCTATCTGGGCGAGCTGTCGGTGATGCTGATCGAGGTGGACCGTTATGCCGAACTCGGCGAGAAATACGGCCAGCAGGTGGCGGCGCTCATCATCCGCAAGCTGGCGAAGATTCTCGGCACCCGGGTGCGCAAGGAAGACACGGTGGCCCAGCTCGCCGAATGCCGCTTCTGCATCGTCACGCCGAGCATCAACATCGACGCCTGCAATGCCTTCGCCATGCGCCTGCGCACTGCGATCGAGAGCATCGCGCTGGGCTATCGCGGCGAACTGATCCGCATCAGCCTCAGCATCGGCATCGCCAACAGCCGCCAGGACCGCTCGGAGACGATCGACGACCTGATCGGGCTCGCCGTCAAGCGGGTGCAGCAGGGCCAGGCGGATGGCGGCAACCGCGTCGTCGGCAGCACCGGTGTGGTCGAACGGCGCGCCGAAGATGCGATGACGCTGGAGCGCGCGAACACGCTGCTGAAATCGAAGTCCTATGCGGAAGTCAAACCGCACGTGGCGGCGCTCACCAAGCGCCTGCTGCCGGTGCTGGAGTTCATCGAAGCCGAGTACCGCGTCGGCATACCGCTGGACGCGCTGGCCGAGAGATGCGGCGGCGAACTGAGCAATGAAGAAGCAAGCCAAAACAAGTGATCTGAACAACCCAATGCAGGGACAGACGGGAGTGGAAACGATGTCGACATATTTTGAGTTTCACAAGCGTTCGATCGAGAAGCCCGAGGCGTTCTGGGGTGAGCAGGCGCAGCTGGTCCACTGGAACAAGCCGCCGCAGAAGATCCTCGATTACAGCAAGCCGCCCTTCGTCAAATGGTTCGTCGGCGGCGAGACCAACCTCTGCTACAACGCGGTGGACCGCCACGTCGCCACGCGGCCGGACCAGAAGGCCCTGATCTATATTTCCACCGAGACCAACGAGCAGAAGTCCTACACCTTCCGCGAACTGCAGCAGGAGGTGATGCGCATGGCGGCGGTGATGCAGAGCCTGGGCGTGGGCAAGGGCGACCGGGTGCTGATCTACATGCCGATGATCGCCGAGGCCTGCTTCGCCATGCTCGCTTGCGCGCGCATCGGTGCCATCCATTCGGTGGTGTTCGGCGGCTTCGCCTCGGGTTCTCTCGCCACCCGCATCGACGACGCCAAGCCCAGGCTGATGGTGAGCGCCGACGCCGGCATGCGCAACGGCAAGGCGGTCCCCTACAAGAACTTGTTGGACGAGGCATGCACCCTGGCGGCGTTTCCGCCGGAAAAGGTGCTGATCGTCGATCGCGGCCTCGACAAGGGATTCCCGCGCAAGGAAGGGCGGGATGTCGATTACGCCAGCCTGCGCGCGCAGCACATGGACGCCGACGTGCCGGTGACCTGGCTCGAATCGAACGAACCCTCCTACATCCTGTACACCTCGGGCACCACCGGCAAGCCCAAGGGCGTGCAGCGCGACACCGGCGGCTATGCCGTGGCGCTGGCGGCGTCGATGAAGCACATCTACTGCGGCAATGCCGGCGAGACCATGTTCTCCACTTCCGACATCGGCTGGGTGGTGGGCCATTCCTACATCATCTACGGGCCGCTGATCGCCGGCATGACCACCGTCATGTACGAGGGCACGCCGCTGCGGCCCGACGCCGGCATCTGGTGGAAGATCGTGCAGGACAACAACGTCAACGTCATGTTTTCCGCGCCCACCGCCGTGCGCGTCCTGAAGAAGCAGGATCCGGCGTTCCTGCACAAGTACGACCTGTCCAAGCTGCGCCACATCTTCCTCGCCGGCGAGCCGCTGGACGAGCCCACCCATGAATGGATCTCCAGCGAGCTGAAGAAGCCGGTGTACGACCACTACTGGCAGACCGAGACCGGCTGGCCCATGCTGTCTGCCGCACCGGGCGTGGAGCAGACGAAGATCGTCTACGGTTCGCCCTCGTTCCCGGTGTTCGGCTACAACCTCAAGATCTTCCGCGAGGACGGAAGCGAGGCCGGCCCCAACGAGAAGGGCATCGTCGGCGTCCTGCCGCCGTTGCCGCCCGGCTGCCTTTCCACGGTGTGGGGCCAGGACGAGCGTTTCGTGTCCACCTACTTCTCCCTGTTCAAGGAGCCGCTCGTCTACTCCTCCTTCGACTGGGGCATTTGCGACGAGCAAGGCTACTACAAGATCCTCGGCCGCACCGACGACGTCATCAACGTCGCCGGACACCGCCTCGGCACGCGAGAGATCGAGGAGGCGGTGCAGGCCCATGCGGCGATCGCCGAGGTGGCCGTGGTCGGCGTGGCGGACCAGCTCAAGGGCCAGGTGCCGATGGCCTTCGCGGTGGTGAAGGATGCCTCGAAGGTCGCCACTCCCGAGGCGCGCAAGGCGCTGGAGAAGGAGGTGATGCAGACGGTGGATGGCCTCCTCGGCGCCATCGCACGGCCGGGCCGGGTGCATTTCGTCTCCGGTCTGCCCAAGACCCGTTCCGGCAAGATGCTGCGCCGCTCCATCCAGGCGCTGGCGGAAGGCCGCGATCCGGGCGACCTGACCACCATCGACGATCAGAGCACGCTGGAGCAGATCCGCCAGGCGCTCGGAGCGAAATAGCGAAACCGGTACTGCGGAAAAGGCCCGCTGCGAGCGGGCCTTTTTCGTCGGGTGAGCATCGACCGCTCGGTCGTGTGCGGGCGCCGACCGATACGGCGTCGCAGGCGGCGATGCGGCCGTACTATGGGGATGGGAGCGCAACCTGACCGGTTGAACCGATCCGCGCTCCGCGTTGTCTGCAACAGGGCTTTGGCGGGACAATGCCGCGCTGCGGCGCGGATACGGCGCGCGGCTTCGGGCCAGCGGCACAACAACAACGGACCATCATGCAGATCCTGTTCTTCCTATTGGGCCTGGGTGCCCTGATCCTCGGTGCCGAACTGCTGGTGCGCGGCGCCTCGAAGCTCGCTCTGTCCTTCGGCATCTCGCCGCTGGTGGTCGGGCTCACCGTGGTCGCTTTTGGCACCAGCTCGCCCGAGATGGCGGTGTCGGTGCAGTCTGCCTGGTCCGGGCAGGTCGACCTGGCGCTCGGCAACGTAGTCGGCTCGAACATCTTCAACGTGCTGTTCATCCTCGGCGCCTCGGCCCTGATCGTGCCGCTGATCGTGGCGCAGCAACTGGTGCGTCAGGAGGTGCCGATCATGATCGGCGCATCGCTGCTCCTGCTGCTGCTGGCGCTGGACGGCGGCATCTCGCGCCTCGACGGCGCGCTGTTCTTCGGCCTGATGGTGGCCTACACCGCCTTCGTCATCGTGCAGAGCCGCAAGGAAAGCAAGGCGGTCGAGCAGGAGTACGCGCAGGAGTTCGGCGCGGCGGCGAAATCCGCCTGGGACAGCCACTGGGCGGCGCAGGTCGGGCTGATCGCCGCGGGGTTGGTTCTGCTGGTCCTCGGCTCGAACTGGCTGGTCGAGGCGGCGATCGCCTTCGCCAAGTACCTGGGCGTGAGCGAGCTGGTGATCGGGCTGACCATCGTCGCCGCCGGCACGTCGCTGCCGGAGGTGGCCACCTCGATCCTGGCGGCGATCCGCGGCGAGCGCGACATCGCGGTCGGCAACGTGGTCGGCAGCAACACCTTCAACATCCTCGGCGTGCTCGGCGTGTCCGGCCTGGTGGCGCCGGCCGCGCTGAGCGTGCCGCCGTCCATGCTGGCCTTCGACATCCCGGTGATGATCGCCGTGGCGCTGGCCTGCCTGCCGATCTTCTTCACCGGCAACCTGATCGCCCGCTGGGAGGGCGCGCTGTTCCTCGGCTTCTACGTCGCCTACACCGCCTATCTGATCCTGGCCGCGCAGAGCCACGACGCGCTCGGCACCTACGGCCTGGTGATGTCGGCCGTCGTCCTGCCGCTGACGGTGCTCACGCTCGCGGTGGTCACGGTGCGCGAGTGGCGCGCGCGTAGGCGCTGAGCCTGCGAATCGCCGCGATGGGCCGGGCCGCAGATCCCGCCGCGAACGACCCGCTCTGGGTGCGCGCCACCTGGCTGCTGCCGTTCGCGCTGTTCGCCCTGTTCCTGTGGCTGCCGGGCCAGGCCGGTTTCGCGCTCGACTGGGTTCCGGCGCTGGGCATCGAACTCGCCTTCCGGCTGGACGGGCTGAACCGGCTGTTCCTGCTGCTGATCACCGGCGTCGGCGCGCTGGTGTTCTTCTACGCCCCCGGCTACCTCAAGGGCGATCCGCGCCTGCCGCGGCTGATGTCCCTGCTGATCGTCTTCATGCTGGCGATGATCGGCGCGGTCGGCGCGGACGACCTGCTGCTGCTGTTCCTGTTCTGGGAGGCGACCAGCGTGCTGTCCTTCCTGCTGGTCGGCTTCTCGAACGAGCGCCAGGACGCGCGCGAGGCCGCGCGCCAGGCGCTGCTGATCACCGGCGGCGGCGGTCTGGCGCTGCTCGGCGGCATCCTGCTGATCCTCGCCGCCGCGCCGGGCCTGCGCCTGAGCGACCTGCATGGGCTCGACCCGGCGCTGCACGGCGACCCGCGCTTTACCGCCGGCGTGGCGCTGGTGCTGCTCGGGGCGATGACCAAGTCGGCGCAGTTCCCGTTCCACTACTGGCTGCCGGGAGCGATGGCCGCGCCCACGCCGGTCTCCGCCTACCTGCACTCGGCCACCATGGTCAAGCTCGGGGTTCTACGTGATGGCCCGCTTCGACGAGGCCATGGGCGGGGTGGGCTGGTGGACGCACACCCTGACCACGCTCGGCACGGTGACCGCGGTGTGGGCCGCGGTGCAGGCGCTGCGCGAGCGCGACCTGAAGCGCATCCTCGCCT
The DNA here is from genome assembly GCA_963702495.1 of uncultured beta proteobacterium. Lineage (GTDB taxonomy): Bacteria > Pseudomonadota > Gammaproteobacteria > Burkholderiales > Rhodocyclaceae > CAVPDA01. The sequence continues at coordinate 325,828 of CAVPDA010000003.1, read as the reverse complement.
GGTTCGACCGTCTCCGCCCTGGGCACGCTGACCCTGCTGATCGGCCTGCCGAACGAGCTGGGCGCGGTCGGCTTCACCGCCTTCCTGCTCGCGCACGCGCTGTACAAGGCGCCGCTGTTCTTCGTCGCCGGCAACGTCGACCACGTGGCCGGCACGCGCATCATCGACCACCTGCGCGGGCTGCGCCGGGCCATGCCGGTGACCGCGGCGGCGGCGGTCCTGGCCGGGATCTCCATGGCCGGCCTGCCGTCGAGCTTCGGCTTCGTCGCCAAGGACGCGGCCAAGAGCGCCAAGGAGCTGGCGGAGGGACTCTGGTTCGTCGGCGGGACCAGCCTGCTGGTGAGCGCGGCGGGCGTGGCGGTGGCCGCGGTGGCGGCGCTGCGCGTGTTCTTCGGCCGGCCGAACGACGAGCTGTGCACCACCGCCCACGAGGAGGGGCTGCGGCTGGAGGCGCCGCCGCTGATCCTCGCCGCCACCGGCATCCTGCTCGGGCTCTGGCCGGCGCTCGCCGAGCCGCTGCTGCTCGAGGCCGCGCGCATGATCGCGCCGCAGCTCGGGCCGGCGGACATCCTGCCGGACTGGGCCTCGCGGCTCGGCACGATCGCGATCATCCTGGCGGTCGGCGCCGCCATTTATCTCGCCTGGGACCGGCTGCACGCCTGGATCGAGCACCTGCGCTGGCTGGACCGGGTCGGACCGGCCACGGCCTACCCGGCCGCTCTGGCGGCGATCAAGGCCGCCGCGTCGCTGGTCGGCCGGCGGATCCAGGACGGCGACCTCGGCCGCTATCTGGCGCTCACCGCCGCCGGCGCGGTGATCATGGTCCTGCCCTGGCTGCTGCCGGCGGTCGCGGGCATCCGGGTCGTCCCCGGGCCGCATGCCGCCGGCCTGTTCGCCGGCTGCGCGGTGGTCGTCGCCGGGGCCCTGCTGGCGGTGGCCGGCCGCGACACGCTGCAGCGTCTGCTCGGCGCCGGCGCGGTCGGCGCGGGCAGCGCGCTGATCTTCCTGTTCCGCGGCGCGCCGGATCTGGCCTTCACCCAGTTGGCGGTGGAGACCGTGTTCGTGGTGGTCGCCGCGGTGGCGCTGCGCCGCTACCGCGAGCACGCCGGGCCGGAAAATGGCCGCGGGTTCCGGGCGGCATTGGCGATCGCCTTCGGCCTGACCCTGGGCCTGCTGCTGCTGGCGCTGATGCAGCAACCGCCGGACCCGGCGATGTCGCGCTTCTTCCTCGAAAACAGCGTGCCGCAGGCGCACGGGCGCAACGTGGTGAACGTGATCATCGTGGATTTCCGCGCCCTCGACACGCTGGGCGAGATCGCCGTGGTCCTGCTGGCGGCGCTGGCGGCCTGGCCGCTGGCGCGCGCGCTCGGCCGGCGCGGAGGCGAACGGTGAGCGCCGGCCGTTCGGTCGTGCTGGAGCGGACGATCCGCCCGCTCTACTGGGTCATGCTGGCCGGTGCTGCCTGGCTGTTGCTGCGCGGCCACAACGCGCCCGGCGGTGGCTTCGTCGCGGCGCTCGCCGCGGTGGCGGCCAGTTCCGCCTACGCGCTGGTGTTCGGCGCAGCGGCGGCGCGTGCGCGCATCCCGCTCGGCCCGCTGCGGCTCGCCGCGCTCGGCCTGGCGCTCGCCGCGGCGAGCGGGCTGCCGGCCGTGGCGGGCGGCGAGCCCTTCCTCACCCACCTGTGGGGCGACATCCCGCTCGGCATCACCGAGGTCAAGGTGTCGACCGTGCTCCTCTTCGATCTGGGCGTGATGCTCTGCGTCTGGGGCGCGCTGGGCGGCTTCTGCCTGCGCCTGCTGGAGCGCGGATGATCGCGCTTTCGATCGCCGTCGCGGTCGGCGTGACCGCCGCCGCAGGGCTCTACCTGGCCCTGTCGCGGGATCTGATGCGCATCGTCATCGGCCTGCTGCTCATCGGCTCGGCCGCCAACCTGTTCGTGCTCGGCGCGGGCGGCCTGGAGCAGGCGCTCGCCCCGCTGGTCGAGCCGGCGCTGCCCGCCCCCAACGGCCCGGTGGCCAATCCGCTGCCGCAGGCGCTGGTGCTCACCGCCATCGTCATCGGCTTCGCGCTCGCCTGTTTCGCGGTCGCGCTGGTGCTCGCGCTGCAGCGGCGCACCGGCGCGGCGGATGCCCGCGCGATGACCCGCGCCGAGCCGCCGGCGCGCGCCGACGGCGAACCGGGGGACCTGGCATGAGCGCGCTGCTTGCGGTCAGCCCGGTGCTGGTGCCGCTGCTCACCGCGGCCGCCTGTGTGGCGCTGGCGCGCCGGCCGCGCCTGCAAGCCGCAGTGAGCCTGGCCGGCGCGATTGCCTGGCTTGCCTGCGCGCTCCTGCTGGTGCGCGCGGTGGGCGGGGGCGAGATACTCGTTACCCGCTTCGGCGACTGGCCGGCACCCTTCGCCATCGAGTTCCGCATCGATCCGGCCGGGGCGCTGCTGCTCGCCGTCTCGGCGCTGCTGGCGGTCCTGGCGCTCGCCGTGCCGGCGCGCGGCGGCGGAGCCGGGATGCATTCGCCGCTGCGCCATCCGCTGGTGCACGGGCTGCTCGCGGGCGTCGGCGGCGCCTATGCCACCGCCGACCTATTCAACCTGTACGTGTGGTTCGAGGTCATGCTGATGTCCGCGCTCGGACTGATCGTGCTCGGCGGGCGGCCGCAGCATCTCGAGGCCGGCTTCAAGTACCTGGCGCTCAACCTGTTCGGGACCCTGCTGGTCCTGCTGGCGGTGGCCGGGCTGTACGGCCTGACCGGCCAGCTCAATCTCGCCGCGCTCGTCCAGGCACTCGGCGAGCGCGGCGCCGACCCGCTCGCTCGGGCGCTGCTCGCCCTGCTCATGGTGTCGCTGCTGATCAAGGCCGGCGGCCTGCCCTTCTTCTTCTGGCTGCCCGCCGCCTACCCGGTCCTGCCGCCGGCGATGCTGGCGCTGTTTTCCGCGCTGGCGACCAAGGTCGGCGTGTTCGCGCTGCTGCGGGTGAGCGCCGGCCTGCCGGCGGAACTGGCCGCAAGCTTCCTGCCCTGGCTGGGCTGGCTGGCGGTGGCCGGCATGGTCGTCGGCGTGCTCGGCGCCGCCTATCATTACGACACCCGGCGCATCCTCGCCTTCCACTCGGTGAGCCAGATCGGCTACATGCTGCTCGCGGTGGCCCTGGGCGGCACGATGGGACTGGCGGCGGCGCTGTTCTTCATCCTCCATCACATGCTGGTGAAGTCCAACCTTTTCCTGCTCGGCGGGATGATGGCGCGCAGCGGCGCCGGCTTCGACCTGCGCCGCTCCGGCGGCCTGCTCGCGGCCCGGCCGCTGCTGGCGCTGCTGTTCGCCCTGAGCGCCGCCTCGCTGGTCGGCATCCCGCCGCTGTCGGGCTTCTGGGCCAAGCTGCTGGTGGTGCGCGAGAGCTTCGCCCTCGGCCAGTTCGCCTGGGGCGCGGCGGCGCTGGCGGTGGGCGGGCTGACGCTCTATTCCATGGTCAAGATCTGGATCGAGGCCTTCTGGAAGCCGGCACCTGAGACCACAAATGAGGCCGCGCCCGGGCCGCCGCGCGCGCTGCCGGCCGGCGCCTGGCTGGCCAGCGCCACGCTGGCGGGGCTGACGCTGGCGCTGGGCCTGGCGCCCCAGCCGCTGATCGACTACCTGCAACTGGCGGCCGGGGCGATGCTGGCGCCGGGCGCGGGGGTGCCGCGATGAGCCGGATCCTCGCCCTGGCGACGCTCGCCTGGCACTTCGTGCTGGCCACGCTGCTGTCCGGGCTGCAGACCGCCAGGATGATACTGGGCCCGGCCGGCCGGCTGCGGCCCGGCTTCGTCGAGTACCGTTTCGAGCCGTTCGGCGAGGGCGGGGCGGTGGTGCTCGCCTGCCTGGTCACCCTGACCCCGGGCAGCACCGCGCTGGACCTCGACCCGCAGGCCGGGCGCATGCGCCTGCACCTGCTCGACACCGGCACGGCCGACGAGGCGATCCGGCAGATCCGCCAGCAGTTCGAGCGGCCGTTGCGGCGGCTGCTCGGCAGGCGGGAGGCGGCATGATCGGACCGGTCGTCGCGATGATCGCCCTGGCCGTGCTGCTGGTGGTCCTGGCGTTCCGGCGGCTGCGCACGCCGGCAGAACGGGTGGTGGCGGTGGACGCGCTGTCCGCCTGCGGGCTCGCCGCCTGCCTCGCCGCCGCCGCGCATACCGGGCAGACCGCATTCCTCGACGTGGCGATCGGCTTCGCGCTGCTGGCCTTCCTGGCCACGGTCGGCTGGGCGCACGCGATCGCCGGGCGCAGCGGGGGAGGAGGGCGGGAATGAGCCTGCTCGGCTGGGGGCTGATGCTGCTCGGCGCCGCGTTGCTCGCGGTGGCCGCGCTCGGCGTGCTGCGCCTGCCGGGCGCGCTGGCCAAGCAGCACGCGGCCACCAAGGCGGCGACGCTGGCGCTCGGCGTCATGGTGCTCGGCGTGGCGGCGCTCTACCCGGACGCCGCCTGGTGGGGCCGGCTGGCGCTGCTGATCGTCGTGCTGCTGGCCACGCTGCCGCTGGCTTCGCACGCGCTGGCGCGCGCGGCCGCCACCCAGGAGCGGGACAGAAACGGGGAGCCGGATTGAGCCTGTTCTGGATGCTGGCGCTGCCCTTCCTGGGCAGTCTCGCCGCGGCGGCGCTGCCGCGCGGCGCGCGCGCCGCGGCGGCCTGGCTGGCAGGCTCCGTGGCGCTCGCGGCCGTGGCGATACTGCTCGTCCACGCCCCGGACGTGTTCGCCGGCGGCGTGGCGCGCTGGGCGCTGGCCTGGCTGCCGCTGCCCGGCGCCGACTTCGGCCTGCGGCTCGACGGCCTGGCCTTCCTGTTCGCGCTGTTGGTGCTCGGCATCGGCGCGCTGGTGGTGCTCTACGCGGCCTACTACCTGGACCCGGCCGACCCGGCGCCGCGCTTCCACGCCTTCCTGCTGGCCTTCATGGGCGCCATGCTCGGCGTGGTGCTGGCCGACAACCTGATCCTGCTGGCGGTGTTCTGGGAGCTGACCAGCCTGGCCTCCTTCCTGCTGATCGGCTATTGGAAGGACCGGGCCGAGGCGCGCCAGGGCGCCCGCATGGCGCTCGCGGTCACCGGCCTGGGCGGGCTGGCGCTGCTCGGCGGCGTGCTGCTGCTCGGCCAGATCGCGGGCAGCTTCAAGCTCGACGTGGTGCTCGCCGCGCGCGAGGCGGTGCAGGCCTCGCCGCTGTATCTGCCGGCGCTGCTGCTGATCCTGCTCGGCGCCTTCACCAAGTCGGCGCAGTTCCCGTTCCATTTCTGGCTGCCGCACGCCATGGCGGCGCCGACGCCGGTGTCCGCCTACCTGCACTCGGCCACCATGGTGAAGGCGGGCGTGTTCCTGTTGGCCCGGCTCTACCCGGTGCTCGCCGGCAGCGAGGCCTGGTTCATCGCGGTCAGCGCCACCGGCGTGCTGACGCTGCTGATCGCGGCCTTCCTCGCGGTGTTCCAGCACGACCTGAAGGGGCTGCTCGCCTACTCGACGATCAGCCACCTCGGCCTGATCACCCTGCTGTTCGGCCTGAACACGCCGCTGGCGGCGGTGGCGGCGACCTTCCACATCCTCAACCACGCCACCTTCAAGGCCTCGCTGTTCATGGCCGCCGGCATCATCGACCACGAGTGCGGCACGCGCGACATGCGGCGGATCAACGGGCTGTGGAAGTACATGCCCTGGACCTCGGCGCTCGGCATCGCGGCTGCGGCCGCCATGGCCGGCGTGCCACTGCTGAACGGCTTCCTGTCCAAGGAGATGTTCTTCGCCGAGAGCCTGAGCGTCGGCCAGCACCCGGTGCTGGACACCCTGACGCCGCTGGCGGCGACGCTGGCCGGCGCCTTCGGCGTGGCCTATTCCATGCGCTTCGTGCACGACGTGTTCTTCAACGGCGAGCCGCATGACCTGCCGCGCACGCCGCACGAACCGCCGCGCTGGATGCGCCTGCCTGTCGATCTGCTGGTGCTGATCTGCATCGGCGTCGGCATCGTTCCGGCGCTGGCGATCGGCCCGATCCTGGCGCTGGCCGCCGGCGCGGTGCTCGGCGGGCCGCTGCCGGAATACAGCCTGGCGATCTGGCACGGCCTGAACTGGCCGCTGGCCATGAGCCTGGCCGCCACCGCGCTCGGCGTGGCCTTCTATTTCGCGCTGCAGAAGCTGTACGGGCTGCACGAGCGCGTCCGCTTCCACCGCGGCGGCAAGGAAGTCTTCGACTGGATCGTCGCCGCGGCCCGCTCCGGCGCGGACCGGCTGACGCGATATACCGGTGGCGGCCTGCAGCGGATGCTCTTGCTCACGCTGATTTCCGCGCTCGGTTTGGGCGTGTGGGCGTTCCTGGCGTCCGGCGGCGCTCCGGCACCAGGTGCCGGCAGGCAGGCGACGCCGGCCGAGATCGCGGTCGCGCTGCTCGGCGCGGCGGCGGCGGCGGCGACGGTCCTGCTGTATCGGCGGCGCTTCCTGGCGCTGCTGCCGCTCGGACTGGCGGGGCTGGTGGTCAGCCTGGCCTTCGTCTGGCTTTCCGCCCCGGACCTGGCGCTCACCCAGTTGCTGGTGGAGTTCGTCACCGTGATCCTGATGATGCTGGCGCTGCACTGGCTGCCGGGGGAATCGCCGCCCGAGCCGGGCATCGCCCGGCGGCTGCGCGACGCGCTGGTCGCGATCGCGGCCGGCGCGGGCATCGCGGCGGCGGCCTACGCGGTGATGGTCCGGCCGGGTGCGTCCTACGCCGACTTCTTCCTGCGCGAGAGCGTGCCGCGGGGCGGCGGCTCGAACGTGGTCAACGTGATCATCGTGGACTTCCGCGGCTTCGATACGCTGGGCGAGATCGCCGTGCTCGGCATCGCCGCGCTGGCCATCCACGCGCTGCTTGCCGGCTTCAGGCCGGCCGCGCCGGCAGCGGCGCCGGGAGGCAGGCGCTCGGAGATGCTGCGCACCGTGGCGGCGCTGCTGCTGCCGATTGCCACGCTGGTGGCGGTGTTCCTGTTCCTGCGCGGCCACAACCTGCCGGGCGGCGGCTTCATCGCCGGCCTGGTGTTCGCGGTGGCGGTGCTGGTGCTCTACGTCGCCCGCGGCTGGCGCTGGACCGAGGCGCGGCTCGCCCTGCGCTACGAGGCCTGGATCGGGCTGGGCCTGCTCGCGGCGGGCTTGACCGGCATCGGCAGCTTCCTGGTCGGCCATCCCTTCCTCACCAGCGCCTTCGGCCACCCGGTGCTGCCCGCGGTCGGCGAGGTGCCGATCGCCAGCGCCATGTTCTTCGACCTGGGCGTGTTCATGACCGTGGTCGGCGCCACGCTGCTGGCGCTCTCGGCCATCGGCCGGCTCGGGCCGCCGCTTCCGGAGCGACGAACCATGAGCCTGGAACTGCTGTTCGCGCTGGGCATCGGCCTGCTCGCCGCCGCCGGCATCTGGCTGCTCCTGCGGCCGCGGACCTTCGACACGGTGCTCGGGCTGAGCCTGCTCTCCTACGCGGTCAACCTGTTCATCTTCGCCATGGGCCGGCTGCGTGTGGGCGTGCCGCCGATCGCGGCAGGCGGCGCTGCGCCGACGCTGGCGAGCGTGGCCGATCCGCTGCCCCAGGCGCTGGTGCTCACCGCCATCGTCATCAGCTTCGGCATGACCGCGCTGCTGCTGGTGATCGCGCTGCGCGGCCGCCACGAGAGCGGCACCGATCAGGTGGACGGCCGGGACGACGGACGCGGGGGCGGCGAGTGATGCCGGAAACCGCAATTGACGCGGAGAGCGCGGAGAAGATTATGAGAGCGCAGAGAGTTGCAGGTATTCGACCTGAGGCCCCGAAAAGTGCAGGGCGAGTTTTTTCTCCGCGGGCTCCGCGTCTCCGCGCTCTCCGCGTCGAGCGCGGGTAACTGCGTTTTCCGAGATGAATCACTGGATCATTGCCCCGATCGTCCTGCCGCTGCTTGCCGGCGCCGTGCTGGTGCTGATCGAGGAGCGGTCGCCGCGGTTCGCGCGTGCGGCGAGCCTGCTGGCGACCCTCGGCTTCCTGTTCGTCGCCGCGCGCTTGGTCGGACTGGCCGCCTCGGGCGAGGTGAGCGTGTATCTGCTCGGCAACTGGCAGCCGCCCTTCGGCATCGTGCTCGCGCTGGACCGGCTCTCGGCCCTGATGCTGCTGCTGACCGGCGCGGTGGCGCTTGCCGCGCTGATTCATGCGCTCGGCGGCTGGGACCGGCGGGGCGCGCATTTCCATGCGCTGTTCCAGTTCCAGCTGATGGGACTGGCTGGCGCCTTCCTGACCGCCGACCTGTTCAACCTGTTCGTATTCTTCGAGGTGCTGCTGGCCGCCTCCTACGGCCTGCTGCTGCACGGCGCCGGGCGCGAGCGGCTGCGCGCCTCGTTTCATTACGTGGTGCTGAACCTGACCGCCTCGGCCCTGTTCCTGATCGGCGTGAGCCTGCTCTACGGCGTGGCCGGCACGCTCAACCTGGCCGACCTGTCGGTGAAGCTCGCCCGCCTGCCCGCAGGGGACGCGGGGCTGGCGCAGGCCGCGGGCGTGCTGCTGCTGGTGGTCTTCGGGCTGAAGGCGGCGATCCTGCCGCTGCACCTGTGGCTACCGGGTACCTATGCCGCGGCGTCGGCCCCGGTCGCGGCGCTGTTCGCGATCATGACCAAAGTCGGCATCTACGCCATCGCCCGGGTGCTGACGCTGGTCTTCGGCGCGGGGGAGGGCGCGGCCGCCCAGGTGCTGCTGCCGGCCGGACTGGCGACGCTGGCGGCGGCCTCGCTCGGCGCCCTCGCGGCCGGTTCGCTGCGCGCGCTCGCCGGCTGGCTGGTGGTTGCCTCGGCGGGAACCCTACTGGCGGCGCTCGGCCTGGCCGGCGCGGCCAGCCTGGGTGCGGCGTTTTACTACCTGGTCCATAGTACCCTGGTTGCCGCCGCGCTGTTCCTGCTGGCCGAGGCGATCGGCCGGCAGCGCGGCGCGGTGGGCGACGCACTGGAGCCCGGTCCGGCGTTTCGCCAGCCTGCGCTGCTCGGCGCGCTGTTCTTCGCCGCCGCCGCCGCGGCCGGCGGCCTGCCGCCCCTGGCAGGCTTCGTCGGCAAGCTGGCGATCCTGGACTCCGCACTCGGCGCCCCGGCCTGGCCCTGGCTGTTCGGCGTCGTGCTCGGTTCCGGGCTGCTGGTGCTGGTGGCCTTGTCCAGGGCCGGCAGCCTGCTGTTCTGGAAGAGCGAAGGGGCCGGCTCCGGCGCTGCGATATCGGCCGCCGAATGGCTGCCGGTCGCCGCCTTGCTGGCGGCGGGGTTCGCCACGGTGCTGTTCGCCGGGCCGGTCCTGGGCTACGCGAGGGCGGCCGCCGGGCAACTGGTCGAGCGGGGCGGCTATGTCGAGAGCGTGCTCGGCGCCCGTCCGGTCGCCAGGGAGGCTGCGCGATGAGGCGGCTGCTGCCGGCGCCGCTGATGAGCCTCGTCCTGCTGGGGATCTGGCTGCTGCTCAACCAGAGCCTCGCCCCGGGCCAGGTGCTGCTCGGCGCGCTGCTTGCGGTTGCCATCCCCTGGTTCTCCGAGCGATTCCGGCCTGACAAACCGCGGCTGCGCCGGCCGGCCGCGGCGCTGCGCCTGGCCGGCGTCGTGCTCTGGGACGTGGTGGTGGCGAACTTCCAGCTCGCGGTGCGCATCCTCGGCCCGGAGTCGCGGCTGCGGCCGTCCTACCTCGAGGTGCCGCTGGACATCGGCGACCGCACCGGGGCGGTGGTGCTCGCCGGCATCGTCACGATGACCCCGGGCACGCTCTCGGTCGAACTCGGCGCGGACGGCCGCACGCTGCGGGTGCATGCCTTCGACCTGGCGGACGCGCGGGAAGCGGTCGATGCGATCAAGCAGCGCTACGAGAAACCCCTGATGGAGATTTTCGAGACATGATCCCCCAAACCGCAGTGAACGCAGAGAGCGCAGAGAAGATCCCGAGCACGCAGAGAAATGCTCCAGTCCGACGCAACATGGGTTCGCTGAAGAACCGGTTCCTTCTCCGCGATCTCTGCGTCTCCGCGTTCTCCGCGTCGAGGGCGGTTGGCCGGGTTTTCCCACGATGATCGACACTGTCGTCGCGATCGTGGCCGGCATGCTGCTGCTCGCCATGGCATTCTGCGGCTTCCGGCTGCTGCGCGGCCCGGACCTGCCGGACCGCATCCTCGCCCTGGACACGCTCTACATCAACGCGCTGGCGCTGGTGGTGCTGATGGGCATCCAGTTCCGCAGCACCGCATTCTTCGAGGCCGCCCTGCTGATCGCGCTGCTCGGCTTCGTCGGCACGGTGGCCATGACCAAGTACCTGCTGCGGGGGGACATCATCGAATGAACGAACTCGTCGAGTACCTGGTGTGCGCGCTGCTGCTGGTCGGAGGCGGCTTCGCCCTGGTCGGTTCCTTCGCGCTGGCCAAGCTTTCGCGCTTCGAGCTGCGCCTGCACGGTCCGACCAAGGCCACCACCCTGGGTGTGGGCGGGGTGCTGGCGGCTTCGGCGATCTGGTTCTCGGCGAGCGGTCCGGGACTTAGCCTGCACGAGATCCTGATCGCGCTGTTCCTGTTCCTCACCGCGCCGGTGAGCGCCCATCTGCTGGCCAAGGCGGCGATCCGCGGCGGCACAATGCGCCCGCCCGAAGGCGGCGGGAGCGAGCCGTGAGCGCCTTGGCGGTCGCCGGCTGGCGCGGGAGGCTGATCGCCTGGATCGAGGCGCCGCGCATTCAGCACCTGCTGATCGCGGTGATCGTGGCGAATGCCGTCGTGCTCGGCATCGAAACCGTTCCGACACTGATGGAACGTTGGGGCCCGGTGCTGGTGGCGGCCGACCGGGCGATGCTGGCGGTGTTCGTGGTCGAGATCGGCCTGCGCATCGTCGCCCACCGGCTCGCCTTCTTCCGCGATCCCTGGAGCGTGTTCGATTTCCTGGTCACCGCGGTGGCGCTGGTGCCGGCCGCCGGGCCGTTCTCGGTGCTGCGGGCGCTGCGCGTGCTGCGGGTGCTGCGCCTGCTCACCATGGTGCCGAGCATGCGCCGCGTGGTCGGCGGGCTGCTCGCGGCGATACCGGGGCTGGCCTCGGTGGTGGCGATCATCGCCATCATCTTCTACGTGAGCGCGGTGATCGCCACCAAGCTCTTCGCCGAGCGCTTCCCGGACTGGTTCGGCAGCCTCGGCGAGTCGGCCTACACGCTGTTCCAGGTCATGACCCTGGAGAGCTGGTCGATGGGCATCGCCCGGCCGGTGATGGAGGCCTACCCCTACGCCTGGATCTTCTTCGTGGCCTTCATCCTGGTGTCCACCTTCACCATGCTCAACCTGTTCATCGCCATCATCGTCAACGCGATGCAGTCCCAGCAGGCCCAGGAGGCGCGCCACACCGAGCAGGTGGTGGCCGAGCGCATCGACGACGACACCGCCGCGCTGCAGCGGGAACTGGCGGCGATGCGCGCGGAACTGCGGGAGGTCAGGGATTTGCTGCGGGCGCGGCAGAACGGGTGAGCGAGGTCGCTTACGGCACATGACGAAGCCCGCTCCAGATACGGGCGAGCGGGACGCAGCCACCCCGAACCGGACTGCGTTCAGGCGGGAAAAGAGCTCTCCATTCCGGCGCACGGCAGCAGCGCAGCTTGGGGCCCCTGGAGCGTTGAACCAAACAAACGGATTCCGTTCCTAATTCGAACACCTGGAGGCTCGCCATGTCCTACACCCGCAGGGCATTCCTCGAATTCGGCGCCGCCGCCGGCGCCAACCTGCTGCTCGGCGCGCAAGCGGCGCGCGCGCAGTCGGAACTTGTGACCAAGCCCATCCCGTCGAGCGGCGAGCGCATCCCCGTCGTCGGCGTGGGGACGAACCGCTACCGTTCGGGCGATGCGGCGTATGTGGCACGCCTGGGCGACACGCTGAAGGCCTTCGCCCGCCTCGGCGGCAAGGTGGTGGACACGGCGCCGTCCTACGCCGACTCGGAGAGCGTGATCGGCGGCATCCTGCGCGAGAGCGGCCTGCGCGAGCGGCTGTTTCTCGCCACCAAGGTGGACCGCGAGGGCGTGGACGCGGGGCGGGCCCGCATCGAGGACTCGTTCCGCACCCTCGGCGTGTCGCGGATGGATCTGTTCCAGGTGCATAATCTGCGCGATAGCGCCAACCAACTGGGCACGCTGCGTGAACTGAAGGCCGCGGGCCGCATCCGCTATCTCGGCGTCACCACCTCCAGCGAGCGCCAGTACGAGGAACTGGAGGCGATCATGCGCCGCGAGCGGCTCGACTTCATCCAGGTGGATTATGCCGTAGGCAACCGCGGCGCCGGCGCGCGCATCCTGCCGCTGGCGGCCGAGCGGGGCATGGCGGTGCTGGTCAATCTGCCCTTCGGGCGCGGCGCACAGTTCCGCGCCGTGGGGGCGCGGCCGCTGCCGGGTTGGGCAGCGGAGATCGGCTGCACGTCCTGGGCGCAGGTATTCCTGAAGTACGTCGTATCCCATCCGGCAGTAACCTGCGCCATTCCCGGCACCACCCAGGTCGCCCACGCCGAGGACAACCTGGGCGCGGCGCGCGGCCGCCTGCCGGACGCGGCGCTGCGGCGGACCATCGAGCAATACTTCGACGGCATCGCGGACGGCTGAAGCGGTGCTCGCCGCTGCGCTGAGGCGGGTGGTGCCTGTGCGCGAGGGCGAGATGGCGCCCATGCTGCTAGCCACCGCCTACGGCTTCTGCATTCTCTTCGGCTACTACATCCTGCGTCCGGTGCGCGACGAGATCAGCGCGGCCGAGCGCGGCAACCTGCAGGTGCTGTGGACCGCCGTGTTCCTGGTGATGCTGCTGGCTGTTCCGCTGTACTCGGCGGCCGTGGCGCGCTGGCCCCGCGCCACCTTCGTGCCGCTCGCCAACCGCTTCTTCGCCGCCAACCTGCTGGCATTCTTCGCCGCCCTCTACCTGCTGCCCGACACGGCCCGGGTGTGGATCGACCGCGTGTTCTACGTGTGGACCAGCGTCTTCGCGCTGTTCGTGGTCACGGTGTTCTGGGGCTTCGTGGCGGACCTGTTCCGCAACGAGCAGGGCAAGCGGCTGTTCGGGTTCATCGCCGTCGGTTCCTCCCTCGGCGGCATCGCCGGTTCCTCCGCCACCGCGCTGCTGGCGCAGCACGTCCCGGTCTTCCTGCTTCTGCTGCTGGCGGTGGTGCCGCTGGAGGCGGCAGCGCGGCTCGCCCGCGCCCTGGACCGCCATGCCGTTCGCGATCCCGCCGCGCTGCGCCGCGAGACCGGGGGGGTCGGCGGCAGCGCCTGGAGCGGCATAGCCCCGGTGTTCCGTTCTCCCTATCTGCGCAGAATCGCGCTGTGGCTGGCGCTCATGACCTTCGCCTCCACCATCCTGTATTTCGTGCAGGCGCACATGGTGGGCGAGGCGTTCGCCGATCGCGCGCTGCGCCGCGCCTTCCTCGCCCGGCTCGATTTCGCCGTGAACCTGCTCACCATCCTCACTCAGGCGCTGCTCACGGCACAGATCCTGCGCCGCATCGGCGTCGGACTTACCCTCGCCCTGGCGCCGGCGGTGGCGACGCTCGGCTTCCTGAGCCTGGGCGCGCATCCGCTGCTGGCGACGCTGGTGGTGGTGCGGGTGCTCTACGACAGCGGCCGCCATGCCTTGGCCAAACCGGCGCGGGAGGTCCTGTTCACGCTGGTGAGCCGGGAGGAGCGCTACAAGTCCAAGGCCTTCATCGATGCCGCCGTCTATCGCGGCGGCGACCTGGTGAGCGGCTGGGCCTATGCCGGCCTGGCGGCGCTCGGCCTGTCGGTGGCGGCCATCGCGCTGGTCGCCGCGCCCGTGGCCGTGGTCTGGGCCGTGATCGGCCTTGGACTGGGGCGGGCCGAGGAGCGGGCGCGCCGGTGACCGGTCACGTTCCGCCATCCACGCCGCGGGCAACCGGGGATGCCGGATAACCAGCAAGCAGCACGATCACCAATTGCCTGCCAGGCGAAGGGTTTGACGGCTTCCATCCCCCTGTCGTACCCTTCGGGCGCGGTGTATTGCGCCAAGCAAGCGTCGGACGGTGCAGCAATTCGTTCGACCACTCCGGGGTTACCCCGGGGCTTCGATGGGCCCTGGTATTTCTTTGCATGAGCCGCACTGCGCCTCGCGACGCAGGTTTGCTCATGCATGACACGACAGGTTGGGGCATGCGCCGCTTCTTCTCCTCCATCCAGCGGGTCGCTGACGATCCCGCGCATGGCCATGAACCGCATCGGTAGCGAACTCGACTGCCATGCTGATCGCCCCATGCCGAAGGTCGCCGTGGCACTCGCCCGGGCCTTTCTGGCGGGTGACATTCGTGCCGCAGAACTGCGGGCGCGGGGAGCGCGCGCGCTCGGCCGCGAATTGGCCTTGGCTCACAAGGCTCGTACATACGCTTGTCACTGACTTCGGCGATGCGCTGCAACCGAAGAATCACGATGAGATTGTTGAGGCGATTCTCGCATTTGCGCCCTTTCGCGCGGCCTTCGCGCTAAACGAACGCCGACCTGAAGTCAAAGGCTATTTCCCGTTCCACGACGCGATGGGGATGCCGCCCCCCGCCCTGAGGAACATTGCCCTGCCACCGTTGGACACCCCCGGCGATCTGGCCCGATGGCTTGGGCTATCTTCCGCGGAGCTCGATTGGTTCGCAGACGTTGCCGGCTGGGGGAGCGCGAGCACTTCTGAACAGTTACGCCACTATCGGTATCAATGGCTGCAAAAGAAGACGGGTGGCGTGCGACTGCTTGAAATTCCCAAGGCTCGGCTGCGCGCCATTCAGCGCAGGATTCTTCGTGAGATCCTGGACCGCGTACCAACGCACACGGCCGCCCACGGCTGCGTTGCGCGCCGTTCGACTGTCACCAACGCCATTGTCCACGCCGGCAATTCAATGGTGGTTCGACTCGATTTGGCCGATTTCTTCGCTGGCATCACTGGTGCTCATGCGCGTTCACTGTTCCGTACAGTGGGCTACCCGCCCCAGACTGCCCGGTATCTCGCAGGGCTTACCACGCACTGCACGCCGCGGAGGGTCGCCAAGGCGGTACCGCTTGAGGAGAACGCCTCGCCCGCGGGGCGCAGGGAACAGAAGGCGTGGGCCATACGCTTCACGGGCAGACACCTTCCGCAAGGGGCGCCCACGTCGGCTGCTCTTGCCAATCTGTGCGCGTATCGCCTTGACCTGCGACTGGCCGGTGCGGCGGAGGCAAGTCGTGCCAGTTACACGCGCTATGTCGACGACCTGTTCTTTTCGAGCGGAATCGGATCCGTTGCCCGTGCGCGCCGATTCGCGCAGATGGTCTACTCGATCATTATCGAGGAAGGGTTCGTGCCAAACGCGCGCAAGACGCGAGTCATGTCACACGCCCGGGCGCAGTACGTCACGGGGCTGGTGGTAAATGAGCACCCGAACATCCCGCGTCGTGAATACGATCGTCTCAAGGCAGTGCTGACGAACTGTATTCGCCGTGGGGTAGCGTCGGAGAATCGTGACTCCCATCCCGACTTCCGGGCCCATCTCCTCGGCCGGGTTTCGTATGTCCAGCGGGTCAATCCCGCTCGCGGTACAAAACTGCAGGCGCTGTTCGACGCCATTGAATGGGACTCGACGGTTGTCGGTGACGAACCAGGCTGATCGCGCTGGGATAAGCGCGGAAGAGGGGGAGCTGAGATGAGCGAGTGAAACCTGTTGTTGGAGTCCATCTGGCGCAGGTCCAGCCCGGTCAAAGCCATACGCGCCCACATCTTCCTGTGCATGCTCGCATACGATGTCGAACGGCACATGCGCGAAGCTTGGCGCCAGTTGCTCCTGGCCGACGAGGATCGTGATGCCAAGGCCAAGCGCAATCCGGTCGCCCCGGCCAAGCGCTCCGCCGCCGCGCTACGCAAGGCCTGCACTCACCGCCTGCAGGACGGCACATCGCTTCCGCACCCTGATCGAGGAACATGCCAGCGTGGTGCGCAATACCTGCCGTGCGCGAGGCGCTGATGCCAATGAACCGAGTTTCCAAAACCGTGACCACCCTCAACCCGACCCAGCAGCGCGCACTCGAACTGCTTCAAGCCATCACCGTGTAGCCAGAGACACGACACCCGATCATGATGGGGATCATCACCAGGGTTTCCATATTCTGCGCCGCAGTTGCGATCACCTTGACGATGGCCCGCGCCTGCCGCGCTTGAACGGTGCGCCGTGGAGCAAGCTCAGTCGGCAGCCGCGTACGCGCCTCGGTCGGAGTCGTCGGCCCGCAGGCGAAAGCTCGACACCGCGTCATTCAGCGTCTGGGCCAGCGCAGTCAGCTTCTGGGATTCGCGGGTACTCGCGCGTATCTCTCCATCGGCCCGCACGACCAGCACCGATATCTCCTCGACGTTGCGGCGGATGCCCTCGACCTCGCCCGTCTGATCGGCATTGGCCCTGGCGATCCCATCGAACATGTCGGCAACGTCTTCGGTCGCCCCAACGATTCGCCGCAGGCTGATACCCGCCTGTCCGATGTTGGCCACACCGCGGCCCACTTCGACACCTCCCGCATTCATGTCGCGGGTCGCCGCCGCCGTTTGCTCCTGGATGGCGTGGATCATGTCACCGATTTCGACGGTAGCCGATCTCGTTTTTTCCGCGAGTACCCGCACTTCGTCCGCCACCACTGCGAAGCCCCGGCCCTGCTCGCCGGCCCGGGCCGCCTCTATCGCGGCGTTCAGTGCAAGCAGGTTGGTCTGGCCAGCGATGTCTCTGATGAGCGAGGCCGCGCTCCCAATCCGCTCCGAGGTCATCGCCAGCTGATCGAGCGAGCCGGTGGCGCAGGACACGGCCTGCTGCAACTTCGCCATGCCCGCAACCGCCTCTTCGACCACTTGGCCGCACTCGTGGCCAACGGCAGCGGTTTCCCGCGCCTGCTCAGCAGCCTTGCGGGACTGCGCCGCGACGTTGCCGGCCATCGTCGAGAGCCGGTCAACCGTTCGCGCGATGTCACCCGTGCGGGCCACCTGTTCGTCCAGCTCCCGGCCGACACCACCCATGGATCGCGACATCCTGTCGCAGCTGTCATGAACGCTTTCGCTGAGCTGGGCAGCATTTCCAATCAGGCGCCGGAGGTCTTGCGTCATGTGATTGAAACTCTCGATGATTTCGCCAATGGTGTCGGTGCTTTCGATAGTGCAAACGTGCGTCAGGTCCTTGTTGGAAATGGCATTGGCCACCTGTGCAATGCGCCGCAGCCGGCGCAATAGAATGAGGTTGAGCAGCCAGTAGTTGGCCACTCCGATCATCAAGCCCGCGACGATGCAGCCGGCGACAAACCACGCAAGCATGCCCTCTCTCCAGATCACGAACAGGTTCGCGTAGAACGGAAACACGAGCGCCACACCCAGCCCGAAGCCGAGAAATGAGATCAGCAGCGTTCTCAGAATGCTCTTGCCCATGATTCTTGCCCTTAGTGGATGCGTGTGTATCGGCGACATTTCGTGCTGCCGGCTTCATCGGCCGGGCGCCTCTTGAACTTGAAGTGCCCCAGGACGCCTTCCAAGGGCGTTCCCTGATGCCGCCTGCGGCGCCGCTCAAGTTCGTGGCAATCGCGTCCGTATGTCGGTCCTGGCGGCCCTGCTCCGGGGGCGATTTTCGACAGAAGGCGCCCATGTTTCGGCTAACGCGCAAGGTATTTCACGATCTGGCCATTTGGATGGCCGGTTTTGGCGCGCTCACC
Organism: uncultured beta proteobacterium; assembly: GCA_963702495.1. GTDB lineage: Bacteria > Pseudomonadota > Gammaproteobacteria > Burkholderiales > Rhodocyclaceae > CAVPDA01. The sequence continues at coordinate 308,164 of CAVPDA010000003.1, read as the reverse complement.
GGTTTGCTGTTTCCCTATTTCACCGTGGCGATGGGCTTGCCGCGCGCAGAGGTCCTGTCGCCCGCTTTCTTTGCGGCATGCATCCTGGCGGGCGTCGCAGTCGGAGGCGTCAATATCGCTCTGGCAAAGTCGGTCGTTGGTCGGCGCTTGCGCTTGCTGGCCGGGCGAATGCAGCAGGTCGAGCGCAACCTGCAACAGATGGCCCGGCACGGGGACGCGAGCGAGTGCAATGCCGCAACCTGCTTGATTTCCATCGACTCCGACGACGAACTGGGCGACAGCGCCAAGTCCTTCAACCACTTGGTACAGTCGCTCGACGTTTCATTCCGCAACGAGCATGCGGTGCGGGAATTCAACGAACTGCTGACCGGTGAGCTGGATCTCGAGACCCTGGCCGACAAGGCCCTTCAGCAATTAATGAAGCACACCCATTGCGGCGCAGGCGCGGTGCTGCTGAATGAAGAGGGCGAGACCCGAGTCTGCGCGTCGTTCGGCCTGAGCGATCCCGAATCCATCCTTCGCAGCGACCTCCTGCAACGGACTTTGAACACGAACCGGATGCAATCGGTGGTCTTGCCCAAAGACGTCCTCATGGACGGAGTCCTGACCAGTTTCCGGCCGCGCGAGATTCTGCTGGATCCCGTCACATTCAGCAGCTCACCCGTGTGCGTCGTGCTCTTGGCCAGCGCAGCCGGATTCAGCCGCGAAGACAGACTTCACTTGGACCTGTTGCACAGGGGGCTGGCCCTGTCCTTTCATAACTCGATCCTGTATGACCGTCTGGAACGCCTGGCGGCCCTGGATTCGCACACGGGCCTGTACAACCGACGCTTCGGGATGTCTCGACTGCAAGAGGAATTCAGTCGAGCCGTGCGCACGGGTTCTCCGCTAGGCCTGCTCATGTTCGACATCGATCACTTCAAGAAAGTCAACGACACGTATGGTCATCTCGTCGGCGATCGCGTGATCAAGCAAATCGCTCAAGTTGCGCGATCGGCAACGCGTCAGGGCGACCTCATCATGCGCTACGGCGGCGAGGAGTTCCTGATGGTGCTGCCAGGTGCGTCGGTCCAGGACTCGGCCACGGTGGCCGAGCGTCTGCGCAGTTCGGTCGAGGAGACGCGGATCGTCGCCGGGGACCAATGCGTCCGCATCGCCGTCAGCATCGGTGGCGTGGGATTCCCCTCCTGCGGCGCAACCGACGAGACCGATCTCATTCGAATCGCCGACCAGGCGCTATACGCCGCGAAGGAGGGCGGACGCAACCGGGTTGTGCTGCACGCCACGTAGCGTGCTCTAGCCGGCGGCGCCACCTACATCAGCGCGTCGCCTGCCCGTTGGTCCGGGCGGCAGCCCCCGGCTCCAGGGCTGCGATTGAGGGGACTTGCGGACACGGAGCCCCCCAATGATGTACCTCTCCACCCAATGAACCTGAACAGCGATTTCGACCGGCGGGTGGTCCTGTTCTCGCACGACGCCGCAGGGACGCCCTCGCCGCTGCGCGGCGTCGAACGGCGCATGCTCGACCGGGTGGGCGGCGAGGTCGCCCGCGCCACCAGCATCGTGCGTTATGCCCCCGGCTCTCGCTTCGATCGCCATGGGCATGGCGGCGGCGAGGAGATCCTGGTGCTCGAGGGGGTGTTCAGCGACGAGCATGGCGACTATCCCTCGGGCACGTACCTGCGCAATCCGCCCGGCACGGCCCACACCCCGTTCTCGCGCGAGGGCTGCGCCCTGTTTGTCAAGCTCTGGCAGTTCGCGGCGATGACCTGCAGCCGGTCCGATATCGACACCGCGAGGCCGCCTGGCATCCCGGGCTGGTACCGGGTTTGTCGGTGATGCCGCTGCATGAGCATGACGGGGTGAGCACGGCGCTGGTGCGGTGGGCGCCCAACACACGGTTCAATGCGCACACCCATCCGGGCGGCGAGGAGATCCTCGTGCTCGAAGGCGTCTTCCGCGATGAGGACGGGCAGTACTCCGCCGGCACCTGGCTGCGCAATCCGCGCCGGAGCCGGCACACCCCCTTCACCGGTCCGGAAGGGGCGCTGATCTATGTCAAGGTCGGGGCCCTCGGTGCGCCCCCGTAGGCGTTTGCAGTGTCCGGTGCGAACTGACAGCGACGCGTAACGGGCTGGGTTACGCGGGCAGGGTGATGGGGCGAGAGATCATCTACGAACGCAGCCGCGACCAGGTTCCAGCCGATATTGACCGGCTCAACCCGGCCTTTCGCAGATCCGGACGGCATTGACCACGGCATCGAGCGGCCAAGCAGCAGGAGCAATCTAAGCCGGGCAGCGAGCCGTCCCTTCTCCCTACCCGTGAAACGGGGCGCTCATAGTATTCGGGTGTTCGCCGTCGGGTGCCACTTGGCCGATGCCGCAGGTCCCCAATGTCCGCATCCGAAGCTCGCGATCGACTGCTCCGGATCGCGAGGCAAGATTCCTGGCTGGGCGGCAGCCCGCCAAGATCGGTCGGGCAGTCCATTTCCCGATTGCTGAGAGTCAGCCGCGTGGCACGCGGAGAAGATCGCCTCGCCTGTCATGAACCTCTCTGCGCAGCTCACCCTTTCTGCGATCGGTGCCGGACCCGCTGCAGTGTGCCGATCGGCGATGCGCAGGCGGCGGAACCGACGCAAGTCAATCTTCCGAAACCGGAGTGGATGCGGCGCAGGGATCATCGAGCGGCGCCTCGGGCCGGCAGCCCTGCGCGCAGCAGCGCCCCGGTTGCCGCGACAGGGTGACGCGCCGGGTCGCATCGGCAAGCATGCCGCGATCGAGCAGGTTCTCCACGAGTTCGACCCGCTCGGCTACGGCATAGCGGCGCAAGATCTCCTTCTTCATCGCCTCCGGCGAGCCCCCGCCATGCAGGCTGATCACCGAGTACCAGCCCCCCTGGTAGGAGGCCGTGAGGTCCTCGATGAAGCGCGCCACCGCGATGCGCTTCTCGTAGGGGATGTCGGAGCGCCCTGCGAGCACTTCCGAGAGGCGCCCGGCGGTGGCCGGGTTGTGGTCCTCGCCCGGGCCGGGAAGCGCGACGATGAGCCCGCCGGACACTTCGTGGGCCAGGCGGTGCATGTCGTAGATCTGGGTGGCCAAGAGCAGCTTGCCGATGTTCGAGAACACCACTTCGGGCATGACGATGCCCTCGGCCTCCTGGGTAGCATAGACCGACGCCGCCACACCGCAGGCGTAGAAGCCCTCGACGATCTTGATCAGATCGGTCATCGCATCGCGCAGACCCGGTGCGCGCTCGGGGTCCACACCGTTGGCTTCGCTCATGAGCGTGCCGGCGCCGATCAGCAGATCGCCGAAGCCGGCGCGTGCCGCGATGCAGGTATGGCGGTGGTGCGTCGCGTAGGCATAGGTGAGCACCGCGCTGTGGGACCACTCGCCCGCCAGGAAGACGCGCTCCCAGGGCACGAATACCCGATCGAACAGGCACACCGCCGTACTCTGGCCGTAGCGGCCGGAGAACAGCGCCGCCGCTTCGCCCGGGCGCCCCGCCGGCCGCGCCACCATCGTCAGTCCGTCGGCATCCACCGGCACGGCGCAGCAGACGGCGAAATCGGCATCCGCCTCGGTCATCGCGCGCCCCGGCATTACCAGCAACTCGTGCATATAGGGCGCACCGGTGACGATGGCCTTGGTGCCCGAGATCACGATGCCGTCGGGGCGCCGTTCGAGGATGCGCACGTAGCTGTCGGGATTGGGCTGGGCGTGGGGGCGCAGCGAGCGGTCGCCCTTGGCGTCGGTCATGGCGATGCCCACCGCCAGGTCGCGGCTGCTCAGGTGCTCGTGGTAGGCACGCGCCCGGGCGAGGTACTCGCGGCCCCGGCCGTCGGCGTCGATGGCGGCGGCCGCCTGCAGGATGCCGGCCATCGCGTCGCCCGCCAGATAGCGTTGCGCGCAACCGGTATAGCGACAGATCAGGCGCACGGCTTCGAGCTTCTGCAGCAGATCGCCGTTGCTGCGCGGCAGGTGCAGCATGCGGTTGCAGGCACCCCCGGGCGCATCCACCCGCATCAGCGGTGCGGTGTCTTCTCGCAGGGCAAAGGCGTAGGTGAGCCCGACGGCGTTGACGCCGGGCGCGAGCGCGGCATCGTCGGCGACCGAGTCGAACCCGGCGGCCGTCGAACAAAGACCCTGGGTTTGAGGCGGCGCAGCGAATCGCGGTACTCGCTATCGGACATCAACATGGACGGGCTCCCGGGGGCCATTGAACGAACTGGATGATACGTCCACCCGGCTCAAGGATCAGACGGGAGGACCGATGCCCGGCAGACCGCGCCAAGGCGGTCACGCCATAGCGCCCGTTGGACTCCACGATTGGCCCGCGATACCCACGGCGTGGATTTCCGTACTTTTCTCACGGCATCCGGCTTGGTGGTTCCTGCCCGCGTTGGGGCCGCATTCTCTGCGGGGCTTCGTGGGGGAGGAAATGGCGGCCGGCGGCGTCCTGCGTTGCCCGTCGCCATGTGATGAGGGGGTGCGTATGCTGGTCAAGAGAGCCATTGAGCGGGAATGGACGCCGACGGACTACACCGGCATCGAACGGTGTCTTTTCCGAAACAACGAACAGGCGGCCGCTCGTCGCTCGTGCGCCTGGCGAAGGGATCGCGCTTTCCGCGGCACGCGCACCGTGGTACGGAGGAGGTTGTGGTCCTCACGGGGAAGGTGAGCATCGGCGGCATCCCCCTGGAAGACAGGGATTACCTGTTCACCCATCCCGGCGAAGAGCACGATGTGGTCGCGATCACCGACGCCGTGCTATTCGCGTCGTCCCAGAAGGCAACGCCCGTTGTGGCATCGTAAATGGCCCGCTCAGGCGTTGAGCCCTTTCATGCCTTCTGGCGTGTAGCGCTCGCCGGCGGCAGCGTTGCGCGGTGCGATCCGATCCAGCCGCGCCAGGTCGGCTGCGGTCAGGGTGACCGCCAGGGCGCCGATGTTCTGGTCGATGTACTTTTGGCGACGCGTGCCGGGGATGGGGATGATGTCGTCGCCCTGGGCCAGCACCCAGGCGAGCGCGAGCTGCGCCGCCGTGCAGCCTTTCTCGTCCGCCATGGCCTGCACGGCATCCACCAGCCTCAGGTTCTGCGCCAGGTTTTCGCCCTGCAGGCGGGGCTGCAGCGTGCGGCGGAAGTCATCCTCGGCGAGGCTGTCCACGGAACGGATTGCGCCGGTGAGAAAGCCCCGGCCGAGCGGACTGTAGGGGACGAAGCTCACGCCCAACTCACGGCAGGTCGCCAGCACCCCGTCTTCCGGATCGCGCGTCCACAGCGAATACTCGGACTGCACAGCGGTGATGGGGTGCACGGCGTGTGCCCGCCGCAGCGTGGCGGCGGACACCTCGCTCAGTCCGATCTCCCGGATCTTGCCGGCCCGCACCAGTTCAGCCAGCGCGCCGATGGTTTCCTCCACGGGCGTGGCCGGGTTCAGGCGGTGGGCGTAGTACAGATCGATGGTCTCGATCCCCAGGCGCCTGAGCGAGGCCTCGCAGGCCTGTGCGGCGTAGGCCGGGCCGGTATCGATCCGCCGCGCGTATTGTCCCTTCTGGCGCACGATGCCGAACTTGGTGGCGATCACGACGTGGTCGCGATGCCGGGCCAGAAGTCGGGCCAGCAGTTCTTCGTTATGACCCAGTCCGTAGGTGTCGGCCGTGTCGTAGAAGGTGATGCCGCGCTCGAAGGCGTATTCGAGGGTGGCGAGCGACTCGGTGTCGTCGTGGGGGCCGTAGAACTCGGACATGCCCATGCAGCCCAATCCGATCGCCGAAACCATCGGGCCGGAGCTGCCCAGCTTGCGTGTCAACATGTGAAACTCCCGGCAGTTGGAGAGCCTAGCCTTGGCGTCAGTCGCGCCCGTTGGCAAGGGCGCGTTTCGGGAGCACCGAGCCTGTCGCACCTGGAACCCGATCGGACCCGCGCGGGCGCCAGCGAACATGAATGAGGTACGCTGTCCAAGACCGGGCGGGCGCACACGGTCACTCTTGGACCTCGGTAATGAGCGACTTCCCGTTGGTGCGCCGTGCCGCTCATACGGGCGGATCCGCGACGCCGTGGCCTACGCCTCGGGCGGCCGCGCCCGTCGCAACCACCTACCCGTTGACACCGGTACGCCCACTGCGTTCAGGAGAGATGTGATGAAGGCAAGCTGGAACGGACGAATTCTCGCCGAGAGTGAGGACATCGTCGTGATGGAAGGCAACAGTTACTTTCCCGAGTCGGCGCTGGATCGCGACTGCATTGTTCCGAGCGCGACGACCACGATTTGCCCGTGGAAGGGTACAGCCCACTACTACACGATCGTGGTCGACGGCCAAGAGAATCATGATGCCTGCTGGTTCTACCCGGAGCCGAAGCCGGCAGCGAGCCAGATCATTGGACGCGTCGCATTCTGGAGAGGTGTTGTGGTGAAGTGAGCGCTGTACCCGGTGACGGAAAAGATGGATCGATTCGGGTCGCACTCAACGCACACTCCCGGGGCAGCGCGCCTCAGGTCATCGGCTTGCAGTGGATGTCGTTGCTCGGGCTGCTTGCGGGCAGTTGCGGTCGTACCCGGAGCGGCGAACCCATGTCGGGCAAAGGCCGGAGTCCCGAAAGCGGCCGGACGGCGATGAAGCTGGAGCCGCCGCAAGCAACCGTTGGTGGGTCACCCTTCGCAGATCGAGGAACCGCAACGAGCGGCAGTCGCACCGGCTGCTGCGCTTGCGCGACCGACCTCGGGACTGCGGCGAACCCTAGGCCTGCGAGCCGGGAAATCCATCCGCATATTTGCTGATCCACTCCAGCGCGGCCTGCTCCTCGTCGAGCGCGCGGCCTTCGATTTCGCGCACACGGTTGCGGTAGTCCTCGATGTGGCAGATCTGCTCGACCATGCGTGCCGCGTAGGCGTCCCTGGGGGCGACAAACTGCATCCCGAGCTCGTAGCCGGCGCCGCGTCCCTGGCACCAGACGACGCGGGCGCGCGTCTCGAACGGCGGGAACACAATGGGGATGCGCACGCTCACCATGGCTCCGGGCGGAAGCGGTTGAGCCGATTCGCAGGCGAGCCCGCCGAGGCCGACATCCCTGAGCCTGCGCCGCCCGGCATCGGCGCCGGTTGCGGCGGTGATCTCGATCGGAATCCCGCTCGGATGGCGCATGTACGACCGCCGCGTCCTTCCTGAGGCCCTCATGATCGTGCCCCCTCTCTTGCAAAGGGTCATTATTCGCGAATGCTGCGGCCGTTCCCATGCTGTCCCCGGTGTGTTCCAACTCCGCCGGCATCCGCTAAACTGCGTACCGGATTGCGGGCCCGGCCACCTTGAAACACACCGCTTAGCGCGGCGCGACATCGAATCGGCAATCGCTCGGGACGCGACGGGGCGCGTGCCGGCCTGGTTAAGGGAGCCAACCGACGATCTCGAACGGGACCTGGCAGCCAGGCTTCCCGCTGCCGATCGGAACCCTGTGGGTGTTGATCTTCAGGTCAGGTGCGTGGCCTGTCTGTTCCCGGATGTCGAGCTTACACCGCGCGCAAATGCAGGAGCCACGGGTTGCCGGGGCTCCTGGGTCTGGCGGGAGGCTTACTCCGGCTTGATATTCGCCGCCTGCTTGCCCTTGGGGCCGGTCGTCACGTCGAAGGACACCGTCTGCCCTTCCTTGAGCGACTTGAAGCCGCCCGCCTGGATGGCGGAGAAGTGCGCGAACAGATCCTCGCCGCCGCCGTCCGGCGTAATGAAACCGAAGCCCTTTGCATCATTGAACCACTTGACCTTGCCAGTTGCCATTGTCGTTTCCTGTTGAAGGTTGTCCGGGAGAATCCCCCTACGGCCCGACATCAAGAACGAAACAACGGGCATTGACCATCGTTCTCACATCTTGAAGCGTGTCGCTGCGCCCATTGGACACGATAGCGCGATAGCGCGTCAATGCCCTGCATAGTGCTGCAGTGCAATGCGTTCCTTGCGATCCGTCCGTCCGCCAACGATGCCGGTTACATGGACAACCACGTACGGCGTGGAGATGTTCGATTTCCAGCAGGACGGCGAGCGCCGCCAAGAGGGCGAGGAACGGCAGGTCAAAGACCGCATTCTGGCGGTCTTTGGTCCGGATGGAACGCGTCGCGGCGTTCTGGAGGGCGCCGTTGACGAGAACGAATTGCGCATGGCTTTGGATGATGTGTTTTCGCTGAAGCGTTCACCGGTACCGCTGGACGGCGCCTGGGTGATGCGGCCGTGCCGCGAGATCCGGGCCGGGAAGTCGATCGCAACGCCTTGAGCGTTTTCCTGCAGTCAGGGACGATGGCCATCGTATTGCCGGTTATCGCCCGATGGCGGCCTCCAGTTCGACAACAAGCGGCGGCCGATGGAGCCGCACCGTCACCGAGCGCTCCCGACCACGTCAGCCGCCACGTAAGATCGCCCCGCGCAGCGGAGGTTCGCGGCTACCATGTGGTGATGGGGAATCACGATAAACCCAAGTGCGTTTGTTGGAGGCATCTCCCGTGGACGACCTGCACGGCATCGAGTCCCTCGGCTTCACTCTTCCTAGCCCTGCGTGTCTGTTTGGCGCGGGGCTTTGTGTGGGCTTGTATTGGTTTCGGGAATAGGATGTCGGCGCGATCCTGTTGCACGATGCGCTCCGACAGACGCTGCAGGCCCCCGATATTGGCGGCATCCCAGCCGTGATGTCCACGCCAAAGACGACGACGCGAAGCGGTTCTACGAGCATTTCGACTGCGATCCCGGTGCCACGGATGCCTATCACCTGTTCCTGTTGATCAAGGACCTGCGAAAGCTTTCGAACTGATCACGGTGAGCAGGGAATAATGAGACCGGCTGGGGGCGGGCACGGCCTGACAGTCAGGATCTGCACGCGTCCGAGCGGAAATCCGGTGATCGCCGCATCAGAAGGGAATCTCGTCAACACCGTGCCCGTGACGGATTCCAAGGCGGCGAGGGGGGCTGCGCCCGCCGGAACTTCACCCCAATGGGAAAGTCCCATTGACCAGCGCCGTGCGATCGGCTGCCGTTGCGGTCCAACGCTTGCAGGATCTGTGCCTCGGTCAGAAAGCAACGAGCGAACGGGGCGACGCCGAAAAGCGATCCACGCACCGACTCACGTTGCCCGTTTGATCCCTATCCTCCCGCGATCCGAGACACTCGCATCGACCGACCGATGAGCGACTGGCGCCACAGTTCCCGCAGCAGGCGCGACGGCGTGACCATACCGACCATCTGGGTGGCGGTTGCGCTGTCGCTGCTGCTGCACGGCGCCGTGCTGTGGCACTGGCTGCCGCAAATGCACCTCCTGGCGCCGAATGAGTCAGAACGCGGCCAACCAAGCGCTGCGCTGGCGGTGCAACTGGTGCCTCAGGCAAGCATGCCTTCGAGGTCCCCGCCCGCGTCACCGTCCGCGCCGCTACTGCAGGCACGGCCATCACCCCTACCCCGGGCACGTCCGCCACGAGCGGCGGCGCGCCCGCCCCCCACACCACCGGTCATCGCGCGCCGGGGGCCCGCAAGCGACAGCCCCGCGTCGCCGCCGATAGCGCAATCCCCGGCCGCTCCTGCAGTTGACGATCTGGCGTCCTACATTGAGGCGAAGCGCCGAGCGCGCGCTGAGTCGGCGCCGGCCGCGTCTGCCCGCAGCGAATCCGTCACGCCGGCGCTCGAGGATGACAAGGCGCGCACAAACCGCATCGTCGCCGCCAATCTCGGCCTGGGCCGCGCGTTCAACCTTCGGGGGCGATCCATCAGACGGCGGCGGGATCTTCCAGATCAGGCGCATCGGCTATAGCGATGCCGAGTTCATGTTCTTCGGCTGGAACAAGGATATCCGCCACAACACAAACCAGTTGGTCGAGGTGCGCAAAGGCGACGACAGCGACATTCGTATCGCGGTGGTCCGCAAGATGATCGCGATCATTCGCGAGCATGCATCCGGGGACTTCCTCTGGGAATCGCGGCGCCTGGGCCGCCAGATCACGCTGTCCGCTCGTCCTGCAGACAACGCAGGGCTCGAAGAGGTCCTGCTGAAGGAATTCTTTGATGCAACGCGCCAACGGTAGTGAGGGCAAGCCGGATTCCGTTCGGCATCTCACCCGCCGCAGCCGCGGATTGCCGCGGCTGGTTCGGCTCAATCCGCGTGACTTGCAAGAAAGGGTGCCACCAGGTCGTGCGCAGGCGAGCGCAATCCCTATCGTTTATTTGGGCCGTCGTCTGGCGGTCGTCGGTCCGCTGCAGCGGTTGACCGACCTCCCGTCAGAAGCCCCGAAAGTTGACGGTCAACGAATACCCAGGAATCCCGACACGGTTGGCACCGCTCGTTCATGGACTCGATTCTTTGCTGCATGGGTCAATGCCCGGTATGAACGCAAGATACGAAATGGACGATGGCTCGGCCGATGTCGCGTATGATCTTGTCCTGACGTAAGTAGCAAGTGGGCATTTGACTCCGGCTTCGTGTAGGCCAAATATGGCGTTCATGTCGTCTCGCTCGTCAGACACCGCGGGCTGCGCGGCGGGGTCAGCGCGATCGACGAACGGATCCGGAGAACTCAAATCGAATTTGCCTCTTGTTTCGGGGCGAGTCTCCACACCATGAAATGGCGCCGGCACACACGATGAACGGCAACGTTGCCTGACAATAACTCAATCAAATCGGGAGGTTCCAATGCGGCAGATTAGGAAGCAGTTGGCAAGCGCCGCGTTGGTAGCGGCGGTGCTGGTGCCGGCGGCAAGTGACGTCCAAGCGTGGTGTTTCTGGGGTGGCGGTTCGCGTGGCAAGTTTCCTGGATACGGCAGCGGCGCAAGCGGGTGGGGCCGCGGGATGAATCCGTTGAACAGCATGAACCCGTGGGGCAGAACGCAGGATCCATGGGGCAGCATGGATCCGTGGGGTGACGGCATGAACCCGTGGGACAACACTACGAGCCAATGGAATGGCCGCTACGACCGATGGAGCGGCAGCTACGGCGCGCGGGGTGCCGGGATGGATTCCTGGGACGACATCGACTCCTGGGGTTTCTGATCAGGGCATCGCAGGTGAGAAAAGGGGACATGAGAAAAGGGGACCACGTGTTTCCTCGATTCCTGAAGGAAGATCGTCGAACCGCCTGCCCGAAGGTATTATCCCAAGAGGTTCCGAACATCCGCATTGACCGAGGCGGCGGTGTGGCATCGGTCGTGTCGAACGTCTCGAGTCAGCCGCAGAGGAGGCGAAGAGAAGACTGCCTCTCGGCCGGTCGATCGCCCGTTGCCGAGCGGTGCAGACCTGGCGCTGGCGCGGCATCGGGAGGTCCGCCTGCGCTTCAGTCGCCGGATCGCTGCGGAGGGCCGTTCCGACCTGGTAACGCTGCAGCGGCGTAAGTGACTCACCCCGCGGCGCGTCGAGATGCCACAATCGCGCCTACCTCATGAAGTTCATTCTTGTCACCGGGACGACGTTCGCGCTCCCGCTCCCAGGGTACCGGCCCTTCCGCCGCGCCGCGGACATGGCTGGCAGGGCACTGGCGCGGGCCGGCTTCGGTCTGGTCAGCGGCAATCCACCCGGCGTCGACGGCGTCGCGAGCGAGGCATTCTGGGCGGAGTGCCGGCGACTGGGACGCGCGCCGCAGGAAGCGTACCGCCAGCTCTGGCTGCCGCAGCTGCTGCGCGGCTACTGGCTGCCCGGCGAAGGTTTTCCCGCGCCGCAGGCCTGCATCGAACGCCTGACCAGCACGCGCGAGTGGATCGAACGCGCCATCACGCTCGCCGGCGCCGCCGTGATGATCGGCGGCCGCGGCGGCGCCCTCGGCATTGCCGAGCGCTTCATCGATGCCGGCAAACCGGTGCTGCCGATTCCCTTCGTCGGCGGAGAGTCGCGCCATGTCTTCGACGCCATCCTGCGAACCTGGGACATGGCGCCGGTGCCGGGCCTGAGCCAGAACCAGTTTCTGCGGCTGGCGATTCCCTGGATCAGCGATACCGGCGCACTCACGAAACTGCTGCTGGGAACGCTCGCCGCAACCGCCGACGTGTTCGTTTCGTATCGGCGCAGCGACACGGCTCTCGCCGCCGGGCGGATCCACGGCGATCTGCTCGATCAATTCGGCAGGCAGCGCATCTTCATGGATCTGCACGGCATCCCACCGAGCGCCGAGTGGCTGGCGACGATCGACGCTGCCGTGGCAGCCAGCAGGATCGGCATCGTCATCATCGGGCCCGACTGGCTCGCGCCCGATGCGGGCGGCCGCCTGCGCCTGTCCGATCCAAACGACATCGTGCGGCGCGAACTGCGCGGTCTCCTCGACGGCGACAAGCGCCTGTTGCCGATACTGGTGGCCGGCGCGCAACTGCCACCGCCCGAGGCGCTGCCGGAAGAGCTGCGGAGATTCAAGGAATATCAGGCGATCGCGATCGACAACACGAACTGGCCGACGGCAATGAAGCAGATCGTGGCGGCGATCGATGCCGAAATCGGCGCTCCAGCGCGATCGGTCTAGTCGCGATCGAGCACGGGCTCCGATTCCGGCCGTCGCAATGGCACACCTGCTCCGGGCCGAGCCGCGCTACCTGCCGGAGTCCCTGGCCAATGACGCGGCCAATGCGCCCTCGGCCGTCCGCAGCTCCAGGCGGTCGCTCTCGAAGCGCGCAGTCGCCACCGTCTCCAGCGCCGTCAGGAACTGCTGCTCCTGCTCCATGATGCGCTCGGGCGTCGCACACATCATCCGCGTGGCGGCGGCCGGCCCGAAGGTGAGCTTGTGTCCCTCCGATGTGTACGTGGCGCTGTAGCGGTTACAGCCGGCCGAGCCGCCGACCTTGCCGTCGGCAGAGAACGCCATCGTCAGGTTCGAGTCGGCGAGCACGCTGACCACTGCCTGCTTGCCGTTGTTGTATCCGGTCACGCGCCATGAGGTGCCGGCCAGGCCCTGCGGCTGCGGCGCGAGCGTCGCCAGCACGGTGCCGTCGGCCGCCAGAAGCTGCAATCGCCCCTCGGCCACGCGATACGTGCTCGCCCGTGTCAGCGCGCCCATGAACGCCTCGGCCTGCTTCATCACCGCCGGCGGGCAGGCCATCTGCGTCGATGCCCCGCGGGGGCCCACTTGCAGCGTCGAGCCGGTTTCCGTGTAGGGAGCGCTGTAGCGATTGCAGCCGTCCGTGCCCTGAACGCGCGCGCCCTCGAAGCGCGCGGTGGCGGTGGCATCGGGCAGCAGCGATTGCCCGGGCAGCGCGGACAACACCCAGCCCGTGCCGTTCAGCCCGGGCTGGTCAGGGGCGGGCGGCATGGCGGTGCAGGCGGCGAGAAGAGAGGTGAGCGCAAGGATCGCGGCGGCGCGGCGGATGGCGGGTTTCATCGTTGTCCTTAGGTCCAGACATGCGGGGCATCATGGTATCGCGACTCGCGAACACCGACAGCATCGAAGATGGCGGGACGCGGCGCGAATAATCGGCTGCAGGCATCGGAGAGGTTCGGGCCTCGCCTGGTCCGGAAACAGCGCCGCCGCAGACCGTTGTCGCTCGTCGCCGCTCCTAGCGGGGGACGACGATCACCATCCACGGCACTCCGAAACGGTCGGCGAGCATGCCGAAGCTCGGCGAAAAAAAGGTCTTCGCCAGCGGCATCTTCACCTGCCCGCCGTCGGCCAGGGCGGCGAAACACCGTTGCGCCTCGGCCTCGTCGGCGGCGGTAAGGGTGAGTTGGAAGCCCTCGAAGCGCGTTTGCGTGCCGCTGCAATCGTCCGATGCCATCACGGTGCTGTCGCCGATATGGAAACTGGCGTGCATCACCTTGTTCTCCATGCTGGGCGGGACCATCCCCGGTGCAGGCGGCTCCGGACTCTCGCGGTAGCGCATCATCATCTCGAGCTCGGCGCCGAGCGCCGTGCGATAGAACGCGATCGCTTCTTCGCAACGGCCGTCGAAATGCAGATAGGGATGAATGTGCATGACATCTCCTTGCGTCAGTTCCCGGAAAGGGCGCGGCGCCTATCCCGCGTAGGCCTGCTGCAGCGCCGCGATGTCGAGCTTCTTCATCTTCAGCAGCGCCGCCATGACGCGCTCGCTCTTGCGCGGGTCCGCATCCGTCATCATGGCCGGCAGAACGGCGGGCACGATCTGCCACGACACGCCGTATCGGTCCTTGAGCCAGCCGCATTGCTGCGCCGCTTCGTCGCCGCCGGCGCGCAGCCTTTCCCAGTGGTGGTCCAGTTCCTCCTGGCTGTCGCAGCTCACCTGGAAAGAAACCGCCTCGTTGAACCGGAATAGCGGGCCGCCGTTCAACGCGGTGAAGGCCTGGCTTTCGAGTTCGAAGTCCACGGTCAGGACGCTGCCGGCCGGCATGCCGTGGATCTCGTGGCCCGCTTCGCCGTAGCGGCTGACGCTCAGGATGCGGGAGTTGCGGAAGATCGAGCAATAGAATTGCGCGGCTTCTTCGGCCTGGGTGTCGAACCACAGGCAGGGGGTGATCTTCTGCAGATACATGGTGGTCTCCTCTGTGCGTCCGGTCAAAGCGTCGCCACGAGTTCGGCAAGCTGGTCCGTCGCCTTGCCCCAGCCCTCATGAAAGCCCATCTTCTCGTGCTCCTCGCGATCGGCGGCGGTCCAGTGGCGCACGAGCGCCGTGTATCGCGTCTTGCCGCCGACATCCTCGAAGTTCAATATCAAGGTCATGAACGGCTTTTCGGACGGCTCCCAGGCGCGGGTGTAGGCGTCGGTGGACACCAGCCGTTCGTTGCGAACGACTTCGAGGTAGACGCCGCGGTTGGGGAATTCCTGGCCTTCCGGGCTGCGCATGACGATCAGGCTGGCGCCGCCCGGCCGCACGTCCGTCTCGGCGCGGGCAACGGTCCAGGGTCGAGGGGTTAACCACTGCACTATCAATGCAGGTTCGGTCCAGGCGCGAAACAGTTTCTCGCGCGATGCATCAATGATGCGGGTCAGTACCAGGTCCCGGTCGGGTCCGGGCGCCGTCTGTTGCATTCCGTTCATCGTGGTCGCTCCTCGGTGGGGTTGTATTCCCAGGGTAGACGATCGGTGCCGGCCGAAATCGACATCCGCCGCATCCTCTTCCGCGAATCTCATCATGCGGGCCCCTTGCCGGCCGGGCTGCATGCCGCGTCTCCGACCCGGGACTCCCTGGTCGCCGTCATGGTCAAGGGGTAGTGCGCGCCTACCGATCGCGGCGTATGCGGCCCAGGAGATACCGGGAAAAGTTCGTCGCGCCTGTCGATTTCGCCCCGGATCGATCGTCGTAGCAGTACGCGACGGGCAACCGGGCCGAACGCACCCGGATTCCCGGCGTCCAAGCCGAAACCGACAGGAGAGACAACCATGACCACACTCAGAGTCCAGCCGATCCCGGACGGGATGCACACCGTGACGCCGCACCTGGTCTGCGCCGGCGCCGCCGACGCCATCGAGTTCTACAAGAAGGCGTTCAATGCGAACGAAGTGGCACGATTGCCGGGGCCGCAGGGAAAGCTGATCCACGCCTTCCTCCGCATCGGCGATTCCCCCGTGATGCTGGTGGATGAGTTCCCGGAATGCGGGGCGCTGGGGCCGAAATCGCGCGGCGGTTCTTCGGTCACCATCCACCTCCAGGTCGAGGATGTAGACGCGGTGCTCGCCCAGGCCGTCGCTGCCGGAGCAAAGGTCACGATGCCGGTCGCCGACATGTTCTGGGGCGACCGCTACGGCACGCTGGAAGACCCGTTCGGCCATTCCTGGTCGGTCGCCACCCACCTGCGCGACGTGAGTCTGGAAGAGATGCAGCAGGCCGCGCAGCAGATGTGCGCCTGAACGCCGGCCGCGACCGGAATCGCGGCAGGCAAGCCCGCTCCGCGCCGGCAACCGATCCGCCGATTCTCGCGGCTGGTGCGAAGCGCGGCATCATCCACCACGTCGTTCATCGAAAACATGGGAGGTCAGGATGCCTTACATGCTGTTGATCATGGAACCGATCGGCCAGAGGGATGAACGATCGGAAGACGAGGGCCGCCAACTCTATGCCCAGATGCTGCGCTTCGCCGACGACCTGAAGGGCCGCGGACTGCTCCGGGCCGCCGAGTCCCTGCGCGGCGATGCGGAAGGCGTGCGCGTAAAGGTGCGCGGCGGCAAGCGCAGTCTCGTGGACGGACCGTTCTCCGAGGCGAAGGAGATGGTCGGCGGATTCTTTCTGCTCGATTGCGAGAGCAGGGAGCAGGCGGTGGCGATCGCCGCCGAATGCCCGGCGGCGGAGTGGGCCACCGTCGAAGTGCGCGGGCTCGGCCCCTGTTTCCACGACAGCGGCGGCTGAGCCCGCGGCCGCGTACTATCGGCGGACATGGCAGGCAGCGAAACCCCTACGGAGAGGAGTAACGACCATGCGCTTCATGATCATCGTCAAGGCGACTCGGGACAGCGAAGCCGGCGTCATGCCCGAGGAGAAGCTCATCGCCACGATGGCGGCCTACCACGAGGAGTTGGCGAAAGCCGGCGCTCTGCTCGACGCCTCGGGACTGCAGCCGAGCGCGAAGGGCTGGCGCATCCGCTACGCCGGCGACAGGCGCACCGTGATCGACGGGCCCTTTGCCGAGTCCAAGGAGCTGATCGCCGGCTACACGTTGATCCAGGCGAAATCGAAGGAAGAGGCGATGGAATGGACCCGCCGCTTCCCCAACCCCGCCATCGACGGCAAGCAAGGCGAGATCGAAGTGCGCCCGTTGTTCGAGCTGGAGGACTTCGGTCCGAGCGAGGCCGCGGATCGCTTCCGCGAGCTTCGGGTCGGAACCGGCACCTAGTCGCGGCACGCCGGTCGGACGCCGGCGCGCAGAGGGAAACCCACATCGGAGAATGCCATGTTCAAGACCATCGCCATCGTCGCGATCCTCGCGCTCGCAACGCTGCTGATCTTTGCTGCCACCCGCCCCGACACGTTCCGCGTCGAGCGCGCCACCCGCATCAAGGCGCCGCCGGAAAAGGTCTTCGCGCTCATCAACGACCTGCGACGATGGGACGCGTGGTCTCCCTACCAGAAGAAGGACGCGGCGATGAAGAAGGCGCTCAGCGGCGCGGCCAGCGGTCCGGGCGCCGTGTACGAATGGGACGGCAACAGGGACGTCGGCAAGGGGCGCATGGAGATCACGGACTCGTCGCCGCCGTCCAGGGTCGTCATCCGACTGGATTTCGTGAAGCCCTTCGAAGCGCACAACATCGTCGAATTCACGCTTCGACCGCAGGATGACGCCACCGACGTAACCTGGGCGATACAAGGTCCCAGCCCCTACATCTCGAAGCTGATGGGGATCTTCTTCAGCATGGACAAGATGATCGGCAAGGACTTCGAGGCCGGGCTGGCCAACCTGAAGACGGCTGCGGAAACGTGAGCGGCCGGGCGCCGCCCGCCCTCGCGGGACTCCGTATGGCATGACATCCGACACCCATCGCACGATCGAAGCGATCTGGCGCATCGAGTCCGCGAAGATCATCGGCGCCCTGGCGCGCATGACCCATGACGTAGGACTCGCCGAGGAACTGGCCCAGGACGCGCTCGTCACCGCCCTCGAGCAGTGGCCCGGCAAGGGCGTCCCGGACAACCCCGGCGCCTGGCTCATGGCCGCCGCCAAGCATCGGGCGATCGACCTGTTTCGCCACAGGGCCCTGCACCAGCGCAAGGAAGAGGAACTGACGCGGGAGATCGAGGCCCAGCTGCAGGACGCCGCGCCTGCGGCGCCCGGCGCCGCGCTCGACGACCCCGTAGGCGACGACCTGCTGCGCCTCGTGTTCATCGCCTGCCACCCGGTGCTTTCCACCGAGGCGCGCGCCGCCCTCACGCTGCGCCTGCTCGGCGGCCTGACCACCGACGAGATCGCGCGCGCGTTTCTGGTCCCGGAGCCGACCATCGCCCAGCGCATCGTGCGCGCCAAGCGCACTTTGGCCGAGGCGCATGTCCCCTTCGAAGTTCCCCGCGCCGGGGAACTGGCTGCCCGTCTGTCGTCGGTGCTCGAGGTGGTCTACCTCATCTTCAACGAAGGCTACTCCGCCACCGCCGGCGACGACTGGACGCGGCCCGAACTGTGCGACGAGGCGCTGCGTCTGGGACGCATCCTGGCCGAGCTCGCGCCGCGGGAGCCGGAGGTGCACGGGCTGGTGGCGCTGATGGAGATCCAGGCGTCGCGCCTGCGCGCGCGGGTCGGCCCGGCGGGCGAACCGGTCCTGCTCCTGGACCAGAACCGCGCCCGCTGGGACCACTTGCTGATCCGGCGGGGTCTGGCCGCCCTCGATCGCGCCGAGGCGCTCGGCGCCGCCCACGGCGGGCTCGGTCCGTATGCGCTGCAGGCGGCGATCGCAGCCTGCCACGCCCGCGCGCGCACTGCGGCGCAGACGGACTGGCCGCGCATCGCGGCGCTCTACGATGCCTTGGCGCAGGTCTCCCCCTCCCCCGTGGTGGAACTCAATCGCGCCGTCGCGCTGGCGATGGCGTTCGGCCCGGCGGCGGGACTGGAGGTGGTGGACGCGCTGACCGTCGAGCCGTCCCTGAGGAACTATCACCTGCTGCCGAGCGTGCGCGGCGACCTCCTCGCCCGGCTTGGCCGCGCCGACGAGGCCGGCGCGGAGTTCAAGCGCGCGGCCTCGCTCACGCGCAATGCCCGCGAGCGTGAGCTGCTCCTGGAGCGTGCCCGCGCCTGCGCCGCCTCCTGCCTACCTGCCGCCGGCGACATCCAGCAGGGCGCCGGTGGTGTATGAGGCTTCATCCGACAGCAGCCACAGGATCGCCCTTGCCACCTCCTCCGCCTCTCCGCCGCGCTGCATCGGCACCGCGCTTTTCACGCGCTCGACGCGGTCCGGTTCGCCGCCGCTGGCATGGATTTGCGTATTGATCACGCCGGGGCGCACCGCATTCACACGGATCCCTTCGGCAGCGACTTCCTTCGCCAGACCGATGGTGAAGGTGTCGATGGCACCCTTGGCGGCGGCGTAATCCACATATTCGCTCGGCGCCCCGAGGCGCGACGCCGCCGAAGATACATTGACGATCGCCCCGCCCGCCCCCCCGTGGCGGGCGGACATGCGCCGCACCGCTTCCCGCGCGCAAAGAAAGCTGCCGAAGACGTTGACGGCGAACACCCGCTTCAGGCGTCCGGCACCCATGTTCTCCACCCGCGCCTGGGTCTCCAGTATGCCGGCGTTATTGACCAGCGCGGTGACCGGCCCCAAGTCGGCATCGACCCGTTCGAACAGACGCATGACGTCGGCCTCGCGGCTGACGTCGGCCGCGACGGCGATGGCCCTTCCTCCGCCCGCCGCAATTTCTCGAACCACTTCGCTGGCGGCGGCTTCATGGCGCAGATAGGCGATGCACACCGCATAGCCTCGCGCCGCGCCAAGCCGCGCGGTAGCCGCGCCGATGCCGCGACTGCCGCCCGTGACCACCAGGACCTTGTTCATCGCCATTCCTCGCTGTCGGCCGATAGCGCCAGTTTAGAAGATTTCGCGCAGCGTTCCGTGCCGGCACCGTCGCGTAGGGCGCGCCGTGCGCGCCATACCACGAACGGCGGGCGCGGCCCGCCCTACGCACTGCAATTGCGGAGCGGCACGGGCACGGTTCGTAGGGCGGCCCGTGGCCGCCGCTCCGACTCGCGACGAGCAGCCGTGCCGGCGCCAGAACGGGCGCCGGCGCGTATCATGCGACGGTCCAGAACCTGGAATTGTCGGAACGGGGCTGTCGTGAAACTGGAAGAACTGCTTTTTCCCGCCACGGTGATGCCGGATCGAGACTGGTGGCATGCGCTTTGGCCGGATCCGGACGCCACGGTCCGCGCGCTCGGCATCGAGCCCGGCATGCGGGTGATCGATCTGTGCTGCGGCGACGGTTATTTCACGGCCGCCATCGCGCGGCGGATCGCTCCCGGGCAGGTGGTGGGGGTCGACCTCGATCCGGACATGATGGCGCAAGCGCAGGCGGCCTGCCGGGGGACCGGCAACTGCACCTGGGTCGTGGGCGATGCGCGTAATCTCCGCCGTCTGGTCGGCGAGCGCGTCGACTATGTGCTCGTCGCCAACACCTTTCACGGCGTCCCGGACCAGACGGCGCTGGCGCGCGAGGTTGCCGCGGTGCTCAAGCCCGCAGGTCGCTTCGCGATCGTGAACTGGCATCCCCTGCCGCGCGAACAGACCACCGTGTCCGGCCAGGCGCGGGGCCCGCGCACCGAGATGCGCATGTCGCCGGAGCAGGTGCGGGCGGTGGTTGCGCCTGCCGGCCTGGAACTGGAACGGGTGATCGACATTCCCCCGTATCACTACGCGGTCTTGTTCACGGCTAGCGCGACGATTCGATCGTGACCCGGTCGATCTCGTCCTCCGCCCGTCCACTCGGGGATGCGGCCTGGCTGTTCTGGCTGTGCGCCAGTCGGACCGGCTTCGCGATGATCTTCACCGCCTACTCGGCGGCGCTGCCGCTGCTCCAGGCGGAATGGGGCATCCGCGCGGGCGAGGCCGGCCTGGTGCAGTCGGCCTGGCACGCGGGGTATCTGATCTCGCTCTTCAGCGTCGGATTCCTGGCGGACCACTACGGTGCGCGCCGCACCTTTCTGTGGACCAGCGTCGCGGCGAGTGTGGCCGGACTCGCCTTTGCGCTGCTTGCCGGCGGCTTCTGGTCGGCGCTCCTGCTGCATGGACTGGCCGGCCTGTGCTCCGGCGGCTCCTATACCCCGGGCCTGGCGCTCATCGCGCAGCGCTTCGCCGGCGGCGGACAGGGTAGGGCGATGGGCTACTATCTCGCCGCCGCCTCCCTCGGCTACGGCCTCACGCTGCTGCTGGCGGGGGCGCTGATCGCCCCCCTCGGCTGGCGCGGCATGTTCCTCCTGATCGCCTGCGGTCCGGTGCTGGCGACCTTCATCGGCTTCGGGGTGCTGCGCGCAACGCCCAACGTCGTTCATCCGCGGCCGCCGACCCGGTCCGCCTGGCACGCCTTGCGGGCGGTGCTGGGCAACCGGCCGGCGATGCTATCCGTCTGGGCCTACGCCTTTCACGCCTGGGAACTGCTGGGGCTGTGGGCGTGGCTGCCGGCGTTCCTTGCTGCGGCCCAGGGCGGCGCGATGAGCACGCAGGCGGTAAGCATGGCCGCCTGGATGACTGCGCTCACCTATCTGCTCGGCATGCTGGGAAGCGCGCTGGCCGGCGGACTGTCCGACCGCTGGGGACGCACCGCGGTCATTCTTGCGGCTTCGATAGCCAGCGCCGCCTGCGCCCTTGGCTTCGGCTGGATGCTGGGACTGCCGATCGTGGCCATCGTCGCGGTGGCGCTGCTGTTCAATCTCACCGGCACGTCCGACTCGTCGGTGCACTCCACCGCCCTGGCCGAACTGGTGCCGCCGAGCCAGATCGGCGCCGCCTATTCGATACGATCCGTTCTGGGCTTCGGCTGCGGAGCGCTCAGCCCCTGGATTTTCGGCATGGTGCTCGACTTGGGGCGCGCCGCGCCGCTGGGCTCCGACTACCTGGCGTGGGGGCTGGCGTGGACGAGCCTGGGGATCGGCGGAGCACTGTGCCCCATCGTCACCTGGCGATTGCGCCGGCGTCCCGAAGCGGCGCGACTGGCGAAGGGCCTGAGGTAGGCGAGGGGCCGAGCGGCGACGACTGCGTCACCCTGCCGCCACCCGGGCCGATTCAGGGCCGGACCATGCCCGCGGCAGCGAAGATGAACGGCCGCAGATGCCCGGCGACCTGGGCCGGAGCCTCCTCCGGCAGGAAATGGCCGCAATCGATCGCCGCACCGCGCACGCGCTCCGCCTTCTCCTGCCATACCGCGGGTACGTCGTAATTGCGGCCGACAAAGCCTTTCGTCCCCCACAGCACCAGCAAAGGACAGCCTATCCGGCGCTGCGCATCGGCCCGGTCGTGCAGCAGGTCGATGCCGGCTGCGGCGCGGTAGTCGTCGCAACTGGCGCGTATCGCCTGCGCATCGGAAAAGCATCGCACGTAATGCGCCAGCGCTTCGGGCGCGAATGCCTGCTCGTTGCCCATGCTCCAGCGCGACAGGCAGCCCTTCAGCCAGAACGCCGGATCGGCGCCGATCATGCGCTCCGGCAGCGGCTGCGGCTGGATCAGGAAAAACCAGTGGAAATAGGCGGTAGCCAAAGCCTGATCGGTCAGTGCAAAGGTAGTCAGCGTCGGCGCGATGTCCATGACGCAGGCGCTGGCCACGCGCGCCGGGTGGTCAAGACACAGGCGATGGACGACCCGCGCACCGCGGTCGTGTCCGGCGACGTGAAACCGCTCGTGGCCGAGCGCCGCCATGAGTTCGGCCATGTCCTGCGCCATCGCCCGCTTGGACTGGTTGGCTGCGTCGGGCAGCGATGCCGGCTTGCCCGAGTCGCCGTAACCGCGCAAGTCCGGCATCACCAGGGAAAAGTCGGCCGCCAGCAGCGGAGCCAGCTTGTGCCACATCGACATGGGTCTGCGGATAGCCGTGCAGCAACAGCAGAACCGGTGTGCCGGGACGATCGAGGATCCGCACGTGGATGTCGGTCCCGCCGACGGCGATGCGACGCGGCACGCAGCAAGAGTCGAACAGGCTCACGGCTGCGTCCCGACTGCCATGCAGGAAATAGTCACCGAGCGAGAGTCATCGGTGTAGCGCCGCAGCAGGCGCCGCTTCCTCATCGACGATCCCGTTGGCCGGAACTTCGCGGCGCCCTCAGTCGCTGTCCTTGTCCTTGGCCGGCGTGTGCAGCGTCACGACGCTGCTGCTGCGCGGCTGGTCGGTGTAGTACGGCCGCTCGTTCCGGCTCAGCCCGGCCTGCGCCGCCAGTTCGGCCTCGCGTTCGGCAATCAGGCCGAAAAGATCGCGGATGTCGGCGATCGTGCTTTCCTTGAAGGGATGCGGCTTGCCCGGTGCGGGCGTGGCGTCCTTGACGATGCTGGCCAACACCTTGCGCAGGGTGCGCAGGATGATCCTTTCCTTGGATAAGACTTCGTCGTTCATGTCGTTGCCTCGCTGTCAGCATGTGTTGTTGGATGGATGCTGCGGACCGTCACGCTCGCTCCGGTCGCGGAGGGATTCGGAAGACCGTTCCCGCCATCGGCAGCACCCCATGACAGGGCAATCAGCGCCAGCGGCGCGCACGGCACCGCGGGACCCTGCCGGCCCCGATACTACCGGATTGGCCCGCAACCACAACCCTGCGCCGCGGTAATGCCGCCGCCTTCCGCCCGCCGCAGCACGCAGCGTGGCGGCAGGTCGCAAGGGTGGCGCAACTCGGCAGGAGCCAGGCCGGGGTGGTAGGCGGCCGAGGGCCCGCCGACGAACCGCACACCCCCCGGCACCGCGGCCTCGGCGGCGAGGGATGGTCATCGCCGGTGCACTCGGATCTCGACGTGCAAGCGGTCGCCATGGAAGACGCGCATGGCCAGGGTCTGCGTTTCCGCCCGTATGCGGACCGAGAGGAATTCCGGTCGCAGCGCCTGGAAGATCACGGCGCCGTCCCTCGCGCCGCGGGCTTTCAGCAGGACAGGCTGGCGATTGCCGCGGAAGGTGGACAAGAAGCGCAGCTTCAGGTCTTCGCCGTCGCGATGGAAGGTCCAGGTGTGAATCGCGCCGCCGGGATCGGCTGCCCCCTCGATCTCGCCGGCCGCGTTGGGAGCGAAGGAAATGTCATAGGGACGCGGACCGATCGGCGTGATGCTCGCCTCCCCCTGCCACGCGCCTTGGATGCGACCCAGGAAGGCAGAAACGTCCGCGGCGTCGAGCGCGCGCTCGTCGGCCGCCGGCGCCATGCTCGCGGCATTGAATGCGGCCACGACCAGAACCAGCCGGGCCACGGCCGCCACTGTCTTGGACATCGGCTTCAATGCCATGGGCACCCCGCGATCCACATCCGGTGACGGGTTGACAGGCTTCATCGGGCGGATGTTTCGCGCGCCGCGCCGCAATTGCCCGCGATCGTGCGCGGGGAAATGCGCGACGAGATCGGGCCCACCGACAGCAAGACCTGGTCCGGCGCTCACCGCACCCGCAGCACCAGTTTGCCGCGGCTGCGGAAACTGCGGCTGCGTTCATGGGCGCGCGCCGCTTCCTCCAGGGTATAGGTGGAGTCGATGACGCTGCGCACCGCGCCTGCCGCCATCAGGTCCGCGATGCGCTGCAGTGCTGCGCCGTCCGCCCGCACCAGCGCCACATGGGCACTGCACCCATGCCCGCCGCGCAGCAGGCGCGCGACGCGGGAGGTGAAGGCCTGCCGCGCCGAGCGGTCGTTGGGTAGGGTGGTGATGTAGCGCCCGTCCGCTGCCAGCACCGGCCGCACCGTATCCAGGTCTTCCCTGCCGATGGTGTCGAACACCACGTCTTGCTCGCCCGCCACCGCCGCGAACTGCTGCGTCTTGTAGTCGATCACCTCGTCCGCGCCGAGGGAGCGCACCAGATCGACGTTGCCGGTGCTGGTGACCGCCGTCACCGCGGCACCGAGCGCCTTTGCCAACTGCACCGCGTAGGTGCCCACCCCGCCCGCGGCGCCGATGACCAGCAGCCGCGTTCCGGGCCGGATCCGGGCGATGCGCATCAGGGCGTCCCAGGCGGTGAGCGCCGCGCACGGTACCGCCGCCGCTTCGACATGCGAAATCGCTTCCGGCTTGCGCGCCAGCGCCGACTCGGCGATGGCGACGTACTCGGCATGGCAGCCCATGCGTCCCCACAGGGTCTGCATGCCGAACACCTCCTCGCCCGGCCGGAAGCGGTCCGCCCCCGGACCGGCCTCCACCACCACGCCCGACATGTCGCTGCCCAGTATCAGGGGAAAGCCGGGCATGAGGAAGCGGAACTGGTAGCGCCCCTCCCGCAGCATCCAGTCGCGCGGATTCACCGCTGCCGCATGGACCTCCACCAGCACCTGCCCGCGACGCGCCTGCGGCCGCGGCAGGTCGCCGCAGCGCAGCACCTCGACGCCGCCGAAGCCCTCGATGAACACCGCCTTCATTGTCTGCCCCCGATGCGCGGACTCCGCCACAGCGGACGTTGCCGCCCGGCCGCCGCGCGCAGCGCCGCTCGCGTCAGGGTGTGCGGATCGCCGACTGACAGGATACGGGCTGCGCGGGGATTTCCGGAACCACGATGTTGACCTCGATCACATCGTAATTGTCCTGGCGTTCCAGAGAGACCTTGATGTCCTCCGGACTGATCGAGACGTAGCGCAGTATCACCTCGACCAGGTCCTTCTGCAGGGCGGGCAGGAAGTCGGGCGCACTGCGGCCGGTGCGTTCGCGCGCCAGTATGATCTGCAGTCGCTCCTTCGCCACCTCGGCCGATTTCGGCTTGCTTCCGAACAATAGACTCAACAGGGACATGTCTTACCTCCCGCCCAAC
The DNA here is from genome assembly GCA_963702495.1 of uncultured beta proteobacterium. Lineage (GTDB taxonomy): Bacteria > Pseudomonadota > Gammaproteobacteria > Burkholderiales > Rhodocyclaceae > CAVPDA01. The sequence continues at coordinate 282,865 of CAVPDA010000003.1, read as the reverse complement.
AGGCGCTTGAACAACCCCGGCTTCTGGTAGTCCACGAAGCGCATCTGCCTTTCCTCGCCGAGGAATCGCGCCACCACGTCGAGATACGCTTCGGCGACATTGGTGCCCTGGAGGTGCACCGCCGGCGTGCCCTGGTTCGATGCCTGCAACACCGCCTCGGACTCCGGAATCACGCCGATCAGCGGAATGCGCAGGATCTCCTGCACGTCCTGGTAGGACAGCATCTCGCCGCCATTGACCCGCTTCGGCGAATAGCGCGTCAGCAGCAGGTGCTCCTTGACCGGCTCACGGCCATCCTGCGCGCGCTTGGATTTCGCCTGGAGGATGCCGAGGATGCGATCCGAATCGCGCACCGACGACACCTCCGGGTTGGTCACCACCAGCGCTTCGTCGGCGAAGCGCAGCGCCATCAGGGCGCCGGTCTCGATGCCGGCAGGCGAATCGCAAACGATGTACTCGAAGGCCATGGCCTTCAGCTCCTCGATCACGCGCTCGACGCCCTCCTCGGTCAGCGCATCCTTGTCCCGCGTCTGCGATGCCGGCAGCACGAACAGGCTGTCGCAGTGCTTGTCCTTGATCAGGCCCTGGTTGAGCGTGGCTTCCTTGTTGATGACGTTGACGAAGTCATAGACCACGCGGCGCTCGCAGCCCATGATCAGGTCGAGGTTGCGCAGGCCGACGTCGAAGTCGATGACGGCGGTCTTGAAGCCGCACATCGCGAGGCCCGATGCGAAAGCGGCACTGGTGGTGGTCTTGCCAACCCCCCCCTTGCCGGAGGTTACGACGATGATTCGGGTCATGGAATCCTCTCTGGGGCCGGCAACGAGTCGAAAGAGCCGGACAGCGGCCCCGTCGTCGGACGGCAAGCCCCGCAAACTCAGACTATGGTCAGCGGTTCGATGACGAGCGTCGGCTCCCCGACGCCGCTCGACGACAGTCGGACCTGGACCGGCCGTCGGGCGAGCGCTTCGGGTATGCCGTCGTCGAACGTTTGAAAGATGCCGGCTACCGACACCAGCTCGGGTTCGAAACAGGTGGTGATGATTCTTGCATCGGTGTCGCCCTTGGCGCCGGCCAGCGCGCGTCCGCGCAGCGGCGCATAGACGTGGATGTTGCCGTCGGCGATCACCTCCGACCCCGCGTTAGCGAGCGCCAGCAGGACGACGTCGCGTCCTCGCGCATACACCTGCTGTCCCGAGCGCAGCGGACGGTCGACCAGCAGACTGGCCAATGCCGCGGACGCAGGTGCGGATTCCGCCTGGGCCGGCAGTTCGGCAGGGTTTTCCTCCGCCGGCGACGCACCGGATGCACGCCGGGGCGGTGCCGGCGCACGCGACAGGACCGACAGTCCCGCGGCGCGGGCCCCGTCGCCGAATGCTCCGGCATTGCTGACCGCGACGAGGCGCAAGCCGCGCGCGGTGCACAGTTCGCGAATCCGCTCCCAGTCCGGCTCGCACAGGGCATCGTCAACGGCGCCCAGGTCCGCTACCGCAAGTTCGCCGTCGAAGAAATCGGGTGATCCGCCGAGTGAGTGCGCGAGCGCGGCCTCCACCTGCCGGACATCGAGCGAGCCGAGGTGAAGCCGCACTACCTGGATGGTCTCGCCTTTGAATTCGACGGTCTTGATGGAGGGATCGATCACGAAGCGCAGGTTGCCGTGCCAACAAAGGGCGCAAGTGTAGCGACGGACCGCAGCGGTGACAAGGACCGGAACAACGCAGTGACGATGCCGGCGCCTCGGAGGATATCGGCAACCCGTTCCGGCTGCCGTCTTCGAACGCCGCCGCGGCCGCGGAACCCGACAACCTCTGACAGGCCGTAAGCAACAGCGCCGACCTCGCGCTTGTTTCACCCGACGTCGAAGCTCATCCTCGATCACCCGGCCGGCGGCGCAACCGCGCGCCTGCGGCCGTCCGCCAGGAGACGAACACGCGCTTATCCACAGTTTCTGTGGATAAGGCTGTGGGCAGAGCGTGCGGGATGTCCAGTCCGTGCGGCTTCAGCTTGATTGCGAGAAGATTACGCAATCGTGACAGGCGCCGCCTCGCCGTCCGCGCGCGCGCCTGCTGCGCCCGTCACGAAACTGAAATACTGGTGCCGGGGCTGCCGTGTTATCGTCTGCGCCTGCTGCCTGCGGCGCATTATCCGCCGGCACATGCCGCCCGACCGTCGCATTCCCGCAGAATCCCGCTTCCGGACATGAACCATCCCCGCGATCCCCTTGCCCTGCGCCTGATTCCGGCGCTGCGCGCCCTGCACCAGCGCGCCCTGGGCGTCGAGACCGCCCATGCCCACGACATCGAAGCGGCGCATCCGTCGTTTCGCGACAGCGCCAGGAATCTCCTGCATTACCTGGGACTGCGGCAGGTCAACCTGCGCCAGACGCAGAGAGGCCTGGCGCTGCTGGGCTTGAGCCGTCTCGGGCGCTCCGAGGCCTACGCGCTGAGCAACCTGGAAGCCGTGCTCGCCGCGCTGGCCAGCCTCGCCGGCGGGGATGAATTCGCGCCGCCGCGGCAGGCCCCGGTGGATGCGGCGACCGGCGCCATGCGACTGGCCGAGCACACGCGCGAGTTGCTCGGCACCCCGGCGGGCAAGCGCTCCACGCGCATCATGGTGACCATGCCGTCGGCGGCAGCCGACGACCCGCGCGTCATCGCCGATTTGCTCGCCGCCGGCATGGATGTCATGCGCATCAATTGCGCGCACGACGGCCCCGCGGCGTGGCTGCGCATGATCGACAACCTGCGCCGCGCCCAGGCCGAAAGCGGCCGCCCGTGCAAGGTCTATGCCGATCTGGCGGGGCCGAAGCTGCGCACCGGGCCGCTGCGCCCGGCCGGCCGCCTGCTGTCCTTCGGGCCGAAGCGCGACGCGCGCGGCGCCGTCGTCGAGCCGGCGCGGTTGCTCGTCGTCCCCCGCGGCAGCGAGGAACTGCCGAACGGCGGCGCCACGGTCGTCCCCGTCGATGATGCGCTGCTCATGCAGGCCGGCCCGGGCGACCGGCTGGCGCTGCAGGACTGCCGCGGCGAGTTTCGATTCGTCACGCTGGGCGAGCGCGAGGGGCCGGGATTGCGCGCGCTGGGGGAGCAGCGCATCTACCTGGAGCAGGACGCGCCCTGCCGGCTGGAGCGCGGCGATATGGTGGTCGCCCGCGGCAGCGTCGGCCCGCTGCCGGAAGTGGTGCCGCCGCTGCTGCTGCGGGCCGGCGATCTGCTGCAACTCACGCCGCCCGGCACGCTGGGCGGGCCCGCGCGATACGATCCTGCCGGCCGGCTGCTGCAGCCGGCGCGCATTCCCTGCAGCCTGGCCGAGGCCTTCGGCGCGGTGCGTCCGGGGGAGCGGGTGTGGTTCGATGACGGCAAGATCGGCGGCATCGTGCGCGAAGCGTCCGCGGCGGCCATCACGGTCGAGATCACCCAGGCGCGCAGCACGGGCGCGAAGCTGCGCCCCGAGAAGGGCATCAATTTCCCCGACACCGAGTTGCCTGTGCCGGCGCTGACAGCGGACGACCGCTCGCATCTCGAAGCCATGGCGCCGCACGTCGACATCGTGGGTCTGTCCTTCGTGCGTCGACCCCAGGACGTGCTGGCGCTGCAGGAAAGCCTGCGCCAACTCGACGCAGGCCATGTCGGCACCGTGCTCAAGATCGAGACCCGCCATGCCTTCGAGAACCTGCCGCGGCTGCTGCTGGCGGCGATGCGCAATCCGCCGGTCGGGGTCATGGTGGCGCGCGGCGATCTCGCCGTCGAGGTCGGCTTCGAGCGCCTGGCGGAACTGCAGGAGGAGATCCTGTGGCTGGCGGAAGCGGCGCACGTGCCGGTGATCTGGGCCACTCAGGTCCTGGAGAACATGGCGAACCGCGGCACCCCGTCCCGCGCCGAGGTCTCGGACGCGGCGATGAGCGTGCGCGCCGAATGCGTCATGCTGAACAAGGGGCCCTACATCGTCGACACCGTGCGCTTCCTGAACGGCGTGCTGGAACGTATGGGCGTCCACACTACGAAGCGGCGATCGATGCTGCGCCGGCTATCGGTCTCGGCGCTGAGGAAGGGCGAGGACGCGTAGTTCGGCGCCCTCGCGCCGCGCGCCGGACCGCTGCCGGCCGGTGGCGAGATCCACGAACGGCGGTGGCTGCCCGCACCCGGTGCATTTGCGCAGTGCCGTCGGATTTCCTTCCAAGGGCCCGACCTCGCGTCCGCCCCGGCCCCGGCGGACGGGGGCTGATTCTCTTGTCCTAACCGGGTTACACTCCCTTCCTGGCACTCACCCATAAGACGGGCCGCCTGGCATGGGCACGACACCGCGGGTCTTCCTCAGCTACAGCCACGATTCGGACGCGCATCGGGAGCGCGTCCTCGCCCTGTCCGAACGGCTGCGGCGCGACGGCATCGCTACGATCCTCGACCGCTACGTCAATGGCACCCCGCCCGAGGGCTGGCCGCGCTGGATGGTGAACCGGCTGGACGAGTCGGACCGGGTTCTGCTGATCTGCACGCCCACCTACTACCGCCGCTTCCGTGGCCACGAGGCGCCGGACAAGGGCAAGGGCGTGGACTGGGAAGGGGCAATCATCACGCAGGAAATCTACGACGCCCGGAGTGCCACCACTCGCTTCATGCCAGTGCTCTTCGACCCGGGCGACGAGGGCTCCATCCCCGAGCCCGTGCGCGCTCAGACCCGCTACTGCCTGACATCGGAGCGCGACTACCAAGCGCTTTACGACGCCCTGCTCGGCCAAGCCGGGGTCGAGCCCGGCCCGGTCGGACAGCTCAAATCCAAGCCGCGCCTCCGGGGCGAGCCGCTCACATTTGGCACTGCCGCCGCCGGCCCGCCTGCCCCCCGTATCGACCTCGCCCACCTCCCCGCCGGGGCCGAACACTTCCTCGGCCGCGGGCCGGAGCTGGCAGCCCTCGATGCCGCCTGGGCTGGGGACTCCAAGGCCCCCAAGACCGCAGTGGTGGAACTGATCGCCCCGGGCGGCACGGGCAAGACGGCGCTGGTCAAGCGCTGGCTGGATGGGCTGAGGGCCGCCGGCTGGGGCGGCGCCACCGACGTCTACGGCTGGTCCTTCTACAGCCAGGGCACGGGGGAAGACCGGCAGGCCTCGGAGGACCACTTCCTCGCCGCCGCCCTCGACTGGTTCGGCGTCGACATCGAAGCTTCCGCCAACCCGGCGGACAAGGGCCGGGCGCTGGCCGATCGCATCGGCGCCCGCCGCACGCTGCTGGTCCTGGACGGCCTGGAGCCGCTGCAATACCCGCCCGGCCCCCTGGCCGGAGAGCTGCGCGCCCCCGGTCTCAAAGCGCTTCTCAGCCAGCTTGCCGCCGCCGGCCAGCCGGGGGCTGTGCCTGCTCACCAGCCGCGAGTGGCTGCAGGACCTGGGCGAGTGGGTGCGAACGCCGAGCCACCCCCACGGCTCGGTGCTGCGTCTGGACCTCGGCAACCTGAGCGAGACCGATGGCGCTGCCCTGCTTCACGCCCGGGGCGCGACCAAGGCGGGGGCCGCCTCCATCGGGCCGGACGATGCGGAGCTGATCGCCGCGAGCCGGGAAGTCCAGGGCCATGCGCTGACCCTCTCGCTGCTCGGCCGCTACCTCGCCCGCGCCAAGGGCGGGGACATCCGCAAGCGCGACGCCGTCGATCTGGTGCGTGCCGACCGCGACGCCCGCGGCCATGCGGCCAAGGTGGTCGCCGCCTACGAGACCTGGTTTGCCCGCGAAGGCGAGACCCGCTCGCGGGAGCTGGCGGCCCTGCGCCTGCTCGGCTTCTTCGACCGCCCGGCGAGCCGCGCTCTGCTGGAAGCCCTGCGAACGGCCCCGCCCATCCCCGGGCTCACCGAGCCCTTGCAGGACCTGGACGAAGACGCCTGGACGACGACGCTGGCCAACCTCGCCGACTGCGGCGTGGCCCAGCCGGACGCGGACAGCGGCAGCCTCGACGCCCACCCCCTGGTGCGCGAGCACCTGGCCGAAACACTCAAGGGCGGCCAGCCCGAGGCCTGGCGCGAAGGCCACCGCCGGCTCTACGCATGGCTCAAGGCGAGCGTGCCCCACCGGCCGGAGGGCCTGGCCGCGCTCCAGCCCCTCTACCAGGCCGTCGCCCACGGCTGCCTGGCGGGCTTGTGGCAGCAAGTGTGCGACGAGGTCTATATCGACCGCATCCTGCGCGGCACGGGGAACGACGCCTTCTACAGCACCAAAAAGCTCGGGGCCTTCGGCGCCGACCTGGGTGCGCTCGCCTGCTTCTTCGCCGAACCCTGGCGCCGCCCGGCCCCGGCCCTGAGCGAGTCCGCCCAGGCCTGGCTGCTCAGCGTGGCGGCCTTCGACCTGCGCGCCCTGGGCCGGCTCGCCGAGGCGCTGGAGCCCATGCGCGCCGGGGCTGAGATGGCCGTGCAACAGCAGGACTGGAAGAACGCCGCCACCAGCTACAGCAACTTGAGCGAGCTGCAGCTCGGCCTGGGCCGGGTCCAGGACGCGGTGGCGGACGCCCGGCTTGCGGTGGAGTACGCCGAGCGCAGCGGCGATGCCTTCTGGCGCATGGCCAGCCGCGCCACCCTGGCGGACGCCCTGCACCAGCAGGGCGAGAGAGAGGAGGCATTGGACGCCTTCGCCGAGGCCGAGCGCCTGCAGGCGGAGTGGCATCCGCACGAACCCCTGCTCTACTCGCTCCGGGGCTTCCGGTATTGCGACCTGCTCCTGGCCGGGGCCGAGCGGGCTGCCTGGTCCGGGCCGGGCGGAGCGGGGGTGGGAGCCAATTGGGATCTGGTGGCGGCCTGCGATGAGGTGGCGCGGCGGGCGGAGCAGACGCTGGAGATCGCCGAAGCAAACGACTGGCTGCTTGACATCGCGCTCGACCACCTCACCCTCGCCCGCTGCGCCCTCTACGCCGACCGCCTCCAGGGCCGCCCGCCCGGCCCCGAGGCCCGGCAGCACACCGAGCACGCCCTCGACCGCCTGCGCGCCGCCGGCCAGCAGGACTATATCCCCCGCGGCCTCCTCACCCGCGCCTGGCTGCGCCACGCCCTGGGCGAGGCCGACGCCGCCCGTGCCGACCTGGAGGAAGCCCAGCGCATCGCCGCCCGCGGCGGCATGGCCCTGCACCTCGCCGACATCGCGCTGACCCGCGCCCGGCTCTTCCGCGACCGCAATTCACTCGCCGAGGCGCGCCGCCTGATCGAAGCCCACCACTACAACCGCCGCCTGCCGGAACTCGAAGGCGCCGAGGCCGCCGCCGCAAGCTGGCCGGATTGATCGCCACGACCCGTGCACAGAGAAGAGTATGGCTTCCGCACGCCGACCGGTTTCTTCACTTTGGTTCCGGCGAGCGCTGCGCAACGCGTGCACCTTGGGCGATTGTCCGCGCCTGTGCTAGCCTATGCCAAGGCATAGGCTTAAGGAGGTCTCACCGATGCAAACCGAACGGCGCGTGACGCTCTTCACCAACGGCCGCAACCAGGCCATCCGCATTCCCCGGGAGTTCGAGCTGCCGGGCAAGGAGGCGATCATCCGCAAGGACGGGGATCGGCTGATCATCGAGCCGGTGCCGGCACCCGCTTTGCTCGAAGTCCTGGCGCAACTCGCGCCCCTGGACGAGTCGATTCCGGAGCCGGACGACGCGCCGCCCGAGCCGGTGGAACTTCTAGGGCCACCACGGTGTCCAAGCCCGCCTACCTGCTGGATACCAACATCCTGTCGGATCTCATCCGCCAGCCCGCCGGGCGCATCCGCGATCGCATTGCCGAGTGCGGGGAAGAGCGCATCTGCACGAGCATCGTCGTCGCGTCCGAGCTTCGCTTCGGCGCGGCGAAGAAAGGCTCCGCGCGGCTGACTGCCCAGATGGAGGCGGTTCTGGGCGCCATCGGCGTCCTGCCCTTGGACGAGCCTGCCGACCGTCACTACGCCGAAATCCGCCAGGCACTGGAACAGGCCGGCACCCCGATCGGCGGCAACGACCTCTTGATCGCCGCCCATGCCCTGGCCCTGGGCCGAACGCTGGTGACGGCGAACGAGGGCGAGTTTCGGCGGGTGCCCGGGCTGATGGTCGAGAACTGGCTGGCGGAAGAGCCAAGGGTTTCGGCGCCGCCGCCAAGCCGGCCCGACTGAGGCGAACGGACCCGGAGCGCCGATGGCCAGGATCTTCGTCAGCTACAGCCACCGCGACGAGCCGTGGAAGGACCGGGTCGTCAAGCATCTTCGCGTCCTGGCCGGCGAAGGGCTGGAGGTCTGGGACGACCGGCGCATCGCCGCCGGGGCGGACTGGGAACCCGAGATCGCCCGGGCCATTGCCGAGTGCGACGTGGCCCTGCTGCTCGTTTCCGCGGACTTTCTCACCTCCCGCTTCATTCTCGGCCAGGAAGTGCCGCCGCTGCTGCAACGGCGCCAGGAGCAGGGCATCCGGGTGATCCCGGTGATCGTCTCCCCCTGCGCCTGGAGCCGCATCCCCTGGCTGCGCCCCATCCAGGCGCGGCCCAAGGACGGCAAGGCCCTCACCGGCATGGGCAGGCACGCGGCCGAGTCCGCACTTGCGGCGCTCGCCGGGGAGATTGCCGACTTGGATGCACGCCTCGGACCCGCGCACGTCCCCGGACTAGCCTTGCCCCCGGAGCGCGTTATCTTTCACGAATTCCCCGCCGGCGCCGAACACTTCCTCGGCCGCGGGCCGGAGCTGGCAGCCCTCGATGCCGCCTGGGCTGGGGACTCCAAGGCCCCCAAGACCGCGGTGGTGGAACTGATCGCCCCGGGCGGCACGGGCAAGACGGCGCTGGTCAAGCGCTGGCTGGATGGGCTGAGGGCCGCCGGCTGGGGCGGCGCCACGGAAGTCTACGGCTGGTCCTTCTACAGCCAGGGCACGGGGGAGGACCGGCAGGCTTCGGAGGACCACTTCCTCGCCGCCGCCCTCGACTGGTTCGGCGTCGACATCGCGCCTTCTGCCAACCCGGCGGACAAGGGCCGGGCGCTGGCCGATCGCATCGGCGCCCGCCGCACGCTGCTGGTCCTGGACGGCCTGGAGCCGCTGCAATACCCGCCCGGCCCCCTGGCCGGAGAGCTGCGCGCCCCCGGTCTCAAAGCGCTTCTCAGCCAGCTTGCCGCCGCCGGCCAGCCCGGGCTGTGCCTGCTCACCAGCCGCGAGTGGCTCCAGGATCTGGGCGAGTGGGTGCGAACACCGAGTCACCCCCAGGGCTCGGTGCTGCGTCTGGACCTCGGCAACCTAAGCGAGACCGACGGCGCATGCCTGCTCCACACCCTCGGCGCAAACCGCGCCGGGGCCGCGTCCATCGCGGCCGATGATCGGGAATTGATCGAGGCCAGCCGCGAAGTCCACGGCCATGCCCTCACCCTATCACTGCTCGGGCGCTTTCTGCACCTCGCCCACGGGGGCGACATCCGGCGGCGTGATCGGATCGACTTCTCCGAGGCCAACCAGACCACCGGCGGCCACGCCTTCCGCCTCATGGCTGCCTACGAGCGCTGGCTCGCGGCGGGCGGTGAGCCCGGCGCCCGCTGCCTCGCGGTGCTGCGCCTGCTCGGCTTCTTCGATCGCCCCGCGAGCGCCGACGCGCTCAGTGCCTTGCGGGCCGCGCCGCCCATCCGCGGCCTCACGGAGCGCCTGTTCGAGCGGCCCAAAGGCTGGCTTGCCCGCCTCAAGTCTCCGACCCACCCCATCTCCGAGACCGAATGGCGGGTCAGCCTGCGCCGTCTCGAAGAAGCCGGCCTGATCGCGCCGGACGCGGACAGCGGCAGCCTCGACGCCCACCCCCTGGTGCGCGAGCACCTGGCCGAAACACTCAAGAGCGGCCAGCCCGAGGCCTGGCGCGAAGGCCACCGCCGGCTCTACGCATGGCTCAAGGCGAGCGTGCCCCACCGGCCGGAGGGCCTGGCCGGGCTCCAGCCCCTCTACCAGGCCGTCGCCCATGGCTGCCTGGCGGGCTTGTGGCAGGAGGCCCGCGCCGAGGTCTATCGCGACCGCATCCTGCGCGGCACGGGGAGCGACGGCTTCTACAGCACCAGAAAGCTCGGGGCCTTCGGCGCCGACCTGGGTGCGCTCGCCTGCTTCTTCACCGAGCCCTGGCGCCGCCCGGCCCCGGCCCTGAGCGAGTCCGACCAGGCCTGGCTGCTCAGCGAGGCGGCCACCCGCCTGCGCGCCCTGGGCCGGCTCGCCGAGGCCCTGGAACCCATGCGCGCCGGGGTTGAGATGGCCGTGCAACAGCAGGACTGGACGAGCGCCGCCATCGGCTACAACAACTTGAGCGAGCTGCAGCTCGGCCTGGGCCGTGTCCAGGACGCGGTGGCGGACGCCCGCCGCGCGGTGGAGTACGCCGAGCGCAGCGGCGATGCCTTCCAGCGCTTGAGTAAGCGCGCCACCCTGGCGGACGCCCTGCACCAGCAGGGCGAGACAGGCAGGCACTGGCCGCCTTCGCCGAGGCCGAGCGCCTGCAGGCGCAGGATCAGCCCCAGTACCCGCTGCTCTACTCGCTCCTGGGCTTCCGGTACTGCGACCTGCTCCTGGCCGGGGCCGAGCGGGCCGCCTGGTCCGGCATAAGTGCTGCGGGGGCGGGAGCCGATCCGGGTCTGGTGGCGGCCTGCGATGAGGTGGCGCGCGCGAGGTCAGATCAGCACTCGACATCGTTCTGGCCGGTTCCAAAAATCTGCTCGACATTGGGCTCGACCACCTCACCCTCGCCCGCTGCGCCCTCTACGCCGACCGTCTCCAGGGCCGCCCGCCCGGCCGCGAAGCCCGCGACCACACCGAGCGCGCCGTCGACCGCCTGCGCGCCGCCGGCCAGCAGCAGTTCATCCCTCTCGGCCTCCTCACCCGCGCCTGGCTGCGCCACGCCCTGGGCGTGCCCGACGCCGCCCGCGCCGACCTGGACGAGGCCCAGCGCATCGCCGCCCGCGGCGGCATGGCCCTGCACCTCGCCGACATCGCCCTGACCCGCGCCCGGCTCTTCCACGACCGCAATGCCCTCGCCGAGGCGCGCCGCCTGATCGAAACCCATGATTACGGCCGCCGCCTGCCGGAACTCGAAGACGCCGAGGCCGCCGCCGCAAGCTGGCCGGATTGATCGCCACGACCCGTGCACAGAGAAGAGTCTGGCTTCCCCACGCTGACCGGTTCTTTTGCTTCGGTTCCGGCGAGCCCTGCGCAACGCGTGCACCTTGGGCGATTGTCCGCGCCTGTGCCAGCCTATGCACCTGGGATGGGTCGAGGACTACAACGTCCTGCACGAACTGGGCCATGTGCTGGGGCTGATCCACGAGACCAACAACCCGAATGTCGATCTCAAGTGGAACAAGGAGGTGGTCTACCGCGACCTGTGTGGCCTGCCGAACAACTGGTCGAAGGAACAGGTCGACCGCGTGCTGCTCGAGAAATACGAAGACGTCGAATACCGTCCCTTCGATCCGGGCTCCATCATGTCCTACGACTATCCGGCGTCGTGGTTCCTCGATGGCCGCGCCATCGTCGGCGGAAAGGTTCTGTCCGACAGCGACAAGGCGTTCGTGCGCAAGCTCTATCCGCACTGAACTTCGGGATAGTCCAAAGTGCAACTGCATGCCGCGGACGCGGTTGCTGAAGGCAGGTGCGGAAAGGAGTCTTGTCCGGCCTATACTCAAGCATCGTCTTCAGGCGGTCCGCGCAAGCCTGCGGCCATGGGCTGTCATCCGAGGGAGGCATCATGAGCCGTTTCTGCTCCGGCGTCGCCGGCGCGCGAGGATCGCACCGTGCCGGAACCGTCCCCTTGCCGGTGGCCCTGTCCATTGCGGCCGGCGCCACCATCAATCCTGGGGAAAAGAAAGGCGCGGCCCAGGTGGAGTTCTCTCCCGTCATGCCGGGGACGGCCACGGCGCAGTTGAAGGCGTACAACGCGCATATCTCGAAGCTCGACCTTGCCAAGCGATTCCCGCTCGACAAGGTGGTGCTCACGAAGTGCGCGGCGGGCGCGCCAGCGCGCTAGGCCGCTGCCAAGCGGCTCTCCACCGGCCGCAGCCTTGCCGGACGGATGCAAGGCGCTTCGCCGGACGGGCGCGCATCCTCGAACCGGCCGCTGCGGCCGCGTTGCCCGGCCGGATCGCGCATTCGCGCGCGCCTTCGGCGATCCGCCCCCGAGGGCAGAGGCGGCACGCGATCAGGGTGCGACCTGGCCGATCTCGAAGTTGGCCAGTTTCTCCAGCGCCCGCACCAGCCCCGAGTGATCCCAGGCCTTGCCGCCGTGCGCGGCACAGGCGTTGAACAGTTCCTGCGCGGTCGCGGTGTTCGGCAGCGACACGCCGAGCGCACGCGCGCTCGACAGCGCGAGGTTGAGGTCCTTCTGGTGCAGTTCGATGCGGAAGCCCGGATCGAAGGTCCGCCTGATCATCCGCTCGCCGTGTACTTCGAGGATGCGGGACGCGGCGAATCCGCCCATCAGCGCCTGGCGCACGCGGGCCGGGTCGGCGCCGGCCTTGGCCGCGAACAGCAGCGCCTCGGCCACCGCCTCGATGTTCAGCGCGACGATGATCTGATTGGCGACCTTCGCCGTCTGGCCGTCGCCGTTGCCGCCGACCAGCGTGATGTTCTTGCCCATCAATTCGAACAGCGGCTTCACGCGCTCGAACACCGCCGGCTCGCCGCCGACCATGATCGACAAGGTCGCGTTCCTGGCGCCGACTTCGCCGCCCGACACCGGGGCATCGAGATAGTCGCAGCCGATGTCGCGGATGCGCCGCGCGAAGTCCTTGGTCGCGATCGGCGAGATCGAGCTCATATCGACCACGACCTTGCCGCGCGACAGCCCGGCGGCGATGCCGTTGTCGCCGAACAGGGCCGCCTCGACGTGCGGCGTGTCGGGCACCATGAGGAAGACCACGTCGGCCGCCTGTGCCACCTCGCGCCCGCTGGCGCAGGCAGTGCCGCCGGCCTCCTTCAGAGCCTGCGGCACGCCGCTGCGGCTGTGCAGGAACGCGCTGTGTCCGCCCTTGATCAGGTGCCCTGCCATCGGCGTGCCCATGATGCCGAGCCCCACGAAACCGATCTTGCTCATCGCATCTCTCCGTCGTCGCGTCAGGCCAGCGCGGCGCGCCAGCCGAGTCCCGCGTCGGTAGTCGTGCGCGGTTTGTATTCGCAGCCGACCCAGCCGTCGTAGCCGATGTCGTCGAGCCAGCGGAACAGGAAGGCGTAGTTGATCTCGCCGCTGCCCGGCTCGTTGCGCCCCGGGTTGTCGGCGAGCTGCACATGGCGGATCGAAGCCAGGTGCTTCTTCAGCGTGGCGGCCAGTTCGCCTTCCATCCGCTGCATGTGATAGATGTCGTACTGCACGAACAGGTTGTCGCTGCCGGTGGCGCGGATCAGGTCGAGCGCCTGCTGCGTGCGGTTGAGGAAGAAGCCCGGGATGTCGAAGGTATTGATCGGCTCCACCAGCAGGCGGATGCCTTCGGCCTTGAGCCTTTCGGCGGCGAATCGAAGGTTCGATGCCAGCGTTTCCTGCAGCCGCCCGGACGGCACGCCGGCCGGCGCGATGCCGGCCAGGCAGTTGAGCTGCCCGACGCCGAGCGCGCTGCGCGTAGTCGATCGCCTTGGCGACGCCATCCTGGAATTCGCCGACCCGGTCCGGATGGCAGGCAATGCCGCGCTCGCCGGCGTCCCAGTTGCCGGCGGGAAGGTTGTGCAGCACCAGTTCGAGCCGGTTCCGGCCGAGGCGCTCCGCGATCTGATCCGCGGGATAGGGGTAGGGAAAGAGGAATTCGACCCCACGGAAGCCCGCGCGCGCAGCGGCATCGAAGCGGTCGAGGAACGGGTGCTCGTTGTAGAGCATCGTCAGATTGGCGGCGAACTTCGGCACGTCGTGCGTCTCCGTCGGAAAAGTGCGGCGCGGCCCCCGGTCACTCGAGCAGACCGGCCACTTCCAGGCCGCGGTGGCCCTCGGGGTGGCGGCAGTCGATTTCCTCGAACTCGACCACCTTGTCGATCTCGGTCCCCATGGCGATGTTGGTCACCTTCTCGAGGATGCACTCGACCACCACCGGCACCCGGTGCTCGCGCGCCACGGCCAGGGCCTCGCGCAGCGCATCCTGGAGGCGGCCGGGGTCGGTGACGCGCAGCGCCTTGCATCCCAGCCCTGCGATCACGCGCTGGTGGTCTACTCCATAGCCCTTGAGCGCCGGATCCTGCACGTTGATGTTGTCGAATCCCAGTTGCACGCAGTAATCCATGTCGAAGTTGCGCTGCGCCTGCCGGATCAGACCGAGATAGCTGTTGTTGACCAGCACCAGGACGAAGGGCAGGTTGAACTGCGCGCCGACCGCCAGTTCTTCCATCAGGAACTGGAAGTCGTAGTCGCCGGCAAGGCCGACCACGGTGCGGGTCGGATCGGAGGCCACCACACCGAGCGCCGCCGGCACCGTCCAGCCGAGCGGACCCGCCTGTCCGCAGTTGATCCATTGCCGCGGCCCGTACACGTGGAGGAACTGCGCGCCGGCGATCTGCGACAGGCCGATCGTCGTCACGTAGATGGTGTCGCGCGGGAAAGCCTTGTTCATCTCCTCGTACACGCGCTGCGGCTTGATCGGCACCGCGTCGAAGTGCGTCTTGCGGTGCATCAGGCGCTTGCGCTCGGCGCAGCGGAAGGCCCAGTCGCCGAAACTCGGCAGCTCGCCGCGCGCCTTGCGCTCGCGGGCAGCCTCGACGAACAGTCCGAGCGCCGTCTTGGCGTCGCTGACGATGCCGAAATCGGGCATGAAAACGCGGCCGATCTGGGTCGGCTCGATATCCACGTGCACGAACTTGCGGCCCTTGGTGTAGGTTTCGACCGAGCCGGTATGGCGGTTTGCCCAGCGATTGCCGATGCCGAGCACGAAGTCGCTCGCCAGCATGCTCGCATTGCCGTAGCGATGGCTGGTCTGCAGGCCGCACATGCCGGCCATCAGCGGATGGTCGTCGGGGATCGCGCCCCAGCCCATCAGCGTCGGGATCACCGGCACACCGGTCAGTTCGGCGAATTCGACCAGCAGGTCCGCGGCGTCGGCGTTGATGATGCCGCCGCCGGCGACGATCAGCGGCTTCGACGCCGCCGCCAGCATGTCCAGCGCCTTTTCGATCTGCTTGCGCGTGGCCCGCGGCCGGTAGACCGGCAGCGGTTCGTAGGTGTCGATGTCGAACTCGATCTCGACCAGTTGCACGTCGTTCGGCAGGTCGATCAGCACCGGCCCGGGCCGGCCCGAGCGCATCAGATGGAAGGCCTGCTGGAACGCTCGCGGCACCAGCGCCGGCTCGCGCACCGTTACCGCCCACTTGGTGACCGGCTTGGCGATGCTCTCGATGTTGACTGCCTGGAAGTCCTCCTTGTACAGCCGCGCGCGCGGCGCCTGGCCGGTGATGCACAGGATCGGGATGGAGTCGGCAATCGCGGAGTACAGGCCGGTGATCATGTCGGTGCCGGCCGGCCCGCTGGTGCCGATGCACACGCCGATGTTGCCGGCTTTGGCGCGCGTGTAGCCCTCGGCCATGTGCGAGGCGGCCTCGACATGCCGCGCCAGGATGTGGGTGATCGACTGCCGGCTGCGCATCGCCGCGTAAAGCGGGTTGATCGCGGCGCCGGGCACGCCGAACGCCTGGGTGATACCTTCCTTCTCCATCACGAGCACTGCTGCCATCGCGGCGGTCATGCGGGCCATGGGACGCTCCTCGATTGAATTCGACCAGGCTGTATCTTCCCGTCGCGGCATCCGGACGGGAAGACGCCTTTGCCGATAACTGCTATTCCATGCTGGAATAGGCGGACAAGAACCCCGGCCGGACCCGCCCGCCAGGGACACTTCAGAGCCCGCCATGGACCGAATCGCCGCCAACCAGATCTACATCCGCGTGGTCGAATCCGGCAGCTTTTCCAAGGCCGCCGCCGACCTTGGCATCGCACAGCCGACGGTGACCAAGACCGTCGCAGCGCTGGAACAGCGGCTCGGCGCGCGGCTGCTGAACCGCAATACGCGCGGCGTCAGCCCGACCGACATCGGCCAGGTCTTCTACGACAAGTGCAAGGCGATCCAGCGCGAGATCGACGACGCCGACAGCCTGCCGGCACTAATGGCGGCGAGTGTCAGCGGGGTACTTCGAATCAGCTCCTCGGTTGCGTTCGGCCGCCGCGTGGCGATGCCCTGGCTGCTCGAGTTCATGCGACAGCACGCCGATGTGCGGATCGACTTGTCCGTTCAACGACCGCTATGTGAACCTCGTGGAACAAGGCTTCGATCTCGCGCTGCGACTGGGGCGGCTGGTCGATTCGAGCCTGGGCGCGCGGCATCTTGGCGTCAACCCGTGGACCATGGTCGCCGCGCCCGGCTACCTGGCGCGCGCCGGCACGCCGCTCCAGCCCGACGACCTGCGGCGGCACGAATGTCTGGTCTACAGCAGCGTTCAGGGCGACGACGTGTGGCGGCTGGCCGACGCGCGCGGGCGGCAGATGACGGTGCGGGTGCAGGGCCGCTTCCGCTCGAACAACCTGTCATCGATCCTGGAGGCGGCGCGGCGCGGCCTCGGGCTGGCGATCCTGCCCAACTACGTGGCACACGCCTCGCAGGCGCGCGGCGACATCGTGCCGGTGATGACCGATTGTGCGCTGCCGGCGCAGGAGATCCACGCCGTCTACCCCTCGCCGAAGTTCGTGCCGGCCAAGGTGTTGACGCTGATTTCGTTCCTCGGCGAGCGCCTGCAGGGAGAATGGTGGCGCGACCTCGGACCGTCGGCGTAGGCGGGCCGTTTCAGGCGGCGCCGGCCGGGTCCCGCGTCGCGTCCTTGTCGTTCGTCGGAAGCCGGGGCCATCGGACAGCCCGCGGTCGAGTGTCCCCCTGGCCCGGGCCGCTTCGTGCGGCACGGGGCTGCCTCCGTTCGCAAGGGGAACGGGCAACGCAACCACCGGCGCCGTCGCCGGCGCATCGCATTCGAGCAAAACGGGCCGCATCCGGTGTGAGACAAACGTGTTGCCGCGGGCGTCCGACAATTCGCGGCGGATGCGTAATGCTAACCCCCTCGTGCCAACGCGACCTGGTCCGTCGCGCCAGCGACGTCCGTGACGGGCGCAAATGCCGCAGCGACGTCGGACGCTGCCTCGGCACCGAGCAAATGTGCGATCGAATTGGCATAGTAGCGCAGCAGCGCTTCCTCGCCGGCGTGGGCCACATACAGGCCGTCGCGCTCGTTGACCAGATGGCGCAGGGTCAGCATGCGCAGGCCGGCGCCGACGGCGTAGTCGCGGTCGCCGCGCGGCACGTACACCCGCGCCCCGCTCGCCTCCAGGCCGCTCACCAGCTCGGCAACGCCGCTCTTGATCTCCAACTCGCTCATGGGTTGTCCCAGATGGCGCAGCAGGACGGCGGCCACCATGGGCACCGGCAGCACCGGGATCAGCCGGCCCACCTCATCCATCAGATGGCGGCCGAGGACCGCCACCTCGGCCTGCCGCGACGCCTTGGACAGATGATCGAAATCGATGTGGCGCGCCGCGGCCCAGGCACGTACCGAGACCGGGGTGCCGAAGTTCACGCAGGCATAACCCAGCCGGTACCAGCGGCTGCGCAGCATCAATACAAGCTGATGGCCGAGGAACGCGACGGTATTGACTACGGCGCGCCAGCGGCCCGGCGCCGCCGCCTGATCGTCGGCACTCAGCAGCAGCGTCCGGTCTTCGAGCGTGCGGTCATAGTTGAGGCCGAGCGGCACGAACACCAGGTCGCGCTCGGCGTGGGTGTGGAAGCCACGCAGCATGTAGTCGAGCACGCCGAAGCGCGGGGCGCGCATCTTGCCGTCGCGCGACAGTCCGCCCTCGGGATACACCGCCTGGGTGACACCGGCCTCGGTCGCCATGGCGATGTAGCGCTCCAGCACCCGGCGATACAACTCGTCCTTCGAGTTGCGGCGCACGAAATACGCACCCATGGCGCGGATGAGCTGCTGCAGACCCCACACCCGCGCCCATTCGCCCACCGCGTAAGAGAGCGCCGCGCGCTCCGCCGCCAGGTAGGAGGCGATGATGTAGTCCATGTTGCTGCGGTGGTTCATCACGAACACCACCGTCGCGTTCTCGGGAATCGCGTCGAGCCCGGCATCGTCGGCAAAGCCGATGCGCACCCGGTACAGCGACTGCGAGAGCATCTTGCCGATCCAGTAGCCGACGCGGAAATAGATGTAGGCGTTGAATGCAGGCACGATCTCGCGTGCGTAGTGGCGCACCTGATCGAGCGCCACCTGGCGCGGCATGCCGCGCGCTTCGGCGAACGCCTGCGCCGCCTGCTGCACCTTGTCGTCGAAGATCAACCGGTCGATCAGCGCCTGGCGACGCACCTGCTGGAACGGCCGGATGTGGATCTTGAGCCTCTGGCCGACCTCGTCGAGCACCTTGGTGGCACGGCTGCGGATGAACCAGCGCGCGGAAGGCATGAGCAGCCGGTCGAGCACTGCCCACCCTGCCAGCAGGCCGAGCACCAGGGCCAACCACAGCGGCAGGGTGATGGTGGATGTCATCGCACGTCCTCGATCCGGTACTGTACCGCAACGGCCAGGCCGCCAACACGGCGCGGCAGGCGGCATCAAACCTGGTCGCGTTGACCGGTCCCGTTCCGGCCGCGGCAGACGACCCCGGCATGCCGACCAAGGTGTCCCTATCCTGATGACGGCGGCGGCACGGGCATGCTCCCCCGCGTTCAATCGCCGGCAGCGAGTCGAACCAAGGACGGGCCGCGAGCGGGCGGAGTCGGAAGATAGGCACGCCCTGTTCGCGGGCCGTGGATGGCGGTTGCCCTGAGGGTGCGGAACCTGTCCTTGGAGCGTGAGGACAGCCTCGGCTCGATCACGACGATTCACCTTTGGCGGCCACGCGATATCCCTGCCGCACCCTTGCGCGGCGGCGACGAACGGCGGCTACCCGTCAACGTCCCGGTGGGGCAGTCTGCGGCCTCGAACGGTCAGTCGGGCAGGATGAAACGACGGACCGGCGTTCGGCCAGCCGACACTGGCCTCTTGCTCAGTTCCGTCCGCTCTAGGTGCATGACCGGACGTTGGCCCGGCTGCCCCACATGAGCGGCGGCTTCTTTCGGATCGCACGGCCCAACCCGAAGAACACGGGACGGTCAGGACCGCTCTTCTCCAGCACATTAGTGACTGCTCTTTGTCGGGACGTGCCCGCCAAGAATTTGCGGGTCGAAGTGCCGGTGCAAATCCAACCCGTAATCTGTCTCACGAATCCGTTGCAGTGGCTGGGCGACTCGGATTATCCGGCCAGCTTGGCGCTGGCCAAGCGGTTCAAGCTGACACCTTGCTCCGCCGCTTGAAGGGCTAACGCACGGTGGACCTCAGGAGGAATGCGAACCCGGAATTCGCCGCTGTAGTTCTTCTCAGCCAATGGCTCAGGAACAGTCTCCCCGGCCGATTGCATGTCCGCCACCGCTTCGGAAACCATCTGCCGAATACCCAGCAATGCCTCCTCAGGTGTAGCGGCCAGCCACGACAGAGAAGGGAATTCGACGCACAAGCCGACGTGCTCACCGTCCTCCGGTGACCAGGTAACGCGATAGGTGTAATGATCAGGGTTCATTGCGCATCCTCTCGAACTTATCGATTGCCAGCAGCACCTGTCGGACTTGGTATGCCTTCGCCTTGCCCTTGTCATTTTGAATGTTTATCCGCGGATCGCCGACCCACGGAGTCCTGAAAATGGCATGGCTACTCCCCGACTGGCGCGCCTTTCCAAAATACGCCTCGCAGAGCTTCAGCAGATCATTGAACCGGACATTGGCCGGTTCGCGTCGCATCTGGGCGAGGATCTTCTGGTGGGGCGCCATGTCTAGACATGGTACCATTATTGACACCACTTCTTCAAGGGCAGCGCGGTGGCGTGAACGCCAGGTCTTGGCTGGAAACTAAGGTGCGCTACGCTCGCCGAAAGCCGACGCTGGATAATCGGGGATCGGCGAGGGTCGGCTGTCGGGCACCTACCCGGAAAGGCAGGCCCCGGCCATTTCCAGTCGCTCGTGACCGTCAGGTTTGGCGCGAATCGGCTGGGTTCTAGGGTCAGTGTGTCGAGGGGCTGGTCGCGGGCCGAAGATCGTTCAGGTCTTTTCCAACTCGCCCCCTGGCAACCTGGCCCAACTCAGCCTGCTTTGATGGCCCGGACCTCCGCTGCGCGCTCATCCACGGGGATCAGCGGCAATTCGCCCTTTGTCTTGACCGGCCGCCGCCGCAGGTGATCCATAATCGCTTGCCATTCCTTGATCTCTTGGCCAGCGTTCTTACCCATGCCCTTGGCGACACTCGCCACATCCGTCGTGCCCGGCGGCGGCAGCAGGTAGCCCGTGTTTTCGCGCGGCATCTCAAGTGCATCGACCTTCGACTTGAGGGGCGTGCCGTCCTTCTTCTTGGGCACCAGGGCCAGCTTGCCCTTCGTGTACTTGGGGATGGCCACGATGATCGGGCCGACCATCAGCGGGCAGGTCAGGCTGTAGAGGCGCGTGTCCTTGCCGCTGATGTCGATCGCCTTGTAGCCGCGGTCGAGGTCGCCCAACTCGACGGCCGTCACCACATCGAACTTCGGCCGCGCGAGGTCGTAGCGAAAGCGCATGCCGGAGACGCGCGGGAAGTACTCGCCCGGATGGGCCGGGCTGTCGATGAGAAAGAATTCCAGCAGGGTCTTGAGGTCCTGGCCGGTGAAATAGCCGGTCACCAGCGTGCTGCCGGGGGTCGGATCCACCACCCCAGATCCGAGCGGCGCCACGGCGAACACGTCGTAGACCGTCACCACGCCGGTCTTCCCGCGCAAGAGCCCGGCGCGCATCATGCCGTTGGCGGTTAACCCGATGTCGGCCTTCGTGGCAGCGCGGAAGGAGTCGGTGACGAGGTTGGCCAGCAGCGTGCCGGCAGCGATGTCGGTGAACGTGTTGGGCAGATCACGCGGCGCGATGGCCAGCGGCTGGTCGATGCTGTAACCCCGCGACGCGAACGCGGCTGCGCTGACTGACTTCTTGAGTTGTTCGATGTCCTTGGCGATGGCCCGATCACCGGCGATGCTGTCGTCGATGGGCAGCAGCCGGTACGAGGTGACCGTGAGCTTGTTCCCGTCCAGCGCGATCACTAGTTCGCCGAGGTTGTTGCTCTCTTTACCGGTCTGGACCACCGGCGTGCGGTCGTTGACGACGATCGCCTCGTTCAGCTCGGTGTGGCTGTGGCCGCTGATCACCACGTCGATGCCCGGCACGTCCCTGGCCAGTTGTACGTCCTCGCCGGCGTCGTAGCGGCCATCCGGGCCTTTCTCGACGCCGCCATGGCCCAGCGCGATCACGACATCGACCTTCTCGGTCTCTCGTAGGATCTTCACGACCTCTTTGGCCACTGTGGTGGGGTCGGCAAAGGTCGTCGCTCCGCCGCTGGTGTAGATCATGGCCTCCTTGCCCAGGCAGCCGAAGATGCCGAAGCGCAGGCCGCCACGTTCGATCACCATGTACCGGCGGATCACACCCTTGCGGGCCAGCGCCTGGAGGTCGGCCAGGCTGGCGTCGCTGCCTGCAAAGCTGGCGTTGGCGGCGAGCACCGCCGGAATGCGGCCCGCCTTGACGGCGGCGCCGATGGACTTGCCCAGGCCGGCCGGCCCGAGATCGAACTCATGATTGCCGAAGGTGGTGGCGTCATAGCCCATCTTGCCCATCAGGTGCAACTCACCGCCGGTCTCGCGCGTGGCGGCGCTGAACGCCGTGCCCATGCTGTAGTCGCCCGCATCCAGCACCAACACCGGCCCCTCGCCCTTGCGCGCCGCGCTGCGCTGCGCGATCAGACTCGCCAGCCGCGCATACCCGCCACGGGTGGTGTCGTCGTTCGGCGCGAACGGCGTGTAATCCGCCGACGGGCCCATGCCGATGAAGCTGGCGTGCATGTCATTGGTGTGCAGGATGGTGAAGGTCTTCGTCCCGGCCGGTGCCGCGGACAGGAACCCGGGCTTGAGCAGCGTGACGCCGACAGCCACAGCGCCAGCCATGAACTCGCGACGTGACACCGGCTCGCGTGACAACTGGTGTCCCAACTCCTCTAGATCCACTGCCAGCGTCGATTCTTCGTGTCGGGTCGTCATGATTTCACGGTGCCTTGGATGAGGCTTGATGGTGCTGACTCGGGCATCCCTATTCCCAACAGCGGCTGCGCCCGCCGACTTGCGACGGCGGTCGCAGCGATGCAAGAGCGCGTTACTTGCTGCCCATGCCAGCCTCGATCTGCTTCTGGATCTTGTCGAGGTTGAACGAACCCGCTGTCTGGCTGGGCGGGAACTCCTTCATGGTCATCAGGAACTCGCCCGCGAACTTCTGCAACGGCACGATGACGAACGGCCGGTCGAGGAACCAGTCGTTGTAGGTGTTCGAGTTGTGCTGGGCACGCTCGAACGGATCGCGGCGCAGGTTGAAGAGCAGCGGAACGCGCAGTTCCGTGAACGGCTCGCGCCACACGCCGAAGGCTTCGCCACGGTTCTCCAGGAACACCACCTTCCAATCAGCGTACCGCAGCGCGACGATCTGGCCGTCGTCGTTGACGTAGATGAACTGGTTGCGCGGCGATGCCTTGGCCTTGCCGCTCAGGTAGTCGAGCAGGTTGTAGCCGTCGAGATGGTTCTTGTAGCTGCGGCCATTGATCGTGGTGCCCTTGAGCAGCCGCTCCTTCACATCCGGGTCGCCAGCAGCGGCGGCGAAGGTGGGCAGCCAGTCCTCGTGCGAGACGATGCCGTTCAGCGTCGTGCCGGCCGGGAAGTGGCCGGGCCAGCGCACGAATGTGGGCACGCGGTAGGCGCCTTCCCAGTTCGAGTTCTTCTCGCTGCGGAACGGCGTGGTGCCGGCGTCGGGCCAGGTGTTGTAGTGCGGGCCGTTGTCGGTGGAATACTGGACGATGGTGTCGTTGGCCAGGCCGAGTTCGTCGATCGCCTTGAGCAGGATGCCTACGTGCATGTCGTGCTCGACCATGCCGTCGCTGTATTCGTCCTGACCCGAAATGCCGCGGTTCTCGGCCTTCACGTGCGTGCGGAAGTGCATGCGCGTGCCGTTCCACCAGACGTAGAAAGGCTTGCCCGCCTTGGCCTGGCGCTGGATGAAGTCTTTTGCCGCGGCAACGGTCTCGTCGTCGATCGTCTCCATGCGTTTCTTCGTCAACGGGCCGGTGTTCTCGATGGTCTGGCCGCCCTTGCCGTCGGCCTTGGTCTTGAGCACGCCGCGCGGACCGAACTTCTTCCGGAACTCGGGGTCCTTGGGGTAGTCGATGTTCTCGGGCTCTTCTTCGGCATTCAGGTGATAGAGGCTGCCGAAGAATTCGTCGAAGCCGTGCATCGTGGGCAGGTGCTCGTCGCGGTCGCCCTGGTGGTTCTTGCCGAACTGGCCGGTGGCATAGCCCTGGGCTTTGAGAACCGTGGCCATCGTGACGTCGGTCTTCTGCCAGCCTTCCTTGGCGCCGGGCAGCCCAACCTTGGTCATGCCGGTGCGCACGGGCACCACGCCGCCGATGAAGGCCGCGCGGCCCGCCGTACAGCTCTGCTGCGCGTAGTAGTCGGTGAAGCCGACGCCCTCCCTGGCGATACGGTCGATGTTCGGTGTCTGGTAGCCCATCATCCCGCGGTTGTTGTGGCTGATGTTCCAGGTGCCGATGTCGTCGCCCCAGATGACGAGGATGTTCGGCTTCTTGGCCCCCGCGGATGCGGTCTGCGCCGACGCCGGCGCGGCACTCATCGCGAGTGCGGCGGCGCCAGCCATGACCAGTGCCGACAGCCATCGTTTGGATCTGGCGAGGTGCGCCATCCCAATATCCGACCAATGTCGTTGCGCTTCACTCATTGTTTCTTCCTTGTGTTGTGGTGGGAGTTCGGACGCGACTCATTGTCCGGCCCCGGTGTTGATGTGACGCGACGCGGCCGGGAACGGTATTCAACAGCCAGCGGCGCACCTGCCGACCATATCAGTTCAACTGCTCTCGATGTCGGCGCACTTGCAACTCTTGTCGATAGGGACTTGCCGGCTTCGGTGATCTCGTCGGTGCGCGCGTCGTCGGGTGCGTGGCCCCAGAAGCGGCTGGCGGGATCGGGCCTCTGGAAGACCACCGGCTCCTTTGCGCAGCTCAACTGAAAGCTGCGGGCGACTGCAATTGGGTCGGGTCCGGCTGTAGCCTGATGTGTGAAGCGGTCATTAACGGAGACTTCCCGGACTACGACGGCTGACCAGTACATTGCAGCCGTTGGCGGCGCAACGCCCAGTGACCGTTGAGGCCGAGCAGCCGCCGGCCCGTCGATCTCGTGGAACGTCGCGGATTTGTTCCGAAGCGGTCACCGGCGCAGATGGTCCCGGCGCGACTTATCAACAGCGTCGAGATGCGGCTCAGTGGCATGAGATCCGGATCTTCCGTTGCCGCTCCTCTTGCCGGGCGGTGCCCGAGCAAGCTCGCCGCGACATCCATGGCGCAACCTGTGGGTGCCAGCCGAGAATTGACCAGAGGCGACCTCCCGCACCGTAATCGGGCTCATCCGCGCGAGGTCCCAAGAAGTCGGCACTGCCGGTTGCGGTAATGCCGAAGGGCCGGGTCATTCCTTCGATCGGCGTCACGGTCAAACAGGCGTCGGCGTAATCGTCCGTTCGGCGCAGCCTGTCGTACCGCAGTGGCGGTGGCGTCCGTACCCTGTGCTGGCCGTCCGCCATCCTCGATTGGCCGTCGGCCAAGTAGCCGGGTGACGGCAGCAACGCTGTCACGGCAAGGCGGGCAGCCAGCACTGTGGGTCGAATCCTGAGAATCGGAAGGTACTGGTCGCCCGCCGGGGTCCGCGCGCTGGCCCGGACAATCCCCCGGCATGGGGTTACAACGTGACGGCCAGCGCGACGGTCAACGGGAACACGTAAGCCAGGACTACGCAGACGACACCGATTCCACATGCCAGCGCGAAGCCCCCAATGCCGGTGAAGGGCTGGCCGACCTGCTTGCCCAGCGCATAACCGAACGACAACCACCCCGGCACCTGCGAGAGAAGAATGAGGATCAGGAACGGCGCGAGCATCACCGGGTTGTCCAGGGTGACATGCAAGAGGTGCGGGCCCGCCGTGAGGATCTCGGCCACCGCCTGCATCGATTCGTCGCCCTCGAACAGGTAGTTCGTAACCGTGACGACACCGCCATAGGTGACAAGCGACAGGAAAGCTGCGCCGTACGCTTGCCCGAAACGTAGCTTCGACTGCGGGCAAAGCATGCGCGACACCGCCAGGATCACGACCGCGCCGGGCAGCGCCCCAATCGCCCCGAACACGATCGCTGCAAGCATGACCAGGAACACCGCGCAGAACCCGGCGAGGCAGGACACCGCGGCGATCGTCGGTCCAAGGTAACTCGGGCAAGCATTGCTTGTAGCATTCACGCGCTGCCACCCTGTCCGATCCAGTGACGTAAACCGATGCTCATGCGACCCCATGCCCTCGACAGTCGTTGTGCAGCGAACTTCGCCGGGCGGCCCCCGCACCGTCCCGACCCGGTGATCAGCGTGCCGCATAGGGCGGTGCCGTCTTGTGCAGCCACGTTCACGTCATACTGGTCGGAGTATCGGCCATCGGCAGCAGGCCAGCGGCCGCCGAGTTCCATGGGCAGGGTTTCATCGGCGGAAGCCGCGGTGGCCGGAAAAGGCAGGATTTCTGCTGTCGACCGCGGCACAGCCTTATGCACGATGCCCTCCTGTCATCAATGACACTTCGCGGGTCGCCATGATGCGTCCGCCTGTGCACAAACCGCCCTCGAACGCGAGCTTGCCTCGACCAGGCGAGCGCCCGATGGGCGATGTCCCGACTCGTTCGATACGGACCTCCGCGTGAGCACGTTGAGCGCGGTCCCTCCTTGCTGTCGAGCGTTTCATCGAACTACGCGTCCAGGGTGAAGGGGACGAGCGAACGATGTCCGCCTCCCGTCTTGGTGGGGCGTGTCCTGGAAGCAACATGCGGGAGCACGCAGTCGTCTAGCATGGAATTACGACGCATACATAGACGGTTGTCAAACTCGGCCGAATGGATGAGGTACGCGCCCCAGGGTCGAAGGCGGGTGCCATATACCCCTCCCGGCGATTCCCTTGCGGCTTCGTTGGGTCGAACGGATGGTATGAACACGTCGCCGGGAGCGCCGGCTGACGCCGGTACTGTCGAATCAGCGGTGGCCGCACCATAGGCGACGCTGGCTTTTCCGAGCCGCAATCGTCAAAGACGGCGATCAGAGGTGCTGGAACTGGCGTGCCAGACCCTGACTCGGACTTATGCAGATCTCCACGTAAGGCCGAACGGGAGAAATAGCGCTAGGGCGTGAGAACGTCGCGCGGCGTCGGAAATTCGTGCTGCGTTTGAGGACGATCCGGGTCAGCCGCTCGAATTGGTGGAGCCGACCGGAAAACCGATCGCCGAACTGATCCATCCCATTCGGCATTCATTGCGGACTGCGAAGCGGGAATGCCAGCAGCGTGCCATGGTCGAGGCCATGGGGCGGGCGATCGCGCTGATCTATGCACCGGGGCACCGGACGTGACGCGGCGGACGAAAAGCAGACCGTGCGGATGCACCGCGTCCTGGCTATGAGAAATCCGCCAGCGCCGCCGGTACGTGGCGGCGCACGAGCGCGTTTTGCGCCTGCCACTGTTCGGCCGGAGTGAGGACTTCGAGGAAGCGGACTTCGCCGCCGGCGAGCAGCGCGATCGGAATGCCGTCGCGATAGAGCACGCGGTTGGCGGTGAGGGACGGCAGGCGCGCGCCGGGCGTGAGCAGGCCGACCAGATTGAGCGGGTCGGCGCCGGACAGCGACAGCAGCGCCTCGTCCGGCGGCTTGCGGCGCACTTCGCGCAGCAGGCCGACCGCTTCGGGCAGGGCGAACTGCTCGCCCGAGAAGCCGGCGACGAAGCGCCCGCCGCGGATCTCGCCGCGCGCTTCGAGCCGCCGCCAGCAGCGCAGCAGGTCGCGCCACGGCGGCAGCCAGTCCGCCTCGCGCGCCAGCAGGCGCCAGAACACCACGCCCCAGCGGCGCAGCAGGCTGCGCGCGATGTGTTCGATGCCGTCCGCGTCGAGCGCTCCGGCGCGCCGGGCGAGCGCCCAGCGGCCGGCGTCCTCCATGCCGAACACGGCGCTGCGCCGCTTGCGCCGTCCGCCGGCGTAAGGCTTGCGCCGGTCCGAGGGCACCAGCAGGGCGCGCAGGCCGGCAAAGCTGTCGGCACTCACCAGTCCATGCGCGACCAGTTCGGCGAGTGCTTCTTCCACGTGCGTGCGCAGCAGGCCGCTGGCCTCCACCAGCTCGTCGAAGAACGAGGCGCCGTGCAGGCGCAGGCTCTCCATCACCGTTTGCCCGCGAGAAGAAAGCGGCACCTGCTCCGGCGATGCGCCGAGGGACGACCACAGGCGTGCATGCTTGCGCGCCAGCAGCACCACCGGCGTGCTGCGGATCGGCGCCGCGCCGCGCTCGGGGTCGGAGCGCCGCCCACCGAGGCGCTGCCAGGCCACCCGCCCGGCGAGGCACTGGTCGTCGAGCCAGCGCGGTTCGTAGTCGGCGATGCGCGCCGGCAGGATCTCCGTCTCCCAGGAACCCGCGGGCGCCTCGAAGCCTTCCAGTTGCGCCACCACCGCGGCCACCGCGTCCGGTCCTTCCATGCGCGCTTCGGGCGCGACGCGCTGCCATTCGAACAGGAAGCGCAGCAGTTCACGCGCCGAAACGGGCTCGATCTCGGCACGCAGACGATGGACGGTGTAGCGGTGGATGCGCGCCAGCAGGCGGCGGTCGCACCATTCCTCTTGGATGGCACCCGCGCTGTAGCGCCCGCGCAGGGCGAAGCCTTCGACTTCCAGTGCGGTCAGGGCGGCGTCGATGTCAGGGGCGGGCACGCCGAGGGTTTCTGCCAAGGCGGCCGCGGTCACCGGGCCGAGTCCTTCCAGGCGGCCTCTCACCAGTTCGCGCAGCGCGTCCTCGCGCGACCACGGCTCGTGCGCGAAGGCCGCCGGTGCTTCGATGACAGGTGCAATCGCGGCCAGCGGATGGACCGCGCGCGCGAGCGGCAACCGCTCGGCGGCAATCCACCAGCCCCTCACCCCGTCCCTCTCCTCCATCGGGGGCGAGGGGGCGTGCATGCGGGTCGCGCGTCCCGCTTGGGCGAGGTCTTCGAGGAGCCCGGGCCAAGCCGGATGCCCCTGCGCCTCCGGCCCGGTCAGACAGCCCAGCCACAGCAGTGCATCGTGCAGTTCGTCGGCATCCTCTGCGTCCGGCCAGGCCTCGCTGCGCACGCGCGCGATCGCCTCGGGGTCGAGGCGGCCGATGTCGCTCGCGCTTTCCGGGTCGAGCCAGCGCCGTGCTCATCACCGCCTGGGTGCGCCGCTCCTCCAGCGGCGCGTCGTCGAGGAAGGCGTAGGGCCGCGCCGAGAGAACTTCGAGGGCCAGCGGCGAAGGCTCGGTCAGATCGCGCGCCAGCACCTGCACCGCGCCGGCCTCGATGGCTTCGAGCAGGCGCACGAGGCCGTCGATGTCCATCGCCTCTTCCAGGCAGTCGCGAATCGTCTGGCGTACCAGCGGATGGTCCGGCACTTCGCGCTCGCCGGCGAGGTTCTCGGCGCAGGCGAGCTGATCCGGGAACACGGCGGCGACCAGATCCTCGGCTTCCATGCGCTGCAGTTGCGGCGGCACCTTCCTGCCGCCGCGAAAGCGCGGCAGCGCCAGCGCGATCGCCGCGTCCCAGCGCCAGCGGGTGAGGAACATCGGTGCCGCCAGCAGCGCCTGCACCAGCACCTCGCGCACGCTGGCTGCGCGCAGGTAGCCGCCCACCTCCTCGAGCGGGAAGCTGTGGGCATGGGTGAGGGAGAGGACGATGCAGTCCTCGGTGGCGGCGGCCTGCAGCTCGAAATTGAACTTGCGGCAGAAGCGCTTGCGCAGCGCCAGTCCCCAGGCGCGATTGATGCGGCTGCCATAGGGCGAGTGCACCACCAGATGGGCGCCGCCGGTCTCGTCGAAGAAGCGTTCGAGGATCACCGCGGCCTGTGTCGGCAGTGCGCCCAGCGCGCGCCACGCCGCGCCCAGGTAATCGGCAAGCTGCTGGGCAGCGGCCGGATCGAGCTGCAGCTCGCCGGTCAGCCAGCGCAGGACAGAGGCATCGTCACGCGCCAGCCGCTCGGCGATCGCCCCGCGCAGCCGTGCCACGCCCAATGACAGGGCGTCGCTGCGCCCGGGCGCCTCGCCGAGCCAGAAGGGGATGTTGGGCGGCGCGCCTTTGGCGTCCTCCACGCGCACCGTTCCGCGCTCGATGCGCAGGATGCGGTAGGCGGCGTTGCCGAGCTGGAAGATGTCCCCCGCCAGGCTCTCTACGGCGAAGTCCTCGTTCACCGTGCCCACCATCTGGCTTTCCGGTTCCAGCACTACCTGATAGTCGGCGTTGTCGGGAATGGTGCCGCCCGAGGTCAGCGCCGTCAGGCGCGCGCCGCGCCGCGCGCGCAGCATGCCGCCCACGGCGTCGTGGTGGAGCAGGGCGCCGCGCCGGCCGCGGCGCGTGGTGTAGCCCTCGGCCAGCATGCGCACGATCTCGTCGAACTCGGCCCGGGACAGGCCGCGGTAGGGCCAGGCGCGGCGCAGGCAGTCGTAGAGCGCCTCCTCGCCCCATTCCCGGGCCGCCACCTCGGCCACGATCTGCTGCGCCAGCACGTCCAGCGGCGCCACAGGGATGCGCAGCAGGTCGAGTTCGCCGCGGCGCACGCAGTCGAGCAGCGCGGCGCACTCGGCCAGATCGTCGCGCGACAGCGGGAACAGCCGCCCCTTCGGCGTGCCGGCCACCGCATGGCCGGAGCGGCCGACGCGCTGCAGGAAAGCTGCGATCGAGCGCGGCGAGCCGAGCTGGCAGACCAGATCCACCTCGCCGATGTCGATGCCCAGTTCCAGCGAGGCGGTCGCCACCAGCGCCCGCAGTTCGCCGCGCTTGAGCCGCTGCTCGGCGGCCAGCCGCGCCTCGCGCGCCATGCTGCCGTGGTGGGCGGTGACGGATTCCGCGCCGATGCGCTCGGACAGGTGGCGCGCCGCCCGCTCCGCCATGCGCCGCGTGTTGACGAACACCAGCGTCGTGCGGTGCGCGCCGATCAGCGCCGCCAGCCGGTCGTAGGTCTGCTGCCAGACCTCGCCCGACATCACCGCTTCCAGCGGCGCGGCGGGCACTTCGATCGCCAGGTCGCGATCGCGGGCGTGACCGCTGTCGATGACGATGCACTCGGCCGCGCCATCGGGGCGCACGCGCGGTGCGCCCACCAGGAAGCGCGCCACTTCCTCGATCGGCTTCTGGGTGGCCGACAGGCCGATGCGGGTCAGCCGCCGCCCGGCCAGGGCGTCGAGCCGCTCCAGGGACAGGGCCAGATGCACGCCGCGCTTGTTCGGCGCCAGGGCGTGGATCTCGTCCACGATCACGCTGCGGGTGCTGGCCAGCATATGCCGTCCCGACTCCGAGCCGAGCAGGATGTACAGGGACTCGGGCGTGGTCACGACGATGTGGGGCGGGCGCCGGCGCATGCTGGCGCGTGCCCCCTGCGGCGTGTCGCCGCTGCGCACGAAGCTGCGGATCTCCACCGGCGGCAGGCCCAGCGCTTCGAGCTGCGCGCCGATGCCGGCCAGGGGCACTTCCAGGTTGCGGTGGATGTCGTTCGACAGCGCCTTGAGCGGCGACACATAGACCACGCGCGTCTCGTCCGGCAGCTCGCCGGCCAGGGCGGCACGCACCAGGTCGTCGAGCGCGGCAAGGAAGGCCGCCAGGGTCTTGCCCGATCCGGTCGGCGCGGCGATCAGCACGTCGCGGCCGGCGCGGATCGCCGGCCACGCCTGGGCCTGGGCCGGCGTGGGCGCGTCGAAGGCGCGGGCGAACCAGTTGGCGACGGCGGGGTGGAATGGGCTGAGGGGCATCACTGGGTTGTCTCGTCGTTGTGCCTGGATCGAACGGAGCCGCTGCGGCGGGCGTGGCCCGCCCTACGGCAGGGTTGCCAAGGGGCGGCGTAGGGTGCGCCATGCGCACCGATTCAACGCGTGGAGCGCGCAGCCCGCCCTACGGTCCTTCCTTACGCCTGGATTGACCGCACCGCGATGAAATCGTGCGTTCCCAGAGACCGGGGGACGGGGATCAGCGGCGGGGCTTGAAGCCGAAGCGGCAGACCTGGCTGCCGCGCACCACGCACTCCTCGTGCTCGACGGGAGTGCCGACGAAGGTGGCCAGCAGCGCGAGATCGAACTGGCAGACTTCCGGATACTGCGCCGCAAGGTGATGGAAGACGCAGTTGCTGGCCTCGATGGTGGGAACCCCGTTGACGCCTTCGGTGGCACGGGCGTAATAGCCCAGATCGGTCATCAACCGGGACAGCCCGGCCACGCGCTGCGCTGGCTCTTCCGCCGCCGGCCCCTGAGCGCGCAACTGATCGCCGACGCGCTGGCCCATGCCGGCGAGGCGCTCGCTCAAGCCCGCAGTGCCCGCTTCGTCCCGAAGTGACTCGATCAGCAACTGGGAGAACCACGAGTAGTGGCGCGGGAACAGTTCGCGCCCCTTGTCCCCCAGCACGTAGAGCTGCTCGGGACGACCGCCGGTGGGGCGGGTGACGGACTGGGCGACCAGTCCGTCGCGCTCCATCCCGGCCAGATGCTGGCGCACCGCGTTGCGCGTGATCTGCAACCCTAGCGAAAGCTCGTCCACCGTCATTCCGGCCTTGTTTTCCAACAGCAGCCGCAGCAGATCCTGCTGCCGGCCGCCCAGAGTCTCCATCATCGCAGCGCACTCCCGATGCGTTGGCGGGCGGGAGCACCGAGTCCGGTGGCTGCCCGATCCCACCTTCATTACGGCGCAGTCCGGCAGTACCTCGACGCGACGGCCGCCGGAAGCAAGGCGAAACAGGACGATGCGTTGAAGGCGCTGACCGACAACGCGGGCGAGATCGCCCGCTTCCTCAGCAGCGCCAATCCCCATCTGCCGTTCGACGCCGTCAACGGGCTCCTCCTTGCCCACGGCGGCCACCACGTGCAAGAGATACAGCAGCTCAAGGCCGGACAGTACGCCGAGGAAGCCCAGACCTGGAACGCGATGAAGAACCACATGTGCACCATTGCCGATGCGCTGGCGGGTGCCATCGCCAAGCAGTTTCCGGCCAAGTTCGTGGCGCAGGCGGACTGAGAGGTTGTGAAGAAATCTACCGCGCGTCCCGATGGCTGCGTTCTCAGTGGACAATGAGGGTGCTCGCTCCTCGCCTATCTAGTGCCTGACCGAAAATCGCTCAATCCCTGCAAGTGCAAGGGGTTCAGTCGTTCTTCCTGTGCCGAAGAAGTGATGGTGGACGCGAGAAACGGTGGCGAATCTGCCGAAATACGGGCGGTTTAGGACAAGGCGGTGGGAATCTTCGCGCCAGAAACGGCGCTTGAGCTGCCGGCAAGAAATCTTCATTCCATGCCGGAGCCCATGGTGTCTGTAGACCATAAGCATTATAATCACTGTCACCGCAAGGCAAGTTCAAGCGATCTTTCCGGAGACAGGCGATGCGAGTGGTCCAGAACACCCAGATGCACATCGGCGAAGTCGATGTTTCCCGGGTCGCCATCGACCCCAAGTCACGCGATGACATCCCGCAGATTCTGAGAGGGCTGCAGCACCTGTACCGAGATGCGAGCCTGCGTGCGAAGCTGTTCCAGCTGCTTGAGTCAGAGATAGCGCCGAAGATCGACAAACAAATAGGGCGCCCCGGGATGACGCTCTGGTCGATCTTCGTCTGCGGGGTCATCCGGCTTGACCTGAATGCCGACTACGACCGTTTGCAGGAATTGGTCAATCAGCACATCACCATCCGGCAGATGCTCGGACACGGGCTGTTCGATCCAACCTCGTACCACTACCAGACGCTCAAAGACAACGTCACGTTATTCACACCGGAGCTGCTGGACAAGATCAACCAGATCGTCGTCGCAGCCGGTCACGAACTAGTAAAAAAAAAGGAAGGCGAAGTCCTGCGTGGGCGTTGCGACTCCTTCGTGGTTGAGACCGACGTGCACTACCCGACCGATATCAGCCTGCTCTTTGACGCCACGCGCAAGGTCATCGAACTGAGCGCGCGCCTGAGCGCCGATCAAGGCTTGAGCGACTGGCGCCAGCATGCCTACAATGTCAGACACCTCAAGCGGCACCTGCGTGCCGCGCAGAGCACCAAGCACCGCACGGCCCGCAGCGAAGCGCAGAAGGAGAAAAGCGACGCGCGCGTGATCGAGGCGCACAAGGCTTACCTGGAGGTCGCGCAAGGCTATCTGGACAACGCCCGGGAGACGCTCGCCAAGAGTGCAGCGTGCGGCATCGAGTCCCTGGCGGCCAAGATCGAGATCGAGACGTTCATCAAGCATGCCGAGCGCCAGATCGATCAGACCCGGCGGCGGGTCATTCTGGGAGAGGTCATCCCCCATGCTGAGAAAGTCTTCTCCGTGTTTGAGACGCACACCGAGTGGATCAGCAAGGGCAAGGCCGGCGTGCCGGTCGAACTGGGTTTGCGGGTGTGCGTCATGGAAGACCAGCATCGCTTCGTGCTGCATCATCGGGTGATGGAAAAGGAGACCGATGACCAGGTGACGGTGGCCATGGTCAAAGAGACAAAGGAGCGCTTTGCCGACCTGGAGGCCTGCAGCTTTGACAAAGGATTCCACTCACCGGCCAACCAACAGGAACTGCAGGCCCATCTGAAGCTGGTGGCCCTGCCGAGAAAGGGCAAGCTGTCGCAACAGGCACAAGCGGTAGAGAGCACGGAGGACTTCGTCAAGGCGCGCGCTCAGCACTCGGCAGTCGAGTCGGCGATCAACGCACTCGAGGTGCATGGGCTTGATCGCTGTCCGGACCATGGCATTGGCGGATTCAAACGCTACGTCGCGCTGGCGGTGGTGGCGAGGAACATCCATCGCATCGGTGCCATCCTGCGGGAACAGGAAAACCGGCGGGCCAAGCGCAAGAGCCGGTACGCAGATCGTGACATGCCCCACAAACTGGCGGCATAGCCGACGCCAGGCCCGGCGTTCATGCAGCGATGTTCGGAGTCACTGAGAGTCGCTTGCCTATCAGCCATGACGCATGCATGTTTTCCCGATATTGCACACTTATTGGCCGGTGACGCCTGGGGCAAACCGTCGCAGACATGAAATTGAAGACAATGTGGCGGATTCCAACGTCAAAGAACTGGGGTTTTCGGTCAGGCACTATCTATCTGATATGTCTCGTCGCGGCGCGACTTGCGCCTTGCCCCCGGGCCGCTCGCTACGATTTCTTCACAGAATCTCTGAGCCCGGCCGCCGGCTCGCGCGGCGCGCACTACGGCGGCGCGCGCCGCGGGGGCCGGCACCTGCGGTCGAAGCGCCGCAGGCCGTGGCGCGCCGCCGTGGCCAGAGCGGCCTCATACTCGTCGTGCAAGAGCGCGTGGTCGAGCTGCGGATACTCGTCGGCCCGATAGCAGGGGCGGTACTGATCCATGATATTCACATAGGTGTCGCGCGACACCTCCCCGGCCAGAAAGGCGGCGACCTCGTCCGTACCGGCGATGCCGCCGGGCAGCACGAGATGCCGCACCAGCAGGCCGCGCCGCGCCATTCCCCGCGCATCGGTCACGAGATCACCCACCTGGCGATGCATCTCCTTCACCGCCGCGCGGTTTGCCGCGACGTAGCCGCGCGCCTTGGAGTACTTGCGCGCGAGCCCCGCATCGCCGTACTTCATGTCCGGCATGTAGATGTCGATCACGCCGTCGAGGAGGGCGAGCGCCTCCATGCTGTCATAGCCGCCGGTGTTGTAGACCAGCGGCAGCGTTAGCCCCTGCCGCGCCGCGATCTCGACCGCGGCGAGGATCTGGGCCACGACGTGGCTGGGCGACACGAAGTTGATGTTGTGGCAGCCGTCGGCCTGCAGCGCCAGCATCATCGCAGCCAGTTCCGCCGGCGCCACCTGGCGGCCGATGCCCTTCTGGGAGATGTCCCAGTTCTGGCAGAACACACACCGCAGGTTGCACCACGAAAAGAAGATCGTCCCCGAACCGCGCCAGCCGGACAGGCAGTCTTCCTCGCCGTGGTGCGGGCCGTAGCTCGCGACGACGGCGCGTTCGCCGGTCCGGCACACCGCGCCCTCGAGCGTCCGTCAACGGTTCACGCGGCAATAGCGGGCGCACAGATCGCAGTCTTCGAGATGCCGCCACGCCGCCTCGACGCGCCGCCCCAGTTCGCCCGGGCCGAGCAGCGACAGGTAGGCGGCAACGAAGCCCGGCTGGGCACTCATCGCAACCCCGCGGGACCGGCGCCGGGCTTCGCTCAGCTCTGGACGCGCAACCGGTTCACCACGGCCTCGACGCCGAAAACGCACCACGCGTCGATCTCGGCCTGGTGACGCCCCTCCACGGTACGCACCGCACCGTCTAGGGTGACGACCGCGTCGCGGCAGTGCACGGTGATCGTCTCGACCTTCAGCATCGGGTCCATTTCCAGCACCAGCCGCACCGCGTCGACGATCTCGTCGTCCGAGTCCTGCTCGTCCGGCACCACCGCGATGCCGTTGACGACATCCCGGCAGCCCGGCACCCACCATGCGAGCACGCCGAGCATGCGCTTGTGCGACAGGCTGATCACCTTGCCGTTGAGGGTGATGACGCCGGCCTTGATCTGGGCCTCGACATCGCCGGAGGCATCGCGGCCGGCGTCGTGCACCGTGTCGATCCGACCCTCGACCCGGGTGCGCAGCGTGCAATTCGAGAGCTCGCTCTCCTTCTCGATGAACTTTACCAGCGAGTCGCGAATGGCGCCGTCGCCGCGCGGCTCGGCGACGTGGACGCGCAATCGGTCGGCCACGCCGCGCACGCCCGGCTGTCCGGCCGCCAGCGACAGTGCGATCTTGCGCACCGCGATGTCGGCGACCACGCCGTCGAGCACGATGGCGCTGTCGGGCGTCGCCTCGATCCGCACCGGATGCAGGGCCAAGTTGATGCGCGTGTCCGCCGCGAGTGCGGCCTGAACCTTCTGTGCGAGATCGTCTTGCGTCATTCGTTTTCTCCTGTTCCTGGTTTTTGTCCCGGGAGCGCGGCGCGCCCCCCCGCAAATTTCTGGACGACATGCACCGGCAGGGCATCTTCGGGCACTTCGGGCACGTCGGTAGCCGGATGATAGCGCCCGTGCGAGCATTCGTGTCTTGAGCCCGAAATCGTGACCAATCCGGCGACACCGGTCCGGAGCGCTTGCAATTTCCATCCTGATGTCCTATACACGCAGCAGCGCCCGCTCCGGTGTGCCACGTGTAAGACGGTACGAAACCGCGAACATGATCATTCCATCGCTCCCGCAATTCGACACGCACGCCGCGACTGCGAGCGGTCGCCCGGAGGCCTGCCCTTGACGCCGCTGTTGCAGCTTGACGAGGCGCACGTCGTTTCCGACCTGCACCTCGGCGGCGCCGACGGCTTCCAGATCTTCGGCGCCGGGGCGGAACTGGCGCGTTTCGTGGACGATCTGGCCGGGCAGCCGGCGGGCCGGCGTGTCGCCCTGGTCATCAACGGCGACTTCGTGGACTTCCTGGCCGAGGCGCCGTCCGCCTACTTCGATCCTGCAGGTGCGGTGGCGAAGCTGGAGCGGGTGGTCGGCGATCCGGCCTTCGCCGCCGTATTCGCGGCGCTGCAGCGCTTCACCGCTGCCGCCGACCGCATCCTGGTGGTGAACCTGGGCAACCACGATCTGGAACTGGCCCTGCCCTGGGTGCGCGAACACCTGCTGGATATCCTGGGCGGCGGCATCGAGGCGGCGCGCGGTCGCATCCGCATCGTCATGGACGGCGCCGGCTTTGCCTGCCGCATCGGCGCCGCCAAGGTTCTCTGTCTGCACGGCAACGAGGTGAACCCGTGGAACGTGGCGGACTACGAGCGCCTGCGCCGCATCGGCCGCGACTTGAGCCACGGCCGGCCGGTGGAAGCGTGGATTCCCAACGCCGGCACGCAACTCGTGATCGACGTCATGAACGGCATCAAGCGCGATTTCCCCTTCGTCGATCTGCTCAAACCCGAAGCCGAGGGCGTGGTGCCGACGCTGTTGGCGCTGGACCCGGGTGTCCGGGATCGCATCCACCGCATCGGCTCGTCGCTGCGCCGCGTCGCCCGGGACAAGGTGCGCATGGCTGCCGGCTTTCTCGCCGGCGAGGAGCCGGCGTCGGAGCAGGGCGCCGCTGCGGCGCCCCCGCTGCCGCCCGCCTGGGGCGAGACGGCGATGACCTCGAACTATGCCCACGCCCTCTTGGACCGGGCGGAGCAGCGCTTCCGCGGCAGCGAAGAGCCCCTGGCACTGATCGACGGCGACGAGCAGGGCGAGTATCTGGGGCTGGTCGGGGCCGCCTGGAAGCTGGTCCGCGGCCGGCCGACCCACGAGGTGCTGGCCGAGGCGCTGGAACAATTGGACAAGGATCGCAGCTTCGACTTTCGCGCCGAGGACGATACGTTCACCGAACTGGACCGCTGGGTGGGGGGCGAGATCGACTTCATCGTCGCCGGCCACACCCATCTGGAGCGGGCCCTGCGCCGGCGCTCGGCCAACGGCTGGTACTTCAACAGCGGCACCTGGGCGCGGCTCATCAAGCTGGAGGCGGACGTGCGCGGCAGCCCGGAGAAGTTCAAGGCGATATTCGACGCCTTCAAGGGCGGCACCATGGCGGCCCTCGATGCGCATCCGGGGCTGGTGCTGAAGCGGCCGACGGTGGTTGCCCTCTGGACCGACGGCAATGCGGTGCATGGCGAGCTGCGCCGCGTCAATCCGCTGCCGGACCCGCAGGTGACCACGGCGGTGAATGGCAGCCGTTTCACCCGCAACTGACGAGATTCCGATGCGCACCATCACCCTTGAGCTGCTGCGCCATGGCCCGTCCCACAACCAGCTTCTTTCGCCGCTGACCCAGTACCTCGCGCTGTGTGAAAACCACGCCGCGGTGACCGTGCACCTGCCCTTCGAACACAACCAGTTCCTGCACCGGCTGCGCGCCCTGGGCTACAAGCTGGAGGACGAATCGCGCCAGTTCCAACTGCGCGACACCGCCCAGGTACTGGGCGAGCTGCTGGCCAGCATCCCGGGACTGACGGCGGAACTGAATCGCGGCGACAAGGGCGATGCGGACCAGTTGGCGCACCTGCGCCTGATCCTGTCCGCCTCCGAACTGGCGCTGCTGCCGTTCGAGCTGGCGCTGGCGCCGAACGGTTTTCCCGGAGCGGGGCAGTCCCTGCTGCTGCAGTCGCAGATGCCCCTTTGCCTGACGCGCGAGATCCGCCGCGTGGCCGAGGAGGTGCTGGAGTGGCCGCAGCGGCCGCGCATCCTGTTTGCCGCGGCGGCGCCGCCGGGTGTCGGCCAGGTCCCGGTGGAGTCGCATCTGCTGGCCCTGCGCCGCGTGGTGAACCCGTGGGTCGGCCATTACGACGAGAGCGACACGCAGGCACGCCGCCGGCGCGTCGAGGAGCATCTGGTATTCCTGCCCCAGGCCACCGCGCGCGAGATCGAGGAGCAATGCGCGAGCGGCCGCTTCACCCACGTGCACCTCCTGGCCCACGGTCTGGAGCTGCGCGAGAACTATGACATCCGCTTCGGCTTGGCGCTGCACAGCGGCCGCGACCGGCAGGGTCCGGCGGACGTCCTGAGCGGCGCACGGCTGGCGAATATCCTGCGCGCCCAGCAGCCGGCGCCGGACGGGCTGGCGCGGCCGGTGGTGGTGTCCCTGGCCAGCTGCAACAGCGGCAACGTCGGCTCGGTGGCCGGCGCCGGCGCCAGCATTGCCCACGCCCTGCACGAGGCCGGCATCCCGATGGTGGTGGCGGGGCAGTTTCCGCTTTCCTTCGCCGGTTCGGTGCGGATGGTGGAAGTGCTGTACGAGGGACTGCTGTGGGGCGAGGATCCGCGCCAGCTGCTCAATGCGCTGCGCCGCCGCCTGCATGCCGAATATCCCCGCACCCACGACTGGGCCAGCCTGACTGCCTACGCCTCGCTGCCGCCGGAGTTCGACCGGCAATTGTCCTCGGTGCAGATCGAACGGGTGATGCGCAGCATCAACGTCGCCCTGAATCTGGCGGACGAGGCGACCAAGCGCTTTTCGGCACGCATCCAGTCGCAGCGCACGACGACGGCGACGCCGCAGCCGACCGAGCAGGAGAACGAGGACTTGCTGGAGCACGCACGGGCCCGCATCGACAGCGCCAAGCAGCGCCTGGAGGCGCTGCTGCGGCGCAGCGTCGGGCGGCGCGCACGCATCTGCGGCCTGCTGGCCAGCACCGAGAAGCGCCAGGCGGAGATGTTCTACTCCGCGACCCGCATCTCGCGCATGGCGCAGGAGCAGAGGGCGCGCGACCGCGAGCAGTCGCTGCTGGGGATGGAGCGGGCGCGCCAGTACTACTGGCGGACGTTCCTCGCCGATCGCTCCAGCAGTTGGGGCGTGGTCCAGTACCTGTCGCTGACCCTCATTCTCGGCCGGGCGGGGTGCGCGACGCGGCCGGAAGCACCGGGACAGGAGGCGGAAGCCCTGTGGAGCCTGGCACGCGTGCTGTCCCTGCACGACTTGCATGGCGACAATCCGAAGGCGACGATCTGGGCGCTCGGCAACCTGATCGAACTGCACGTGCTGTGTCTGCTCATGCCTCCCGGCGGTGAACGGCCGCAGGCCGACGAAGCCAAGCGGCTGGCGGTCGCATATGCCCATGACCTGGCAGCCGCGGCGCAGCAGCAGGCCTTCGAAACCTACTCCACGCGCCGGCAGATGCTGCGCTACATCGAGTGGTTCGGCGATCTCGTGGAGCAGCAGGGGACCGACCCGAGCCGTCTGGGCGGCGACCTGCAGGGCCTGGTGGAGCAGATCTTCGCACTGCTGCCGGAAGGCAGTGCCGACGCGGCAACCTATACCTGAACGCTTCCTCCTGCCGGCGATGACAACAGGATCCGACACGATGATGAAGCAGATGCCCGAGCCGTCCCTCGAATGCACGCTGCATCCGGAACGCGATGGCGCCTACCGCCACTTGGAGAACGCCGCCCGGCATCCGTTCGATGCTGCCGCGGCGCAGATGACACGCCGCAACGCCTGGTGGCTGGCGGAGGCGGCGCTGTTGAGCTACTGGCCGACGCAGCAGGCGCTGCCCATCTTTCAGCAGGCGGGATTGCAGGCGCAGCGGCTCGATGCCGGCTCCACGAACTGTTACCTGGCCTGGCAGGACGACTGGGTGATGGTGGCGTTTCGCGGCACGCAGCCGGACCAGTGGGGCGATGTGCTCGACGACCTCAAGTTTCCTCCCGTGGCGTGGACCACGGGACGGGTACACGGCGGCTTCCACGATGCCTTCAGCCGCATCCGGCCGTCGCTGGAGGGCAGGCTGCAGGCGCTGGCGCCCGGACGCTCGGTGTGGTTCAGCGGTCACAGTCTGGGTGCCGCGCTGGCGATCCTGGCGGCAGACTGGTGGCCCGATACGCGCGGCCTCTGCACCATGGGAACGTCGCGGGTGGGCGATCCGCTGTTCGCTCAGGCCTTCAATGCGAAATTCGCAGGGCGTTCGTGGCGCTACGCGAACGACAACGACATCGTGCCCCACCTGCCGCCGCCCCTGCTCGGCCCCTTCGCCTTCGATCATGTGACGACGCCGCTGTACATCGCCGGCGACGGAACCGTCAGCACCGCCAGGCCGCGCATTTTCAGCTTCTTTGCCGACCTGATCGGCTCCGTCGGCTTCGTCTCGCAACTGTTCGCGTCGCTCGACCGGGGGCAGGTCCGGATCGCTCCCGAGTTCGTGCTCGATCACATGCCGAGAGCCTACGCGACCGCGATCTGGAACGACTACGCGGCGAACGGCTGATCGCGACGAATCGGTTCAATCCGCGCCCAGCGTTCGAGGCACGGCCGGCTCCAGAGTCCATTCCCGGGAAAGCAGACTCAACTGCGGTTTGTACGCCGGGGCAGCCGTGGCGGCTTCGATCGTGCGCAGAAAGTCGCCCACGGCGCGGGCATAGGCCGGGTGGCGCGTCGCGCCGGAATGGGAAGCGCCTTCCAGCTTGACCAGCTGCTTGACGCGGCTGCCGGCGGCGGCATGCAGTTCCTCCGCCATGGCCTCCGGCACCAGCCGGTCGGCGGTGCCGTGGATGATGAGCAGGGGTTTTTCCACCCGCGCCACCTTGGATAGGGAATCGAAGCGCTGGGTGATCGCGAAATCCAGCCCCGGAACCCAGCCCCAGCGCAGGCCCTTGACCAGGGCCGGCATGGAGGTGAAGGTCGATTCCACCACGACCGCGGCGATGCGCTCGCCGATGCCCTCGCGCGTCGCCAGATCCAGCGCCACCGCCCCGCCCAGGCTGTGGCCGTAGAGCAGGCGCCGGGCGGGGTCCGGCTGGCGGCGATCGAGTTCCTCGAAGGCGACGCGCGCGTCCTCATAGACGCTTTCCTCCGAGGGCACGATCTGCGTGCTCTGGCCGAAGCCGCGGTAGTCGATCGCCAGCACGTTGTAGCCCATCTCGACCCAGCGCTCGATGCGGAACACGCTGCCGTTCAGATTCCAGCGGGCGCCATGCAGATAGAGCACGGTGGGCGCCTCGCTGCGGGCGGCCGGCGTG
Organism: uncultured beta proteobacterium; assembly: GCA_963702495.1. Taxonomy (GTDB): domain Bacteria; phylum Pseudomonadota; class Gammaproteobacteria; order Burkholderiales; family Rhodocyclaceae; genus CAVPDA01. The sequence continues at coordinate 241,264 of CAVPDA010000003.1, read as the reverse complement.
TACCAGGCGCGGATGCGCTGTTCTCCCAACGGCGAGGTCGAATTCCTGGGTGCCCGCCAGCGGCTCCCGGTGCCAGCGCTGCTCGCCCTTCATCGGCGAGAAGATGGCCTTGCGCTGCCATTCGTCAACCGAGGCGCAACCGACGACGCCGACGGCAAGCAGGAACGAAACGGTCAGGATGGCGCGGTGGCGTCGGAGCATTTTCTCAAGACACGGCCAGTCCCGATAAGTTTCGATCGGCAGCGCCGCCCCCCGGTGCCGGCGCGAACCGCTCCGACCCCCCGCCGGCGGCCCTGTTGTATCATGCCGGCGTGGCCCGGGCGTGCAGGTGCGGCGTTGCGGCGGGCGCGGCCCGCCCTGCAGGCGCCCGGCGTGGCACGGGCGCATGCGGGGCCACGAAGCCTGCGCCGGCCCCGCGGCCGCACAATCCGCTTCCGGGACGAGGTCGAACCGGGGCCGCCGCGCCCGCCGTACGCAGGCTTCCCAATCGAACATCATCGGGGATCGCAAACATGTCCAGCCAACCAACAGGATCGGATGAGACCGTACTGCATCGCGCCATGCTGGTCCGGTCCGAACGCATCACGCCGCCGGACGCGGCCGAGGACGTCCGGCATCTGGTGTTCCGGACGAGCGATGTCACATTCCAGTCCCGAACCGGACAGAGCATTCGCGTGATGGCTCCCGGGCAGTATGGCAATCCGTATCACCCCCGCTACTACTCCATCGCCGAGCCCGAGCAGGAGGCGGATGGCAGCACCGAGTTCGCCCTGTGTGTTCGGCGTTGCTCCTACATCGACGATTTCAGCGGCGAAGAATACCAGGGCGTGGCCTCCAATTACCTGTGCGATCTGCAGCCGGGCGAGGCGATCGCGTTCGCCGGCCCCCTGGGACTGGCGTTCCAGGTTCCGGAAAACCGGGAAGCCGGCATCCTCATGATCGGGATGGGCACGGGCATCGCACCGTTCCGCGCCTTCATCCGCCACATCTACGATAAGGTCGGTGGATGGAAGGGCAAGGTGCGGCTCTACTACGGCGCCCGCACCGGCCTCGAGATGCTGTACATGAACGACGAGAACAACGATCTGGCCAACTATTACGACCAGGAGACTTTCCAGGCGTTTCAGGCCGTCAGCCCGAGGCCGTCCTTCGACGCCCCGGTCGCGCTGGACAAGGCACTGGAACAGAACGCCGCGGAAGTGTGGGCCATGATCCAGGATCCCGCCACCCATGTCTTCGTGGCCGGCATGAAGGCGATGCTCGACATGGTGGAAAAGGCGCTGGTTCGCATCGCCGGTTCGGAAGAGGAATGGCACCGGACGAAGACCGGCCTGGTTTCCAGCGGCCGCTGGAGCGAGATCCTCTACTGAGAACGCGACCGAGGTCGCCCGGACCGTCGCCCGCAGCCGTCCGCGGCGCGTCGCAGTTGCACGAGATTCCGGCAGGAACATGAATGTTCCCGCCTGGTACGCGCCGGCATGGGGTGCGGCCTGCCTGCTGGCGACCGGTCTGCTCCTGCGATACCGCGGCGGCATCGAGTTGTTCCAGCGCCGCTATTGGCGTTTCCTGCTGCAGCGCTGGAAGCTCATATCGTTTCTCGTGGCAGCCTTCCTCCTGACCCTGCTGGCGCCGCTGTCCAACGATCCCACCTGGGACAGGCTGGACGCGGCGGTGATGTCGGTGCTGACGTACGCCACGGCCCCCTGGGCGGTGGGGACGCTGTATCGTGCCGTCCACGGCCGCGCGCCGTGGCCGCATGCCTACGCCGCCGCGTGCCTGGGACTGTTCTCGGCAAGCTGGTTCTACGACCTGTACATCCTCTTCCGGGACGGGACGTATCCGGTCTATTGGCTGGCGAACCTGTTTCTGTCGGGGCTGCTTTATGTCTGTGCCGGGCTTCTCTGGAACCTGCAGTGGTCGCCCGCGCGCGGGGTGGGCTTCCAGTTCGCGCAGCTTCATTGGCCGGAGCCGGACACGGAAACGCGCTTCGCCAGGATCGCGTGGCACGCCCTGCCGTTCATGATCGTCGCGGTCGCCGTGATCGTGCCGTTTCTCTGCTAGCTTCCGAGGTATGGTATTGCGACCGGCACGATGACAACCCTGGTGAACCCTCGCCGCGGGCGCAGAGTCGCGGGGATACACGCACAGTCGTGCTTCCTGGTTCCGGCTCGGACGGCCTGAAAGGACAGAACGGAGCATGACCCAGGTCGAGAGCGCGCTTTCCGGGAACGAAGACCGCTACCGGATGATCGTCGAGACCACGGCGGACTGGATCTGGGAAATCGACCTTCATGGCAATACCCTCTACTCCAATCCGGGCGTAGTGGGCGTGCTCGGCTATACCCCCGAAGAACTCCTGACGCTGCGTATGGCGGACATGGTTCATCCGGAGGATCTGGAAAAGTGCGAACAGGTTTTCTCCGCAGCACTGGCCAAGCGTGAGGGCTGGCGCAATGTGGTGCTGCGCTGGCGCCACCGCGACGGCACCTACCGCGAACTGGAAAGCTGCGCCAGTCCCATTTTTTCCGCGGACGGAAGCCTGCGTGGCTTTCATGGCGTGGATCGCGATATCAGCGAGCGCCGGAAGGTCGAGGAAGCGCTGAAGGCGAGCGAGGCGCGCTTCGCTGCGTCCTTCGCTGCCAGTCCGCTGGCGGCCTCCGTCGCGCGCATGAGCGACGGTCGTTTCGTCGCCGCCAACGCGAAGTACGAAAAGCTGTTCGGATGGCCGGGCAGCGAGCTGATCGGCAGGACCTCGCTCGAGGTCGGCCTGTGGCCCGATGCGCAGGCCCGCCGTGCCTGGCTGGAACGGCTGCGATCCGGAATCCCGATGTCCGACTACCGGGCGGCATGGCGGCGGCGCGACGGCGAATTGCGCGAGGTATCGATCTCGAGCGAGATCATCGATGTCGGGGGCGAACTGCACGTTCTGGCCTTCGTGCAGGACGTCACCGAGCAGGTGCAGGCGCAGGATCGCTTGCGCGAACAGGAAGCGATGTTGCGGCAGATCACGGAGACGATTCCGGAGGCGTTCTGGATCGTTTCGGCCGACTGGCGCGAGGTGACCTACATCAGCCCGGCCTACGAGGCGATCTGGGGAAGGCCGGCCGCCGCGCTCTACCGCAATGGACTGGATTGGGCCGATGCCGTGGCCGAAGATCAGCTCCCGGCAGTGCTGGCCGCCAGGCCGTCGCCGGACATGATCTCGCGGCACGAAGTGGCGCATTTTCCCGATTATCAGATCCGGCGGCCCGACGGCAGCCGGCGCTGGATAGCGGCGCGCGCCTACCCCATCGTCAACGCAAGCGGACGGGTCCTGCATTTCGCAGGCATTGCCGAGGACATCACCGAGCGCAAGCGCGCGGAAACCGAACTGCGGGCGGCGAAGAAATCGGCGGAAGCCGCCAGCGCCGACAAGTCGCGCTTCCTTGCCGCTGTCAGCCATGACCTGCGACAGCCGATGCAGGCCATCACTCTGTTTGTTTCGGCACTGGATCGGACTCCGCTCAGCGAGGAGCAGAGGCGCATCGGCCACGGCCTGAAGCGCGCTGCGTCGGCCCTGAGTGGCCTGCTCGATTCCCTGCTCGATGTTTCCCGGCTCGATGCCGGGGTGATCGAGCCGCATCCGCGGTGGATCGATCTCTACGAGATCTTTCGGCAGATCGACAGTGAATTCGCGGCCGCCGCGCTGGAGAAGAACCTGCGCTTCAAACTCTTCTTTCCGGACCGCGCGCTCAGCGTATACGCCGACTCCGAACTGCTCATGGGGATGGTGCGCAACCTGGTCGCCAATGCCCTCGCCTATACCGAGCGCGGCGGGGTGCTGGTGGCGGCGCGGGCGCGGCGCGACCGGCTCCTGATGCAGGTGTGGGACACGGGCATAGGTATCGACCCCGGCAACGTGCCGCTGATCTACGACGAGTTCTTCCAGGTCGACAATCGCCACCGGGACAGGACACGGGGACTCGGCCTCGGTCTTTCGATCGTCAAGCGCCTCGCCGCATTGATGGGATACGAACTGGACTGCCGCTCGCGCCCCGGCCGCGGCAGCGTTTTCGAACTCGGGATACCGTTCGATCGGACCCGGGCCGCAGGCGGAACGCCGATTACGGCTGCCGAAGCAGAGCTCGACCTGGGTTGCCTGGACGGGTCGCGCATCGTCCTGATCGAGGACGACATGCCGGTCGCCGATTCCCTGGGCCTGTGGCTCGAGTCGTTCGGCATGAAGGTGCTGTCGTTCACCCGCGCCGATGACGCGCTCGCCGACGCGGCCGCTGCCGGCGCCGACTTCTACATCACCGATTTCCGGCTGCCCGGCAGCATGAACGGCGTCGAGTTTCTCGAAGCCGTGGAGCGACGCTCGTCCGCACCCGTGAAGGCGCTGATCGTCACCGGCGACACGTCGGCCAGTCGGGTCAGTTCGTTCCGCTCGCTGCAGTGGAAGGTGCTGCACAAGCCGATCGAGGCGGCGGAACTGCTATCGGCCCTGGCCGGGCTGTGCGCGGGCGCAGCGCCGCCGCCTGCCGCGACCTGACGCGGCTCGATGCAGATCGCCTGCGCTGCGCGCCCCTGTATCGTCACGAACTCATCCCCCAATCGCTACCAACATGAAGATCGGCAAACTCCTCGTCGCCAACCGCTCCGAAATCGCGATCCGCGTGCTGCGCGCCGCCAACGAACTGGGCATCCGCACCGTGGCGATCTACTCCAAGGAGGATCGCTTCGCCCTGCACCGCTCCAAGGCCGACGAAGGCTACCTGGTGGGGGAGGACAAGCGGCCGATCCAGGCCTATCTGGACATCGAGGACATCCTGCGCATCGCCCGCGAGACCGACACCGACGCCATCCATCCGGGCTACGGCTTCCTGTCCGAGAATCCGGAATTCGCCCAGGCGATCCGGGACGCGGGCATGATCTTCGTCGGCCCCAGCCCCGAGGTCATGCGCATTCTCGGCGACAAGGTGGCCGCGCGCGACGCCGCGGTGGCGGCCGGCGTGCCGGTGATGCCGGCGACCGCTGCGCTGCCGGCGGCCCCGGAGTCGGTCCGCAGGCTGGCCGCGGAACTGGGCTACCCCCTCATGCTGAAGGCGATCTGGGGCGGCGGCGGGCGCGGCATGCGCGTCATCGAGCGCGAGGAGGATCTGCTGCCGCAGGTGGAAGTGGCGCGGCGCGAGGCCGCCAGCGCCTTCGGCAACGACGCCGTCTATCTGGAGAAACTGGTGCGCCATGCGCGCCACGTGGAAGTGCAGATCGCGGGCGACCTGCACGGCAATCTGGTGCATCTGTTCGAGCGCGACTGCACCGTGCAGCGGCGCCATCAGAAAGTCGTGGAGCGCGCTCCGGCGCCCTATCTGGAGGCAGGCCAGCGGCGGGAATTGTGCGATGCCGCCCTGCGCCTGGCGCGGGCGGTGGGCTACACCCATGCCGGCACCGTCGAGTTCCTGATGGACGTGGATGCGGGGCGCTTCTATTTCATCGAGGTGAATCCGCGCATCCAGGTGGAGCACACGGTGACGGAGGAAGTCACCGGCGTGGACATCGTCAAGGCCCAGATCCTGATCAGCGAAGGCGGCCATATCGGCCGCATCGCGGGCGAGGGCGCCAGCGGCGTGCCGGCGCAGGACGAGATCCGGCTCGCCGGCCATGCCCTGCAGTGCCGCGTCACCACCGAGGATCCGGAAAACGGATTCACCCCCGATTACGGGCGCGTCACCGCCTATCGCAGTCCGGCCGGCTTCGGCCTGCGCCTGGACGGCGGCACCGCCTATACCGACGCGGTCATCACGCCCTTCTACGATTCGCTGCTGGTGAAGGTCACGGCCTGGGCGCCGACGGCCGGGGAAGCGATCCGGCGCATGGACCGCGGCCTGCGCGAGTTCCGCATCCGCGGCCTGTCCACCAACCTGCAGTTCATGGAGAACGTCATCAACCACCCGGCTTTCCTCTCCGGCCAGGTGACGACCACCTTCATCGACGACACGCCCGAGTTGTTCCACTTCACCAAGCGGCGGGATCGGGCCACCCGGCTGCTGCGCTATCTGGGGGAGGTGACGGTCAACGGCAACCCGGAAGTGCGAGGCCGCGCATTGCCGGCGCTGCCGCTGCCGCGGCCGGTGCTGGCCAGGCTGCCGGGCGCGCGCACGCTGCCGGAGGGAACCCGCGACATCCTGCGGCGCCTCGGCGCCGGCGCGTTCGCGCGCTGGATGAAGGCGCAGCCAAGGGTGCTGGTGACCGACACCACGATGCGCGACGCCCACCAGTCGCTGTTCGCCACGCGCCTGCGCACTGCCGACATGCTGCCGGCGGCCGCCCATTACGCGCAGCGCCTGCCCAACCTGTTCTCCCTGGAATGCTGGGGCGGCGCCACCTTCGACGTGGCGCTGCGCTTCCTCAAAGAGGATCCCTGGGAGAGGCTGGCGGCGCTGCGCGCGCGCATCCCGAATATCCTGCTGCAGATGCTGCTGCGCGGCTCGAACGCGGTCGGCTACACCAGCTATGCCGACAACGTGGTGCGCCATTTCGTGGCCCAGGCGGCGCAGGGCGGCATCGACCTGTTCCGGGTGTTCGACTCGCTCAACTGGGTGGAGAACATGCGCGTGGCGATCGACGCCGTGATCGAAGCCGGCGCCCTGTGCGAAGGCGCCATCTGCTACACCGGCGATCTGTTCGATGCCGCCCGGCCCAAGTACGATCTGAAGTACTACGTCGACCTGGCGAAGCAGTTGGAAAAGGCGGGCTGCCACATCCTGGGCATCAAGGACATGGCGGGGGTGTGCCGGCCGCGGGCGGCGCGGGAACTCGTGCTCGCCCTGAAGCAGGAAGTCGGGCTGCCGATCCACTTCCATACCCACGACACCAGCGGCGCGGCGGCGGCCTCGGTGCTGGCCGCGGTGGAGGCGGGCTGCGACGCGGTGGACGCCGCCATGGACGCGATGAGCGGCCTGACCTCGCAGCCCAGCCTGGGTGCCATCGCCGCCGCGCTCGAAGGCACGGGGCGCGACCCGCAGCTCGACCGCGCCGCCATCACCGAACTGTCCCAGTACTGGGAAGGCGTGCGGCGCTACTACGCGCCCTTCGAGCCGGACATCCGCGCCGGCACCTCGGACGTCTATCGCCACGAAATGCCCGGCGGGCAGTACACGAACCTGCGCGAGCAGGCCCGCTCCATGGGCCTGGACCACCGCTGGAACGAGGTCGCCCAGGCCTATGCCGACGTCAACCGCCTGTTCGGCGACATCGTCAAGGTGACGCCGACCTCGAAGGTGGTGGGGGATCTGGCGCTGGCGATGGTGGCCGGCGATCTGCGGCCGGAGCAGGTGGCGGATCCGCAGCGCGAGATCGCCTTCCCCGAGTCGGTGGTGTCGCTGTTCAAGGGCGAGATGGGTTTCCCGCCGGACGGCTTTCCCGCCGCCCTCTCGCGCAAGGTGCTCAAGGCCGAGCCGCCGCAGCCCTATCGCCCGGGCGACGCGCTGGCGCCGGTGGACCTGGAGGCGGTCCGCTCCCGCAGCGAGAAGGAATGCGGCCACCGCCTGAGCGACACGGATCTGGCCTCCTGCCTCATGTACCCCAAGGTCTATCGCGATTTCAGCCACCACCGCCGGCATTTCGGCGACACCTCGGTGCTGCCTACGCCGGCGTACTTCTACGGCCTGCGCGAGCGCGAGGAGATCTGCGTGGATCTCGACCCGGGCAAGACGCTGATCATCCGCCTGCACGGCACCGCGCCGTCGGAGGAGGAGGGCGAGGTCAAGGTGTTCTTCGAGCTGAACGGGCAGCCGCGCCAGCTTCGCGTCGCCAAGGCCGGCGCGCACCGGCGGGCGCAGCGTACCAAGGCCGAGGAGGGCAACCCGGGCCACGTCCCGGCGCCCATGCCGGGCATGGTGGTGACGGTGGCGGTGAAGCCGGGGCAGCACGTCCAGGCGGGGGACCCTCTGCTGTCGATCGAGGCGATGAAGATGGAGACCCAGTTGCGGGCCGAGCGCCCGGGCGTGATCAAGGCCATCCACGTCAAGCCGGGTGAGGCGGTGGCGGCCAAGGATCTGCTCATCGAACTGGCCTGAGCGGGTCGCGACGGGCAGATCGAGTCGCCGTGCGTCGCCCTCCGGGCGGGTCTGGTGCGGAACGCAGAGGGAGCGAGGCGGCCGGGACTTGGTGCCCCGGCCGGCGGGGTCTTGGATCAGGAGGCTGCCGTGGCGAGCGCGGGGCGCGGGCTGCCGCGCAGGTTATCGACGGCCCAGGCGCCGCCGCCGAGCAGGGCTTGGACGACGGCCAGCACGACCAGATACGCTGGAAATTCCCAGCCGCCGTTCGGCGCGCTGAAGACCCAGCCGTTGCCGGCATGCGCCCAGGCGGCTCCCACCAGGATCGGGATCAGCGCCAGGGAGACGCTGCGGGTGCGCAAGCCGAGCAGCAGCGCCAGGCCGCCGAGCACCTCGGCCGGAGCCACGATGTAGGCGAGGGCGCCCGGCAGGCCGAGCGACTCGAAGAAGCCGGCGGTCCCGGCCAGCGTGAAAACGAAGAACTTGAGCAGGCCGTGGGACAGGGACATGGTGCCGAGGGCAACGCGCAGCAGGGCGATGCCGAGGTCGGTGGATGCGTTCATCTGGAATCTCCTTCGTCGGGTTGAGTGGACGCCGCATCGAGCGCGGCGTTGAACGAACTATAAGGACCGACCCGACCGGGATAAAGACGGGAAAACGCGACTGACTGTTCCAGAATCGGAAACAATAACCGACCAACCGCGTAGGGCGCGCTGTGCGCGCCGTTTCACGAACGGCGGGCGCGGCCCGCCCTACGATCGGATCTCGCGGACAATGCTCCGGATCTCCGGCACCGCCACCACGCGCACGGCATCGGGCGGGTCTTCCACCGCGGCGACCAGTGCGGCGACCATCTGCTCCCGGGTGACGAGGCCGAGGCGCAGCGCCGTCCCACGGCTGGCCGGCAAGCGCTGTGCGATCCAGTAGGCGGGCAGCAGCAACAGCGGCCAGCGGTGGCCGGGGCCCAGCACGTACCAGGGGCGCAGGCAGGTGGCGGCGATGCCGCCGGCGCGGATCAGTGCTTCGCCCTGCGCTCGTGCCGCGACATACGCCTGCATCGCCGGTGCCGGTTGCGCCACGCTGAGATAGACGAAGTGCCCGACCCCGGCATATTGGGCGGCGGCGAGCGCCGCGCGCACCGAGGCCAGGTCCACGTCCATGAACTGGGCCGCCTTGGCCGGGCTGGGGCGGGCGACCCCGACCAGATGCACCAGGGTGTCCGCCCCCGCGAGCCGCTCCCGATAGCTTGCGGCATCGAGCGCGTTGCCGGCGACAGCTGCGCAGCCGGCGGGCAAAGCCGCTTCGCGCCCCGGTCGCGCCAGGGCGGTGACGCGATGGCCGCGGACAGCCAGCGCCGGAATCAGGCGGCGGCCGATGTATCCCGTGCCGCCGGTGACGAAGACGCGCCGCCCTGGCGCGAGCGCGATCCGCGACGCCGGCCGTGGCATGCCCGTCACCCGAGCCGCCTCGCCTGTCAGCTCACTTGTCAGCTCATTTGTCAGTAATGCTGCCGCGATAGCGCCCGAGCACCTTGCCCACGGCCGCCACGTCCTCCGGCTGCACGCCGGCGTCGAGCGCTTCGCGGGCGACGATGCCGATGAACAGGTCGAACTGGGCGTCGCTGATGTTCATGCCCCGATGCACGTTCGACATGGAGCTGCGGCACTTGTGCTGCGCCGGGAAGTCCGGCGGCGCCGCGGCGTCGGTGACGATGGCGCCGTTCTTGGGCGCGGAACCGCCCAGATCGTGGTCGAGCAGGCGCGCCAGGCATTGCACCGTCTGGCTGGTGGACTCGGTCAGCGGCGTCACGCCGCCGGTGAAGAAGGGTCCGAGCTCGGAGGCCACCAGCGCCGGCACCACCCTGGCGCTGATGAAGGCGGCGATGCCGTCGACGCCGCCCAGGCGCTGGGCGACGCTCTGGCTGCGCAGCACGAAGTCATCGTCATCGCCGCCGGCGAAGGCGGGGCTGGACAGGATGATGACGCCGGCAAACACGGTGGTGATGGCGGCGCGGGGCAGGAATCGGTTCATGTTTCGTCTCCTCGTCGTTGGTTGGGATGGGGCGCCCAGTGCGCCTCCGATCCCTATACGCAGGCGCCGCGGGATCGGATGCAGGCGCGGATGGGGAGCCCGTTCGCCACCGCCGCATTCGTGTCGGGCCGCTGCATCCGCAACCGGATTCCCTGCGTAATGGAGAAGAGGAGCCGAAACGCAGATCGATCATGGGGGAAGAGCCCGCCCTGCCAGCCCGGCGTCCGCGCCCTCCGCCATCTATACTGGCTGCCATGGACCTGCGATCGCTGGAGGGGGAAGGGGCGCAGCCGGCGCCCGCGTCGGAACCGGACGCGGCGCCGAATGCAGCGCCGCCGGTCCGCGCTTTGGCGGAGGGCGACGAGTTGCGGCTGCGCGGCTGGATCGCGCAGATCGCCCGCGGCGACGAGCAGGCCCTCGGCCATCTGTACGACGCCACCCTCGGCCGCGTCCATGGCCTGGCGCTGCGCATCACGCGCAACCGGCAGGCGGCGGAAGAGGTGGCCGAGGACGTGTATTGGCAGGTGTGGCGCCAGGCCCCGCGCTTCGACGCCGGCCGCGGCAGCGCCATGAGCTGGCTGCTGACGATCACCCGCGGCCGGGCGCTGGACAGTCTGCGCCGCGACGACGAAGCGGATGTCCACCCGGAGCCGGAGACGCTGCTCGCCGCCGAGGTGTCGCGGGACGGCGATCCCCAGGATCTGCTGGAAGCCACCCAGCGCGATGCGCGGCTGCACGCGGCGCTCGCCGGCCTGGACGCGCTGCCGCGGCAGTTGCTGGCCCTGGCCTTCTTCCGCGGTCTGACCCACGAGGAGATCGCCGCCCAGGCTGAACTGCCGCTGGGCACCGTGAAATCCCACATCCGGCGCGCGCTCGCGGTCCTCAAGAGCGTGCTGGCGCCGCAACCCGCTGCAACGGAATCGACATCATGAGCAAGCCCGTACCGCCCCTGGACCCGGACGACCCGCGCGGCAGCGCGGCGCTGGAGCAGGCGCTGGCCGAGGTGCTGGCGCCGATCGCGCCGGATGCCGCCGGCGCCTCGCGCATGCGCGCGCGCCTGCTCGACCGCGCGCGCGCCAGCCGCGCCGCCGACGAACGCTTCATCAACGTGCGCCGCGAGGAGGGCGAATGGCGGCCGCTGGTGAAGGGCGTGCGCGTCAAGCTGCTGTGCCAGGGGGCGGATTCGCGCTCGGTGCTGGTGGAACTTCAGCCCGGTGCGGCGCTGCCCACCCACCGTCACCATGAGCACGAGGAATGCGTGGTGTTGCGTGGCGAAGCGCAGTTGGGCGAGTTGCAGGTGCGCCGCGGCGACTACCACCTGGCTCCCGCCGGCAGCCGCCACGGCCGCGTGAGTTCGCTCAGCGGGGCGCTGCTCTACCTGCGCGGCACCTCCATCGGCAGCGGCATCGAGGTGGCGCGCGATCTGATCACCGCCTGGCTGCCCGGCGCCGGCGCCGATCCCATCACCGTGCGTGCCGGGGAAGGCGAGTGGCGCGACGTCGCCCCCGGCGTCCAGAGCAAGTCCCTGTGGTGCGACGAGGCCGCGCATTCGATGCTGCTGCGCCTGCAACCGGGCGCCCGGATTGCGGGCCACCCCCACCCCGTCCCCGAGGAATGCCTGATGCTCGAAGGCGAAGCCTTCTTCGGCGACACCCTGCTGCGCAGCGGCGAATTCCAGTTCGCCCCCGCCGGCACCGCCCAGCGCGAAGTGACGAGCGATGTCGGCGCCTTGCTGTTCGTGCATGGCGCCGCCGGCGACGGAGCCCGCGCCCACGCGTAGGAGCAGGCGTCAGCACAAGGTCATGCATGCGGTTGCGCGCGCGCGATCGGAGCGGGGCGCACCAGCGGCGTCCCGTTGCCAGCTTCATAGGGGAAATGCTGAACGTGAATGTCGTGCCAACGACTCTCGAAGCTCCCCTCTCTCCTTGGGAGAGGGGCTGGGGGTGAGGGAAACGGTCATGGCGAGGGCTTTCAATGCCCGGGGTGGCCGGCATTCCAGGACCGTCAGGCCGGGCACGAAGCCGGCGACCGGAGGTGTCGGCCCGGGGGTCGGCCTGCGCTCACGCCGGGGCGGGACTGGCGCTGCCTTTCGGGCTCCGGCCCGCGCGGGGCGGGCCGGAGGAGGAACTCAGTTCGTGTCGGTGCCGCCGATGCCGCCGAGGCGCAGGCTCCATGCCGCCGCGGCCGCCATGGCATCCTCGCGCATCGGACCCGCCGCACCGCGCGGCCCGGAGGGCGGAATGACGAAGCCGAGGGGAGTGGGGCCCTGAGGATCCATCCTGACCTCGGTCACGGGGGCGCGGCTCGAGCTGCCGGGCGCCGGAATGTCCCAGCCCAGCGGGCTGAGGGCTTGCGCGGAACCCAGGGGCAGGAAGGCGGCGGCGAGGAAGGACAAGGCGCGGCGAGCGGTCCTGGAGGTTGCGGTTTGGTTCATGACGTGTCTCCTGTGGTGGAAGCCGGGGCTCTTCACTGCTCGGGAACGGCTGCGCCGGAGCGGCCTCGGCAACGGACTCGCGGCGCATCGGTACGGCACGGGTGCGGCGGCAGCGCCTGCGGCGGTCGAAACTCAGACTCCGACTGCCCAAGCTTCGCTGCCATGCCGCCACGCGGATCGCTTGCGCGCTGCGCGTTACCCGTTCATCCCTATTACGCGGAAACGTCGAATCCGGATGCGCGCCACCCGCGTCGGCGCACCGCGTGACACGATGCCCCTTGTCGCAACCGACCTGACCGAGTACCTGAGAATCCGACGAAGGATGCGGCTGCTGCCGAACCTGATCGATTTCGGGATGGCATACAGCGCCTTTCGGCCGATGCTGCGCATCGACGCGGTGCTGCGCTCGCTGGCACGGCTGAAGGGCGCCGCGCTGACGCCGGGCGTGACCGTCATGGCGACCTCCGAGCCCTTGCTTTTCCTCGGCGCGGCCTCGTTCTACCTGCTGTATGCCCTGCTCAACGCGCTGGTGGCGGTGGCGCTCGGGTCACGGCTGAAGTCGCTCGTGCTGTCCGACAGCCGATTGACCGTCACCCTGATCGGAGCCTTTTTCCTGCTGATCGCGCTGGTGCTGGTCGTTTCGCTCATGCGGCCGCTGGGCCTCGCTGCCGCATTGGCGTTCGCCGGCATCCCCGGCATCTACGTCTATGCCGCTTTCATCTACCTGCGGCGCCTCGGGTCGCTGGCGGGGCATCCCGTATATCGTCGTCTGGTCGGCGCGAATCGCCGATCCTTCGCCTTCGCCACGACGCGGTTCGCCTTCTTTTCGGCCGCGTCGCTCAAGGTCTATGGGGTTCTCCTGCTCGCCTCGTGGAAGGCGTATCTGGCCTATGTCGGGCTCGGCGTCCTCGTTCTCGGTCTGGCCATCATCTTCCGAAGCGAAACCGTCCGCGCGCTGGGGGCGTGGTTCAGCGGGCTGCCTGGCGCGATGCAGGTGCTGCTCGGCCTCGGCGGATTCCTGCTGCTGTCGCAAGTCGTGGCCTATGCGCGCCGGTTCGTGGCCAATGAGACGACGCGCTTCCTGCGCGAGTTGCGCGTGCGCCTCGCCCGGTCGGCGAGCGCTCTGGCCCAGGAGGACGAGCGTCCGCCGATCCTGCTGCTGCGCTCGTTCCAGGACGACGGAATAGCCGTGGACAACGAGCGCTACTGGGGACATCGCTTTCTGGGCATGCGGGACGAGAGCATTCGCCTCGAAGAGGTGATCGCCGAGACGCTCTACCCGCATGGCCCTCTGATCGCCCTCAGCAATCCGGAAGACCGGCTTCCCCCGTTGGGCGCGGCGAAGGAGAACGTGGCCGGCCCGTCCTGGCAAGGCGTGGTCGAATGCTACATGGAGCAGGCCGCGCTCATCGTGGTGATCGTCGGGGTGACGCCGAACCTGCGCTGGGAAGTGAGCCGGATGCTGGCTTGCGGATTCGGGGAAAAGTGCCTGTTCGTCTTTCCGCCGACCTATCGCGGCGGCCGGGAGTCGCAGCGTCTGCTGGTCAACTGCCTGCCCGAATTGGCACAGGAACTCGGCCTGCGCTCGGAGCAGGAGGAGAGCGAGATGCTGTCCGGGGCGCTGGTCCTGCGCGGTGTCGGCCCGGTCGTCATCAAGGCCGATGTCGGCAACAATGCCATGGCCTACGCCGAGTCTCTGAGGCTGGGAGCGCTCGGAACGTGAGGTCGCGCGGAATCTTCGATATCGCCTGCCTGCGGACAGCGGGCCCGGCGGCGCTGCCGCCCGTGTTCGGGCGCTCCGGGCGTGGCGCCGGCGCGATCGGGGAGAGTTGCCGACGAGAGAGGAGACAGGCGATGAGGCAATACCGAACACCCGATCCGGCGCTGGAAGAACGCGGCCCGACCGGCGCGACCGCCGCCGCGCCCAAGGTGCCGGGCGCAGGGATCTGCGCCCTGCTGATGGTATCGCTGCTGGCGTCCGCGCCGGCACCGGCAGCGGAATCGCTGCCGCCGCGACGCTATGACGTCACCGTCGAAACGGTGATGCCGCACCTGGAAGAGGCGCTGCGCTACGCCACCACGCGGGAGACACGCTGTTTCGGACTCCCGGACCTTCCCTCCGCGTTCCCGATCCTGGGCCACGAAGCGCTGGCCGGATGCAGGCTGGACCAGGAAAGCCGCGACGACGAATCGGTCTCCTATCTTCTGATCTGCACTGGCGCACCGGGGACGAAGTCGGAGACCACGGGGAGGGCGCGCTGGCAGCTCGCCGCGAGCCAGCTCACAGGCACGCTCGACGTCAAGCTCGGCGGCAAGAACATGACTTTCTATCAGCGCGTCACGGCAAGAGCCGTGGGCGGATGCACGGCGGAGGCGAAGTGAGTCGCCGCCGCGACACGATCCCCGCGCTGTCCTGTTCGGTCGCCCTGCCGCGAGGTTTTCGCGCCAAGGATATCCTTGCCTTCCACGGCCGTGACGCGGCGGCGGTCGCCGAGCGGGTCGAGGCGGAGACGCTGCGCAAAGGGCTGGCATGGGAGGGACGTGCCGCCTGCCTCACCATCCGTTTCCATGCGGACGCGCGCCGATGCCGAACTGGCCATCGACGCGGCCAGAATTGCCGTCGCCACCGATGCGCTCGAAACCATGGTGCGGCGCATGCTGGGCCTGACGCAGCGGGTCGAAGACTTCGAGCGGCCTATCGGGCACATCCGCAACTCGGACCGCTCATCGCCCGCAATCCGGGCCTGCGCGTGGCGCTTGCGGCCACGCCCTTCGAAGCCCTGACCTGGGCCATCACCGGCCAGCAGATCAGCCTGAGCGCCGCCCTCTCGCTGCGCAGGAAACTGATCCGGGCCGCGGGCCTCGGTCACTCCGGCGGACTCGCCTGCTATCCGGATGCCGGCAGCATCGCACGCCTGAGCGAGGCCGATCTGCATCAGGCCGGGTTCTCGCGCACCAAGGCACAGACGCTGATCGCACTGAGCCAAGGTGTGCGGCAGAACCGGCTGCCGCTCGACGCGTGGCTGGTCACGCTGCCCGTCGCCGAGATCCGCGAGCGACTCCTGCGCCTGCGCGGCATCGGCCCCTGGACCGTCGATTACGCCCTGCTGCGCGGCTTCGGCTGGCTCGACGGGTCGCTGCACGGCGATGCCGCCGTGCGCCGCAACCTGCAAGTCGCTGCTCGACGGATCGGCGCAAGTCACCGAGGAGTACGCGAAGCGCTGGCTGGCCGAATTCTCACCTTGGCGCGCCTTGATCGCGGCGCACCTCTGGGCGTGGCAGTCCATTGAGGCCTAGCTTGGGCGGAATTTCGGCGCGAAATGGGCGGGCACCGGGGAGCGAGGTTGCAGGCGGCATCCGATATCTGCGATGCGCTCGATGCGAGAATGAAGTCTGGGCTCTTCCTCGACGGCCGTGTCTCTTCACCACATCGCGCAAGAGAGTAAACCATGGCCCCTTTGATCCGGCGCTGATCGCCGACGGGGAGAACATGGCGCGGGGGGCGGAAGGACGGCAGGTCGGCTCAAGCGCGGAGCCGACGCATCCCCCGTCGCGGCACCAGCCACAATCCGCGCTCAATGGCGCATTCGCCACGACAACCGAGTCACCTCGCACCGACATGGAGGAGGTTCCCCCGGACCTGGCAAGCATTTCCGCGGTCCAGAACGGCCTGGCTGCCGAATCCAGGCGAATCCAGGCGTTAGGCGCGCGGTGGGGCGGGAGTGCCGGCCACCGGACCAGATGAACTCGGGACGATCGCGAACATGGCCCCTTTATCCCATTCGCCGCGGTTCGCCGATGGGCGCCGTCGCGGGCGCACAGTCACAGTCACTTGACTTCCTGTGCAGGCCGGGTCCAGAATGCCCCCAATTCCAGCCCGGCACCCGACATCCGCCGAGGCGAGCAGCGATGCTCTTTGGGGTTCCCTCACACTAGAAACCGCGTCCGGAACCAGAGGGGGTGAATTCCCCGTACGCGCGCGACAGTGCCGGTTGCATGGGAGCGATCAGTCGTTCCCGATTTGAATAAGGCAACCGGGAGATCATAAATGAGAACGCGTGTTCTGGTGGGCGCGTTCGCCATCTGCTTTGCGCCGTTCGGCGCCTCCGCAGTCAATCGAATTCACGATTCGGATTCTGGCATTGCCCCGGATTTCCCGGGCTTGCCGTGTTTCCCGCTCGCCGCGTGCGCAGCGCTTCCTGATCTGGCGTGCCAGATACCTCAAGGACGGTTTGTCGCGTTCGGCATGAAGCGCATGCCGGCACACGTCTTGACCGGCTCTACCCCTTTGGCGTTGGTGGGTGCTTTCCAGCGCAATACCGCTTGACCCATTCCAACAGAAAGTCAGGCCCAACTCATTTTATTCCTTGCCATGCATGCATTCGGCAGGGGTTGGCTGGTTCCTCCGCGCGCGGAGGGTAATTTCAACGAAATCAGGGAGCGATTCATGAAAGGCAATACCCGGATCCATGCGGTTTCCGCCGCCAGTGCCATTGCGCTCGCGTTGCTGACGTTCCAGACCCAGGCTCAGACGGCGTCGGCGGTTGACGCCGCAAGCACGGGTTCGACGTTCGTTGACCCGACGGCGCGGCTGGTGGGCAGGCCGAACATCACTCTGGGCAATCTGGTGTTCGTCGCACCTTTCGCCAGCCTGAAGGCGGGGGGCATACTGCAGCCGATCCGCATCGGCAACGAAAGCAATGTCCAGGACAGCGTTGTCGTCGATGCGACCACGGGCGGGATTCTCATCGGCAGCAAGGTGATCCTGGCCCATGGCGCGACGGTCAAGGGGCCGGCGGCGATCGGCATGACCGGCCGATGCCCGGTGGCGATCCAGGCAGTCTGCCCGAGCTTCGTCAGCTTCAACGCTGTTGTGGACGGCGCCATCATCCAGAAGAATGCCATGGTCTCGGCACTCGCCCGCGTGGGGCCGGGAGTCACCATCCCGTCCGGACGCAGAGTGCTCTCCGGCGCGAACGTGACATCGAACGGGCAAGTCGCGTCCAAGACCGTGGCGGTGGTCGAGGCGGATCGGGATATTCATGGAAGGGGTGATTGCCGTCAATACGGAGTTCGCAGCCGCCTATTCGGAACTGGCTGCCGCCAAGCCTGCCGCGGTGCTCGGCATCAGCGTCAATCCGGTTACGCCGTTCAACACGGTTGAAATCGCTACCGACGCTCAACGGCGCAGCGACGGAAGATCCGACGTTTCGCAACCGCATCATCGGCGACGTGCGAATCGGCAATACGCTCGACCAACTGAAGCAGGTCATGGGTGCCCAGATCTCCCTGCGTGCGGACGAAGGTCATCCCTTCGTCATCGGCTCGATAGCCTCGATGGCGAGCAACACCACTTTCCACGCGCTGGAGGAGACGGACATAACGGTCGGTAACGATGGACGCTACGGCTACCACAGCGTGGTGCACGGCGGGGGAGGCGAAGGCGCGACGGCGGCGGGAAATGGCGTGAGCGTCGGCGACTGGGCTGTGCTGTTCCGCTCGACCGTGGCCGACGGCGTGAGCATCGGCTACAAGAGCCTGGTGCAGCAGGCGAATCTGCCGAGTGGCAAGGTGGTGCCGGACTGCACGGTGATCATCGGAGCGGCGGCGCCCGTGCCGGTGGAATGGTGCGACATCACGCCGTGAGCGGTAGGCCGTTGTTCTTGGGCTGCCTCGCGCTGGCGCTTTGGTATGCGGCGCAAGCCGGGGCGGCCGAACCGCGGCCGCACGTGCACTCGCACGGTCCGGCGGAGGATGCGGTCGCGGCCGACCTGCCGCCGGCCCCCGGCGGCCTCGTGACGGCGCTGGAGGACGAGATCCGGCCGGCAGGTCCGGGCCTCGTCGCCTGGTCCACCTACTGGCGACTTTGCTGGAAGCCGGTGGCGGGCGCCCGGTTCTACGAACTGCGCCTGACGACGAGCGAGGGCGCCCCGCGCACCCCGAAGCGCCTGGGCGATGCATGCTTTCGACTGGAAGTGGCTGCCGGGGAGAATGCCGAAAGCGAAGGCATGCCGCGGCGCCAATTGATGCTGGACATGCAGGCGGCCCAGGCGAGCGTGCAGGTGCGGGCGGTGCTCACGGACGAGCGGCGCACGGCCTGGACGGAGGAACAGGCCGTGGGTGCGATCCGGCCGTCGGTTCCCTGAAAGCGTGAAGGGTGAAAGCATGGAATTGAAAGGGTCCGTCGTCGGGCCGATTTTCGAGTCTTCGAGTTTCCCGTCACGGGACGGGCAACGGTGACTGCCTCTCATCGCTGCCCGAACACTTCCGTTCCCGGCGCCTTGAGTGCGGCGGTCGAAGGTAGTAGGATGTTGCTACCTCGACATTCGATTTCCCGTAGGATTCTCCATCATGGCGGCGACCAGTTTGAAGCTCTCCGATGAACTGAAGCAGCGCATCTCCGCGTTGGTTTCGGGTACCGGAAAGTCGGCGCACGCGTTCATGCTGGAAGCCATCGAACGGGCGGCGGAGCGGGAAGAACTCCGTCGCCGCTTCGGTGCCGAGGCAGCCGAGGCGGAACGGGAGACCGAGACAACCGGGAAGGCTTACGACGCTGCTGAAGCGTTCGATTATCTGGAGGCGCGTGCCCGGGGCGAGACTGCGCGAAGGCCCCAGCCGAAGACATGGCGCAGGTCCGGCTGAGTGCGCGGGCGTTCGCCGATCTCGAGCGGATCTTCGAGTTCATCGCGGACCGCGATCCGGCTAGGGCGCTGCAGACCGTTCAGCGGATTCGTGAAGCGGTAATGATTCTGGAACGTCATCCCCTGATCGGCCGGCCGGTCGAGGAGGGGCGCCGGGAGCTGGTGATCGCCCACGGGCGGGTACGTACGTGGCGCTGTACCGTTGGTTTCCTGCCGGTGAAAGTGTCCTCGTCCTGGCGATTCGCCACGGCCGCGAGGCGGGACACGAGGACTGACAAGCGACTCCCGCATGCCGCATCGCGGCTGCCGCCCCTACCGCATCCGGCTCAGCGCTTCATCGAGGTAGCGGACGGTGCGGTCGATGTTCTGCAGCTTGTCCAGGCCGAACAGGCCGACGCGGAAGCTGCGGAAGTCGGGCGGCTCATCGCATTGCAGGGGCACTCCGGCGGCGATCTGCACACCCTGGTCGCGGAATCGTTTCCCCGACTGCATGTCGGCATCATCGGTATAGCTGACCACGACGCCCGGGGCGCCGAAGCCTTCGGCGGCAACGCTGGCGAAGCCGTTGCGGGCCAGCAGCGCGCGCACCTTGCGGCCCAGTTCCTGCTGGTCGGCGCGGGCTTTCTCGAAGCCGTAGCGCTGCGTCTCCTGCATGACGTCGCGCAGACGGGTCAGGGCGTCGGTGGGCATGGTGGCGTGGTAGGCGTGGCCTCCGCCCTCGTAGGCCTCCATGATCTGCAGCCACTTGCGCAGGTCGCAGGCGAAGCTGGTGCTGGTGGTCGAGTCGATCCGCGCCCGGGCACGCTCGCTCAGCATGACCAGGGCGCAGCAGGGCGGACCGCTCCATCCCTTTTGCGGTGCGCTGATGAGGACGTCCACGCCGCTCGCCACCATGTCAACCCAGATCGCGCCCGATGCGATGCAATCCAGCACGAAGAGGCCGTCCACGGCGTGAACCGCATCGGCAACGGCGCGCACGTAGGCGTCGGGCAGAATCATTCCGGCCGACGTTTCCACATGCGGCGCGAATACCATGTCCGGCGATGTTGCGCGGATGGCCGCCACGACCTCCAGTGAAGAGCGGCCCCATGCAGCGCCGTACCGTTTCCGGCGCCGATTTCCTTTGGCTCATCCTGCAGCACGTGCTGCCCGAAGGGCTCTCGCCGGGCACGCAACTTCGGCTTCCTGCATCCGAACAGCAAGCGCCTGATCGGCCTGCTGCACGCGCTGCTCGGTTAACACCGCCGCCGGCTGCAATTCGGCCACGCGCCGCCGCTGCTGTGCGCGTGCTGCGGCGCCGTGATGGCGGTCGTCAGAACGCGGCTGCCGTCGATCCTTTGCGGGGACCCACCGGCTCCGATTGTCACCGCGGAGCCCCTCTGACCATGTAAGCATCCGCTCCCTCGGCCCATGACGGGGCATCAGCGCCCAGCAAGCTGAGGAAGTGGCTCGCCCTGAACAAGGCCCATTCTTGCGCAGCAAACGCCGCTATCCGGCCTCTCCTGCCGTCGCGACGCGCTTCAAGCGTCTTCCCAAGTCACGGCGTGCCCAACCGGATTCTCCTCCGGGATAATCGTCAGATAGATATTTTCTACGAGGGCGCCACCCCGGCTCTCGGACCGGGCTCGTCCAACAAACGGTTCAGATCGTGGCTCGCTTCGCGGCACGATCTAACCTTATTCGTTGTGCTCAAACGGAATTGCATCGAGCCACTCGATTACCACCGACGTGAACTCAAGAATCCTTTTTCCTTCTGCACCCACGATAGGAAATGAGCGTCGATCTCAAGGTGATCGTATGTCTCACCCAGCATAACCACGCGCGCCCAGCCTGTGCCGCCAGGAACGGGTACGTTCACGATGTTCGCCAAGCGCAACAATCGAACCGTCGAAGTACCGCATCTCAGCGCTGCCTGACCGACAGCGCTCAGGTGCGCTGGCGAGCGGCCACGCTGCTTGCTTGCGTCCGCTGCAGCGCACGTTAGCCGTTGTTACTTGCATTGCTCCCCCTCAACGCGGTGAAGTAATTGTGTTGCCATGGACTTGTAACGCGGGTTTTTCATGGCCTGTTTGAGTGCCTTAGCAATTGGTTTTGGTTCTGTCAGTGGGCAATCGTGTGAAATAAACGCAGCCCTTTCCTGCTTTGGCAGCCCCAACAACCCCTCAAAAAAGCACCGGTTGTTCTTGGTTAGGATTTCCTCTGTATCACTGGCAAGGCCCTCGGCCATTTCCCCGTCGGTGTCACCTGACCACAGGCGCGGAAAAGGTAACGTCCTTGAAATTCTCGCACTTCTTCGCTTTTGCAGCGGTGTGATTGTAAATTTTGCTTCGTCAGTAGAATCTGTGGGTGAGTTCTGGTTCGGGCAGCTTGCCAAGTGCATGATAGAGGGCGAGTTCGGTGATGCGGAAGGTGCGAAAGCCGTAGGATTTTCTCATAGTGACTTTTGCCTTGTTGTTCAGTCCCTCGACGACGCCGCTGGAGAACGCTTGCGGGCCCGGAAATAGTTGAGGATGAGTTCGCGGTGGGCGCGTAACGTGCCGGCGACCTTCTTCATCGGCTCGATGCGCGAGCGCATCACTTCCTGGCACCATTGATCGAGGAACTTCCCGGCCCATGCGGGGGAGTCGTAATTCCAGAGTTGCTGGAAGTCTTCCTTGAGCAGATAGGCGCGCACGGTCTTCAGGTTGTAGCGCAGCAGATCGCGCAGTCGGGGGCGTTGTTTGGCGGTGAGGTTCGTCTTGCGCTTGAGCAGGCACCAGCGGGACTTCTTCAGGACCGGTTCGTAGCCGTCCTGGGCCATTCGGCGGGCCTCGCCGGCGCGGATCTCGTCGAGCGCCTTGTTCAGCTTGGCCACGATGTGGAACGGTCGAGGATATTGAGCGCATGGGAACATTGCTCGCGGATCACCTTCAGGTAGGGCTTCCACATGTCGGAGCAGACGAACTCGATCTTCTGCGCCAGTTCCTGGCCGATGAGGGTGAAGAACTCCTCGAAGCTTTTCACCGTGCGTTCCTTGCCGATCCACAGCAGGCGGGTGCAGCCGGCCTCGATCTGATAGACCAGGGTCAAATACTTGTGGCCTTTGGCATAGGCGATCTCGTCCACGCCGATGGCGAGGATGGGCCCCAGGCTGCGATGCTCCAGCCCCCAGGCCACGAGTACTCCACCGCCTGGCAGACCTTATCCCAGGAGGTATGGAAAGAGCGTGCCGTCTCCTTCCAGGAGAGCTTTCTCGCCCAATGGGCCAGAAACAGCATGTAGGCGCTGGTCAGCTGATGTTTGCCGCACCCCCAGGGCACTTGCTCGATCTTGACGCCGCAGCCCCGGCAATCGACGCGGCGCATGCGGTACAGTAACAGCACCATGAAGCCCCAGAAGGGAACGAACTCGAAGCGGCGCTGGCCCTGGTGATCGTAGATCGGCCCGCGCCGCTGGCAGCCGGAACATACCGGCCTGGAGCCGCGCCGTGGCCGCACCTCGATTTCGATGCTCTTGGTTTGCGCGCACAGGCGCGCCTTGTCATAGACGAACCCTGGAAAGTGCTGGCAGTGGTTCAGAAGGGTGATCAGTTGCATGGGGGCAGGAGCGCTCAAGGAAACGGATCCCATCGTAGCCGAGCAGGCTCTGGCCGCGTATTGCCCGGATCTGGCCGACTGGCCCGGCAGCTGGCGCATCGAGCCACGTGATGTGGCGCCCGGCCAGAGCTCCTCGAATGCTTCAAGCCGTTCCTGCTGCATCTGCTGCGCCTGGGGCTGTCGAAGAAGACGCTGCACAAGCATCGCGACAACCTCTGGCTTCTGGGCGGTGAGATCATCGGCGCGATGGCGAACTCGCCCAAGCTCAGAAAGCGGCCCATTGAAGAGCTGCTGCTCGCCGCGCTCGACGAAGAAGGCGGGCCACTGCTGTCGCATCACGCATCGGAAGAAGAACAACGCTCCTTCGACTCGACCTGCCGCAAGTTCCACCGCTTCCTGAAGGATTGCGCAAACCTACCCCGCTAGCCCCTTCCTCTTATAGACGCCCCGCAGGGGCACACCATCGCCCGGAGGGCGCGGACAGATGGATCACGCTCACGCATGACTCGGGTTGCGCTTGCCTTGGATTGGCGTTCCTGGTGGCACGCTCCGCAAAAATACCCACAGATTCCGCCGACGATCCTAAATTTTCCACCACTGTTCAAAATCCTCCCGGTACACCTGAAGCGAGTCCTTCACCAGGCACCCATAGTCTGAAACCTCGGGGCATGTGCTCGATGCAGAGAAGGCAAGACTTGGCTGGATCAGAAGGGCCAAGAGCACAAGGCGGAGGTATCTCATGACGGCTAACGCCTGAATTAAGCCGAGCCGCGAAGCGGCTTCGGCTTGAATGAATTGTTGGCCGTCTGCTTTGCCAGAAATAGACAATTCATGAGCTAGTTCCTGAAAGCATCATTATCAACACGAATACATAAAATGGAGCGAGTAACAAAAGACCGAAGATAGCGAATGCTCGTGCGAACTTGAGGAGCGAAGGTCTTTTCAGAAAGATCGCGAGCGCTTGCAAAGTCAAGGAACTAACCGCAGGAACGGCGCCAAATAATGTTCTCTGAACTGTAGTCGAACAAAGGTAAGGAATTTGTAGGGCAAAAAACACAGTAATGGGGATACTGTATGCCAAAACAATTGGAGAGATGGCCAAAGAATTGCGATGTCTAAAATATGTGGCCAACAAGAAAATTAGGAACGCTGCTGGTAGAAAGGCAAATAACGAGAAGACTGTCAAATCGTTCGTGACTGTTTTCTTACCTAGATAAGGACCGCACCCAGGAGTTGCCCCTTGCGACTTCAATAACTCCTCAACATCAGAACGTTTCAACAGAACGGCCCAGTCAAGAACGGTATGGCCTTCAGGGGTGACGATAGTGGAGTTGGCCCCTTTTTGTAGCAACAATTTGACAATATCATAATGTCCATGCATAACCGCTAGCTGTAGTGGCGTAAGCCCATCGTACCTAGCCTTGTCAATATTCGCTCCGTTTTCGAGCAGTAAATTTACGATATCTATTTGATCCGTTCTATTCATTCCTGCGGCGCATGTAAGGGGAGGATATTTCCCTGAATTAGCATTGGCACCTTTCTTTATAAGAATCGTGGCGATCTCAAGTTGGCCGTACATCGCCGCAGTGCCCAATGGCGTAACGCCATTGGCGTCAGGCGTATTTACGTTACGCCCCTGTTCAATCAATCGCGTAACCAATTCGACACTGCCTGTACGGATGGCGCTTGCCAAATCCTCATTCGCTGCCAAATCAGCCGAACCTGATGCGTGGCTGGTAAGGAAAATGGAGGCGATAAGAAATACAACGCAGATATGCACGGGATGGCTAACGTGAAGTAAACCGAGGAAGTTCTGTATACGCACACAGCATATGCTGTACACCTCCGGAAAGCTCTATCCAACTCATTGATTCTTCATTGAGCAGTAGATTTATCACGGCGTCCGTTCCTCAAACTACGGCAATGAAACCGCCGGTGCTGCCGGAGATCGGGCAGGATCGCCTCGGGGCGAAGGATTATAGCCGCCGTAACGGGCAGGCCTATACGCATAGGACGGGACGATTCCTGCGCCTCCACGGTCCGCGCCCTCCTTGGGCCGCGGGCGCGTAAGCGGTGGGGGGGCTGATCGAACCTTCGGACGGAACGGCGGGCGGCGCCCGCCTTGCGATCGGCGCGCATGGCGCGCCCTACGGGTGGGTGCAGCGTCTCTGGGCACGGCATTCCGTGCCGCGGTTTCGTGGCACAACGACTGGAGAGCCTGCGGCGCCGGAGCGAGGGGCGGCGCGCTATTCCGTCAGTTCCAGCGGACTAAGGGGGTCGTGGTGGAGTTGATTTCCGCGCCTCTGAGATACGCCGTCCCCTGATCGGCCGCCCGGTCGAGGAGGGGCGCCGGGGAACTGGTCATCGCCCACGGCCGAGGTACGTACGTGGCGCTATACCGCTGGTTTCCCGCCGATGAAAGTGTCCTCGTCCTGTGCGATTCGGCACGGCCGCGAGGCGGGACACGAGGACTGACAGGCGACCCCGCACGCCGCACCGCGGCTGCCGCCCCTACCGCATCCGGCTCAGCGCTTCATCGAGGTAGCTGACGGTGCGGTCGATGTTCTGCAGCTTGTCCAGGCCGAACAGGCCGACGCGGAAGCTGCGGAAGTCGGCCGGCTCGTCGCATTGCAGGGGCACGCCGGCGGCGATCTGCACACCCTGGTCGCGGAATCGTTTCCCCGACTGCATGTCGGGGTCATCGGTGTAGCTGACCACCACGCCGGGCGCGCTCGAAGCCTTCGGCGGCGACGCTGGCGAAGCCGTTGCGGGCCAGCAGCGCGCGCACCTTGCGGCCCAGTTCCTGCTGATCGGCGCGGGCCTTCTCGAAGCCGTAGCGCTGCGTCTCCTGCATGACGTCGCGCAGACGGGCCAGGGCGTCGGTGGGCATGGTGGCGTGGTAGGCGTGGCCTCCGCCCTCGTAGGCCTCCATGATCTGCAGCCACTTGCGCAGGTCGCAGGCGAAGCTGGTGCTGGTGGTCGAGTCGATCCGCGCCCGGGCACGCTCGCTCAGCGTGACCAGGGCGCAGCAGGGCGGACCGCTCCAGCCCTTTTGCGGCGCGCTGATCAGGACGTCCACGCCGCTCGCCACCATGTTAACCCAGATCGCGCCCGATGCGATGCAATCCAGCACGAAGAGGCCGTCCACGGCGTGAACCGCATCGGCAACCGCGCGTACGTAGGCGTCGGGAAGAATCATTCCGGCCGACGTTTCCACATGCGGCGCGAATACCACGTCCGGCGATGTTGCGCGGATGGCCGCCACGACCTCCGCGACGGGCGGCGGCGCGAATGCGGCCTGGCTGCCCTCTCCGGTCCGGCGCGCCTTCAGCACCGTGGTCTGCGCCGGGATGCGGCCCATGTCGAAGATCTGGCTCCAGCGGAAGCTGAACCAGCCGTTGCGAACGACCAGACACTTCCTGTCGGTGGCGAACTGCCGGGCCACCGCCTCCATGCCGAAAGTGCCGCTGCCGGGAACCACGATCGCCGTGTGCGCCCGGTACACCTGCTTCAGGATGCGGGAGATGTCCTTCATGACTCCCTGGAAAGCCTGCGACATGTGGTTGAGCGCGCGGTCCGTGTAAACCACGGAGTATTCGAGCAGTCCTTCTGGGTCAACGTCGGGCAATAGGCTGGGCACGGTGCACTCCGGAAAATGGGGACGGATGAGTTGCAGCGCCGCGCAGCATAACGCGGATTCGGCATCCAACGCACTACGGACGGACCGAGGCGGGGACAAGGAAGGTTGCTGCTGTGCCGCTGCCGGGCTCAGGACGGAATCATGCGGCTGGTCGAAGCCGATCCGCCGCTGAGAGCTTGTGAATAAATCTACTGCGCGTCCCGATGGCTGCGTTCTTAGTGGACAAATCGGGTACTCGCTCCTCGCCTATCTATCCGATATGTGGCTGCGACGTAACAGCGCCTGTGGCGCTGTGAGTCTGCGCCGCAACAAGCCGCTTCGCGGCGTGTTGTCTCGTCGCTGCGCGACCTGCGCCTTGCCCTCGGGCCGCTCGCTACGATTTCTTCACAAGCTCTGAGACAACAGTGAGAGGGCACGTCCCGGTTGAGCGGCGCGCCCGGCGCACGCCGTGTCTTCCTGCCTACTCTTCTTCCGTGCCGGCCACCCGCACAACCAGTTCTGGATCGAGTTCCAGCGCCTCGACCACTTCGCTGTCGTCGAACAGCCAGCGCGCGTCCTGGAACGGATCCTTGCGCTTCCAGGCCAGTGCCCCGCTCGGAATGTCAACGAAGATGCCGCGCCGGTCCTGATTGTCGCGCCCGCGCCGCAGGTAATCGGCGAGCCGCAGACTGTCGGCCAGCGCCGCGAGTTCGTCCTCCGACACGGTGCCGAGTTGCTCATGCACCCACGGCGGATGGCGTGCCGGCGATCCCGGGACCAGCGGCGCAACGCTTCTTCCCGCCTGGTTCCGGACGAAGTACAGATCCCTTTCGTTGTTCATGATCGGACTCCGCTGCATGTCCACATTTCCAACATAGCTCACGAAGCACCGCTGGCAAGCGCGATCTACGCTTCCGGATCGTCTGCGTCGGTCGAACTGCTGCCGGCCGGATGCTATCGGCCCGGCGGCGGCCCGCCTTCGCCCGCCTTGCCCCGATCCGGCCCGCCGCCGTCGCGCCGATCCTGCCCCTTGCGCGGTTCCGGTTGACGCTGCGGTTCCTGCGGGCGCTGGCGCTCCGCACTGTGCGGCGCTTCGCCCCCCATGCCGGCCGCACGCCGTTGTTCGCGCTCCTGGCGAACAGCTCGGTCATCCTGGCGCGCCGCCGGCGGCGGGGAGGGCTGGGCGGCGGGTGCCCCGCCCGATTCCTGCACCTGCGGAGCGCGCTGGCGATCCTCGGTCCGGCGCCACTGCTGCTGTGCCTCGCGGCGCGCCTGGTCCACCTGCTGCGAGCGCCGGCGCTCCTCGTCGGCCGCCTGGCGTGCCTGCGCATCGCTGCGCTGCCGTTCGGCTGCCTGGCGCTGTTCGGCGTCGCGGCGCTGCCGTTCGACTGCCTGACGCTGTTCGGAATCCCGGCGCTGCCGCTCTCCGGCTTGGCGTTCCTCGGTCTCCCGGCGCTGCCGCTCGCCAGCCTGGCGCTGCTCGGCCTCGCGGCGTTGCCGTTCGCCGGCCTGGCGTTGTTCGGCTTCGCGCCGTTGCTGCTCGCCGGACTGGCGTTGTTCAGCTTCGCGGCGCTGCCGCTCGCCGGCCTGGCGTTCCTCGGTCTCGCGCCGTTGCCGCTCGGCGGACTGGCGTTGTTCGGCTTCGCGCCGTTGCTGCTCGCCGGCCTGGCGTTGTTCGGCTTCGCGGCGCTGCCGCTCGCCGGCTTGGCGCTCTTCGGCCTCGCGGCGCTGCCGTTCGGCTGCCTGTGGCGCTTGCGCCTCGTCGCGTTGTCGTTCGCCCGCCTGCCGTTCCTGGGCATTGCGGCGCTGCTGCTCGGCCGCTTCGCGCTCCTTCGCACCGCGCTCCGCTCTCATGCGCTCCTCGCGATCCCGGGCCTGCGGCACGTTGCCCTGCCGGCCGTCGGCACCCCGACGGAAAGGCTCGCCCGACACCGGCGGCGCCGCCTCGGAACGTTGCCGATCACCCGCGGAGCGTCCGTCCGGGCGATCTTCCGTGCGGCGCGGGCCGTCGGCGGCGGGCGGCCGGTCCCGGGTGCGCTGTTCCACCACAGCCCGCTGTCCGTCGCGCTCCTGGCGTCGCTCCTGCCAGCGTTCCTGGCGGCGCTGGTCCGCTTCCCTCTCGCCCGGACTCGCCGTGCGTGACGCGCGCGGAACCGGTTTCAGCGCCGGTCCGCCGGTCGCGAGCGGCAGGGCGGCGATGTCGCGGCGCTCCTTGATGCGCACGATGTCGCGGCGCACCGGCCGGTGCTCGGCGACGACCCGCGCCGGCACCACCGTCACGGCCCGCGGCAGTTCACGGTAGGCGTACTTCACGTGCCGGTCGTGGATGTGGCTGACGTCGTGCACGTGGGTAACGTTCACCAGACGCACGTAGGTCGGACTGTGGCGGTACACCGGAACATAGACTTCCCGCGGCGCCAGCGGGAACCAGCCGACCTCGGGTGTGCTTCCGATCGAAATCGAGAGTCCGATTCCCGGCGTGCCGATCCAGGCAACCAGCGCCGGCGCGTACACCGGCCGCCGGACATAGGTGCCCGGCACCCAGCCCCAGGTGCCGCCGACGAGTGCCCAGCGGCCGTAGTGGAAGGGTGCGAAGCCCCACGGCATGTCGTCAACCCAGGTCCAGCCCCAGGGCTCGACCCACACCCAGCGACCGTAGCGATAGGGCGCCCAGTCGGCGGCCACCCCGCGCGGCATCCAGACCGCGCCGTAGTCGGGGTAGTCGCGCCAGTCGCCGTAGCGGTCGAGATCCTCGTAGCCGGTAGTCTCGTCGGATACGTAGCGCGTCGCCGGCAGGGCATCGTCGCCGCGGTCGCGGGCCAGCGCCCAGTCGTCGAACTCGTCGGCGCGGACCTCGCCCTCACGAATGCGCTGGGTCTCCCAGCCTTCGACGTCCAGGCTGTCACCCTGGCGGACGGTAAGCGCCGAGCCCGGCCCGTCGAAGCGGGCCTTGCCGCGAAAGACCGAGATCCGGGTGTGATCGCTGCCGCCCTGGGTATCGATGCGGTAGCGGCCCGGTTCCAGAGGCTGCATCCGGCCCTGGGGGGTGATGATCTCGATGCTCGCCGCATCCTCCGCGTTGCGCACGCGCAGCGCGCTGCTGCCCTGAAGCAGACGCAGGCGGATGCGCTCGTCGTCGAGCCGCTCGAACTCCATTTCGGTGTCGCCGCCGGCGCGGATCGCGGTGGAGCCGATGCGGATCTCGGCGCGGCCGTCGCGACCGGTGGCCAGCACGTTGCCGCCGGTCACCGGGTAATTGAGCCGCGCCTCCTCGGGTTCGTCCTGATAGCGGGAGCGGAAGTCTGCTTCGCCGGAAACGTGGCTGATGCGCCCGACCCGGGCGGGAGGATCGTCGGCGGCGGAAATCGCGAAGGGCGCGATCGCCAGGACGATCACGCCCAGAATGATCTGGATCGCTTTCATGGTGGTGTTCCTCGTACGCTTGGAGCGGGTTGGGCGCCGGACCCTTGTCCGGACGCGTGCTCCTGGACCGTAGCGTATTCCTTGGCGCGCGCGGGGCGCGCAAGGCTTTGTTACCAAATGTGCTTGGGATTCACGCGGCTACGCGGGCGGGGCGCAGGTGCGGCGCCCGCGGGCCGCGAGGCGGGCCGCAGCGCCGGGGGCCGGCAGCATGTCGCCGCCCAGCCCATGAAACAATTCGTTGCAAAAAGAATGAGCCGTGCGCCGCGGACGGCAGGAGATCGCCCGGCGCGGAAAGCACCGGCGAGATCACGCCCGGTCCGCCGACCGGATTACGAGCGGAAGACCGGAGGAGGAAGGAACCGGCCGCGTCGGCCGGGTCTTCAAAGCGCTTTCGGGGAATCGTTCGTCAGCGGATTTCCGCAAGCTGTGCCGGTTCGACTTCGCCCGGTCCGGCGCGGCGCCGCAGGTCCGCGACGGTGGCCTCGCCGTCTTCCTGCGACTGCACGTACAGCATTTCCAGCCGCTTGCGCTCGTCCTGCAGGATGGCACGCTCGATCTGGCCCTTCCATTTTTCGGCCACGTTCATGTGTTCGTGGTGGGCGACGACCGTCCGCAGCATGATCCAGCGCATGCCGGCGCGCTCGTCGCGCTTCACGCCCAGACCGCGCATGTACATGGAGCCGATCGCCTGCTGCGCCTCGCTGTCGCCCTGCTCGGCCGCCAGGGTATACCACCGGAGTGCTGCTCCGAAATTCTGCTCCACACCGTCGGCATGCTGGTAGATGACGCCCAGGTTGTACTGGGCGTCCACCTGACCCTGGGAGGCGAGGCGCTGCCAGATCGCCACCGATTCGGCAGTCGCGCCGATGCGGTGCAGTTTCGACGCCTGGAGCAGGTCGTCGTCCGTGTCGGCCGCCGCGGCGCCGGCAGCGCCCAGCGCCAGCAGGGCGAATCCGGCGCGTGCGATGTGGAGGGAAAAGCGCGGGAAGGTCAGCGTCATGATGGTCTCTCCTCGGGTTTGGGTAGGCCTGCCGCAACTTTTCGCCACCGCTTTGCAGCCGGTGCCCTGGTGCGGTCAGTCAATAACCAATATAGACGCTGCGCGCGGCGCTTTCCGGTCAACCGGCGCCGGCAGCAGGGCAGGGTATGAATCCCCCTTCTCCGTTGGTGGTGCAGGGCGCGCATTCCCTCACCCCAGACCCCTCTCCCGATCGGGAGAGAGGGCTGGCGCGCAATTCGACGAAAGGCGGGCGCGGCCCGCCCTACGCATTGCATTTGCAAAGTGGTACCGGCACGACGCTCGGGGCGCACCCGCTTCCGGTCGTTCGCGCGAAACGCAGAGTTTGGGCCACGACGCACGCTTGCGCGTCGCCGCTGCCCGGAGGATCATTCGCGCTGCGCGAACTGCGCCTGTCCGCGCAACCACTTATCCGAGAATCGCCATCATGCCTATCTTCGAATACGCCTGCGCCGCCTGCGGCAACGAGTTCGAGACCCTCGTGCGTGGATCCTCCCCCGCGGTCGAGTGTCCGAAGTGCCATGGCACCGATCTGAGAAAGAAACTGTCGGCCTTTGCGTCGCGATCGGGCACCGCCGCCGCTTCGGCCGACTGGCCCAGCGCCTGCCAGACCTGCGGCAATCCGGGCGGCCCCGGTTCCTGCGGGTTGAAGTAAAGGATAACGTCGCGCCGGCCGGGCACGGCGATCCCGCGGCAATCGTCAGGCGCCGCAAGCGCTTGGTCGTTCCACCGCGCGCTCCCTGCGCGCGGGTCACCGGATGCGGATGTGGCCGACCATGCCTGCCTCGGCGTGGCCGGGAATGGTGCATTTCAGGTCGTCGAGCCGGGTCGCCTTGACCGGAACGAACCACCACTCGGTGGTGCCGTAGGGGTGCACCTCGATCTCCCGGATATGGCCTTTGACTTCGGCTATCGGTTTTCCGTCGTAGCCATTGATCTGGACTTTCCTGGTCAGCACCGCCTGAGCCAGACCGTCGGAGCTGAAGTAATGCTTCTGCGGGCTCGGATTCGCCAGCACCAGACGGTACAGCCTGCCCGTTTCGAAGTTCAGGACGTCGGGGAAGAAGCGCAGGGCATTGCGCCCGTCCCCCAGGTGCACGCGCACCTCGACCGGCTGCTGCATCGTCAGATCGCCGCCAGCCTGGGCTCCGGTCACGGCCACGAGGGCATGACCGGCGAGCACGAGGCTCGATCTCACCACGAATTGGCGCATGGCTTGCCTCCTCCCTCTGTCAGTGCTGCGGCCGCGACGAGAGTGCGCCGCGAGCATCGATCGCACGGGCGGCGCCCGAGGCTCTCGTCCGCGTGCGACGGCGGCGTCATCTTCCTCGGACGTGGCCCTGTCCTCATTGTAGATGTTCGGCGTCCCGGCCCGCCGATGGCGGAGCGGCGTGAACGCCGTGCCCAGCGCAGAGCCTGCATTGACTATCATGTCGGCCATCCCTGCACGGCATCGGGCAATCTGGTCGTCGCGCGAGGGCATGCCCGGCCCGCTCCACCACGGTCCGGGCGCGTGGGAGCATGCCGATACGACCGCGCCTGCGAATTTCGGAGACATCATGATCTGCGTCATCCTCGCCCATCCCTACCCCAGCCGCTCGCACGCCAACCGCGTCCTGGCCGAGGCCCTGCGGCAGACGCCGAAGCTGGATCTGCGCTCCCTCTATGACCTGTATCCGGACTTCGACATCGACGTCGCGGCCGAGCAGGGCGCGTTGCAGCGGGCGCGGCTCATCGTCTGGATGCACCCGGTGTTCTGGTACAGCGTGCCGGGACTGCTGAAGCACTGGTTCGACCAGGTGTTGACGCCGGGCTGGGCCTTCGGCGAGGGTGGCGACGCCCTGCGCGGCAAGCCCTGCCTGTGGGTCGCCACCACCGGCGGCGACGCGCAGGCCTATTCGGAGCAGGGCGTCCACGGTGAGCCGTTCATCCATTTCGCCGCGCCGCTGCAGCACACGGCGTCCTTCTGCGGCATGCAGTGGCAGCCGCCCTTCATCGTGCATGGCGCCGGTCGGATCGACGAAGCGGATCTGCGGCGGCACGCGCAGCTTCTGCTGCAGCGCATCGAACCGTGGGTCGAGCGGGACGGGCGCGCCGTCGTCGGGGAGCTTCTGCCATGATGACCGATGCCCTGATCTATCTAGCCGCCGGGGTGTTGTGCGTGCCGCTGGCCAAGCGCGCGGGTCTGGGATCGGTGCTCGGCTATCTCATCGCCGGCACCGCCATCGGACCATCGGGGCTGCGCTTTGTCGAAGATGTCGAACTCCATCCTGCATTTCTCCGAATTCGGGGTGGTGCTGATGCTGTTCCTCATCGGCCTCGAACTCGACCCCAAGCGCCTGTGGTCGATGCGCAAGGAAGTATTCGGCGGCGGCACCCTGCAACTCGCCCTGTGCGGCGCCGCGCTGGCCGGCGGCGGGCTGCTCATGGCCTTGGGCTGGACCGCCGCCATCATCGCCGGCCTGGCGCTGGCGCTCTCGTCTACCGCCATCGCCATGCAGACGATGGCGGAGCGCAACCTGTTGCCGACGCCCATCGGGCGCAGCGCCTTCGCCGTCCTGCTGTTCCAGGACATCGCCGCCATTCCGCTGCTCGCCGCGATTCCGCTGCTGGCGGTGAGCGCCGCGCCCGGGGACGGATCCGCCTGGCTGGACGGCTTGCGTGCCTTCGGCGCCATCGCCGGCGTGATCGTGATCGGGCGCTACCTGACGCGCCCGGCGCTGCGCCTGATCGCGGCGACGCAATTGCGCGAGATGTTCACCGCGTTCTCCCTGCTGCTGGTGATCGGCATCTCGCAGTTGATGGCTGCGGCTGGCCTGTCCATGGCGCTGGGCGCCTTCCTGGCCGGCGTGCTGCTCGCCAGTTCGGAATACCGGCATGCTCTGGAAACGGACATCGAGCCGTTCAAGGGGCTGCTGCTGGGCCTGTTCTTCATCTCGGTCGGCATGTCCATCGATTTCGGCCTGCTGCTGCAGCGGCCGGGCGGCGTGCTGGGTCTGCTGTTCGGCTTCCTGCTGGTCAAGATGGCGATGCTGTGGCTCGTGGCACGGATGCTCGGTATCACCACGCGCCAGCGCTGGCTGTTTGCGCTGCTGCTGTCCCAGGGCGGGGAGTTCGGTTTCGTCGTCTTCGCCACGGCGCGCGGCGCGGGCGTGCTGTCGCGGGAGTGGGAGGCGGTGCTGACCATGGTGGCGGCTCTGTCGATGGCCAGCACGCCGCTGCTGCTGTGGCTGCACGACCGGCTGCTGGCGCGCCGCACGGCCCGGGAGGAACGCGCCGCCGACGCCATCGACGTCGCCGCCGAGCCGGTGATCATCGCCGGCTTCGGCCGCGTCGGCCAGATCGTCGGACGCCTGCTGTTCGCCAGCGGCATCCGCGCCATCGTGCTCGATCACGATCCGGACCAGATCGAGACGCTGCGCAAGTTCGGCTACAAGGTGTTTTACGGCGATGCGACGCGCCTCGACCTGCTCACCACTGCAGGTGCCGGCGAGGCGCGCTTGCTGATCAACGCCATCGACGATGTGGATGACAGTCTTGCCCTGACCGACCTGGTGCGGGCGAACTTCCCCCGCCTCACGATCCTGGCGCGGGCGCGCAACGTCTCGCATTACGTGGAACTGCGAACCCGCGGCGTCACCGTGGTGGAGCGCGAGACCTTCGAGGCGGCGTTGCGCATCGGCCGCCACGCCCTGGAGTCGCTGGGACATGATCCATTCCGGGCGCGCGAGATCGCCGATACCTTTCGGCGCCACAACGCCACGACGCTCGATGCCCTCGTTCCGCATTTCCACGACGAAGTGCGCGTGCTGTCGCAGTCCAAGGCCGGGCGCGAGGAACTGGAGGAACTGTTCGCGCGCGATCGCGCCAGGTTCGAGGAGGACAGCCGCGAGTCGCCCTGGGACTAAAGTGACAGTCGCGCCAGCGACTCTCGAAGCTCCCCTCTCCTGCCGCGAGAGGGACTGGGGGTGAGGGAGCAGGTCGTGGCGAGGACCTTCATCCTTCGGGGTGGCTGGCATTCCATGACCGTTGGCGCCGTGTTCCTGCGCCGCCCGGGCCGCAGTACGGGATACCGCCACTGTGCTTCCGATGCAGGGAAAGCCCCGGACCGAGGGACTGGGGGGCTCTTGGGAGGAGTCCAGACAAGGGAGAAGGCCCGGGGCTGAACGATCCGCTGCAAACGGCATGCCAGGACGCCTGGTCGGCCATTACGAGTGGAAACAGTGGGCAATCCGTCCTTGGCATCGCGCGGGACGCACTGCGACGGTGAATCGGAAGCGTCCGCGCACAGTGCCGGGGCGCTACGCCGGCGCAGCCGTTCCCGGGGGCTCACCGTCAACGCCTCTCGCGCCGCTCCGACTTCGGCGCTTCCGTGTCCCTTCGATCGACGCCCGTCCGGCCGCAGCCGTGGCACGGGAGTGACAATTGTCAAAGACAGTCGCACCGGATTGCGGTAACTGTTCTGCGGTGCAGCAAAACCCCGGCGGGTGCGCGCCCACTCGCAGCGCCCGATCCCCGAATCAGACCGCGGAAGGAATGTCGGAATGGAAAACCCCATCGAACGGACGGTGCGGCAAGCTCTCAGGAACAAGGCCCCCGAACTGTACGAAACCCTGACCCAACGCGGCGAATTGCAGGGTTTCGTCGATGACAAGGTGGCGACCGTCTCCCGGTTGGTGCAGAACCTGCGCCTGCGGGAGAAGTGGGACTACCTGCCGCACCTGGAACTGGTGCGCAATCTGAACATGGCCCGGGCCGAGGCCGTCGACGCCGTCCTTGGCGAAGTGCCGGAACTGCACCCCAGCGAGTAGCGCGTTCGGTCCGGCGACATCCGCCGCGACTTCGCCCGGTCGTCGCCGGGTCGTTGCATTCCCCCGCGTGTGGCGGCCTCGTGCTCCCGCGAAACGGCCCGATGCCAAACCGTTGAAGGGGATGGCATGTGGGCCGCTGCCTGACGCGGCGGAGAAGGCCGCCGTGATCGTGAAGAAGAGTCTTCCCTTGTCCCGCGTCTATGGCCTGATCGAACCCGGGCCGGTGGTCCTCGTCACCACCGCCCGCAAGGGCCGCGCCAACGTAATGACGATGTCGTGGCACACGATGATGGAATTCGAACCGCCCCTCGTCGGCTGCGTCATCAGCAGCCGCAACTACACGTTCGAGATCCTGAAGGCGACGAAGGAGTGCGTGATCAACATTCCGACGGTGGAACTGGCGCAGCAGGTGGTGGCCTGCGGCAACGCCTGCGGACGCAGCGTCAACAAGTTCAAGGCCTATGGCCTGACGCCGGCCCCCGCCGCTGTCGTCACGGCGCCGCTGATCGACGAGTGCTATGCCAGTCTCGAATGCAGGGTGGCCGACGGCAAGATGGTGGCCCGGTACAACTTCTTCGTGCTCGAAGTCTGCAAGGCGTGGATCGACCCGGCACGGAGGAACCCGCACACGATTCATCATCGCGGGCGTGGAGCCTTCACGGTGGACGGCGAGACGATTCGCCTGCCATCGAAGATGAAATAGCACGTCGCGCGCTGCGTGCTTTGCATTGCCCTCGATTGTCGCTACCATTCCGCGTCGGTGGCATGTGCCAAGGGCCGGCCAGTCATGACATTTGGCTAGGCTGCCGGGCGCCAGGAGGGCGCCCGCGACGGGGCGCCCCTGCCTCGCCGGCGGCAGTGAACAACTCAACCAGAGCGGGAGGTTCCTATGCGTCAAATCAAGAAGAAGTTGGCAATCGCCTCGTTGGTGGCGGCGGCATTGGTACCGTTGGCGGGCGATGCCCAGGCATGGTGGGGCGGTGCTCCCTGGGGCGGCGGTTCGCGCGGCGGATATCCCGGGTACGGTGGCGGAGCGAATAACTGGAGCCGCAGCATGGGCCCGTGGAGCAATCCCTGGGGCTCCACGAATCGGTGGAGCGGTGGCCACAGCCCGTGGGGCGGCGGGCAGGATGCCTGGAACGACCCCTGGGGCGATGACATGGGCTCCTGGGGCTCGGGCCAGTGGAACCGCGGCTCCAACCGCTGGAACAGCAATCCTTGGGGCAGCGGCGCCGATCCGTGGGACGACTCGGATTTCTGGGGTGACGGAGGAAATCGCTGGAATAACCGCTCCAACCGGCGCGGCGGCAGTTACAACACCTGGGGCCAGGATGCCTGGAACGACCCCTGGAGCGATGACATGGGCTCCTGGGGTTCGGGCCAGTGGAACCGCGGCTCCAACCGCTGGAGCAGCAATCCTTGGGGCAGCGGGGCCGATCCGTGGGACGACACGGATTTCTGGGGCGACGGAGGCAACCGCTGGAACAACCGCTCCAACCGGCGCGGCGGCAGTTACAACACCTGGGGCCAGGATCCCTGGAACGACTCCTGGGGCGACGAAATGGACCCCTGGGACGGCGGTCAGTGGGGCGGCGGCTACAACCGATGGAACAACCGGCGGGGTGGCGGGTCGCGCCCGTGGGGCGGCATGGCCCCTTGGGGTTTCTGAGCGCCGCCCCGTAGCGCCGTGCGACGGCGCCGCGGCGGCGCCGTCAGAAACGCAAAAAGCCCCGGAATCCCGGGGCTTTTCTATTCGCCGAAAAATTACTCCGGCTTGATGTTGGCAGCCTGCTTGCCCTTGGGACCGGTGGTGACGTCGAAGGAAACCGCCTGGCCTTCCTTCAGCGTCTTGAAGCCGCTGCCCTGAATCGCCGAGAAGTGCGCGAACAGATCTTCACCGCCGCCATCCGGGGTGATGAAGCCGAAGCCCTTCGCATCGTTGAACCACTTGACCTTGCCAGTTGCCATTCTCTTCTCCTGCTGAAAGTTGTGCGGGAAAATCCCCTTACGGCCCGACATCAAGCAGCACGAAACAACTGGTGGTCGCCATCGTAACCAAGTCTTGAAGCGCGTCGTGGCGTAATTTTGACACGATTTTGGGATGTCGAGTCAATGGCCATTTCATCTTCCGTCTTCACGGCGGCGGCAGGCATTCCATGACCGCGCCTGACGTCGCTCATTTGCGGGCGTCGTCCTCGGAGCCGACTTCGCGGATTGCTTCGCCCTCGATCACCCGCCCGCCCGGTTGCTGCCGCCGCATCTGCCGGCGCAGATCCTTCGTCTTCCACCACAAGTAGCCCCAGGCCAGTAAACCGGCGATCACTACGATGCCGAACACGACGATGGAAAACAGGAACGCCCCGACCAGCAGCACGGCGCCTGCCGCAACGGCCACCACCTTGCCCAACAGGCCGGTCAGGGGCAGGGGAGATCCGCCGCCGCTGCGCCCAGGATCCGATCCGTTGTCACTCATTGCCATTGCGTTCGCTGCCGTAGTCTGCGCTGCCGGCGGCGCCGCGCGCGATCCGCCGCGGCTGGCGAGCGCCAGCCCGGATTCACTTTACACGCCGCCGCTGTGTACGACCTCGTAGTAGATCTTCTCCAGTTCCGCCTTGTGCCTGGTCTCTTCGTCGGCGAGGAAGCGGAACAGGTCGCGGATCGGGCCCGGTTCCACCGACTCGGCGAGGCTGCGATATTGCTCCATCGCAGCGTGCTCGCGGCCCATGGCGTATTGCAGCACGGCCTGGTCGTCGGGATTGTCGCCCAGATCGGGCAGATGGATGCAGTCGGAGAAGCGGGTATCGGAGGCGGGCGTGGCCACTTCGGCGCGGATCTGGTCGGCGATGTCGCTGCGCTTCGCCAGGGTATCAAACAGGTCGAAATGGCGCTGCTCCTCCTCCGCCAGTTCCTCCACGAGACCACGGATGCGCTTGCTGACCCTGGGCGCCAGCGTGGCGTAGAAGTCGCGGGCGGACTGTTCGAAGGAGGTGGCGACCTCCAGGATCTCGGCCAGGGTCTTCTTCGACCGGATGCGGTCGATGCCGTGCTGCGTGCCTTCGCCTTGGCTGCTCATCAGAGTGTCTCCGGGACGCCGATATGGGCGTGAATGCTGGCGGCGACGCGATGGCCGTCGGCCACGGCGTTCACCACGTCGGGGCCGCGCACCATGTCGCCGGCGGCCCACAGCCAGGGTTCGCTGGTGCGGCCTGCGGCATCGATCGTCAGACGGCCGCGGCTCCATTCCAGCTTTTCCGTCAGGACATCGCCCAGCAGCGAGGTGTCGCTCGCCTGGCCGATGGCCTCCACCACCATTTCGCCCGGGTGGATGCGTTCGTCATCAGAGTCGTAGCTCGGGGCGAAGCGGCCCTGTTCGTCGAAGATGGCCTTGACGCGCCAGGTGCGCAGTCCGGTCAGCCGCCCCTGCGCATCGACCAGGCATTCCTGCGGCCCGCGGGCGTCGAAGATTTCGATGCCTTCCTCCTGCGCCTCCTTGACCTCCGCCGGATCCGCTAGGAAATGGGCGAAGTCCTCCAG
Source organism: uncultured beta proteobacterium (assembly GCA_963702495.1). GTDB lineage: Bacteria > Pseudomonadota > Gammaproteobacteria > Burkholderiales > Rhodocyclaceae > CAVPDA01. The sequence goes on along the minus strand of CAVPDA010000003.1, from coordinate 202,142 downwards.
CGCGGTGACGGTGACCTTCACTTCGCCGAAGGCCTTGCGCTGCAGGCGGGCCAGGGTGCGGGCGATGTCCATGGCGACGTTGCCGCCGCCGATAACCACGGCGCTCCTCGGCGTGCCGATGTCCTCGCCGGCGGTGACCTGGCGCAGCAGTTCGATCGACTTGCGCACCTGGGGATGCTCGGAGTTCGGGATGCGCGTCGAGCGGCCCGTCTGCAGGCCGAGCGCGATCAGCACGGCGTCGTAGTCGCTGCGCAACTGCTCCAGGGTGATGTCGCGGCCGATGCGGGTATTGCAGCGGATATCGACGCCCACGGAACGGATGACGTCGATGTCCTGGTCCAGCTTGTCGTAGGGCAGGCGGTATTCGGGGATGCCCCAGCGCGTCATGCCGCCGGGCTTGTCCAGGGCCTCGAACACGGTGACGCCGTGGCCCTTGCGCGCCAGGTCGAAGGCGGCGGTCAGTCCCGCCGGACCGGCGCCGACGATGGCGACGCGCTTGCCGCTGGCATGGGTCAGTCGGCCAGCGGCGGCGATCTGCTTCACCCGCTCGTGGGGCACCGCGTCCATGGCGTAGCGCTTGAGCCAGCGGATGGCGATCGGCGTGCCGCGCCGGCCGATGGAGCAGGCGTCCTCGCAGCGGTGGGTGCAAATGCGGCCGCAGACGTGGGAGAAGGGATTGGTCTCGTAGATCCAGCGCACCGCCTCTTCCACCTTGCCTTCCCAGATGGCGCGGATGTATTCCGGCGCGTTCATGCGGGTCGGACAGGCATCGTGGCACATGCCGCACTGCACGCAGCGCGAGGCTTCCAGCAGCGCCTGCTGGTCGTCGTAGCCGGCGACGATCTCGTCGAAGTTGGCGCTGCGCGCCTGGGGTTCCAGTTCCGCCATGGGCTGGCGCACGAGATCCACCAGATCGGAGTCGGCGGTCTTGGTCCAGCCGTGGCCGTAATACTTGCCGTGCATGCCCTTGGGATCGGGCAGGACGAAGTAGCTGGAAAGCTGGTCGTCGGTGCAGGTATGCACGTATTCCCGCGACAGGGACAGCGAGCCGGTGGGGCAGATGTCCACGCACAGGCCGCACCAGCAGCAGCGCCCGTAGTCGATGGCGGGGCGCTCGTTGCGCACGCCCTTGACCGGATCCTGGGGCAGGCCGGGGATGCGCACCATGGTGATGGCGGCGTTGTCGCACACTTTCTGGCAGGTGCTGCAGCCGATGCACTTGTCCCAGTCGTTGAGGTGGAAGCCGCGGTAGTTGAGCGATGCCAGGCGCGGCTCCAGCGGCTCGGTGACCGGCTTGCGGCCGAGAAAGGCCCAGGCCCGCAGGGGGTTGAGGACGCTGCCCTTGTCCTCGAAATCGATGTCGGCCATCAGCGGTCCACCTCCGGCGGACAGGCGTCCAGGGAAAACATGATCTGCGCCACGTCCTCCACGCGGCCGCCGGTGACGAGCTGCTCCAGCACCTGCACCGCATGCATCGACGAGGGCCCCCGGATATGCACGCGGTAGGGCTTGTCGCCGCCGTTGGAGACGACGTAGTAGCCGAGCTCGCCCTTGGACGATTCCACCCGCGTATAGACTTCGCCCCGCGGCAGGTTCCAGGCCAGGGGATTGGGAATCGGTGCGCGGATCGGGCCTTCGAGCGTCTTCAGCTTTTCCACCACCTGGCGCACGATGCGTATGCTCTGAAGCAGCTCGCCGCGGCGCACCAGGGTGCGCGCCCAGGCGTCGCCCGCCTTCTCCACCGGGATGTCGAAGTCGAGCTGCTCATAGACCAGGTAGGGATCGTCGCGCCGCACGTCGAAGGCGAGCCCGGTGGCGCGCAGGTTGGGACCGGTGACGCCCCATTCCAGCGCCTGCTCCTGGGTCATGGCGCCGGTGCCGCGGGCGCGGTGCACGAACACCTGGTTGGTGAAGAACAGGTTGTCGTAGTCGGCGAGGCGCGAGTCGATGTAGTCCAGGGTCTTGCTCACCCGCTCCAGGTAGCCCTCGGGCAGCTCGCGGCGCACGCCGCCGGGGATGTTGTAGATGTGATAGACGCGGCCGCCGGACAGCTCCTCGAACAGGTCGAGGATCAGGTCGCGGTCCGCCACGCCCCAGAACATGGGCGTGTACATGCCGGTGGTGGCGGCGTGACCGCCGAAGGTGAAGAGATGCGCGGCGATGCGTGACAATTCCAACTGCATGACGCGGATCCACTGCGCGCGCTCGGGCACCTGCAGGCCGCCCAGTTCCTCCACCGCCAGCGAGTAGCACACTTCCATCGGCACCGGGTCGGGCACGCAGATGCGCGGCACCAGGGCGATGTTCTGGATCCACAGCCGGCCTTCCATCAGCTTCTCGAAGCCGCGGTGCAGGTAGCCGCCGTCGGCGCGCGCCGACATCACCTCGTCGCCGTGCAGCTTGACCTTGAGGGCGTAGTTGCCTTCGATGCCGGGGTGGTTGGGGCCGAAGTAGAGCTCGTATTCGTGGCTCGGCGGCTGGCTGACCGACTGGTAGTTTTCCGGCCTCATCGGCGAATGTCCTCGGGCCGGGTGGTGATGCCGCCGCCCTTTTCCTCGATGTCCTTGAGCCAGTCGGGACGGTAGTCCTGCCAGCCGAAATGCTCCTGCACCCAGGCCTCGCCGTCGAATTCCTTGCGCATGGGCGGCGGGCCATCCCACTCGGTGAGGATGAACTTGCCCATGTCCGGGCTGCCTTCGAAGTACACGCCGTACATCTCGTGGATGTCGCGCTCGAAGAAGGCGGCCGGCTTGAACAGGTCATAGACCGAGAGATAGACCCCGGGCTCGCGCGCGATGCGGATGTGGGCCATCACCAGCACCTTGGTCTCGTAGGACCAGAGGTGATAGACCAGTTCGAATTCATGCTGCTCGATCCAGTCAACGCAGCTGATGGCGGACAGATGCACATAGCCGCCGCGGCCCTTGAGCAGTTCCAGCAGGGCGGGCAGGGCCTCCGCCGCAAGGTCCACCCGCAGCCGGCGCGGGCCCTTGCGCTGGGTGTGGATGCCCTGGATGCCCTGCAGCAGAAATTCCAGGCTCGGGGCAAGGTGCTTGCTGCTGGTCATTCCTGACGCTCCTGCGTGAGTCCCAGGCGCATCTCGAAGGCGGGAAGCGGAACGCGGTGCTTCTCCAGCAGCGCGGTGTGCGCACCGGTGGTGTCGGCGCCGACCAGGCCGTAGTGGCGCGCCTCGCCGATCACATCGGTGGGAGTCTGCCAGCGCTCGCCGAACAGCTTCTGCTGGTGGCCCAGGTAGTAGTCGTAGCGCCGGTAGTAGTCCTTCCAGTTGTCGGCCTTGCCGTCGCGGATGTTCTTGATCAGCTCGCGCAGGCCGGTGATCACCGCCTCCGGCCGCGGCATGCAGCCGGCGATGTACATGTCCACCGGCAGGTAGTCGTTGAGCTTCTTGGCGGTGGCGTAGCTCTGCCAGTACATGCCTCCGTTCACGGTGCAGGAGCAGATGCCGATCACGTACTTGGGCGAGCCCATCTGCTCGTAGGTGAGGATGATGCGCTTGAGCGTCTTGATCGAGACGTAGCCGGTGATGAGCAGGATGTCGGCCTGGCGCGGCGTCACCATGGGCTGGATGCCGAGGCGCTCCATGTCGAAGCGCGAGGTCATGGCCGGCGGCAGTTCGATCGCGCCGCAGCCGGTGCAGTAGTGCAGCATGAACAGCGACTTCGAGCGGCAGAAGTCCTTCAACTCGTCGAACACGCGCGTGAACAGGCCGCTCGACTTCGATTCCTGCGGCGGCACCGCAACGGACCGCTCGGCCACGACGGGGATGTTGTCCAATTGACTCATACGGCGTCTCCTTGGCATCAGCGCATCACCAGCCACACGCCCGCCAGCCCGAGGATTACCGGCCACTTCCACACCAGGCGCAGCAGGTCCTCGGTGCGATAGCGCGGGAAGACGAAGGCGATGCTCATGGGGATCGCCACCACCGCGAAGCTCTTCAGCAGGAAGGTGAGCCAGTTCTCGCCGCCGCCCAGGAACAGGGTGGTGTAGAGCACGCCCGCCGTGTACATCTGGAAGCACTGCATGACGAACAGGCCGCCCAGGTACTTGCCGCCCATCTCCACCATCGGCCCGGTGGCGATCTCGGCCGGCGCGACGTAGATCTCGAAGGGCTGCTTGCCGAGCATGGCATGCACCGAGAACAGGCCGGCCAGGGCCAGCAGCGGCATCTGTGCGGCGCCCCATCCCGCCGGACCCGCCTCCTGCTGAATGGCGATGATCTGGTTCAGGTTGGTGCTGCCGAAGTGCCAGCCGACGCCGAAGATGACGATGACGAAGGGGATGTCGTAGGCCAGCATCGCGGTCAGGGCGCGGGAGATGCCGATCGAGCCGTTGGGGTTGGCGCACTGGCCCACTCCCAGCGCCAGGCCGAGGGACGGGATCATCATCAGGTAGGCCATGGTGATGAGCCCCCCCTTGTCGGCGATGCCGCTCATGCCGGGCACCGGCAGCAGGGTCTCCACCGCGACGTAGCCGCCCACCGCCATCACGATGCCGATGTCGTGGATCAGGCCGTGGGAGATCTGGGTCTCCTTGCTGTGCAGCTTGATGATGTCGTAGAGCGGCTGCAGCAGGGGCGGGCCGACGCGGCGCTGAATCTTCGCCGCGATCTTGCGCATCATCAGCACCATGAACAGCCCGACGACGAAGGCCACGACGGGCATCAGCACCAGTTCAGCGAGCAGGGTCACGCCATGCATCACAGGATCACCCAGGCGAGCGCCAGCACCGCCGTCACCATCAGGTAGAAGGCGGGCGTCTGCTGGCGGTAGAGGCTTTGCATCCCGCCCGCCGCGAGACTCACGAGCGAGATCAGGGAGGATTCGAGCCAGGCGAAGGAGCCGCGATACAGATGGCCGATGCGGTGCATCAGCCCGGCGTAGAAGTGATCGCTGTACTGGTAGCGCACGTCGGCGGACAGGAAGTGGCCGCCGGCATAGTTGTCGAGTTGATGCACGCGCCGGCTGCGGCCGGCGCCGTAGAAGAGGAGGGCGCCGACGCCGAAGCCGCCGAACAGCACGCCCACCACCCACAGCATGTCGAGGCTGCCGCGCGGTGAATCGACGCCGCCCAGGGTGTGGACCAGCACCGGCAGGCCGAGGGCGGCCTGGGCCTGGGTCACCCAGCCGAGGATCAGGCCCGGCGCCGTGCCGGTGACGAACACGATGGCGCACAGCACGAGCATGGGAATGGTCATGCTCCAGGGCGCTTCGCGGATGTGTTCGTGCTCGGTGCGCAACTGGCCGAGGAAAGTGTTGTGCAGCAGTTTGTACACGCTGAGGATGGTGCCCAGGGTGCCGATCACCGAGGCGACGAACAGCAGCGGATAGCCGTTGATCATGAGCGAGCGGTACACCAGCCACTTGGAGACGAAGCCGTTCATCGGCGGCAGCCCGGCCAGGCCGATGATGCCGATCAGCATCGTCAGGAAGGAGAGCGGCATGCGCACCACCAGCCCGCCGAGATGGTTGAGATCGGCGGTGCCGGTGCGATGCACGACGGCATAGACGGAGAGGAACAGGGCGGCCTGGTAGGTGGCGTGGTTGAACACGTGCATCAGGCCGCCGGCGCTGCCCATGGCGTCGCCGATCACCAGGCCCAGCAGCATGTAGCCGCCCTGGCCGATGCCGTGCCAGGCCAGCAGGTAGCGGGCGTCGTTCTGCCGCAGCGCGGTGAAGGTCGGCAGCACGATGGTGAAGGCTGCGATCCAGGCCAGCAGGTCGCGCGCGTCGAAATGGCCGGGAACGATCTCCAGCCGCGCCACGGAGTCCAGAGTGAGCAGCCGCACCAGAACGAGTGCGATGGCGAAGAAGCCCATGCGCGAGGAGATGGCGCCGAGGAACGCGGTGCCGGCTCCCGGCGCCTCGGCGTAGGCGCCGGCCTGCCACAGATGGAAGGGCAGCAGGCCCATCTTGACGCCGAAGCCGCCCACCAGCAGCGCCACCAGCAGCCACAGCCGCCCGGCGGAGAGCTGCGGGAGTTGTTGCGCAAGATGGGCGAGTTCGAAGGTTCCGGTCCAGGCGTAGATCAGTACCAGGGCGCCGAGCACCGCCATGGCGCCGCCCATGGCGTAGGGCACGTAGCGCAGGGCGGCGCGCAGCGCCCGCTCGCCGCCCAGGGCCATCATCAGGAAGCTGGCCCAGCTCACCAGCTCCCAGCCGATGAACAGCGTCAACAAGTCGCCGCTGGCCACCAGCAGCAGCATCGCCAATACGTTCGCCGCCAGTGCCGTGTGCAGGGCGCGCAGGCTGTTGCCGGCAGCGGCGTAGCGTTCGCCCCATTCGCCGGCGGCGAACCAGGCCGCGGCCATGGCCGCGCCCAGGGTGATGAGGGCGAAGAAGCCGCCGAAGGCGTCCATGCTCCAGCCCAGGGGCTGGCCCAGAACCTCGAAGCGAAGAATCGCGGCGCTGTCGCCGGGCATCCCCAGCAGCAGCGCCAACTGGATGCCGTAGAGCACCACCATCGCGCGGCCGATGCCGCGCCAGCCGCCGAAGGCGAAGGCCAGCACCGCGGTGAGGGCGGCAGCCAACAGCAGATGATCGAGGGCGCTCACGGTCTCGTTTCTCCGGCCGGCAGAACCCGGGCGATGTAGGCGGGGCGATCGCCCATCTGTACCGCCATGCGGCCCAGCGCGTGGCCCAGCGGGCCGGCGCTGACGCTGCCGGCGATCAGGCACAGGCCGAGGATGCCGGCGGCGGCGAGATGGGTCGCTGCGTGGGATGCAGGCTCCGAACTCTCCTCCGGCGCATAGAGCCGTCCCACGACGCGAAACAGGTAGGCGGCCTCCACCACGGTCATCGCCAGGATGACGGCGGCTGCCAGCCACCAGGCGCCGCCATCCTGCGCCGCCAGGCCGGAGAGCACCAGCAGCTTGGCCCAGAAGCCGGGCAGCGGCGGTACGCCTACCAGGGACAGGGCGAAAAGCACGAACAGTGCACCGCCCAGCTTGGAGCGGCGTCCGGCACCGGCCAGTCCCTCGATGCTGCCGCCCCAGCGCTCCGCCAGCAGGAACAGCGCAGGTTTTGCGATGAGATGGTGCAGCGCCACCGCCAGCCCGGCCACCAGGCCGGCGTTGCCGGGAATGGCGAAGGCGACGAAGGCGATGCCGAGTTGGCCGATGGAAGACCAGGACAGCATGCGCGCCAGATCGCGGGCACGGTAGGCGGCCAGTTCGCCGCTCAGGATGCCCAGGGTGCCCAGGGCGAGCAGGGCGAAGCGTGCCGGATCCAGCGGGAACACCAGCACCAGCAGGCGCACCAGCACCAGCAGCGCGAGCTTGGATACGAGACCGGCAAGCAGGGCCGCGACGCGCCGCTCCGCAGTGGCATACACCTCCGGCACCCAGGCGTTCACCGGAAACAGCTCGGCCTTCACCCCGAGCCCCAGCAGCAGCAGCAGGAAGGCCGCCAGCCCCAGGGGATCGTGCAGCGCGTCGGGAGCGACCTGCGCCAGGTGCGCCAGATTGACCGTGCCGGTGCGGTAGTAGATGAGCGTGATGCCGATCAGCGCCAGCATCGAGGCCAGGCTGCTCAGGACGACGTAGCGGAAGGCGGCGGCATAGCCGGCAGCGCTGCCGCTCCCCGCCGCCAGGCCGTAGCTCGCCACCGCCACCAGTTCGTAGAACACGTAGATGTTGAACAGATCTCCCGAAACGGCCAGACCGGCGCAGGCCCCGGCCAGGATCAGCGTCAGCGACTGCTTGGCGGTGGCGTCGGCGGTGGGCGTGCTCCACGGCCACAGCAGCAGGCAGAGCAGCGCCACAGCCAGGGTGAACAGCGCCGCCACCCCGTCGACGTAGAACACGATGCCCAGGGGAGCGCGGAATTCACCGATGGCCACGGCGAAAGGTTCGGCCTGCGCCTGCGGCCAGACGGAAACGCCGATCGCGGCGACGGCCACCAGCACTGCCGGACCGAACACGCGCTTGAGCGGCCCCATCAGGGGCAGAAGGAAGGCGCCGAGCAGGGGCAGGGCGACGGCGAGCGCGATCACGCCTGGGTTCCTTTCGAAGTCGAACAGGCCGGCGGCGCCGGGCGGCGGCAGGGGCCGCCCGCCGGCGGGCTCCTGCTGGCTGCGCGGCGGCACGACGTCGGCGGCAGCGCTGATGTCCTGTTCCATGCGGGCGCGGATCTCGCGGATGTCGAGGGTGCCGTAGGCCTGGCGCAGGCGCACGGCCATGGCGAGCGCCAGCGCCTGCACGCCGACGCCGATGACGATGGAGGTCAGCACCATGGCCTGGGGCACCGGGTCCACCATCGGCCCCTGCGCTGCGCCCTCGATGATCGGCGCCACCGCATTCCAGCGGAAGCCGGTCAGCACCAGCAGAAGATTGCCGCCGGATTCGGCGATCGACAGCGCCAGCACGATGCGAAACAGGTGGCGCGACAGCACCACGCCGGCGATGCCGATGGCGATCAGGCCGATGGCGCCGACATAGAGCAGGACGGTGACGAGTTCGTTCATCGCGGCGCCTCGGCGTCGGCTTCGGTGAAGCGGATCAGCAGGCCCGCCAGTTCAGCGCCTACCTTCAGCCCCACCGCCAGATAGAGAATGGGCAGGGTGCCGGCGGACACCAGCGCGCCGAGCCGCCCGGGGCTCAACAGCGGCGTCAGGAATTCGTGGTCGTAGGCCAGCGCCGCCGCGCCGGTGGCGATGAACACCGCGCCGGCAAGCCCTTCGACGATGGCGAGCGCGCCGTGGGAGGGCACCTGCCCGGGACGGGCCAGCACCGGCAGGACGAAGGCCGTGGCCAGCACCACGCCGCCCTGGAAGCCGCCGCCCGGCGTCAGGTGGCCGTGCAGGATGATGTACATGCCGACCACGATCAGCAGCGGAAACAGCAGGTCGGCGCCGGCGCGCAGGATGAATCCGCCCGGTTCCTCGGCCTGGTCGGCCTTGCCGGGATGCCCCAGCACCAGTCCGGCGGCGGTGGCAGCGGCGAACAGGATGGCGAGTTCCCCCATGGTGTCGATGCCGCGATAGGCCAGCACCACGGAAGTCACGATGTTGGCGGCGCCGACGGTGGTGGCCGCTTCGTCCAGCACCACCCGTCCGACGGCCATGACGGGATCGCCGAAGGGCAGTTCAGCCAGCAGCACGAACAGCAGGAAGGCGAAGCCCCCCGCGAAGAGCAGCGGTCCGGCCTTAGTCAGCACGCCCGTCCTCCTTCTGCTGCACCTCGATGCGCCACAGGCCCAGGCGCTTCAGCGCCAGCGCCAGCAGGAAGGCCGCCAACCCGGCGCCCACCGCCGCTTCGGTCAGGGCCACATCCGGCGCGCGCAGCAGCACGAACAGCACCGACACGCCCAGGGACACCGAAGCCGCCGCCACGGTGGCGCCGATGAGGTTGTCCAGCAGCAGCGCGGCGATGGCGGTGGCCAGCATCAGCACCATCATCAGGGCGATCACCCACACCATGGCTTCACGCCTCCTTGTCGTTGCGCTGCGCCTGCCACGGGCGCACGCCGGCGCGGTACAGGGCGCGGGCGATGGTGGAGGAACCGACCGGGTTGGTGAGCAGCAGCAGACCGGCGATCGCCAGCAGCTTGGGCCACCATTCCGGATGGAAGAAACCGACCCCCAGCAGCACCGAGAGCGTGCCCAGAGTGACCGCCTTGGTGCCGGTCTGGATGCGGTTATACACATCCGGCATGCGCATCAGGCCGAGCGAACCGAGAAAGCAGAAGAAGGCACCGAGGACGAGGAACAGGCTGCCGGCGATCGTCATGCGCGCTTCTCGGTTTCGATGATGCGCGCCAGGGCGACCACGCCGACGAAGGCCAGCACGCCATATACCAGTGCGATGTCCAGATAGAGCGCGCTGTCCAGCACCAGGGCCAGCACCGCAAGCCCCGCGGTGGTGATGACGCCCAGGGTGTCGGCGGCGACGATGCGGTCCGGCGTTTGCGGCCCGATGAACAGCCGCACCATGCCCAGCAGCAGCGCCGCTGCGAACAGGGCGAGAACGGCGTAGCCGACCCAGTCCGCCGCGCTCATGCCACGAACCCCGCGAGGTGCTTCTCGAAATCGGCGGCGATGAGCCGCGTCGCTGCTTCCATATCCACATCGGGCGGGCAGTTGATCCAGTGGATCAGGAGAAGGTCGCCTTCCATGTCCACCGTCAGCGTGCCGGGCGTCAGGGTGATGCTGTTGGCCAGCAGCAGGCGGCCCAGTTCGGAGCGCAGGCCGGTGCGCACCTGCACCACGCCGGGGTTGATCGGCAGCGAAGGCGCCAGCACGCGGCGCGCCACATCCAGGTTGGACTTGATCAGCGCGACGAAGAACACCCAGAGATAGACCAGCATGTGCAGCGGCGCTGCCGGCGTCAGGCGCAGGCCGCCGACGATGGCGCCGCGGGACGTACTCAGCGCCGTGGCGGCGACGGCCACCAGCAGGCCGGCGACCAACTCCTGGGTGTCGAGGCTGCCGGTCAGCAGCAGCCACAGCAGGACTGTCGCCACGAAAAGTATCGCGGCGATGCGCGCTGTCTGCGGGTTTTCGGCCGGCGCAGATTTCTCTGAATTCGCGTGTTCCGCGACAGGATCCATTGGGGTAATGGTGACGAACGTTGATCTTATGTGCGGCGGTTAGCGGCGCTCAGAGCCGCCGTCGGCAGCCTCTTCGGAACCTGACGGACCGAGCAGTCAGGGTAGCCATCGCCTGCATCGATTTCGAAGGTTTGCATTATCGACGATTCCTGGCTGCATGACGGCCGTCGGGCGATCATGTCTTTTGATGCGTCCATCAGGGCGCGTGTCGTTGCGGCAGACTGAAACGCAGCGCGAACGATCCGGCGCAGAGGTGCGGTGTGGCCGTCCGCGCGATGGGAAATCGCGGCAGCGGCCGAACGGCCGGGGACCCAACCGATCCGGGTGGGACGTCGCCTGCGATCAACGTCGCCCGGTTCGGGCTGAACTCACTGCAGCTTCGATCGCAGCCAGCGGGTCATATCCTGACGCGCAAATTCCCTGGCATCGTCGCCCTTGGCTGCGACCCAGACCGCGCCAACCAGGAAGCCGACGTTGAATGCAACGAGGACCACGATGATCATCAGGGTGTCCATTGCCATCTTCCCTCGGCGACGCGCTCGCGTTGAATGAATGAATACGGGCTGCTCTGGTGGTTGGCTAAGCACACCCCGTTCCAAGCGTGGGACAAATGCCGGCATACTCTAACACCCTGAATGGAAGATGTTAACGGAAGGGAACGAATTCAGGTCCGGGGGCGGCGGGAATGGGGAAAGGGCGATTTGCCCCACCCCAGTGGGTCAAGTGACCCGGTGGTGTGACAGGTAGCCTGTGGCCCAGTCGTGAACCTGCGCGTGAACGCGTGCGCCGGCGGTTTGCGACACCCCGCGCGGCGGGTCGGGCGGGCCAACCGGCAACGATCGAGATCGCTGCGGAAATGGGTCGGCGCCGGTCGGAAAGCCGGATCGTGAAACGGTTTGCGCATTGGTCGGGCGTTCTGCTAGATTGCATTAGTGCCCCGTTGCATGCGCATTGCGGCCCGGTGCCGACCCAAACCAAGAACCTGGAGGAGACAAGTCGATGCAAAAATCCCTGCATATCGATCCGAACAAATGCACGGGTTGTCTGCAGTGCGAGATGGCGTGCTCGTTCGAGAACTACGGAATTTTCAACAACTCCAAGTCGCGCATCAAGGTCTTCGAGTTTCATCACACCGGGCGCAAGGTTCCGTACACCTGCACCCAGTGCGCCGAAGCCTGGTGCCTGCACGCCTGCCCGGTGGAGGCGATCAAGGTCGATGCCGCCACCGGCGCCAAGGTGGTGTTGGAGCAGATTTGCGTCGGCTGCAAGGTGTGCACCATCGCCTGCCCGTTCGGCACCGTGAACTATGTACACGATACGGGCAAGGTGCAGAAATGCGACCTCTGCGGCGGAGAGCCGGCCTGCGCCGAGGCCTGTCCGACGGGCGCCATCACCTATGTCGATGCGGACTGGACCGGCTTCGACAAGATGCGCCAGTGGGCGGCGAAAACCGACTCGCAGCCGCGCGTTTAGAGATTTAGGAGGAGGGTGAATCATGGCATGGGCTCGTAAGATTCTGCGCGTCAACCTGACCAAGGGCACTTGTACGCCCGAGCCGCTCAACATGGAGTGGGCGCAGCAATACCTCGGCCAGCGCGGTCTGGCCACGAAATACTTCTGCGAGGAAGTTGACCCCAAGGTCGATCCGCTGTCGCCGGAGAACAAGCTGATCTACGCCACCGGGCCGCTCACCGGCACCATGGCCTCGACCGGCGGGCGCTACTCGGTGATCACGAAGGGGCCGCTCACCGGCGCCATCGCCTGCTCCAACTCCGGCGGCTACATCGGCGCCGAACTGAAGCAGGCCGGCTGGGACATGGTCATCGTCGAAGGCAAATCGGACAAACCGGTGTACCTGTCCATCGAGAACGACAAGGCGGAACTGCGCGACGCCTCGCACCTGTGGGGCACGACCACCTGGCATACCGAGGAGACGATCAAGAAGGCGCACCAGGACCCGCAGGTCCGCGTCTGCTCGATCGGCCGCGCCGGGGAGAACGGCGTGCTGTTCGCCTGCATCGTGAATGACCTGCACCGGGCGGCGGGCCGCTCCGGCGTGGGCACCGTCATGGGTTCGAAGAATCTCAAGGCGATGGCGGTGCGGGGCACGCTCGGGGTGGGCGGCATCGCCAACCCGAAGGAGTTCATGAAGGTCACCTACGAGAAGAAGAAGATCCTCGCCGACAACGCGGTCACCGGCCAGGGGCTGCCCAAGTACGGCACCCAGGTGCTGATGAACGTGATCAACGAGATCGGGGCGCTGCCCACCCGCAACCACCGCGAGGTGCAGTTCGAGGGCGCGCGCAAGATCTCGGCCGAGGCCATGCACGAGAAGCGCCCGAGCGACGGCAAGAGCCATCTGGTGACCAACCAGGCCTGTTTCGGCTGCACCATCGCCTGCGGCCGCATTTCCAGGATCGACGAGAAGCACTTCAGCGTCGTCAACAAGCCCGAATACTGGGGCGCCTCCGGCGGGCTCGAGTACGAATCGGCCTGGGCGCTCGGATCTTCCAACGGCATCGACGACCTGGAAGCCCTGCAGTACGTCAACATGATCTGCAACGAGGACGGCATGGACCCGATCTCCTTCGGCGCCACCGTTTCGGCGGCCATGGAACTGTACGAGATGGGCGTGCTGAGCAAGGAGCAGATCGGCGTCGATGCCCCCTTCGGCTCGGCGGCGGCGCTGGTGCAACTGACGGAGATGACCGCCCGCGGCCAGGGCTTCGGCAAGGAGATCGGCACCGGTTCGCGGCGCCTGTGCGCCAATTACGGCCACCCGGAACTGTCGATGTCGGTCAAGGGCCAGGAGTTTCCGGCCTACGATTCGCGCGGCATTCAGGGCATGGGCTTGGCCTATGCTACCTCCAACCGCGGCGCCTGCCATCTGCGCGGCTACACGGTTGCCTCCGAAGTGCTGGGCATTCCGGTCAAGACCGATCCGCTGACCACCGAAGGCAAGCCGGCGCTGGTGAAGGCGTTCCAGGACGCCACGGCGGTGTTCGATTCCTCCGGTCTGTGCATCTTCACCTCCTTCGCCTGGACGCTGGCGGACATCCAGCCGCAGATCCAGGCCGCCTGCGAAGGCGACTGGTCCATGGATAAATGCACATTGCTGGGCGAACGTATCTGGAACATGGAAAAGCAGTTCAACCTCGCCGCCGGCCTGACGAGGAAGGACGATGATCTGCCGCCGCGGCTCAAGACCGAACCGGCCAAAACGGGTCCGGCCAAGGGCCTGGTCAATGGCATCGACAAGATGCTGCCGGAGTACTACCAGATCCGCGGCTGGTCTGTCGAGGGCGTACCCAACACCGACACGCTGCAGCGGCTGGGACTCTAGCGCGCCTCCTGCGACGCGCACCGCCGGCCCGGCGCCGGCGGTGCGCCAGCTTCCGCCGCGCAGGCCCGCGGCTGCGCTCCATTTCGGGACGAGCGAACGTTCATGAAACATGTGATTCTGGGAAATGGTCCGGCGGGTGTCATCGCCGCTGAGACCATCCGCAAGGAGGACCCCGGCGCCGAGATATGGGTGGTCGGCGCCGAAGCGGAGCCGCCCTATTCGCGCATGGCGATTCCTTACCTGCTGGTCGGAAAGATCGGCGAGGACGGGACCTATCTGCGCAAGGAGGCGGGGCATTTCGAGAACCAGCGCATCGAACTGGTATCCGGGCGGGTGCAGGGCGTCGACACGCAAGCGAAGCAGGTCAGGCTGGAAGACGGGTCGTCGCTGCCCTACGACCGCCTGCTGATCGCGACCGGTTCGCACCCGACGCGGCTGCCGGTGCCGGGCATCGATCTGCCCAATGTCCATGCCTGCTGGACCCTGGAGGATGCGCGCAAGATCGCGCAGAAGTCCAGCCCCGGTGCCCGCGTGCTGCAGATCGGCGCCGGCTTCATCGGCTGCATCATCCTCGAGGCGCTGGTAGCGCGTGGCGTGCAGCTCACGGTGGTGGAAGCCGGCGACCGTATGGTGCCGCGCATGATGACCCTGGGCGCGGGCACCATGATCAAGAGGTGGGTCGAGGCAAAGGGCGTCCGGGTTCTCACCAACGCGCGGGTCGAGGCGATCGAGGGCGGCGACGGCGCAGTGATGCGGGCGCGCCTGTCCACCGGCGAGGTGATCGAATGCGAGCTGATCATCGCGGCGGCGGGGGTACGGCCCAATATCGGGTTCCTGAGCGGCAGCGGCATCGCGACCGATGTCGGCGTGCTGGTGGACGAGCGCATGCAGACCAACGATCCCGCCGTCTTCGCGGCCGGCGACGTGGCAGAGGGGATCGAGTTCAGTACCGGCAAACGCCTGGTCAATGCGATTCAGCCGAATGCGGCCGATCAGGCGCGGATCGCCGGCCTCAACATGGTGGGCAAGAGCCCGGTATCGCAGGGCGCGATGTCGATCAACGTGCTCGACACGCTCGGCCTGATCTCCTCCTCCTTCGGCGCATGGGAAGGGGTCGAGGGAGGACAGTCGGTCGAGATCGTCGATGAAGGCCAGTTCCGCTACCTCAGCCTCCAGTTCAAGGGCGACTTGCTGATCGGCGCCACCAGCATCGGCCTGACCGAGCACGTCGGCATATTGCGCGGGCTGATTCAGACGCGGGTTCGCCTGGGCGAGTGGAAGGACGAATTGCTGCGCGACCCGATGCGCATCAAGGAGGCCTATCTCGCCTGCGCCTCGGCGCAATCCCGCGTGGTCTGAGCCGGTCGGGCGCAATGCCTGATCGCGGGCATCCCGGCTGAGGAGGTTCCACGGCGCACGAGGGATAGCATCGGGATGGTCACGGGAGGAAGAATGAAATACGTCATTGTCGGTGCCGGACCCGCCGGCGTCCGGGCGGCAGAGACGCTGCGCCAGGAGGATGCGCAGGGCGAAATCACGCTGCTCAGCGGCGAGCCGGGGGCGCCCTATGCCCGCATGGCGATCCCCTACATCCTGGCCGGGCGGATCGACGAGGGCGGCGCGCTGCAGCGCCGGGATGCCGGCCATCTGACGCACCTCAATGTGCGCTACCGCAACAACAAGGCGATCCGGGTGCACGCCGGCGAACGGGGCGGCAGCGTCGATCTGGACGACGGCACCACCCTGGAATACGACCGGCTGCTGGTAGCCACCGGCTCCTCTCCCGTGCTGCCCCCCATCCCCGGCACCGGGCTCGAGGGCGTGGTCACCTGCTGGACCCTCGATGACGCGCGGCTCATCGCCGCCAAGCTCAAACCCGGGACCAGGGTGGTGATGATCGGTGCCGGTTTCGTCGCCGGCGTCACCATGAAATCGCTGGTGGAGAGCGGAGCGCATCTGTCGGTGATTGCCGGCCGCCAGGGGCAGATCCTGCGCTCGATGATGACGCCGGTGGGCAGCCGAATGCTGCAGCGCTGGCTCGAGAGCAAAGGCGTCAATGTCATCACCAAGGGCCGCGTCGAGCGCATCGAACCGGGTCCGTCGCTGGTCATGGACACGCAGACGCTGCCTGCGGACCTGATCATCGTCGCCACCGGCGTGCATCCCAACGTGGCCTTTCTCGAAGGAACCGGCGCCGAGGTCGATCAGGGCATCGTCATCAACGATCGCATGGAGACCACGGTGCCGTGCATCTACGCCGCCGGGGATGTCGCCCAAGGGCGCGATTTCTCCACCGGCGAGTGGGTGGTGCACGCCTTGCAGCCGACCGCCACCGAGCACGGCCGCGTCGCCGCCCTCAACATGGCCGGCAGGAACGCGCCGTATCGCGGCAGTCTCAGCATGAACGTGCTCGACACCGTCGGCCTGGTTTCCTACACCTTCGGCCTGTGGCAGGGACGGAGGGGCGGGGAAACGGCCGAAGCGGTGGACGAGGAGCACTTTCTCTATACCCGCCTGTGCTTCGAGGGCGACATCCTCATCGGCGCCATCATCGTCGGGCAGACCCGCCAGGTCGGCGCGGTGCGCGGACTGATCCAGACCCGCCGCAATCTCGGCGAATGGAAGGACGCGCTGCTGCGCAACCCGCAGTTGGTGATGGATGCGTTCGTCGATCTCACCGAACGCTGAGCGCCGTCCGGATTGGCGGCG
Source organism: uncultured beta proteobacterium (assembly GCA_963702495.1). Lineage (GTDB taxonomy): Bacteria > Pseudomonadota > Gammaproteobacteria > Burkholderiales > Rhodocyclaceae > CAVPDA01. The sequence goes on along the minus strand of CAVPDA010000003.1, from coordinate 185,522 downwards.
ACGGGTTGGCTTGCTCCGGCTTCGCAACGCGACATCCGCGGATCACGAAACCTATTTCTGGCTGATGCGGTCAATCGTGTATGAACATCACGCTCAAGCTCTACGCCACGCTCAGCGACTATCTGCCGCTCGAAGCCCGCAGGTCGAACGAACTGCCGCTGCAGACGGATGACGGTGCTACGGTGGCGGACGTTATCGGGCCCTTGAACCTGCCGCAGAAAGCAGGTTCACCTGGTCTTGATCAACGGTCACTACGTTCCGCCCGGCGCGCGCAGTTCGCGTGCGCTGCGGGAGGGAGACGTGCTGGCGATCTGGCCGCCGATCGCCGGCGGCTGAACCGTGGCCGCTTCGTCGCCGGAGGGGGCGGGGCAGATCTCCGCCCCCTCTGAGTTTTCCTGGGACATGTCGATCACCCGCGCCGAGTTCGAGCGCAGTCTGGCGGATGCCGTCGGCGACGTGCCCTATGTCCGCGCCGGCAACGCCTATTCCTGCACGCGCGGAGGGCGCGCCTGGCGCATCGAACTGGAGCCGCTGCCGGACCGTGTGATCGCCTTGCTGCGCCTGCCGCGCCACCGTGTCTCGTTCTGCCTCGACGGCTACAGCGCCGACGAGCGCGCGGCGTGGATCGCCCGCTTCCTGCGCTATTTCCAGCGCGGCGGCGGCTAGCGGCCGTTTCTTGATAGAATGGGCCGTGGCGGGTCTCCCCGCATTGCAGCGTGGTCAACCTGGTCAGGTCCGGAAGGAAGCAGCCACAGCCGCTTACTGCAAGTGCCGGGGGTCAGGCTCGCCACACTTCCTTTCGCTTCTCCCTTACTCACCCGCCCCCTGCGCCGGACCGTAGCGCCTCGGGCAATGCGGCGCATCTGCTAGAATTTCCCCATGAGTTATCAGGTCCTCGCGCGCAAATGGCGGCCCCGGAGCTTCGCCACCCTGGTGGGGCAGGAGCATGTGGTGCGTGCCCTGACCCATGCGCTGGAGAGCCAGCGGCTGCATCACGCCTACCTGTTCACCGGCACCCGGGGTGTCGGCAAGACGACGCTGGCGCGCATCCTCGCCAAGGCCCTCAACTGCGAGACCGGAATCACCGCCACGCCCTGTGGCGTGTGCAGCGCCTGCCAGGAGATCGATGCCGGCCGCTTCGTCGATCTGCTGGAGGTGGATGCCGCCACCAACACCCGCGTGGACGAGATGCGTCAGTTGCTGGAGAGCGCCTCCTACGCCCCCACCAGAGGCCGCTTCAAGGTGTATGTGATCGACGAGGTGCACATGTTGTCCACCTCCGCCTTCAACGCCATGCTGAAGACGCTGGAGGAGCCGCCGGAGCACATCAAGTTCATCCTCGCCACCACCGACCCGCAGAAGATCCCCGTCACCGTGCTCAGCCGCTGCCTTCAGTTCAACCTGAAACAGATGCCGCCGCAGCACATCGTCGAGCATCTGTCGCGGGTGCTGGAAGCGGAGCAGGTGCCGTGCGAACCGCCGGCATTGCGCCTGCTGGCCAAGGCGGCGGCGGGCAGCATGCGCGATGCGCTGTCGCTGCTCGACCAGGCCATCGCCCACGGCGCCGGCCGGGTGGAGGAGGAAGCGGTGCGCGCCATGCTCGGCACCGTGGGCGAGGATCACCTGTATGCGGTGCTCGACGGCCTGAGCGCGAACGACGTGCATGCCATGCTGGCGGTGGCCGACGCCATGGACGCGCGCAGCCTGTCCTTCGATTCCGCGCTGCAGGAACTGGCGACGCTGCTGCACCGCATCGCCCTGGTCCAGTTCGCCCCCGACGCCATCGCCGACGAGGCGGAGCGGTCCCGCCTGACACCCTATGCCCAGGCCTTCGATGCGGAGTTCCTGCAACTCGCCTATCAGATCGCGATCCAGGGCCGCGCCGATCTGGCGCTGGCGCCGGACGAGTATGCCGGCTTCACCATGACGCTGCTGCGGCTCGCCGCCTTCCGTCCGGAGATGCCTGCCGCGCTGGGCGCGCCGGCGCGGCCGACCGCTGCCGCCGCGCGGCCGCCGAGTGCCGCGCAGCCCCCGGCGCCGGCGCCGCCCACCGCGCCGCAGCCGGCAGCGCAAGCGACAGCCTCCGCGGAGCCCCAAGCGCAGCACCTGACGGGCACCGCCAGCGACTGGCGCGAGCTGATCGCCAGCCTGAAGCTCGGCGGCATGGTGCGGGAACTGGCCCAGCACTGCGAGTGGATCGGTGTGGAAGACAATGCGGTGCGACTGCGCCTGTCGCCGACCCACAAGTCGCTGCTGATCAACAAGTCGCCGCAGGAAAAGCTGCAGGCCGAGTTGGCGGCCCATTTCGGCCGGCCCCTCAAGCTGCAGATCGAGGTGGCCCGGATCGAAGGCGAAACGCCGGCCCAGCGCCTGCATTTGGAACAGCAGGAACGCCACAACCGGGCGGTGTCGGCCCTCGAGCAGGACGGTTTCGTGCGCGACATGATCGACATGTTCGACGCCACCCTCAACGAATCATCCGTAAAACCCATTTGAGCGAGCGAGCACAACGATGATGAAGAATGCCCTGGCGGGTCTCATGAAACAGGCCCAGCAGATGCAGGAAAACATGAAGAAAGTGCAGGAAGAACTGGCCCAGACCGAGGTCGAAGGCCAGTCCGGCGCCGGCATGGTGAAGGTGCTCATGACCTGCAAGCACGACGTGCACCGCATCAGCATCGATCCGTCGGTGATGGACGACAAGGAGATGCTGGAGGATCTGGTGGCGGCCGCGGTGAATGACGCCGTGCGCCGGGTCGAGGCCACGGTGGCCGACAAGATGGGGGGCATGACCGCCGGCCTGCAGCTGCCGCCGGGGATGAAGCTTCCCTTCTGAGATTCGGCTGCGGGCTCGGGCGTTTCGGGGCGCGGAATTGCCGCCGCGCCTGCTCCGGCCCGGGAGCCGCGGCGTGCAGCGATGTCCCCCTCCGCCCTGGACGAGCTGATCGAAGCCCTGCGCTGCCTGCCGGGTGTCGGGCCGAAGTCGGCCCAGCGCATGGCCTACTATCTGCTGCAGCGCGAGCGCAAGGGGGCGGCACGGCTGGCGCGGGCGCTGGATGCGGCGCTCACGACTCTGCACCACTGCACGCGCTGCAACACCTTCACCGAAGAGGAGGTCTGCGCGCGCTGCGCCTCGCCCAAGCGCGATCCGGCGCTGCTGTGCGTCGTGGAGACGCCGGCGGACCTCAACATGATGGAGCAGACCCACGCCTACAATGGCCTGTACTACGCGCTGATGGGACGGATTTCCCCTTTGGACGGGGTGGGGCCGCGCGAACTCAAGCTCGACCGGTTCGTGGCGCGCATCGGCGACCCGGCGGTGAAGGAAGTCATCATCGCCACCAACTTCACCAACGAAGGCGAGGCGACCGCCCACTACATCGGGGAGCTGCTGCGCAGCCGGGGCATCAAGGCCACCCGCATCGCCCGCGGCCTGCCGCTGGGCGGCGAACTGGAGCATACGGATACCGGCACCATCGCCCAGGCGCTGCTGGAGCGACGGCCTCTGTAGCTTGCCAGCGCCCTGTGGGACGGTTCGTCGGCGGCGCCGGAATGCCCCGGTCCGCTTTTCGCGCCGCAGCAATTCCTCATAAGGCAGGCATCGGGCAGGCTTTAATCGTCCATTTCTTTCCGGTATAATCCCGCGGTTTTCGCATTGCCTTTTTCTCTATTCGGGAATTTTCTGGAACCTGGTCATGAGCAATCAAGAGCACATGAATTGCGGCAGGCGGCGGCTACTGGTGGCGACCGCGGCGGCAGGCGGCGCGGCGACGGTGGCCGCGGTGGTGCCTTTCGTCCTCAGCATGAACCCGTCGGAGAGGGCCAAGGCGGCCGGCGCGCCGGTGGAAGTCGATATCGGCAAGCTGGGGCCGGGCGAAATGATGACCGTCGAGTGGCGCGGCAAGCCGGTCTGGATCATCCACCGCACCAAGGCCATGCTCGATGCCCTGCCCAAGCTCAACGATCAACTCGCTGATCCGGAATCGAAAAAGCCGATGCAACCGGATTACGCCAAGAACGTCGACCGCTCCATCAAGCCGGAGATCCTGGTGGTGGTGGGCATCTGCACCCACCTCGGCTGTTCGCCCACCGACAAGTTCAAGACCGGCGCCGAATCGGGCATCGACCCGAACTGGCCGGGGGGCTTCCTGTGCCCGTGCCACGGCTCGACCTTCGACCTGGCGGGCCGCGTGTATAAGAGCAAGCCGGCGCCGGACAACCTGGAGGTGCCGCCGCACAAGTATCTCGCCGACACCAAGATCATCGATCGGCGAAGACACCAAGGGAGCCTGAGCGATGGCCGCCGAAAAACAAGTCACTACCACGGGCCTGCTGGGCTGGATCGACGAGCGCTTTCCGCTGACGGCGACCTACAAGGCGCACCTGTCCGAATACTACGCGCCGAAGAACTTCAATTTCTGGTACTTCTTCGGTTCCCTTGCGCTGCTGGTGCTGGTGCTGCAGATCGTCACCGGCATCCTCCTGGTGATGCACTTCAAGCCGGACGCCTCGCTCAATGCGGCGGGTGTGCCGGTGGCCTTCGCCAGCGTCGAATACATCATGCGCGACGTGCCCTGGGGATGGCTCATCCGCTACCTGCACTCCACCGGCGCCTCGGCCTTCTTCATCGTCGTCTACCTGCACATGTTCCGCGGCCTGATCTATGGCTCCTATCGCAAGCCGCGCGAATTGCTCTGGATCTTCGGCGTCCTGATCTTCCTCTGCCTCATGGCGGAGGCGTTCTTCGGCTACCTGCTGCCCTGGGGCCAGATGTCGTACTGGGGCGCCCAGGTGATCGTGAACCTGTTCTCGGCGATTCCCTTCATCGGACCTGACCTTTCCGTCTGGATCCGCGGCGACTACGTGGTCGGCGACGCCACCCTGAACCGTTTCTTCTCCTTCCACGTGATCGCCGTGCCGTTCGTTCTCGTGGGTCTGGTGGCGGCGCACCTGATCGCCTTGCACGAGACCGGCTCCAACAACCCGGACGGCGTCGAGATCAAGAAGAAGAAGGATCCGGCGACCGGCATCCCGCTCGACGGGATTCCCTTCCACCCCTATTACACGGTGAAGGACATCGTCGGCGTGGTGGTGTTCCTGGCGGTGTTTTCGATCATCGTGTTCTTCGCCCCGGAAGGCGGCGGCTACTTCCTGGAGTACAACAACTTCATTCCGGCCGACCCGCTCAAGACTCCGCAGCACATTGCTCCGGTGTGGTACTTCACGCCGTACTATTCGATGCTGCGGGCGGTGACCTATCCCCTGTTCGGCATCGATGCCAAGTTCTGGGGCGTGGTGGCGATGGGCGCCGGCGTGCTGATCTTTTTCTTCCTGCCGTGGCTGGACCGCGCGCCGGCCAAGTCGATCCGCTATCGCGGCCCGATCTTCAAGTTCGCCGTGGCCGTCTTCGTGGTGTGCTTCTTCATCCTCGGCTACCTCGGCATGCTGCCGCCTACGCCCGGCCGCACGCTGCTGGCGCAGATCTGCTCCGTGCTGTACTTCGGGTTCTTCCTGCTGATGCCGGTCTACACGAAACTGGACAAGTGCAAGCCCGTGCCCGATCGGGTGACGTGGAACCATTGAGGACGCGCCAGCCATGAAAAATGCGAAGAAACTGCTGCTTGCACTGCTGTTCGCGCCCCTCGCGGCCTCCGCCAGCGGCCCCGAACTCAAGCTCGACCGCGCCCCGGACAAGACGCGCGACACGGCCGCCCTGCAACGCGGCGCCCAGGTGTTCGTCGAACTACTGCCTGAACTGCCACGGCGCGAGCTACATGCGCTACAACCGGCTGGGCGATCTGGGGTTGAGCGAGCAGCAGATCAAGGACAACCTGCTGTTTACCGCCGACAAGGTCGGCGAGCAGATGAAGATCGCCCTGCGTCCGGCCGAAGCCAAGGAGTGGTTCGGTGCGGCGCCGCCGGACCTGACCGTCATCGCGCGTTCCCGCGCCTCCGAATTCGGCAGCGGCGCCGACTGGCTGTACACCTACCTGCGCACCTTTTACCGCGACCCCGAGCGGCCGACCGGCTGGAACAACCTGATTTTCGAGAACGTCGGCATGCCGCACGTGCTGTGGCAGTTGCAAGGGGAGCAGGTGCTGCACGTGGAGAAGACCAAGGACGCCCATGGCGCCGAGGTCGCGCACAAGACGCTGCAACTGGCCAAGCCGGGTCAGCTCACCAAGGACGAATACGACGTCCTGGTGGCCGACCTGGTCGCATACCTGGTCTTCATGGGCGAGCCCATGGCGGACACCCGCAAGCAGATCGGCATCTGGGTGCTGATCGCGTTGGCGGTCCTGTTCGGCCTTTCGTATGCGCTGAAGAAGAACTACTGGAAAGACATCCATTAACGAGGCATGTCCGGCCCGCGCTTGGATACTTTGCGACGACAGCCAATGCAGCTTATGGGGCATCGAGAACTCAACGCACCACGCGTCCGGCGTGTGGTGCGCGATGCCGACTACTCCTGGGGTGGTAGCACCATGATGAACCTTTATTCGGGCACGACCGACCCGTTCAGCCATCGCTGTCGCATCGTGCTCTATGAAAAGGGCATGGACTTTCAGGTGATCGACGTCGATCTGTTCAACAAGCCCGAGGACATCGCCGTCATCAACCCCTACAACCGCGTCCCGGTGCTGGTCGATCGCGATCTGGTGCTCTACGAGTCGAACATCATCAACGAGTACATCGACGAGCGCTTCCCCCATCCCCAGCTCATGCCGCCCGACCCGATCATGCGGGCGCGCGCCCGGCAGCTGCTGTTCACGCTGGAGCAGGAACTGTTCTCCCACATCGATGCCCTGGAGAAGAATCTCAAGGCGGCCGAGAAGACGCGCGCCCACGTGCGCGACCGCCTGATCGAACTGGCGCCGATCTTCACCAAACAGAAGCACATGCTGGGGGACGAGTTCTCCATGCTCGATGTCGCCATCGCGCCGCTGCTGTGGCGCCTGGAGCACTACGGCATCGAACTCGGCAAGCAGTCCGCACCGCTCATGAAGTACGCAGAGCGCATCTTCAGCCGCCAGGGCTTCATCGATGCCCTGACGCCGTCCGAAAAGGTCATGCGCCGCTGAGCGCGGCGCAGTTCCCGGTGAGTCTCGCCTCCACCAAGCCCTACCTGTTGCGCGCCATCTATGAGTGGTGCGCGGACCAGGGATTGACGCCCTACATCGCGGTGGTGGTGGACGAGCACACCATCGTGCCGCGCCAGTATGTGAAGGACGGTCAGATCGTCCTCAATGTCGGCACGGAGGCCGCGCATCAGCTGCACATGGGCAACGACTTCATCACGCTGACGGCACGCTTCGGCGGCGTGGCGCAGAACCTGTCGGTGCCGGTGGATCAGGTGGCCGCCATCTATGCCAAGGAAAACGGGCATGGCATGGCCTTCGAGGTCGCGTCCGCCACGGCGGGAACCGAAACCGGTGGCCAGGCGAAGGCGCAATCTCCCGCCCTGCCCAGCGTCGAGCCCGAGTCCGCCGCGCCGGAGCCGCCTCCCCCCGAACCCGACAAGCCGGCCGGCACACGTCCGCACCTCGTTCGCATCAAGTAGTCGCCCCCGACACCGCCTGCGATAAGGTGTCGGGTGTTGCCCCAGACGGCGTTTTCACCTCGTTCGCGGGCGCCAGAAAGCTGCGATACAGTGCCGCCAGTCGCCGCGCCATCGTGCTCGCACTCCATTCCTGCGCGTAGTCCCGGGCCTCCATCGCCAGCCTCGCCCGCAACTCTCCGCTCTGCAGCAGGCGCACCAAGTGACCGGCGAAATCCTCCTCGTTGTCCGGCGACACCAGGGCGCCGCGGCCGGCATCGAGAATGTCGCGCGTGCCCATGACGGCGGTGGAGACGACCGGTACCCCCAGCGCCATGGCTTCGAGCAGCACCAGTCCCTGGGTCTCGGTACGCGAGGCGAAGACGAAGGCGTCGGCCGCGCAATAGCCGTCCACGAGGCCGTTGCGCCGGTCGAGGTAGCCGACGAACAGCACGTTGTCCGCGATCCCCAGGCGCCGCGCCAGGCGTTTGAGGGACTCGAGCGCCGGCCCTTCGCCGGTGACGATGAGCAGCAGGTCGGGAACGCTGCGGCGCGCGAGGGCGGTGGCCCGCAGCAGGAAATCGATGTTCTTCTCGAAGGCGACGCGCCCGACGTAGGCCACGGTCGGGCGCTCCGGCGCGATGCCGAAGCGGGCGCGGAACGCGGCGCCGTCGCCGCCGGCAAAGCGCGCCAGGGGAATTCCCGTCGGCAGAACGTGCATGGGCCGGCGCACGCCGTAGTGCGCCAGCCGCTCGCGCATGGCCCGCGACGGCACGATCAGCGCATCCACCTGGTTGCCCTGGATGCGCGAGAAGCGGCGGGCGAATCCGCGCAGCCAGCGGCGGGGCAGGAACGGCACGTAGTGGAACAGGTACTCCTCGAAGAACGTGTGGTAGGTCTCGATGCGCGGCACGCCCAGCGCATCCGCCATTTCGATGCCGGCGTAATGGGCGACGAACGGCGTCTGGATGTGGATCAGGTCGTAGCGCTGCTCGCGCAGACGCGCCGTCAGCTCGCGGATCGGCGCCGGCCGCATCATGCGGTCCTCGGGATCGAAGGGCAGGAAGCGCGAGGGGATGCGGATGACATCGGGATCGGGTGGCGCGGGCGCGACGGGATAGTCGGGCGCGATCAGCGCCGTGGCGATGCCCAAGTCATCAAGATCGCGGCGAAAGGTCTCGATCGACGTGGACACCCCGTTCACCCGGGGAAAGTACACGTCGGAAATCATCAGGACTTTCACTGCTGCGTCTCCATCGGCGGCAATCTATCCGATGCACGTGACAGGGATGTTGCAGGCAGTGCGTCGCCACTGGCTCGCGGCCGGCGACGGCGGCGCCCGGTGCTGCGGCGCCGGTCTAGATGGCGCGCGGCTTGGGATAGGTCATGGAGAATCCGGTGTAGATGCGGTTGATGCGCCGCGCGCGCGCATTGTCGCGGCGCAGCTTGGCCTGCTCCAGGGCGTCGAGAAACAGGCAATGGAGTTCGTAGATGCCCTTGGGGGACTGCAGGAGCTGGTAGCCGAGTTCCGCCGCCACGATCTCCGGAACCTGCTGGTGCTGGGCGATGATTTCGACCTCTTCGGTGGCCAGGCCGCTCAGGTTGACACACTCGGTCAGGGTAAGCATGGGCGTTCTCCTCGATATTGTCGGCGCACGAAGCATCGACCGCGGTTCGGGCGAGTCATCGTGGGGCGCTGGCGCTCGTCGGCGCACCGAAACGGCGCATCTGCCGGCCGTGGCGCCGCTCAAGTGTTGACGCACGAACCTCTGCGCGAAGACTCGCAACAGCTGTGCCAGATCAGTCCGAAACGTTTCCGGTCGGATATCGAGTGGATGACATCCTTCCCCGGAAGGAACGGGAGGATGTCAGGAACCAAACGTTGCCGGCGCTGCGCGGGGCGTTATCGCCCATCTCTCGAACAACTCGGCCACCAACGCCGGCGCGGAATGCCAGAATGGTTTGGGCGAGCGATTGGCCGAACGGCGTGCCGATACAGCATCGCGGCGATTCGGGCGAGGCTGCTGAACGTCAGAAAAAGGGCACAGCTTCGTCGTTTTCCACGGCGCAGGGTTGGGGGTGTGCGACCCTGGATCGGCACGACCTTGTCATTGGCATGGTGCGCTACGCGGCTGCCCTGGTATTACCGCGCCACGAGTTTCAGACTCCAGCAGGCTCCCTGGATCATGCCGATGCCAATGGATAGTCCCGCCGCCAAGTACCCGTCATGGCGCCGGGTTCCGTAGTACGCCTGTTTCTCAATTCGCCACGTCGCTGGTCGCCAGCGCAGTCAGGCGCAGGCTCATCCAATCGTCGCCCGAAACGCGGCCTGAACGGTGCGCACCAGCGACGGCATGTGGACTCACCTGGTGTTGGACAAACCCGGCAAGCGCAGAGGTAGTGATCCAATCCCGATGTCGAAGGCATGGTCCGGCGCGCAGCTTCCCGGAATAGATCGCTCCCGTTCTGGCGCGAGAGGCGACGTTCGGTCTAGACGGCAGCGTACGGAACACACGCCCGCCTGGCGTAGTGTCGGTCGCATACGCATCCATCGGACCGGGTACTGTCGCGCCCGGCCAACCGCACTACGGCACGATGACCCCCGGCAGCAGGCGATCGAATTCCTTCTTCACCACCGCGTAGCACTCGCAGGTGCGCGCCTCCAGCCCCGCCCGGTCGAGCACGGTGATGCGGCCACGCTGGTACTCGATCAGACCGGCCCGCTGCACGTTGCCGGCGGCCTCCGTGACGCCCTCGCGGCGCACGCCGAGCATGTTGGCGATCAGCTCCTGCGTCATCACCAGCTCGTCGGCGGGCAGGCGGTCGAGGGAGAGCAGCAGCCAGCGGCAGAACTGCTGGTCCAGGGAATGATAGCGGTTGCACACCGCCGTCTGCGCCATCTGGGTCAGCAGCGCCTGGGTGTAGCGCAGCAGCAGATGCTGCAGCTCACCGGAGCGACTGAATTCCTGCTTCAGCAGCGCCCCCTGCAGGCGGTAGGCGTGGCCGGCGCTTTGCACCACCGCCCGGTTGGGCATGGTTTCGCCGCCCATGAACAGGGCCACACCGAGGATGCCGTCGTTGCCGACCACGGCGATCTCGGCCGAGGCGCCATCGATCATGACGTAGAGCAGGGACACGATCGAGGTGGTGGGGAAATAGACGTGACGCAACTCGCTGCCGGACTCGTAGAGCACGTGACCGAGCGGCATAGTCACCCGTTCCAGATACGGCAACAGGCGCTCGCGATCCGGCGCCGGCAGGGCGGCGAGAAGGTGGTTCTGGCGGGGGTTGTGCGGGTCAGGCATGAGTGCCTCCCAAGCGTCAGTCAGGGTCGTACGAACTCATCCGGATACGGAACGCCATCGGCGGATTATTGTAGCCAATCCCACCCTGTTCGGGAGCGCACAGACGCAGCAGGGAACTCGGCGCAAATTGCCTGCGCAACTTGCCACTTTGGCGCTCGGCGGGAAGTGAGCGCGGGTACGGCACGCCGCGCCAGCGGATGGGTTGGTGCTGCAATCGAACCGTCACCTGGGACTTTCCGTGCTGGCCACAAATCTGCGAGGTGTACTTTGCTATTTCCAGGATCCGTCAAAATTGCTCAAGCCTCATGCCCTCTGTTTCGGGGGAACGATCACCCATTGTGGAACCCTGGACTTGTCCTGACTGCGCTTCCCGGCGCGCGCCGCAATCCCGGCAGCCGCCCCCCTCGGCGCTCGCGATTGCGGTCCCGCTGGCGAGTCTCCGCGCATAGTAGCCATGGTTCGCGTATTCAGTCATTGGTTCCCTTCGAATACCCTGTTCCAGATGGTGTTCGACCTGGTTGTGCTCGGCCTGTGCGCGGTCCTGGGCCTTGCCTGGCTCGGCCGCGGCGAGCCGCACGGCGTCATGGCGGCGCTGCCCTATGCGCTGCTGTTCGTGCTGGCGATGATGGCGGTGAATGCCTTGCTCGGCCTGTACCGGCGCGATCCCGATCGATCCGTGGTCCGGACCTCGGTCCGGGTCGTCTTCTCCTTCCTGCTCGCGGCGCCGATGGCCTATGGCGTGTCCGGCCTGGTTCCGGGTCCCGCGGCGTGGCGCGAGGAAACGGAACTGGCGGTGCTGCTCGCCCTGGGCGTCCTGGTGGCGCTGCGCGGCTATGCCGTGCACGGCGGCTTCGCCCCGCTGCTGGCGCGCCGCGTCCTGGTGCTGGGCACCGGCGCACAGGCGGCGGTGGTCGAACAATCGCTGCGGCGATCGGGTCCGGACGTGCACGTCGTGGGCTTCTACCCCGTGCGCTCGGACGAGGCGATGCACGTTGCCCGCGAGCGCGTCCTCGCGCCCGGCCCCTCGCTGGCGGAGGCGGCACGCCGGCTCGAGGTGGACGAGATCATCGTCGCGGTGCGCGAGCGGCGCCGCGGTGCCGTGCCGCTGCGTGAGCTGCTCGACTGCAAGCTGGCCGGCGTGCGCGTGCTGGACCTGTCGAGCTACTTCGAGCGGGCCCTCGGCCAGGTGCGCCTGGATTCGCTGCGCGCCAGCTGGCTGATCTTCGGCGAGGGTTTCCGCAAAGGCCCGCTGCGCACGGTGGTCAAGCGCCTGTTCGATATCGTCGCCGCGGTGTTGTTGCTGGGGCTGTCCTGGCCTCTGATGCTGCTCAGCGCACTCCTGATCGTGCTGGAAAGCGGCTTCCCGATCTTCTACCGCCAGCAGCGCGTGGGACAGGGCGGACGCCTGTTCCGCGTGCTCAAGCTGCGCAGCATGCGCAGCGACGCCGAGCGCGACGGCACGCCGCGCTGGGCCGCCCGCGACGACGCGCGGGTGACGCACGTGGGCCGCGCCCTGCGCCGGCTGCGCATCGATGAGCTGCCGCAGCTCTGGAACGTGCTCGCCGGCGACATGAGCCTGGTCGGGCCGCGGCCGGAGCGCCCCCACTTCGTGGCGCAACTCACGCGCGAGATCCCCTTCTACGCGGCGCGCCACAGCCTCAAGCCGGGAATCACCGGCTGGGCGCAGGTGCGCTACCGCTACGGCGCGTCGGTGCAGGATGCGGCGCAGAAGCTGCAGTACGACCTCTACTACGTGAAGAACCATACCCTGTTCCTCGATACCGTCATCCTGTTCGAAACCGTGGCCGTGGTGCTCACGGGCGCAGGGGCGCGCTGAGGGCGCCCCCGCAGGCGAACTGCCCACCCGACAGTGCGGGTCGCGCCGTGATGTGCGCGATCGTACAGACCGGACAGGGAATTCGGCGCAACGTGTACTTGCCCGAGGGGAGTTCGTGTCCGAAGAGGAGAAAGGCGGGTTGATGGACTACTTGAACGAACTCAATCCGTTCCACTGCAAATGCGCGGCGCGAGGGGAGGGCCGGCAATGTCTTGCTCGCACCCCTCTGCCTCACTCTCTTCAGGGGGAACCCTGATGAGTCGTCCGTCATCCACCGGCACTACCATGGACAACCATCAATTCACTGTTGAAGTGGCACAGGAATTTCATCGACGCATGGCGGCGATCATCGAAGCCGTCCAAGCCGGAATCTGGAAGGCCGGGCTGCACGACCTGCTCGGCTACGCCACGGACTATGCATTCGGCCAAGAGCGTGGGCAACAGACCCTGGTCCTGAAATCCCGCAACCGGTCCACCTACGTGCGTCTGCGGTGGGACACCATCCTCGGGGATACCCCCGCTGACCGACAACTCGTGGATGACGCCATCGGGCGCGCCATCAACGAACTGACCTAGCCGACTCCGACTGCTGCGGCGATCGCCGCAGCGTCCGCGCAACGAGCGCCAGCGTACAGAAAAAATCCCGGGTGTGGGAGATGATGGCCTTGACGGTCGACGATCGAACTCTGATCGACCGCGCAATCGAACTCACGCGCGGGGTGGAAAGGGTACGGAACGTCGGCAATGCGATGAGCTTCAAGGAGCTGGACGAAATGTTTCGTCCGGGCAACTGCGACGCCAGGCGCCCCGGTGTGCAACGCTCATCAACCCATGCAGGAGACTTGTGATGAAAGCGATTAATAGACTCGGATCAGTGCTAGGCCTGATGGCTGCCCTGACGCTCGGCGGGTGCGCCAGCATGGATAGCCCCTTCAATGCGCCCAATGCCGGCGCCGCCACCCCGGCCAATGCTTACTCGGGGTATGGCGTGGTGCAGTCCATCGAACTCGTCAAGCAGGACGACGGTGGCATTGCCGGCAGCGGCATCGGCCTGGGCACCATCGCCGGCGCCGTAGTCGGAGGTGTCGTCGGCAACCAGGTGGGGTCCGGAAGGGGCAACACGGCAGCGACCGTCATCGGCGCGGCGGGTGGTGCCTATATCGGCCACGAGTTGGAGAATCGGCAAGAGCAGAAGGCCGATGCGTACAAGATCACCGTCCGCATGGAAGACGGATCCTATCAAGCCCAGACGCATGCCAGCAATTCCGGCTTGCGAGTCGGCGACCGGGTTCGGATCGAAAACGGCGTCTTCCAGCGGTACTGATGACAGCATGGGCGCGGCCTCGGCCCGCACGGCCCTGCAGAAGGCAAGCATGAAAACGCGTGCCAATGAACCCCCGTATCTGCTCCTGCTGATCGGGGCTGGCGCGGTGATCCTGTTGGGAACGGCTGCAATTGCGGCCGTGACGGCATGGATACCAACCTCGACCGACGTTGCAGGCGTCGTCTTGGCAGTCGACCGGTTGCCGACGCCGCCGGCCGGGCCGGTTGGCGCGGTAGCGCAGATTCCCCCTAGCGCGGGCAGAGGGCGCCGCGCGCGTCAGGGTCAAGTGCGCGGAATGCGGCGTCGTCGCATCCGCGCGGGAGATCGGGCAACTCGGCGGAGGAATCGATCCCGGCGCAGCAGGCGGTCTCGCCAGGGGCGGCCGGACCCAGACATTGGGCAAGTCGGCCCAGGGCTACGAGGTTACCGTTCGCATGAAGGATGGAGCGAGCCGCGTGTTCATGGGGGCGAACTCCGCGAACTGGCGGGCCGGGGAGCGCGTGATGATCATCAAAGGCACAAGCCAGTCGAACGATTGAAGGCGGCGCCGCCCGGCGCGCCCCTCGATTGCCGGCTATGTGCGTCAGCAGACCGACGGCGTGGGAGGCCCTCGGTAATCTCGAACCATCGGAGCCAGCAGGCGTGCAACGCCTGCACCGTGGCAATGCGAAACGGTCGAAAGCAGCACGGACTTGGCGAAGAGCAGTGTGCGTCCGGCAATGCCTGCCAGTCCATCACTCCCAACCCCACCTCATGAAGGAATCATAATGAAGAAATTCAACGCAAATGTAATTGCGCTTGCCCTCGGCTTCGCATTCAGCGCCGGTGCGCTGGCGGAAGGCATGTCAAAAGACGACTACAAGGCCGGCAAGGACAGTATCTCGGCCGCGTACAACTCGGCCAAGGCGGAATGCGCCTCGCTGTCCGGCAACCCGAACGATATCTGCGTGGCCGAGGCCAAGGGCAAGGAGAAGGTCGCACGGGCCGAACTCGAAGCCAGCTACAAGCCCTCCCGGACGACCCACTACCAGGCGCGGGTCGCCAAGGCAGAGGCCGAGTATGCGGTGGCGCAGGAACGATGCGACGACATGGCCGGCAACGCGAAGGATGTTTGCGTGAAGGAAGCGAAGGCCGCGGAGACAGCCGCCAAGGCCGACGCCAAGGTGCAGGTGAAGATCTCGGATGCGAACGATACGGCCAGCGTGAAGTCCGCCGAGGCGCGCAGCGACGCGAACAACCAGGCCGCCGGCGCCCGCAAGGACGCCGCGGCAGAAAAGCTTGAGGCCCAGTACGGGGTGGCGAAGGAAAAGTGCGACCTGTACGCGGGCGGCGCCAAGGATCTTTGCCTGGACCGGGCGAAGGAGCGCTTCGGCAAGTCGTAAGCCGCAGTCGAGCAAGTGCGAATGACCGGAAACACAACGTTTGAGAAAGAGGTAGCCCCATGAAAACGATGCAGAGATACGCGTTCAGTGCAGTTGCCGCAGCAATGCTGCTTGGCCTTGGTGGTTGTGCCGGGATGTCGAGCGCAGGACAAGAGCACCGTGATCGGTGCCGGTGCCGGTGCCGTCGGAGGTGCCGTTCTCACGGGCGGCAGCGCGGTCGGAACCGTCGGCGGTGCAGCCGTCGGCGGCATCATCGGCCACGAAGTCAGCAAATGACGATCGACTGCGACGCGCTGACCTACCGGGCCGGCGCGTCGCGGTCGCTCATTGCCCCGATCCCGCAGCGTGGGTGACCGACACGGTCACGCTCGTTTCCGGGCCAGCGGATCACCAGGAGATACAAATGATGAAACTTCGCGACACCGTCGGCGCAACCTTGGTCATGACCTTGGCCATGAGTGCGCTGCTATTGGCGCTATCCGGTTGCCAAAAGGAAGGCCCGGCAGAGCAGGCCGGCAAGGCAGTCGACCAGACAGTAGAGAAGGCCGGACAGCAGATCGAAAAAGCCGGTGACAGCATCCAGAATGCGGCAAAGGGCGACAAGAAGTAGAGTTTGCATGTCTGCGGCGACGGGTGGCTCCTGACGCTCGCATAGGCCATTCGCGGCAGGTGGAGTAGTTGGTCTTCCACTCCCGCGGCGGCTGCCCAATGGAACCGCGGCGGCGCAACGTGCCCTGGAAGGGCGGGGACCGCAGCAGGCGGCGATCGCCGCGCCGCCCCAGCCTCGGCGAGCGTGCCGCCGAACTCGCGAACGTGAATGGCGATGCCTGGTTCGCAACCAGGTTCAGCCGCATCGACCAGAGCGACAGCGAGCGCATCCGTCTGTCTGGAGATTCCGGCTCGGGCCGGCTACAATCCGCGGGCCGGCCAGCGGGATCCGCAATGGAGCGGCGCCCCGACTCTCATGTTTCGCCATCCTTGAATCAAACCCCGATTTTCGTATGAAAGGACCTTCGGCATGGTTTCCGTCCCGCGCGATGCCCCCTCCCGATCTACCGAGGCTCCGGCCCGCCCAGACCGTGCGGCCGCCGAGGAGGCGGTGCGCACCTTGATCCGCTGGGCCGGGGACGACCCGACCCGCGAAGGGCTGGTGGACACCCCCGCGCGCGTGGCGCGGTCGTACGAGGAATTCTTCGCCGGCTACCTCGAGGATCCGGTGCAGATCCTGGCCCGTACCTTCTCCGAGGTGGACGGATACGACGAAATGATCGTCCTGAGCGACATCCGCTTCGAGAGTCATTGCGAGCACCACATGGTGCCGATCATCGGCAAGGCGCACGTCGCCTACCTTCCGGATCATCGGGTGGTGGGCATCTCCAAGCTTTCCCGCCTCGTGGACATCTATGCCAAACGACTGCAGATCCAGGAAAAGATGACGGTGCAGATCGCCGACACCCTGAACGAAGTGCTGCAGCCGAGGGGGGTCGCGGTGGTGATCGAGGCGGCCCATCAGTGCATGACCACGCGCGGCGTGCACAAGCCCGGAGCCACCATGGTGACCAGCCGCATGCTGGGCGCCTTCCGCTCGGATAGCGCGACCCGGCGCGAGTTTCTGGCGATGATCGGCCGCACCGGCGTCGGGCCGCTGAGCAACACGTGACGGGGCCGCGCCCGCCCAGTTGGGCGATCCCCAAAGTTGGAAGAACCCCGTTGCACGGTGTTCGGCCGTTTCCCTCGCGAAATCGGCCGCCGCGACCGACACGCCAGTCACCGAGAGAACGTGAATGAATCCGGCGAAAACCGGGCTAAGCGCGCTGGCGTACTGAGGTGATGGCAGAGTTCGCGTAGTCTGATCGCGAACGGTGAAGCGCCGAACCCCGGGTACCGCCTGAGGTGATGCGTGAAGGGCGGCTGCTGATCCGCTCCCGCCGTGGCGATGGCCTGATCTGCCGACGCTGATTATTCCCGCCAGAAGCTGATCAAATCTGGGGGATTGCTCACAATGACGTGGGTGGTTCCAGTAACCCAAATGGAAGGAATCACCATGAGATATTCGAACTTGGTCGCCGCAGGACTTATGACGCTCTCGTTGAGCGCTTGCTTTACGCTTCCCGCGGGCCCGGCCGGCCCGCAAGGCGCAACGGGTGACACCGGCGCAAAAGGTAACACCGGATACACCGGTGCTGCCGGAGGCACGGGCGCAACCGGAACCACCGGCGCAACCGGAACCACCGGCGCGTCCGGCGGCACCGGGGCAACCGGAGACACCGGTGCAACGGGTGATACCGGTGCGACCGGCAGCACGGGTGCAAAGGGCAGCACCGGCGCGAAAGGAACCACCACAACCGGCGGTACCGTGGTGATCGTCCCGCCTCGCTGACGAGGTCCAAGGCGAACCGTGGATTTCGTATTTCACGGTTCGCCCGACCTGCGGTCGCAGCGCCCGGGCATGATTGGCCGGGCTCTGTACTCCGGCGCACAGACGAACGTCGGAAAGTCCGTCATCATCCGACACATGTCCAGTGGGCTCGACGAGATCGGCCAAGGCCGCTCCCTACGGGCCGTGAGACTTGGGGCGCCGCGACATGTTAACCTCCGGCGGAGCTAGCGGGACAGGCCCTGATTAGCCGGACAGGCGACGGGGAATGAGCCGTCTTTGCAACCGATGCGAGGTCGCAATCGTGTGTTGCCGTCCCAAGAAGTGTGGTTCCTTCTCGGGGGATCCTTGCAGACCGTTCAGGAGCATCGGCCATGTCCGAAACAAGCAATGATCCCGCCCTTGCCGACGATCCCGGCATCGCCGACGGTGCCGTCGAAGTGCAGCGCCGGAAGGCATTTCTCAAGGCGGGGGCGTTGCGCAACGCGATCCTCGGCAGCGCCAATTTCGCGATCATCGCCACCGATGAGAAGGGCATCATCCAGTTATTCAATGTCGGCGCCGAGCGCATGCTGGGGTACATGGCCGCCGAAGTCGTTGACAGGATAAGCCCGAGCGATATTCATGATCCTCAGGAAGTGATGGCGCGCGCCCAGGCATTGAGCGTCGAGTTCGCGACCGCCATTGCGCCGGGCTTCGAGGCACTGGCATTCAAGGCTTCGCGGGACATCGAGGACGTTTATGAATTGACGTATATCCGCAAGGATGGCACCCGCTTTCCGGCCATCGTATCGATCACGGCGCTGCGCGACGACAATGGCGAGATCATCGGATACCTGCTGATCGGTACCGACAATTCCGTGCGCAAGCGCGTCGAATCGGAACTGATCGAGGCCATGGCCGCGGCGGAGAAAGCCAACCGCGCGAAAACGGATTTCCTCTCCGGCATGAGCCATGAGTTGCGCACGCCGCTCAATGCGATCCTCGGTTTCGCCCAGCTCATGGAAACCGGCACTCCGCCGCCGACGCCCTCCCAGAAGCGAAACCTCGATCAGATTCTCAAGGCGGGATGGTATCTGCTGGAGTTGATCAACGAAATCCTCGATCTCGCGCTGATCGAATCGGGCAAGGTGACGCTGTCGCGGGAGGCGGTCTCGTTGGGCGAAGTCATGCTCGAGTGCCGGGCGATGATCGAGCCGCAGGCGCAGAAGCGCGGCATCGGCATGACGTTTCCGCGGTTCGACATCCCTCACTTCGTCAAAGCCGATCGGACCCGCGTCAAACAGGTTCTGATCAACCTGCTTTTCAATGCAGTCAAATACAACAAGCCCGGCGGCGCGATAGCTGTGGAGTGCACCCTGAGTCCACCGGATTCGATTCGTATCAGTGTCCGCGATACCGGTGCAGGTCTGGCTCCGGAGCAACTCGCGCAGCTTTTCCAGCCCTTCAATCGCCTCGGAAGAGAAGCTGGCGTGGAGGAAGGCACGGGCATCGGCCTGGTGGTGACCAAGCAGCTGGTCGAACTGATGGGGGGAGCGATTGGCGTGGAGAGCATCGTCGGGGTGGGCAGCGTGTTCTGGATCGAATTGAGCCTGACGAGCGCACCGCAGCTCGGAGGTCGGGAAGACGAACAAGCGGCGCTGGCGCGACCGCAATTGGCGGGCGACACACCGCTGCGCACCCTGCTCTATGTGGAAGACAATCCGGCCAATCTGGAACTGGTCGAGCAACTCGTTGCGCGCCGCCCCGATCTGCGCCTGCTGGGCGCGGCGGACGGCAATCTCGGCATCGAGTTTGCACGTGCTTACCAGCCGGAGGTGATTCTGATGGACATCAACCTGCCCGGCATCAGCGGGCTCCAAGCCATGACCATCCTGCGCGCAGATCCGTCGACGGCGCATATCCCCATCATCGCGCTCAGCGCCAACGCGGTGCCCCATGACATCGCGAAGGCTCTCGACGCCGGATTCTTCAACTATCTCACCAAACCGATCAAGGTCAACCAGTTCATGGATGCGCTGGACGCGGCACTGAAATTCTCGCAAACGGCCGCATCGACGACCGCATCGACAAAAATTGGCCGCGCCGTCAGCGCGGAACAAGCATGATCCTTGCCGAGTCCGACATTCTCAGCGCCAGCATCCTGATTGTTGACGACCAGGAGGCCAATGTCGCTCTTCTCGAGCAATTGCTGCGGGAGGCCGGATACGTTCGCGTTGCCTCGACGATGGATCCGCAGGAGGTCTGCGCGCTGCATCGCAAGAACCGCTACGACCTGATCCTGCTCGACCTGCAGATGCCCGGCATGGACGGATTTCAGGTGATGGAAGGCCTCAAGACGAACGACGCCGACAGCTACCTTCCAGTCATCGTGCTCACCGCCCAACCCGGCCACAAGCTGCGCGCGCTGCAAAGCGGCGCGAAGGATTTCATCAGCAAACCGTTCGATCTGGTCGAGGTCAAGACACGCATCCACAACATGCTGGAAGTGCGGTTGCTGTACAAGAAGCTCGAAGATTACAACGCGGTGCTGGAGCAGACGGTACAGGAACGGACCGCCGAACTGCGCGAAAGCGAAGCCCGCTATCGAAGCCTGACCGAACTAGCCTCCGACTGGTACTGGGAGCAGGACCAGACCGGGAACTTCACCAAGGTTTCGGGCCCGGTCCTCGAGATGCTGGGCATCCGCGTCGGGGCATTGGCGGAAGATGCCGGCGGTGGTACCGGTCGCCGGCTGGAACGAGGCGGAGCGGGAGGTGCTGCAGGCGAAGATTGCCGCCCGTCAGCCATTCCTCGATTTCATCTTCAGCCGCGTCAATGCCGATGGCTCCGGACAGAGATTTCAGGTGAGCGGAGAGCCGATGTTCGACCGCTCCTGCCGCTTCCTCGGCTACCGGGGAATCGGCGTGGAACTCACCGGGAAGTAATAGAACGCGACAGCCAAATCACAAGAACGCGACGGTCAGCGATGTCGACACCCCATAGGCCGAGTCAAAATCACCTTCTCGCTGCCCTGCCGACGGCGGAATTCGAGCGCTTGGCTGCGCATCTGGAATTGGTCCCGATGCCGCTCGGGGAAATGCTGTACGAACCCGGCGGACGGTTGCAGCACGCCTATTTCCCGACCACCGCCATCATATCGCTGCACTATGTCATGGACTCCGGCGCATCGGCCGAATCCGCGGGGGTTGGCAATGAGGGCGTAGTCGGTGTCTCGCTGTTCATGGGAGGCGATACCACGCCAAGTTCGGCCGTGGTGCATACGGCGGGCCATGCGTACCGACTGGAGGGCCGCTTGTTGAAGCAGGAATTCGATCGCGGCGGCTTGATGCAGCGTTTGTTGCTGCGCTACACCCAGGCGCTGCTGACACAGATGTCCCAGACCGCGGCCTGCAACCGGCACCATTCGGTGGAGCAGCAACTGTGCCGCTGGCTATTGTTTACCCTGGATCGATTGCCTTCGAATGAGCTTGTCATGACGCAGGAATTGATCGCCAGCATGCTCGGCGTGCGCCGGGAAGGCATTACGGAGGCCGCCGGACAATTGCAGCGCGCGGGCTTCATCAGTTACCGCCGCGGCCACATCGCAGTGCTGGATCGGTCCGGACTGGAAACCCGCGCCTGCGAGTGCTACGCAGTGGTTAAGAAAGAAGTGAGCCGCCTGTTGTCGGACGTGCGGTATCGTCAGGGCGTTGCCGCCATCGTCCAATGACCACCTCCGGCCAATCGCGGCGGGTCCGGCGAGATCATCATCCGATACAGTGCTCTTGGTCAACCTGGTTCTGGCGCTGCGTGGCGTGATTCTCAGGCGGGCAGGGAGCGAGGGATCGCGTTTTTTCAATCGGGAATTCTGCCGGTTCAACCCAACTCGGAGAGCTTCCTAGCCGCGTCCTCGCGGCTGTAGAAGCGCCCCTCGAACAGGAAACCCGATATCACTGTGGGCCGCAGCGAGCTCACGCCGCCGGTAGAGTTGCGCGAGAGCACGATCTCGTCCGGGAGACCGTCGAGCACGTGACAAGGGGCAGGCCGGCCATCGGCAAACCGCGACAGATAGGCCCGGCTCGTCAGCGCGTCGAAGAAGGCCGGCCGAAAGCCGAGGCCGCCGTTCTCCGCGCTGATCGCCCCTGTTCCGCGAAAGCGTCGCGTTTCGCGCCGCAAGGCTCTAGCGTTCAAGGCTTTCCGCTCCGACCGAGGCCGCGTTGAGCGCGCGCTCGGAATTGCGCGGGGCGCCGGATACGGCGTCCCGCCCCGACGCGGAAGTCCACCGAAAATCGACGGTCCTGAGTCTTGCTGCGCCGATCGCAACTTGCTTCTTCAGTGCGGTGCCTTCAAAGTTTGCGACGACCTGATAGTTGCCCGCCGGTAATTTGGCCAAGAACCACGGCCCTTCGGACGTGGTATCCAGAAGCATTTTTCCTGCCGAGTCGGCAATGGCGACCCTGACGCCGCTCACGTAGGCGCCGGACTTCATGGCGAATACGAGTTTGAGATTGAAATCCCGGGCGAGCGAACTGAGCCGGTCGATCGACTCCTTTCCGACGCCGCCGGAAACATAAGTCACGCCGCCGGAAGTCTGGACGATTGCATCGCTGCTGGCGCTCGCGAACGAAACGAGCGATGCAGAGCAAAGGAGAATAGCCGCAAAGCGCTGGGCGAACATCTTGCTTTCAATGCCGAAGATCCGATTCATATGCCGCTGCTCCTATGACATTTCGATTGCTGTTGCGTCGCGGTGCCCAGCCTGCCGGCCGGGCCAACCGACCCTGGTCGGTAAAGTGATTATCCGCAACGGCGGGAGGAATTCTGTGCGTTCGCGTACGTGCACGAACGATGCCGGGGCAAGCGAATCGACGGCCTCGGCGCCCGAGGGGTGGTCATGTGGATGCGATGCCATTGGCCGCGGGAGGCCCATCCCATCGCTGCAAATGAATTCGGCGAGAGTCCTCACGCCGCCGTTGTCACTTACGACGTATCAGTCCCACGATAAGCGAGGCGACAAACAGCAGAATAAAGACGAAGAACAGGATCTTCGCGATCTCGACGGCACCGGCCGCGATGCCGGTAAAGCCCAGCAGCGCCGCGACCAGCGCGATCACCAGAAATACGGCCGCATAGTTCAGCATTTCCATTCCTTTCATTGACCGTCAGTTAACCGGGCGTTGCCACGCCTCAGGGCCGATCTGCTGTCCGTTGCCGCGCATGCCAAGCTTGACCGATTTCACGGCTGTGACGCCCCATGCAAACGCGACAGACTTGTTGATGTCGGCCTGGGTAGTCACGAATCCGCTCAGTGGCACCCCGCCGTTGGTGGTTTTGCCGTCGGTCCCGGGAATACTTCACGGAGGGCTCATTAAGGGCCGCCCCATGACGCTCGTAGTCAGGGCCGTGTCGAGGAAGTTGTCCTGCCCCTTCCTCTTTTGGCGCAATTGCGCTGGCCGTAGGGCGCCGACAGGAACGCAACATCGGGGCAACGCGCTATATCTTGCCCATCAGCCACAGAACGATGAGGATCAACAACACCAGTCCTAGACCACCGCTGGGACCGTAACCCCATCCCCGGCTGTGGGGCCAGCTTGGAATCACACCGATCAGCAGTAGAATCACAATAATCAGCAGAATGGTTCCCAATGTCATTTCATGTCTCCTAACAGTAACTTCACTAGCAGCGCTTCGTCCGAAACAACCCTCGCAGCGCGTCAGTGCGGCTTTCCCCGGCGCGCCGGCACCGGTCCTCCAATTTTTCACCAGTTGCTCGTTCGAGGCGGTGCTCCTTTGCAAGACCGCAGGGCGGCAACCCCCGGCTGCGGCAGTCATCGCCATGTCCTTGCTCGTAATGCTACTCGCACGAGGGTAATCGTCTGTACGACACCGCACGCGGAGTGCGGATTCTGCACGGCGCAGACAAGGGCAGGTCGTCGCGCCCAGACCTGCGGCGGCAGCGCGGCGCCAGCGCGACCCGGGCTGGCCGGGAACTCGCGCTGCGCGCGGACTACGGGGTCCATTGTGCGGTCCACGGTTGCCCGAATCCGATCGCTTTGCGGCGACTGTGCAGAAAGACATTTCTGCCGACATTGAAAGAATGCGAGCGCCATGTGTATGGCGTCGCACGGACTGCGCGTGCGATTAGGCACACCATGCGCAGCAGAGGAGCGCCTGTGCTTGGATGTACGGCCATCCGTCGGCATTGACATTCGTATTGAATGGGAGTTGCAAGTCCATTTCTCGCCCATGGCGAATGCGGACGCAATCCCGACCGCGCTTGTCCACGCGCCAATTCACTCGCACCAGGAGGCATGATGACTACCGAACTGACCGCAATCGAAGGCACGAAGGATAAGCTCGTGAGAGATCTCAGGGTTGTAGTCGCCGACAGCGACGACCTGCTGAAGGAATTGGCCAATTCCAGTGTCGATCAATTTGCCGCGGCGCGCACCAAGGTCGAAGCGAGGCTGGGCGAGGCGAGATCCAGACTCGACGATGCGCGGATCGCGCTCACGGGGACGGCCAAGGACGCCGCAGACACCACCCATGAGTACATAAGAGAGAACCCCTGGAAGGTTCTCGGGGTTGCGGCAGCGGCCGGACTGGTCATCGGCTTCGTTCTCAGCCGCCGCTGATCCGCGCGATGCGGCGGCCGGATGCGGTCCCACGTACGGCACCGCACCGACAGCGCCCGAGCCTACGATTAAGCTCGCACTTGCATCGGGGCTTTCGATCCATTCAGTGCGCGCTCGCGCCACCGCGTCCCCTGCAGAGCCTGCCGCTGCGCAGGGTGGGCCACTGGCGACAGTCCGATTGCGACAATGAATGCTCGGTCGGCAATTCCGCCCATCGGGTGCCGAACGGAAGGAGTTTGATATGAACTGGGATATCGTTGAGGGCAACTGGAAGCAATTCAAGGGCAAGGTGAAAGCACGTTGGGGCGATCTCACCGAGGATCACCTCGAGGTGATTGCCGGCAAGCGCGTCGAGTTGTCGGGCAAGCTCCAGGAGGCCTACGGGATCACGAAGGACGAAGCCGAGAAGCAGATCAGGCTGTTCGAGAAGCGCAACAAGGACTACCGTCCGAAGGCGTCGGCCTGATCCGACCACGCTGCGTGAAGCAATGCGCAGCGACCGACAGCGCCGTCGGCAAGCAAGGCAGGCAGATGCCAGCGGAGGAATCCGAGGACCTGCTCCGCTGCTCAGTCACCCTAGTCGCAAAGGACCACTTCATGGCTACGTACAAGCGCTATATTCCGCCGCCTTCGCACACTGGGGCCACTCCGAACGCCGCCGGGTTCGACTTGCGTCTTGCCTATGGGCTTCGCAAGTCGGCGAAGCGGCCGCAGGCGGCAACACTGGCGGACTGGGAGGAAGAAGGCGGAAGGCTGGCAACGCCCGCCATCTCTCCGCACTTGTCTTGACCTGGCTGGGTAGCATCGACATTTGGCGTCCCCGCCTCGATCGAAGCGGGATGGGGGTTCGTATAACGTCCCGATGCTTTCCGGCAGAAGCGGATCAAGTGTGGCGAAGGGCTCGCACTGACGTGAGTCGCTCACGTAAGCCGAATCGACGGAACCATCAGGAAGCATTCGAAGCTGATTGTCGCAGCCGTCATCGTGTCGACGGACATGCGCGTGGAGCACGATTGCGAACATCGGGAGATCCAGTATGAAACGTCTGCTATTCGCAGCGGCGCTGGCCGCTGCCACCGTTCCGGCGCTCGCGACCGATGTCGGTGTTTCCGTCAGCATCGGCCAACCCGGCTTCTATGGACGGCTTGACATCGGCGGGTATCCGCAACCGCAGGTCATCTATCGCCGGCCCATTGTGGTCGAACGGATGCCGGTGGATCGTCCACCGGTTTACCTGCGCGTGCCTCCGGGACACGCCAAGCATTGGAGGAAGCACTGCCGCGAATACGATGCCTGCGGCGAGCGGGTTCTACTTCGTGAAGGACAACTGGTACGAGCGCGAGTACGTTCCGCGTTACCAGGAGCATCATCGTGATCGCCGGGATGACCGCCATGACGAGCAGGGGAATGATCATCGCGGGGACCAGAACGACCGCCACGGCGACGATCATGGCCATGGTCGTGACCACTAAGGCATCCGCGTGACGAATGTCCCGGCTCATGCCTGCGCGATGTCGCGAGGGGAGGTACTCGCCCTTCACTATGTGCGCCACCGAACCGACCGCACCTGGCTTTGTGACTATCCTGCACTCGATGTTTCGACACGGCGTACGCGCTGCGCGGCCGGGCCTTCTGTTCGGATGAGTGCGCCGGCGGCCTTGTTCGAAATGTAACGGACCTGGCAACGCGGCCGTGCAGGCCTGGTGTACCGATTGCGGCGTGTCCGAGCGGAAACCGGAGAATTCCCGGTCCTACGGCGGCGGATCTTCGCCGTGCTAGGGGCGAAGAAACATGCCTCGAAAGTTCCCGCGAAACGTCCGCCGCCTTTGACAATGCTCATTGACGCGGAAAGTGCGGTTATGACCCGATACGTTCCCATGGCGGACATGGTCGCGAACGGGGCAAGGAAGTGCAGCAGCGCTTGCGGCTCCCGCCGCGTCGTACGGCAAGAGCTGGCGTCCGACAGCCACAGATACAGGAGGCAATCATGTCGCTATTAGCATGGATCGTACTCGGACTCATCGCCGGGTTCATCGCAAGCAAGATCGTCAGCGGGACGGGCCAGGGTGTCGTGATGGACATCGTTCTCGGCATCGTCGGCGCAGTCGTCGGAGGCTGGCTCTTCACCACCTTCGGGATGGCGGGTGTTGGCGGATTCAACCTCTACAGCCTGCTGGTGGCGGTCGTCGGTGCGGCCCTGCTGCTGGTGGTGTACCACGCCATCTCGCGCGGTCTTCGTTAGACTGGCGGAAAGAGGCCCAACATGAGCGGGATGGGCGGGACCGGCTCCATTGCGACACCCGTGCCATCCTGTCGGCGCAGCGTCGATTCGTCGAAAGGCGGATGACCCAGCTTAAGGTAGCAGCTTTTCGATAACGAGCTGGAATCAGCAAGTCCTGTTCTACTCACAACTGGAGAGTCAATCATGAGACAACTTGGCAAGTATCTTTCTGCACTGTTTCTCGCCGTTACGCTGGTGTCCGCCGTGGGTTGCGCATCCACGTCGAAGCAGGAGGGGACCGGCGAGTACGTTGACGACAGCGTCATTACCACCAAGGTGAAGGCGGCCATACTCAATGAACCTGATCTGAAGGTCGCGGAGATCAACGTCGAGACCTTCAAAGGCGCGGTTCAACTGAGCGGCTTCGTCGGCTCGCAGGCGGCGGCGAACAAGGCGGTCGAGGTGGCACGGGGCGTCGGCGGCGTGAAATCCGTCAAGAACGACATGCGGATCAAGTAAGGGATGGCGGACCGCGGGCCACTACTGCCGGACTTCGCGTCCGGGCGTGGCCGCGGTGAGCCCCATTTGATTCTTCGTAAGGGCCGCTTAGCGATTTCGCAAGTGGTTCCGCCGCACGCACCGATGAGATCCACCAACGGGCGTCTTGCGGCGAAAGTGGCGCAGCGCCGGCACGGGACTTGGTCCGCATGCTGATTGTGAGCGCTTCGGAAAGACAGCATCACGAAATAGAAAGAAGGGAGTAGTCATGGCGACGAAAGAGGCATACCAGAAAAAGCTGGAGGCGCAACTCAAGGAATGGGATGCAAAGCTCGATCAGTTGATCGCGAAAGCCCAAAAGGCGACGGCGGATGCCCGGATCAACTACGAGAACGATCTGGAGAGCCTCAAGAGCAAGCGGAAGACGGCGCATCAGATGCTCGTGGAGATGGGCAAACGCGGCGAGAACGCTTGGGAAGATATGAAGGACGGAGCGGAAAAGGCCTGGGACGAAATGAGCAAGGCGATGGAGAAGGTAGCGGCGCGCTTCAAGTGAACAGGCGATTCCCACCTTCGGGTGCCTGATCAGAGAAAGGCGTGGCCTGGAAGGACTGGGCGGCCGGCGTCGATGTGACGATGAAGGACGCCCCTATCTTCTCGTCGGAAACCGGCCGCGTGCCGTTTGCCGCCGGTTTCCGCCCGCGATGCGCGAGCCAAGCCTCGTAGATGGAGGATCGTTTCATGCTGCCGAGCGTCGAGCGGCGACGACTCTGGTTGCGGAATGGATCATTGGAGCCGGACAGATCCGGCACACCGCCCCATAGAGCCAGGCGGTTCGTCGCGACCGATAGCGTATGCCGGGAATCGGTCGTGGCTTTGAAGGGCCGCTTGTGCCGGGCCGAAGCAGCGTGAGCAGATGGTCGTGGCGGAGCCGCCGGGCGGCGCGACTTTCTGGCCGCCCGCTTTCCCTCCAGAGTGAATGGCCTCTGGGAGGGTCGCTGCCGCCTGGCAACCAATCTGGAGCCGCCTTGCTGAATAATGACCGCGTACCCCACAACGACGCATTGGCGACGTACGCAGCCGGCTTACTCGGGATCTCGGCCGCCATCGTCGGGCGGGCGCGATGACAGCGATCGAAGCTCCTGATTCAAAAGCTCCGGCAGACAATCAGCCTGCTGCAGGTCCTGACTCGGCTGCCGCGATGCCCACAGTCCGAATGGCCGGGGCAGGGCGGGACTGGGCGCTGAGCATCCTCGCTACGGTCGCGGTGGTCTTCGCGTTGGAATGGGCGCAGAGCTTTGTCATTTCCCTGTTGCTCGGGATCCTCTTTTCCTACACCCTGAACCCCCTCGTCGTTTGGCTCGAGCGGATCCGTATCCCGCGCGTGGTGGGTAGCAGTATCGTGATGGTGGGCGTCGTGTGCGCGCTTGTCCTGGGGACGTACTCGTTGCGCGGGCAGATGCAGACCATACTCGATCAGTTGCCCGAAGCGGTGAGTAAGATTTCGGCCGGCCTCGCCAGTCTGCGCAAGGGCCAGACCAGTACCATACAGAAGGTGCAAACCGCTGCGAGCGAGATCGAGAAGGCGACGAGCCAGGCGGCAGGTACCGCTTCGACGCCCAGACAACCGGCGACGCGCGTCGTCATCGACCCCCCTGGCTTCAAACTCGGCAACTTCCTGTGGGCGGGTTCCATGGGAGCAGCAGGGTTGGTCGGTCAGGCAGCCATGGTGCTATTCCTGACGTTCTTTCTCCTGCTGTCCGGCGACACCTACAAGAGAAAGCTGGTGCGACTCGCGGGACCCTCGCTGTCGAACAGAAAGATCACCGTGCATATCCTCGATGACATCAACGAATCCATCCAGCGCTACATGTTCATGCTCTTGGCGACCAACGCGCTGGTGGTGCTGCTCACCTGGATCGCATTGCGCTGGCTCGGTCTGGAGAATGCAGGCGCCTGGGCCGTGGCCGCAGGCCTGCTCCATCTCATCCCGTACTTCGGTCCCGCCGTCACCGCCGCCGGCGTCGGCATGGCGGCCTTCATGCAGTTCGACGCCCTATCGACTGCGCTGCTGGTCGCCGGGGCGTCGCTGGCGATCGCCACGGTCGTCGGGACCTTCGTCACCACCTGGATGACGGGCAGGATCGCCAGGATGAACACGGCAGCGGTGTTCGTTTCGCTGCTGTTCTGGGCATGGCTGTGGGGCATCTGGGGCATGCTGCTGAGCATTCCGATCACGGTCATCGTGAAAGTGGTGGCTCAGCATGTGGACCAACTCGAGCCGGTGGCTGAGTTGCTGGGGGACTAGCCGGCCCCTGGCCCGATGCGGTACGCGTTGTTGATATTTCTTGCCCTGGAAGGGCCCCTGAATTGAACGCTGGCACGAAGCTCACCGGATATCTGCGACAAAGGAAGACGCGGCTTCGCGGCAGCCACTTGCCGCGCATTCACCCGGACGAGGAACCCCCGCTCCGATCCGAGTTGTTCAGCGCCGAGCAGATGGAGCAGCACGGAAAGGCTCTCGCGGCCGCGCACATGCTGGCTCCGGGGCGCGCGCCCGACCAGCTCCTGGCGCGGCTGGCAGCGAACGAAAGCACGCTGGTCGGAGTGTGCACGCTGTTGTCGGCGGTGGTCACGGAGAACCGCCGGATCACGCCGGCCGGGGAATGGCTGCTCGACAATTTCTATCTCATCGAAGAGCAGATCCGTACCGCCAAGCGGCACCTGCCGAAAGGTTACAGCCGGGAGCTCCCCCGCCTGGCGCATGGACCGTCGGCCGGACGACCGCGCGTGTATGACATTGCGCTGGAGACCGTTGCGCATGGCGACGGTCGCGTAGATACGGCAAGCCTCAGCCGCTTCGTTGCGGCCTACCAGAGCGTCGCGGCCCTCAAGCTTGGCGAGCTGTGGGCAATCCCGATCATGCTGCGACTGGCGCTGATCGAGAATCTCCGTCGCGTCGGCCTGCGGATCGCCGCCGCCTGGGACGAGCGAAACCTGGCCGACTCCTGGGCGGACCAGATGACGGAGACCGCCGAGAAGGATCCGAAGAGCCTGATTCTGGTCATCGCGGACATGGCGCGCTCGAATCCTCCGCTGGCCAGCGCGTTCGTCGCGGAGCTCGCGCGTCGCTTGCAGGGGCGGGGCCCGGCCCTGGCATTGCCGCTGACCTGGATCGAGCAGCGACTCTCCGAGTCGGGCCTGACGATCGAGCGCATGGTGCAGACGGAGAATCAGCAGCAGGCCGCCGACCAGGTCTCCATCAGCAACAGCATCGGCAGTCTTCGGGTTCTGGGCGCGATCGACTGGCGCGAGTTCGTCGAGACCATGAGCGTCGTCGAGCGGACGCTGCTCGACGATCCGGGCGGCGTCTATGGCAGGATGGATTTTGCCACCCGCGATCGCTACCGCCATGCAACGGAAGAGATAGCGAAGAAGGGCCGCCTGACGGAGGGCGAGGTGGCCCGCAAGGCGGTCGAGCTGGCGCGCGCAGGGGGAGAAGGCGGCACTGATCATCGGGCGAGTCACGTCGGCTTCTACCTGATCGACAAGGGCTTGCCGGAAATCGAGCGGGCGGCGAATGTTCGCCTGCCCGGTACCGAGGCGTTGCGCAAAGCCACCGGCCGGTTCCCCTTGCTCCTGTATCTCGGCGCCATCGTGCTGATCACGGTGATCATCGCCGGAAGCCTCTTGGCGCAGGCGTTTGCCGCAGGGATTCCCGCTGCGGTGTCCGATCCGGTACTGCTGCCGATCGGCGTGCTCTCGCTGCTGGTCGCCAGTCAGTTGGCCGTGGCGCTGGTGAACTGGCTGGCAACCCTGCTGGTGACGCCGCATCCGCTGCCGAAAATGGACTTCTCCGAAGGGATCCCGCCGCAATCGCGCACGCTGGTGGTGGTTCCGACCATGCTCACCAGTGCTCAGAGCGTCGAGGATCTGGTCGAGGCGCTGGAAGTCCGGTTCCTGGCGAATCGGGATGAATGCCTGCACTTCGGCCTGTTGACCGATCTTCGCGACGCGAACCAGGAATCGCTCCCGGAGGACGGGCCGCTGGTACGGCTGGCGCAAGCGAGGATCGAAGAGCTGAACGAGAAATATGGCGATGGAGAGAGCAAAGCCAGGGGCGACAATTTCTTCCTCTTCCATCGCCCGCGGCGGTGGAACCCGCAGGAACGGATCTGGATGGGTTACGAGCGCAAGCGCGGCAAGCTGGCGGACTTGAACGCGCTGTTGCGCGGCGGCGAGCGCGATGCTGGAAGCGCTGTTGCCAACAGCGGCTTTTCGCTCGTCGTCGGCGACACTGCTGTCCTGTCCGACGTGAAGTACGTCATCACCCTGGACACGGATACGCAGCTTCCGCGCGATGCGGCGCGGCAGTTCGTCGGCGCCATGGCACACCCGTTGAATCATCCCCGCTACGACGCAGCGAAGCGGCGCGTCGTCGAGGGCTACGGCATCCTGCAACCGCGCGTGGCGATCAGCCTGCCGGGTACGAACCGCTCGCGCTATGCGCGACTGTACGGCGGGGAGCCCGGCATCGACCCGTACACGCGTGCCGTCTCGGACGTCTACCAGGACGTGTTCGGCGAAGGCTCGTTCATCGGCAAGGGGATCTACGACGTCGATGCGTTCGAGCAGGCCCTCGGTGGGCGCTTCCCCGAGAATCGGATCCTCAGCCACGATCTTCTGGAAGGATGTTACGCGCGGGCAGGGCTGTTGAGCGATGCGCAGTTGTACGAGGACTATCCGGCCCGCTACAGCGCCGACGTGAGCCGCCGCCATCGCTGGATTCGCGGCGATTGGCAAATCGCGGGGTGGCTGCTGAGCCGCGTACCCTGCACCCGCGCAGTCGAGGGCAGGCGCCGTCAGGCGAATCCGCTGTCGGAATTGTCGCAATGGAAGCTGTTCGACAACCTGCGCCGCAGCCTCGTCCCCGCGGCGCTGACGCTCCTGTTCCTGCTGGGATGGACGGTCTTGTCGTCGGCCTGGTTCTGGACCTTGTCGTTGATCGGCATCCTGCTGCTTCCCCCCTTATGCGCCTCGATCCTCGATCTGTTTCGCAAACCGGAGGAGGTGCTGCTG
Source organism: uncultured beta proteobacterium (assembly GCA_963702495.1). Lineage (GTDB taxonomy): Bacteria > Pseudomonadota > Gammaproteobacteria > Burkholderiales > Rhodocyclaceae > CAVPDA01. The sequence continues at coordinate 153,345 of CAVPDA010000003.1, read as the reverse complement.
CGGCAGCACCTCGCAGCCGTCGCCCGTTCGACTTCTCGGCACATGAAGCAGGTGGCGTTCGAGTTCGCCTGTCTCCCCTACGAAGCGTTCTTCAGTCTGGATGCCATCGTGCGCACGGCCTGGCGGATGCTGGTGACACGCAGGCGACTGCTCGAATGGAATCCATCGAGCGAGGCCGCGAGCGAGTCGAACCGGGCGCGGCCGCGGCGACCTCGCCGTGTCTTTCCAATCGATGTGGGTTGCCCCCGCCATCGCCACAGCGGCAGCGATCCATCTGGCGGCATCGAAGCCGGTGGTGTTGGCGGTGGCGGGACCGATTCTGTTCTTGTGGTTCGCCTCACCCGGCGTCGCGTGGTGGATCAGCCGCCCGCTCGCTCGCCGCAAGGCGACGCTGACGGCCGAACAGACGCTCTTCCTGCGCGCGCTTTCGCGCCGGACCTGGGCGTTTTTCGACCACTTCGTCGGCCCGCAAGACCATTGGCTGCCACCCGACAACTATCAGGAGTACCGCGTTGCCGCGGTCGCCCATCGCACGTCGCCGACCAACATGGGGCTGGCGCTGCTGGCGAACCTGTCCGCCTACGACTTCGGCTACATCCCGGCCGGCCAACTCATCGAGCGCACGGCGAACACCCTGCGCACGATGGAGGGGCTGGAGCGATACCGGGGGCACTTCTACAACTGGTACGACACACAGACGCTGCGGCCGCTGCCACCGCTGTACGTCTCCACGGTGGACAGCGGAAACCTCGCCGGTCACCTGCTGACCCTGCGTGCGGGTCTGCTCGCGCTGGCCGATGACAGGATCCTGGCGGCGCGGCTGTACGACGGCCTGAGCGACACCCTCCGGGTTCTCGCGGAGGCGGCAGACGCTTCGGACCGGGCGGCGGCCGGTCCGCTGGCGGAGTTTCGGACCGAACTGGAGTCCGCGTCCGCTGCCCCCCCGACCACCCTCGCGGCGGCGCGGTTGTCCCTCGAGCGGCTGGCTGCCGGTGCCGCCGACCTGGTCACCCAGGTCGAAAGCGGTGTCGCTGGCAGGGAAGACACAGCGCCCGAGAGCGAAGCGAAGGGGTCGGAAGCGAAAGGGTGGGCGCAGGCGCTTGAACGGCAATGCCGCGAGGCGCTGGCCGAACTGACGTTCTTCGCCGAAAGCGCCGCAAACGATGCGATTCCGACCCTGCGCGAACTGGCCAAGGCAGGGAGCGCCCGCGCCCGCGACCGGATGGCGGCCATCGAACGCCTGGCACTGCAATCCGGCGAACTCGCCGACATGGAGTATGACTTCCTGTTCGACAAAGCGCGCCATCTGCTGACCATCGGTTACAACGTGGGCGAGCGCCGGGCGGACGCGAGTTACTACGACCTGCTGGCCTCCGAGGCGCGATTGTGCAGTTTCGTCGCCATTGCCCAGGGGCAACTGCCGCAGGAGAGCTGGTTCGCCCTGGGGCGCCTGCTCATCGGCGCCGGCGGAGAACCGGTACTCCTGTCGTGGAGCGGTTCGATGTTCGAGTACCTGATGCCGCTCCTGGTGATGCCGACCTACGACAACACGCTGCTCGACCAGACCTGCAAGGCAGCGGTGGCGAGACAGATCGAGTATGGCGGCCAGCGCGGCGTCCCTTGGGGCATGTCGGAATCCGGTTACAACACGGTCGACGTGCACCTCAATTACCAGTACCGCGCCTTCGGTGTGCCGGGCCTCGGCCTCAAGCGCGGACTGGCCGAGGATCTGGTCGTTGCGCCCTATGCCTCGGCACTCGCGCTGATGGTGGCGCCCGAGGAGGCCTGCCTGAATCTGCAGCGACTCGCGGCCGATGGGTTTATCGGGAAGTTCGGCTTCTTCGAAGCGATCGACTACACGCCTGCACGGCAGCGACGCGGGCAATCGAAGGCGGTAGTGCGGGCCTTCATGGCCCATCACCAGGGCATGAGCCTGCTTGCCCTGGCTTACCTGGTCCTGGAGCGCCCGATGCAGCGGCGGTTCGAGTCGGAGCCGCTGTTCCAGGCGATCATGCTGCTGCTTCAAGAGCGGATTCCCAAGGCCACGGCATTGTTTTCGCATACCGCTCAACTGTCCGAGGTGCGCTCGACCTCGGTTGCCGCGGAGACCCCGATTCGCGTGTTCGGCAGCCCCGACACGCCGGTACCGGAGGTGCAGTTGTTGTCGAACGGCCGCTACCACGTGATGGTCACCAACGCGGGGGGCGGCTACAGCCGCTGGAAGGACCTCGCCGTCACGCGCTGGCACGAGGACGGCACCTGCGACAACTGGGGCACGTTCTGTTATGTCCGCGACGTGGCGAGCGGCGCGTTCTGGTCGACCTCCCACCAGCCGACCCTCAAGCGAGCGGAGAGTTACGAAGCGATCTTCTCCGAGGGGCGCGCCGAGTTTCGCCGCCGCGACTCATTTGGCGGCGGCGTCGGCGGTAGCGCTGACCGCGGCGATTTCGAGACGCATACCGAGATCGTCGTGTCGCCGGAGGACGATATCGAGCTGCGCCGGGTCCGCATCACGAATCGGTCGCGAAAGCGCAGGCAGATCGACTTCACGAGTTATGCCGAAGTGGTGATCGCGCCGCCGGCCGCCGACGCGCTGCATCCGGCCTTCAGCAATCTATTCGTGCAGACCGAGATCCTGCGGGAGCGGCGCGCGATCCTGTGCACGCGCCGGCCCCGCTCCCGCGGCGAGCAGGCGCCCTGGATGCTTCACCGCATGGCGGTGCATGGCGCAGACATCGGCGAGATGTCCTACGAGACCGATCGCCTGCGCTTCATCGGCCGTACGAGAAGCGCCGCCGACCCCGCCGCCATGAGTGACCCGGCGGCGCTCTCGGACACCGAGGGCCCGGTGCTGGATCCGATCGTCGCCATTCGCTGTTCGCTCGCTCTCGATCCGGAACAGTCGGCCACCATCGATATCGTTTCGGGCATGGCAGAAACCCGCGACATGGCCGTGCACCTGGTCGAGAAATACCAGGACCGGCATCTCGCGGACCGCGTCTTCGACCTGACGTGGACCCACAGCCAGGTGGTGCTGCGGCAGCTCAATGCCAGCGAGGCCGACTCGCAACTTTATGCGCGCCTGGCCGGATCCGTCATCTATGCCAACGCCGGGCTGCGCGCCGACGCAGCCGTGCTTACCAGGAATCGCCGCGGGCAGTCCGGCCTGTGGGGTTACGCCATCTCCGGCGATCTGCCGATCGTGCTGCTGCAGATCGGGGATGCGGCCAGTATCGATCTCGTGCGCCAGCTCGTGCAGGCCCATGCGTACTGGCGCCTGAAGGGGCTGGCGGTGGACCTGGTGATCTGGAACGAAGATCACGCCGGTTACCGGCAACGGTTGCAGGACCAGATCATGGGACTGATCGCCTCGGGCATCGAGGCGAGCGTGATCGATCGGCCGGGCGGCATCTTTGTGCGGCCGGCGGAGCAGATATCGACCGAGGACCGCATGCTGTTCCAGTCGGTCGCGCGCGCCGTCATCACGGACGGCAGGGGAACGTTGGCGGAACAGCTCGACCATCGCGGCCTTGCGGAGCCGCGCGCGCCGCGGTTCACGCCGAGTCGCCCGCACCGTCGCGAAGCCGCGTCCGAGACCACTCCCGCTGTTGCCGCCGCCGCCCTGGCGCGCCGCGATTTGATCCTGTCCAACGGGCTGGGCGGATTCACCCCCGACGGGCGCGAATACGTCATCGCGCTCGCGCCCGGTCAAGTGACACCGGCGCCGTGGGTGAACGTCCTGGCCAATCCGCGCTTCGGAACGGTCGTCTCGGAGGGCGGCGCCGCCTACACCTGGAGCGAGAACGCGCACGAATTCCGTCTCACCCCATGGCACAACGACCCGGTGAGCGATGCGAGCGGAGAAGCCATCTACCTCCGTGACGAAGAGACCGGTCACGTCTGGTCCCCCACGCCGTTGCCGGCCAGCGCATCGTCGCCCTATGTCATCCGGCACGGATTCGGCTACAGCGTCTTCGAGAACAGCTCCGACGGCATTCGTTCCGAGCTGTGGATCTACGTCGCCGTGGACGCGGCGATCAAGTTCTCGGTGCTGAAGCTGCGCAACGAGTCGGGCCGGGCACGCAGGCTTTCCGCCACCGGCTATGTGGAGTGGGTGCTGGGGGATCTGCGTGCCAAATCGGCCATGCATGTCACCACCGAAGTCGACCCCAAGAGCGGCGCGCTGTACGCGCGCAACCCGTACAACACCGAGTTCGCCGATCGGGTTGCCTTTTTCGACGTGGATGACCCGACGCGCAAGCTGAGCGGCGACCGCACAGAATTCCTCGGGCGCAATGGCACGTTGAGGAATCCGGCCGCCATGGGACGCTCGCGACTGTCCGGCAAGACGGGCTCTGGGCTGGATCCCTGCGCCGCGATCCAGGTGAGATTCGATCTGGCCGACGGGCAGGAGCGCGAAATCGTCTACCGGCTCGGCGTGGGACGCGACGCCGATGACGCCGGCAATCTGGTGCAGCGCTTTCGCGGATCACTGGCGGCGCGCGGCGCGCTCGAAGCGGTGTGGCAGCACTGGAACCACGCGCTCGGAGCAGTGCAGGTGGAAACACCCGACCCATCCCTCAATGTGCTGACCAACGGCTGGCTGGTGTACCAGACCCTGGCATGCCGTGTCTGGGCACGCAGCGGCTACTACCAGTCCGGCGGCGCCTTCGGCTTCCGCGATCAGTTGCAGGACGTGATGGCGCTCATCCACGCGAAGCCCGGGCTGGTGCGCGAGCACCTGCTGCTGTGCGCGAGCCGCCAGTTCCAGGAGGGAGATGTTCAGCACTGGTGGCACCCGCCGTCGGGCCGGGGCGTGCGCACGCACTGTTCGGACGACTACCTCTGGCTGCCTTTGGCGGTGTGCCGCTATGTGACGAGCAGCGGCGACACGGGAGTGCTGGATGAGCCCGTACACTTCCTGGAAGGCCGCCCGGTCAACCCGGAGGACGACTCCTACTACGACCTGCCCGGCCGCTCCGCCGAGGCAGTCAGCCTGTATGACCACTGCGTGCGCGCCGTTTTGCACGGCCTGCGCTTCGGCCAGCATGGTCTGCCGCTGATCGGCTCCGGCGACTGGAACGACGGCATGAACCTGGTGGGGATCGGCGGCAAGGGCGAGAGCGTCTGGCTGGGTTTCTTCCTGTGTGAAGTGCTCAGGCAGTTCAGCGGGCTCGCGCGTGCAACGGGCGACGCAGCCTTCGCAGAGCGCTGCGAAGGGGAGGGCGCCCGGCTGCGCCAGAGCATCGAGCACCACGGCTGGGACGGCGAGTGGTACCGTCGCGGCTACTTCGACGACGGCACGCCGCTCGGCTCGGCGAGCAGCGCCGAGTGCCGGATCGATTCGATCTCGCAGAGCTGGTCCGTGCTGTCCGGGGCGGGCGACACGATTCGCTCGCGCACGGCCATGCAGGCGGTGGATCAGCGGCTGGTGCGCCGCGAGCACGCGCTCATCCAGCTTCTCGATCCGCCCTTCGACAAGTCGGATCTGGACCCCGGCTACATCCGCGGCTACGTGCCGGGCGTGAGGGAAAACGGCGGGCAATACACCCACGGGGCGATCTGGACGGCCATGGCGTTCGCCGCCTTGGGGGACGCTCAGCGCGCGTGGGAGCTGACCGCCATGATCAATCCGGTTAACCATGGGGCATCAGCGCAAGCCGTCGCGACCTACAAAGTCGAGCCGTATGTCATGGCGGCCGACGTCTATGCAGCTGCGCCGCACGTCGGCCGCGGCGGATGGAGCTGGTACACCGGCTCGGCCGGCTGGATGTACCGGCTCATCGTGGAATCGCTGCTGGGCCTGAGACTCGAGGTCGACAAGCTGCATCTTGCTCCCTGCCTGCCCGCGCATTGGCTGGGGTTCCAGATCCACTACCGGTATCGGGAGACGGTGTACCACATCGCCGTTGCACAGGCGCGCGCGAGCGATGACGGGACGAGCGGCCGGATGAGCGTGACGGTCGATGGCGTCGAGCGACACGACGGAGCGATTGCCCTGGTGGACGACCGTCAGGACCACGTCGTCGAGGTGGGAGTGCACGCGAAATAAGGCCGTGGGACCCGACTCGCAGGGTCGTGTTCCCACGGTGACTTGACCCCGGGTTCTGGATGGAGGCCAGGCGCTTGACGATCACCCGCTTCTTCGCCATGTGCAGGGCACCCCGCGACAGCGTGAGCGACACCACCATCGGCAGCAGCTCCGGCGTCGGTCCCACCGCGAGGGCGACGGCGAACAGGAAGGACTCCAGCCAATGCTTGTGCATGAGTGCGTTCACGAGCAGCACGAACAGCACCAGCAACACGGTAAGACGCATGATGAGCAGGGCGAAACGGTGCGTACCAATCTCGAAAGCCGTCGGCGGCGGTTGTCGGGTTAGGGTGTCGGCGATGGCGCCGATCGCGGTGCCGGCACCCTTGGTATGCCGAAAGCCAAGCCGGACATCCGTCAGCCGCAAGCGCCTTTCCTGATCTCCCGGCGATGTCCGCATATCCAGAGTGTTGAACGTTGCCTGGTGAACTCCGGGAAGCGAACCCGTTGCATGCGGGGCCCATCCCACTCACCGAGCCGCCGGACCCGTCATCCCGCTATTCTGGCTGCGGCTCCCGACGCGCAGCGGCCTTCATTTTCCGACGCCGGGATCAGGGTTGTGCGCAGGAAGCATGTGCTCTCGGCAGATCTTCGTTGAGTCTGACTGGCTCAATGACTCGCCGGTGAGGCCGCAGCGGAACGACCGTGCCCCCAGACGAGTGAAAAAGGTGCAGGTGGAGCACACGCCGAAGGTGCGACTGCCGCGGCCTCGCTGCAGCGAGCGCAAGACGGTCGCCAGCGCCTGCGATGCCAGCGCCGCATCCGCCGGCGACAAGGCTCCCACCGCCGCCTCCCACTGCTGATCCAGGGCTGCGCCCTGCAGCAATTTCTTGCCGGCCGCGGACAAGCGAAGCCGGATGACGCGTCCGTCCTGCGGGTCGGCGTGCCGCTCCACCAAGCCCTTGCGGTAGAGAAGCAGCAGGCTCTGGGATACCGTGCCCTTGGTGGAGCCGAGAAATTCCGTCAGCGCGTGCGGCGTATTGCTGTAGCGATTGGCGTCTCGAAGATAAGACAGGGCGGTCAGATGCACCGACTGCAACCCCGCCGCCAGGGCATGCCTACGCTCGTCCTCTTGGATCACCCTTCCCAGGCAACTGACCAGGTCCAGCAGCGTGCGCGCCGACTCGTTCATGGCTGCATGGTATCGCCTCAAAACATTATTGACAAGGTGCGTGAATCCCTTCAGACTCGTATCGTGTCGATACGTAATCGACTCGCCCGAAGCCTGTTTATTTCTTGAACCACCTCGATTGGGAGAGCCTCACATGAAACAGCTCGTGCTTGCCGCCGCGCTCGCGGCGATAACCTTCGGCGCCATGGCTGCCGATGCCAAAGTCACCTACCCGGACGGCTTCCGAGACTGGAAGCACGTCAAGTCCATGGTCATCAACAAGGGGCACCCGCTGTTCGACGCGGTGGGCGGCATGCACCACATTTATGGCAACAAGAAGGCCCTCGCCGGCTACAAGGCAGGCAAGTTCGCCGACGGCTCCGTGATCGTATTCGACCTCTTCGAGGCCGTGGACAAGGACAATGCCGTGTCCGAGGGCAATCGCAAGGCGGTTGTCGTCATGGCCAAGGATGCGAAGAAATTCAAGGCTAACGACGGCTGGGGCTACGAGGTCTTCGCCGACAAGAAAGGCACGCTTGACGCCAAGGGCCAGGCCGACTGCCATGCCTGCCACATCCAACAAAAAGGCAAGGACTTCGTCTTCAGCGCGCTGCGCGACTGACACCTCTACCTGACCGACCGCTGCCGCCCGGGACTGCCCCGGGCGACGGCGCATTTTCGCGCCGGGTGTTCGCGGGCGACTGAATGGCCTCCGTATGTCCATGAAACAGCCCATTCGAATCACGATGCCCCATCCAGGCAGCGACACCACCGCCAAGTCATGTGTGGGAATGATGATCGTGTACTGGCCGCCCGCACCGGCCATGTAGCAGGCATCCTCGGGCACGGGCCAGTTGTGCGTGCGGTTGAGCCAGAACATCCCGCCATAGACCGGCCGCGACCAGGTCGGCGATGCGGATCGTGCGCCGCACATCGTCCGGCTGCTGCCACGCCGGTACCGGTGCCGGTGCCCACAGGTCGTAGACTCCCTCGTGGATCAACTGGCCGATCAGCGTTGCGGTGAGGCTCTTGCCCATCGACCAGCCGGGCAGGCGCGTGGTGTGGTCGAGTCCGGCCTGGTAGCGCTCGGCGATGATGCGCCCCTTGTAGGCGACGACGAATGCTGCGGTCAGCGCCTCGGGCGGGTCGAAGGCGGCCTGCAGGGCCTCCGCCACTTTCTCCGCAGCCACTTCCGGCGGCAATGGCGCTGCGGCGGGCAGTTGGTCGCCCATCGGCCACGGCTGGACGGCCGGGTCTGGCAGTACGGAGCGCAGCTTGATCGGGGTGAAGAAGGCCGACTTGGCTCCGCGCGGCAGCGTGACGCAGCCCTGGTCGCCGGTCACGACCGCGCTGCGGGTGACACCGCTGGGCAGCGTCAGATGCACCGCGCGCGCCTGCGGGTCGACTACCGTCTTGATGACCGCGTCGTTCGGCACGCGGCGAGACGAAGAAGCCGTCTTCGTCGCTGGCCGTGGCCAGATCGCGGCCGGTGATGAAGTGCGCCGAGCCCGGAACATTGTGGCATAGCCGTGCACTGGAACCATACTGCCAAAGCTGAATTCCGGTGCAACGAAATCCCGCAACATGGGTCCAAAGCCGATTGGCGGCAAGGCGGTTGAGATTCGTGAGAAGTTGCAGTGACAGCCAGTCAAGTCATTTCGTCCTTACCGGCGCCGGACGGAAGAGTGCGCCGGATCAGGCGTTGCACGGGCACTTTGTGCGGGCTGATTCAGGTCCGCCTGGCTTTGTTGCGTCATACTGGCGCGATCCTGGGCAGGTATCATTCCTCACCGGCCGCCAGCACCGGGATGGACGACAGCGGCACCACATCGCATGAAGTGGGCGCGAACCCCGGGAACCGCGTTACCGTCTTGCCAGCCTGCCCGAAGACTTGGAGAGTACCCATGAACAAGAGACTGCTGTGGATCGTGTTTGTGTTGGCGACGGCAGCGCAAGCCGCGCCGCTCGACTCTGGAGCGCCGCGTCCCCCGGAGCTGAAGCCCATGCAGCAACAGTCTCAGGCGGCGCACCTCGCAGCGGAACTGCTGACCCGTTACCACTACCAATCGATGCCGCTCGACGACGCCTTGTCGGACAGGATATTCGACCGCTATCTGAAGTCACTCGATCCCGAGAAGCTGTTCTTTGTTCAGACCGATATCGACCGCTGGGCTGGCGTCCGCACCAAGCTCGACGACGCCATCATCACGGAGGAACTCACCGTTCCCTTTGCCATGTTCAATCTCTATGCGCGGCGAGTGTCCGAGCGTTTTGGTTACGCCCGCGCTTTGCTCAAGCAGGGGTTTGATTTCCGCCAGAAGGAAAGCTATCAATACGCGCGGGAAAAAGAGGCTTGGCCCAAATCCGAGGCGGAGATGAGCGAGTTGTGGCGCAAGCGCGTCAAGAACGACTGGCTGCGGCTCAAGCTCGCGGGGAAAGACGACGGACAAATCGTCGAGACCCTCGACAAGCGCTATGCCAATGCCCTGAAGCGGATGCTCCGCCTCAAGAGCGAGGACGCCTTTCAGACATTCATGAACGCCTACACCATGACCATCGAGCCCCACACCAGCTACATGGGGCCACGGGCGGCCGGGGACTTCGACATATCGATGAAGCTCTCCCTGGTCGGAATCGGAGCGGTGCTGACGGACAAGGACGACTACACCACGATTCGGGAACTCGTGCCCGGTGGCCCGGCGATCCTGTCGGGCCAACTGAAGATCGGGGACCGCATCCTCGGCGTCGCTCAGGGTGAAGGCGGCGCCATGACCGATATCGTGGGCTGGCGCCTGGACGATTCGGTCGCACTGATTCGCGGCGCGGCCGACTCGGTCGTCCAACTCGACATTCTCCCGGCCGACGCCGGCCCGGACGGCAAGCATAAGCGGATTTCGCTCGTTCGGAAGAAGATCAGTCTGGACGAGCAGGCCGCCAAGAAATCGATCCTCACCGTGACGGAGGGAGAGACCACTCGTCGCATCGGCGTGATCGCTCTTCCGGCCTTCTATCAGGACTTCGAAGCCCGACAACGCGGCGCCTCGGACTTCAAGAGCGCGACCCGCGACGTGGCGCGCCTGTTGGAGGAGTTGAAAAAGGAGAAGGTTGATAGCGTACTGATCGATTTGCGCAACAATGGCGGCGGTTCATTGATGGAAGCGATTGAACTCACCGGCTTGTTCATCGACAAGGGGCCCGTGGTGCAGCAGCGCGATGCCCGGGGTAACGTCACCGTGGAGAGCGACGCCAAGGCCGGCGTCGCCTGGGATGGACCCCTCGGCGTCCTGATCAACCGGGGCTCGGCATCCGCGTCAGAGATCTTTGCCGCGGCGATTCAAGACTACGGCCGCGGCTTGCTGATCGGTGAGCCCAGTTTTGGCAAAGGCACGGTGCAAACCTTGATCAATCTCGACCAGGTCGCCAGGAGCAGCGAGCAGAAGCTGGGCGAACTGAAACTGACCACGGCTCAGTTCTTCCGCATCAACGGCGGCACCACGCAACTGCGCGGCGTGCAGCCGGACATCGCCTTTCCCACGGTCTACGATGCGCAGAGCTTTGGCGAATCCAGCTTCGACAATGCACTGCCCTGGGCGCAGGTCAAGGCCGCAGCTTATGCGCCGATCGCCGACCTGGAATATCTGCGGCCCATCCTGCTGACGCGCCACGAGGCTCGCGTGCAGAAGGACAGGGAGTTTCAGTACCTGCAGGAAGACGTCGCCGAACTCAACGTTCAACGCAAGAAGAACCTGGTTTCGCTGAACGAAGCTGAACGACGCAAGGAACGGGATGCACTGGAGGCCCGGCTGAAGGGCCGGGAAGCACAGAGGAATGCCGGAAAGAGCACCCCTGAAGGTGTTGTCGGCAAGGAACCGGCGCCGGGGAAGCAGAACGCGCTCCAGGATGATGGCTTGCAGGCGGACGAACGCAATCTCGCCAACGAACTGGCGGCCGAAACGGCGCGCAAGAATGACAAAGACGTGCTACTGAACGAAGCCGCCCACATACTCAGTGACGAAGTGGGTCTGCGCAGCACCAGCGCGAGGTTCGTGGCCCGTGTCAAGGCAGTTTCCCCGTTGACATCCAATCAACAACAGGAGTTGGGCGCCATTCCTGCCGGCGCACAGCAATGAGACCGGTTCAGCAAGGCCTCAGCAGATCAAGACGGTCATCGGGGGAAGGTCACGGTTTCAGCTGCCAACCCCCAGACGTCCTGGTCGGTTATGTTGGCCGCCGGCAATCGTGTGCGGATTTGTTGCTGGCGGGCTGTCCACGCTGGAGCATCGGATAGCCTGATCCGACTTCCAGCGAACACGGTCCGGTAGGTACGCTTTGCGTATGTCTTTAGCCGGATTGGAGGGCACCATCGTCTACGCGTGCCCTTCAAGTCCGGCAACAGCCAAGCGGTACGCCTGTCCAAAGAGATCCGCTTCGAAGTGGGGCAGGTGGAAATCCTCCGCCGCGGCGACGAGATCGTCCTGCGCGAGCGGCCCTCCCTCACCAGCGAGGCGGGTTGAAGGATCAACCCCTGACCCCGCGGGGCGGCGGCGCCGCCGTTGTCGCCGTCGCTGGTGCGACGAACCGGATCCGTCTTCACCGTCAATCGCCCGTCTGGTGGTCGATTTCGAAATCGTTGCGTGCAAGAAGCTGCTGCGCGCTGACACCCCCGTGCCGCGAACCCTCGGACGGATGGACCGGTCCATGCCTGAAACCCCATTCGGCGATGGGTGGGCTCCGTGCCGAAACGTTTGCGGATTAGGCTCAAAGGCGGCAACCGTGCAATCGGTCAACGCTCTTCATCCTACGATTCCCAACCCCTTCCCGGCGAGTCTCGTCACGGTCGCGCATGCGTGGAAAGGGACCGAGCAAGTGCGGAAGCACGCAGTCGCGGAAAAGGCCGAGCATCCGCACTGTGCAAGAATTCTCCCGTCCTGCGCCGCCATAGCGACACCGGATAGGACCGAACGCGCACGCGGAATCATTCCCGTTCGGAGCCGTCAGCATGGAAGAGCATGACGAGTACGCCAAGAATCGATTGGCACTGAGCGCTATGCGACAAGCGCTGGGATTCCTGCACCGAGACGACGCCTACTTCGACCGGATAACCGCCGCCGCGACTGCTGCTCCGGCAACGCCCGCTGTAGTGCCGAACTTCTGAGATCGGCGGTAGTGAAAACAGGTAGTTACGCTCGACTATACCCTTCAGTTGGCGAAGTTGGGCTAGCCGAAGCGTTGGTGAGCCCGCCGAAAAAGTACGATGGTGATCCGATCAGTCCCGGGCGTGCAGGAGGCGGCGTTCGCTGCCCACCCCGGCCCTTTCCCGAGTGGGAAAAGCCAAGAGAGACACTTCGTCTGATCGTTTATTGGTGTCGGGATCCGTGGGGGGCGGCGCGGTGCCTGGGGATTCCCGATGGCGATCTGTACGGCCTCACCGTCTTGATTCAGCGTTGTCGTCCGTGCCTCGTCAGGCCCTCGTCCGGACGCGACTTCGAGGATTGCACTTCGAGCAGCCTTGGAGTACCGCGCATCAGAGGAAGCGCGCCGGTTCGATGCCCCAGGTCTCCGGCAATTCGTGGCCGACGATGCGATCGGCTGCCGAGGACCGCGCCAGATCGAGATCTTCCGGCGGCAGGTAGTGGTTGGCCCGGCTGTGGAAGATCACGCGCACCAGCGGCCGCAGCAGATTGCCTTCACGCTGGTCGACGACCAGCGCCAGACGGCCGCTTTCCAGCTTCACCAGCGTGCCTATCGGATAGATGCCGATGCAGCGCAGGAAGGCCTGGGTGAGCTGCGGGTTGAAGTGGAACTTGCTCCACTCGAAGATCTTGCGCAGCGCCTCGGCCGGCGCCATGCCCTTGTGATAGACGCGGTCGGAGGTGATGGCGTCGTAGACGTCGCAGATCGCCGCCATCTGGCCGATGCGTGAGATCGACTCGCCCTTGAGGCCTTCGGCGTAGCCGCTGCCGTCGTAGCGTTCGTGATGCTGCGCGGCCACCTGGAGCGCGGTCGGCGTGACGTCCGGCGTATCTTCGAGGATGCGGCGGGACTCCACGACGTGTCCCTTCATCACCGCAAACTCCTCGTCGGTGAGCTTCCCTGGCTTGTTCAGGATGGCGTCCGGGACGCGGATCTTGCCGACATCGTGGAGCATGCCGCCGACGCCGGCCTGGCGGATGGCGTCGCCATCCATGCCCAGTTCGCGGCAGAACGCGATCAGCAGGGCGCCCACGCTCACCGAGTGAAGAAAGGTGTAGTCGTCCTTGTTCTTGACTCGGCACAGCGAAAGGAGGGCGCCGCTGTTGCGCAGGATCGAGTCGCTCATGCGCTCCACGACCGGCTCCACCTGCTCGACCCGCACCTGATTGCCGAGCCGCAAGTCGCTCATCATGTTGCGGACGATGGCGGCGGCCTCGCTGTGCACCTTGCGGGCCCGCGCCGATTCTTCGGCCAGCGGTACGCGGGGGACCGGCGCCTGCGCCGCGGCCGCCATCGCGCACTCCAGGCCGGCCTTCACCTCGGTCGCGGTGGGCGCGTCGCGCACGTCGTCGCCCTGGGCGGTGTCGATGTAGACCTCGCCAATGCGGGCCGCGACGACCTTGTGTACCTCCGCTTCGGTGGTCACGGTGAAGCGGTTCCGCAGGAACGGGTGATCCATCCAGCCGCAATCGAGATCGTGGATGAACATGCCCGGCCGGAGTTGTGCCACGGGAATTTTCTTGATCATGGGTCAGATCGGCTACGGCCGGGGGCCGCCGGTTTGTCCAAAAATAACAGATTGGGACAACGGCGGGCCGAGCCGGCACTTGAGTCGCGTAAGGGAAGGGGGCACGCCGGCCAAGTTGAGCGCCCCATTTCGATGCGCCACGGGCTGGCCGCGAACGGCCGATCCGCATGCGGCTCGGGTTCGAAACAGGGCGTCGCTTTGGGGCCGTCACGCGTGACGATCGAGCAAGTCAGGATCTGGCGAGAACGCGGCGGCGCGCTGAGCTGCCGTCGTACCATCGGGAGCGCCCCTTGCCCCGTATTCCGCCGCGCTCGAAGCGGAACCACGCGTTGTCGTCCTCGTACTGCGGCACGACGTCCATCACGTCGCGGAAGGATTACTCTTTCGTCAGTATCCGAGGTCCCGTCGGAAGTGCGCGACTTCTGATTCGACCCACTGCGCGCGGGCACTCCCGCGGACCGGGACCGGCCGACGCGGAAATCCGTCGCACGCTCATGGGCGGACGACGACATACGGGTAATCCACCACCACCTGCCATTCCGCGCCCGACGGCAGTGTCACGGTCTGCCACGCCGCGACGTAGTGCTCCCGACCGACGCCGGCGGTCGAAAAGTAGGCGTAGTGGCTCACCCCCGAGTCCTCCTGCTGCATGCGCCGACCGAACTCGACCACGCCGGGCAGTACGGTGTTGACCCGGTCGCGGAACAGATCGGTACCCACATAGTCCGGATCTTCGTCATAGAGGACCAGCCCATCGCGCTGCATCGCCCAGATGTCCGGCCTGCGGCCGCGGACCGGCGCCGCCGGCGGGAGGATGGCGCCGATCACCTGATCGGCACGCAACAGGGCGGCAAGGATGCCCGCGCGCTTGCCATCGCGCAGGAGAGGGACCTGGACCCCGACCCAACTCGCCCGCGGACCGTCCCGGAAGCCACTCGACATGGACCGCTCCCCCCCGGTTCGATCCACTGGGTGGCTGTGTTTGCATCGATGCTGGTGCCACGCAAAGACGCGACGGCCTGCGGTTCGGCGGCGCGGATCGACCCGGCCGCATCGACCCAGAACAGGCCGGCCAGCCCGGCCTGTCGGGCTGCGAGACGGGCGTGGGCGGCACGCAGTGCGGCCTCGGGGTCGCCTCTGAAGTCCTGCGCCAGCACCTGCAGATCGGTCTCCAAGCCCTTGAAATGGGCATCCAGCGCTGCCACAGCCTTATGGGCATGAGCCTGCGCCAGCTCGCCGAGTTCGGTGATCTCTTCCAGCGCGAGTTCGGCCTGGACCCGCGCCTTTTCCGCTTCCACGGCATAGCGCAGCGCGAGCCCGCCGCCGACAAGAGTGGCGACAAGCACGCCGACCGCGGCGATGACCGCCATCTTGTTGCGGGCGACGAAGCGATGCAGCAGTTCGCTTCTGGAGTAGGCGTAGATGCTCACCAGGCGACCGTCGCGGAAGGCGCGCAGCTCGGCCGCCATGGCAGCGGCGTCCGGGAAGCGGCCGCGCGGGTCCTTGCTCATGGATTTCTCGCAGATCGCCGCAAGTTCCGGGGGAATCCCCGGCCGGCGCAGCTTCGGCGAGGGTGACGGTGCCGAACTGGTCAATGCCTGCAGGAGGCCGCGACCGCTTCCCTGGTAGGGCAGCGTTCCCGTGAGCAGACGATACAGGATGGTTCCGAGGGCGTAGACGTCGCTCGCCTTGCCAACCGGCCCCAAGGCCGCATCCACCTGCTCCGGCGCCATGTAGTTCGGCGTGCCCAGCAGTTCTCCGACCGAGGTGAGTTCGCCGCCTTCCGCGGCAGATGCTGCGCTGCTCCGCATGCCCTGCACCGGAGCGTCCTCTTCCGCTACTGCCCTGGCGAGGCCCCAGTCCAGGATGACCGTCTCGCCGAATTCGCCCAGTACGATGTTGGCGGGCTTGAGGTCGCGGTGGATGATGTCGCGGGCGTGGGCGTAGGCCATCGCCTCGCAGGTCTGGATCAGGCTGCCAAGCAGTTGCATGCGGCAGGAAAAGGCCGACTCCGGGTCGGATGCCGCGCATTCCTGCAGGGCGTCCTCGAAAGTTTGTCCGTGCACGTAGCGCATGACATAGAACAGCGCCCCGTCCGGCTTGGCGCTGAGCTCGTGCACCGGAACGATGCCCGGATGTTCGAGGCGCCCGGTGATCTTCGCTTCCCGCAGAAACCGGGCACGGACCGGATCGCCGGGCGCGTTGGCCGTGGCCGCCCCGGCCGAGGGATCGAGCAGCTCCTTGATGGCAACCTCGCGCCCGATGGTCTGATCGAAACCGAGATAGACGCGGCCGATGCCTCCCTGGCCGATGAGGCCCTTCACCGTGTAGCTCCCGGCATAGTCGGCCACGTCCGCATGGGATGCCGGCGGCCCCGGATCGAGTGCCGGCCTGGCTGGGCCGGCCAGTCGCACCGTCTCGTCGTTCACGACGGTGGTGTCCCCGCCGCGGTCCGTGTCTGGGATCGTACCCGACATCACAGCACCGGCTTGCGAAACCGCTCGATCTCGCGCACCGCCCGCGTCAGCTGCTGGGTTCACTTTCAATCTCCCACGAGTCTCGACTGCCCGCCAGTGCATCGATCACCGTACACGGCCGCGACGGTTTTGCAGGCTTCAACCCGGAGGCCGGGGAAGGGTGCGCCACTCGGTCCGCACATGCCGTAAGTATGCCTGGGACCGATCCGGATGGAGCTTATGGTTCACCAGGGGGCGTCTCGCTGCGTGATCGTATGGGGAAACGCGCCCGCGCCCCTCGGCCAGCAACCATCTTCGAAACGATCGCCCAGTGAGCCCCCGCGATCCCGTACTTGCTTCCGATGGTGCGCCACCGTGCGCCGAAGAACCCGCCTCACGCGGAAGCCTGTCGAGGAGCCAGTGTTGCCGGCCAAGGCCGGAAAAATGTTCTACCACGGGCAGTTGCCTGGCACGGCAGGGCGGGCGCCTCGAAGCGCCGGCAGACCTCGACACCGCGCTGGCGAGCGGCGGGATCGACTGGACGGTGAGCACCCGCCCGCTCCGCGGCGACGAGAACCCGCCGTCGGCGGCGGCGACCGGGGCGACATCACCATGCCTGCATCTTCGCGAAGCCCGCCCACTTACGTGGCGCCTGCGGCAGCTTTCGGGCCGGAAGACGCGGATCACCCGCCGATACCCGGAGCCGGCAACGACCCGGAACGAGCGTGACGACGAGTCCGAAGCGTTACTGGCCGCGCGAGCGCAAGCCTTTCCCGGCCTACCTTCTCGAAACCGTTGCCCCGAGGACCCGCTCCAGCACCGCAATCAGATCTTCCCAGCGGGAGACGAGCTCGGCTGCGCCGAGCCCCAGCGCACGGCGGCGGTTCACCACCTCGAAGTCGCCGCCGCCGGCAAAGATCACCACCGGCGGCGCGGTGGTTCCATTCGCCCGCAGCCTGGCCACGCGGCGCAGCAGCTCGTCGCCGTTGGCCCGGCCGTCCAGATACATGCCGTGCCCCCAGTGGCTGATGACGAGGTCGAACTTGCCGGCTTGCGACAGGAGGTTCCAGGCTTTGTCGAGCGTGGTTGCCTCGACGAACCGCTCGCCGAAGGAATCAGCATCGTCGCCGGATTCCGCCGCAGCCGCGCGCAGCAATTCGCGGCCGCGATTGTTGTGGTCCGGGTTCGGGTCGAACCACAGCACGCGGCGACCGGCGAGCAGCTCGCCCAGGCGGTGGATCGGGTTGGTCTGGTCGTAGATCGCGTTCAGGATCGCGTCGAACCCGCTGTGATCGAGGCCGCCGTCGCCGCTGCGGTAGGCGAGCACGCCCAGCCCCTCGTATTGCTCGTAGTAGCGGCAGGCGACCTCGGACACGTCCTCGAGCACCGCCCACGCCAGAGGGTCGCCTGCCGAACGGCTGCCGGAAAACGCCTCCACCAGTTCCGAACGCAGTTCATTGAGGTAGGCGTCGGTGAGGGAGTAGCCGAGGAACAGCACGGTGGTGGTGGCGAGCAGCGATCGCAGGACCGTGAGGTAAGCCGGATCGGCATAGAGGCGCTTGCGGTATTGGGAGCGCGTCAGCACCAGCGATTCCGCGTCATCGAGCCTGCCGTGGAGCTGGACGACGATCGAGTCCGCATCGGAGGGTGCGCCGCCCGCGGGCGCAAGGTTCAGGGCGACACGGGTGATCGCATCGCGCCAGGGCGAGGGCCGCCGGCTGCGCAACAGGCGGCGATAGGCGTCCGCCGTGGGCGGCAGGCCGGGCAGGAGCGGGTCGAAGTTGGTCGTGACGATGGCCCGGAACGGTATGCCGCGCAGATGCTTGAGGCGCAGATCCATGACATCGGGCAGGGGGTTCTTGTGCAATGCCGCGGCCAGTCGCCCGCGGAACCTGTCGCCGCCGAGGGCGTCGTAGAGGATCTGCGCCGCCATCTCCAGTTCGCGGCTGGAAGGGGCAGGACTGTCGTTGAGCAGGGAATGCACCAACTCGCTTTCCGGCCGTCCTTCCCGGAGGGGTACATCAGCCGCGATCGAGCGGATCAGATCCTTCCACGGCGGCAGACCGGCGGCGGCCGAGAATCCGGCACCGACGAAAGCGACGCAGTTGCCCTCGTGGATCGATTGCATCAACCGCGGGTCGATGCTCGGAACTGCACTCATTGGATCAGGCGGAATGGGTTTCGAGGTCATCTTGTTCGTGAACGATGAGCATGGATTCTGCCGGCGCCGAGTACCGCAGTCTATCTTCCATTACAGTACTGGAAAGCGGGGTGGCGGTGCTGCCGGCGTCGCTTGGCGCAGGTGCGGACGCCTCTCTCATGGCGCGCCCGTTCAGGGGCTGAGTTGCTGCGTCGGGTGACAGTCGGGTTTGGTGCGATATAATGGGCAATCATCGAAACCAGATCGGTCCCGGTTCCCATGAAGACGACATCCGAAAATCTCTTGCCATCGAGCGGCATGACAGCTCACGCCAAGATCATCGCTCACGGGCGGCGCCCGCTGGGCACGCGTCTGCCTGGAGTCGGTGTGCTCCTTATTGCGGCACTATTCGGCACCGCGGCTCTTGCCGGTGACCAGAGTCTCGAACAGGGCGCGAAACAGGCAGGACGTGCCACCGGCTCGGCTTTCCACGACATTGGCCAGGGCGCGAAGAAGGTTGGGGTCGAAATCGGCCACGCGGCTGCGGATGCCGGCAAGAAGATCGGCCACGGCGCGGCGGAAATGGGGCGCACGATCGGCCGCGCGACGAGCGAAGGTGCCAAGGATTTCTGGCATGCCATCAAGGGCGAGAGCTGAGGCGGCTTCTGTCTGAGCTTGCCGGCTTCGACGCCCGCTGCCGGCTGGTTGCACGCAGCAGGTCGGCGTCAGGCGACCCAGGCTGAACTGTC
Source organism: uncultured beta proteobacterium (assembly GCA_963702495.1). Classification (GTDB taxonomy): domain Bacteria; phylum Pseudomonadota; class Gammaproteobacteria; order Burkholderiales; family Rhodocyclaceae; genus CAVPDA01. The sequence continues at coordinate 134,077 of CAVPDA010000003.1, read as the reverse complement.
GTCGGGCGTTGCAGCGAGCTTCAACAGGCGCCCCCGCCGCAAAACCTCCAGCGTCACGGTCCTGCCGATGCGACTGTGGTCGAGCAGCCGCTGCAGGGTGTCGATTCCGGTCAAGGGAATGCCGTCGAGCGTGACGAGCAGATCGCCGACCTCCACGCCGGCCAGAGCGGCCGGTGTTCCTGCCTGGACCTCCGCCACGCGCACCGCGCTGCGCTGATCGCGGGCGAGCGCGAGCTGGACGCGCCGCGCCACCGGCACCGTGGCGCCGGCCACGCCGAGGCGCGCGCGGCGCACGCGCCCATGGGCGAACAGTTGGCCCACGACCCAGCGCGCGGTATCGATGCCGACCGCGAAACACAGCCCCTGTGCGCCGGGGATGATCGCGGTGTTGACGCCGATCGCCTCCCCGGTCGAACTGACCAGCGGGCCGCCCGAACTGCCGGGATTGAGCGCCGCATCGGTCTGGATGATGTCGTCCATGCTGCGCCCGCTGTCGGCGCGCAGCGAGCGGCCGAGCGCGGAGATCACGCCGGTGGTGACGGTGTTCTGGAATCCCAGGGGATTGCCGATGGCCACCGCGATCTGCCCGACGCGCAGGCCGCCGGACCGGCCCAGCGGCACGGTGGGCAGAGCGTTGACGCCGACGCGAATCACGGCGAGGTCGGTCTGCGCATCTTCACCGATCAGGTCGGCATCGAACTCGCGCTCATCGGGCAGCGTCACGCGGATGCGCCGTGCACCGTGCACGACGTGATGATTGGTGAGCAGATAGCCGTCCGGCGTGAACGCGAACCCGGAGCCGGCGGCATCGCCATCGCGGCCGGAGCGATCGGCGGAGCGTCTGCGGATCTGCACCAGAGCCACCGCCGGGCCGACGCGCTCGACGACCTCGACGATGGTTCGCGAGTAGGCGTCCAGCAGGGTATCGTCGCCCGCCGCGCCCGGGGTCGTCGACGCGGTGGCGGGCAAGTCTGAGGCAACAAAGTTCGGACGTGCGCCCATTGGCCTCATGTGGGGACTGCGCGCCAAAGGTTAACCGGACGCCCGCATGGCATCGTGCGCGGCGAACGCCGCAGCACGTTCGCACCGCTGCCGTGCCCGGGTTACGTTCCCCTCAGGCGCAATTCGGCGTTCAGTTCGTCCACCACCTCGGCCCAGTCTGCGTCTTCGATGATTTCCTCGCGCAGGAATGACGCCTGCGAGGACGTCCAGAACGGCGCCTCGGACAGCAGGACGCCTGGCGCCAACGGGCTGTGCGTCTCGATGAAGCGCTCGATCGCCGCCTGGTCCGAAGGCAGCCCGAGTTGGTCGAACAGATTGCTCATGCTGTGCATGGGTGTTTCCACGAGTCACCTCCGATCTGCGTGTCTGCGGCACCGTGGCCGGAACGGGTTCCCCCGTTTGAGTGGAAGGGCTGCGCCGAAGTTCGGGTGCTAGATTCGGCTCAAGTGTGATGCTCAGATGCACGCGACCGGGGCCGGGTGCGAACGAATCCTTCGCACGAATGAACTGCGGTTGACCGTCCGACACTTACGCATTTCGTCAGGCCGCGAAATGGACGTCCATGGGGCTCAAATCGAACCGCGGCCCCTATGCCTCTCGCCAGCATCGGTCTGTAGTCCTTGCGCGCGACGACCTGAGGCGTTGACAATACTGCCTTCGATGAGGGGGACTCATGCAGGCTTGCCTGGAAGCATCTTGTTGCGCGGGTTGGAAACGCAAAGGGAAGAGCAGGGGCCGTCCGACAGGCTTCGTCCTTCTCATGGTCGGAGCGCTCTTCGGAATCGCGCATCCCGCGGGCGCGGACGAGGGCGACTGTCGTCCCGAGGCGCGACTACTCACGGCGGAACAATTCCTCGAACAGGCGCGCAAGGCGCAGGACTATCTGGAGGATCTGGATACTCCGGTCATGGAGCGGGAAACGACCGTGACGGAGCGCAGGGTCGCGGTGCGCGTGCGGGGAAAGAAGGGCCGCTCCGCCGAGCGTACTGCCGTGAAGAAGGAGAAACACGTCGTGCTTTCCCGCCGCATCACTCTCGCGGCCTATGACGAATGCGACGGCAGGCTGCACGCGGTGGCGGTGCGCGTGCCACATCCGCTCCCGGCACAGGAGTCCGGGAACGGGCGAGCGGGAAAAGCCGTGCCGACTTTTGTGTTTACGCGCCTCACTCCGGGCTACGAGGTGTCCCACGATGGCGGCATGGGCGTGGCGCGGCTCAAGTTTTCGGTCAGGAAGGACGGACGGCCGCTTACCGTCCTCGCCATGAAGCATCCGCGCATTCCCTCGAAGTACTGGCGCAGCAGCGATCCGCGCGTGTTCGACAACCTGAAGTCGGCCGTGTACTCCGCGTACCAGCCGGAGTATCACGGGCGCCCGTTCACCGACGACCTCGTGGCCGCGGGCGTGCGTCGATGGCTGGGCGATATCCGCGCTGCGCTGGAAACCCTGAAGCAGAGCGGTGCCCGTTCGTTCGCCTTTCCGGATGAGGTTCTGGCCCCTCTCTGGCCGCCGGAGGTGCTGCTGATGCTGGGTACCATCGAGCAGTCGGACGACGCCGCATTTCGTGCCGATCCGCTGCGCACCGCCGAAGCGATCGCGATCGAGTACGCGATGAATCCCGAACCGTTCTACTTCGCGAATTCCTCCGCGGACGCGATCGGGCCGTATCAGTTCACCGACAAGTGGAAGGGCAGCAGGCCCGGAACCTACTCGTCGGTCGCGAGCAGATGCTCCAACGCGCAGCTGATTTCATCCTTCGAACGCGGAGCACGCGACCTGAAGAACAGCATACGCGCCGCCGTGTGCCTCCTGGACCTGGAGCTTGCCCGAATGCCCGAAGATGCGCTGCGTCTGTTCCGGGAGGATTATCAGCTCGGCGCCGCCTATCCGGTCGCGGCATACAACGCGGGCGGCGGGCAGTCCGCCAAGCTGTACGGTGAACTTCCTCCTGGTGATCTTCCCGACGTCGCGCAATCCCTCGATCTCCCGGTCAAGGCGTTCAAGTATCGGAAAGTCGTCGTGCAGAAGAAGAAGAACAAGAGAGCGAGAACTCGCACCCACGTCTATGTGAACAATGAAACGCGCTACTACCTGGTCAAGATGTTCACCACCTGGGACATCGTCGAAGACTGGATGGCGCTCGCGGAAGATGCCGCCGCGAAGCCGCTCGCCGCGGACGATGTGCCGCCGCGGGAGGCGGATCCCGCCTGCGTTTCCGTCGCGGCTGTCGATCGACAGTCTGCATGCGAGAGCAACGCCCAGTGACTGCTTCGCAGTCTCGAAAGGCGTCGGGCATCGCAACCTCATCGTGGCGGTGCCGCGTCGGCTCGGTGCGGGGGCATGTCCGTGTTGTCTGCCTGACTCCGGGCGACCGGGTGTGGCAAGGGTCAGCGGCCGATCCATCCGTCCTCGGCTATCGCGCGGCGGCGCCGCGCTGATCGGGCACGACCTCCAACTCGATCAGGGGCGCGGGCTTGCCTGTGTGCGGCCGCAGATGATGGGAGCCCTTCCGTTCCACGTCGAAGATGAATTCCGCGGTGCTGCCTTGCAGCGCCAGGCCCGCAAAGTCCGCGCTGTCGAAGGATTCGGAGATGACCTGGGGACCGGCTTCCGCCGCAGCATCGAAGCGTAGCCGCGCACGGTAGCGTCCGGTCGAGAGTTTCCCGAGCGGGACGAAATGGGCAACGCCCGCCGGGCTGTGTAGCTTCGCGAACGCATCCGCCGGCCAATGCCGGTCCTTCGGCACGGCTGCCGGCATGGGGAAGTACGCGCATGCCCGCATCATGCAGACCAGCAGGGCGTAAGGATCGTCTTGGGCGCCCGGGGAAACGTCGCCGGCGTGGCGCGGATGGGATTCCCGGACCACTCCTGACCGTGGTCGAAACTCAGCCGCCCGCTGCACTCTCCCTCGTGAAATCTGGCGCAGGCGGTGTTGAACCGCACCACGGCAGCGAGCGGAATACCGGCGGCAGCGGCGGTGCTCAGGCAAAGCGACACCAACGCCGCCATAAGCCCGAATCTCATGCGGGCACTATCCTGGTCGGATCAACCCGTTGACGCGCTCCGCCTTGGCAGACGAGGCGGTCACTGCAATCGGTAGGCGGAATGGCAGGCGACACACTGCTGTGTGATCCGCGCCATGGCTTCCAGCACCGGCTTGAAATCGCCGCTCGCAGTGGCTTCCTTCGCAGCCAGGGCGAAGCGGCTGGCGGCGCGGTGCATCTCGGTGCCGGCATTGCGCATGCCCTCGGGCATGAATTTCGCGACTTCATGGGCACCATGCAGTTTCATCGCGGTCATGCCCAGCCGCTGCTCGGCGATATCCCCGGCCTGGTCGAACTCCTGCTTCGCAAGCGCCGCCTGGATCTCCTGCAGGGCCAGCAGGTGGTCGCGCATGTTGGCGAGCGTGTGCGCGCGCAAATCCTCGGGGAACCGGACGACCTGGCGCGCATCGGCAGCGGAGGCGGACGGGTGATGCTGCATGTCGTGCCGCGGCATCTCGTGCACGGGCAGGTCGTGGCCGTGTCCCTGGGCGATGGTGGTACAGGCTGTGCTCAGCCCGGTGCCGGCAAGGGCGAGGGAAAGAAGAATTCGGCGCATGGTCACTGGTCCTCGATGCGGATTGAGGCGCGAGTGTAGCTGGCAAGCGGCTCAGGCGTGGTTGGCGCGCTGAAAAGATCGGAGCAGACAGCCTTTTCGCCTCCATATCCAACGGACGCGTCGCGCCGCTGTGGCCGACAATCGAGCCATGGACTCGGGGAGCAGATCTCTCGCCGCGCAGCCGACGCGGGGCGAGATCATGAAGATGAGCGCTTCCGACTGGGAAGCGATCGGCGACGACGCAAAACACGTAGAAGACGGGCGCTATTACGTGCTGGACACGGGTGCGCAAGGCACCCGGGTGGTCGAGGTCGAGTTCACTGGCAGAAAACCGCGTCGCGCTCGCGCCGGATCGAAGCCGAGGCAGTCTCGACGCTCGTAGCCGGGGGGCGATTCGGGGGCGAGGCCCTGGGCAGCGGCCCGCGCAGCCCCATCACGTTCCCTGCGGCACCAACTCCAGCACCGCGATCTCGGGAGCGCAGTTGAAGCGCACCGGCAATATCGCCCAGCCGATGCCGCGCGAGATGAAGACCGGGCAGCCGCTGGGGGACTGCTTCGGCCCGCTGGAGTAGTCCTTGTTGTTCACCGGCAGAATCGGGCTGCCGAGCAGGGGCAGGGCGACCTGGCCGCCGTGGGTATGGCCGCAGAGCATGAGATCGACGCGCTGCGTGCGCGGCATGTCCGCCGTGTCCGGGTTGTGGGCGGCGACGATCCGGCACTCCCTGTCGGGGACCTCGGCCAGCATGCCGTCGAGGCTGCGATGATCCTCCCACAGGTCGCCCGCTCCGGCGAGCCACAGGTGCTCACCCGAGCGTTCCAGGCGCACCGCCTTTTCACCCAGGTCCTGCCCGGTGCGTTGCAGCCAGTAGCGCGAACGTTCGGCATCCGCCCAATGGTCGTGGTTGCCCAGCACCGAATACACCCCCAACGGCGCCCTGAGCCGTCCGAGCAGCGGCCATACCGCGTCGATCTCCTCGACCGTCTCGCGCGCATGCACGTAGTCGCCGGTGCACACGATGAGGTCCGGGGCGGCCGCGTTGGCCCGTTCGACCACGTCCTCGATCAGCGCAAGCGGTACCAGCAGCCCATAATGCAGGTCGGTCAACTGGACGATGCGCAAGCCGGTGAAGGCCGGCGGCAGGTTCGGCACCGGAATGCGGTAGGTGTTGATGCCGACGAGATAGCGTTCCACCAGCACCGGATAACCGGACGCGAGACCGACGGCGGCGAGGGAAGCGCGTTTCAGGAACAGGCGACGGGATATCGGAGCGGTCCAGCGGGGCGTGCGCATCACCTCATACGCGAATGGCGACCAAGCCTGCGGCAAGGGTGCCGTGGTCGGCACCGTGGTGCAGTGCTCCACCAGGAAAGCCACTGCACCGGCCGGAGTGAGTTGCTGCTATTTCGACTTCCCTTTGGTCTTCGCCTTCGGAGCCGGTTCCGCTTCGTACTTGAACGACAGACTGACTCGCGCCCGGTACAGAACCACTCCGCCGTTATCGATCACCATGTCGAGTTTGGTGATCTCGGCGACGCGCAGATCCCGGATGCTGCCTCCGGTGACCTTTACCGCGACGCTCGCCGCATCTTCCCATGACGTCTTGCTGGTGCCGACGACTTCGATGACTTTGTATATGCTGTTTGGCATTTGGAGCCTCCATTCGCTGTTGTCGTTCAGAGCAATACCCATTGCAGTCTATGCTGTGGCGAATGCCCGTTCAAGCCTGGCGTATGGCGAGTGATTTTCCGCCGGCGCGCGGTCGATGACAGGATCGGCGGCAGGCAGGGCACAATGGCGACAGACCCTCTTCTGGTGAGCACGGAAATTCCAACCGACACGGCGATACTCGACGACTCCGGCGGCCACTCCGCCCCAGCATCGCACCTGCCGGCCCTGCGCATCGATTCCGACGGCGGCCGGCAGGTCGACTACCGCAAGATTCTGCTGCTGGCCGCGCCGCTGTTCGTGAATTCGGGCGTTCAGGCGCTGCTCAATCTCACCGACACGTGGTTCATCGGACGCATCTCGACCGCCGCCACGGCAGCCATGGGGGCGACGTATTTCCTGGTGCTGGTGTTCATCGTGCTGGCCGGTGGCATCGGCATGGGCGTGCAGACGCTGGTGGCGCACGCCTATGGCGCCCGGCGCCGGCGCCGCGCGGCGAGCGTGGTCTGGGCCGGAATGTGGGCGTCGCTGGCGACCGTTCCTGCGTTCGTCGCGCTCGCCCTGGCGGGGCCGTGGCTGCTGGCACCCTTCGCCCTCGGGGCGGAGATCGAAGCTCTGGCGCTCGCCTACTGGGTGCCGCGCATCCTGGGCGGACCGCTGGCGGTGGCGATGTGGGTGGTGTCCGGATTCTTCAACGGCATCGGCCGCACCCCGGTGACCTTGGTGCTGAACGCGGGCGTCACCGTGCTCAACGCCGTGCTGAACGAGATCTTCATCTTCCGGCTCGACCTGGGCATGGCCGGCGCCGGCTGGGCGACGACGGCATCCCTGGCGGCGGGCACCCTGGCCGGTGCGGTTCTGTTCGCCAGCCGCGGCGTGCATCGGGAATATGCGAGCCGACTCACCTGGCGTCCGCGGCTTTCCCGCATCGCCGGCACCGCCGTATTCGGCCTGCCGATGGGGATGTCGGTGACCATGGACCTGCTCGCCCTGGCCCTGTTCCAACTCATGCAGGTCAAGCTCGGAGCGGTGGACGGGGCAGCCTCGCAGATCGCCCTCATGCTGACCTCGCTCTGCTTCATGCCGGCGGTGGGCTTCGGCATGGCCGGCACGACGCTGGTCGGACAGTCGATCGGTGCCGGCGACAAGGCTTGGGGCTACCGGCTCGGCAATGCCACGATCAAGCTCTCGGTGGCGTACATGGGTGTGTCGGGGGTGCTGCTGGCGGTGCTGGGGCCGTGGCTGATGCCGTGGTTCGTCGCGACCGCCGACCCGCACGCCACCGAAGTCGCGCGGCTGGGCGTCATCCTGCTGTGGCTGGCGGCGGCGTATCAGGCCTTCGACGGGCTGAACATCGGCGCCTCGTTCTGCCTGCGCGGTGCCGGCGATACCCGCGTGCCGGCGATGCTGGTGTTCGCGCTGGCCTGGGGCCTGTTCATGCCCTTGGCCCACGGACTGACCTTCGCCCCCGGCCAGGGCTGGTTCAATCTGCCGCTGCAAGCCGGCTGGGGCGCCGGCGGCGGCTGGATCGCCGCCGTGGTCTACGTCATGGCCCTGGGCGTGACGCTGTTCCTGCGCTGGCGCTCGGGGGCGTGGCGGCGCATCGTCGTGCGCTGAGGTCTTGCCGGAGTCCGGGAGGGGCGGCCGCCGGCCGGCCGTCAGAATGCCTCGGCGCGGATGCTGTCCTTGCCGCTTTGCTTGACCTCGTACATCAGGGCATCGGCGCGCGACACCAGGTGGCCGACGTTATCGGGTGGCGTGCGCCAGGCGGCGACGCCGATGCTGAAGGTGGCCGGCCAGCCGCGCAACTGCATCGCTTCCAGCAGGCGCTGGCGCAGCGTGGTGGCGAACGCCTGCGCCGCCTCCGGTCCGGTCTCGGGAAGGAGGAGGGCGAATTCGTCGCCGCCGAGGCGGCCGCAGATGTCGGCGGCGCGTGTCTGGGCACGCAGCACGTCCGCCACGGCGCACAGCAGGGCATCGCCCGCCTCGTGTCCCAGGGTGTCGTTGACCGCCTTGAAGGCATCGAGGTCGAAGAACAGGACCGTGACCGGGTGCTGGTAGCGGCGCGCGCGCGAGAGTTCGGCCGCCCCCAGATCGAAGAACGCGCGGCGGTTCGCCAGCCCGGTCAGGGAATCGGTGTGCGCCAGGGCGCTCTCCCGCTCCAGATGCCGCCTTCCAGCGCGCCACCAGATGGGCCACGACGAGAAAGGAGCTCAGCCGCACCAGTTCATTGAACGCCAGCACGCCCGGCGCCGCGCCGCCGGTAAGGAACCAATCCACGGCGAACCCCACGGCACCACTGAACAGCGCGGCGAGCAGGCCGGTCGCTGCGCTCCCGTACCAGGTCGCCGCGATGACCGACAGAAAGAAGAAAGCGATGAAATTCGAACTGAATGCCGGTCAGGTAATGGGCGGTGCCGATCGCCGGGATCGAGGAGAAGGCAAGGACGATGCGCGCAGACCTCTGGTAGGGGGTCAGCAGGTTGATGCCGGAATGCGAGCCCGGAATCCCTCGGAACAGCGATACCACCGGATACCTCGATCCTGTCTCGGCGCGACCGTTGTCGCGGCGACAGGCTCCAGTATCGCCGATTGCAGGCGGAATGGACACGGGTCGCGCCGGTGCGGCACTTCCTGCCGGTCAAGGGAACGCGTCCCCGATGCCGACCGCACGCTTGCCAACCCGGCGCGCTTGATGGCATCGTCGGCGGGCGGCATCATTGGTCCGGCGATCCGGTGTCCCTGCCGATCTCGGCGCTTCAGCATCGCCCTCACCGCTTCGCGAGTCACCATGACAGAAAAAGCCGGCGTCTTCATCTCCTATGCCCGCAGGGACGGCGCAGCGTTCGCCGGCGCATTGCGGGAAAGGCTGTTGCGCGAGGCAGGCGGACGTTCGAGTGTGGCAGGACCGTCCGGAAATCGAGGGCGGCGTGGGCTGGTGGCGGCAGGTCGAGGCAGCGCTGGAGCGGGTCGAGTTCCTGGTGATCGTCATGACGCCGGCGGTGATCGAGTCCGAGGTCACGCGCAAGGAATGGCGGGCCGCTCGCCAGAGCGGGGTGTGCGTCTATCCGGTCAAGGGTCCGGGCTTCGATTTCGCCGATCCGCGGCTGCCGCGCTGGATGACCAAGGCGCACGTGTACGACCTCGACGTGCAGTGGGAGACCTTTCTCGCGCACCTGCGCCGCGGCTGCCGGGTCCAGCGCGTCCCCTTCATGGCGCCCGATCTGCCGAAGGACTACGTCGTCCGGCAGGAGCCGCTTGCCGCCGTGCGCTCCCTGCTGCTGGAAGCGGCCGCGCCGGGTCGCCCGGTCACGGCGGCTCTGGCCGGCGCCGGCGGCTTCGGCAAGACCACGCTGGCCACGGCCCTCTGTCACGACGATGACGTCGTGCTCGCGTTCGACGACGGCATCCTTTGGACCACTCTCGGCGAGTCTCCCAACATCCAGGGGGAACTGACGCGGCTGTATGCCGCGCTGACCGGAGAGCGGCCGGGCTTCGTCAGCGTGGAGGACGCCGCGCAGGCGCTGGCGGAAAAACTCGAGCACCGGAACTGCCTGATCGTGATCGACGACGTGTGGGACACGGCGCATTTGAAGCCGTTCCTGCGCGGCGGCGCCGGCTGCGCGCGCCTGATCACGACGCGGCAGGCCCAGGTCGCGGCCGACGCGCAGCGGGTAGGCGTGGACGAGATGACCGCGGCCGAGGCGACGTCGCTGCTGCTCGCGCGCATCGGAGAGCGGCCGCGCGATGGCGCGCCGCTGCTGCGCCTGGCGCAGCGCCTGGGCGAATGGCCGCTGCTGCTGGCGCTGGTGGGAGCGGCCATGCGCCAGCGCATCGACCGCGGCGACAGCCTGGCCGGCGCGCTCGACTACGTGAACCAGGCGCTGGACCGGCGCGGCATCACCGCTTTCGACCGGGCGCGGGCGGCGGACCGCCACCAGGCCGTCGCCTCGACCGTGGGCGTGAGCCTGGAACTCCTGAGCGAGGCGGACCGTTGCCGCTGCGAGGAACTCGCCATCTTTCCCGAGGACGTGGCGGTGCCCATCCGCGTCGTGGGCGAACTGTGGGGGCTCGACGAGTTCGAGACGGAAGAGGTGCTCGGCCGGCTTGACAACGGATCGCTGGTGATATTCGACCTGCGCACGGCTGCGGTGAGGCTGCACGATGTCATGCGCGCCTATTTCGCCGCCTGCCTCGGCCCGCGCGCGACCGATGCCCACCGGCGCCTGCTGGCTGCCTGGCCCGACGCGAGACGCCTGCCGCACGCCTACGCCTGGCGCTGGTTCGGCTATCACCTGAGTGCGGCGGGGCGCGTGCAGGAACTGGTGGCCCTGCTCGGCGACGTCGATTGGCTGCAGCGCAAGCTCGATGCCGCCGGCATCTACGCCGTGATCTCGGATTTCCGCTACGCGGGTGACGACGCCCGGCTCGCGCTGCTGGGGCATGCGATGCGGCTGTCGTCTCACGTTCTGGCGAAGAACAAGGAGCAGTTGGCGGCGCAACTGCTCGGCCGCCTGCCGGAAACCGAGCGTGACCTGCGCACCGCCCTCGAACGGCTCGGCTGCCGCGGCGCCTGGCTGCGGCCGCTGTGGCCGAGCCTGAGCGGTCCCGGCGGGGCACTGATGCGCACCCTCGATACGACCGATCCGGCGGTCACGCTGGCAGTCACGGACGATGGCGAGCAGGTGCTGGTCGGGATGTCCGATGGTTCCATCGGCGTCTGGGACATCCGGACCGGCGCCCTGGTGCGGACGCTGGTCGCGCCGGACGGGCCGCCGGGGGACATAGCGGCCCCGCCCGGCGGCAGCGGATCGGCCTTCGTGCTCGACTCCGGACGGGGATGTCGTGCTCGGCGGCAGCCGCGGGCTGGCGCGGTGGAACCCGCGCACCGGTGCGCCGCCGCAGCCTCTCGCCGCTATCCCGGAGGGGGTGGCGGCACTCGCCGTTTCCGGAAACGGCTGGCGCGTGCTCGTCGGGTCGAAGAAGGGTGGGCTCAGCCTTTGGGATCTTGCCAGCGGCGGACTGGTGAGCCGGCTGAAGGGCCACCGGCTGGGGGTGACCGCAGTCGCGGTCAGCGGCGACGGCAGGCTCGGGCTGAGCGGCAGCTACGACAAATCGGTGAGGCTGTGGGACCTCTACGACGGCAGCCCGATCGATACCCTCTATCCGCCTCACGACGGCGTGGTGTATGCGGTGGCCATGACCGCGGACGGAGGCAGGGCGCTGAGCGGCGCCGGCGACCGTCTGATCCGCGTCTGGGATCTGGGTTCGGGGGAATGCCGCGCGGTCTTGGCCGGTCACCGCCACCGCGTCTACGCCCTGGCGCTGTCGCGCGATGGCAAGCGCGCGCTGTCCGGGTCGCACGACCGCACGGTCAAGCTGTGGGACGTCGACTCGGGCGAACTGCGGCACACCTTCGAGGGGCATGCCGACGCGGTGTACTCCGTGGCCTTCACGCCCGACGAGCGCTTTGCCCTTTCCGCGTCGCTCGACCGCACCGTGAGGATCTGGCAGTTGGACGCGGGCGAGGCGCGCACCGCGACCCAGCAGCACGATGGATGGATTCACGCCGCTGCCGCCAGTCGGGACGGATGCCTGGTGGTGACGGGTGGGCAGGACCGCACGTTGAGGGTGTGGGACGCGGGCAGCGGACAGGTGGTGCGCGTGCTCAAGGCCCATCACGATGCCGTCAGCGCCGTTGCCTTCGACCCTGGGCGCAGAAGGCTGATGTCCGGGTCCCACGACCGCTCGCTGATCGTGTGGAACCCGGAAACGGGCGAGCCCGTGCTCACGCTGCAGGGGCACATCGACGCCATCGCCGCGGTCGCGCTGGCGGCCGACGGCATCCATGCGCTGACCGGCGGGCTGGACGGCCAGGTCATGCTGTGGGATCTCCAGCGCGGCCGTATCATCCGGCGTTGGGACGCGCACCGGCGCGGCGTGAGCTTCGTCGCTGCGGCGCCGGACTGGGACACGGCGGTGACCGGATCGACCGACGGGACCCTGCGCGTATGGAGCCTGAAAACGTTCTCCTGCCTGCGCACCGTGCCCGCGCACCACGACGGCGTAACCGCGGGAGCGCTGTCGCGGGCGGGCGATCTGCTGCTCTCCGGCGGCAGCGACGGCACGCTTGCGGCTGTGGTCGTTTCCCGCGTGCGAATTGCTGCACACGTGGCCGGGGCATGCGGGCAAGGTGCGCGCCGTCGGCATCCTGCCGGCGGGCGGTTGGCGTTCTCCGGCGCATACGACCGCTACGTCCGGCTGTGGCGGCTGCCGGCGGCGGATCCGGTTGCGGAATTCGCAGCCGATTCCGCTGTCTGCGCCGTAGCGGCGAGCGAGGACGGCCGGCGGATCTTTGCCGGCGATGCCCAGGGCTGCGTGCATTTTCTCCAGTTCGAGGGCCGGTCGGGGGAAGACCACTGAACTCCAGGGCGCAGCCGCCCGGGAATCCGGCCTGTCCTCCCGCGCTGTCGCACGCGACTTCGGCACACGTTTCACCTTCTTCACCACCATCTGACCGGACCTTCATCCCATGCAAATCGTATCGGCTAGTCGGCGCGCTACCCTCGCAGTCGGGCGTAACCGACTCCTGCCCTTCCTCGTCGCTGTCATCGGCTTTGCGACGCCGGCGTCGTCGCTGGTTTCCCGGCTGGTGGTCGAGGCCAGTGCCATCGAGAAGGCGCTGAACAAGCAGGTGTTCAAGGACAAGGGCAAGTACTACCTGGGCAAGAAGACCGAATGCAACGATCCCTACCTGGAGACGCCCAGCGTCACGCTCAGCGGCGGCCGCCTCCACGTCCGCGCGCACCTCGCCGGAAGGATCGGAACGAACAGCCCGGCGGGGTGTATCGGAGCGTCCGATTCGTCCTGGCTCACCGTGTCGGGCAAGCCCTACTTCCGCGACGGCATCCTGGGACTCTCCGAGATCCAGGTGGACAAGGTGGAGAAGCAGTACCTGGCGCGGCTGTTGGAGGGTCTGGTGGTGCGCGGCGCCGGGGAAGGGCTGAAGTTCAATCTGCAGCAGGCGGTCCAGGACGCGCTCGATCCGGCCAAGACGGCGCCCTATGCCCTCGGCCTGCAGGCGCTGAACGTGTCGCGCATCACTGCGGATTCGAACCGGCTGGCGCTCGACGTGGACCTCGCGCTGACGGCGAAGTAGGGCGCCCGCCGCGCAGCGTTCCGGCACGGCGAAGTCCGCTGTCGATGAAGCTTGTCAGCCGGCCGCCGGCTGGCTATAGCTCAATTGACGGGCAGACTGCGATCCGCTCGTCCGTCGCCACGCGCGCCGCCGGCGAGCCGGCAAATCTGCAGAATCGTGAAGGACATACGCCATGCTGAGAGACTCGATCATCACCACCATGCTGCCCGTCATCGACCTGAACCGGGCGCGCGATTTCTACGAGACCAAGCTCGGCCTGAAGCCGCTGGGCAGCAAGCCCGACGGCAAGTTCGAATATGCCTGCGGCGACGCCCGGCTGGCGCTGTTTCCGCGGGAAGGCGGCACCAAGGCCGAGCACACGGCCGTGAGCTTCCAGGTGGCAGACATCGCTGCGGAGATCGCGGAACTCAGCGCCCGCGGCGTCAGGTTCGAGGACTACGATTACCCCGGCCTGAAGACCGTCGACCACGTCTGCGTCCTCGGCGCCGAAAAGGCGGCCTGGTTCAAGGACACCGAGGGCAACTACCTCTGCCTGCACGAGGACCTGCCGGCGGCTTGATTGGGCGCCGCGCCCGGGGCGCGGGCTTCCGCAGGGGGCGCCCGACAATCCATGCAAGTTGCAGGAACTAACCTTATAGGTTATTGTCTGTTGCATGGAGAAGCGCAAGCCCCACTACGACCTGGCTGCTGTCCAGACCGCGGTGAGGCTGCGCGGGGCCGATGCCTTCACCGCAACCGCGCTGATCGGCGCGCAGGCCATGGGGCTGGATGCGGCACAGGCGATCGATTTCGTATGCACCATGAGGCGGGCCGATTTCTACAAGAGCATGACGACCCATGCCGCCAGCCAAATCTGGCAGGACGTATATCACGCCGAAGTGCCCACCGGAAAGGTTGCCTACATCAAGGTCACGCTGCGCGAGGACGGCTCCATCGTGATCCAGTTCAAGGAGAGATGAAATGACCCGCGAATGCCTGAACTGCGGACAGGGACTGCTGAAACATGCGTCCAGGGATGTGGCCTTCGAGTACAAGGGCCACAAGAGCGTTGTTCCGCGAGTGTCGGGTTGGCATTGCCCGAATTGCCACGAGGTGGAATTCGACACCGGCGAGGGAGTGCGCTTTGCCGAAGCGATCAAGCGCATCGCGGCGGAGATCGACGCTCAGGAGGCGGCGGAACTCGCCAGAATCCGCAGGAAACTCAAGCTCACCCAGCAGGAAGCGGCGAAGATCACCGGCGGAGGCCCGAATGCCTTTTCCCGCTACGAGCGTGGCAAGGCGAAGCCCCTGCCGGCCGTGACGAACCTGTTCCGGCTTCTCGATCGGCACCCGGAACTGCTGGAAGAGCTGCGGACCTGACGGGCCAGGTCGGGCTGCGGTGAACGGACGACGAGCACCGATGCGTCCGCGCCATGAGGGAATAATCTATTCTGGTTTCTTTATTCGGCAAATTGGCGAAGCGCGCTTGAAGTGCAACACGGAGGATATACAAGGTGCCAATGTATATCCATGCGCGGAAGGGAAATCATGCAGGTCGCAAAATGGGGTAACAGCCTGGCAGTGCGGCTGCCGGCGGCGGTGGTCGAGGCGCTCACGCTCAAGGAGGGCGACGAGATCGAAATCCACGTTGCCGGCGCGCGCGTGTTCGAGGTTAAGAAGCGCCCCGAGGCGCGGGAGTTACTGGCAAGATTGAGAAAGTTCCGCGGGCGGCTTCCTGCCGATTTCAAGTTCGACCGCCTCGAAGCCCATGAGCGCGGCTGAACGATTCTTCGACACGAATGGTCTTCTCTACCTGTTATCCGGCGACGACGCCAAGGCCGATCGCGCAGAAAGCGAGTTGAGCGCCGGCGGTGTCCTGAGCGTGCAGGTGCTCAACGAGTTCGCGTCCGTCGCCGCACGCAAGCTCGGTATGTCGATTGCCGAAATCCGCGAGGTTCTGACAGGGGTCCGTGCCGTGTGCAAGGTCATTCCGATCAGCGAAGAGACCCATGACGCGGGTCTGCAGATCGCCGAGACGTATCGGCTGTCGATCTACGATGCAATGATCGTCGCTTCGGCGCTGCTCGCCGGGTGCAGGGCCGTGGTGTCCGAGGACATGCAGGCCGGCCAGATCGTCGAGGGCGCGCTGGAGGTGCGAAACCCGTTTCGCTGAGCAGCGGTCTTTCTGTCGATCCAGACTTTCCCGGGGGGCAAATGGCCTGTGCGGCTGGTCCGGACGGCCGGCTAATGAAATTGTCGCAGGCCCAGTCAGTCGAGCTCGGCGCCGGCTCTCGGCGGAGAATAATCGAGCACGGCCCCTTTGTTTCCACCGTCGTGATCCAGTTCAAGGAGAGATGAAATGACTCGTGGATGCCTGAACTGCGGACGGGGACGGCTGAAGCATGCGACCAGGGATGTGGCCTTCGAGTACAAGGGTCACAAGTCCGTTGTTCCGAAAGTGTCGGGTTGGCATTGCCCGAATTGCCACGAGGTGGAGTTGGACGCCGGCGAGGGAGTGCGCTTTGCCGAGGCGATCAAGCTCATCGGCGCGGAGATCGACGCTCAGGAAGCGGCAGAGCTCGCGAGAATCCGCAAGAAGCTCAAACTCACCCAGCAGGAAGCGGCGAAGATCACCGGCGGCGGCCCGAACGCCTTTTCCCGCTACGAGCGCGGCAAGGCGAAGCCCCTGCCCGCCGTGACGAACCTGTTCCGGCTTCTCGATCGGCACCCGGAACTGCTGGAAGAACTGCGGACCTGACAGGGGACGTTGACCGACGGCGAACACCGGGGCGTCCGTACCCCGCGGAATAATCTACCCTGGCCCCTTTGGCCACGCTTTGGGTACGTCCCCCATCGAATAGCTGGGCGCCGGCGCGCTGGTCGCTGCATCGCCGCTGCTGTTCACTGTCAGCGCCGCGCAGCGGCGCTCGTTTCTTACCAGCGGTGTAGGTTGGGGTGAGCCTGCGAACCCCAACATGCCGCCTCACTCCCCGAACACATTCGGCCCGGTGCCATCCCAGGCCCAGTCCGGTGCCGCCAGTCCCAGACGGATGTATCGGTGAATCGACGAATGGGGCCAATCCACCGCACGGCTTGCGAGGCCATGCTTGACTGGATTGAAATGGATGTAATCGACGTGACGCTCGAAGTCCCGCTCGTCGCGGATCAGATGTTCCCAGAAGCGGCGCTGCCATATGCCACGCTCGCCCTTTGCGGCGCGGCTTGGCGAGCGCTGCTCGAGCGCGGGAAGCTGTCGGGAGAATCCTGCCTTGACCAGCATCCAGCGCATGGAATAGTCGGAATCGCCCGCCGGTAGCGTCCAGATCGCGTGCAGGTGGTCCGGCAGAACGACCATGGCATCGATGTGAAACGGATGCGCCTGGCGCACGCGGCGCAGCGTCGCCCGTAGGACGTCCACGTGGTCCACCAAGAGGCCGGACTGGCGGTCGGCCAGGTTGACGGTGAAGAAGTAGGTTGCTCCGGCAACTGCGGCGCGGCGGTAGCGCATCCGGAAAGGATAGCGAATCAGCGGCTGTTGGGGTTCGCAGGCTCACCCCAACCTACGTGCTATAGGGGAATAATCGACCCTGGCCCCTTTGGCTGGGCGCTGGACCCTTTGGCTAGGCGTCCCGGAATTCATTGAAGAATGTCTGGTTAACCTCGTAGGTGGTCACCGGCCTTAGTCCGAGTTCCAGATTCTCAAGCATGTCGAGAAGCTTTTCCCCGTCGATCAGTTCGATCGGCGGAACGCCATCTCTTGTGGCTTCCCGACGAGATTCGGCACTGAAGGTGCCAGTAGTGATGATGATGCCCTTATCAGCCCGCCCGGCCATCGCCCCACGAAAATCGCGAACGTGCGATGGGGACACTGACTTCGTATAGCGCTTACATTGGAACAGTACCTTGAACGAAACGAGTGGATTTATCTGAAGCGTCCCATAGCCATCAATCCCTCCGTCCCCGGTCTTGCCGGTCACGTTAACCTGAGTAAATCCGGCCTCACGCAGTAGGCGCTGAGCCAGTCGCTCGAAGCCGACTGGCGGGAGTGTCAATAGAATATCCAGGGTTTCGGCTCGGTAGTCCTTTGACGGTGCCCCGCTGCCTTCGGCGACTTGTTCTGCGACGGGTTCCTCAGTCGTCGCTTTGGCTTTGCGCTGTGCATCGAAAATCTTGACCCACTTCGAAAATATCTCAGCCGCTTGATCAAATGTGAGGTATGTGGCCCGTCCTCGTTCGGTGAGACTCCATACGCCTCTCTTCGACGAATCAAGCAGTCCTTCTCGGGCGAGATAGAAGCGTGCCCATGCGACTTGGTTGCGGTACCGAGGACTTCCGGAAGGCAACAGCTCGTTCTGAACGTCGTCCGAGAGATTAAGGTCGGCAGCAATCTGCTCGACGACCTCGTCAGGCGTACCAGAACCGCCAAGCTCCCGGAGTGCATCAAGTACTGGTCCGAAGAATCTCAGAAATCGAGTACCTTCGTGCGTCTTGCGCTTTGCCATGTTGTATCGTGAAAAGGGAACGGTGCTCGATCACTCTACGTCATCGTCGCAAGACGCGACAATATCGTCGGTGTCGGTAAAGTTGGACATCAATCGGTCGTCTTGCCTCGAAAAAGAAACCGACGGGGGCACTGCCCCCGTCGTTTGTTGCGAATCGTTCCTAGCGTCAGCCTACTTGATCTCGGCCATAGTGTAGCTGCCGTCCTTGTTCCACTTGATGTTGGCGTTGATGAAGTAGGTCTTCATCTCGGGTTTGAGCAGCTTGACCATGTCGTGGGCCTCGCCGCCGCGTCCGGCGGCGCCGCAGAAGAACACGATGGGCTTGTCCTTGGGCAGCTTGTCGATGTTCTTTTCCAGGGTGTTGATCGGGATGTTGACCGCGCTCTTGAAGGTGCCGGTGGCGAACTCGCTGGGGTCGCGCACGTCGATCAGGGCGATGGAGTCGGAGGCTTCCTTCATGATCTTTTCGAAGGAGGCGACGGTGATGGTGCCGCTTTCCTTGCCCTGCTCGATCGCCGGGGCGCCGCCGGCCGCGGGCGCGGCGCCGTAGGCCTTCTCCCACGCCGGCCAGCCCTCGGGCACCACCATGACTTTGGTGTAGCCGAGCTTGACCGCCTTTTCCGCCGAGTTGCCCGAGAGCTTGCAGGCGAGGCCGTCGCAGTAGAAGAACAGCGGCGCCGCCTTGTCGGCCGGCAGCTTGTCGGTCATCTTCTCGAACTGGGTGTCCGGGATGTTGATGGCGCCCGGGATGTGGCCCTTGTCGTACTTGCGCTCCTTCGGGCGCGAATCCACCAGCGTCATGGGCGCCTTCTCGTCGATCAGCTTCTTGATGTGGGCGACGCTGACGGCGCCGATGTTGCCCTTGGCGATCCATTCCGGATAGCCCTCGGCATACACCTGCACGTTGGTGTAGCCCAGCTTCTCGGCCTTGAACGCCGACTTGTGGCTGAGCATGCACTCGAGGCCGTCGCAGTAGAAGATCAGCGTCGCGGCCTTGTCGGCTCGGCAGCTTGTCGGTCATCTTCTCGAACTGCAGGTCGGGAATGCTGACTGCGTTCGGGATGTGGCCCGGATCGTACTTGCGGGCGGTGGGACGCGAGTCGACGATCATCACGCCCTCGGGCGGCGGCACGACGGCGTACTTCTTGACGAAGTCGATGTTCACCAGCTTCGGATACCAGCCTTCCTTGGTCTGCGCCGCAGGCGCATCGGCCGCCAGCGCCGGCGCCGGGCTGCCAATCCACGCCCCCACCGCGGCCAGCAATGCGAAGCTCAGAGACAGGTGTCTTGCTTTCATGCCATTCACTCCCCCACGATGAATTCCGATTGAGGCGGTGCGATCCCTCGCTCGCACCGCCGTACCACGACGATCGTTACGACTGCGCTTGCGCGGCGGCTAGCTGCAGCTTGCCGGGCTGTCGCCGTCCTTGGCGCCCTTGATGACGAAGGCCTTGAGATCCTCGTACAGATCCTGTTCCGGAACGTCGGCATACTTCTCCGCCGCCTTGTTGGTGGCCTTGACGGAGTCGCGGTATTTCTTGCTCAAGTAGTACTTGACCGAGTCCTTGCCCTTGGCGTGCTTGTCCGCCAGCAGGTAGGCGTTCCACTCCGCCATGGTCTTGGTGCTGGGGGCGATCGCGCTGGCTTTCTCGACATGGCAGGCGGTGCACACCATGCGGTAATAGACGCGGCCGCGCTTCCAGTCGGCATCGGCCGCGCTGCGAGACCAGGGGCGCTCCCAGCAGGCAGAGCAGGATTGAGGACAAGAGCGGTTTCTGCATTTTCATCTGGGACTCCCGTGAATATGAATTCCTTGCGCTGCGGGCCGCGGCTTCGGCCCGCGCGGGGCGTGCTTATTTGGCCGCCGGTTCCTCTTCCAGGTCTTCCCAGCCGGTGATCATGGCCTTGTAGTGGGCGCCCCAGGTGTGTCCGGTGCTGCCCAGATAGATGTGGGCGATGAGGAACAGCAGCATCATCAGTGCGCCGACGGTGTGGAGCAGGGCGACGTTGCCCAGCGGCCAGTGGCCGATGCCCCAGGCCGGCCAGTCGGCGTAGAACAGCAGCAGCACGCCGGTGACCCAGATCAGGGGATTGATCAGCAGCTTCACGCCGAGGTAGGCCATGCGCTGCAGCGGATTGTGCTTGCTCAACTGGGTGACGCGGAACGGATGCGGCGCATGGGTGAAGATGCCGGTGAGGTAGTACTTGATCATGGCATCGACCTTCTGCATGGTCGGGATGTACTGCTTCCATTCGCCGGTGGTGAAATGCCAGAAGATGGCGAACAGCCACAGGCCGATCAGGGCCCAGGCGGCGGTGGTATGCCACTGCACCGCGTTCTTGAAGCCGAAGAGCTTGTACACGCCGTGGATCTCGAAGCCGGAGATCAGCATGAAGATGATCAGCAGCGCCTGCGCCCAGTGCCAGAAGCGTTCGAAGCGCTTGAAGATGTAGGTGCGTTTCATGGTGCGCTCCTCCTATTTCCGGTTGGACACGATGCGCAGCGCGCCATGCACCAGCACGCCCACCAGCGTCAGTCCCGCCAGCGCGAAGCCGATCAGGTCGATCAGCCGGTTATGGTCGCGGCCCGGAATGTACACCCCGGCGACCTTCTGCAGGCGACCGTTCTGGCTGTGGCATTGGTCGCAGCCCAGCGCCTTCTCCTTCGGCGCCACCATGTGGGTGATGGGCCAGGTCATTTCGGTCTTGATGAAATCCACCTTGCCGCTGAACGGAGCCCCGGTGGTGGCCATGCCGGCGGCGATGGCCTTCTCCCAGCCGAAGTTCTTCCAGTAGGCGGTGTCGTCGTTGCCGGCCGTGTGCGGGGTGACCAGGGTCCGGTTCTCCGGATCGTAGGGCTGCACGCCGCGCATCACCTTGACCGGCCAGATCATGGACTTGCCGTCGTCCGGGCTGCCTTCGAAGCGGTTGATCGGCGTGGCGACGTCCGACTTGTCCACCTTGTCGCCGAGCAGGGTGTATTTCACAGAACCATTGAGCCAGACGTATTCCGGCGCCACGTTTTCGGCGAGGACGAAGTCCCCCTTCTTGGCGTCGTAGATGATGTGCCCCTTGCTGTCCTTCTTGATCAGCGGCTTGCCGTCGGGGGTTTTCTGGCCGCCGGTGGACCAGTCCCAGGACATCTTGGTGGGCACGCCGCCGCGCGCCAGCGCCGGGATGTGGCAGGTCTGGCAGGCCACCTTGCGCGCGTGGGTGTTGAGCAGCGCCTCGTGCTCGTGCGGGGCGACGCCGTGGCAGGCCTGGCAGGTGGCGGGATTGCTCTTGTCCGCCTTGCCCCGGATGTGGGCCCCTTCCTTGTCGGCGGCAGTCGGGGTGTAGCGGCTGCCGGGGATGTCGTGGGCCGAGGTATGGTGGCAGGTGCCGCAGGTGAAATCGGCACCGGCGGCGTCCATGTGCACGTCGAGTTCCTTGTCGGGAGCGGCGAGGGAACTGTCCATGTCGCCGTGCTTGACGCCGTCGCCGCCGCCGCCGAAGAAGTGGCAGGCGCCGCAGGTGTCGCGGCTGGTCTTGCCGACCTTCTGCGCCACCTTCACCAGGTCCACCGGCTTGACCATCTTGCCCGAGCCCGGCGGCATCTCCATTTCCTTGTAGGGCGGGTGGCCGGAGAGGCCCGGCAGCTTCTTGTAGCTGCCGGTGGTGTCATGGCACACCAGGCAATCGACGTTGGTTTCGGAGGTGAAGTCGAAGTTGGCATCCTTCCAGCCGTAGCCGACATGGCAGGTGGTGCAGAACGGATAGTTCGACGGCACCGAGATGCAGAAATTGTTGATGACGTTCTTTTTGCCCAGGCGCTGCTTGTTCTCCGGGTTCATGAACTCCCAGGTCCAGTGCTTGGTGCGATGCACCTGCTTCGCCGCCTCGGTATGGCACTCCAGGCAGGCCTTGGTGACGTCCGGTCCGGTGGCGAACGGACCTTCCAGTTGCTTGAATTTGGTGTGATCGGCGGTGGACTTGAGGACTGTCTTCAGGTCGGCCGGGGAGGGCGGAGGGCCTGCGGTCGGCGGCTGTGCTGCCGCGACCGGTGCATCGGCCGCGGAGAGCATAGCGGCGTAACCGGCGGCCAGAGCAAACAACAGGAAAACCTTGCCTGCGGACTTGCGCATGATCCATCCCCCGTGCGACGCGGCCGGTCGCACCCCGCGGCGCCGGCGCCTGTAAAATATCAGCCGGCGCTAATTTACCCGCGGCCGACTGCCGCATTTTGCGTTGCGTCAAGGATTCTGAACAAAAACCTCCCCGGGAAATCTCAACGGTATGGGCAAGTGGCTGCGGGAACACATTTACCGTCAGCGTTCGCGCCTGATCACGCTGGCGCTGCTGGCCATGATCGCCTATCTGTGGTTTCGCCCGCTGGCATTCGTCAGCGACGAGGCGCGTCCGCTGCCGCCCATGAGCTTCGCGCTGTTCGACGGGCGAACGCTCGGCCTGTCCGATCTGCGCGGCAAGGTGGTGCTGGTGAACGTGTGGGCCACCTGGTGCGTCTACTGCCGCAAGGAGATGCCCGCCATCGACGAGTTCTACCGCGACCATCGCGACCGCGGTTTCGAGGTCATCGCCCTCAGTCAGGACGATGATGCGGCGCTGGCGGCGAAGTATCTCAAGGAGCGCGGGGTGAGCTTCACCGGCGCGATGATGCAGCCCGAACATCACGCCGGCCTCGGCCGGGTGACGCGGCTGCCCACGTCGTTCGTCATCGACGGCGACGGGCGGGTGCGCCATCAGGTCACCGGCCAGGTGTTCTACGGCAGACTGAAGGATCTGGTGGCGCCGCTGCTTTCGTCCGCCGCCCGGCCATAGGCCTGCAGCCGGCTTCCGAGCCTCATCGTTCCATCAACTCGCCGTGGCGGAAGCAGTCGGTGGTGTGATCGTTCACCATGCCCACGGCCTGCATGAACGCGTAGCAGATGGTCGGCCCGACGAAGCGAAATCCGCGCTTCGCCAGCGCGCGGCTCATGGCCTGCGACTCGGCGCTGGTGGCGGGAATTTCACTCAGGCTGGACCAGCGGTTCTGGATCGGCCGCCCCTGCACAAGACTCCAGAGATAGGCGTCGAATGTGCCGAACTCCCGGCGCACGTCGAGGAAGGCGCGGGCATTGGCGATGGCGGCGGCGATCTTGAGCCGGTTGCGCACGATTCCCGGGTCGGCGAGCAAGCTCGCCGCCTTGTCGGCGTCGTAGCGCGCGATACGCTGCGCGTCGAAGCCGTCGAACACGCGACGATAGTGCTCCCGCTTGCGCAGGATGGTGATCCAGGACAGCCCGGCCTGCGCCCCTTCCAGGATCAGGAACTCGAACAGCAGTCGGTCGTCATGGACCGGCACGCCCCACTCGCGGTCGTGGTAGGCGACATAGAGAGGATCGTCTCCCGCCCAGGCGCAGCGGGTCGGATTGGGCCCTCCCGCTGCTTGCATGGCGGATCGCCGCGGGGCGGGTCGTCAGCGGCGGCGTGCGCCCGCGGGCGGGGGCGGCGGGTACCCCGGTCCTTCGGCGAAGTCGGGATTGATCATGCAGCGTCCCCGCGAGTAGCCGAGGCCGGTCAGACATTGGCGGTAGGTGGCGTAGGAACACAGGGCGGTGCCGCCGAGCATGCCGTCGCGGTGCAGGCACCACTTGTGATCGCCCATGTAGCCGTAGGGCGTCAGGGGCCCGGGATCGCAGCGCATGAATCCGTTCACGTAGTAGCAGTTTTCCCCGTAGCCGTAGCCCTGGGCCGCTGCGGGGGGAACCGCGAGGCCGGCTGCCATTGCCGTCGCCAAAGCAAACCGAATGAGGGTCATGCCGGCCTCCCGGACCGTTGGTGGATTGGATGGAGCGAGTTTCCGCGGATTATGTCGCGGGGCGACTCCGTGCGCAATCGCACTCGATCGAATTGTCATGATGCGGATGAAAACGGGCAAAGGAATGACTGCCGGCCGCAGGCACAGGCATGCGCACGCGCAGGCGCCGATGATCTACACTGCCGTCACCGGCGGCACCGCATGCGGACCGCGTCCGCTGCAGGAGGAGCGGCGGACGTTCGAGGGCCGGACTCCGGGCTGGCGGGACGATACAGGAGAGAACGATGGAGAAGCGTCATGAAGTCGCGCTGATCGTCGGCGCGGGACCGGGTCTGGGGTTCGCGCTGGCGCGGCGCTTTGCCCGCGCCGAGATGAATGTGGCGATGGCGGCGCGGCATTCGGACAAGCTCCAGGCCATGGCGGCGGAGTGCTGCGGCATTGCGCACAGTGCGCGCGCCTATGCCTGCGACGCCACGCTGGAAGCGGATGTGGATGCGCTCATGCGGCAGGTCGCCGCAGAACTCGGCGAGCCGCATCTGGTGGTCTACAACGCCGGCGCATTCGCGCCGGGCAGCATCGTCGAGACGTCGGTGGAGGAGTTCGAACGCTGCTGGCGGGTGGGCTGTCTCGGCGGGTTTCTCGTCGGGCGCGCCGCAGCGCGGGTGATGGCGGCGCGGGCGGCGGCCGGCGGCGCCGGCGGCACGATCCTGTTCACCGGCGCCACCGCCAGCCTGCGTGGCTCCGCCGGCTTTCACAATCTGGCGGTGGGCAAGTTCGGCCTGCGGGCGCTGGCGCAGAGCATGGCGCGGGAACTGCAGCCGAAGGGCATTCACGTGGCGCACGTCGTGATCGACGGGCGCATCCGCTCGCGCATCGCCGAAGAGCACGGTGACCGTGACACTGCCGACACCATGCTGGACCCGGACGCCATCGCCGAAACCTACCATCAACTGCATCACCAGCCGCGCAGCGCCTGGACGCAGGAAGTGGATCTGCGGCCGTGGGTGGAGAAGTTCTAGAAGTCCTGAGCCCGGCGGCGCGGCGAGGTGAGCACCGCGCCGGGGAGATGGCGGCGGACGATCCCGATGGTCCGCGCGGCCTCACGTCAACGTCAGCACCCCTTGCTTGATGGAATTGTCGTCGGGACTGGGGGAGAGAACGAAACCCAGGCCGGAAACGAAGCGCAGCATGCGCTCGTTGTTGGCGAGGAAATCGCCGTTCATGAATTTCAGGCCGCGGTCGCGCGCGGTTTCGATCAGCACGCCCATCAGCTTGCGCGCCAGACCGCGATGCTGCCATTCGTCGGCGACGACGATGGCGAACTCGCAGGACTCGCCGTCAGGATTGACCGCATAGCGGCACACGCCCAGTTCCACCTCCTTGCCGTCCTGCTCCACGGTGGCGATGAAAGCCATCTCCCGGTCGTAGTCGATCTGGGTAAGCCGCGCGGTCATGGTGTCGGTCAGTTCGCGCAGCGTGTTCATGAAGCGGTAGTACTTGGTCTCCGGCGACAGGTTCTTGACGAACTCCTTCTCCAGTTCCGCATCCTCGGGACGGATCGGGCGGATGACCACCTCCGCGCCGTCGGGCATGGTCCAGGTCCGGCCGAGGTGAGCCGGGTAGGGATGGATCGCCATATGGTCGTAGCGGTCCGCCGTGGGCGAGACGTTCTCCACCACGATGCGCACGTCCACCGCCACCGCACCCTTCTCGTCCACGATCAATGGATTGATGTCCATCTCGCGCAGCCAGGGCAGCTCGCACACCATCTCCGAGACGCGCAGCAGCACCAGTTCCAGGGCGTCCATGTTCACCGGCGGCATGTTGCGGACCTCGCCCAGCAGGCGCGCCACGCGCGTGCCGCGAATCATGTCACCCACCAGGTAGCTGTTCAGCGGCGGCAGCGCCACTGCGCGATCGCGTTGCGCCTCCACCTTGGTGCCGCCTTCGCCGAAGGTGATCACGGGACCGAACACTTCGTCGCGGGTCACGCCCACCATGAGTTCGCGGCCGTTGGGCTTGACGATCATGGGCTCCACCGCCACGCCGTTGATCACGGCGTCGGGTCGATTGCGCTTCACCTCGTCGATGATTTCCTGGTAGGCGGCCCGCACCGACTGCAGGTTGCTGAGATTCAGGCGCACGCCGCCGGAATCGCTCTTGTGACTGATCTGGGCGGAGTCGATCTTCATCGCCACCGGCAGGCCGATCTCTTCCGCCAGCACCATTGCCTCGGTCGCGCCGCGCGCCACGACGGTGCTCGAGATCGGGATGCGGAAGGCGGCCAGCAGCGCCTTCGATTCCATCTCGGTCAAGGTGTAGCGCTTTTCGAGCAGCGCGGTCTCGATCACCAGCCGCGCCGACTCCACGCTCGGCGGAGCGAGATGGGACAACGGAGCCGGCGTCTGCATCAGCAGCTTCTGGTTGCGATAGAAGTTCGAGATGTGGGAAAACAGCTCCACTGCCGGGTCGGTGGTGCGGAAGGTCGGCACGCCCGCTTCCCGGAACAGCAGGCGCGAGCTGCGCACCTGCTCCTCGCCCATCCAGCAGGTGACGACAGGCTTGTCGGATTCCTTTGCGACTTCGATCACTTCCTTTGCCGCCTGCGCCGGGTCGGTGATCGCCTGCGGCGTGAGGACGACGAGAGCGCCATCCACGCCGTCGTCTTCCAGAATCACCTTCAGGGTGTCGCGGTAGCGCGGGGGTTCGGCGTCGCCGATGATGTCCACCGGATTGCCGTGGGACCAGGTATTGGGCAGCAGGTCGTTGAGTTTGTTGAGCGTACCTTCCGACAATTGGGCCAGGGGTATGTCGAGGTCGGCGCAGCGGTCGGCCGCCATCACGCCCGGACCGCCGCCGTTGGTGATCACGGCGAGGCGGTTGCCGCGCGGGCGGAAGCGCGCGAACAGCGCCTGCGCCGCCGCGAACAGTTGCCCCACAGTGTACAGGCGCACCACACCGGCGCGGCGCAGGGCGGCGTCGAACACGTCGTCCGAACCTACCAGCGAGCCGGTGTGCGACAGCACCGCCTTGCCCCCCGCCGGATGGCGCCCCACCTTCATCAGCAGAACCGGCTTGACCCGCGCCGCGGCGCGCAGGGCGCTCATGAAACGCCGCGCGTCCTTGATGCCTTCGACGTAGAGGAAGATGTTCTCGGTCTTCGGGTCGTGGGCCAGGTAATCCAGGAGTTCGCCGAAGTCCACGTCCTTGGACCCGCCCACCGAAACGACGCTGGAGAAACCGACACTGTTCGGCTTCGCCCAGTCGAGGATGGCCGCGCACAGGGCGCCGGACTGGGAGATCAGGCCAATCGACCCGGGGTTGGCGCCGCCATTCGCGAACGTGGCGTTGAGCCCTACGTCGGGGCGGATGACACCGAGACAGTTGGGACCGATGAGGCGGATGCGATGGCGGCGCGCGCTTTCCAGCACCGCCCGTTCCAGGGCCGCGCCCTGTGGCCCGGTTTCAGAGAATCCGGCCGAGATGACGATCGCTGACCGGACGCCGGCGCGGCCGCAGGCTTCCACGATCCCAGGCACCGTCGGCGGCCGCGTGGCGATGACGGCGAGATCGAGCCGCTGCGGAATGTCCTCGACCGAGGCGTAGGACGGGATGCCGAAAATCTTGTCGTGCTTCGGATTGACCGCGAACAGCTTGCCCTTGTAGCCGGCGTCGATCATGTTGCGCACGAGCACCGCGCCGATGGAACCCGGACTCTCGCTGGCGCCGACGATGGCGACGGACTTGGGTTCGAAAAGCGGGGTCAGGTAATGTCGTTCTTGCATGTTCGCTCGCCCGGTTGGCTTGCTCTCGGTGGCCCGCCGCAGAAAAATCTCGTCTTTTCTCAGGAACATTTTCGGGCCTCGCATCCTTGTATCGTGCACTGCAACAATTATGCCCTATTCCGGTCCCTGTAAATAGGCGAAAAGCTCTACTTTCTTGCCTATTTCTCCTCTCTTGTGACATCCTGCCTGAACTGGTTGCAGCATCTTGGTGCGTCGCGGCTAACCCGAGTCGATCGAAGATATCCTGCCGGCGGTGAGTGTTGGCTCTGGCGTCCTTGCCCTGTTCCTTGCGGATTCTCCATCACGTTCGTTTTCGGAATCATATCGTCGGAAGCCTTCGGCCCGCAGCCCGCGGCGATGCCCGTGCCGGCGCGCCGCCTGCATGCTGCGGCGGAATGGATACGGTTGAGGTGCCAAACCGCCATCGGCGCAATCGTTCCGCTCGTCGTGCTGGCGCTTGCCGGTTGCGCCAGCGTCGGGCCGGACTACGTCGCACCGCAGCCCCAGGTTCCGGCGGCGTGGAGCGAGGCTGGGGATGCGGCGCCGATGGCGCCGTTCGGCGCAGACCTTTCGCACTGGTGGCGGCGGCTCGACGACCCCGCCCTGTCCGGACTGATCGACGCGGCGCTGGCGGGCAGCACCGATCTGCGCAGCGCGCGCGCCAGCCTGCGCGAGGCGCGCGCCCGCCGCGCCCTGGCCGGCGCCGAGTTGCTCCCCACCGTGACCGGGCTGGCATCGGGCAGCCACAGCCGGATCAGCCCGCAGGACGGCGGCGACAGCACGAGCAGCGAACTGTACAGCGCGGGCTTCGACGCGAGTTGGGAGCTGGATGTCTTCGGCGGCATCCGGCGCGGCGTGGAGGCGGCGCAGGCCGATCTGGAAGCGAGCGAGGCCGACCTGCACGCCACTCAGGTGTCGGTTACGGCCGAGGTTGCGCTCAACTACGTGGAAGTGCGCGCCGCCCAGACGCGCCTGGCGATCGCCCGCAGCAATCTCGAGAGTCAGTCTGAGACCCTGCAGCTCACCGACTGGCGCGCCCAGGCAGGGCTCGTCAGCTCGCTCGACGTGGAACAGTCGCGCGCCAATCGCGAGCAGACGCGCGCCCAGATCCCGAGCCTGGAGACGAGTCAGGCGCAGGCGGAACATCGCCTCGCCGTCCTTCTGGGACGGGCACCCGGCGCGGTGCGCACCGAGCTTGCCGCGCCGGCGCCGATACTGCCGCTGCCCGAAAGGCTGGCCGTCGGCATTCCCGCCGACACGCTGCGCCAACGGCCCGACGTGCGCGCGGCGGAGCGCAAGCTCGCAGCGCAGACCGCCCGCGTCGGCCAGGCCGAGGCGGCGCGCTATCCGAGCTTTACGCTGAGCGGTTCGATCGGGCTCGAAGCGCTGACCCTCGGCGCCTTGGGCGGCAACGGAACGCTGGTCCAGTCCCTGGTGGTGGCCGTCGGCGCCACCCTCTTCGACGGCGGCAGGCTGCGCCAACGCGTCGAAATCCAGAGCGCGGTCCAGGAACAGGCGCTGATCGGCTATGAAGCGGCCGTCCTCACCGCCCTGGAAGAAGTGGAGAATGCCCTGGTGGCGCTCGCCAACAGCCGCAGCCGCGAGGAGGCTCTGCGCAGCGCCGCCGACGCCGCGCGCAATGCCGCGCTGCTGGCGCGCCATCGCTATACCAGCGGCCTGACCGATTTCCAGACCCTGCTCGACACCGAGCGCACCGTACTCAGCATCGAGGACAGCGTCGCCATCACCCAGGCCGAAGGCGCCTCCGCTCTGGTGCAACTGTACAAGGCTCTTGGCGGCGGCTGGTCGGCGGCGCCGGCGCCATGAGAGGGAAAGACACCATGAACACGGCACGCAGGGAGGAACTCGACAAGCTGCTCGGCCCGGGGCCGGCCGGCGGGACCTTCAGGCGCGTCGCGCGCCGGGCGGCCGTCGTCGCCGGGCTGGTCGCCCTGGTCGGTCTCGGCTATTTCCTGCTGCGCTCGAACGACGATGCCGCGATGCCGCGCTATCAGACCGAGGCGGCGACGCAGGGCAAACTGGTCGTCACCGTATCGGCCACCGGCAAGCTGCAGCCCACCAACCAGGTGGACGTGGGCAGCGAGCTGTCGGGCACGGTGGAGTCGGTGCTGGTCGACGACAACGACCGGGTGAAGAAGGGGCAGGTGCTGGCGCGGTTGGATCTATCCAAGCTCCAGGATCAGGTCGCCAAGTCGCGCGCGGCACTGGATGCAGCCGCGGCCCAGGTGCTGCAGATGGCCGCCACAGTGGAGGAGGTCCAGGCCAACCTCGCGCGCCTCAGGCAGGTCGCCCAACTCTCAGGCGGCAAGGTGCCGTCCAAGGCGGAGATGGACACCGCCGAAGCCGTCCTCAAGCGTGCCCGGGCGAACGAGACCAATGGCCGCGCCAGCGTCAAGCAGGCGGAGGCGACGCTCAAGTCGGACGGGACCAACCTGGCCAAGGCCACGATCCGCTCGCCCATCGACGGCGTGGTGCTGAAGCGCAACGTGGAGCCGGGCCAGACTGTGGCCGCCTCGCTGCAGGCGCCGGTGCTGTTCACGCTGGCGGAAAACCTGTCCCAGATGAAGCTGGAGGTGGATGTGGACGAGGCGGACGTCGGCCAGGTGCGCGAGGGCCAGAGCGCCACGTTCAGCGTGGACGCCTACCCCGCCCGCAACTATCCGTCCCGTATCACGCGCGTCGGTTTCGGCTCCCAGACCAAGGAGGGGGTGGTTTCCTACCTCACCGTGCTGGCGGTGAACAACGACGATCTGAGCCTGCGACCGGGCATGACCGCCACCGCCGAGATCACCACCGCGCAGCGCGACAAGGTGCTTCTGGTGCCCAACGCCGCGCTGCGCTTCACGCCACCGGCCGCGCCCAAGGCCGCGGACAAGAAGAGCGGCGGATTGGTGGCGAGCCTGATGCCGCGTCCGCCCAGTCCGCCGCCCAAGACGGCGGGCAATTCCGCCGGCAAGTCCGGCGCCCATCAAGTGTGGGTGCTGCGCGAGGGCCGGCCGGCGGCGCTCCCGGTGACGGCGGGGGCCAGCGACGGGCGCATGACCGAGATCACCGGCGGTGCGCTGGAGGCCGGCATGCAGGTGATCACCGAAATCCTGAGCGCGCCGAAGTGAACGCTGCGGCGAGCGTCGAGGCAGCGGTCGCGTCGGCGCCGTCGCCGCTGATCGAACTGTCGGCGGTGACCAAGACCTACGGCCAGGGCCAAGCCACGTTCCAGGCGCTGCGCGGCGTCGATTTCGCGATCGAGGAGGGCGAGTTCGTCGCCGTGATGGGGCCGAGCGGCTCCGGAAAATCGACGGTGATGAACATCCTCGGCTGCCTCGACACGCCCAGTTCCGGTGCCTACGTGTTCCGCGGCGTGCACGTGGAACGGCTGTCGCGCAACCAGCGCGCCCTGCTGCGCCGGCACTACCTCGGCTTCGTCTTCCAGGGCTTCAACCTGCTGGGGCGCACTTCGGCCCTGGAGAACGTCGAGCTGCCGCTGCTGTACCGCGGCATGCCGGCCGCCGAGCGCCATGCGGCCGCCCGTGCCGCGCTCAAGGCGGTCGGCCTGGAAGGCTGGGAGGGCCACGGACCGGCCGAGTTGTCCGGCGGCCAGCAGCAGCGCGTGGCCATCGCCCGCGCCATCGTCACCCATCCCGCCATCCTGCTCGCCGACGAGCCCACCGGCAATCTGGACACCCATACCAGCCGCGAGATCATGGATCTGCTCACGACACTCAACCGCGAGCAGGGCATCACGGTGTTGATGGTGACGCACGAGGCGGACATGGCCGCGTATGCCCGGCGCATCCTGCGCTTCGTCGATGGCCGGGTCGAGTCGGACAGCCGCAACGGGGAGGGCGGCTGATGCTGTGGAACGCCCTGCTGCTGTCGCTGCGGGAGATCCGGCGCAACCTGATGCGCTCCTTCCTCACCACCCTCGGCGTCGTCATCGGCGTCTCCGCTGTCATCACCATGGTTACGCTTGGCAACGGCGCCACGCGCTCGGTGCAGGACCAGATCGCCAGCATGGGCAGCAACCTGCTGATGGTGCGTCCCGGCCAGCGTTTCGGTCCGCCGGAGGGCGCACCCAATTTCAAGCTCGCCGATGCGCAGGCCATCCGGGAACAGTCGAGCGCGGCCCGGGCGGTGGCGCCGGTCGCCAGCAAGAGCGTGACCGCGGTGCACATGGCGAAGAACTGGTCCACCAGCACCACCGGCAGCACCAACGCCTATTTCGACGCCGGCAACTGGCGCCTGGCGGATGGCCGCACCTTCAGCGAAGCGGAGGAGCGGGCGGGCAAGGCGGTCTGCGTCGTCGGCGAGACGGTGCGCCGGGAACTGTTCGGCAGCCAGAATCCGGTGGGCGACCAGATCCGCATCAAGCAGTTCGCCTGCGAGGTGATCGGCCTGCTGGCGCCGAAAGGCCAGTCGGCCATGGGGCGCGACCAGGACGATACCATCGTCATGCCGATCGCTACGGTGCAGCGCCGCCTCACCGGCAACCAGGACGTCAATATGCTGATGGTCGGAGTGGCGGAAGGCATGTCCGCGGACAAGGCGAAGCAGGACATCACGCTGCTGATGCGCGAGCGGCGCAGGATCGGCGACGGCGAGAACGACAATTTCATGGTCATGGACACGCGCCAGATCGCCGAAGCCCTCACCGGCACCACCCGCGTCATGACCATGCTGCTGGGGGCGGTGGCCGCCGTCAGCCTGCTGGTGGGGGGCATCGGCATCATGAACATCATGCTGGTGTCGGTGACCGAGCGCACGCGCGAGATCGGCATCCGGCTGGCCATCGGCGCCCTGGAACGGGAAGTGCTGCTGCAGTTTCTGATCGAGGCGGTGGTGCTCGCCTGCCTCGGCGGGCTGGTGGGCATCGGCCTGGCCACGGCGGCGTCGATCGTCCTGGCGCAGGCGATGCAGGTGCCCTACCTGTTCAATCCCGGCATCAATCTGCTGTCTTTCGTCTTCTCGGCCGCCATCGGCGTCATCTTCGGCTACTTTCCGGCGCGCCGTGCCGCCCGCCTCGACCCGATCGAGGCGCTGCGGCACGAATGAGGTCGCACGCAGGGCCGATGACGGCATCCGCGGAACTTGGCGTCAATTTGAACCTCTGATGCACTAAGAAGAACAGCAAATCTCATCGACTCCGCTCCCCTGGGAGAAAACCGTGAACGCGTTTCGCTTGAATCTGCTGCTCGCCGCCCTGGTGCTGGCGCAGGCGGGCAGTCCCGCCTGGGCCCGCGGCGGCCATGGAGGCTGGCACGGCGGCGGCCATCATCATCACTGGGGAGCGGCGATCGGCTTGCTGATCGGGGTGCCGCTGCTGGTGAATGCCCTGAGCAGGCCCGCAGTGGTCTACCGCGATCCGCCGGAGGTGGTGTATCCGCCCGGGCCGGCGCCGAGCTACCGCTACTATTGCCCGTCCTCGCGTCTCTACTACCCCGACACGCCTTCCTGCGATCGGGATTGGCTGCGCGTGGTGCCGGACGGTGCCGCGTATTGACGAGGTTCAGCGTGTAGTTGAAGGAGAGTACGCCCCGGGATCGGCCCGGGGCGCGCAGCGATGCGGGTGCGCTTTCAGCCGGCCGGCGGAGCCAGCGACGTCGGCACCCAGACTTCGGCATGCAGGGTGCGGTGCACCGGGCACTTGTTGGCGATCTCCAGCAGCCGGTTACGCTGCTCCTCGCTGAGGTCGCCCTCCAGCGTGACGACGCGCTCGATGCGGTCGATCTTCCCCTCCTTGGTCTCGCAATGCTGGCACGCCTCGGCGTGGATCTTCTCGTGGCGCAGTTCCACCGAGATGTGCTTCAGCGGCAGCTTCTTCAGGTCGGCGTACATGCGCAGCGTCATGGCGGTACACGCGCCGAGGGCCGACAGCAGCAGCTCGTAGGGCGACGGCCCGGCGTCGTCGCCGCCGGCGGATACCGGCTCGTCCGCCAGTCCGCGGTGGCGGCCCGCCTTGACATGCTGCCGATACTTGCCGGCGCCGGCCTCGGCCACGGTGACGCTGGTGTGATGCTCGGCCGGCGCCTCCTCCCGCCGCAGGTAGCGCCCGGCCCAGCCGCAGATCACGTCCGCGGCGTGCTGCGCCTCCGCCACCCGCGCCAGCAGGTGATCCGAACTGTCGAGGGAGACGAAGCTCTTCGGATGCTTGGCGGCGGTGAAGATCTGCGCCGCATTGGCGATGTCCGCCACGTTGTCGAGCGGCGCGTGCAGGATCAGCAGCGGCCGGCGCAGTTGTTCGACGCTTTCCTGCAGCGCGGACCAGTCCAGGGCGCCGGCGGAGTCGGGCAGGGTCAAGGTCTGGCCGGCGATGGACACGGCGCTGGGCGCGGTGCTGGCGCGCTTGGTGAAGCCGCTGCTGCCCGCCGGCGCCCCGATCGTCACCACGGCCAGCGCCTGGGGCAGGTCCGCGGCGCAGGCCAGCGCGAGGACGCCGCCCCAGCTATGGCCGATCAGCAGCAGCGGTCCGGGATGGCGCTCGCCGAAAGCGCGCGCCGCAGCCAGCAATTCATCCGCTGCCAGCGCCGGCTGCATCTGCATGGCGGCGCCGATGCCGCAGTCGATGGCCAGCACCGCGCAGCCGCGGTCGGCGAAGCGGGCGGTGATCGCCGCCAGGGCGACGCTGTCCGGCGGCAGGCAGTGGGCGAAGAGGACGGCGGCGAGCGGCTCGCCCGGCGGCAGTTCGAGGATGCCGTCCACCGTCCGGGCGGGGGACACGGAGAGGGTCAAAACCTGCTGGGACATGCGTTCTCCTTGTTTTCCGTGGGCGGAGCTGCGGCCATCATAATCAGTTTTCTGCGCTCGCAGGAAGCAGGATGGGCAGGCCCGCACGCTAGAATCGGTCCCCTGCCATGCCCGGAGCCCTGCGATGGACCTGCCGCAACACGTTCATGCCGACCTTCCTTCTCGCTGGCTGCTGCGCTGGGCGCCCTTGATTGCGCCCGCCGGCGAAGTGCTGGACCTGGCCTGCGGCGCCGGCCGCCACGCGCGCTTCCTGGCGCGGCAGGGGCATCGGGTGGATGCGGTGGACCGGGACGCGGAGGCGCTTGCGCCGCTGGCGGGCGTCGCCGGCGTGCGGCCGCTGCGGGCCGATCTGGAGGGGGGGCCGTGGCCCTATCCGGGCTGCACCTGGGACGGCATCGTGGTGGCGAACTACCTGCACCGGCCGCTGATTCCTCTTCTGCTCGCGTCGCTGCGGCCGGACGGCGTGCTGATCTACGAGACCTTCATGGTCGGCAATGAGCGCTGGGGCCGTCCCTCCAATCGCGCCTTCCTGCTCCAGCCGAACGAGCTGCTGACGGCCTTCGGCGCGGATCTCGGAGTCGTTGCCTTCGAACAGGGAGAGGTCGGGCAGCCGAAGCCAGGGGTCGTGCAGCGCATCTGCGCCGTGAGAACCGCCGACGTGACGCGGGTCAGATTGCCAGGATCTGCTGCGCCAGCCGCGTGACGCCCGCCGGCGACAGGTCGTCGGTGGCCAGCCCCGGCGCTTCGGGGTAATGGATGTAGTTCCTGTCCTGCGAGCGGTAGTACAGCGGGTCGTAATGCCCGGCCAGCAGTTCCTCGACCAATGCCGCCCACTGGCTGTCGTCGATCAGCGTCTTCCATCTCTCCAGCGTCTCGCCGCTCTGCAGACCCTTGAGACAGTCGATCCGCGTCTTGAGCCGCGCCGGGTCGGCCAGGAAGTAATCGTAGTCGCCGAGCAGGAAGCGCACCCGGGCAGCAAGCGTTGCTTCTATGCGCACGCACCGACTGGCGCGCATGGCTTCGATGAGCCCGGACGGTACCTGCAGCGCGCCGATCCTGCGGCTTTCCGCCTCGACGAAAACCGGCCGTGACGGATCGAGTTCCCGCAACGCGGCGTGGAGCCGCGACTCGAACATCTTCTGCGTCGGCTGCGGGGCGTCGGGCAGATCACCCAGCACCGAGCCCTTGTGCGCGGCGATTTCCTCGAGGTCCAGGACCTGCGCGCCGAGCGACCCGAGCGCCTGCAGCACGCGGCTCTTGCCGCTGCCGGTGGCGCCGCACACCACGCGATAGGGGAACTGCCGCGGCCGGCTCAGCAGTTCGGCGGCGACGTAGCGCCGATAGGCCTTGTAACCGCCTTCGAGGGCGCAGGCGTCCCAGCCGATCTGGCGCAGCACGTGGGTGAAGCCGCCGCTGCGCTTGCCGCCGCGCCAGCAATAAACGAGCGGGCGCCAGTCGCGTTCACGTTCTAGGAAGCGCCGCTCGATGTGCTCGGCAATGTGGCGCAGGATCAGCACCGCGCCGGACTTCCTGGCGGCGAAGGGCGACACCTGCTTGTAGAGCGTGCCGATGCGGGCGCGCTCCGCATTGTCCAGTGCGGGACAGTTGATGGCGCCGGGGATGTGGTCCTCGGCATATTCGGCGGGCGAGCGCACGTCGATGACCTCGTCAAATCCGGTCATCTGTGCTACGGTTGCGACGCCTTGCCGGTTGCCTCTTTCAGCCATTTCGGGAACGGAAAAGGAAATCCCACGGACCAAGTGACAGCTGCGGCTGGCGCGCCTCGCCCCGGATGATTTCGTTGGCCCTGTTCATCCGCGGCAGGCCGCGCCGACTGCCGCCGCGTACTTATGCCTTTGTACTGCCGAGACCATGAACGATCCTGTCCTCAAACTCACGCAATTCTCCCATGGCGGCGGCTGCGGCTGCAAAATCGCGCCGGCCGTGTTGTCCGAGATCCTGGCTTCGGCGCCGATCCATGCGCTGCCGAAGGAACTGATGGTCGGCACGGAAACCGCCGACGATGCGGCAGTGTACAGGCTCAACGACCATCAGGCGCTGGTGGCCACCACCGACTTCTTCACGCCTATCGTTGACGATCCCTACGACTTCGGCCGCATCGCCGCCACCAATGCGATTTCCGACATCTATGCCATGGGCGGCCGGCCCATCATGGCCCTGGCGGTGGTGGGCATGCCGCTGGACAAGCTGCCGCTGGCGGTGATCGGCCAGATCCTCCGGGGCGGCGAATCGGTCTGCGCCGCGGCCGGCATTCCCATCGCGGGCGGACATTCCATCGACGTGGTGGAACCGATCTACGGCCTGGTGGCGCTGGGGCTGGTCCATCCCGACAACGTCAAGCGCAACAGCGAGGCGCGCGCGGGCGACGTGCTCATCCTCGGCAAGCCGCTGGGCGTGGGCATCCTTTCCGCGGCGTTGAAGAAGAGCGCGCTTTCGGCGGACGGCTACCGTCAGATGATCGAACATACCACCAAGCTGAATACGCCCGGCGCACGCCTATCCGAAATGGCGGGAGTGCACGCCTTGACCGATGTCACCGGCTTCGGCCTCGCCGGCCATCTGCTGGAGATCTGCCGTGGATCGAAACTCGGCGCCACGGTGCGCTTCGACGACCTGCCCGTCATCGACGAGGCGGTGGAATTCGTCAAGGGCGGCGTGTCCACCGGCGCCTCCACGCGCAACTGGAACGGCTACGGCAAGGACATCGATCTGCCGCAAGGCGCCCTGGAGTGGCAGCAGAAACTGCTGACGGACCCGCAGACCAGCGGTGGGTTGCTGGTCGCCTGCGATGCCGCGACGGTGCCTGAGGTGCTGGGAGTATTCAGGAAGGAAGGGTTCGCGCAGGCGGCGGTGATCGGCGAATTGAGCGCCGGCGCGCCGCGCCTTCGCATCGTGTAGGCCTAAGGGGCGGCAGCGCATCTTGCGCCGCCGGCGCGAATCCGCAACCGTCTATTTCTCGAGCAGCGGCTTGAGAGCGGGCCAAACGTTGTTGACGATGATCGGCTGCGCGGCGGCGGTCGGGTGAATGCCATCGGCCTGAAACAGGTCGCGTTTCTCGGCGAAGCCGTCGAGCAGGAACGGCACCAGCGCCACCTTGGTGTCCCGCGCCAGTTCGCCATAGACGGCGCGGAACTTTCTGGTGTAGTCCGGGCCATAGTTGGGCGGCATCTCCATGCCCACCAGCAGGACTCTGGCCCGCGCGCCTGCAGCGGCAGCGATCATCGCCTTGAGATTGCTGCGCATGGCGTCGAGGGAAAGGCCGCGCAGGCCGTCGTTGGCGCCGAGCGCGATGATCACCACTTGCGGCCGGTGCTGCTGTAGCGCGGCGGGCAAGCGGGTGCGGCCACCGGCGGTGGTCTCGCCGCTGAGGCTGGCATTGACCAGGGCGTAGTCGGCATTCTGCGTGCGCAGGCGCTCGCCCAGCAGGGACGGCCAGGCTTCCGCGCTGCGGAGGCCGTAGCCGGCCGAGAGACTGTCGCCGAAGACGAGCACGCTCTGCGCCGCGTGGGCGGCGGCGCCGGCGAGCAACCCGACGATGAACAAGACGAAACGTGACATGGATCCCCGCATAGTCGTACCGATAGTCGAAGCGGCAGAGCTTGGCAAGGAAGTGCAAAGCGGTGCCGACAGTCTCGTCATTCTGCATCAACTGTCATTTCGCGTGATGGCCGGTGAAGCGGTCGCCGTCGTCGGCGCGTCCGGCTCGGGCAAATCGACGCTGCTTGGACTGCTGGCCGGACTCGACGTTCCGACCGCGGGCACCGTGCGACTCGACGGGCACGACCTGTTCGCGCTCAGCGAGGACCAGCGCGCCGCCCTGCGCGGCCGTCTGCTCGGCTTTGTGTTCCAGTCGTTTCAGCTGCTGCCGGCGCTCAATGCCCTGGAAAACGTCATGCTGCCGCTGGAACTGGCCGGCAAGAGCGGTGCCCGCGTCGATGCCATGCGCATGCTGGAGCGGGTCGGGCTGGCGCAGCGCACGTCCCACTACCCCAAGCACCTGTCGGGCGGCGAGCAGCAGCGGGTGGCGCTGGCGCGGGCGTTCGCCATCGGGCCGCGGCTGCTGCTGGCGGACGAACCCACCGGCAATCTCGACGCCGCCACCGGAGAGGCGATCATCGACCTGATGTTCGACATGAATGCCGAGCAGGGTACGACCTTGATCCTGGTGACCCACGACGAAGCCATTGCCGAGCGCTGCGGCCGCGTGCTCAAACTGCGCGCCGGACACTTGGCGGAAGACAGCGGGCGGCGCTCAGGGATTCTCGCTTCCGCTTGAAGTCGCATCGTCAGCGGGAGTCAGGTGCCCGCCGCGATCAGTTCGGCGCAGCGGACCCCGCTGCGCACGGCCGCTTCCAGGGTCGCCGGATAGTCCGACGCGACATAGTCGCCGGCGACCAGCAGGTTGGGCACCGGCGTCACGCTGTCCGGGCGGAGCAGGTCGGGGGTGCACGCGAAAGTGGCGCGCTTCTCCTCGATGACCTGGGTCCAGCGCGGCTGCAGCGGCCGGCCGACGAGGGCGGCCACTTCGGCATTGATGCGTACCGCCAGTTCGTCGTGAGGCAAGGATTGATGAGGGCCGCTGGCGCTGATGACGGCAGCCAGCAGGCCGGGCGGTCCGCCGAGACGTCCGCGGTCGAGCAGCCATTGCGTCAAATCGCCTGTCATGCCGATCATGGGTTGCGTCAGGGCGGGGACTGCGTCGTAGGCGAGGTAGCAGGTGACGATGGGCTCGTAGGAGAAGGCGGCCACCGTCCGGCGCAGCGCTTCCAGACCGGCCAGGCCGGCGCTCGACTTGTCGATCTGGTGGGGGCCGACGGCGAGCACGACGTGGGAAAAGGCGTCATCCGGCGCTCCGCGCAGGTGAAAGCCCGCGCTGGTGCTCGCGATCCCGGTTATCGGCATCCCGGTGCGCATCGTGCCGCCGCGCCGCATCACGAAGTCGGCGGCGGCTTCCGGGAACAGCCGGCTCAGGTCGACGCGGGGAAGCAGCAGATCGCTTGCCGCTCTGCGCCCGCCCAGCGTGTCGCGCAGCACATGCATGAAGACGCGCGCCGATGCGCGCTGCGCCGGCGTGTTCAGGGCCGCGACGCACAGCGGCTCCCATACCCGCTGCCGCAGCATTCCGCTCTGGCCGTGGTCGTCCAGCAGTTCGGCCACGCTCAGGTCGCGCGCCAGTTCGTAGCCCGCGGCCTTCAGACAGTTCATGAACTGCATCGCCGCGAGCTTCTCGCCGCCGCCGGCGCCGCGCGCCGTCGCCAATGCCCAGGCCAGATGCAAGGGCGCCGGCAGGCGCGGTGCCCGCAGCCTCAGGTGCCCGGGGTAGACCAGCGTCAGCGGCAGGCGCAGCAGCGCCCGATCGGGGTCGAGGCCGACGCGGCGCATCAGCCGCAGCGTTTCGCGATAGGCTCCCACCAGGATGTGCTGGCCGTTGTCCAGCGCGATGCCGTTGCGCTCGACGCGGCGAGCACGGCCGCCGAGCGTGCGGGAGGCTTCGAACACCGTGACCGGGATGTCGCGGGCCGCGAGTTCGACCGCGGCCGCGAGGCCGGCGTAGCCGGCGCCGATGATCGCGACGCGCGGCGGGCGGGCCGCGGCGCCGGCCCGGCCCGAGGCTAACCTTTCAGCCACGTCACCCACGCCAGCCACAGCTTGCGCACCGGCGTCAGGGCGGTGCGACGGGTGAGTACCCGGCTTCCGTCGCGGCGGATCTCCGCCAGCAGGGTGCGATAGATCGCCGCCATCACCAGCCCGGCGCGTTGCGTCCTGCGGTCCACGGCCGGCAGCGCCGCCAGGGCCTGGGCGTAGAAGCCCTCGGCGCGCTCGATCTGGAATTCCATGAGCCGCCGGAAGCGCTCGCTGTGGCGCGCGTCGAAGATATCGGCCACGGGCACCTCGAAGCGCTTCAGTTCGTCCAGGGGCAGATAGATGCGTCCGCGGCGAGCGTCCTCGCCGACGTCGCGAATGATGTTGGTGAGCTGGAAGGCCAGCCCCAGGTCGTGGGCGTATTTCAGTGTGCGCCGGTCGGTGTAGCCGAAAATCTCCGCCGCCATCAGTCCCACGACGCTGGCGACGCGGTAGCAATACAGTTGCAGCGCCTTGAAGTCGAGGTAGCGGGTCTGCGCCAGATCCATCTCCATGCCGTCGATGATCTCCTGGAACTGCTCGGCCGGCAGGTTGAAATCGCTTACCACGGGAACCAGTGCCGTGCTGACCGGATGCTGGGGCTGGCCCGAGTACAGCGCGTCGATCTCGGTGCGCCACCAGGCGAGCTTGGTGCGGGCGATCTGGGGATCGGCGCATTCGTCCACCACATCGTCCACCTCGCGGCAAAATGCGTAAAGCGCGGTGATGGCGCGGCGCTTCTCGGGCGGCAGGAAGAGGAAGCTGTAGTAGAAACTGGAGCCGCTGGCGGCTGCCTTGTCTTGGCAGTACTGGTCGGGCGTCATCGCTTCATGCATGCAGGGCGCGCCACAGCAGCAGGGGCCAGTCCCAGGCGCGCAGCAGCGGGCGTCGGCGGAACACGTCGCCGCCGCATCGATCGAGCTTCTCCAGAATGCGCAGCCCGCCGGCGACGATCAGCCGCAGTTCGAGGCCGATGCGGCCGGGCAGGGCGCGCGCTAGGGGCGCTCCATCGAGCATCAGGCTGCGGGCGCGGTCGATCTGGAAGCGCATCAGGCGGCGCCAGTTGTCGTCGGCGCGTCCGGCCTCGATCTGGACCTCGGTCACGCCGAAATTCGCCATCTCGTCCTGGGGCAGATAGACGCGCCTCTTGCGCCAGTCGATTGCCACGTCCTGCCAGAAATTGACGAGCTGCAGGCTGGTGCAGATCGCGTCCGAGCGG
Source organism: uncultured beta proteobacterium (assembly GCA_963702495.1). Taxonomy (GTDB): domain Bacteria; phylum Pseudomonadota; class Gammaproteobacteria; order Burkholderiales; family Rhodocyclaceae; genus CAVPDA01. The sequence goes on along the minus strand of CAVPDA010000003.1, from coordinate 92,965 downwards.
CGCAGGTTCTCGACTCCGGCCGCATCGTACAGATGCAGCAGCAGGCGGCCGACCGGGTTGGCGGAGCGGCGGCAGTAGTCGAGCAGGTCCGGAAAATCGCGATAGCGGGTCTTGATCACGTCCTGGCTGAAGGCATCCAGCAGGTCGTAGAGAGGCTGCGGCGGCAGGCGATGCTGCAGCAAGGTATGTTGCAGTGCGGCAAGCATCGCCGTTTCGGGCGCGCCGCCGGCGGCGATGCGCTGAAGTTGCCGGCGCATGGCGTCCAGTTCGGCCAGCCGCACGGCGGCGGGAGCGTCACCCTCGTCAGCGATGTCGTCGGCCGTGCGCGCGAAACGGTATATTGCAGTCACGGCGGGCCGCAATCGACGCGGCAGCACGAAGGAAGCGACGGGGAAATTCTCGTAGTGATCGACGGGCATCGTTCGGCGTTGCGCCGTGGCATGCGCTCTGCATGCCACGGCCGGCGCGGGATTCGGCTGACAGTATAGAGTCGAATCGTTTAGAATTGCATACGCGCGAAGGTGGCGGAATTGGCAGACGCACTGGATTTAGGTTCCAGCGCCGCGAGGCGTGCGGGTTCAAGTCCCGCCCTTCGCACCAGCAGGCAACAGCGCGCCATCGATCCTCGGACCATTCAAGGAAGTCCAATGCAGACCAATCAGGAAGATTCGACCGTAGCTTCTCCCCTCGAGCGCCGCATCGACATGGCGGTGCCGCTTGCCGATATCGACAACGACGTGGAGCAGCGCCTGAAGCGCCTGGCGCGCACGGTGAAGATGGCGGGCTTTCGCCCTGGCAAGGTGCCGTTCAAGGTGGTGGCGCAGCAGTACGGTTCGCAAGCGCGCTCGGAGGCCATCGGGGCGGCGGTGGAGCGGGCGTTCGGCGATGCCGTGCGCAGTCAGAACCTGCGCGTGGCGGGCTATCCGCGCATCGAACCGAAGCAGGGCGGGGATCAGGTCCGCCTGGAATTCAGCGCGGTGTTCGAAGTGTACCCCGAGGTCACGCTGGGCGACGTCTCGGGACGGACGATCGAGCGGCCCCTGTTGACGGTCGGGGAAGCGGAGGTGGCGAAGACCGTGGAGGTGCTGCGGAAACAGCGTATGACCTTCGTCGCGGCGGAGCGCGCGGTGCAGGACGGCGACCGGGTCATCGTCGATTTCACCGGCAGGATCGGTGGCGAGGTGTTTCACGGCGGTCATGCCACGGATTTTCCGATCGTGATCGGCCAGGGGGCCATGCTTCCGGATTTCGAGTCGCAGCTCAAAGGCATGACGGTGGGCGACAGCAAGGACTTCGACCTGACGTTTCCGCAGGACTACCATGCTCAGGAGCTGGCGGGCAAGATGGCGTCCTTCCACGTTGCAGTGAAGCGGGTGGAAGGGCCTCAATTGCCGGCGCTGGACGCGGATTTCGCGCGCGCCCTGGGGGTGGCCGACGGCAATCTGGACAAGATGCGCAGCGAGGTCAAGACCAACCTGGAGCGCGAGGTCAAAAAGCGCGTCGGCGCGCGGCTGAAGGAACAAGTGATGAACATCCTGATCGAAGCAAATCCGATCGAGGTGCCGCGCTCACTGGTGGATGCCGAAGCGCAGCAGCTTGCGCACAACGCGCGTCAGGACCTGCAGAGCCGCGGCATCGATGCCAAGCACATGCCGATCGACGGATCATGGTTTGCCGATCAGGCGACGCGGCGCGTCAAGCTTGGCCTGATCATGGCGGAACTGGTCAAGGAAAAGGGCTTGCAGGCGAAGCCGGAGCAGGTCCGAGCCATGGTGCAGGAATTGGCCGAAAGCTACGAGGATCCGGCCGAAGTGGTGCGCTGGTACTACTCCCAGCCCCAGCAGCTGGGGCAGGCCGAGGCGCTGGTGGTCGAGGACAATGTGGTGACCTGGGTATCTCAGAATGCCCAGGCCGTCGATAAAGAGATTAGTTTTGACGAACTAATGGGAACTGCGGCATGATGCCCGGCCAGCCGAACATGAATCATTACAGTCACTTTCAGCAGGGCTCGCCTGCGGAACTCGCGTCATCCTGGAATCCCTCGGGACTGGGCCTGATTCCCATGGTGATCGAGCAGAGCGGGCGCGGCGAGCGCGCCTACGACATTTATTCGCGACTGCTCAAGGAACGGGTGGTTTTTCTGGTCGGTCCTGTGAACGACGTCACCGCCAACCTCATCGTAGCCCAGCTATTGTTCCTGGAGTCGGAGAACCCCGACAAGGACATCTACTTTTACATCAACTCGCCGGGGGGGTCGGTTTCGGCCGGGCTGGCGATTTACGACACCATGCAGTTCATCAAGCCGGATGTGAGCACGCTGTGCATCGGCCAGGCGGCCAGTATGGGCGCCTTCCTGCTGGCGGCGGGCGGAAAGGGCAAGCGCTTCTGCCTGCCCAATTCGCGCGTCATGATCCACCAGCCGATGGGCGGGTTTCAGGGACAGGCATCGGACATCGAGATCCATGCCAAGGAAATACTCTATCTGCGGGCGCGCCTGAACGAACTGCTGGCGAAGCACACCGGGCAGCCGGTGGACCGGATCGAACGAGACACCGATCGCGATTTCTTCTTTTCCGGCGATGCGGCTGTCGAGTACGGGCTGGTGGACAAGGTGCTGGCCAATCGCGGCGAAGCGGCGGCCTGAACCAACGGAGAGAGACGGCGATGTCGGACAAGAAGTCAGGCAATGAAAAGCTGCTTTACTGCTCGTTCTGCGGCAAGAGCCAGCATGAGGTGCGCAAGCTCATCGCCGGGCCGTCCGTCTTCATCTGCGACGAGTGCATCGAGCTGTGCAACGACATCATCCGCGACGAGATATCGAGCGAGCAATCGACCCGCGGCGGCAAGAGCGATCTGCCGACGCCGAAGGAGATCTGCGCCATCCTCGATCAGTATGTGATAGGCCAGGATCCGGCCAAGCGCATCCTTTCGGTCGCCGTCTACAATCACTACAAGCGTCTAAAGCACCTGTCGAAGAATGACGAGGTGGAACTCGCCAAGAGCAACATCCTGCTGATCGGACCCACCGGCTCGGGCAAGACTCTTCTGGCCCAGACCCTGGCGCGGCTGCTCAACGTTCCATTCGTCATGGCGGATGCAACTACCCTGACGGAAGCCGGCTATGTCGGCGAAGACGTCGAGAACATCATCCAGAAGCTGCTGCAGAAGTGCGACTATGAGGTCGAGAAGGCGCAACAGGGCATCGTCTACATCGACGAGATCGACAAGATCTCGCGCAAGTCGGACAACCCCTCCATCACCCGCGATGTTTCGGGGGAGGGCGTGCAGCAGGCGCTGCTGAAACTGATCGAGGGTACCGTGGCCTCGGTGCCGCCCCAGGGCGGGCGCAAGCATCCGAACCAGGACTTCGTGCAGGTCGATACCACCAACATCCTCTTCGTCTGCGGCGGCGCCTTCGACGGGCTGGACAAGATCATTCGCGGCCGCACCGAGAAGGTCGGCATCGGGTTCGGCGCCGAAGTGAAGAGCCGCGACACCAAGAACGTGACCGAGACGCTGCGTCTGGTGGAGCCGGAGGACTTGATCAAGTACGGCCTCATTCCGGAATTCGTCGGCCGGCTGCCGGTGTTGGCGACCTTGACGGAATTGGAAGAATCGGTGCTGATCCAGATCCTGGTCGAACCGAAGAACGCGCTCATCAAGCAGTATCAAAAGCTCTTCGCCATGGAGGGCGTGGAACTCGAGGTGCGGCCTGCTGCGCTGCAGGCGATCGCCCGCAAGGCGCTCAAGCGCAAGACCGGCGCCCGCGGCCTGCGCTCGATCCTCGAAGCGTCCCTGCTCGACACGATGTATGAACTTCCCACCATGGACAATGTCACTAAGGTCGTGGTCGACGAAGGGATGATCGAGGGCGGGTCCATGCCCATTCTGATTTACGCCGACCAACCCAAGGTCGCCGGTTCGAACTGATCCAGGCGGCCAGCCGCAGCGGCTTGAACCCGGTTGTTTGGCCCCAATATGGGGTCAATGACTGCTCTGAATAAGGAATGCCCCTATGTCAAGCGCGCTTGATCTCCCTATGGAGAGAATAGACCTTCCCCTTTTGCCCTTGCGGGATGTGGTGGTGTTCCCACACATGGTGATCCCGCTCTTCGTCGGTCGCCCGAAGTCGATCAAGGCGCTGGAAAATGCCATGGAAGCCGGCAAGAGCATATTGCTGGTGGCCCAGAAGTCGGCTGCGAAGGACGAGCCGACGGCGGAGGACCTGTACGACATCGGCTGCGTCGCCAACATCCTGCAGATGCTGAAGCTGCCCGACGGCACCGTGAAGGTGCTGGTCGAAGGCACGCAGCGCGCCCAGGTTGACCGCATCGACGACTTGAAGAGCCTGTTCATGGCGACGGTCACGCCGCTTGGGGCAGGGGAAATGACGACGCATGAGGTCGAGGCCATGCGCCGCGCCATCGTCGCGCAGTTCGATCAGTACGTGAAGCTGAACAAGAAGATCCCGCCCGAGATTCTCACTTCGCTCGCCGGCATCGAGGAGCCGGGCCGGCTGGCGGATACCATCGCTGCCCATCTGCCGCTCAAACTCGAACAGAAACAGCAGATTCTCGAACTGTTCGACGTTTCGGAGCGGCTGGAACGACTCCTGACCCAGCTCGAGTCCGAACTCGACATCCTGCAGGTGGAAAAGCGCATCCGCGGCCGCGTCAAGCGCCAGATGGAAAAGAGCCAGCGCGAGTACTACCTGAACGAGCAGGTGAAGGCGATCCAGAAGGAACTCGGCGAGGGCGAGGAAGGTGCCGACCTCGACGAGATGGAGAAGAAGGTCAAGACCGCCGGCATGAGCAAGGAAGCGCAGACCAAGGCTCTCTCCGAGCTCAAGAAGCTGCGTCTGATGTCGCCGATGTCGGCGGAAGCGACCGTGGTGCGCAACTACATCGAGACGCTGCTGGGGCTGCCGTGGAAGAAGAAGAACCGCATCAGCAAGGACCTGTCTGCCGCGGAGAAGGTGCTGGAGAAGGATCACTACGGCCTCGAGAAGGTCAAGGAGCGCATCCTCGAGTATCTGGCCGTGCAGCAGCGGGTGGAGAAACTGAAGGCGCCGATTCTGTGCCTGGTGGGGCCGCCCGGCGTCGGCAAGACTTCGCTCGGCCAGTCCATCGCGCGCGCGACCAACCGCAAGTTCGCGCGTATGTCGGTGGGCGGGGTGCGCGACGAAGCCGAAATTCGCGGCCATCGCCGCACCTACATCGGCTCGATGCCGGGCAAGATCCTGCAGAACATGACCAAGGTCGGCGTGAAGAATCCGCTGTTCCTGCTGGACGAAGTGGACAAGATGGGCATGGACTTCCGCGGTGACCCGTCCTCGGCCCTGCTGGAAGTGCTGGACCCGGAACAGAACTCCACCTTCGTGGACCACTACGTCGAAGTCGAGTATGACCTTTCCGATGTCATGTTCGTGGCGACGGCCAACACGCTGAACATCCCGCCGGCGCTGCTCGATCGCATGGAAGTGATCCGCCTGTCCGGCTATACGGAGGACGAGAAGGTCAACATTGCTCAGCGCTACCTGGTGCCGAAGCAGGTCAAGAACAACGGGCTGAAGAAGGAAGAGTTGTCGATCACCGAAGATGCGCTGCGGGACATCGTGCGCTACTACACCCGGGAAGCGGGCGTGCGCGGGCTCGAGCGGGAGATCTCCAAGATCTGCCGCAAGGTGGTCAAATCGATGGTACTCGGCAAGCGCAAGCGCAAGCTGGTGGTCAATGCGAAGAACCTCGACAAGTTCCTCGGCGTCCGGCGCTACTCCTTCGGCATCGCGGAGAAGGAAAACCAGATCGGTCAGGTGACCGGTCTGGCGTGGACCGAGGTCGGCGGCGAATTGCTGACTATCGAAGCGGTGGTGGTGCCGGGCAAGGGCAAGACCATGACCACGGGCAAGCTCGGCGAGGTGATGCAGGAGTCGATCCAGGCCGCGCTCACCGTGGTGCGCAAGCGCGCCAAGCAGTTCGGTATCGCAGATGACTTCTATCAGAAGAGCGATCTCCACATCCACCTGCCGGAAGGCGCCACGCCCAAGGATGGGCCGAGCGCCGGCATCGCCATCACCACCGCGCTGGTATCGGTGCTGTCGGGCATCCCGGTGCGCGCAGACGTGGCGATGACCGGCGAGATCACTCTGCGCGGAGAGGTTCTGCCGATCGGCGGCCTGAAGGAAAAACTGCTGGCGGCCCACCGCGGCGGCATCCGTCTGGCGCTGATTCCGGAAGAGAACGTGAAGGATCTCGTGGACATACCGGAGAACATCAAGAACCAACTCGAGATCCGGCCGGTCAAGTGGATCGACAATGTCCTGGAACTGGCACTGGAGCGCAAGCCGGAGCCGGTGGCCGAAACGGCGGCAGTTGCGCCAGCAGAGGCTGTGCCGCCAGTGACCGATGCGCAGGCGGCGGCATCCACCGTCATCACGCACTGATCCTGCGCGTCGCAACGGAAGGCGCATCGAAGGGGAACGGATACCCCATCGATGCGCGAATCTTGTCGCAAGAAATTCGTTCGCCGACGCGAGGCAAACCCGCGCTGAACCGCTTGACATAAGGATTTGCGGCTTGCTATAAACCCAGCTTCGAGTTTTCTTCGTTCGCAGATTCGATATCTCAAAAAAACAGGGGGCTTACGTGAACAAATCTGAACTCATCGACCAGATCGCGAAGCAGGCCGACATTTCGAAGGCCGCCGCGACGCGTGCGCTCGATGCTACGGTCGCTGCCGTCAAGACGTCGTTGAAAAAAGGTGGGATGGTAACGCTGGTTGGATTTGGCACGTTCTATGTCGGCAAGCGGGCCGCTCGCAGCGGCCGCAATCCCCGCACCGGCGCCTCGATCAAGATCAGGGCAGCCAAGGTGCCCAAGTTTCGCCCTGGCAAAGCGCTCAAGGACGCGCTAAACTAGCGGCCTTTCATCGATGGCGTCTTGTTCGTGACGGAGGGTGCTTAGCTCAGTTGGTAGAGCGTCGCCCTTACAAGGCGAATGTCGGCGGTTCGAACCCGTCAGCACCCACCAACCCCGGAAACAACGGCGGTGGGCGATAGGCAAGGGGAGTGGTAGTTCAGTTGGTTAGAATACCGGCCTGTCACGCCGGGGGTCGCGGGTTCGAGTCCCGTCCACTCCGCCAGATCACGAAGAAAGGCGAACGCAAGTTCGCCTTTCTTCTGTCTGCCTTTTAACTTGTTTGCAGGCCAAGTGGTGCACTCATGTTCGATGCGGTACGCAACAACAAGCGGATCGTTCAAGTCTTTCTGGTTCTGATCACGGTACCGTTCGCCCTGTGGGGACTCGATTTCTATACGAGCAACCTCGGCGGCGCAGGCGACGTTGCCACCGTGGGCAAGAGCAAGATCAGCCAGCAGGAATTTCAGCAGTCGTTGCGCGAACAGCAGGATCGAATGCGTGTGGCGATGGGGCGGGACTTCAATCCTGCCATGGTCGATACGCCGGAAGCGCGCCAGGCAGTGCTCGATTCTATGATCAACCAGCGCGTGCTTTCGCAGCAGGCGTACAGCTCGCGTGTTTTCGTCAGCGACGATCAGCTGCGCCAGTTCATTGCCAGCGTCCCGGCGTTTCAGGACAATGGCAAGTTTTCAGCCCTGCGCTACGAGAGTATCGTCCGCGGCCAGGGCCTGTCGGAGGTCGGATTCGAGATGCGCCTGCGGCAGGATCTGGCTTTGCAGCAGTTGGCGTCGCCGGTTGGCGACGGCGCCTTCATCGCCAAAGGCGCGGCGGATGGCTGGGTGGCCCTGCAGCGCGAGACGCGGGAAGTGGCTGACTACGTGGTCAAGCCCGAGCAGTTTGTGGCACAGGTCAAGCTGGCGCCGGATGCGGTACAGAAGTTCTACGATGACAATCGCAAGTTGTTCGAAACCCCTGAGCAGATTCGCGCCGAGTATGTGGTGCTCAATCCGGACGCGCTGATGGAGTCGGTGACCGTGAGCGACGAGGAAATCAAGCGCTGGTACGAGGGGCACGCGGACCAGTACAAGCAGCCGGAGGAGCGGCGCGCAAGCCATATTCTGATCCAGCTGCCGAAGGACGCCACCGAGGAGCAGCGCAAGGCCGCACGCACGAAGATCGAGGAACTCCTGAAGCAGGTCCGGCAGAACCCGAATGATTTCGCCAGGCTGGCCAAGGATCAGTCGCAGGATCCGGGTTCCGCCGCCAACGGTGGCGATCTCGGTTTCTTTGCCCGCGGCATGATGGTAAAGCCATTCGAGGACACTGCCTTCGCACTCAAGGAGGGCCAGGTAAGCGACGTCGTGACCTCTGACTTCGGCTTCCACATCATCAAGGTGACAGGAGTGAAGGCGGAGAAGGCGCGGTCCCTCGACGAAGCGAAGGAGGAAATCCGCACCGAGCTCAAGCGCCAGGGGGCAGCGCGCAAGTTTGCCGAAGTGGCCGAGGCTTTCAACAACACGGTATATGAGCAGTCGGACAGTCTCAAGCCGGCGGCCGAGAAGTTCAACCTGAGCATCCGGAAAAGCGGGTGGCTTACCAAGGGCGCCCCGCTGGCAGCAGGAGAACTCAACAGCGAGCGTCTCATGAACGCCTTGTTCGGCGATGACGCCTTGAAGAACAAGCGCAATACGGAGGCCATCGAAACCGCCCCCAACACCCTCGTCGCGGCGCGGGTGGCCGAACACAAGCCGGCGCAGACGCAGCCGCTGGACGCCCTGCGCGCCGAAGTCGAGAAGAAGCTCTCGCTGGACGAGGCGGCGAGGCTGGCGCAGAAGGACGGAGCGGAGAAGCTCGGGCGCCTGCTCAAGGGTGAGACGGTTGACGTGGCATGGGGAGCGCCGAAGAGCGTCACCCGCGCCGGGGCGCCGGGTTTGTCGGCAGACGGGCTGCGTGCGGTATTCCGGTTGCCGGCGGACAAGCTCCCGCGTTATGCCGGCGGCAGACTGCCCGACGGCGGGTTCGCTCTCTACAAGCTCCTGTCGGTCAAGCCGTCCGAAGTCAAGGATGACGATGCCCGCGCCGGCGCATTGCGCGCCCAGCTGGCGCGGCTCTACGGCGAGGAGGATTTCGCTGCCTACATGGCGGCGCTGAAGGGCCGCTATCCGGTGGAGATCAACAGGGCTGCGCTCGAGTCCAAGTAGGCAGGGTACGCCGGCAAGGGCACCGGCCCCGGAGCCGCGCCTTGCCGCGGGTGCTAGGCGGAGGCGGCGTCGGCGTTTCCCAGCGCGGTGGTGTTGAAGCCACCGTCCACGTACATCACTTCCCCGGTAATGCCGCTGGCCAGATCGGATAGCAGGAAGGCGCAGGCGTTGCCCACTTCCTCGATCGTCACGTTGCGGCGCAAAGGAGCGTGCCGTTCGTTATAGGACAGGAGTTTGCCGAAGCTGCCGATACCGGCTGCCGCCAGCGTCTTGATCGGCCCGGCGGACACGGCATTGACGCGGATGCCCTTGGGCCCGAGGCTGACTGCCATGTAGCGTACCGCAGCTTCCAGGCTGGCCTTTGCCATTCCCATGACATTGTAATTAGGCATGGTACGTACCGCGCCCAGATAAGACAGCGTCACCAGCGATGCACGGCGGCCCTCCATCAGCGGGCGAGCAGCCCTGGCCAGTGCGGGAAAGCTGTAGGCGCTGATGTCCTGCGAGGTGCGAAAAGCCTCGCGCGTCAGGGTGTCGAGGAAGTCGCCGGCGAGCGCCTCGCGCGGGGCGAAGGCGATGGAATGCACAAGCCCGTCCAGTCCGTCCCAATGCTTGCCGAGATTCTCGAACAGCGCCTCGATTTCGGAGTCGCTCGAGACGTCGCACGGGAACACCAGCTCGCTGCCGAATTCCCGCGCCATTTCCAGCACACGATCGCGGACGCGATCGTTCTGGAAAGTGAAGGCAAGCTCCGCACCCTGGCGGTGCGCGGCGCCGGAGACGCCGTAGGCGATGGAGCGGTTGCTGAGAAGTCCGGTAATGAGGATTCTTTTGCCGGCGAGAAAGCCCATTTCGCGATTCCCCTGAATTGTGCGCTCAATTATAGCGGAAACGCCGCATCATCGGCCCCGCCGCATGCCGCGGCGCGCGCTGTTCCGCTACACTTCGGCCATGCGCGATTTCATCCGCCTGGCTTCGGCCCTTTCCACGATTCTTCTGCTGTGCGCCTGCGGCCCGATGTGGAACGACCCGTATCCGGCGCAGGACAGCGGCAAGAACATCCTCTACTCCGCCTTCACGGAGCGGCCGAAGCACCTGGATCCGGTGCAATCCTACTCCGAGGACGAGATCACCTTCACCGCCCAGATCTACGAGCCGCCGCTGCAGTACCACTACCTCAAGCGGCCCTACGAGGTGGTGCCGGCGACGGCCGTGGCCGTGCCCAAGGCCGCGTATTTCGGCGCCGGCGGCGAGCGACTAGCGGACGACGGCGATCCGGCCCGGATCGCTTATACGATCTACGAAATTCGCATCAAGCCGGGCATTCTCTTCGCGCCTCACCCGGCGCTGGCGAAGGACGCCTCCGGCAACTACCGCTACCTCGATCTCCCGGGCGACGCATTGCACGACGTCTACGCCCTTTCCGATTTCAAGGATCGGGGTACGCGTGAACTCACCGCCGAGGATTACGTGTATGAGATCAAGCGCCTGGCGCATCCGCGTCTGCATTCGCCCATCTTCGGCCTGATGAGCGAATACATCGTCGGCCTGAAGGAATTGAGCGAGGCGCTGCGCCAGTACAACGACGGGCTGCCGTCCGAGCGGCGCGGCGACTGGATCGATCTGCGCCGGTTTTCCCTTGCCGGTGTCGAGGTGGTCGATCGCCACGTCTACCGCGTCAAGATCAAGGGCAAGTATCCCCAGTTCGTCTATTGGCTCACCATGCCCTTCTTCGCGCCCATGCCCTGGGAGGCGGACAAGTTCCACGGCCAGCCCGGCATGGCGGAGAGGAACCTGACCCTGGATTGGTACCCCATCGGCACCGGACCCTACATGCTTACCGAGAACAACCCGAATGCGCGAATGGTGCTGACGCGCAACCCCAACTTTCGCGGCGAGACCTATCCATGCGTGGGCGAGGCGGCGGACGGGGATGCCGGCTTGCTGGCGGACTGCGGCCAGGCCCTGCCGTTCGTTGACCGGGCGGTGTTCACGCGCGAGAAGGAGCAGATACCCTACTGGAACAAGTTTCTGCAGGGCTACTATGATGCCTCCGGCATCGCGTCGGACAGCTTCGACCAGGCGGTGCAGGTCGCCGGCAGCGGCGAGGTGACGCTCACCGACGACATGAGGGCGCAGGGCATCAAGCTCTTGACCTCGGTATCGACGTTGACCTTCTACATGGGATTCAACTGGCTCGATCCGGTGGTGGGCGGCAGCGATCCGGCGACCGCAGAACGGACGCGCAAGCTGCGCCAGGCCATCGCCATCGCCATCGATCAGGAGGAGTTCATTTCGATCTTCCAGAACGGCCGCGGCATCCCGGCCCAGAGTCCGCTCCCGCCCGGCATCTTCGGCTACAGGGAGGGCCGCGCCGGCATCGACAATCGCGTCTACGACTGGGTCGACGGCCGGCCGCAGCGCAAGAGCGTGGAGGCGGCGCGTCAATTGCTGGCCGAAGCAGGCTATCCGGACGGTCGCGACGCCACAACCGGCGAGCCCCTGGTCATCAACCTGGACTCGACGTCCGCCGGCGTCGGCGCCAAGTCGCGCATCGACTGGCTGGTCAAGCAATTCCAGAAGATCAACGTGCAACTGGTGGTGCGCAGCACGGACTACAACCGCTTCCAGGAGAAGGTGCGCAAGGGCAACACCCAACTCTTCTACTGGGGCTGGAACGCCGATTACCCGGATCCCGAGAACTTCCTCTTCCTGCTCTATGGCCCGCAGAGCAAGGTGAGAAACCAGGGCGAGAACGCCGCCAACTACGCCAATCCGGAGTTCGACGCCCTGTTCGAGCAGATGAAGGCGATGGAAAGCAGTCCCGAGCGGCAGGCCATCATCGACCGCATGCTGGAGATCCTGCGGCGCGACGCGCCCTGGGTCTGGGGTTTCCATCCCAAGGACTACTCGCTGCACCATGTGTGGCTCACCAACCGCAAGCCGACCAAGGTCGGCAACAACACGCTCAAGTATCAGCGCATCGACGCCCGGTTGCGGGAGCAGTTGCGCGCCGAATGGAACCGGCCGGTGCTGTGGCCGCTGGCGCTGATGGCTGCGCTGCTGGTGGTCTCAGTGCTGCCGGCGATGCGCGCCTATCGCCGGCGCGAGCGGGCACTGGGAACGAATCGCGGACCGGCGGGAGCCGCCGAACGGGCCGGAGGGCGGACGGCGTGATCGCCTATATCGTCCGCCGCCTGTTCTATGCCATTCCCATCCTTCTGGGTGTGAACCTCATCACCTTCGCCCTGTTCTTCGTCGTCAACACGCCGGACGACATGGCGCGCATGCAACTGGGCATGAAGCGGGTGACGCCGGAGGCGATCCAGAAGTGGAAGGAGGAGCGCGGGTACGACCGGCCGCTGCTGTGGAATCGGCAGGCGCCGGGCGTGAACAAGCTCACCGATACCATCTTCTTTGCCAAGTCGGCAAAGATGTTCGTATTCGACTTCGGCCGCGCTGACGACGGGCGCGACATCGCGCACGAGATCAAGACGCGCATGGGGCCGAGCCTGGCGATCGCGCTCCCGGTGTTCGTCATGGGATTGTTCGTCACGGTCTCGTTCGCGCTGCTGCTGGTGCTGTTCCGCGCGACCTATTTCGACTTCTGGGGTGTGGTGGCGTGTGTGGCGATGATGTCCATTTCCAGCCTTTTCTACATCATCGGCGGCCAGTACGTGGTGAGCAAGATATGGAACCTGGTTCCGATCTCCGGCTATGCGGCGGGCCTGGATGGCGCGAAGTTCCTGCTCCTGCCGGTGGTGGTGAGCGTGATCGCCGGCATCGGCTCAAGCACGCGCTGGTACCGCACCATCTTCCTCGAGGAGATCAGCAAGGACTACGTTCGCACCGCTCGCGCCAAGGGCCTGTCGGAGGCGATCGTCCTGTTCCGGCATGTGCTGCGCAACGCCATGATCCCGATCCTCACCGGGGTCGTGGTGGTGGTCCCGCTGTTGTTCATGGGCAGCCTGATCACGGAGTCGTTTTTCGGCATTCCCGGGCTCGGCAGCTACACCATCGATGCCATCAGCGCCCAGGACTTCGCGGTGGTGCGGGCGATGGTATTTCTCGGCTCGCTTCTCTACATCATCGGTCTGCTGCTGACCGACGTTTCCTACACGTTGGTCAACCCGCGCGTGCGCTTCGAGTGATGCCCTTCCTTCCCGTGATCTTGTGGACCGACGCGCTGATCTTCCTGCTGGCGACGGTGGTCGTGGCAACGACGTTTTATACGCGGCGCCAGGCTCACCTGCTGTCCGCCTGGCGCCGCGTCGGCGAGTCGCGCGCCGGCATGGCTGCCCTGACGGTGCTGGCCCTGTTCGTCTGCGTGGGGCTGCTGGACTCGCTGCATTACCGACCGCGGCTGGATCGGGTGGGGGCGCAGCCCACCAACGCTGCGGCCAGGGCCGCGGGCGCCTATGCCGTGGAAGTGGTGTCGGCCTTCGATGCGCTGGCGGCGGGGCTGCGCGCACGCACCGAGAAGACCTATTCGGCGCCGCTCGCCACCCATTCCTACGCCAAGGAGAACCTGGAGCGCTCCGACGGGACGACGTACCGCGACTTCCCGCGGCTCAAGTACGGCGGTGCACATCTGAAGGATGTCCCGGCCGACTGGGTGTCCGATGTCGCGACGACAGCCTTGCGCGGGCTGGGGATGGGCTTCGTCTTGTGGCTGATGGCGGCCGGCGGTCTTTGCCTGGTGCTCGGCTACCGTCATGGCGCGACGCCCGGCGCGGCATGGCGGGCGATCGTCGGCAATGACACAGACATCGCATGGGGCGCACTACTGTGGACGCTGGCGGTGGTGCTGGCGCTGCTCGGCCCGGTCGCAGCGCTGGCTGCCAACTACCACGTTTTCGGCACCGACAAGGTAGGGCAGGATGTCCTGTACCTTACGCTCAAGAGCATCCGCACGGCGTTGGTCATCGGCACCATCACCACGCTGGTCATGCTGCCGTTCGCTGTGGCACTGGGCATCATGGCGGGCTACTTCGGGGGCTGGGTGGATGACGTCATCCAGTACCTGTACACGACGCTCAACTCGATTCCGGGCGTGCTGCTCATCGCGGCGGCCGTGCTGATGATGCAGGTGGTCATCGACAATCATGCCGAGTGGTTCACCACGGCCGCCGAGCGGGCCGACGCGCGTCTCCTCGCGCTGTGCTTCATCCTCGGCGTGACGTCCTGGACCGGGCTGTGCCGGCTGCTGCGCGGGGAAACGCTGAAGCTGCGCGAACTGGAGTACGTGCAGGCGGCCCAGGCGTTTGGCGTGACCCACGCCCGCATCATGGCGCGGCACCTGCTGCCCAACGTCATGCATATCGTGCTGATCGCGGTGGTGATGGACTTCTCCGGGCTGGTGCTGGCTGAGGCGGTGCTTTCCTACGTCGGCATCGGCGTCGATCCGAACACCATCAGCTTCGGCACCATGATCAATACCGCGCGCATGGAGCTGTCGCGGGAGCCGGTCGTCTGGTGGTCGCTGGCGGCGGCCTTCGTTTTCATGTTCGTGCTGGTGCTGGCGGCGAACCTGTTCTCCGATGCGGTGCGGGATGCGTTCGACCCGCGCGTCATGACGCGCCCGCGCAGGGCGGTCATGGCCGCGGCATGAGGGAGGCAGCGTGACCCGGCCGATACTCGAAGTCAGCAATCTCGGCGCCTGGATCGACACCGCTGGCGGCACGCTGCGCGCCGTGGATGACGTGTCCTTCGTCGTCCATGGCGGCGAGACCTATTCGCTGCTGGGCGAATCCGGCTGCGGCAAGTCGATGACCGCGCTGGCCCTGATGCGCCTGCTGCCTGATGCCGGTCGCATCGCCTCGGGCGGGGTCCGCCTCGACGGGCAGGATCTGTTGGCGCTCACCGAAGCGCGGATGCGGGAGGTGCGCGGACAGCAGATGGCGATGATCTTTCAGGAGCCGGCGACCAGCCTCAATCCGGTCCTCAGCGTCGGGACGCAGATCGGCGAGGTGCTGGCGAGGCACGCCGGCCTGCGCGGGGATGCCCGCCCGCGGGCGGCGCAGCTGCTCGATTCCGTCGGCATTCCAGATGCGGAGCGCCGGCTGCAGGAGTTTCCGTTCCAGTTTTCGGGGGGCATGAAGCAGCGCGTGATGATCGCGATGGCCCTGGCCGGAGAACCGAAGCTGCTCATCGCCGACGAGCCGACCACGGCGCTCGATGTGACGATCCAGGCGCAGGTGCTGGACCTGCTGGCCGCGGTGCAGGAGAGCCGCGGCATGGGGATGCTGCTGATCACCCACGATCTCGGCGTGGTTGCGCGCATGGCGCACCGCGTCGGCGTCATGTATGCCGGACGCCTGATCGAGGAGGCGCCGCGCGAACCGTTTTTCCGGGCAGCCTGCCATCCCTACACGCACAAGCTTTTTGCGGCGCTTCCGCGCGCCGACCGCCGCGGTGTGCAACTCGAAACCATTCCCGGTACCGTGCCGCCTCTGACGCGTCGGTTCGCCGGCTGCCGCTTCGTCGAGCGTTGCGCCCATGCCTTCGAGCGCTGTCGCGGCGAAGAGCCGGCGTGGCACGCGCTAAGCGCCGACCACCGCGTGCGCTGCCATCTGTACGATCCGGCGGCGCGGCGGCCGCTGTCCGCGCTCGCGCCGGGTGCCGCTGCCGCCGGAACCGAGGCGCGGCAGGCTCAAGCGCTGCTCGAGGTGCGCGGTCTGAAGGTACATTTCCCGGTGCGCAAGGGACTGCTCAAGCGCGTTCACGGCCATGTCCGTGCCGTGGACGGTATCGACCTCACGCTTGCAGCGGGACGGACGCTGGCGCTGGTGGGCGAGTCCGGCTGCGGCAAGACTACCGCCGGCAAGGCGATCCTGCGCCTGATCGAGCCAAACGCCGGTGCCGTCGTCTTCGACGGCGAGGATCTGGTCCTGCGCTCGCGGGCGGCGATGCGACCGCTGCGCCGATCCCTGCAGATGATTTTCCAGGATCCGTTCGCGTCGCTCAATCCGCGCATGCGGGTGGGTGACATCATTGAGGAAGGTATGGCTGCTCTCGCGGCCGCCGTGCACGCCGCCGACCGGCAGCGTCAGGTCGCCGCGCTGTTGCGCAGGGTCGGGCTGGATGCGGACATGGCCGGTCGCTATCCGCATGAGTTTTCAGGCGGTCAGCGTCAGCGCATCGCCATTGCGCGCGCCCTCGCCGTGAATCCGCGACTGCTGGTGTGCGACGAGCCGACCAGTGCCCTCGATGTTTCGGTGCAGGCGCAGATCCTCAACCTGCTCAAGGAACTGCAGCAGGGGCTGGGACTATCCTATCTGTTCATTACCCACAACATCGCGGTGGTCGATTATCTGGCACACGAGGTGGCGGTCATGTACCTCGGCCGCATCGTCGAAAGCGGAGCGGTGGAGGAGATACTGCGCGCGCCGAAGCATCCCTACACGGAGGCGCTGCTGGCGGCGGTGCCTGCGGTCGATGCGGAATTTGGGCAGCGCACGATTCGGCTGAAAGGGGATATCCCGTCGCCCTCCAATCCTCCGACCGGTTGCCATTTTCACCCGCGCTGTCCGCGGGTCATGGACGCCTGCAGGCGCGAATACCCGGCGCCGGCGCGGCTGTCGGACAGCCGTGTCGTGGCGTGCCACCTGTATCGAGGATGAGGCCTCCGGCGGCAGTCGCCGCCGGACGTGGATCAGGAGCGGGAGCCGCCCTTCTTGACGGCAACCTTCTTTGCGTCGGACTTGGCGGCCCTGGCGACTGTGCGCGAAGCCTTGGGGGATGCGTAAACCTTGGTGACGCGCGCGCCGCCCTTGGCCGTCTTGCCGCGTGAATCCGACTTGGCGACCACCTTGACTGCCTTGCCCTGCTTCCCACGCAAGACTGTCTTTCTGGACTTGTCCGCCGCAGGATGGGCTTCCGGTTCGCTGGGAATGGGAGGCAGGGCGGCAAACAGCGATTCACCTGCCACGGGCGCCCCGCCTTTCGGTACCAGCAGCGTACGGCCGGCAGCGAGCTTGGTGCGTGCACCCAAGCCATTGATCTGTCGCAGTTTGCTTCCGCTCAAGCCGAAGCGTACGGCCACCTGATCGATCTTCTCGCCGCGCTTGAGGGTGTAGTCGGTCCAACTGACCAGCGGTTTGTCATGATCTTCAAGGTTTGCCAGGAAAGTCTCGACCTTGTCCGCGGGCAGGACGAGCTTTGCCTGGCCCGTGACTACCGGGCGGTTGAAACCGGGATTGAGCGCCACGAACTCCCGAACCGGCATCTCGGCGAGTTCCGCGGCGAGGGCGATGTCGATGTCGCCGGGTTTCTTGACGGTCGCGAAGTACGGTTGATTGGGAATCGGTGCGAGGCCGACGCCGAGAACCTCCGATTGGACGACGATGTTTTTCAGTGCCAGCAGCTTCGGCACGTAGTTGCGCGTTTCGTCCGGCATCGACAGATTGACGTAGTCGGTCGGCAGGCCCTTCGCCCGGTTCTTATCGATGGCTCGCCCGACGGCGCCCTCCCCCCAGTTGTAGGAGGCGAGCGCCAAGTGCCAGTCGCCATGCATCTGGTAGATCATCTGGAGGTAGTCGAGTGCTGCACTGGTGGAGGCGACGATGTCGCGACGCTGGTTGACCCACCAGTCCTGCTTGAGCTGATAGTTGCGCCCGGTTGAGGGTATGAACTGCCACAGGCCCGAGGCGCGCGCACGGGAATAGGCCATCGGATTGAAAGCGCTTTCCACCATCGGCAGCAGGGCCAGTTCCATTGGCATGCCTCGCTTCTCGATCTCCTCCACAATATGGTGCAGGTAGCGACGGCTGCGCTCGGTCAGGCGCGCGAGATATTGCGGATGGTTGAGGTAATAAGCCTGCTGTTTCGCGACCAGAGCGCTGTCCAGGTCTGGCATGGCGAAGCCGTTGCGGATGCGCTCCCATAGATCGTCGGGCTGCGCCGTCAGATCGATGGTAGAAATGGGTGCCGGGCCGTCCTTGATCTCCAGCACCGTTGGCAATGGCGAAAGGGACTCGATGCCGGGGATGGCAGTTGGACTGTGCGCCGCAACATGAACCAGGGCGCCATGGAACGTTTCTTCCGCCGCCGACGGTATTGCGACGAGGGCGCCAAGGGCGGCGAAAAGCGGTACGAGCCTACGATTCTTCTCGTCCATTTGCGCGACTCGTGAAATAAAACAGCATGTTAGCGTTTGCACGCAGGAGCGTCAATCCAAATAAACGTCAATAGAACCAGAGTCTTGAGGGGAAGTTCGCATAATGGTGCCAAGCAGCACGACGCCGCTGGATGCGATAATCTGCCGCCTGCCGCCACGCCTGATGACATCAATTACTCGTCTGGAATCACCATGAAAGTGCTCGTTGTTGAAGATTCGCCGACTTCCCTCAAGGCCGTGAGTTAACAATTGCGGCGTATCGGCGTGACGCCGGTCGCAGCCGATGATGGGGCCAACGGAATCCGCATGTACCAGGAGCATAAGCCGGACCTGATCCTTCTCGATGTGGTGATGCCCGACATGGACGGCTACGAAGTGGCGCGGCGGATCCGGTCCGGCGAGAAGACGGGCGAATGGACCCCCATTGTCTTCCTTACCGTACTGGTTGGAGACGACGATCTGGCGCGGGGCATAGCCGCCGGCGGCGACGATTACCTGCTGAAGCCGGTGAGCGAGGTGGTACTGGGGGCGAAGCTGCGCGCCATGCAGCGCATCATTGACATGCGCGCTTCCCTGATCACCCTGACCCACAGGCTCGATGCGGCGAACCGCGAACTGCGCCGTCTGTCCGCCCAGGACAGCCTCACCGGGATCTCCAACCGACGCCATTTCGACCAGACCCTGACGCAGGAATGGCGTCGCGCACTTCGCGCGCGGCGCCCGCTGGCGCTGATCCTGTTCGATATCGATTACTTCAAGCAGTACAACGATGTCTACGGCCACCAGGCGGGCGATGAATGCCTGCGCACCGTGGCCGGAAATCTGGCGCAGCACGCGCGCCGGCCAGGCGACTGGGTGGCGCGGTTCGGCGGCGAGGAGTTTGCCGTCGTGCTGTCGGAAACCGATGCGCAGGGCGCAGTCCATTTGGCGGAGCAGATGCGGGCAGCGATCGAGGCGCTGGCGATTCCCCATGCCGGCTCGGCGGTGGGGCGCGCGGTCACGATCAGCGCGGGCGTGGCGAGCATGGTTCCGGAGTCGGCATCGGGCGACCGGCGTGAACTAGTGCAATGGGCCGATGCGGCGCTCTATGAAGCGAAACGTCAGGGTCGCAACCGCGTCGTCAGCTACAGCCTCGTTCCGCGCGGTGCCTGATCCGTTTTGCTCAGAACTGGTTCTTCCATTCACGGATGGCGGCGAAGATGCTGATCGGATCGGATAGGGCATGGCCGCGGTAGCGGCTGGCGGCGTCCGCCACCGCAGGCGCTGCGGTGCGCAGGAATGGATTGGTGGCGAGTTCTTCGGCGAGCGTCAACGGCACGCTCGGCCGATGCTGCGCGCGCAGGGCGTTGACGCGGCTTTCCCTTGCCGCCAACTCGGGGTTGTCCGGCTCCACGGCGAACGCGAAGTCCAGGTTCGCCTCGGTGTACTCGTGGGCGCAATAGACGCGCGTTTCGCCGGGGAGGGCAGCGAGCTTCGACAGGGAGTGCCACATCTGCGCGGCGCTGCCTTCGAACAACCGGCCGCAGCCGCAACCGAACAGCGTGTCGCCGCACAGCAGCAAGTTCGCACCATAATAGGCGATGTGCCCGCGCGTATGTCCCGGAACGTCCAGCACCGCAAGTTCCAGATCGAGGCCGGGAACGCGGATCACGGCGGGCTCGCGCAGGGGTACGGTGATGTCGGCGATGCCGTCGTCCGCCGGCCCGAATACGGGTGGCGCCGCATGCGCCATCAGTTCTTCCACCCCGCCGGTGTGATCGGCGTGATGATGGGTGAGCAGAATCGCGCTCAGAGCGAGTTTTTCGCGTTTCAAGTAATCCAGCACCGGCTGCGCATCGCCCGGATCCACCACGGCGGCCGTGCCGCCGCGGCGCAGCAGCCAGATGTAGTTGTCGCGAAACGCGGGCAGCGGAACGATGTCCATGGGTGAGAGTTTGTTGTCGCGGATCGTCAAATGTCAATTCCCGGGTTGAGTGAATGGTTGCGCACGCCCCAGGGACGCTACGTGCTGGCCTGGGAGCAGAGCAAGTACGACGAGGTGGTCACCGACATCTTCGGCTTCAACGCGCTGCAAATGGGCATGACGGAGTGCGACTTTCTCCATGCCAACCGGATGCCATTGCGGCTGAGCTGCGATGTGCAGGGAACGGCCCAGGTGCGGGCGACGGCGGAGCAACTGCCATTCGCCTCGGCCAGTCTGGATCTGGTGGTGCTGCCCCATGTCCTGGAGTTTTCCGTCAATCCGCACCAGATCCTGCGGGAGGTCGAACGGGTGCTGGTTCCGGAAGGGCAGGTGGTGGTGACCGGCTTCAATCCCTACAGTCTGTGGGGCGCGCGACGCCTGCTCGGGGGTTCCCGTGCCGCCTTTCCCTGGCACGGCTCCTACCTGGGCGTGCTGCGCCTGCGCGACTGGCTCAAGCTGCTCGGATTCGAAACTCAGCTCGGCAGCTTTGGCTGCTATGCGCCGGCGGCGGTACGGGAACAGTGGTTGCGCCGCTGGGAGTTCATGGAACTCGCCGGCAATCGCTGGTGGCCGATCGCGGGTGCCATTTACATGGTGCAGGCGATCAAACGCGTGCAGGGCATGCGCCTGATCCAGCCGGCGTGGCGCGACCGCAAGGCGCAGGCCAAGGCGTTGGCGCCGGTGGTACAGCGTACGGATCGTGGTCGATAAGCGGCGGGTTAACGCCTGGGGTACGGGGTCTGGCGATGCCATGGCGTGCAGCTCGCCGCTGCGAAGCGCCGCACCGGATCGAGTATGGATGAAGTAGAGATCTTCACCGACGGCGCCTGCAGCGGGAATCCCGGGCCGGGCGGCTGGGGCGCGATCCTGCGTACCCGGGGGCAGGAAAAGGAACTTTGCGGCGGCGAGGCGCGCACCACCAACAACCGCATGGAACTCACTGCCGTGATCCGGGCCCTCGACGCCCTCACGCGGCCGGTACGGGCGCGGGTGCATACGGATTCCCAATATGTGCAGAAAGGAATCAGCGAGTGGATCCACAGTTGGAAGAAGCGCGGCTGGAAGACCGCCGATCGGCAACCGGTGAAGAACGTGGACCTGTGGCAGGAACTGGATCGGCTCGCGGCGCAGCACGATATCGAATGGACTTGGGTGAAAGGACATGCCGGACACGCCGAGAACGAACGCGCCGACGAACTGGCGCGACGCGGCATGGCCGGATTTCTGCGGATGTGAACTGACATGCGACAGATTTTTCTGGATACGGAAACGACGGGGCTCGAGTTTCGTCTCGGCGACCGCGTGATCGAGATCGGCTGTGTCGAGATGACGAATCGCAAGCTGACCGGGCGGCGCTTCCATCGCTACATCAATCCCGAGCGGCAGGTGGAAGCGGGCGCGCTGGCGGTGCACGGCCTGTCCGACGAGTTCCTGCAGGACAAGCCGAAATTCCGCGACATCGCAGGCGATTTCGTCAACTTCATTCGCGGCGCGGAACTCGTCATCCACAACGCACCCTTCGACGTCGGCTTCCTGAACCACGAAATGTCCCTCCTCGGCCTGTCGCCGCTGGACGGAGTCGTGGAGGGAGTGGTCGATTCCCTGAGGATGGCGAAAGATCTGCACCCGGGGCGTCGCAACTCGCTGGACGCCCTGTGCGAACGCTACCAGGTCAATCATTCGCAACGCACGCTGCACGGCGCCTTGCTCGACGCCGAACTGCTGGGCGAGGTGTACCTTGCGATGACCCGCGGCCAGGAGAGCCTGATCATCGATCTCGATCAGGGTGGCGGAACCGAGGACGTGCATCCGGTGGGTGGCGAGCGGCCGGCGCTGCGAGTCGTTCGGGCGACGGCGGGCGAACTGGCGGACCACGAACGTCTGCTCGACGAGATTGCCAGGGAAAGCAAGGGCCGTTGTGTCTGGCGGCTGGAGACCGCGGCGGATCGCTGATGGCTGCACCGCGCCGGCCCTCTGCCCGGCTGGCACCGGTCCCGGCCGCGTCGGAGCCGATGCGGCGCGAGCACCGGACGCAGCCGCTGGAGCGGGCAAGGAAGCGCGATCTGAGCATTGATGCATCGGGCATCGTCGCAGCGCGGCCGGCATGACGCCGCCCGCAGCGAACTAGATCGCCCCAGGAGCGGGTCGAAATCGCGTCGATGAAAGTGGCGGGGCGCTACGACGACCGCTTCCGCAAGAAAACTGATGATAGAATAAACGCGTCTTATGTATTCCGGGCGGGCCGCCTGGTCGGTCTGCTCAGCGCCGACGCGGCCGCGGCGGCGCGGGGCGAAAAGCTGCATGGAGTTTGTCTGCAACGCCGCCCACGCAGACTTGCCTGCCGGAGCGGCGCCAGATCAAGACGTTGCGGGCGCTGCGCAGGAGAATCGAGCGCTCAACGATTACTACTATCCGAAGATGAGAAGATCGGCGCTGGATGACCTGGTGGAGTACCTGAACGCCCGCTTTTTCAGCTTCCCTGCTTGCGGAAACCCGCGTGGAACTGTTTTGAGGACGTATTCGATGGCCAATGATAGGAAGCAGGAGGCAATCCCGGCGACGCTGATACCCGGCGACGGCATCGGCCCGGAAATCGTGGACGCGACCCTGACGGCGCTGGACGCGCTGGCGGCGCCCTTCGTCTGGGAGACCCACAAGGCAGGGATGGCGGGCGTGACGGAGTTCGGTGATCCGCTGCCGCAATCGACGCTGGACAGCATCCGCCGCACGCGCCTGGCCTTGAAGGGGCCGCTGGAAACCCCGGTGGGCGGCGGCTACCGTTCCTCGAATGTGCGCTTGCGCGAGGAGTTCAAGCTCTACGCCAACGTGCGTCCGGCGCTCACGCTGATGCCCGGCGGGCGTTACGGGAATATCAACCTGGTGCTCATCCGGGAGAACCTGGAGGGGCTCTATATCGGTTTCGAGCATTACATCCAGATCGACGGCGATCCCCATGCCGTGGCCATAGGCGCCGGGGTGAATACCCGCGCCGGGTGCAAGCACATCGTGGACTTCGCCTTCGACTACGCCATCAAGAACGGGCGCAGAAAGGTCACCGTCGTGCACAAGGCCAACATCATGAAGGCCTTGACGGGAATCTTCCTGGAAACGGCGCGCGAAGCCTATGCCGAGCGCTACCAAGGCAAGGTCGAGATGGACGAGCGCATCGTCGATGCCTGCGCCATGCAACTCGTGCTCAACCCATGGCAGTTCGATGTCATCGTCACCACCAACCTGTTCGGCGATATCCTGTCCGATGAAATGGCCGGTCTCGTCGGGGGGCTGGGCATGGCCCCGGGCGCCAACATCGGCGAGCACGCCGCGATCTTCGAGGCGGTACATGGTTCCGCGCCCGACATCGCGGGGAAGAATCTCGCCAATCCCCTGGCGCTCATGCTGGCGGCGGCGATGATGCTCGACCACATCGGTCGCCAGGATCTGGGCAACCGCTGGCGCGCTGCGATCGACCAGACGCTGAACGTGGACCAGGTACGCACCAAGGATTTGGGCGGCAGTGCGGGGACGAAGGAGTTCACCGCAGCCCTGGTCAGCCGCATCCGGAATGCCTGAGCGGTCCAACGTTCGAAGCAAGTTCCCCGTTTCGCACAAAGCCGTGCTGCTGCAAGTTCCGGGTGTCCGCCCGGAGCTTCACTTTTCCTTTCAGTTTCCCGAATAGTGGGCTGGGCCTCCCCGGAATTGGGGCGGGCTCCAAAGGCCCGACTCAAGGTTTTCCCCTAGTACATTTCGGCCTTTGCTGACGGGGTTCGCCGGCGTCGTCCGGCGAACATTCGAAGCACTCTCGCTAGTGTGTTGATCTAGCGCCCCTATTTTTCCTGTCGCAACGCGGCGAGGTTCGGTCCTCGTATTCAGGCACGCCCGATGCGTAGACACATTGCGACAAGAGGAATGGCGCATGAGATTCCCTGCGCGAAGCGCCATGGCAATGCTGTTGCCGTGCATTGCCATTGTCATGTCGTCGGGAGGAACCTTGATGTGGGAGGCATCGCGATCTGAATCGTTGAGCCCGTCGCAGCCGCGGCTCCCGAAGTTCGTCCACGCGGCGGGTGGGTAGTCGAAAAGAAGTGCCCCTGCAAAACGTCCATGAGCGAAGGAGGTCAAGAGGTATGAAAATGGAATGAGTCGGAAGAAGGCAGGACGCCGCCGAGCGCACACGCCCGGCGGCCGCCCCGTGATGAGTGCCAGGATGCGGATCGCGGTGATGGCGGCCGCTGCAAGCGTGTTCGGAGCAGTGGCCGGCCCGGCCTGTGCGAAGTTCGACATCCCGACGGGTGCCAATCCCAGCCCGATGTTCGGCGCCACGCCGTTCAGTCAGAAGATGCTGATGTTCGAGGAGTTCGGCCCCCAGCCGCTGCCGCCCAGCGCTTTGGCCCATTCCCTGCCGGATCCCGGAGGCTGCAATGGTCCGGCGAACCCCGCAACGTACTCCGGCTTGCTCGACAAGTTCCTCGGCGAGCCGCTTTATCCGGCCCCTCAGCGGACGGCCAATACGGCACTCCCCAATCCCTGGGGCGGCGCGAACGGCAGCGTCAGCCGCTGCCTTGGCAGGCTGGTGACGGGCGTGATCGAGGGGCGCCCGCCGAGTGAGGACTTCGCCCATCAGCGCTGGAGTGAGTTCGACCCCACCGCGCCAGGCGCCGTTTACTTCCAGACCGCGATGGCAGGTGCCCGCGCGAACGGGGGTATCCGCGACACCCTGCAGTCGCACCACTACAGCGTCGGCGAATTCGGGCCGGGAGGTCTGTACTACGACACCACGGGGACGGGGACGAACGGAACCACCAAGGGCGCCACGATCAGGTTCCACCCCAACATGCCCGTGCAGGATCCCTTGCACGTCTGGACTTTCGACGGGACGCTTCCGCCCAAGCTGCTGATGGCGCCCTACGGGACCACCATCCTGAATCGCCACTACAACGCGCTGCCGATCTCCGATGCGGCCAACGGCGGCTTCGGCAAGCACACCATCACCACGCACGAGCACAACGGCCACAACCCGGCCGAGAGCGACGGTTTCGCCGGCGCCTACTTCTTCCCGGGCGAATTCTACGACTACCGCTGGCCCATGGTCCTGGCCGGGCACGACACCATCACTACGGGTGAGAAGAATTCGAAGGCGGGCACCCCGGACGGCCACGGCGGGATCACGAAGGTTCAGGGCGACTGGCACGAGACCATGAGCACCCACTGGTTCCACGACCACATGCTCGATGCCACGGCGCAGAACGTTCTACAAGGGCAACGCGGCGATGATGAACTACTACAGCGCCATCGATCGCGGCCGGGAGCCCAAGAGCGCGGCGGAAGCGCAGGGTAGTTCTGCAACCCCGGGCTACGGCTGCAACTACGCGGACTCGACCGACGTTAACCCGAACAACGTCAACCTGTGCCTCCCGAGCGGCTCGGACCTGGATTGGGGCAACCGCAGCTACGACGTCAATCTGGTGGTGGCGGACAAGGCCTTCGATGCACAAGGCCAGCTCTTCTACAACACCATCCAGACCGACGGCTTCATCGCGGACGTGGCGACCGTGAACTTCCTGTACAAGCCCTATCTCGATGTGCGCGCGCGCAAGTACCGCTTCCGCATCTTGAATGGCAGCGTGTCGCGCTATTGGAAGATCGCCCTGGTGGACCAAGCCGGCAACCAGGTGCCGTTTCACATGATCGCCAACGACGGCAATCTACTGGAGCATGCGGTCCCGTTTCCGAATGTCCAGTCGCCCGAAGGTCTGCCGTCCCAGGGCATCGCGGAGCGCTACGACATCATCGTGGACTTCAGCAAGTTCGCGCCCGGCAGCAAGCTCTACTTCGTGAACCTGCTGGAACACCAGGACGGGAAGACTCCATCGAAGGCGATTCCCCTCGCCCAGGTCCTGAGTGGGCAGTACTCGGCCGGCGGTTGTCCCAAGAACTGCGACCCGGTCGTCGGCAAATTCATGGAGTTCCGGGTGCAGGCCATGCAGCCCGGCGCCGCGGACCTGAGCATGAACCCGGCGGACTATGTCGAGGGCAAGAAGGCGATGATTCCGCTGCCCGGCTTCACCGCGGCAGAACTCGCCAACGCCAAGGAGCGCACCTTCAGTTTCAACCGCGGCGGCGACGTGAAGCCCTGGGCCATCAGCGTCAACGGCGGCCAGTCCTACAACGCGACCAGTCCAAGCACGAATGGGGGGGTGTACCAGGAGGGAGTGTTCAACCGCGTGTTCAACCTCCCCCGACGGGACTGGTCTGGACGGCAGGCCCAATCCGGTCGAGATCTGGCACATCCGAAACGGCGGCCAGGGTTGGAGCCACCCGGTACACATCCACTTCGAGGAAGGCCAGATCCTGCAGCGCGGCGGAGTGGCTCCACCGCTCTGGGAGAAGGGCGCGCGCAAGGACATGTACCGCATCGGACCCCTGCCTGACACCACCGACAGCGTCGACGTCGCGATCCGCGTGCGCGAGTTCCTGGGCACTTACGTGGAGCACTGCCACAACACGACGCATGAGGACAACGCCATGCTGCTGCGCTGGGACAGCCGGAACCCGGGCCAGACGGTATACGTTCAGTCACCCTGGCCGACCTGGGACGGCGTGACCTATATCGCCACCAATACCAGCGATGTGCCGACCTACGAAACCGGTAAGCTCACGAACTTCCTGGCCCAGGTCGTCGCTCCGACCGCGGCGAACGACACGGCGAGCGTGACGGCGAGCTCCGCAGTGACGATTCCCGTGCTGAATAACGACACCTGCGTCGGGGGCTGCGACCCGGCCTCGGTCCTGATCGGGACCGCTCCTGCCAACGGTACGGCTGTGCCCAATACCACCACCGGCACGGTGACCTATACGCCGACGGGGAGCTTCACCGGCTCGGACAGCTTCACCTACACGATGCGGGACACCGTGACGGGCGGCCACGTGTCGAATCCGGCGACGGTGACGGTGGCGGTGGGTCCGGCTACTACGCCGCCGGCTGCTCCGTTCGCGGCGAACGACACGGCGACGACCACGCAGAACACGGTGGTGGGCATCAACGTGATCGCCAACGACACCAACTGTTCTTCGGGTTGCACGGTGGCCATCGGTTCGTCTCCGCTCCACGGCACGGCAGTCGCCAACAACCCGGCCGCAGGTCAGGTGACCTATACCCCGGCCGTGGGCTTCACCGGGTCGGACTCATTCACCTACACGGCGACGAACGCGGGCGGCACCTCCGCCACCGCGACAGTCAACGTGACCGTGAGCGCTTCGGCTGTGACCGACGTGCTGACCATCAGCCAAGCCACGCTGAACAGGAACGGGCGCTTGAATACCAGCGGCACGGTGAGCGCGCTCAACAACGCCTTCGCGGCGAGTGTCGATGTCAACAGCTTTGGGTCCAACGGTTCGGCTTGCACGGGGTTGCACCTTGGTACGGCGAACGTCAACCGTCGTACCGGGGCGTGGTCGTTCTCGGCCCGCAACGTTGCGCCCACATCGGGCGTGTGCGTGCAGTCGTCGAACGGCGGCCTCCAGAGCAGGTCGTTCTGAGCCGGCAGCAGCGTGATCCAACCCGGCCGGGCGCGAGCCCGGCCGGGATTTCCCAGAACAGCATTCGCCCCGGTTCGGGGCGTCGAGGAGAACCAAACGATGAACACGACGAGGCTCGCGGGATGGTGGAAGGCAGTGACCGCCTTGTTGCTCGCGGCGGCCGCACTGACCGCGGGTGGCGGCGCCGCGGCGGCTCCTCCGGGCTCGCCCTGGGGAGCGGACTACTTTCCCAACATTCCCCTGGTGAACCAGGACGGAAAGACGCTGCGCTTCTACGACGACATGATCAAGGACAAGGTCGTGATGATCAACTTCATGTACTCGACCTGCCACGATGCCTGTCCCCTGGAGACGGCCAAGCTGCGCCAAGTCCAGGAGGCGCTGGGCGATCGCGTCGGCCGCGACGTCTTCATGTATTCGATCAGCATCACGCCCGAGCACGACACGCCGGCGGTGCTGAAGGAGTACGCCGCGAAGTTCAAGGTCGGGCCGGGATGGCAATTCCTGACCGGCAAGGAGGCCGACATCACGCTGCTGCGCAAGAAGCTCGGCTTGTACGACGAGGGCGAGCAGCGCAGCGACCATTCGATGAACATGATAGTAGGCAACGAGGCTACCGGCCAGTGGAAGCACAGATCCACTTTCGACAACCCGAAGGTATTGGCGCGGGTGGTGGGCGACGACTTGTTCAACTTCACTAGGCCGACGACAGGCGAACGGAGCTACGCGGACGGCTCGAAGGTGATAGCCCTCGATCCCGGGGAAGACCTGTTTCGCAGGCGCTGCCAGGTCTGCCACACGGTGGGTGCGGGCGACACCTTGGGTCCGGATCTGATCGGTGTTGCTGCGAAGCGGGACCGCAAGTGGCTCGCCCACTGGATTCAGGCGCCCAACGAACTGCTGGAGGCGAAGGATCCGATCGCCACCGCGCTCTTTGCCCAATACAAGCAGGTGACGATGCCGAATCTCAGGCTCAGCGACCATGACGTGGAGGTCCTGATCGGCTACCTGGAGGCCGAGAGCCAGCGTGTCGAGAGCATGCAGGCAGCCGGCGGGCATGATGCTCACCATCATCACATGCATCAAGTAGCCGAAGGTTCGATGCAGCCCTGACCCCAATCCCACTCGGCGACCGATCGGAGTCGGTCGCCGGGGTGGGGCCATGCCGCGAAGGCGGCACAGAGAAGATTGGCCGGCGTGTCGGACGCCGGCCGGGCAGTGACCGGACTCGTTTCGGTCCGCCGCAAGTGACGAACAAGAACCGGCAGCCGGCCCCAGGGCCGCACACCGGCGGGGCGGCAATTTGACAACATGACAAGAGGTACATGCGCATGGCTCCCATATACCGGCGCGTGGCTGAAGCGTTCATCGCGGGCGTCAGCGGTTCCGTCGCCCCGCAGGTGCGTTCGCCCCGCGTGTTTCGCCGCGACTTCCTGGCCGCTCCCCACATGAGCAGCCGAGATCGGTCGACTGATCCAATTTCCAGTGGTCCGACCACGGGCGGAAGTTTTCTCGTCAGCGGCATCGAGGTGCCGTGGCGCAAGGCGCTTCATGCCGGAGTGATTGCGGGCGGGCTGGCGCTCCTTCTGGCGCCGGCACCGGCATCGGCTCAGTTCGTCGAGCCCATCCGGCCGCTGGATTCGCTGAAGAAGGTTCCGACTCCGGAGCCGGCAAACCTCACCCAGTTCTTGCGCACCAATAACAGGGGCCTCATCACCGCCGGCGCGCGCGCGGCCGCCATTGCCCTCGGGAAGGCGCTGTTCTAGGATCAGGCGGCCGGCAGCGACGGCCAGGCCTGCGCGAGCTGCCACTACAACGCGGGGGCAGATAGCCGGACGCGGAATCAACTCGACCCCGGACTGCGGGCGATCCCGGCGCAGAGCGTGTGGGGCGCGAAACCCCCGCAACAGACTACCGGCGTCGGTGCGGCGTTCGCCCCCGACTACCCGTTGCGGGCGTCAGATTTCCCGCTCCTCAAGTTCACCATCGCGGGGGACCGGGCCTCCGGCATCGCGTCCGACACGCAAGCCGTCGTGTCCTCGGCGGGCGTATTCAACAGCGTCTTCGGCGACATCACACCCAGCCCCTGCCCGAACGACCAGATATACCTCGGGGTGAACATCTGCGACAGGACGATTCAGGATCTGGGGGGATACGGCGCGACCTTCAATCGCACCAGTCCGCCCACTTCCACCGGGCAGGTGCGCAATGTGGAGCCCCGCAATACGCCCAGCATCGTCAATGCGGTGTTCAACTTCCGCAATTTCTGGGACGGGCGCGCCCGCAACGAGTTCAACGGCGTGAACCCGATCGGCGACCTCGATCCATATGCCCGCGTCCTCGTCCAGCCTTCCAAGGGCACGCTACAGAAGGTTGCCCTGAGCGGGAGCCTGCGGCTGGAGAATGCTTCGCTGGCATCCCAGGCGGTCGGACCGGCGCTAAGCGACATGGAAATGTCGGCCCAGCAACGCAGCTTCGCCAAGCTCGGCAAGAAGATGCTGGCCCTGCCGATCGCGTTGCCGGCCCAGCTCGTTGCCGCCGACGACAGCGTGCTCGGAAACAACACAGTGGCCAGTGTCAAGAGCAATTATCCGTCGACGGGCATCAATAAGAGCTACGCCGATCTCATCCAGGCCGCCTTCCAGCCGCGGTGGCATAACTCCAACCTGATCGTCACCTTCCCCGGTGGGACCGACGCCGACGGCACGGTCAAACTCACCTTCTCGAAACCGCCGAAGGGAGGCGTCCTCACGACTGATCAATACACCCAGATGGAATTCAACTTCTCGCTCTTCTGGGGCATCGCCATCCAGATGTACGAGGCGACGCTGCGCGCCGACGACAGCGCCATGGACCAAGCCTTCGATTCGGGCAGCCCGCTGACCTTCAACAGCGTCAGGTGGGGTAACCTGGAGAAGCAGGGCATGAACGTGTTCCAGGGCGCGGGCCGCTGCATCAACTGCCACTCCGGACCGGAGACGACCAACGCCGCGCTCCAGAACATTCGGCAGGCCGGAATCGTCGAGATGATGACCATGGGCGACTTGGGCAACGCCCATTACGACGACGGGTTCTACAACATCGGCGTCAGGCGCTGCCTGGACCAGACAGCCGGTCCCGCCGCCTGCGACGACGTCGGCATCGGGGCCACCATCGGCCCGCTGAATCTGCCCCTGTCCGTGGCGCGTCTGTCGCAAATGGTGGCGGCTCACGACCCGAACAACCCGAAGGATCCCATTACCATCATGTGCGCAAACCAGCCGACCGCCTGCAACGTGCCGGCGGTGGGCACCAGGGTTGCCGTGGACGGCGCGCTGAAGGTCCCGGGCCTGCGCAACGCCGAACTGACCGCGCCCTACATGCACAACGGCGGCGAACTCGGGCTGCGCGACGTCGTGCAGTTCTACGACCGGGGCGGCAATTTTCCAGACTACAACATCCGGAACCTCGACCCGGACATCGGCAACATCGTGCGCGATCCCGGCAGCGGCCAAATGGTCTTCGGCGAACTGGGTCTGAGCAGCGCAGAGATGGACGCGGTGGTGGCTTTCCTGAAGGCCATGACGGACGAGCGGGTCCATTTCCAGCGCGCCCCCTTCGACCACCCGCAGTTGTTCGTCCCGAACCTTCCCCCGGACCCCAACTGCCCCCAGTGCAAGCCCGGGGAACTGCCGGCGGTCGGCCGCAACGGCATCACGGTCTACGGGGGTAGCGCGCCGCTGCCAACCTTCGCCGAGAACCTGCAGTAGGCAGGCGGCGAAGGATGAACTGGCATCTCCGGACCGAACAGACAAACACCAAGTCATTGGAGCAGAAGATGAACACGACGATGCTGCGCACGCTTGCCTTATTGGCCCAACTGCTGCTGTTCTGGTCCGGCTGGGCTGCCGCGGCCCTGCACGATCAACCGCCTGCGGATTCGCCGTTCAACATGACCGGCTTCATCCAGGCGGCCACCCTCGACAATCCGGCCGACGTTCTCTCGGGCGGCAGCGTGACGGTCAATGGCACCCATATTGTCATCCCCAGGAACACCATCGTCATCATGTCGGCGAGCAACATCTCGTGGCAGGAAGTGTTTGCCTTCGCACCGTGCCCGTGGGGCCTCGCCGCCGGGACCGGTCCTACCAGCGGTCAAGCCCTTCCTGCCGGCGCATGCGCCGACGGCAACGGGCAGAGCGGCCTCGCCCTGGCCGACACATTCACCGATCCGGCCACCGGCGCGCCGACCCAGCCGCTCACGACCTACGAGGTCACCATCGCGGGCAACCGCATCGTCGATCCTGCCGACGGCAAGGACAAATATGTCGCCGGACTGGTCTACATGGCGCAGCATGCCCTCAACCTCGGGCAGGGGATGATCAACTTCATCGACTATGCGACCGGCACGCTGCATGTGGGCTGCCCCAACCTCGGCGCGGCCTGTGCTCCGGGCGTCGGCGCCCGCGTCCAGATCAACGATCCGGTGGGCCGCTTTGGCCGCGTGGTCTCGCCCGACCCGCGCTTCACCGCGGATACCGACAATCCCACGATCCGCGCCAAGACCGGCTACCCGATGTGCATTCCGCGTACGGCTCCGCCCGCGGCCGTCGTGGCCGGTGCCTCGCCTGCGGCGGAAACCGACCTGCTGTGCCCGCAGCGCAACCGTCCGCTCGACCCGGCCGTGCCCAACCGGCCCCTCGGCAACTTCACCCTGTGCAATCCGGAGGTATCGTGTGCTCCCAACGCTGCGCCGGTGGTGGCAGTGGGCGTCCTCAACGCACGGGCGACGGCTGTTCCCGGGAGCGATGCCACAAATCAGGCGCCGTTCCAGGTCGGCGATTACATCGAGTACTCGGGCCCCCTGCAGCAGGATGCGACCGGAGCCATCACCGGACTCGCTGGTGCCGTGTATGTGTCGGCCTGGCAGATCATCGGCAACGTCGGCATCTTTACCTCGCCCGGGGCGATTCCCGCCTACCTTGCCCAGGAACTCCTGCTGCAGGGAGTGGGCGGCACGCCCATCACCGCGCCGGTCGCGGTGCCGCAGGAGCAGACGACACGCATCAAGACCGTCGGCTTCTTCACGGACCCGACGCGGACGGTGGATCTGTTCTCCGTCGTCGTCGATCCCTGCAGTGGATTCGAGACCGAGGTTCCGATGCTGCAGGGCATCCCCCAGGACACGGGTGCCGTGGCGTGGGGGCGGTTCCGGCAGGTGGATCAGTTCGGCCTGTTCCCCATCTCCAGGCAGTGGAGGGTGCGCTATACGCTTCGCTTCACGGATCCTGCAGGACCGGTGATTGCGGCGAACGGCCTCACGGTCATGCAGTTCACGGCGCCGGTGAGCGAGTTCATTACGCCGGAGAACACGGTCTATGGCGATCCGAACCTTCTGGCCGTGCCACAGAATTTCCAGGACTTCCCGTTCCTGGCGCGGGGCGAGGGGCCGTGGCGCGGCGATCCGCTCAAGATCGTCGGGCAGCTTGCTCCGTTCCCGCTCACCAACAGCATCCCCGGGCTGACGCCGGCGGCGCCAGCGCCCTTCGCTTGTCCGGTCGCGGCGCAGCCCACGGTGACCATCATCCCACCGAACCAGACAGTCGGGCAGGGTACCGCGGTGACGTTGGATGCCAGCGCGAGCCACAGCAATCCAAACGGCCATACGCTTACCTACCAGTGGAAGCAGAACTCCGGTCCGGCGGTCACATTTAACCCGGTGACCGCAAATGTGGCCAAGGTTACCTTTACGGCACCCGCCGTCACGGCCAATACAGGTCTCACATTCCAGGTGTTGGTGACCGACTCGATCAACGGTCAGCAGAATGTCGGCACCACGCTGGTGGAGGTGACTCCAAGGGTGACGCCCTTCGATACCGTGGCAATCGCCCCGGCTGGGATCGTGTACAGGACCAACCGCGGCGTGCTGAACGCGACAGCGACCTCGTCGGATTCGACCTGCAGCGCGGTCTTGACGCTCACTGCGCCTGGGACCAATCTTCCCGCAGGCGGCGTCTTGATGACTCCTCAGGGAATCCCTGGACCGGGTGTTCCCTGCACTTACACCTTCGTGAGCGGCAGGCAGATTGCTCCGGCGCCGACCTCCGTCACGGTGACATCGACTCTGGGCGGCTCAGCAACCGACACCGTGGCTAACGGCGAGCTAAGGATAAGGTAGGACCGGGCGAGCTTCCGGTTCGTGTGCTATGGTGAAATCGCATGGCGCTTCCGGCCGAGGTGGACAGGCGGGGTGCGGCGGCTCGACTCAGGGAATGCCGGGAATCCAGGCCCCACCGGAATCAGGAGGAAGGACGCGGCAATTGCAGTGAGGCTTGCGCTTGATGGCATCATCACCCACTCTATCGAGGAGCGACTATCGGGAATCGTATAGACATCAGCGATATACGGACCAGACGTGAATTGGCGACGACGTCGCCAAGATCAGCGCCGATTTGATCAACAGCTTGCGGGCGCTATAGAAATACTCGGCCAAAGCGAAAGAAACCCGTTCCGGCGAGATTGGACGGGTTTCGCTTTTTTGTGGCGGAACTTGGAACGAGCAGCCTCTGAAAGTAATTGTGGATGGACGGAGTAGTATCCAATAAACTACATCAATAAAACTCCATAACTGTTTAACTAAAATGATAATATTCCTGACAAACGCGCATGGTTTTGGGTCGCTGAAGCGCCGAACAGGCAGTCGCACTGGCCTCCGGCCTTCACAGGTCGAGGCAGGACAAGGATGCGCGTTTTGAAATTAAGGAAAAAGATTAGGATCGACTCCTAACCCTTTGTTTGATCTGGTGGGCGGTACTGGGATCGAACCAGTACCGCCAACTCGGAGACCGAGTACTGGGGCGGGTTCCCGAGGGGTGCTGTATCACAAATTGGGGTCTGTATCATTGGACGCTCATCGGAGGGGCTTCACTCGCTGTGGCTTCCTGCGATAAATTCGCTCAGTAAGTCGCCCATCGGCGTGGGATAGGAGCGCCCGGGCGTGCTCCAACGACTCGGCATCGCTTGCGCATTTTGCCCGCAGGTCATGCTCGGTGAAGCGCTCAGTAACTTTCGTTTCCTTGAGTATCCGGGCCATGAAGTCCTGCCACATCGAATCCCATCCCTTGGCTGTACCTTTTTCTTCGTTGATGTAGCACTTGCCGAAGCGGGTGCAAAATAACCACGGTGCGATATCCACCGGCCGGGCGGCTAGCGCCATGTCCACGGCCGCGCGAAGTTCCCTGGTCCATTCGTATATCGTGCGCTTGCCGGAACTGCTTGCTGTTTTGTGGCGTTGGATGTGGATGCCGTCTTCCTTGAAGTGGCGAGCCGGCTCGAGACGGAGCAGATCCCCGCGGGCCATGCCGGTTAGGAGCTTTATCCTTATCGAAGCCTGGATCGCCTGCACGGAGCCTTTCTTGCGCTTGCTGGGCAGCGCCAGGCACTCTACGATTTCCCAGTCTTCGACGTATCGATCCCGCGCCGATTCGCCCTTGAGACGGACTTCCCCCTTGAATGGATGCCGATCGAGATATCCCCACTCGACCGCTTTCGTGAAGGCGTGGCTCAGGACTTCAATCTCGCGATGCGCGGCTACCTTCGCGGTGCGCTTGCTTACGTACTCGTAGACCATCTGGGGCTTGAGCCCTACAAGCCGAAGCTTGCCGAACACGGCGCGCAGCTTCTTGATTTGTTGTACGTTGTCTATCTGCGTCTTTGGTGCCTTGGTCGGGACAACCTCCAGGAGATAGCGGTCTAGAAGCTGCGCGATCGTGTTGGTCCTTTCGACGGCCCCCAAGCGGTCGGCCCACACCTTGTAGGCATCGGACAACGTCTTGCCAAGCCGGAATGTTTGTTTGCCGTCCCATAAGGACTCCAAACCAGGCGGGACGCGGAAGTAGTACGCGCCATGGATGAACTGCCATCGTACCGGCAAGCCGCGGTTTTCAGGTTTGCGCTTCGGTGGCATTACAGCGCGCTCCAGTCTGGTTGTGTTTCTCGTAGTACTTTAGCATCCGCGATTCCGCCAAGTAAGTGCTCGACATGCGCCCGCAGTACCACCACGCTACCGTCTGGCCGCATCCTGTGCTCAATGCCCATGAATCGCAAGACGAGGATCTGCGCGCTGCTTCTAGTGCGCTTGGTCAGCTCGCGCAGTTCCTCTTTGGTGAGAAAGATCATGTGTGCGCTTTCGGCCACTGGTACCCGCGCGTCTCTTGTCATTCGTCGCACTTTTGTGGGGTAGCGCCCGTATCTCGCTTGCAGAGTCTAAGTCCGATCCGCTCTGCTGCTCCGGACCATGGGACGCCCCTTGGGGAATGGTTCGATCGCGACCATGATGTGTGCATTGCGCAGACGTTGGCGCTGACCGAAAACCACCCTGTGGCCGCGATTCCGATTTTGGGCAACTGAGTTATTAGCGGCCCACCCACTGACGCGATCATTCCGCGCAGCCGGCCAATCCGTCGCCCGGCGTGTTTCTTAGCGGGCGCGTGCCTTCGGAAGTGGTGGCTCAGTCCACGGCTGTGGAAATCTGCATTCCAATTCATACCGAACCTCGGGGCGATACGGTCCTGCAGAGCGATAGTGCGAAACGAACAAACCAGCAAATCAGTTAGCCAATGGACCAATAGTCGAATGGAGTTCCCGCTACACCTTCTGTGCCGGGGACTCCAAGACTTCGCACGATAGCGGTGAGCCGATCATCCAAGTTCATAGAAGCGTCACGGCAACTGTAAGGGCCGTATCCCCGCGTGCCGCACTGGATGGGGGACGCTCTCGATTGCTGGACGACGCCATGCATGCCTAACGCGTCGATCCAACCGTGGCGCTCATGCTCCAAGCTTCTTGACGTATGGGAAGTCAGGCGAGCAGGAGAAAGGGACGGAGTTCAATGCAACTCATCGCCGCGGGTCTGCCGGGGCGGGGTCATTGACAATTGTGAATGGCCCGGCGCCGCTCGGTCGGCTCTGGATGCAGACCTTGCCTCGGTCACTATCGAAGGTCACATACAACAACGATCGCTGTACGAGACGAAATTCCGCTTCGAAAGGACTCGTCGTGGGGACGGGAGGGAAAAGCCGCAGGGGCGGAATTCACGCCGGCGGACAGACGAAAGCGCATGACGCGCATTGGGACTTTCCAGTGCTCGCCGAACGCTCGCAGGGCCAGCTCCTGCATGTGAGGAAAAATTACGCGGTCTTTTGGGTGCTGTCAACCACAGACGATAATGAACTGACGCAATTTCAACAGGCTACCCGAAAAACGCCACATTTCTTGCGCATTATCGTGTGGATGCACAAATCGCAATCAAGAGGCACCATTGTTACGTCTCGCTCCCGTTGAGGTCCAAGAGGGGCGAGGGCTCCTCCAAGGTAAACCGCTTGGCTGTCGCACACTGGCACGAACCGTGACGGTCTTGGTTTTCTTGTCCTCGGGCTTCTCCATGACGGAGAAGGAGCCAATCCCGGGTGATGATCCACACGGCGTAGCTCCTTTTGGGTCCAAGTTCAGGACTCCTGACATGGGCGTAGAAACTCATGCAACGTCGGCGTCCTTGGTAGACGGTGTCCGTCGCGAGCTTGGCGCCGATTCGCGAGTAGGCGCGGTCGCGTGGCTACTGGCGAGCAGGAAAACATGTTGCATTAATTATTCCGCAGTCTTGCCAGGCTATTAAGAGAATTCAAACACTTACTTGGCCCATGTCAGGAGTCCTGAAGTTATCACGCGCATGACGACTTTTCAGGTTGAAACACAATCTCGCGGCATTTCACGGCGTTCAATCGGCTGTGCGAGGCGGTCAACCTCTTCATCGAGATGAACGGAGAGATCGTCAATGACATAGTTCGGCTATTCCGGAACTCCTCGATTTTGCGCTTTGACGCGATCCACTACGAAATGGTCGCGCGCGAGCGCGTCGAAGACCGCCGGCATCGCGCGCGCGTTGCCGGTTCTCCCGTGATCTTCTGCACCCCCTACAAGTCCCCATGCCGATGTCGAAAGCCCGCCAAAATCGGCCTCATTCCGGGTAGCGGCAGGCCGCCAAACACGGTGCAATCCCATCGGTGGAATCCGATGGGGAGAGGGCAGGTGAGTCCGGAATCGATGGCGCAGTCCCTGGGTATGTTGAGGCAGGTGCTGGATGGCACCCCTTATGCCGAGGTCGCCCGCCAGGCGGGCGTCAGCCGCACCCTGGTCGAGCAGCGGGTCAAGGCCATCGCCCGCGAACTGGCGTCAAGCGTCGGCCTACCGGGCGTGGCGCCCGGTGCCCCCGTCCTGATCCCGGAGCTGCGTCGCGCGCGCGACGCCTTGATTGATGCAATCGCGCACTTTCGCCCGCCGGAGCCATCGCCCGTTGCGCGCCGGAGCGTGGCGCTGAGCGACGCGGATCTCGATCACGTCGTGGCGATCACGCGGGCGCACAGCAACTTCCGCGCGCGATGTCGCCATGCTCTACGTGCTGTTCGCCACCGGGGCGAAACCGCTGGAGGTGGCGCGCCTGGAGGTGGGCGACTACCTGGAGGAGGACGGCAGCGTCCGGGTCGAATCGACCCTGCGGGCGCAGGCGGCCATCAAGGGGGCGGCGCGGCCGTTGTTCTTTGCCAATGCCAAACTCGTCGCCGCCATCGATGAGTACCTCGTGGAGCGGGTGCGCAATGGCCAGGGCGCCGGGCGCAGCGGAGCGTGTCGCGGACTGGCCCCGGACAGCAGGCTGTTCCTGACCGCGGAGGGGGAGCCGATGGCGGTCCACGCCGAGGTCTGCGGCGGCGGGCTGGAGCACAAATGCCGCTCCGTCCTGGAGATCTACCGACGCATCTTCCGCAAGGCCGGGTTGCCCGGGGTCAGTGCGCTGAGCGCACGGCGCACCGTGGCGCGACGGCTCACCGAGCGGGGCTGCGCCATCGAGCAGGTGGGCCAGGTCCTGGGCATCTCCTCACAGGCGGTCAGACGCCTGCTGGCGAGCGATCCGCAGCCGTTGCGCAAAGTCATCAGCGAGCTGCTCTGAGCCATGGACGGCCAGCGATTCTTCGTCAAGGGTGTGCGCTTCGATGCGCAGGATGCGCGGCTGCAAGACGCACTCGCCCAGATCTACGGGACGCCGGAGCGAGCGTGATGCCTGTGTGTGCCCGGCGGTGTCGAGATGTACGTCGCCAAGCACCGGGAATACCTCGTCAAGCGCATGCCCGACAAAGGGCACCTGCATTACCCATCGTGCCCCTCGTACGAGCCGGACCCCGTACTGAGCGGACTCGGCGCGTTCCTACGCGAGGCGGCGATCGAGCGCTCACCCGAAGAGATCGACCTGCAGGTGTCGTTCCCGATGGTGCGCTACCCGGGACGAGCCGCGCCCACCAGTGCACCCCAAGGCCCGGGATTTCCCGCAACGCAGGTCTCGACGCCGAAGCCGCGCCTGGGCATGCAGGGGCTGATGCACTACGTCTGGGAGCGGGCGCGGTTCAACCGCTACTACCCGGCGATGAAGAACAAGCGCACCTATGGCGTGATCTGGCGGTACGCCCGCGAGGGGCTCGAAGGGGTGAAGGTCAAGGGGGTCGTGCTAGCCGATCGTTTCTACATGCCCGAACCCTTCGACGCCGAGAAGAAGGACGAGATCGTGGAGCGGCGCCGCCAAGCGTTCTCGTGCCTGCACGGCAGTGATGAGGGCTCGCAGTTCAAGATGATGATCCTCCTGGGCGAGTACAAAGTCTCGGAGGCAAAGCCCTACGGTCGCGAAGTGTGGCTCAAACACATGCCCGAGCGGCCGCTGTTCGCGGAAGAAAAGCTCTGGGCGCGCATCGAGCGCCTCTACGCGCCGATGTTCCAGGCCCAGGCCATCGAGACGCTGCCCCGCACGCGCATCATCGTCTGCGCGCTGGTCTATGCGAAGCGCGAGTACGTCTATCAGATCGACACGGTCGCGTTCATGCTGGTGAGCGCGGACAATTGGATCCCGGTGGAAGGGCTGCACGAGTTGGAGCTCTTGCGCGCGCTGACCGAGCAATCGCGGACCTTTTACAAGCCGCTGCGCTACGACGCGAAAAACGGCGCCGGACTCGCTACCGCGCTGCTGCTCGACACGGGAGACAAGCCCACCGCGCTGCATGTTGTGGGGATCGAGGAAATGGAAAGGGCGGCGAAGCAGAAAGTCCTGGCGGGCCTGCCGGCGGACGTGTGGGTGTGGCACACGGACAAGCCGATGCCGGTGTTGCCCCCCGCCGCACGGTCGCGGATTCCGACAACGGCCAACGGCTGACTGCGGCAACCTGGACCGGCGCGCTCACCGGCGGCATGGGCTGCGCCGAGGCGCTGCGAATTCCAGCTTGGCACGGGCCGTCGGCGGCGGCCGGCTTCGACCCATCCCGCCCGGCTGCGCGTAGCACCATGGAACCCGTTGACCGAGCCGTTCCCCGGCGACGACTTGAACCAAGCGGGACTTCGCGTGCGGCGTGCCCAGCCTGCAATGCTTGCGAAGCTCCCGCGAGGTGCTCTCAGGGGCTCGCTGTCACGAGGTGGAGACCCAGCGAAAGCCGGTCGTCGGGTCTTTCAAGCGGAGACCGGCCGCGGCTCGAAAAGCGATGGTCGGGCTCGGAGCTGACGGGCGTCCGCTTGCGGTGGTGGAGGAGGCAGTCAAGAAGATCGCTTCTCGGGCGGCAATTCGGCCAAAGGCGTCAGTGGATCGTCGACCCTATCCGTCCGCAGTGCTCACGTCACCGGTCACTGGCTAATCTGGGCAACCGGAACGGCTGCTTCTATGATGTCGGGCGTTCGGAGCCGACGCTTCATGGTTGGGCCTCGAAGAAGTTTGAACGCAGCCGAATGTGGATTCGACGCGTTGTACGAAAAAGCAGGACTTCCCTGAGTCGAGATTCGGCAAACTCGAACCGACTGACATGCCGGCGCCGCCGCTTGCACAAGGTCCGCGCGAGCGGCAACCCCCCAGGCGTGTGCGACACACGGAACCGCCACGGCGACATACGCTTCATGTCCTGTTTGGCCAGACTCCGGTGAGCTCGGCGCAAACAAAGGCCCGGTCGTCAGGCGAGTAGTCCCATTGCTCGATCCGGCAGCAGCCCGAGGATGAATCCGCGCCCCAGCGCAGCAGGTTCACCGAATTGGGCACACCCTTGCGCAGCCGCGATGAGACTGCCGTTCCCGCCTGCACCGCCCACATCGGCCGTGCCAGTCCGTGCAGCGACATCACGTACGGCAGGTGGATGTGCCCGCCCATGAGGAGGTCGGCGCCGGCGGCGGCCCAGCGATGCAGTGCGGCGGCGTGCCCGCGCAGCAGGTTCGGCACATCTTCGGCGCGCGTCACGGCCACGGGCTGGTGCACCACTACCACGCGCAACTGTGCGGCCCCGGCGCCCGCCAGGAGCCGGGCCACGCGGTTGACCTGTAGCCCGGATACCTCGCCATGCTTGTGCCGCC
This sequence comes from uncultured beta proteobacterium, assembly GCA_963702495.1. Taxonomy (GTDB): domain Bacteria; phylum Pseudomonadota; class Gammaproteobacteria; order Burkholderiales; family Rhodocyclaceae; genus CAVPDA01. The sequence goes on along the minus strand of CAVPDA010000003.1, from coordinate 51,826 downwards.
AGGCCCGCGTGGTGTTGACGCACACCACCATCAGGTCGTGCGAGGAGTGCACGGGTTCGAGATCGTCACCGAACGCAGCGATGTGCCGCGCGTAGGGGCGGCGCAGGCGCGCCCACAGATCGAACAGCGGTATGTCGTGGTTACCGGGAACCGCCAGCACCGGTCCGCCCAGGCGGTCCGTGAACGCGCGGGCCGCCTGGAACTGCGCCGGCCGTGCGCGCTGCGTGATGTCGCCCGACAGCACGAGCAGATCGGGCCGCTGCAGGCGGGCCAGCGTGGCCAGCGCTTCGACGACCGGCGGTTGCTCGGTGCCGAAGTGCGGATCCGAGATCTGCAGCAAGATGCTCATCGGCCTGTCCCCTCGGTGTCGAACGCGGTGTCGATCGCAACTTCATCGCGCCGCGGCATCAGCAGGTACAAGGGCTTGGCGAGCACGCGGAAGTCGAGCGGTGCGCGCATCCGCGTGACCTCGCCGTCGAAGGCGACCTTCACCAAACGGCGGCCCGGTGCGAGTGTCGGCCTGACCACCATGTGGTGGAACTCGAAGCGCTCCACACTCTGCGCTTCGCCGAGCGTACCCATCGCCCCGTGCAGCATCAGCCGGATCATCGACAACGTTCCGATGGGCCGCAGCATCAGCGCGGCCATGCTGCCTTCGCCGGGCGTGCCGGCCAGGGTGTCCTCCGGTTCCGCACCGAACTGCTGCAGCTGCAGCCGGTTGTTGCCCACGAAGAGCGTCAAGGTCTGCATGTCGCGAACCGTGCCACCCGTCTCGATGTGCAGTCGCAGCCGGCGTTGTGCGCGCAGCAGCGTCGCACAGGCCGCCACAAACGCCACCCAGCGGCTGCGGCCGAAACGGGCTTTGTAGGCTTCGCGGTCTTCCAGCAGGTCCGGGTAGAGCCCGAGACTGGCGTTGACCAGGAACACGCGGTCGTTGATGCCGGCCACCTGCACCGGCGCCGGCGCCGAACGCAGCAGCAGGCCGACCGCTTCAGTCGGGTCGGCGGGAATGCCATGGGTGCGAGCGAAGTAGTTGAACGTGCCCTGCGGCACCACCCCCATGGCACAGCCCGCGGCGTGCGCGGCCTGCGCCACCGTGTTGAGGGTGCCGTCGCCGCCGACGGCGACCACGGCCGTGCGGTCTGCCCGGGCCATTGCCGCAGCCTTTTGCGCCACGCGGGCCAACTCGGCGGGGCTGCAGAACAGCAGTTCACCACGCCGTCCGCCGGCCCGGAGCGCGGTTTCGATGACCTCGCGTTTCGCGTCTGCGTCGCTGCTGCCGGCCGCGGCGTTGATGACGAACTGCAGCGGTGACGCGGGGTCGATCTCGGGGCAAACAGCCATGGGGGGGGCGAGACAGGCCGCGACGAACGATCTCAATCGTGGCGCAGCAGGTCACCGAAGACGTGTGCTCGCCCTCCTTGCGGTCGGCGCCGGGCGCGTCGTACAGCACGAGCCAGTTCGCCTTGCCGCCCGACAACACCGGTGGCAGGTCGCAGATCGCTTCGGCGCGGTTGGTGCCGCGTCCATGGGGCAGCGAGACCGACTCGGTCAGCGCCGCCTCGAAACGCACCGGGTCGCGGTTGGCCGCCAGCAAGGGCCGGGCTGCAGGCCAATTGAAGACGCGGATCTCGCCGTTCAGCGCCATCGTCGGGCCGGCCAGGATGTAGAGGTCATCGCCGGAGAAGTGCAGGTCCCGGACGCCCAGGCCGTCGAGCTGCAGGAAATGCTTGCGGATCAGCGTGCCGCTGTCGTCCAGAGGCACCAATCGCAGCTGGTCACCGCGGGCCTCGACCGCGATCTCGAGCAGCGCCGACCAGCCGCGCAGCACCGGGCCGCGCAGGCCGAGCAGCAGCCGTTGGCCATCTACGGCCAGGCCTTCGATGTCGAAGCCGTTGTCCTTGCCCGGGATCGCCATGTAGGGACCGAAGTGGGGGTCATCGGCGAGCGCACGGGTGAGCAGGTTCGCTTGGGAATCACCCTTCAGGCGCAGCGCCCGCCGGCCGTCCTTGGCCTGTCGCACCAGGCACGGCGCACCGCTGGCGTCAGGCTCGATCGGCAGGCAAGCCAGCAGACGACGATTGCCGTCGAGCGTCACCTTCGTCAACCGCTTGGCGTTGTCAGCGTGGGCCCGGTCCGGCTTGGCATTCTTGCGCTTCAGGCCGTGCGAGCCGACCACCCAGAGGAAGCCATCGGCGACGGCCATGCCTTCCAGATCGGCCTCTTCCTCGGCCGTGCCGGGCAGGTCCAGCAGATCGGCCAGCGGGAAATCGCGCACCTGGCCGAAGCGCAAGATCTCGCGTCCGACGGGGTCGAGCCGGCGCAGACGGTCCAGGCCGCAGGCTTCGTCGCCCGCCACCCAGAGCCAGTCCCCGGTGAAGGCCGCACCCGACAGGTTGGATTGAACCAGGGAGGCGGACGCGAACTCCAGACGGACGGCATTTGCGGTTCGAGCGTTAGGCATGGGATGCTTCTCCGGAGGTGGACGTGCCGCGAAGGCCTGCGGATCGCAACTCATACAAGCCGCAGCCGCCAGGAGCCGAAGTCTACGGCCGAAGCCTTGTCTTATGTTCAGTTCTTGGCGACGTTGATGTTCTCGAAATGCCAAACCAGTTGGAAGGATTTCCTCGCCAAGCTCAAGGCAAGGGGTCTGTCGGGCGTCGAATTCGTTGTCTGCGACGACCATGCGTAGCTGAAGAAAGCGATCCGGCAGACGCTCACCGACGCCGGTTGGCAACGCTGCTACGTGCATTTCCTGCGCAACGCGCTGGACTACCTGCCTCGGCGCGCCGACGATGACTGCCTGCAGGAGTTGCGCGGTCTCTACGACCGGCGGAATATCCAGGAGGCGAGCCGCGATCTGGCCGCCTGATTCGGCTGTGCGCTGACGGCGTCGCTACGGGCTAAGCCCGTCGCGTCACCGTCAGCATGACGGAGCAACCGATTACCTGAACGTCATTTGCACAACTTGACGCACACGATTTCAGAATTCAACCGGTGCCGACACCCCAACACTCCTTCCCGAGATTCGTAACCAAGGAGACGCCATGACGCATGCGCTGCAAGCCGTCATCTTCGATGTAGACGGCACCCTGGCCGACACCGAGCGCGACGGCCATCGCCCCGCCTTCAACGCCGCCTTCAAGGAGTACGGACTCGACTGGAATTGGGACGTCCCCCTCTACGGGGAGCTGCTTGCGGTGACCGGCGGCAAGGAACGCATGCGCGCCTATTGCGCCAGGCACCGCCCCGATTTCCTCTCCCGGCCCGACGCGGATGCTCTAGCGTCGATTTCCACGCTACCGAAATGACCTAACATTTGGTGGTGGTCGCGGGTTCATGCGACGCGGATGAGCAGGGAGCGGTTGTCCAGCCAAGGGATGGGCGTTGGCTTGTCCATGATACCGGAGGCCACCAGATACGGATCGTGGGCGCGCTTGTCGAGGCTGACCACAATTTGCTCGGGCTCGATGCTGACGGTGGCCGATAGATTCAGCAGGTTACGGAAGATCGTCTTGGGCTGGGCGTGCGCATACTCGCGCCCGATCTTCTCGGCCATCATCCGATACAGTGAGCTTGCCATGAGCGTGAGTTGCAGGTCGAAGTCCACCTTCAGGCCTACCATGGAGGAGAGCGAATCAATGTGGAAGAACTGGATCGCCTCGGAGATCTTGTTCTCGATGAGCATGCGCTGGGCGTAGCGGCTGACCAGCGTGGTGGGCGAGATCTTCAGGTTGTTGGTGAGCAGGATCGTAGGCTCTTCGTGGCCCAGATCGATCACACTCATCTGGCGAAGTGTGCCCTCATAGCCGGGCAGCTTGACGCGCTGGTCCAGCACTCGCGGAGTGCGAAAGCTGCGGGTGAGTGAGTCCAGGGTGATGCGCCGCCAGGCCGAGGCCGGAGTGCTCAAGATCTCGCCCAGCATCTGGCGCGAGCGCCGACGCAGGGTGATGAAGTGGATGCCCTGCTGGTTGATCTGGGAGAGGTTGCGATAGGTGGTGAGTTGGGAGTCGAAGACCAGCTCTGCGGGCAGCTTCCCGGTGTGTCGTTTCCAGAACTCAACAAAGCGCAGGATCTCGTCGGCCTGCTTCGCCTTCGGGATGCCGGCCTCGGCATAGCGTAGCGCGCCGTGCTCGGCATCTTGGGCGAGGAAGACCAGGATGCCCTTCTGGCGCCGGCTGCGCGAGGACACGTAGTGCTTCTCCAGGGGCTCCGCGCTGCTGTTGGCGGGCACGCTATGGAAGTCCAGATTCAGGGAGGTCCCGTGTGCAAAGCCGGTGTGATCGAGCTGTTCGAACCAGGCATCCATGAGGCGCAGATTGGCGCGGTGATCCACCCGCGAGCTGTAGGCGGCCAGGTACGCCCTCTTGGGCACGCAATTGAGCCCGGCGAACAGCGCAATGGCCTCATCGAAGACCAAGTCCATGACGTGGCTCTTGCGCTCCTTGCCCAGGAGCTTCAATGCCAGCAGGCTGCGCACCGCGCACTGGGCGGGGATCATCTGGCTGCCGGGCAGGCGCGCAGCGGCTACCACGTGCTCGAGGTCGATTCGCTGCAGCAGTGGCACGAACACGAACAGGCCGGCCAGCGGCGTGCGAAAGCTGCGCGGCGTCAGATTGAGCCGGCGCGCATCGGCCACGGCCCCCGGCTCGGCTTTGAGCCCCTGGGGCCGCTCCTCATCGCGCCGGCGCGGTAGCCGCGCAAAGCCCTCTTCACGCAGCAGCACCGACAACGCGTTGATGCTGATGCTTTGGCTTGCCTCGGCCAGTTCGCGCTGGATGTCGTACACCGACATGTTGCGCTTGCGCATGGCCACCGCCAGCTCGCGCACCCGATCGCGCGCCGGCGCGCTCTGGGGGCCATGGCGCAGGCTGCGGAAGAACTCGCGCTTGTCCGGGTCATGGCGGAACTGATGACACAGCACGCGAAAGGCGCCTGGAGAATAGCCGAATCGCTGTGCGGCTTGCTGCGAAGGACAGTCTTCCACGAAGTAGGCGCGTAGTGCTTCGTACTGGCGCTGCAGGGGATGGTCAGGGGAGAGGAAGAAGGCTGCCTCAGAATTGGTTATGTCTTTACCAGTACCGATAGACATATACCAATATTGCTATCCAATCAGTTCTTTGTCAAGCACTATTGATCCTTCGCGAGAGGATCTGAGGCAGATATCCTCGCTGTAGGCTGTAATCCGCCAGGTCACCTCATCGGAAGCCTACTTGATTCGATCTGAGTGGCACCCGCAAGGACACACGATATGACACTTATCAGTCATCGCAATATATAACACACAAAAGCGCCAAAGGCCCATTCAGCGCGCTTCTCCGACCAGCCGACCTCGCTGTCAGGGGTTCGAAACGGGTCCGTGGCAATCGAGGCTATCGCGCTGGGAAAAGCGCGGGAAGGGAGGATCTGAAGTGAGTCAGTGAAACTCTTCATTGAAGTCCAGCTGGTGCAAGTCCAGCCCGGTCAAGGCCGTAGCGGGCAGGCCGGTAGCGAGTGTTGCCATTCGTCGGGCGACTGGCGGGTGCGAAGCGTACACAGCAAGGAAGCAGGCCGTGAGGATTCAGCTCCGAAATCGTTTCTTCGTTGCGATGCCGACGCCGTTAGCCTGGCGGAAGGCAGCATCCGGACAACCGCTATGCGAGGTTGGCCCGGGGTCGCCGGAGTCCCTAGCCCGGGGCATGCTTTCAAAGGGATTTCCCGTGAACCCAGGAGATCTCCCTGCCTCTGCGCACACTGGGCGATTGGTGCCGCCCAACCCGAATGGCACCTGGTCTGCGGGGGGTGAGGGTTGCCCCCGACAGAAGCGAACGACCCTCAAGCGCAGTCTCCTGCCGCCAAGGGAAACCGGAGGCGCAGGCATGGGCAGACGAGAAGTCTTACGAGTCCATACTACCGATGAAGGTGGAGAACCGCAGGGCTCCCGCAAGGGGCGGCCACGATATCCACTGGAGGGAAGGGACGAACAGGTTGGCGCATCGGGGCAGTGCCACATCGACGAGACTCAGAACTCGGGAAAGGATGTCAAATGGCGCTAAACCGAATAGCCGAGTTGGCCAGGCAAGATGCAGGACGCAGGTTCTGCTCGATCGCTCACTTTCTGATCATCAGAAAGCATCTCATGGAAATGATCGAGCGGCGGGGTTGCGTTTCCCGCTTCTGCGCCCGCGCATCAACTACGCTGGGTCAGCCCGGTGAGTCGGCTTGAGGAACCCACTGCGGGAAATCCGCAAGCCGTTGAGTTAATCTGTTGATGGCTACCGATTGGCAGCAGAGCCATCTTCACCGGGCTCGCTGGATCTCTAAGCTCCGCTTGCTAACGCACTGTCTCTTCGGCACCAAGGTGACTCGCGAACTGGCTCACTAAAACTCAGCAACGGGACACCTTCCGAGCAAGGACGATGTACGCGGCATGAGGTCAAGAGAAATAGAGGGTCTTCAGGAACTCGAGTGGGTCAATTGATGGGGTAAATATGGCTGGAAGCCTCATGGGTATTGGCTTTCGGGCATTTAGATAGCCGCTCGAAACTGGCATCATGTTTCGATGGCCCATCCAGCGAAGCGAAAGCGGCGGCTGTGGGACGCGTACGCGTTCCCCGGTTTTCGTCCGCAACACACGGTACGCGGTGTCTTCGGCGATCCGAGGGCGCGCGTCATTACCCTTGTACGACGCTCAAAAAAAATATTTGCGGCGGCTGCAATCGCGTCCACTTCGGTTGCTACGACAGACGCACCCGGCGTGTTCGCGACCTGTCCTGTGGCGACACGCGCATCTACCTGGAAATGGAAGTGCGCCGCGTGCTGTGCAAGATCTGTGGGCACGTGAAGCGCGAGCGGCTCGACTTCCTGGCAGACAACCCTTTCTATACCAAGCGCTTCGCCTATTACGTAGGCCGGCGCTGCCGGCAGGCAACAATCAAGGACGTTGCGCAGGAGCTGAATCTCGACTGGGATTCGGTGAAGACGCTGGAGATGCAGTATATGCGCGCGCAACTCGCTCGCGTGGGCACGCCAGCACCGAAGGCGATCGGCATCGACGAGATCTCGATTCGCAAGGGCCACGACTATCGCATCGTGGTGAGCGACCTGCTTCGCGGGCGTCCGATTTGGTTCGGGGGAGCGGACCGCAAAGAGGCGAGCATGGCGTTGTTCTACGACTGGCTGGGCGAGAAGAAGACCCGGGGCATTCGCCTGGCGGTAATGGACATGTGGAAGCCGTTTTACAACGTGACGGTGGCGCGTGCCCCGCAGGCGGCGATCCTGTACGACAAGTTCCACATCATGGGTCATCTGGGCGATGCGCTCGACGAGGTGCGCAAGTCCGAGTACCGCAGGCTCAGTGGCCAGGATCGAAGCTACATCAAGGGTCAGAAGTACACGCTGCTTTCTCGCCGCGAGAACCTCACGCTCAAAGGCCGGCAAGCGCTCAAGAAGGTGTTGATGGCGAACAAGCGCCTGAATACCGCGTACCTGCTCAGGGAGTCCTTCGGTCAGCTCTGGGACTACGAACGCGAGGGCTGGGCGCGGCGCTTCTTCGAGAACTGGCGGGCGAGTCTGAAGTGGCAGCGCCTCAAACCCTACGAGAAATTCGCCGAGATGATCGATCGGCATTGGGACGGAATCGCCGCCTACTGCAAACCCGAGAACAAGGTGTCGCTCGGATTCGTCGAGGGCTTGAACAACAAGATTCGGGTCATCCAGCGCCGTGCCTACGGCCTGCGCGACGAGGAGTATCTGCGACTCAAGGTGCTCACGTGCATGTTGCCGCCACTCTAAACGATGCATGCCTCGAACACGGGTTACCCACCGGCACCCGCCTGCCTGCGTGAGAAGCGCGCAGGCGGGTGCCCGTGGATAACCCTGCTCTGCATACCCCACTTGGCATCCGCAACTGTATAGGATAACAGTGCAAACCCTGAAAATTGACCCACTCGAGTTCCTGAAGACCCGAAATAGATAATGTCTCCGTAATCCAGCGGCGCCTGCGCCAGCCCAAGGCGCTGTGCCGGGGTCTTACCATCCTTGCCGGTTAGGATGTAGTTGTGGACCGTCCGCATGATGTCGAGCACCTTGGCGACGTTGCCTGGATTGTACGGAGCATAGCCGTTCCACACCCGCCCCTTGTTGGCCTTGGAACGGATCGGCCGTTCCAGTAGGGAAATCCGCCGGCGCACTTGGTTGAAGAAGGAATCGACGCCGTGCAGGCTCGCCTTGTTGTGGAGCCACGCCTTGTGGTCTTGGTCGTAGTCGCCAAGATCGGTGAGGTAGGCCACGGCCTTCTCCGGTTCGCTCATGGTCGGGAATGGATGGTCGAGCCATCGATCCTGCCATTTCCCGTGGGGCGTCATGCTCTGCAAACGCTCCTTGATCAGAAGCAGCTTGACTGCCTGCGGCTGCATTCCCGGGTGCTCGTCTCTTGCCCGCTCGAACCGCGCCTTCGCGTCGTTGTACCGGGAGCGCTTTTCGTCCACCGTCAGATCCTTGGTGATCCGGACATAGAAAGCATCGGCCGTACGGTCGCGAATTTCGTCGTGGAACGCCGCTAGGCACGCCGCCCGCAGGCCGGGATCCTGGTCGAGGAAAAAGCGCCATTTCTGGACACGGGCGAGCAAGCGTTTCAGGAAGAAGAAGTGGCCATACATCGTGTACTCGCCGTGGGTTTGCATGCCGTATTCCGGTAGTTGCTCCACGGGCGATGGCGTGTCGGGGCTTTCGATATCTTCACGGACCAAGGCTGCCGCGTAAGCGTCGTCGATCTCCATCGGAAGCCCACCTTTGCGCCGCCTCGTGGCCACCGACTTTGCGCTGGCTTCCTTGTGGTCGGCATTGAGCCACAAGCGGGCAAATCGACGATGTGGATAGGGTTTGGCGAGATCGCCATTCCGGTTCGACCTCGGCTTGGATCGCTTCGCTGTCCAGCGAAGAGTCGAAGTTGAGGTGCAGGCCGAAGCAGTAACCGTGGTCGTTGTCCACCGCCGCAATGGCCGACAACTGGATATTCCGCTTGTCCTCTCGCACCCGCCAATTTACGACGTAGTCCTGCCGGTCCACCCCCAGGTACAGCCGGCGGATGGGCAGATCGGCCAGTGCGCGCTCGCGGTTCGCGGCAAAGGCTTGGCACTGGTGGTGAAGGAAGTCCAGTCGATGGTAGAAGGTCTTGGGGTCGATGTCGGCGACTTCGATGATGCGGCGGACGGGCATCTTATTGACCAGCAGCCGGAAGATGGTCTTGTTCTTGTGGTGCTCCCGCTGTCGGGCGGTGGCCTTGGTGTTCTGCGAGAACGTCTTGCCGCAGACGTTGCAGCGCCAGCGCGGGTTGCCCACGGTGGTCTTGCCAAAGGAGGCGTAGGCACCGACGGTGCCGACTGGCACCTGGTTGGCGTGGTTGGGGCAGTCATCGTTGCGACAGAACACGGCGGCAGCGGGCAACAAGTAGGCCGCCATGCGTTGGACTTCTTCTGCGATGCCGACGTTGCTCTTGAGAGGGAAGCTTTCGCCGCAGTCGTTGCAGATGCAGAACGAAACGCCTTTGCGCTGTACATCGAGGGTGTAAGGATTCGTGCCGCCAGGTCGGCACTCCGCCCTTTGCCCAGCAGCGATGCCGTAGTTCGAGCAGACCGGCGACTTGCAGTAGTTAACCTGGATACCGCCGTGCTCGATGGGTATCCGCGGATACTCTCGGGCAGAAGTTGCGGAAGATTTTGCCGGCACCATCGGGAATACAAAGGTCCATGAGTACGGGCATCTTACGTCCGTTCACCGGCTCGTATCAACAGATTAACTCAACGGCTTGGGAAATCCGCACGGTGGGGTCTGTGAGGGGCGGGGTCGGTAACGGCTCCGCCTACTCGGAGTCGCCGAACTGCACCAAGCCAAGACACGCCACTATGTGGCCTTCATGGAACGGGGCGAGATCCCGCCGCGGCCGGGCGTGGTACGCCTGATACGGGAACTGCAGACTGCGGGCATACGCCTGGCCATCGCCACCACGACCACGCCGGCCAACGTGGACGCCCTGCTGAGCCATACCCTGCACGCGCTGCCGCCGGGAACCTTCGAGGTGATCGGTGCCGGCGACATAGTCCCGGCGAAAAAGCCCGCCCCCGATATCTATACCTGGGTGCTGGGCAAGCTCGGCTTGCCGCCCTCCGCCTGCCTGGCCGTGGAGGATTCGCGCAACGGTGTGCTCGCCGCCCGCGGCGCCGGATTGCCGGTGCTGGTGGCGCAGAGCAGCTACACGCTGGGGGAGGACTTCACGGGCGCCGCCGCCGTGCTGTCCGACCTGGGGGAGCCGGGTCATCCCACCCAAGTCATCGCTGGCATCGCGCCAGAGCGCGGCATGGCCGACGCCGCCTATCTTGCCCGCCTGCATGCCGAATGCTTGTTGCCCCGATGAGTCGCCCGGCATGGCTTTCCGTTCCGAGGTCATGACGTCGGTCAGCGGACACCACGATGAGCAATAATCTGAGACAGGCGATCGCGCGCCAGCGCCAGATCCTCACGGGCTGGCTGTCATCGTCCCTGATTCGGCTGGCGCACAGCTGCCGCGAGGCCTGGCCCGATCGCGCCACCCTGGAAGCACGGCTGATGGAAGGCCTGACGGAGCTTCCCTACAGCAAGTACCTCTATGTTCTGGACGCCGAGGCGCGGCAGATCACCGCCAACGCATCCCGAGCCGGCCTGCTGCCGGAGCACTTTGGCCGTGATCGCAGCAACCGGCCCTACCTGGCGCAGGCGCGCGCAGGCAGCGCGTTTTCCTTGTCCGAGGCCTACATCAGCCGCAATGCGAGGCGGCCCTCGCTCACCGCGGTCCAACGCATCGAGGATGCGGGCGGACAACTGCTCGGGTACCTCGGAGCGGACTTCGACCTGCGCGAACTGCCAGCCACCCAGGCTCTGTATCCAATGGCACTACCTTAAGCGAGGCAGATGCGTGTTCGCACAATCTTTGCACGGGCGATATCGCGTGATTCGTTGAGCAGGCGATGTGGTTTTGGTCGTCGCTTGACTGCACGAGGCTCGACCCGATCCGGTCGCCACGGCAGGCGTAAAGATGCGACTGCCCCGCGCAGAGTGGCAAACATCCGGATGAAACTCTTTGTTGCGCTGCCTCTGATCAGATCCAGTAAGCTGTTCACGACGCGTTTGGCGCCGCTGAAGCTCAATTGTCGCGGCAGCACCTTGGCACAGGCTGCCGCCTGCGCCATCACGGCCCGGATTAAGTTATAGGCGAGGAAAAATGCACTCACCTCCTTGTGTACCATGTCCGGACTCTTGCAGCGCAGAATATCCATACCCATCACGCTTTTGATCGACCGTAGGTCCAGCTCGACATGCCAGCGCTGGACATACAGGGCGTTGAGTTGGGCTTTGCTCACCTGGGCTGGATTCGTCAGCGTACTCACGAGCACCCATTTCCCCACCTTGGCCTCACGTACCGTCATCTCTTCGGGTATCAGCTCATAAGCATCCTGCTCCATCCAATCGGGGCGCTTCGGGCGTTTCCAGATCACGAGGTGGTCGTGCTTGCCCAGTGGCTGTCCGCGGCGGAAGTCCGTAGTGCGCCCGGCATGCTGGCGCGAGACCATATCGACCCCCTTTGCGTGCAGTTGGGCGATCGTGAAATAACTGCTGTGGTAGCGATCCACCAGCACAATGTCGCCGCGGTTCAGCGAGCCATATAACTGGCGAAACAGCGTGTCCTCGCCCGTCTTCTTTCCCTTGCAGGCCGCCATTGCCCAATCCAGCACCACCCCGCTGGCCAGCGAAATCAATACCACCAGCCGCGCTATCGGGAAACCCACCCCGGCCTTCTGGCTGCGCGATTGCGGATACTGCGCTTGGTTCTCCACGGTATCGGGCATCGTTACCGTCGCCCCATCGACCAGGATGAGCGACCTGCCTCGCCACCGCCATGCCTGCGGGGAGCTTTCCTCCAACCGTCTGCCAACCCCCCTGCACAACCGTACCAGCAACTTCACCGGAAGTCTCTGCCGTGCCTTGCAGTAAGGCCCCGTGCTCAGCCCCACCAGCGCCTCGCCCTGTGCTACACGCTCACTGGCATAACGCACCACCACATCCTGGCAGGCAGGGTCTACGTGCAGCACTTGCTCTATAAACAAGCGCAAAGTGACCAACGGTGAGTAAAGACGCTCACGCCAGCTACCCACCTCCTCAAGAACCGCACGTTCCAGTTCGGCCGCCGGTAGGGCATCAAAAAGCTTCTCACGAGATTCCTGTAAGAAGCCACATCGAAATCGACTAACCAATCTCTCGATACGCCCCTTACTGGTAGCATGTAGCATAGGCTGGCCCTCCATGGGTGATGATGTTGTCTCGAAACTCCATCGTAACCCATTCAGGCGTCAGCCTATTTCTGTTTCGACTTCCTTAAAGTAGTGCCATTGGGCTCTGTATCAGGAGCCGGGACAATGGATGCAGCTCAAGGGCGACCCGGCGATTCGCGCCGGCCTGTTCCACCAGGCGCGGGTTGCCAGCCCGATGGACGAGAACATCGAGCCGGTGCTGGATCTGCTCACCGAACTCATCACGGTGCACGGCATATTCCACGCGAAGCTGCACTTTTCCAGTTCGCGCGTCACGCTATGGACGATGGATGATCCCTACCGCTTTCGCCTGCACGGCATCGCGGACCTCAGGGACCCTGACCTTTGCCTCGCCTACCCGCGTCGGGACTACCCGGCGGACGCCGTCGTGCCGGTCACCGCCATCCGGCCCATCCTGAGCTGCTTCCGGGATCTGCGTTTCATGGACGAAACCCTCTACCTGCGCTCCGGGACCCTCAACATCTTCAACGGCATCGTCGGCCTCACCTTCTCCTGTGACGGCTCCCACTACATGCCCTGGAACGAGTTCCTCGATAAGAACCTGGGTTTCTGGCTGGGAAGCACGGGATCATCGGCAGGCTGACGCGATGCCGGAGCCCTTTTCCCGCGCCCCCGACCAGGCGCCGATCAGCCACCGGTCCGGCAAGCTCAGCCACCGTCGCCCTCATGACAACCGGCTGCCCTGTTTGGCAAGCGGCCGATCGGGTTCGTCACCGGCGAAGCGAAGAAGTAGGTGCTGCCATGAAGAACGGCCGCAGGCGAGGCCCTTGTTCAGCACCTACCGGACTCATACGCCGTGGGACGGCAGCCAGTCCGAATCAACGCGAAGCTGATCCCTTTGGCCGCTCGGAGTGCGGCCGGCGCATCGAGCAAGGCGGGGGTATCGTTGAGGTTCACGTGCTGCTCCTCGGGAAAGACCGTCAAGCGCAGGGTGATTCCAGTCCAGGCAGCGCGTGTCCATCAACGCACTGAATCATTGCCAAGCAGCAGCTTGTTGATGAAGAAGGCGGCCGTGTGCCCGAAGCGAAAGATCAGCGGATGGTGCAGCGCGATCGGCGTAGCGGGCCGGCAACGACGGTCCTTCCATCATAAGGGCAAACCCGCAGCGCGGTATCGACTCGCCGGGCGTCCGCGCGGGGCAGGAAGTCGACGCCGGTGCAACACCTCAGTGCGCAAGGTAGAGGACCCCGATGATGGCCAACCCGAGCACCAGATTGACCCCCACCCACTGCCGCAGGCGCACCAGCCGGTCGGCCGCCTGCGCCCAGTCGGCAGCAGCGACGGCGGCGCCAAACCGCGGGTAGAGGGCAAACCGGATGTAGCCGAAGAAAGCCACCATGAGTACCCCGAGGCTGGCCATCACGGTCCACGTCAGCGGCATGCTGAAGCTGCCGCCGGACTGCACGCTGGTCTTTGCGACCCGGCCAATCATCCACACCCCGCTCACCAGGGTCAGGCTGGCGGCCCACAGCACCGCGGCGAAGAAACGGCCCAGCACGGCATTTGCCAGCTGCAGCCGCTCGGGCGGCGCCAGGGTGGCCAGCGCCGGGCGCAGGAAAAAGTGGGCGAAGATCATGCCGCCCAGCCAAAGGATGATGGATAACACATGAACAGTCTTGAGCAGGGCGTAAAGCATGGGCTGGGCTTTCCGGACATGGCCCGCGGGGCGCGGCGGGGGCGGTCGCGCAGCGGACCGGCGATGGGTTTCCCGCACTATACGGCAGTCGGTGGCGGCTACACCGGCGGGTCGGTTTCGGGTTATGCGGCCGCGCAGCAGTCGCGGCCGGGGCCGTGACTTTGGCAGTCGTGACTGGGGACGTCCTCCGCACGATACCGGGTGGTCCTTACGCCGGGCGTGCTTCGAGCCGGTTGCGGAGCAGCTTCTCGACGCTGATCACCGGCAGGATGATCATGCCGACCGCGGTCGCCACAAGCAGGTCCTTGGCACTCAGCGGCAGCGAACCGAAGATCGCGTTCATGAACGGCAGGTAGATAAAGCCGAGTTGCAGCAGCAGCAGCGCGGCGATGCCGATGAACACGGTCATGTTGCTCCACAGCCCGATCGACAGCAGCGAATCCTTGAGGCTGCGGCAGTTGAGGACGTAGAAAACCTGGAACATGATGACCGTCGTCACGGCCATCGTCTGCCCCTTCTTCATGGCGTCCACGGTCTCGCCGTTGGCGTTGTATTCCCACAGGAACAGCCCGACCGCCCCGATCGTCATCAGCGCGGCCGCGACGAACGTCCGCATGATGACGAAGCCCGACAACACGGGTGCGTCCGGGCTGCGCGGGGGGCGTCGCATGACGTTGGGTTCCTTGGCTTCGAACGCCAGCGGCAGCGCCAGCGCCACGGTCGCCACGAGGTTGATCCACAGCAACTGCGTCGGCGCCATCGGCAGCAGCAGCTCCTTCAGGCCGGTCGCGGGATTGAGCAGGAACGGGAAGAAGATGACCGCCGCCATCAGGATCATCGCCAGGCCGAGGTTGGTCGGCAGGACGAAGACGAGGGACTTGATGAGGTTGTCGTAGACGCGGCGGCCTTCCTCGACGGCGGCGGCGATGGAGGCGAAGTTGTCGTCGGTCAGCACGATGTCCGCCGCCTCCTTCGAGACGGCGGTGCCGGTGATGCCCATGGCCACGCCGATGTTGCTCTGCTTGAGCGCCGGCGCGTCGTTGACGCCGTCGCCGGTCATCGCCACGACCTGGTTATTGGCCTGCAGCGCCTTGACGAGCTTAAGCTTGTGCTCGGGCGCGACGCGGGCGAAGACGTTGGTCGTCCGCACCACCTGCTGCATCTGATCCTCGCTCATCTCGGCGAGCTGCGCGCCGGTGACGGCCTTGGCGTCGGTGAGGATGTTCAACTGCGCGCCGATCGCCTGCGCGGTTTCCTTGTGGTCGCCGGTGATCATCTTGACGTTGATGCCGGCTGCGTGGCACGCCTTGATGGCCTCGATGGCCTCGCTCCGCGGCGGGTCGATCATGCCCTGCAGGCCCAGCAGCGTGAACCCGCCGGACGTGTCGGACATCTGCAAGTGCCCGTTCTGCGCCGTCGGCTTGGCCGCGATCGCGAGCACGCGCATGCCCTGCCCCGCCAGTCGCGAGACTTCCGCCAGCACGGGGGCCGGGTCGATGCCCTCGCAGCGCTTGAGGATAACTTCCGGCGCGCCCTTCAGGATGATCCTCGGGCTGGCGTCGGGATGATTGTTCAGCGTGGCCATGAACTGGTTTTCGGACTCGAACGGAATCGCGTCGAGGCGGGCGTGGTCGCGGCGCGCGTTCTCGACCTTCACGCCGATCTTCTCGGCCGAGACGACCAGCGCCGCCTCGGTCGGGTCGCCGGTGATTTTGTACGTGCCGCCTTCATGAATCAGGGTCGCGTCGTTGCACAGCGCCCCGGTCAGCAGCAGGTCGCGGACGTCGGCCGGGAGTTTGCCGGTGAGGTCGCCGCCGGAGGAGTCCTTGATCTGCCCGGCAGGCTCGTAGCCGACGCCGGTTATGGAGTAGCTGCCGCGCGTGGTCCAGAGGGCCTGCACGGTCATTTCGTTGCGGGTGAGCGTCCCTGTCTTGTCGGAGCAGATGGTGGTGGTCGAGCCGAGCGTTTCGACGGCCGGTAGCTTGCGAATGACGGCGCGCCGCGCGGCCATTCGCTGCACGCCGATCGCGAGCGCGATGGTGACGATGGCAGGCAGGCCTTCGGGGATCGCGCCGACGGCCAGCGCGATGGCGAAGATCACGGTCTCGCGCAGCGCCGTCAGGAACGCGACGCCGGTCTCGGCCATGGTGCGCCAGGTGCCGACGACCAGCATGATGGCCGCGATGACGACGATGCCGATGGTGATGTACTTGCCGATGCTTTGCAGGGCCTTGGTCATCGGGGTCTGGAGGTCGGTGGCCTCCTTGAGCATGGTCGAGATGCGACCAAGCTCGGTCGCCGCGCCGGTGCCACAGACGACGGCGGTGGCGGTGCCGTAGGTCACCAGGGTTCCGCCGAACGCCATGCCCGAGCGGTCGCCGATGCCGGCGTTCGCTGCCGAGGCGTCGGTGTTTTTTTCCGCCGGGACGGATTCACCGGTGAGGGCCGCCTCTTCGATCTTGAGCGTTCTGACCGCCGCGAGTCGCATGTCCGCGGGGACCTTGTCGCCCGACGCCAACAGGACCACGTCGCCGGGCACGAGTTCGGCCCCGGCCACAGTGGCCTTCTTGCCGTCGCGCAGGGCAGTAACGTTCTCTGGCACCATCTTGCTTAGCGCCTCGATCGCCTTGCCTGCCTTGAATTCCTGTACGAAGCCGATGAGCGTGTTGAGCACCACAACGGCCAGGATGACCAGACCGTTCTTAATGCCGTCGGTCGGGTCGACCAGCATCGCGACGAAGCCGGAGGCGATCAGGACCCAAATCAGCGGGGAGTTGATCTGCCGCCAGAGCAGCGTCCAGGCGGTGTCGCCCTTGGCCTTGGGGAGTACGTTAGGTCCGTACTGGGCAAGCCGGACATTGGCGTCGTCGGTGGTCAGGCCGGTTTCGAGGTTGGTCCGTAGCTTTCCGATGACATCCGCCACCGCCATTGCGTGATACCCCTCACCGGAGGCGGGCTTGCCGCCCTGGTTCGCCGGAGCATTGAGCGTTTGTGACATGGACCCGTTTTCCTCGTTCTCAAGAGGGATTTACCTACAACATCGAACCACAAGAAACAAACATCCAACAAATATCCGACGGGGGCCAGACCGCCACCCCTGGCAGCTTATGGCGGACTAGTCCGAGGTCACGCCTTTCACATAGACCTGCGGGTTGACCGTGGAGCAGCCGGCCGCCAGCACCAGGGCGGCGCCCAGCAGCAGCGTGAGCTTTCGAATGAACATGGGCAGTCCTTTGCGCGTGCTGTCAGAATCGTTGCTGGCGCCAGGCCATGAACAGCAGGGAGGCGGCCAGCAGTTTGAGGGCGCACGGCACTACCGCATAGGTGAGGGCGAGCGCGGCGAGTGCGGCCTCGGAGCTGGCGCCGCGTTCGTAACCGAGTGCGGTGACCAGATTGAGCGCGATGCCGCCGGCCAGCGCCAGCACCAGTTTATTGACCGCGTTCCACAGGCCGAAGTAACTGCCTTCGCGTTGGCCGGCGTGGCCGTTGCTGTCGATCACGCGTGCCAGCAAAGACGGGGGCAGCGCCAGATCGGCGCCGAAGGCCAGCCCCGAGACAACGCAGATCGCGGCAAACGCGGCGAGCTGTCCGGCGCCCAACCAGTAGGCCCAGACGAAACTCACCACCGCCGCTACCATGCCCGCCAGCCATAGCGCATGCAGGCTGAAGCGGCGCGCCAGGCGGATCCACAGCGGCATGCTGGCCGCGCCGCTGACAAAGTACAGGGCCAGGAACAGGCCCGACTGGGCGCCCAGCGCCAGGCGGTCGGCGACGAAGAAGATAAACACGGTGGAGGTGATCGCTGGTGCCAGGGCGTTGCACGCAAACACCGTCAGCAGCCAGCGTGCGTTGGCGAAGCGCAGCGGCTCGATGAAGGCAAGGTAGGGATTGCCGGTGATGGCCTTGCCGCTGGCTCGCGGACGCGGCGCGCGCGCCAGCAGCAGAGCCAGCAGCAGTACAAACAGGATCAGGAAGGTGATCGCAAGGGCCTGATAGCCGGCGATCTGCGGCAGGCTGCCACCGATCAACACGCCGATCAGTCCGGCGGCTTCGCGGCTGCCCACCACGCGCGTGCGGCCGGCATCGTCGTGCGCGAGTTCGGCCCCCCAGGCCTGATAGGCCACGGTGGCGAGCGAAAAACCCACGTAGGCACAGGCGAGCGTGGTGAACAGCCACAGCGCTGCGCCGCCGTTGGCATCGCCGTCGATGCGCAGTGCGGCCGGCGGATGAAACAGCAGCCAGAACGCCAGCGCCAGCACCGGCGCGGCCAACAGCAACGGCCGGGCGTACGAGGCGCGCGTCTTCTCGGCGTCAACCCAGGCACCCAGCAGCGGGTCGACCGCGGCGTCGATCAGCCGCGTCGCCAGCATGATGTTGCCGATCGTGCCCAGCGCGATGCCGGTCCGCGCCGCGTAGAAGTCTGGCAGCAGGATGTTCAGCGGCAGTGCCGTCATCATCAACGGCAGGCCGAACAGCGCGTAGGCAGCCAGCGCGCTGCCGCTCAGGCGGGTCGCGGTGGCAGCCGCGGGCGCGGCCAGCGCAGTCATAGGGCGCAGTCAGCTGGCCGCTGCGGCCTGCCGCAGCAGACTCTCGCGCAGGCGCGGGGCGATGGTGCGTTCATCGAGCCAGATGGCGAAGAAGGCATTCGCGAATTCCGGGTCGTCGATGCTGCCCAGCGGCACGCCGTCGTAGTAGAAGCGCGCGCCCCGCCCGGGCACATTCACGCCGGCCAACCGGTGATCGCGCTTGACGTCTGGAAACAGCTTGACCATCTGCTCGTGCCAGCGCGCGCGGGCGGCGGCCGAGCCGAAGCCCAGGCGCTCGATCTCGTCGCGGCTGGAAGCCGCAATCGCGCGGCCGGTCAAGCTGCGTTTGTAGGTAAGCTCAAGCGCAAACGGCGAGCCGGCCGAGTCGCGGCTGTCGATGCCGGCGCCGGGCACGTAAAGTCGGGCGTCATACACATGAATGCCATACCAGGTGAGCTTGCCGTTGCCAGCCAGGCGCGCATCGGCCAAGTACTTCTGCACATGGGGCGGCGGTAACGGCGCTTCGGCATGTGCGGGGGCGGTAAGCGCCAGCAGACCGGCACAAAGGGCCGTGACCATCCGGACGCGTGGGCGCCTAGATCCGGGTAAGCGTGTATGGGGTGACATTGGTGTAGCCCTCCAGCAACGGTGGCCTCGCAGTAGGCTAGGTAGAACTCCCAGATGCTTACAAAGCGCTCGTAGAGACCCCCTTGGGCGCGCACGGCCGGCAACCGCGCCAGGTGGCCCGGGTGCGTGCATAGTGCTTGCCCAACGACAGCGCCTTCGGGGTTTTCATTGTGCGCCCAGCATGGGCGCGATCTTGGGGAGGTGCAAGTCCTCCCATGCGTTGACCACTGCGAGTGAAGCGAAGCGCAACTGCGCGAGGGCGACCGAGCGGGTGGGGAGGAAGTGCGGAGCAAAACCACGAACCGAGGGAGCGGCGCCGCATCGGGGATTCGCGGACGCTTACCTCACTAGCGCCTGCGGTCCACCGATCGGATGTTTGCGCACCACAGCCGCGACGATGGCCTGGCTTTTATCGGATGAAGTGAGTTGGATCACCGGGCAGATACTGCCAGTCGACGGCGGTTTCTCTTTCGTTCGCACGATCGTGAAGCCCTCAGCTGCGGCCTGGATCAAGGTAAGAGACCGCTTCGGTGGCCGAACGAGGGCGCTCCCCCAATTCCAGATCGAATTCCGCCTTCCCGAGCGCCCCGATGCCGAGATAGCCGTCAACGGTGACCCAGTCTCCCGTCCGAATCTCACGCATCGCATGGTCAACGCCGTTGGCGCAGGGAATACCGAGCTCGCGCGCGATAAAAGCGCCGTGGATCAGCATGCCGCCGCGGCGTTCGACGACAGCGCTCGCCATCGGTACCAAATGCGTCATTGTCGGCTGGATGGCGTCGCACACCAGAACTTCCCCGGCCCGAAATTTCAGCAAGTCCTCGCTGCCGCGGATCAAGCGCGCGGAAGCCGCGGCAAGACCAGGCGCTGCGGGTTGCCCAACGAGCTGACGGGCTCTCGTCGCTGGCGAACCGATATCAGAACAGGATCCGTTGGCGCCGGGTCCGCCCAAGCGATGGGCGCGAGAGTGTCATCCTGCAACGCCGCCGCAATCCGATCCGCACGCTCTGCGCTGAACCGAAAGGCACCCCTCAGCCGTCCAGCCCGGCGAAGTCGCTCAGCGCCGGTCTTGACCGCCCGTATCAGCGGGCTCTCCAGCCGGCCGATGAGGATATTGTCGTCGTCCCGCAGTCTCCAGCTCAGCCGGGCAAGGTCCAGAAAAGTCAGGGCTTCCTCACGCCGCTCCGGCCCGGCGACCGCGAAGAAATGGTGCTCCCTTTCGGTAACGGAGGTCGGCCTTGTATGGGATACAGTCATCCGGCTGAGTTCCAATATCGTATCACTGCTGTCCGGGATGGCTGCGGCTGCGGCCGGCATGGGTGGAGGCTTGCTCGCGCTGCCGGGTTGATGCGGCCCACCGCTCCGGACCCCGCGCCGTCCCGCCGCGGCAGGGTTCAGGTACCATCGGGGCGACTGAGCGACCAGCCCTTGAGCGCAACACACCCGCCCACCCCGGGACGTGCCCCTTGATCGACGTCGTCGTACTCTTCTTCCTGCTGGGACTCTTTGCCGGCCTCATCCGCTCCGAGCTACGCCTGCCGCCGGCGCTCTACGATTCTCTTTCCCTGGTGCTGCTCCTGGCCATCGGGCTCAAGGGCGGCGAGGGGCTGGCGAAACAACCGTTGCTGCCCCTGATGCCGCAGCTTGGCGCGGTGATCGTGCTGGGACTCGTCCAGACCCTCCTTGCCTTCGCCGTGCTGAGGAGGCTGGGCCGCTTCGGCCTGGCGGACGCGGCGTCCATCGCTGCCCACTACGGTTCGGTCAGCGTTGCCACGTTCGCGGTGGGGGTGAATTGGCTCAATGCGCGGGGGATAGACTTCGAGCCCCAGTTGCCGATCTTCCTCGCAGTCATGGAAGTGCCGCCCATCGTGGCGGGCATCGTTCTCGCCCGCGGGCTGCGTGCCGGAACCGACTGGGGGCGGCTTGGACACGAGGCGTTCTTCGGCAAGGGCGTGGTGCTGCTGCTGGGCGGGATGGCGATCGGGTGGGTCGCCGGCCCGCAGGGCCTGACTCCGATCAGGCCGCTGTTCTTCGACCTGTTCAAGGGAGCGCTGGCTGTGTTCCTGCTGGAGATGGGCCTGATCGTGGCGCGCCAGGCGGGCGAACTGAGGCGCCAGGGCCCGTTCCTGATCGGCTTCGGCCTGCTGATGCCATTGTTCTCGTCGCTGCTGGGCGTGGGCTGCGGCGTCCTGCTCGGGCTATCCGTCGGCGGCGCCGCGCTGCTCGGCACCCTGGCGGCGAGCGCCTCCTACATCGCGGTTCCCGCCACGATGCGGCTGGCCGTCCCCGAAGCCAATCCGGCCCTGTCACTTGCCGCCGTGCTGGGGGTCACCTTCCCGTTCAACATCGTCGTGGGGATCCCCCTGTACCACAACATCGCCACACGACTGGCCGGAGGCTCACCATGAACGACGTCGCCACCGAGAAGCGGGTGCTGCTTACCATCGTCACCGAGAGCGTGATCGAGAACGCGCTGTTGGACGATCTCGACGGCCTGGGCATGCGCGGTTACACGGTTTCCGATGCTCGTGGGCGGGGCAACCGCGGCCTGCGCGATGCCGACTGGGACGAGACGGCGAACATCCGGATCGAGATCCTATGCACCCGCAGCCTGGCGGAGCGGCTTCTGGCGCATCTGCAGGCGCGCTACTACGCCAACTACGCCATGGTCGCGTGGCTCAACGAAGTCGAGATCCTGCGGCCGGAGAAGTTCTGACGCCGGCTTCGGTGCGGAGCGATCCGGGCGGGCGCCGGCTTCAGTCGCGCACCGGGTCCGGCCGCCGCCCCCACCAGCGGGACAGGCGTTCGGTCAGGATGCGCTCTGGAATGCCCTCGTAGTGCGAGACGTCGTTCAGGAGCTTCAGGCGCACGCGCACCTCACTCATGAAATCGAGGATGCTCAGGGCCGCAGGGCTCTGCTCCAGACGGTCGCGGTACCCGCGCACGTCGAAGCCGAGCAGACTGCTGATCAGCAGACGGTTGGTTCCCTTGTGGGAGACGACCAGCACGGCGCGGTGCCGGTGCCGTTCGACGATCTGCCGCATCACCGGCAGTGCCCGGTTCAGCACGTTCATGCCGGATTCGCCGTTCTGCGGCCCGATGGTGAGCGGATCTTCCTGCCAGATCTCATACTCGTCGCGAAAGGCCTGTTCCACCTCGGAGCGCCGCATGCCCTCCCAGCGCCCATAGTCGATCTCGCGCAACCCCGGCGCAGCGACCGGCTCGATGCCGTGCGGCGCCGCCAGAATGCGCGCGGTTTCCAGCGTACGCAGCAGGGGGCTGGCGTAGATCGCGTCCAGCTTCTCGTCCTTGAGCCGCTCGGCGAGGCTCGCCACCTGCCGGCGGCCCTCCTCCGACAGCGGGATGTCGGACGATCCGGCGAAGCGGTCCTCGGCCGTGAGATCGGTGGCGCCGTGTCGCACCAGGAATACGCGGGTGGGCATGTCGGTCGGGCCCCGGGGATCGGGGGCGGTTCTAGGCAAGTGCCGTAGTATACCTGCGGAGGCCGGCTGCCTGAACGCTGCGCCGGCCGGTCCGCAGGCGCGCCCGCGTTGCGCCTTGTCATGGGCCGGCCGGCTGCTTGCTGCCTATAATCTGGGCACGTCCCCACCGACGGCGGAGGCATCCATGAATGCGATCCGTCCCGCCGCTGTGGCCGGCATGTTCTATCCTGCCGACCCGGCCACCTTGCAGCACGATGTCACCACCATGCTCGCGCAGAGCGCCGCGGCCGACAGCCCGGTCCCGCCCAAGGCGCTGATCGTTCCCCATGCCGGTTACATCTATTCGGGTCCCGTCGCAGCCAGTGCCTACGCGCGCATCGCGCCCTGGCGCGAGCGCATCCGCCGCGTCGTGATGTTCGGTCCCGCCCACCGCGTGGCGGTGCAGGGCATCGCGCTGCCCGAGGCCGAGGCCTTCGCCAAACCGTTCGGCACGGTGCCGATAGACCGCGCGGCGGCGCAGGCGGCGCTCGGGCTGCCCCAGGTCGGACTCTCGGCCCGCTGCCACGAACTGGAGCACTCCCTCGAGTTGCAGCTGCCTTTCCTCATCCGTGTGCTGGGCGAATTCAGCCTGCTGCCCTTCGCCGTCGGCTACGCCACTCCGCGCGAGGGGCCGAGGTGATCGAACTGCTCTGGGGCGGCGACGAAACGCTGATCGTGATCAGCTCCGACCTCTCCCACTACCACTCCTACCGCGACGCGCGGGAACTGGACCGCGCCACGGCCGACTCGATCCTCGCGCTCGATCCAGGGCTGGACCACGAACAGGCCTGCTGCGCCACGCCCATCGTAGGGCTGCTGCTTTGCGCCGCCCGCCACGGACTGACTCCCCGGCTCCTCGACCTGCGCAATTCGGGCGACACCGCCGGCCCCATCGTTTGTCGTCGAGTTGCATCAGCACCAGAATTGCGGGGGATCAACCCGCCCCGTGATGTACTGGCCAACCAATTGCCGCTTGAGCGTGTCCTCAACCAGAGAAGTAGCTGAGTAGCTTCGAGACCTGTCGAGCGGCTTGATTTGCACCCACACCTTGGCCGCCGCACAGGCTACGCCCGGAGCGGGCGGCCCGGGTGCTTGATCGCGGAAAAGGTTTCCCTGGCTTGCAGGGTCATCATGACGTGTCGGTCCTCAGGCGGCCAGACGCTGCGGTACGCAGGTCGCCGCGGCCAATGTGATCGGGTGCCGGGCGTGCAACGGCCGGGCTTTCATCAGCCTGCCGTGGGCGCAGGCGATCGCCAGTACTTCCGGCAGTTGCTCCCGCCGCGCCACGCGCGCCACGGTCGCCGGATCGACATCGCAAAATGCCCTGCAGTCGTTAAGAGTAATCATGTGCTGCCTCCTTGGTTGTTAATCCGCCGCAGCAGGTTTGCTGCGTATGGAGGGCACTTTACTGATAGCCGAGCTTCGGATAAATAGACGATTCCTGATACAATGCTCCCATTTATTGGAACAGTTGATGACCCCGGACGACCTCAATTTCCGCCACCTGCTCTACTTCTGGGCGGTCGCCAAGGAAGGCAGCATTACCCGCGCGGCGCAGCGCCTGAATCTCTCGGTGCAGACCATCAGCACCCAGCTCGGGCTGCTCGAGCAGCAGTTGGGGCAGGCGCTGTTGGCGCCGCAGGGCCGCTCACTGGTGCTGACCGAGGCCGGGCGCGCCGCGCTGGACTATGCTGACCAGATATTCCTGCTCGGCGAGCGACTGCGCCATGCTGTGGCCGACCACGCGTCGGGACGCCGCCGCTTTGCCGTGGGCCTCAGCGAGGCCGTACCCAAGCTGGTCGCCTTCCGCCTGCTGCGGCCGGTGCTGCAGGCGCCGCTGTCGATGCGCCTGGAATGCATCGAAGGCAATGTCGACCACCTGCTTGCCGAACTGGCGCTGAACCGGCTCGACCTGGTTCTGACAGATCGATCGGCGCCGACCGACGCTCATCTGAAGCTCCAATCCAGGCTGCTGGGCACGGTCGGCATCGACCTTTACGCCGTTGACAGCCTGCACGCGCGCTATGCCGCGGACTTTCCACGGCAATTGAACGGCGCGCCGGTGCTGCTTCCGGTGCGCAGCAATCCGCTGCGCGGCGCCATCGATGCCTGGTTCGCGCGGCACAACCTGAAGCCCGAGATCGTCGGCGAGTTCTCCGACAGCGCCCTGCTGAAGACCTTCGGCCGCGCCGGTCTCGGGCTGTTTGCGGCACCATCGGGGATGCATGCCGACATCCTGGCGCAGTTCGGCGCCCGCTCGCTCGGCGCGCTCGCCGATGTGCGTGAAAACTGGTATGCAATCGTCACGCAGCGGCGAATTCAGCATCCCGCCGTCGAGGCCATACAGGCCAGCGGGATAGCCTCGCTGCTGGAGTGAAGCCGGAGATCACGGCAGCGCACGGTCGAGCAGGCGGCTCAGTTCGACGCCGAGCACGATGAACCAGACGAAGATCGCAATGCCGACGCCGGCTGCGGCGATGTCCTTGATGACTTTGATCTTCTCGTTGTGGTGCATCTCGACGAAGTCGCACAGGGCCTCGATCGCGCTGTTGAAGATTTCGGCGACCAGCACAAAGGCGGTCACCACCAGGATCAGCAGGAAATCCACCCAGGCGCGTGCGCCGAAGGCCACTGCCAGGACCACGACCGACACTATCAGTTTGTAAGTGACCGACCAGTCGTAGAGCACGGCGTAGCGCAGCCCCGAAATCACGGTCCGGATCTTGCGCAAGGGATGGTAGCCGGCCTCGCCGGTGCCGAGGAATTTATGTCTCATTGCTTATGCTCCCGCCATTCCGGCAGACGACGCAAAAGCAGGACCCATAGGGCCGCAAGTATTGCGCCGGCGATGACATCGCTTGGAAAATGGACTTGCAGATAGGGCCGCGAGACGCCGACCAGAGCCGCTGCAGCGAGATAGACGACAATTTCGATCCGGCCCGGCGACGTTCCCGGGCGCAGCAGCCAGGCCAGGGCAAAGGCGGTGACCTGCACGGCATGGGCACTGGGAAAGCTCCAGTCCTCCGGCATCGGGACCAACGGCGCGTAGAGATCCGGCCGCGGCCGCGCTATGATCAGCTTGACCAGATGCCCGAGCGCGGAGGCACCGATCAGCGCCAGTGCAACAAAGCTCGCGCTCCTTTCGCCGCGCCGCCGCCACCAGAGCAGCAACGCCAGCGGCAACAGCACCGCCAGCGAACCGAGCCAGGTGACGGCGGTAAACAGAGCGTCGAGCCAAGGGGCTCGCGCCGCGTGGGCGAGCGCCAGGCCGGCATGATCCCAATGCACCAGTAGCGTTGGCTCCATGATTCAACGCCTCCGTGCCGCACAGGGCGAGGGCTTGCGCATGGGTCCAATATGACTGCGCGGGGCGGGGATTTCGATCCGCAATTTGGCGACTTCATCGGCCGTGGTATCGCAGCGCTCGTCGCCCCCTTCCTGCTGGATCGCGTTGACGATGACCTCGATGAACACGTTGAGCAAGGTGAAGGTGGACGCCAGGATGAACGCCAGGAAGAAGAGCCAGGACGAAGGATAGACGGCCATCACCGGGCGCACCACTTCCATCGCCCAGCCTTCGAGGGTCATCATCTGGAACAGCGTGAAAGCGCTCTTGCCGAGTTCGCCGAACAGTTCCGGAAACCGGGCGGAGAACAGTTCGGTGGCGATCACGGCGGCGAAACAGAAGATGATGGAGATTATCGCCACCGCCGAGCCCAGGCTGGGCAAAGCCCCGAGCAGGCCGCCGACCCCCCGCTTCATGCTCGGCACCAGGGTGATCAGGCGCAACCCGCGCAATAGGCGCAAGGCGCGCAACACCGCCAGGGGGCCGGAGGCTGGGACGAGTGCGATGGCTGCCACGGCGAAGTCGAAGACGTCCCACGGATCGCGAAAATAGGCCAGGCGAGGGACGAACAGCCGCAGCCCGATCTCGGCGACGAAGACAATAAGGATCGCGCGGTCGGCCGTGCTCAACCAGTAGCCCCAATCCGCCATCAGCCGCGGACTGGTTTCCAGGCCGAGGATCGCATCGCCCTTGCTGAAGGTGCCGTGCACACCGAGCCGCACCTTGCCCGCCGGTGCAACCTGACTCACGCGTTACCGGTTCAAGTCGAACAGGCCATTGCGCGGGTTGAAGCTGTCGTCGAGTTTCTCCAGGAACTCGCTGACCTTGGATCCCTCGACCGGCCGGAACCGCGTGTGGCTGATCGGGACGGGCACGAATTGTCCCACCGCGGGATGGGCCAGTGGCGGCCAATCCCGGTGTTTCCTTTATGGCCAGATAAAAAATGCTTGACATCTGTCCAGGACAAACATAGAGTTCGTTTAACCGAGCAACTTAATCGGGATTGGCCCGGCGCAAGCCGGCAGCAACCAGACCAACCTATCAGGAGACACACCATGTACACACCCGATTTCGTCGAGCTTGCCGAGGAACTCAACATCGAAGTGCTGGAGTCCGCGGTGGAAGGCAGCCGCCTGCACTGGATCATCAACAACCCCGTGACCGAGGGCATCGACGAAGGCTGACCCCCCTCCCTTCCCTCCCCCGGAAGGACAAGGGCGCTTAGGCGCCCTTTTTTGTGTCTTGGACAAAATCGTTAGGCCGGCGGACCCGGATCCAGCTCGATGTAGAACGCGGACGCGCCTTCCTCCTGAGCTGCGGCAGAGTTTCCGGCCCGCCGCAAGACCGCCTCGACCAGCGCGGCTCGGATCGCCTCGCGGTCGATGATCTCGGGATAGAGCCGATGCTGGCCGTGCACCAACATCGCCTGCTGGCGGGCACAGCGTTCGAGGCGGCGGCGGATCTCGGGATCGAGGTCGGGCAGCACCCGCAGCCAGGCCGCCTGCCAGGCGTGGAAGTCGTCGATCAGCCCGAGGTGGGCGGGATCGTGGCCCTGGACCGACCGACGTTCGCCGATCCCAAGATTTCCACGGTCTGCTTTCGGCAAGCATGGCGAACCGCTGTTCCCGGCCAGAAGCCGTCCGGGCCGGAACCTGCGCCAATGCTTGCGTTGGATGATTCGGACCACCAGTCGATGCCCGCATTCCGGTGAGGGCCGTTGGCGCCTTTCGGGGCGGCGAGAGCCTTCCTGGGGGCGGTCGCGGCCTCGGCGCTTAAGCGGGCCGTCCCCCGGGCCGTAACCCCAGTTGAACTCCCACTTCCGCCCAGGCTGCCGCCATGTATTCCGCGCCCAAGCGCTGCCCCCGCTGCCGATACGAGCGAAGCGTGAGCGAGAGCGCGCCCGATTGGCAATGCCCGTCCTGCGGGGTGGCCTACAGCAAAGTCGAGGCAGGCACTGACCTTCGCCCTGCCAGCGCCCACGCGGCGACGCACAGCCACGGCAGCGTCCGAAGAAGGTGGCCGGCGCTGGGGCTATTGGTAATGCTGGCTGCTGCGGGCCTGTATCTGCTGCTGGACCAGCAGTCTGGTGGCGGCTCGGTCGGGGCGGCGCACGGCGTCCAGCCCGAGGTGGTCATGTACGCAAGCTCCTGGTGCGGCTATTGCGCCAAGGCGCGCACTTTCTTCGCCCATCATGGCATCGACTACGTCGAGCTCGACGTCGAGCGCGACTCCGAGGCGGCACAGATCAACCAGCGGTTGGGCGGGGGCGGGGTGCCGACGATCCTGGTGGGCGAGGCGCTGGTCCGTGGCTTCGACGAGGCGAAGCTTGCCGATCTGCTCGATCCCTGGCTGAAGTAGCGAACCGAACGGCCGGTCTTTCGGAGCCCGAACGTCGGCAACAGGTCGAGGCTGGGTGAAAACCCACGAAGGCTCCCACGGGCATAGCACGGGGCCCCTCAGAATGCCCCACAATTGGTCTTCTCGAACTGGGAAAGCGTGAACAGGCCCTCGAAATCCCGCGGGCTTTGCGTTCTCACAAAGCCTCGTCGGGACCGAACTGCATTCTCGCCGCAAGCCGTCCTTCGCGTTGCCAGCTCAGGGCAATGACCGGTGTCGACTACACTGCGGTCGGAGCCCGCGCGAGGCCCGATGACTCCTATGGCTGAGTTGTGTGAATTGGCCTTCCGGCAGCTTCCGAAGTACAGCGGTCGTTCAAGTAGCAGCTTTCCCGTAGCATCGAATGGCGGCAGTTGGCCGGTAGGGTGAGGTTTCCGACGACCGCTTTGTAGACTCCCGGTTCAGAGAAAGCGGAATTCGATGAACGGCCGCTACGGAGAAGCCTGGATGGCGGCAAACGGGTCGGACGATCTATCGCGGACTTGGTAAGCCGCCATCCGCGACCGGCAGCTTCCGGCGCCAGCGAATGACAGCAGTGGCCGAGGACCGGGCGTTCAACCGCGAACCCCCAATCATCCCTCGTCGGCCATTGCTGCCGGCCGGCCTTCGGGAACGAGCGGCAGCAATGCTTCCTACTGCTGCCGCATGGCTCTGGGCGCGGGTTGAGCGGCAGGTATGCGTTCCTGCGAACTCACGCAACCGCCCCGAAGCGGCTGTACGTCTTGCTCCAAAGCGGCCCCCCAGAATGGTCCAGCCCGTCGTGCCGCCCGCGCCACCCCAGACACTGATGCGACCCTCATAGGGTCCAAGAACCTACCGCGCCATCAGGGCGAACACGCCCCAGCCCAGGTATTCACGCGTGTACGCGGCGTAGCGTTCGGGTTCCGAGGTCAGTTTGGCTCGAACATCTGTCGCGAAGTCGTCGTCGGGGTTCGCTTCGAGCCATCGGCGCATGGTGAGCCACTTGGCCGCCTCGTACCTGTCCCAGCCGTCTTGATCTGCCAGAACCATTTCCACGACGTCGTAGTCGAAGTCGCCGAAAGACGCGAGAAGTTGTGGAAGCGTGAGAAAGTCGGAGGTCGAACCGGCAAGGCATCCTTTGGCAACGTCTTCCGTTGGCGGTAACTGCAGCCAGTACGGCTCGCCGATGAGGATGATCCCTCCGGTGCGGAGGCTCTCCGCCAGGAGTTCGATGGTGCCGGCGACTCCCCCACCGATCCAGGTGGCACCGAGACAGGCTGCCACACCGACCTTTTCGTCGGCGACGTATCCTGCAGCGTCGCCGTGGATTAACTCGACCCGATCGGCGACGCCGAGTTCTTCAGCGCGGAGTTTGGCTTGCTCGTTGAACAACTGGCTCATGTCGATACCGGTGCCGCTGATTCCGTGATCGCGCGCCCAGGTGCACAGCAACTCGCCCGAACCGCTGCCGAGGTCGAGGACACGGGTCCCCGGTTCCAGGCGCAACGCCGCGCCGAGAGTGGCGAGCTTTTCGGGGGTGAACGGGTTATGGATGCGGTGAGCACTTTCGGTGATGTTGAAGATCCGTGGAATGTCCACTGCAGAAACTCCTTACAGGTGTGAATGGATTCGGTACGCTACTAGCAGTAGGCAATTGTGCTGGCTACGCGTAGATCTCACGCAACCGCCGGATCGTTGAGCATCGCTAGCACGCAGGGGCCGTCGTCATGCGATTCCTCACGAGCGCTCCAGTGAAAGTTACATATTAAATGGTCATGCAGGTCTGTGGCCGCTTCTGGCCGACAGCTGGAGTTCATCATGCTACCCGTAAGCGGACGGTGGCAAAATGCCGAAAAAATGTCGTCGCAGAGGGCTCAATGAAAAGAACGCTATTCCTTGTTCGTCATGCCAAGTCGAGTTGGGATGAGGTTGCCCTGCCTGACAAGGAGCGGCCATTGGCCGACCGTGGAAAGCGTGACGCGCCAATGATGGGAAAACGCTTGGCGAAGCGCCAAGTGAAACCTGATTTGATCTTGTCCAGTCCCGCGCGCCGTGCGCTTTCGACGGCGGAAATCATCGCCAAAGAGCTCCACTACAGGGCTGAGGATATCGTTGTCGATGAGCGGCTGTATACCACCGAGGCCGATATGCTGCTTGGCGTTATTGGTGAGCTCAGTGACAAGCTGAAGTGCGTGATGCTCTTTGGCCACAACCCCGAGTTCGCCGACCTTGCTCAACGCTTGTCCAACGAGCCCGCCCTTATGCCAACGTGCGCGGTCGCACAGTTCACGTTCGAGTCAACGTCATGGTCGTCCATCGGTTCGACAAAGCCAACGGAAGTCCTCCTCGACTACCCGAAGAAAGGGTAGGCAAAATCGCTCGGCGGCAGCACGGTGTCGTCATGCGGCCGCCGAGTACATCGCTAGATTTCAGTCTGCCCCGAGATCTCCAGGGCGTCATCTACCTCGATTCCGAGATACCTGACTGTACTTTCCAGCCTGTTGGGGGCGAATTCTTAGTCATACGGGCATCGGTGTCAGACACAGACCGCGGCAATGCGGTTTCCACGCGTAGGAGGCGAAGTTAGCCGACACGGGTGATGACGCACCGCCGCGCTGTGCCGGGGTGACACCGCCGAGGGGGCGGTGAACGCGATACGCGTTGTAATAGGTCCAGAAATCATCCAGCTTCCGCGCGAGGTCGACCACGTTCCAGAAGGATACCCGATCAAGGTACTCGCGTCGGATCGTGCCGATGAGGCGCTCAACGAACGGATGCGAAGCCGGCGCCCAGGGGACCGACTTGATCTCCTCGATCTCAAGCACGCGAAGGTTGGCGAGCCAGCGGTGGAAGCGAAACAGCGGGTCGTGATCGCTGCTGAGGCGTTTCGGCAGAAGCTGTCCCGCCACGGCGTGCTTGAACATGCGGCACACGGACACGCCGTCGATATCAGCCGGTTCGACACCGAAGCCGATGATGCGGCGGGTGAAGACGTCCATGACCCGCATTACCCAATGGCTGCGCAGGAGGATCGATTCGCAGCGGAAGAGATCCACACTCCAGAGGCTGTCCTTGGTTTGGGCGAGGAAACTGAGCCAGGACGGACCATTGGAGTCGGAATCATCGGGGCGGTAGTGCTTGGCCAGCACACGGCGAACGACATCCTTGTCGATGTCGACCCCGAAGGCACGAGAGATCTGCTGGGCGACGCGCAAGTATCCGAACCTGGGATTGCGCCTCTTGATCTCGACGATCGCCGTGATGAGCTCCAGCGATGGGCCTTTGGGGCCGGGTTTGCGGCGATGCGCTGACGACGAGAACAGCAGGCGGTACTTCCGTTCGACCAGGGCCTTGTGGAACCTGAACAGCGTGGCCGACTTGAGGATCGCGGCGATCTTGGGGATGCGCCGGGGGTTGACGAACAGCGTTGCCAGCCCGAGCACGATGCGATCAAACGAAGTCAGATTCGGGGCGCGTTGCCTGGAGCGGTTGCTGACTTGCAGTTGATGTTTCAGCAGCAGCGATTCCGCCGCGACAGCACGGACCCCGCCGGGGCGGAGGAGCTTTACGGCGGTGACCAGAAGGTGAACCGCGAGGACGAGCAGATCGCGCATGGAGTGAACGCTATCACCCCTGGCATCCTGCGCAAGACTGCACGGAAAACATGCCGTGCGCTAAGATTTGCGAATTCGCACCCCACAGGTGCTTGGCCTGAACGTGCAGCGGATCAACATGCGCCGCCAGCGGTTCGACGCTCTTGCGTTGGATTGGCAGCATCAGCCCGGTGCAGTAGCCCTTCAGTCCCGCGTGCCGGTCCGCGTGCCCCAGTCCCGCTGCTAAATGCTCCATGTATCGCTCAAATCGCCGGTTCGCACTCATCGCTCCTCCGAAATGGGACGAAGAAGCACCTACAATACATCGTTTTAATGACACAGTAAGACTAGGAGCTTACCCACCATGATGCCGCGCGACGAATCAAGATCGATTCGTTATGCAATGCCGGCGGCAACTAAGGATGTTTTCCAGCATTTCGCAAGGCGATTGAATCCGGGCACGGTGGGATGCAGCTCGTTAGCCCAGTCCTCCGGATTCAGCGTGCCTCGACCGTCAACGAGTTGAAGCGTCGGCGCCTGCGCCTTGGCCTCCTCGAGCGTCTCCCGGAACTGGTCGATCAGCAGGTTGACCAAAGGCTGATCAAGGTTTCGCGGCACCCCGCACTGATCCATTGGATACTGGAGCCACTGCCCGAGCCCGAGAAACCCCTTGCCGTTGGGACAGGCATAGTCGTAGCCGTGAACAAACACGGGTACTCCAGGCAGTTTCTGCTGCACCAGATCCACGACGCTTAGCAACGCCTGTCGAACCGTGACGAAGAGTCGCTTTGGTTGCCCCCTGCGCAGGCAGGCTTCGGGCGAAGTCGATCCAGCGCAGTCTTCCAGCAAGAGTTGCTCAAGATCGTCCCTTCCGGCGAAATCGTTACCGCCCCCTGACAGGAACACCGCCTTCAGCGTTCTCCCGTAGCCCTTCTTCTTGTCGAGATCCGATTCAATCTGTGCTCGAATGGGTCCGGTCTCGTACTCGATCGCCTCCGCCCCGTTGTGCCCACGTACCAGCATGACATGAGTCTGGCTACGGTTCAGGATCTTGTACAGCGGAATTGCCAGATTGTTCCTCGGATACCAGAACCACGAATCGCCGATTGCGAGGACGCTCGGAAAGACGTTCTCCTTTTGCAATACGGATTCGTCCCATACCGGTCCATTGATCATGTCGGTCCCTCCCAAAGACTCATGACGTTATGCAGCGCCTGAGAAGTCTCACTCTGACAATGCTTGCACAACGCATACCCCGCTGGCAATAGACTGATTGGCCGGGCAGATCCTGGAGGCGAGAGATCCTCAATTGTCAGGAGGCCGAGTCCGCAGGCGCGTTTGCCCCAAGAGTCAGACGGCTGCTGGATTGCGCCCACTCCCAGCGAACACGCATTTCGATGGTACTGTCTCTATGACATTTCGTTGCCAGATACTGTCGCCCCACTGCTGCCGTCCGATGATTCCCCCCGTCGAATCGTAGCAAGAGAAGGCTTTGCAGTCGCCTACGCCGACATGCTGGCCGGCGCCTCCGCTTGAGGATTGTTCGACGCCTGCCCGCTGGCTTCGCCGAGTCATTGCAGGCCCGCGCGTGAGGGCAGGCGTCGAACGATCCTCAAGATGACCGGGCCCATGTCAGATTCACGTGAGCGGCAGCTTGATCATCAGTAAGCTGCCATCGCCGTTGAAAATGTCATCAGGCAAGCGTAGGTTGCTTTTGGCCATTGTCGAAAGGCGCGCAAAGCGGTCGTCAGGTAACGATCGGCGCGATCTAGGGAAGCAGCCGCGGATGCCGCACCGGCGCCGTGCCGGGACTTGCCGCGGCCAAGCACGTCACGTCTTGATCGCCGGTGGCCCAGCATGGGAAAGCCTGGCTGCTGCCCAGCGACAGGCAAGCGTGCATGAAGCGCCGAAGACGATGTGCGCGAAGAGGGTGATCCCGTCCCGAGTGGCGATGAACCATGGAAACAGCGCGGTGAACCCGTACATGTTCAACGCGTAGAGGCCGCCGCCCAACATCGCGCCGACGAGAGCGTTGGCGAGAATCGGCAGTCGTCGCGTGAGCGAGCAGAATACGGCCGCGTAGGCGATCGACAGCGCGAAGTGAACCGTCGACGCCACCGCCATGACGTAGGGGTCGAACCCCGCCCGGCTCGCGAGCACCGTCGGGCACAGGACGATGGCGGCCGCCAGCCTCGCGTTGCGGTAGAAGATCTCCGGGAAGGCATCGGTGAGCAGCAGCCAGAGCGCGACCTGTACCGCCGTCGCGACCGCCCCGGCAACGATGGCGCCGAAGACGCTCGCCCAGCACCACCGCGCCCACGACACTCGGAGCCGACCAAATGGGTGCACTGCAGCTTCGGCTCTCGCTCGTGACTGTGCGGCCGCAGGGATGAGCCTTGACTTCAATCCAGGAGGACCGTCGCGACGGTCTGACCTTCCTCGCTGGTTCTCGCCACATTGATCCCGAAAATGTATGCGCCGGCCTTCCACCGTTCCCGGCGGATGGGCACGAGTTGGATCTGATAGACACCCGGCAGGGTTGCCGGGCTGACCCGATCAATGTCCAGCCGCGCCGCGCCGGGACCGGCGAGGATCGGATCGAGCGTAAAGTTGCCGGCTCCGAGTCCTCCGACCGGCGCGCCTACGGCATCCGAGACCGAGACGATAATGAAACTCGGCTGTCGATTGCCGGGACCGGCCATCGTCTCATCGACAAACGCGCGTATGTGAAAACGGCCCATCTTCAATCCCCCCTCCAGAAGGATGCCCGCTTGCGGGGCGATGGCATTGTCGGCCTGGCGGCCGCATGGAGGGAAAGGTAACGTCCCTGTCGTTGGGTGTTGGAATTGGTCTTCAACGACGCCCCTCTTCGATGCCCGACCGCGGGGGCCCATTGGATTGAGAAGCTACGCCGGAACTGCCCATTTGTCATTGACTTAGGTCACGTTACGGCATGCTTGTCAGTTGGAGCCGTCCCCTGCCGGTGGCAAACCGCAAGGGGCGCCTGGCACGGGATTACCCTGCGTTGCCTTCGAGGCGAGCGGCAGCGGACATAGAGCCCGCTGTTGCGCGCCTATCCCGGGCCGCATCTGAGGCACGTGGACAGAACGGCGCGAATCGGCTGGTCAACTGGGTCGCGTTAGACTGGCCGATGCCCTGGGGCGGCCGGCGCGGCTTGGTCTTTCCGTCGCTGCCCGAGATGCGTGCCTGCCGAGGTCAGAGGACCCCGCAACGTGTCCTGCTCCTGGTCCACGCTCCCCTTAAGCGGCGTAAATGAATAAAGGTATCAACTCATTGTAATTGATTGAGTCTTGCCCTGATTGAGGTAGATGCCACCTTTATTTCTTTCCGGCGCCTTACGAACCCCCTTACGGCGGCTGGGTCTCGGCTCATTGTTGTGGTCGATTCTCCGGGGTGCGGGCATTCGGGAACCGGCGCTGAGCCACGATGCCCGACATTGAGCCTCCGCCTGAAGAATTGGGCTGCCGCTACCTCGCGCAGACGGTGAAGAGCCTGCTGCCGGGGATCCACACGGCGGGACTCGCCTCGTCCGGTGAGGTCGGTCCAGACACGCTCGAGGAGCGTCTTCTGCGCGAGGTAACGGAAGCCCAGGCGGTCATGGTCTCGCCCGCTCTGATCGGGGCGTGGGGCAGGGTGGGCCGAGCGTCGGGCCGCACCGTGCCGCTCAGCGAAATCGGGCCGGCCAATTGTCTCGATGTCCGCGCCGCCCCGAAACTGGTACGAATCTGACGACTTGAAAGCGGAGTGGAAGCGCGGCTGTAAGCGGCCCAAGGGGAGACGCGTCGGAGGAAGCGAAAGCGGCCGGCCCTGCGAAGCAGGAAGCCGGCGGTTTATGGTGAAGGGAAGTTCAGATCAGGTGTCGGACTGATCGCGCATGCGGTAGCTGCGGCCCTCGATGACGATGGACTCGGCGTGGTGAAGCAAGCGGTCGAGCAGAGCCGAAGTCAGCGTGCTGTCGTTGTTGAAGATCTCCGGCCAGTTCTTGAAGGCCCGATTGGTGGTGATGATCGTCGATCCGCGCTCGTAGCGCTGGCTGATCACCTGGAACAACGCATCGGCGCCGAACTTGTCGATCGGCAGGTACCCCAGTTCATCGACGACGAGCAGAGAAGGCTTGAGCAGGCGCGCCATCTCGCGCTTGATGCCACCGGTGGCCTGGGCGGCGGCCAGCGCATTGACGATATCGACGGCGCTGGTAAAGAGCGTCGTCCTGCCCTTGAGGCAAGCGGTGTGCGCCAGGGCGATCGCCAGATGCGTTTTGCCGACGCCAACGCCGCCGAGCAGAATCACGTTGCCGTGTTGGGGGAGGAAGTCCAGGCGAAACACGTGCTGGACCTGCGCCCGATTGATCTTCTTCGGCCAACTCCAATCGAAGCCATCGAGCGTCTTGATCCCCGGCAGGCGCGCCGTCTTCACCCGGCGCTCGATCAAGGCCGCGTCACGACGGGCCAGCTCACCGTCGACCAGATGCTCGAGCAGCCGGCCATGCGGCCACGATTCGCGCCCGGCCTGCGCCAACAAGGCCGTATGGTGGTCGGCGAAATACGGCAACTGCAAGCGCTTCAGATTCGCCTGCAACACAGCCTCAGTCATTTCCATCGTCATCTCCCGTCAAATTTGCATACGCCGACAAATCGGCCGGCGGCAACTCCAGGTCCAGCGCATCCTGAGGGCGCATCAACACCAGCGGGCTCGCCTCGGGCAATTTGCGCTCGCGCGCCTCGATCAAATGCGCGATGTACTCGCTGCTGAACGCCTCGAAGGCCAGTGCATCGCTCATCGCCCGCGCTACCTGCTCGTCGCCATGGATCTGGGCCAGTGCCACGATCTTGCGCACATGCGAAATTGCATTGCCGCGCCGCTCCAGCAAGCCGGCGTGGTACTTCGCCGCCAGCGGCGACAGGGCGAGGAAGCGCTTGAGCACGTGGGCGTCGCGCGCATGGCGACGCTGTGCCACCAGCGCCTTCGGGTGATCCGGATCCTCGATGTCGCGGTGCCGCTCGAAGGAGCGGCCATGGCGCGCGATCAACTCCTCGCCGTGATACACGCAGAGTCGGTCCGGATAAGCCTTCAGCGTCACTTGGCTGCCGGCAAAGCGCGCCGGTACCGAATAGCGGTTGCCCTCGAAGCTCACCCGGAACTGCCGGTTGGCGCGCAGCGTGAGCACCCGGCCGACATCGAAGGGCCGGGGATTGGCCGCTTGCAGATGGGCTTGCTCCTGCCTCCACAGATCGACTGGCCGGCGATGGGTTTCCCGGTGCAACCGGACATTGGCCACCGACTCCAGCCAGACACGCAGCGCCGGATTGAGCGCGGCGAACTGCGGCAGGTCCAGGCCGGCAAGGAAGTTGCCCTTGACATAGCCGACACCCCGTTCGACCCGCCCTTTCCCAAAGGCAGTCAACTGCACGCGATGCAATCGATCCGACGGAGTTTGTGCGGATTACTCACCCCTTTCATCCGCTGCGCGGGCGCGAGTTCGTGTTGGTGGAGCGCAGAAGTGCGTGGGGAGAGGAGCGCGTGTACTTCCACGATGATGCGGGCAGGTTGCGGCGTCTTCCAGCGGCTTGGACCAGCGCGGCGGCGGCCAACGCGTTCGAGGCAATATCGGCGGGACGATCGCACTTCCGAGTAGAGGACCTGCTGCGACTTGTCGCGCTCATTGCGCGACAGAGCGAATCCGGGGACCTGACTGGGGCTAAGCCGGTCAAGCGTGGAGTGTTAAGGGAATAATGCCGTGACTGTAAGCATAAATATGCCCATCGGCCAATGGTGGAGCCTAGCGTCGGCTGTGGAACTCCCATCTGGCGTTGGCCTATTAACGCAGTCTGCGCTCATCATCTATACGCGGATTACTTTCTTTCGGATCACAAGAATCCTTGACATCTTGCTGTGATGGGCATATTTTATATTACGTATGTCCCGCCCTCGCAAACCCGATCCCAAACTGGCCGCCCTGCAAGAGAGCGGGACCGTCAATCCGCATGCACAGGACATTCAGGATCCCGCCTTTATGGGCAGCGATTTCTTCGACTCTCGAGATCTGGTCCAGGCGCGCTACGAGATGCTGCGCCGCGTACGCACGGAGGGCCTTGCCATCGCCGAGGTAGCGGCCCGCTTTGGGGTCTCGCGCCCGACGTTCTACAAGGCGCAGTCGGACTTCGATCGGGAGGGCCTCATCGGATTGTTGCCGGCCAAGCGGGGGCCGCGCACGGCCCACAAGATCACCGAGGAAGTAATGCGCTTCATCGAAGAGCTTCGCACCACGGAGGAAGGACTGAACTCGCCCGCGCTGGTCGAGCGCATTGCCGAGCGCTTCGGCGTGCTGGTGCATCGGCGCACCGTCGAGCGTGCCCTGGCGCGGCCCAAAAAAAAACGGCGATGAACGCCCCACCCCTGCAGGGCTGGATGCCCGCGCGCTGGCCGATTGCTACGAGAGCTTGCGCAAAGTCGTGGTCGAGAGCAGAGGATGCGCTCACAGGATGCGTGGCGGCGCGGCGCTGATGTTCAAAGGGATGGCGGCCTGGATGAGGTGCATGGGGGAGAGCGCCTGGCAGAGCCCGCCAGCGCCCGTCCCACGCCACGAGGCATCGCTACCCCTTGGCATCGAACAGAACGTAGTCGAAATCCTGGCGACGATGGTGCTCGCCAACGCGCGGGAGGGCATCGCATGATTGACGATTCACACTCCAAGGTACAAGCCCGGCATCTGAAGCGAAACGCCTATCTGTACGTGCGACAGTCAACGCTGCGGCAGGTGTTCGAGAATACCGAGAGCACCAAACGGCAGTATGCGCTGCGTGAGCGCGCCGTTGCGCTCGGATGGCGAATCGATCAGGTGTTCGTCATCGATTCGGATCTGGGACAATCCGGGGCTTGTGCGCTGGATCGGGAAGGCTTCCAGCGGCTGGTCACCGAGGTGAGTCTAGGCAAGGCCGGGATCGTGATGGGACTGGAAGTGTCGCGCCTGGCACGCAACTCGAGCGACTGGCATCGGCTGCTCGAGATCTGTGCACTGGCCGACACGCTGCTGCTTGACGAGGACGGCGTCTATGACCCCGCGCATTTCAATGATCGGTTGGTACTGGGGCTCAAGGGCACGATGAGCGAAGCGGAGTTGCATATACTGCGAGCCAGGCTGCGCGGAGGCATCCTCAACAAGGCGCGCCGCGGCGAGCTTGAGATACGGCTACCCATTGGATTTGTCTATGATGCCGAGGGGCGGGTGCGGCTGGACCCGGATCAACGCGTTCAGGAGAGCATTCGCCAGTTCTTCCGCACGTTTCGGCGCACCGCTTCGGCCATGGCCACGGTCAAGGCCTTTCGTGCGCAGGGCCTGAAGTTTCCACACCGGGCCTACCGGGGCGCGCAAAAAGGCGACGTGCTCTGGAGCGAACTGGACTACTCGCGTGCGCTGTGGATACTGCATCATCCACGCTACGCTGGCGCATTCTGCTTCGGACGCACCCACACGCGCAAACTTCCCGACGGCCGTTATGTGTGGGAAGCACTTCCTGCCGAGGAGTGGATCGCGCTCATTCGCGATGCGCACGAGGGTTACATCAGCTGGGACGAGTTCGAGCAACACGTCCAGATTCTGCATGACAATGCGCAAGCGCACGGCGCCGAGCGCAAGCAGGGCGCGCCGCGCGAGGGGCCAGCACTGCTGCAAGGCCTGGCAGTATGCGCCAAGTGCGGCGAGCGAATGACGGTGCGCTACCATCTCCACGGTGGGCGCCGCGTTGCGGATTATGTCTGCCAAAGCCGCAGCATCGAGCGCGGGGAACCGTTGTGCCAACAGATCCATGGCGGTGAGCTCGATGCGGCCATTGGCAGGCTGCTCGTGGAGCGGGTTACTCCAGTCACCCTTCAGGTCGCTCTCGAAGTGCAGCAGGAACTCGAGAGGCGCTCCGGTGAGGGCGATCGATTGCGCCTTCAGGCGGTTGAACGTGCGCGCTACGAATCCGAGTTGGCGCGTCGCCGTTATATGCGCGTTGATCCCGACAACCGTCTCGTTGCCGATTCGCTGGAAGCGGAATGGAATCAAGCGCTGCGTGCCCTGGCCGCCGCTCAGGAGCACTGTGAGAAGCAGCGTCAAGCCGACGACGCCAAGCTCGATGCGAAGCAGCGCGAGAGCATCCTGGCGCTGGCGCAGGACTTCCCTCGTCTGTGGAACGACCCTCATACGCCCGAGCGCGAGAAGAAGCGCATGGCCCGATTGTTGATCGCTGACGTGACGCTTTCCAAAGATACCGAGGTCACGGCTCGGGTGCGCTTTAGTGGCGGCGCAACCCACACGCTGCGCCTGCCATTACCAAAGTCTGCGTGGCAACTGCGGCAGACACCGGCGGGCGTCGTGGCCGAAATCGACCGACTTCTCGACGATCACACCGATGCTGAAATTGCGCAGATGCTCAATGGCCAAGGCATAACCTCGGGAGAAGGTCAGGCGTTTCATCGCCTGATGGTGCGTCGAATTCGAATCGACTACGGGTTGATGAATCGCTATGACAGGCTGCGCGCGCGTGGATTGCTGACCGTCACCGAGATCGCAAAGTACCTCAAGGTGACCAAGGCCACCATCGACAACTGGCGACGCGCGGGGCTACTCAAGGCGCACCGCTATGACGACAAGTCCCAGTATCTGTTCGAACGGCCCGGCGCAGACGCGCCCAGGAAGTACCAGCATCAAGCCAAAACCACTCGGAAATCAGTGGCGACCACGGCAAGTATCGCCCCAAATTACCCATGAGGTGCAATATGCAGCATTCTCCTTCTCGTTGCCCTTGGCAGGCGCGCAGGCGACGATCTCGAAACCGTAGTGACGGGCGAAATCGAGATAGCGCGGATTGAACTCGGCGCGTTCCCCGCGGGGATGCCGGAGCACGGCGCAGCGCAGATTGTCGACCATCACTTTGCGGGGGACGCCCAGTGCGTTGAAGGCATTGACGTGCGCCGCGAGAAACTGCTCCATGGTTTGCGAGAGCGTGAACTCGACGTACATCTGCCGGCTCCAGGCCAGCACCATGACGAAGAAGGACAGGCGGCGCCGGGTGTCGCCGACGGCAATCGTGCCGAACTCGCCCCACTATGCCGACACTCGGGCAATGCCGAATCTGCTAGAAATCTCCTTGTTTGACAACATGTTGCCACCGTTTTAATCGGCATAGCATTTCCCTTCCCTGGTCGTTATTTCGGGAAGGAGAGTCAAGATGGAACACGTTGTCGAAAGTGTGTGGGTCTTGTTGCGTGAACCGGAAGGCCCATTGGTGCCTTACCTTGAACCTTTCGCGAGGTCGCTTAAAGGGCAAGGATTCAATCGGAATTATCTCGGCGCGCAGATTCGTTGGGTGGCGTACTTCAGCAAGTGGCTTCAGGGCAAACAGATCGCTGTAAGAGAAATCACTGACGAACATGCACGACATTTCTTCGATGGGGCAGCAGAACATCCAACGATAAAGCGTGGCGCGTTTGCTGCCCTGCGGCGGTTAATGGATTTCCTGGGCCAGTTGGGCGTTATTCAGCCACTGGTTGAGCAGGAGTCCCCCTCTCCAATCCAACAAGTCGTGGGCGCATTCGCCACCTACTTGCGGCTAGAGCGGGCACTCTCCGACAAGACGCTGATCCAGTATTGCCCGTTCATCGAGCACTTTTTGTCCGGGCGTTTCGGCAATGGGCCAGTCGATCTCTCTGCCTTGCGCGCCATTGATGTCATCCGGTTTGTTCAGCAGCAAGCCGCACAGCTCAGTCCGGCAAGAGCCAAAGCCGCGACCACAGCACTACGTTCCTTTTTTCGCTATCTGCGCTACCGCGGCGAGACCCAGTTCGACCTCGTCGCTGCGGTGCCTACGGTGCCCAACTGGTCAATGACCGGGATTCCCCGTGCCATCGCACCGGATCACCTCCGCGCAGTTCTGGAACATTGCCCGCGCGATACCCCGGTTGGACGCCGGGACTACGCGATTATCATGCTTCTGGCGCAACTGGGCTTGCGCTCTTGCGAGATTGTGTCGTTGACCTTGGAGAGCCTCGATTGGGAGGCGGGCACCCTTGCCGTGGCAGGCAAGGGGAAGCAGGCTGCCTGTTTGCCACTGCCGGTCGATGTTGGCGCGGCAATTGCTGACTATCTGCGCCGTGGACGTCCCATCAGCAGCAGCCGGGCGCTCTTTTTGCGAGCCTTCGCACCGATCCGCGACCTGGGCTCATCGACGACCGTCGGCACGATTGTCGGTGCGGCAATCAAACGTGCCGGCATTGAAACCCGCTACCACGGGACACACCAATTCCGGCATGCATTGGCCACCGACATGCTCCGGCACGGCGCCACCCTGACCGAAATCGGCAGTTTGCTGCGGCACCGTCAGGCCAAGACGACCAGCATTTACGCCAAGGTAGATTTGGCTGCGTTACGTCGGCTCAGCCTGCCGTGGCCGGGAGACGTGAGATGAGCTCCTTACGCGAAATGCTGAACGACTATCTGGTCATGCGTCGCAGCCTGGGATTCAAGCTCCACACGGACGGCACGGGCTTGTTGTCGTTCGTCGCCTTTATGGAGCAGGCTCAGGCCGACTATATTTCCAGAGACCTCGCACTCGCCTGGGCAACGCAACCGACGTCGGCTCAGCCCATATGGTGGGCACATCGTTTGAGTTACGTTCGTGGCTTCGCCCGCTATTGCAGCGCGATCGATGGCCGAACGGAACCGTTGCCGTTGGGGTTATTGCCCTTTCCCCATCAGCGACCCAGTCCCTATTTCTTCTCCGACGACGACATCGAGCGCTTGCTGCAAGGCGCCCGGCAGTTGTCCGCGAAAGATGGGTTGGCAAATCATACCTTTTACTGCCTCCTGGGGTTGCTCAGCGTGTCGGGTCTGCGCATTTGCGAAGCGCTTGGCCTCACCCTGGACGATGTCGATCTCAACGAGGGCATCCTGACGATACGCTCCAGCAAATTCGGCAAATCCCGCCTGGTGCCATTGCATGAGACGACCGTCAATATCTTGACCGATTACCGAGAACGCCGCGAACAATTCCTGGGCCGGCGTCAGGTTCCCTATTGGTTCGTAAACACCCAAGGGATGCGTCTGGGTTACGACTGCGTACTTGGTGTTTTCCATCGCCTGGCCCAGAACGCTGAACTGAGCAGCCAGCCCGGGCGATCCAGACCACGGCTGCATGATCTTCGCCACCGCTTTGCCATGCTGACCGTATTGCATTGGTATCGCGACGGACAGGATGTGGAGCGGCGGTTACCAGTGCTTTCGTCCTTCCTGGGCCATGTCGAAGTCAGCGACACGTATTGGTATCTTTCAGCCTGCCCGGAGTTGCTGGGGGCGGCCATGGAACGACTGGAACACCATTGGGAGCAAACATCATGAAACCAAGCGCCACCCTCGCGACCTTGCTGACACGTTTCTTCAGCCAACGCTTGATGCAGCAACGGCACGCCAGCCCCCATACCATCAGTTCTTACCGCGACACCTTTCGCCTCCTGCTCCAGTTTGCAAAATCCCGGCTCGGCAAGGAACCGTCCCAGCTCTCCTGGGACGAGATGGATGCACCGCTAATCAGTGCCTTTCTGGACGACCTTCAAGAGCATCGAGGAAATGCGGCACGAAGCCGGAATCTGCGAAGAACGGCCATCCGCTCCTTCTTCAGTTATGCCGCTTTTGAGTTGCCCGAGCGAGCCGAGCAAATTCAGCGTGTGCTCGCCATCCCCAGCAAACAGCACACCCATGAGCAGATCCATTACCTGCCGCGACAGGAAATCGATGCCTTGCTCGCGGCCCCGAACCAGAACACCTGGTCCGGCCGCCGCGATCACGCCTGGTTGCTGCTGGCGGTGCAGACCGGTCTGCGCTTGTCCGAATTGACCGGGCTGACGCGCGAGGATGTTCATCTTGGCGCGGGCGCCTATGTGCA
Organism: uncultured beta proteobacterium; assembly: GCA_963702495.1. Classification (GTDB taxonomy): domain Bacteria; phylum Pseudomonadota; class Gammaproteobacteria; order Burkholderiales; family Rhodocyclaceae; genus CAVPDA01. The sequence continues at coordinate 7,972 of CAVPDA010000003.1, read as the reverse complement.
TGTGTTCGGCAAAGGCCGCAAAGAACGCTGCACCCCGCTGACCAAGCAGACGACGGCAGTGCTGAACGCTTGGTTGAAGGAGCCTGCTCTGGGCGAAGGGCAAATCTTGTTTCCCAATCGCCGTGGCACTCGTTTGAGCAGCGATGGGCTCCAGTATTTGCTGGCGCAGCATGCCGCCAGCGCCAGGGAAGTTTGCCCGTCGTTACAAGGGAGGCGCGTGTCGCCGCATGTCTTGCGACATACCGCCGCCATGGAGTTATTGCAGGCTGGCGTTGATACGACGGTGATTGCCCTGTGGCTCGGCCATGAGTCCGTGGAGACCACGCACATCTACTTGGAGGCGGATTTGGCGATGAAAGTGAAGGTCCTCGCCAAGACCACGCCCCATGAGGGATGTCCAGGCGTCTACAAGCCGGATGATGCCTTGCTCGCCTTCCTCAAGGCACTTTGAAACAGATCGGGCTATGCCGAGTCATTCGTCTGCATCGGTGGCTTTTGTCTTGTCCTGAGCGCAGTTGGACAACATCGCGGCAATGACTCGGCATTGCCCGAGTGTCGGCATAGTGGGGCCTGTACTAAACCGCTAACGCGGTAGTTCCTGTGCAACCGTTGTTGCCAGGGGTTGCCGGTCGGTCTGCCGCACCTGTTTCACTCCCACGATCCTGATTCCCCCGAAGTGCTCCTTTTGGCGAAGGATGGGTGTGCTGTACGCAGCATTCCTTTCACCTTCGCGAAGGAGTCTTGCCATGACACCGCTACGCCAACGCATGACTGAGGCGATGCAGATCCGCAATTTCACCGCCAATACCCAGGCCGCCTACCTGCAGCAGATCGTCTTGCTTGCCCGGTACTATCACCAATCGCCGGAGGCACTGGGGCCGCAGCAGATTCAGGCCTACCAGCTGTATCTGACCAATGAGCGCAAGCTCGCCCCGGGCAGCCTGTGCACCATCGCCGCCGCGCTGCGCTTCCTCTACCACGTGACGCTCAAGCGCGACTGGGCGCGCGACGACATCCCGATTCCGAAGAAACCGCTGAAGCTGCCGGTGATCCTCAGCCCCGAGGAGATCGAGCATTTCCTGGAATGCGTCGGCAGTCTGAAGCACCGCACGCTGCTCACCGTCGCTTACGCGGCGGGATTGCGCGTCTCGGAAGCCACCCACCTGAAGGTGACCGACATCGACAGCCAGCGCATGGTGATCCGCGTCGAACAGGGCAAGGGACAGAAAGATCGCTACGTCATGCTCTCGCCGCGGCTGCTCGAAGAGCTGCGGACGTACTGGAAAGTTGCGCGGCCCAAACTGTGGCTGTTCCCGGGCGACATCCCCGGCCGGCCGATTACCCGCGACGCGGTGGAGCAGGCGTGCGACAAGGCCCGCCGCCTCTCGGGCATCGACAAGCCGATCACCCCGCATTCGATGCGCCACGCCTTCGCCACCCACCTGCTGGAGGCCGGTACCGACGTGCGCCGGATCCAGCTTCTGCTCGGGCACCGCAGCCTTGCCACCACTTCGCATTACCTGAAAGTCGCCACCAGTTCCGTGTGCGCCACCGTGAGTCCCTTCGACCTGCTGCCCCGGCCCGAGCCCCCGCAACCCCAACCCGACCCGCCTGCCCATTTCTGAGGGCAGGTCGTGGCCGCCCGGCCCCTTCAACTGGAAGTGGCGGAGATCTTCCGCCAGCATGGGCCGCAATACCGGCAGGCCCATGCCGAGACGCTCTCGCGCGGGCAGCGCCGCGTCATGGGCGCCATCGAGTGCTGCCGCACCGCGGCGCTCGGCGGGCACGTGGAGCGCTGCGATGCCTGCGGGCACTTGCGCATTGCGTTCAACAGCTGCCGCGATAGGCACTGTCCCAAGTGCCAGTCGCTCGCCCGCGCCCAGTGGCTCGAAGAGCGCCAGGCCGAGCTCCTCGAGGTCGAGTACTTCCACGTTGTGTTCACGCTGCCCGAGCCGATCGCGGCCCTCGCGTATCAGAACAAGAAGCTGCTCTACGACATGCTGTTCCACGCCAGCGCCCAGACGCTTCGCACCATCGCCGCGGATCCCGAGCATCTGGGCGCCGAGATCGGGTTTCTGACCATCCTGCACACCTGGGGGCAGAACCTGCTGCACCACCCGCACGTGCACTGCGTGGTGCCCGGCGGCGGCATCTCCCCGGACGGCTCGCGCTGGATCGGCTGCCGCCCGGGTTTCTTCCTGCCGGTGCGGGTGCTCTCGCGCCTGTTTCGCCGCCTGTTCCTGGAGGCCCTGCAGAAGAGCTTCGAGGCCGGCGCGCTGCAGTTCTTCTCCGACCTCGAACCCCTGCGCGACAAAGCGGCGTTCGCCGCGTATCTGGCGGCCGCCGGCAACACCGAGTGGGTGGTCTATGCCAAGGCGCCCTTCGGCGGCCCGGCCCAGGTCCTGCGCTATCTGGGCCGCTACACGCACCGCGTGGCGATCTCCAACAACCGCCTGCTCGGCCTCGAAGACGGGCGCGTGCGCTTCCTCTGGAAGGACTACAAGCACGAGGGCGCCAAGCGCGTCATGGACCTCGCCGCCGAGGAGTTCATCCGCCGCTTCCTGCTCCATGTTCTGCCCGAGGGGTTCCAGCACATCCGTAGCTACGGCTTCCTGGCCAACCGCTACCGCGAGACCAAGATCGCCTTGTGCCGCACGCTGCTCGGCACGCCCAAGCCGGCCTGCGACGAGCTGACCGAGACGCTGGACTATCGCGACCGCTATGAGCAACTCACCGGCATCTCGCTGCGGGACTGCCCCGTCTGCGGGCGCGGACACATGGTGTGCATCGAGAGCTTTCCCGCGGGCAGCTTCCCGCGCACCGCCCCGCCGGACACCTCATGAGACACCGGCACCGTTGTCGGCTGCGCACCAACGTTGGCCAGCGCCTGCCTCCCGCGGGCAGGGAACGGTGCGCCCGGGCGGCACCCAAACGCCTGCACTGCCTTGGTTTCGCGGCCGACCCGCTGCCGCAACCGCCTGACGCTTCGGATCGCAGCCTGTTCCCGCCCGCGCATCGCACACCTTCTGCCGCGCCCGATCCCCTTTGCCGACCTGCTTTGGCACTGCCCGGCCACTCCGGGCGCATTCAATCCCCATAGCGACCGCGGCGCGGCGGTTTAGCACAAACGATTTTTAGCCCGCCGAGCCGCGGCCTCATCGCCGTGCCCCTCCTCGGGCGCCGTGCGCCGCGGCCGACAAGCTAAAAATCCTCTGCACTACGCCGAGCTCGGCGTAGGCCCCAGTCGACCTGGGCGAGTTCCCCGGGGGCGAAGGCAAGGCTCAGGAAGGCTTCGCGCGGGCGGGGACGAATGGCCCGGACGTAGTCCTTGAGGATGCTGATGCCCCCGCCGTAGCCCTCGTCGCGCAGGCGCTGAAAGACTTGGCTCGTGCGCTCAGCGGGTGAGCCTCCAGCCAGCGCACGATGCGCCCCTTGAAGGGATCGAGCTTGCTGTCGCGTCTGGCGCTCTGGCGCTGCGCATAGGCTCGGCCGATCCAGCGCCGGACGGTCTTGACGTTCAGCTTCAGCGCCCCGGCCATCTGATCCGGGGTGAGGTGTTTCTCGACGCCATCGCGGATGGCGCACCAGGTGGCGTAGTCGATCATGGACGCCGCCCGAGAATGGCGTGCAATTGCTCAAGGCGGGTCGCGACCGGCAAGTGCACGGGCAAACTCAGAACCTGATAGAGCGGCGGCTCAAAGGCGATCAGGTCGAGCCCGATCAGATCGCTGCGCGCCTTGGCCAGACGCAGCGCATCCAGTCCGAGGCGCCGGGACAGGCTGGCCTCGGCGTAGTAGCTCAGGCCGTGGGCGTCGGCAACGGTGACCAGAAACAGGTAGAGCGCCCAGGCACACACGTCAGCCTTCTCGTTGGTGTGCTCGCGCACCAGGCGGTGATCGAGCCAACTGAAGTGCTCGGGCACCTGGCGCAGGCGCTGCGGGTTCAGGACCCGCTTGGCAATGCTCATGATGTCCTCCTCGGATGTCCAGCCCCAGTTGTACCAACCGGGACAGGGCCGAGGCGATGTCTTCTTCTATGCCGGGCCGGAAACTATGCCGAATCGAGTAATGCTCTGCATTCAGAAGGCGCTTGGGCGCTGAAGAATCGGCATCACAGCCCGAGCATGGTTCGGCATAGTTTCTTGACCGCTACAGGTCCTTGAGAAACTGCAGAAGTCTGTCGCTTGGCCGGAATCGTCCAACGCTTCCATCGATAGGTGTCATCTTTGCCAGCGCTGCCTCCTTGATGGCAAGGTTTGCATCCAAGTAGATCTGAGTGGTCTTGACCGACTCGTGTCCCAAACAAAGTGCGATACCCAGCGAATCGACACCGGCTTGAAGCATTTCCATGGCTGCGGTGTGGCGGCAGACATGGGGCGTCACGCGCTTGTCTTTGAGCGAGGGGCAGGCATTGCGTGCCACCGCCGTATGCTTGGCAACGAGGTATTGCACGGCGTCCGAACTCATTCGCCCACCACGAACGGTGGGAAACACAACGTCTGCGTTGCCTCGCACGGGCTCTCTGAGCCACGCCTTCAACACCTTCACCGCCTGAGCGGTGAGCGGTGTGCAGCGTTCTTTGCGACCTTTGCCCTGACACCTGACGTGTGCGCCCGTGCCCAACTCGAGGTCTTGCCGTCTGAGGCTGGTCATCTCGGACAGACGCAGTCCGGTCTGAACCGCCATCAAAAGAATCGCGTAATCTCGGCGCCCAATCCACGTTTGCGTGTCGGGTGCGGCGAGCACTGCCTCGATCTCCGCTCGGGTCAGAAAGCCCACCAGCCGATGGTCATATCGCTTGCTCGGAATGGCCAACACCTGCTGAATCTGTCCAGCGTGTGTCGGCTCTTGATAGGCGGCGTAGCGGAAGAACGAGCGGATGGCAGTCAGGCGAAGATTCCGACTGCGCACGCTGACGCCGCGAACCGCCTCCAGATCATCGAGGAACGCACCGATCAGAGAGACGCTGATGTCTGACAACGCCAGGCTGGAGGGAGGCGTGTGGAGTTGCTTCTGCGCAAACTCCAGTAGCAGACGAAACGCATCCCGGAAGGAGGCGATGGTGTGTGGGCTGGCCTGCCGCTGAGCCATCAAGCGTTGGGTAAAAAAGCGTTCGAGAAGCGGGGCGAGACTCGGGGTCGGTTTCATGACGAGACCTCCCAGCGCCGCTCAAGCCGCCGTGCTACGTGTCCCATCAGCTCAGGACAGGCAGAAAGATACCAATACGTCTCACTCGCGCGAGCATGGCCCAGGAAAGTCGATAGAACCGGGATACGGTGCTCGACATCTTCGTCGGATCGGTACCAGCGCAACAGCGTCTCCATTGCCAGACGGTGGCGGAAGTCGTGCAAGCGAGGCCCGGTGCGATCCTCTGGTCCGCGCAGCCCGGTCTGGCGGGACAATTCCCGGAAGGTTCGACGAACGGTAAATGAGTTCAGCACTTGGCCACACTCCGAGACCAAAAAGTGGGCTGTGCTCTGATGTTCGAGGTAGGCATCACGGCGTTTCGCGTATTGCGACAGAGCCTCCCGGGAAGAAGGATGGAGCGGGACCAAGCGGGACTTGCCGAATTTGGTACCGCGAACGGTGAGCAGCCCCTGTTGCAGGTCGACGTCTTGACGCTTGAGCGCGAGCGCTTCGCTGATCCTCAGCCCCGTCACCGCGAGCAGGCCGAACAGACAACAATAGGTCCAACCACGCAAGCCATCGCTGGGGGGTAGCGCCTTGGCGGCCTGCATCAGCTGTCCAATCTCCCGTTCGGTGTAGAGGTACGGTTTGGCTCGCTTTGCACGATGGGGAAGCAGTCCCCACGCGGGAATCTCCGTACGAGGGTCTGCGGCACTGTGGTGGCGCGCGAAGCACCGCACCGCCGTGAGCCGTTGCGCCCAAGTGGCAGAATGTGCGTCTGCCGGTTTCATAGCCCACTGCAGGGCCAGTTCGGCCGTAACGAAGGTGGCACCTTGAGCTTGCATGAACGTGGCGAAATCACGCAACCGGCATTCCAGCTGAACCAGCTTGAAACCCAAGCCGCGGCGCATCGCCAGGTAATCGTGGATGGCCTGTCCGAGCGTGTTCATCACGCACCTCCCGGCCAAGGCAGTGCCAAGCCTTGCAAAGCGGAAATATCGACCTTGGCGTAGATCTGAGTGGTGTCCGGATTCCTGTGACGTAGCACTTCGCCGATCTCACGTAATGATCCGCCGTGCTTGAGCATCTGCGTTGCCAGGCTGTGCCGAAACACGTGCGCCCCCTTGTGCGGGGAATCGATTCCGGCGCGAAGTAACGAACGCTTGACCAGCCCTGAGATGCTGGTCGAATCGGCGAGACCACGCACGGGCGCGTGCAGGCGGATAAAAACGTGCCGGTCAGTGCAGTGGGGGCGTCCCGCCGTCAGATACTCGCAGATGGCTCGCCCCACTTCGGCCGGGACGGGGAGCAGAGTCCACCGACCCCCTTTGCCGCGTATGCGGACCCGGCCGTATTCCCAGTCGATGTCCTCGATCGTTAATCCGAACTTTGCCCGGACGCGCGAGCCACCCCCATGATTCAGTGGGAAGTTTTTGAAACTGGGTGGGGCGCTACTGGGAACACTCCGGATCGACGCCGAGCAGCGCGAAGGCTTTGGCCTGCAGCGGCGTGGGGCGGGTTGTCACGTTGATCTTGGCCTGCGGGTTGATTGCGGTGGAAGTGACGTTGAGCGTCACGGTGGCCAGATCGAGCAGCAGCGTGCGCAAGCTGTGCACCGGTAGATCGTCCTCGGTGCGATGGTGCTGCGCCTTGGCCTTGGCGCGCTCGGAACGTGGCGTGGGCGCCACCGGGTTGGTCCGGCTCTCGCGCTGCTCTTCGAGTTCTTCGTCGTCATGGAGCATGGGCTTGAGCGCCTGGCGCATCTGCCATTCGACGTAGTAGGCGAGCATGCACAGGAACACGTGGGCACGCACGCGCGCTTCGGTCCAGTGGAAGATCGGGCGCACGTGCAGAGCGACGGTCTTCAATGAACGAAAGGCCCGCTCCACCTGCGCCAGGCTCTTGTAGGAGGACACCGCCTGGGCGTCGGAGAGCTTCGCTTGCGGCACGTTGGTGCGAATGACATAAAAGCCGTCGAGTGCGGCTTCTGCCTCGATCTGTTCGCTCTTGCGCGCGTAGGCGAAGCTGGTTTCCGTGACGGTGAGATCGAAATGCTTGGCCATCTTGTGCGCGTTGATCACGCGTCCGACGCGCAGCCCAATCGCGTCCTTGCCCTGCAAGGGCCGGCGTGAGCGCCCGGTGGCCGCGACAATGGCATCGAGGTCCTTCTGCGTAGCCTGCAGGAGCGCCTCGCGTTTTCTCGCGCGCTCCTGTGCCAGGGCCGGATTGCGGCACACCACCAGGCGTTCGTCCGGATAGCGTTCGCTGGCGATCTCGATCAAGCCGCGTTGGTCGAACAGCGCGAGCTGCCACGGCCCCTGTTCTTCCATGAGCTTGGCGATATCGGGTGAGCGCAGCGCCGTGATCCAGCTCATGCCGGCCGGGCGCAGCAGCTCCTCGATGCGCGCCTGTGTGATCATGCCCCGATCGCCCACCCATACCACGTGCGTGAGCCCGAAGCGCGCCTTGAGCTTGTCGAGTTGCGCCGCCACGGTGCTCGGATCGCCCGTGTTGCCTGCAAACACCTCCACCGCCACCGGGCAGCCCTCGGCGCTGCACAGCAGACCGAAGACGATCTGCGGGTACTTGCCCTTGTCATCACGTGATTTGCCGAAGGCGGCCAGCGGACAGCAGTGTCCCGTGACCCAGGCCGAGCTGAGGTCGTAGAGCACCAGCACCCCGTTCGCGAGGTGCTTGCGCGCAAGCGCTGCTTCGATCCTCGGCTGGGCTTGGCCCAGCCAGTCCAGCGCCTCATACACGCTATCGAGTTCGATCTCGCCCAAGCCGAGCACCTGCGAGAGCGAATGCGCTGCCGACTCGCTCCGCAGCATGCGCCAGGTGGCGAG
>CAVPDA010000002.1:0-47267 GCA_963702495.1 uncultured beta proteobacterium | reverse complement strand
CTCGCGCCCGGTGAACTCTGGGCGAACCCGGCGCCGAGTTCAAGCAGCGCCGAAACTCGGCCACTCGACTATTGCGGGGTACCAGCTGGTCGGTTTGAGGATGCCGCAGATTAGCTGCAGCAGCGTGCTCTTGCCAGATCCATTGCGGCCGATGATGCCAACGGTTTCCCCTTTCTTGATGTCAAAAGAAACGTCCCTGAGCGCGGTGAACTCTCGGTGGTAGCGCTTGAAGCCCAAGGCTGAAGAACTGCTTCACGCGGTCGCCAGGATGGCCAAACAAGCGGTGGCCTTGGTCAGGTTGCGGGCGGAGATAGCGATGTCGTCAGAGGGCATCGGCGAACTCGTCGCAACAGTGATTGAAGAAGGCGAGGCCGAGCCCAGCCCCTCTGCGAGCCCTGCGGCCGAGGCGAAGGACAAGAGCCAAGCTGACCACGCGATTCCTTGACCCGGGAAGAATCGCGGCTCCAAAGCTTGCCTCGATAACCGTGCTGAGCGGGTTCTACATGATCAAGCAGCCAGAGGAACGCTGGCACGGCGCTAGGCAGGGATACAACACTGGGGAGAGGAAGAGCACCATCTGAACAAAGAGCGGCACGATCTGCGGTCATGTCCTTGATATACACGCCCCATGCTGCGAGGAACCAAGAGAGTCCCCAGAGCAGAAGCAGAAATTACCGGCACGATCAGGAGCTAAAGGTCATTAAACAGCGCGACATTCAACTGGCCAAACCAGGCAAGCGCGGCCACGAGGATCACGTCAGATTGAAGGCGGCATGCACCAACCCAGCGCCAAGGGGGACCAACGGCAGGATCTCGACGGGGAAGATGATCTTCTTGACGTAGCTCGGATAGCTTCGCACCGTGGCCGGCGCGCGCGAAACGGTTTCGCCGAAGAGATTGAAAACGATCAGGCCGGTATAGAGCATCAGCCCAAAAAGGCATGCCCTCGGACTGTTGTCACGGCCAGCGCGCCTGGAAGATGTGGCCGAAGACGAAGACGAAGATCCCCAGCATGATGAGCGGGTTGAGAAAGATCCACAGCAGCCCCGAGTAAGGCTCCGCGGTAGCGCAGCAGGACGTCGCGCTTGATCAACTGCCCCAGAAGGTAACGGTGACGGATAAACGGAGAGCACGCGGCGGATCTTGATTCGGCTTCAATGGTACTGATGGTTCGGGCTTCGGGATCCTCGCGGGCCGTGCCAAGGCGGCTGCGAGGGGATTATGTCACTCTTGTGCTGCTTGGCGAACCCATATCTTTCGGCGACGGTAACGCCAGGAAGCTACGGCCTCGCGGCGCAGACCTCGAGGCGGGCGGTCTGTAGGGCGCGTCCGGCGGGCACGGCCCGCCCTGGGTCGGAGGCACTGCCGGTCAGATCAGATCCGGGCCGAGTGCTGCGCCAGGGTCGCCGATGGTTCGTCGCCGACCGCCGCGGTGCTCAGCCACCAGATCGCGCCTTTCTTGATGGCCCAGTCGGCTTCCTGACCTGTCAGGAGCGATGCCACCATACGGCCGAGGGTGGGCTGATGTCCGACCACCAGAACTGCGCTCTGCGCCTCGGGCCAGCCGGCGGCCTGCAGAACCTGCCCGGCGTTGGCCGAAGTGCCGACGTGCTTGCTGGCTTCGAACTCCGGTTCCAGGGCTGCGGCGGTCTGTTGGCAGCGCAGTGCGGGGCTGACGATGATGCGTGTGTCTTCCGGCAGGCGCTTGCGCAGCCATTTTGCCATTTTTCTGGCCTGCTTCTGGCCGCGCTCTGTCAGTGGGCGCTTGGCGTCGGGAATGCCGTCTTCGGCTTCGGCGTGCCGCCACAGGATGAGTTCCATGCGTCTTGCGCTTCGTGGGCTAAGCTTGACGCCGCATTGTGCGGCCGATCGCATGGGGGCTGCAATGCGACGTCAAGTCCAGCGTTCCCAGGCGAAGCGGCGCTCGGTCATTGCTGCCACGTCTCCTGGCAGCTTCGCCATCCACTTCCGATAGCGCGGTTTGTGCCAAGCGCCGACCCGGGCGACCGCTTCCCACAAGCCGGAATCGTCGTCCGCGCACAGGGCGAGCCGCGCTCCGGCATCGACCAGATCATGGATCATGTCGAGTCGGTCCTGCGCCCGCGCCAAGCGCCGAAGGTCACGCTGGACCGCCTTGCGCCGATAGATCGGTGCGCAAAGCTCCAGCGCGTCATGCAGGCGGCTGACCGCAATGCGCAATCCGTCCACGGCCTCGGTGTCGAGGCCGTCTGCACCCCTGGCCGCTTTACCGGCGCGGCGGCGCAGGCGGTTCAACTGCTCGGCGGCGAAGTCGGCAAAGGTGGGCGTCGCTGGCGCAGTGGTGTCGAGTTCCGGGCTATGCAGCAAGGCCACAAGGTCGATCATCAGCCGGCCGTATGCCGCATCGTCGACAGCGGCGACGACGGCGGCACGCGCTTCTTCGCGATGCGCCGCGGCTGCCTCGATCAGCCGTTCCAATCGGGCATCCCCGGGAGATGCATCGGCGACCGGCCGCAGCAGTTTCGAGACCAGCACCTTCCAGTCCCGCGCTTCGCCCAGCGTGGCGCCGAGGGCGCGCAATCGTGTCGGCACGTCTCCCAGCAGAGACGCGGGCAGCAAGGGTCGAAACAGGCGCAGCAATGAACGCAGGCGGCACACTTCGATGCGCGCCTGCCGCATGGACTCCGGGTCTCCGCCATCCCGCACGCCGGGTTCGTTGTCCTGGAGTCGGGCGAGGCAGGACAGCCCGATGACGCGGCACGCCTCCAGTGCCGAACGACCGGCGTCGAGGGGCGCGCCGGTCGACGGGCGAGGCGATGAGGGGGGCGCCCCGATCAGGCGATAGCCGCGCTCGGCTTTCGACAGCGGCTCGGGGCGCAGGGGGAGCAGGGCGGCGAGTTCGCGCGCCAGATCGAACAGGTCGCCGATATTCGCTCCCGCCAGTTCCAGTTCGAGTTCGCTGATCGGCAGGCTGCGGCCCGCGGCCTGGATGCGGCCGCGATCGAACATGACCAGGATGGTCGAGTGCTCGCCGGTCGCGATGCGCCAGGTCTGCCGGGAAAAGGTCGTCTCGAAGGCCGGTTGAAGGCGCTTTGCCAGCCTGTCGCGGCGGAGCCAACGGCGCAGCTTCGCGTCGTCGATGGGCGCGAAGTCGAACGCCTGACCGTCGTACGGGTACTCCCATTCCGGGCGCGTGCTCAGGCCGCCGGCCAGGGTGCCGGCGCACTTGACGGTCTGCAGCCACTGGCGGCCCTGCTGGCGCAGCCGCAGAGCGACTCCCTTGCGCCGCAGATCGAGTTCCGGCGTGTCGTAGTAGATATTGACCAGCTTGCGCGGCGGCAGCTTTTCGGCGGCGGCGAGGCGCGGGTGCCGTGCGACGGCGCGCCAGGCGTTCTCGGGCAGCGCCAGTTTGAGCTCGACTTCCTCGGCCATGATTGGACGGAATCGGTGCCCTAGACGAGTGCCGATGCCGCCACGACGATGCCGTCCTCGTCGGCGTATAGATGTTCGCCGGGGTGGAAGGTGACGCCGCCGAAAGTGACCGGGATGTCGGCGTCGCCGACGCCCTTTTTCACGCTCTTCTGCGGATGGGTGGCGAGCGCCAGCACGCCGATGTCCATTTCTGCGATGGCGCGGGAATCCCGAATGCAGCCGTACACGAGGATGCCGGCCCAGCCGTTGCCGACGCCCAGCCGTGCCAGTTGATCGCCGACGAGGGCGCAGCGCAGGCTGCCGCCGCCGTCCACCACCAGCACCCGACCGTTCCCGGCCGATTCCAGCGCCTTGCGCACCAGGGAGTTGTCCTCGTGCAACTTGAGCGTGGTGATCGGACCGTGGAAGGCGCGCCGTCCGCCGTAGCTGCGAAACACGGGGGTGACGACGCGCACCGTGCCGGCGCGAATTTGCGGCTCAGCCTGGTCGCACAGATCGGCGGTCTGGAAACTCATGGTCCGGGGCTCCAAAGAGGCAACGCAAAAAAATGGCGGCGATGACGCGCCGCCAGTGGTTCGGATGGGTGGGAATCAGGCCGGCGCCACTTCCTCCTCGTGGAACACCAGCTTGACCTTGCTCTCGTCGTCGATATCGATGGTGACTTTGCCGCCGCTGACGAGCCGGCCGAACAGGAGCTCGTCGGCGAGGGCGGAGCGGATCGTGTCCTGGATCAGCCGCGCCATCGGGCGCGCTCCCATGAGCGGATCGAATCCCTTCTCGGCGAGCCACGCCTTGAGGTTGTCGGTGAACACCGCCTCCACCTTCTTCTCGTGCAGCTGGCCTTCGAGTTGCATGAGGAACTTGTCCACCACGCGCAGGATGACCTCGTGGTCGAGGGACTTGAAGGAGATGATGGCGTCCAGCCGGTTGCGGAACTCCGGCGCGAACATGCGCTTGATCTCCGCCATCTCGTCGCCCGCTTCCCGGCCACCGGAGAAGCCGATGGTCGCCTTCTGCAGCGTTTCGGCACCGGCATTGGTGGTCATGACGATGATGACGTTGCGGAAATCCGCCTGGCGACCGTTGTTGTCCGTCAGCGTGCCGTGATCCATCACCTGCAGCAGGATGTTGAAGATGTCCGGGTGGGCCTTCTCGATCTCGTCCAGCAATAGCACCGAATGCGGCTTCTTGGTGATGGCCTCGGTCAGCAGCCCGCCCTGGTCGAAACCGACATATCCCGGCGGCGCTCCGATCATGCGCGATACGGCGTGACGTTCCATGTACTCCGACATGTCGAAGCGCACCAGTTCGATGCCCATGCAGTAGGCGAGCTGGCGCGCCACCTCGGTCTTGCCGACGCCGGTGGGGCCGCTGAAGAGGAAGCAGCCGATCGGCTTCTGCGGATTCCCGAGGCCGCTGCGCGACATCTTGATGGCGGTGGTCAGCGCATCGATGGCCTTGTCCTGGCCGAACACCACGGCCCGCAGGTCGCGGTCGAGGTTCTTGAGCGCCGAGCGGTCGTCGGTGGACACGTGCTGCGAGGGCACGCGCGCGATCTTGGCGACCGTCTCCTCGATCTCGGTCTTGCCGATCACCTTCTTCTGCCTGGATTTCGGCAGGATGCGCTGCGCCGCCCCGGCTTCGTCGATGACGTCGATCGCCTTGTCCGGCAGGTGGCGGTCGTTGATGTAGCGGGCGGACAGCTCGGCGGCGCTGGACAGCGCCGTCGAGGAGTACTTGACCCCGTGATGGGTCTCGAAGCGCGACTTGAGCCCGCGCAGGATGGCCACGGTCTCTTCGACCGAGGGCTCGTTCACGTCGATCTTCTGGAAGCGCCGCGACAGGGCATGGTCCTTCTCGAACACGCCGCGGTACTCGTTGTAAGTGGTGGCGCCGATGCACTTGAGCTGTCCGGAGGCGAGCGCCGGCTTCAGCAGGTTGGACGCATCGAGGGTGCCGCCGGAGGCCGCACCGGCGCCGATCAGCGTATGGATCTCGTCGATGAACAGGATGGCGTTCTGGTTTTCCAGCAACTGCTTCAGCACCGCCTTGAGGCGCTGCTCGAAGTCGCCGCGGTATTTGGTGCCGGCCAGCAGTGCGCCCATGTCGAGGGCGTAGATCTGGGCGTGCGCCAGGATCTCCGGCACGCGCGCCTCGACGATGCGCCGCGCCAGTCCCTCGGCGATGGCGGTCTTGCCGACGCCGGCCTCACCCACCAGCAGGGGATTGTTCTTGCGGCGCCGGCACAGGGTCTGGACGACGCGTTCCAGTTCCTTGTCGCGGCCGATGAGCGGATCGATCTTGCCCATCAACGCCATGGCGTTGAGGTTCTGCGTATAGGATTCGAGCGCGCCGCCGGCGGCCTGGCCTTCCTGCTCCTGTTCCCCCTGTTCCGCTTCGCCGCCCGGCTTGGCGCTGCCCTGCGGCGCCTTGGTGATGCCGTGGGAGATGAAATTCACCACGTCCAGTCGGGTGATTCCCTGGCGCTGCAGGAAATAGACCGCGTGCGAATCCTTCTCGCCGAAGATGGCGACGAGCACGTTGGCGCCCGTCACTTCCTTCTTGCCGGAGGACTGGACATGCAGAATGGCGCGCTGGATCACGCGCTGGAAGCCCAGCGTGGGCTGGGTGTCGATCTCTTCCGTGCCTGCCACCGTGGGCGTGTGCTCGCTGATGAAGGCGTTGAGTTCCTTCCGCAGCTCGTCGACGTTGGCCGCGCAGGCGCGCAGAACCTCGGCGGCCGAAGGGTTGTCGAGCAGCGCCAGCAGCAGATGTTCGACGGTGATGAACTCGTGCCGCTTCTGCCGCGCTTCGACAAACGCCATATGTAAGACTGACTTCCAACTCCTGCGCAATCATCTCAACTTTCCTCCATTACGCACGCCAGCGGATGTTGGTGCTCGCGCGCATAAGCGCTGACCTGTTCGACTTTGCTTGCGGCGATATCCTTCGGATACACGCCGCAGACGCCCACACCTTCCTTGTGCACTTTGAGCATGATGCGCGTCGCTTGTTCGCGACTCAAGGAGAAGAATTTTTGCAGCACCAGGACCACAAAATCCATCGGCGTGTAATCGTCGTTAAGCAGTAGCACTTTGAAGAGGGGAGGCGGCTTGGTTTTGGCCTGCTCCACCTCGAGCACAGACTCGTCCTGCTTACGCGTAGCCATGGATCAATTCTAAACACAATTCCCCGTTGCGCAAGATCGAATGCGTCGCGGTGCATTCCCCTTTCCAATGGGAGAATAGACCGAATCATTGACCCCATCCATGGGCCGATTCGCGTTGCATCGAACCGGCATCGGCAGCATTTTTTCGATCGCGCACTCGATGCGCCTTGCGCATTGCTGTCCTGCAGCATCGCGGCGCGAGGCGAAAATGCTTGACGAGTGCGGAAGAAGAGGCGTAAAAGGTCACCCGTGTTTGGCTCAAGTTCCTCCGTGTCATCGGTCCGCTGCGCTTCAACTCCGCTTGAAACCCGCTTGGTTCCCATGCCTGGTGTGTCTTGCAGGTCAAACATGAGGGGCGTTAAGCCTGCTTGTAATACGCAATATGAGGAAAGCTTTATATGGCAACGGGTACTGTGAAATGGTTCAACGACGCTAAGGGATATGGTTTCATCACTCCGGATGACGGCAGTGAAGACCTGTTCGCGCATTTCTCCGCCATCAACATGGCCGGCTTCAAGACACTGAAGGAGGGGCAGAAAGTCTCTTTCGAAGTGACGCAGGGGCCGAAAGGAAAGCAGGCGTCGAACATTCAGGCGGCTTGACGGCTTGAAGTTCCGGCTGCGGCGCGGCAACCCCGTGGCGCAGGCTTAGAAAACCCGGCCGGTTCTCCCGCCGGGTTTTTTGTTCGCATCGGCGACGGGCGGCGCCACGAAGTGAACCGCCAAGGAGACGGGCCCGCATGCGGGCCCGTCGCGTCTTCCCGAGGGGCGTTGCGCCCGGCTTGGCGCTCACATGCGGTCGATCATCGCCTGACCGAACTTGGAGCAGGACACTTCCGTGGCGCCCTCCATCAGGCGTGCGAAATCATAGGTCACGACCTTGTCGCCGATCGCCGCTTCCATCGCCTTTACGATCAGATCGGCCGCTTCCTTCCAGCCCATGTGGCGCAGCATCATTTCGGCCGAGAGAATCAGGGAGCCCGGATTGACGTAGTCCTTGCCGGCGTACTTCGGTGCCGTGCCGTGGGTGGCCTCGAATATGGCATAGACGTCGGAGATGTTGGCACCGGGGGCGATTCCGATGCCGCCCACCTGGGCCGCCAGCGCATCCGAAATGTAGTCGCCATTCAGGTTGAGGGTGGCGATCACATCGTACTCTGCCGGGCGCAACAGGATCTGCTGCAGGAAGGCGTCGGCGATGGCATCCTTGACGACGATGCCATTGGGCAGCTTGCACCACGGGCCGCCGTCGATCGGCACGGCGCCGAACTCGTTCTTCGCCAGGGCATAGGCCCAGTCGCGGAAGCCGCCCTCGGTGAACTTCATGATGTTGCCCTTGTGTACGATCGTGACCGACTTGCGCTTGTTGTCGATCGCGTACTTGATGGCGGCGCGCACCAGGCGCTCGGTCCCTTCGCGCGACACGGGCTTGATGCCGATGCCGGAAGTGCCGGGGAAGCGGATCTTCTTGACCCCCATCTCGTCCTGCAGGAATTTGATGAGTTTCCGGGCGCCGTCGGATTCGGCTGCCCATTCGATGCCGGCGTAGATGTCCTCCGTGTTCTCGCGGAAGATCACCATGTCCGTCCTGGTCGGGTCTTTCAGGGGGGAGGGTACGCCCTTGAAGTAACGCACCGGCCGCACGCATTGATAGAGGTCGAGTTCCTGCCGCAGCGCCACGTTGAGCGAACGGATGCCGCCGCCGACCGGCGTGGTCATCGGACCCTTGATCGAGACGCTGAATTCCTTGAGTGCGGCCAGCGTCTCTTCCGGCAGCCAGACGTCGGCGCCGTAGATCTTGGTGGATTTCTCCCCGGCATAGACTTCCATCCAGTGAATCTGCTTCTTCCCGCCATAGGCCTTCTGCACCGCTGCGTCCACCACAGCCTTCATCACCGGCGTGATGTCGATGCCGATGCCGTCGCCTTCGATGTAGGGAATGATGGGATTGTCCGGCATCGGCTGCCCGGGAACGATTTTCTTGCCGTCTTGCGGTACCTTTATCTTGGCGTATGCGGTCATGCTGATCCCTCTCGTGTTGGCGAAGAATGCTGCGGGCGGTGCCACGCTTACCCCCGGGACAAGATTGCCCCACGCCGTGCTCGGCACTTGGGGCAGACCCGGAAACACTGGCGGCGGTCGGGCCTGGAGCGACGTGACGGCCGTCCAAGCCGATTGGGTCGGGCGAATTTCCGTGCCCGGCCGCTTTACTTTTTTTATTATCTCGTAAATCCTTCTGATGGGCTAGCCGCACGGTGCCCCGGCGGGGACTCCCGCGAGGACCGTCATGAGAATGGGTAGTCCCGATAAATCATAGTGATACCCAGAGGCCGCGGCGCGATCGCGGGTCCGCGGCAGTCGCTGCCGGCCCGCTTGACGCCTGTCGCCACCATCCGATTCACAGGAGTGCATGTCGAAGATGTCGAACCAGTCCGAGTTTCCAGCAACCCAGAATCCCGCCGCCCAGCGAATCGCCCAGGCCATGCTGGACGGGTTCATCAAGCATTACCGGCTGTTCCGGGAAGTGAGCCGGCTGGCGAAGGAGCGATTCGACACGGCGGATTGGCAGGCGCAGCAGCGCGCCGTCAAGGAGCGCATCCAGTTCTATGACGAGCGTGTCAAGGAGACGGTGGAGCGCCTGCATGCCGAGTTTCACGCGGACCTGCTGGACAGCCCGACCTGGCAGCAGGCGAAGCTGTTCTACATCGGACTGCTCGTCAACCACAAGCAGCCGGAACTGGCCGAGACGTTCTTCAACTCGGTGTTCTGCCGCATCATGCACCGCACCTATTTCAACAACGATTTCATCTTCTACCGGCCCGCCATCTCCACCGACTACATCGAATCCGATCCGCCCACCTATCGCAGCTACTATCCCCAGCGCGACGGTCTGCGGCGAACCCTGCGCCAGGTCTTCCTCGATTTCGGCTGGCAGTGTCCTTTTGCCGATATCGATCGCGACGTCGGCTACATGGTCGCCTCCATCAAGCGGCATCTCGGGGGCTGGCCGCGCGATGAGCCGAACCTGCAGATCCAGGTACTCAGCTCCGCCTTCTACCGCAACAAGGGCGCCTATGTCATCGGCAAGGTATTGAACGGCAACCAGGAGTACCCGTTCGCCGTTCCCGTGCTGCACGACGCCAACGGCCGCTTGACGCTGGATGCGGTGTTGATGGAATTCCGCCGCATCGTCACGCTGTTCAGCCTGAGCCGGGCCTACTTCATGGTGGACATGGAGGTGCCCTCCGCCTACGTCGATTTCCTGGCCGGGATCATGCCCGGCAAGCCGCGGGCGGAGCTCTATACCATGCTGGGCCTGCAAAAACAGGGCAAGACCATGTTCTACCGCGACGTGATGCACCACCTGCGGCACTCGCAGGACGAGTTCGTCGTCGCGCCGGGCATCCCCGGCATGGTCATGCTGGTGTTCACGCTGCCCTCCTACCCCTACGTTTTCAAGATCATCAAGGATGTGTTCGGCTCGTCCAAGGACACCGACCGCGCCACCGTCAAGTCCAAGTATCTGCTGGTGAAGCAGGTGGACCGGGTGGGGCGCATGGCCGATACGCTGGAGTTTTCGGACGTTGCCCTGCCCAAGGCGCGCTTCAGTCAAACCCTGCTGGATGAACTGCGCAGGTTGGCCCCGTCCTTGATCGAGGAGGAAGCCAATACCCTGATCATCAAGCACCTCTATATCGAACTGCGCATGATCCCGCTCAATATCCATCTCGATGGAGCCGACGAGGAACAGTCCGACCATGCGGTGCGGGAGTACGGCAATGCGATCCGGGAACTGGCAGCGGCCAACATCTTCCCGGGCGACATGCTGTGGAAGAACTTCGGCGTAACCCGCTTCGGCCGGGTCGTCTTCTACGACTACGACGAGATCGAATATGTCACCGACTGCAACTTCCGCCGCATCCCGCCGGCGCCGTCCCTGGAGGACGAGATGTCGGGAGAGGTCTGGTATTCGGTGGCCAGGAACGACGTCTTTCCCGAGGAATGGGCCACCTTCCTGCTGGGCTCACCGCTGATCCGGAAGCTTTTCATGCGCTATCACGCCGACCTGCTGGGACCGGAGTTCTGGCAGGAGGCGCAGAAGAACATCCGCAGCGGGATCATCGTGGATTTCTTCCCCTATCCGGAATCATTGCGTTTCTGCAACATCTTCGGGCTGCCCTCGTGCACGGCTGAATCCGCCGACGACGCGGCTGCGCGGGAGCGCGAAACCGCCTGACCTTGCCGACCGAGCCGCTGCGGGCAGGGCTCGATTGAGCCGCATCATCCTCTTCAACAAGCCGTTCGGGGTGCTTTCGCAGTTTACGAGCGAAGGTGGGCGGCCGGGGCTCGCTGAATTCGTGCCGGTCCCCGCCGTTTATGCCGCCGGCCGGCTCGATGCGGACAGCGAAGGACTGCTGGTTCTCACGGATGACGGTGATGTTCAGCAGCGCATCACCGATCCCCGCGGCAAGATGACCAAGACCTACTGGGCACAGGTCGAAGGAGTGCCGACTCAGGCTGCACTCGGTGCGCTGCGAAGCGGGGTCGATCTCGGCGATTTCACCTCGCTGCCCTGCGCCGCGCGGTCGATTCCGGAACCATCCGGGCTATGGCCGCGCACGCCGCCGATCCGTGTTCGTCGTCATATCCCGACATCCTGGATCGAGATCCGGTTGCGCGAGGGCAAGAATCGCCAGGTAAGGCGCATGACGGCCAAGGTCGGTCACCCCACGCTGCGCCTGATCCGCTGGGCAATCGGGCCGTGGACCCTTGCCGGACTGGCGCCTGGTCAGTGGCGAGAGGCAGCGCCAGTCCTGCCCGGTCCGGCGCTTGGCGATCGTTCGTAGATGCTGCCGCCGATTGAAACATTCGTTTATATTCAGCCAGATAGGAGATCTTCCGAATTATTCTTCCATATTGGCGCGAAAATCGGATGTCGATGTTAACCCGCGCAAGGTGTGCCACGTTAAAGGCGTGACCAATTTAACAGGACCTGTTAGTGGTCAGCGTCTCTCAACTACTAATCAAAGTGAGGAAATTACCGATGAGCAAACTGATCTCTGTGCTGGTTGCCTCCGTGGTTGCGCTGGCCGCGACCGCTTCCTTTGCCGCCGACGAGAAGGCCGCGGCCAAGCCCGCTGCCGAACAGAAGGGCATGTCCGGCATGGCCGGCGAGCAGAAGGGCATGTCCGGCATGGCTGGCGAGCAGAAGGGCATGTCCGGCATGGCCGGCGAGCAGAAGGGCATGTCCGGCATGGAAGGCCAGAAGGGAATGTCCGGCATGGAAGGTATGGAAGGCAAGGAAAAGGCCGCCACCAAGAAGAAGAAGACCAGCGAAAAGAAGCATGCCGAAAAGCAGGAAGGGATGAGCGGCATGAGCGGCGACGAGAAAGGCAAGTCCGCCGACGCGCCGAAGGCCAAGCCCGCTGAGCAGAAGGGCATGAGCGGCATGTCCGGCATGGAAGGCAAGAAGTAAGCAGCGGTCTTTCTCGCAGAGGAAAAGCAGGGGCTTGCCCCTGCTTTTTTTTCGTCCGCTCCGCGCCGCTTTGACTCAAATCAACACCGGACAGACGGATCGGCATATAAATACGCGCTTAATAAATCATTCGTGGTTCAAGTGTTTCCTTCGACCGCATGAGGCAGGAAACATCGACGCTCCAATGAATCATCGGCGCCGCTGTGTCGGTCGTCACTCCGGCTCGGCTCGAAAGCCGAACCGGGGCATCGGGTATGCCCCCTCGACCAGAATGCTGCGGGGGTTCGGAAGCAGGGCCTGTCCCTGCCCTCGCCAGAACGCTGGTCGGACTCTTCGTTTGCCTGAACAATGGGATCGCGTATGAACTGGCGGCGCGTCGGTCTGGGTCTTGCAGCGGGTCTTGTCGTGGGTGCATCCGGAACCGCATGGGCACAGGAGAATCCCGCCGTCGCGGAGGGGACCGTTTCGGTGGCCGGACTTGTTCCGTTCGAACGGCCGCAAGGCGCGCCTGCGCTGGGCGGATTCCAGCAATCCGGGGAGTGGCGCGCCAAGACGTTGCGCGGGATCTCCGAGCCCCTGCCGCCCAGCCTGAAATTCATCGACAGTCAGGGCGCCTGGTACACGCCGTTCGATCACCCGGGAATGCTCGGCCCCTACGATCTGCGCGGATGGCACGGCAAAGCCGCTCCGTGACCGTGAGGTTGCGGACAGGGCTGGCATGGTCCGAGGCGCAATGGGGATGAGGCAGGGCAGGCGCTGGCGTGGGACCGGCGCTCGTGCGAGCAAGATGGATAACCTGGAAGCGAGAGCATGAAAAGCTCACATCTCGCCGTGACGGTGGCGGCGATTCTGGCGGCGGCGGCGGGCTTGGGCATTTGGTTCGGACAGCAGGCGGAGGAACAAACGCCGCCGCCTGCATCGCAAGCGGCGCCCGCGGCACGAAGTTCACTCAAGAGCCCGGATTACCTGCGTGCGGTTTACAGCCCGCTGCATTTCCGGCCCGCGATCGAGCAGGCAAGCAACGAGCAGTGTCTGGCCTGCCACGCCGAAGTGCTGAGCGACACGGTGCGTGAAGCATCGCCGGCCGGTGTCAAGGCCGCCACGGCCAAGGCCTGGTACCAGCAGGTCGACACCTATCAGGGCGACCAGGAGACGTTCCATCGCCGGCACCTCGACACCGCCTTCACCCGGAGCGTCATGAGCCTGAGGTGCAATACCTGCCACCAGGGGCACGATCCGCGCGAAGAGGCGCCGATTCCCCCCAGCAAGGAGGACGCCGGCTACACCCTGCGCAAGCAGGTCAATCCGGAATCGACCTGCCTCAAATGCCACGGCCAGATGCCTTATCAGCTCATGGGTCTGCCGGGGCCGTGGGACGAGGTCAAAGCCACCTTCGGCAACAACTGCCTGACCTGCCATGCCGCCATTCGCACCAGCCGGCACAAGGTGAATTATCTGAACGCCGAAGCGATCGAGAAGGCCGCGGCTGCCGGGGGCGACGTGTGCTACGGCTGCCACGGCGGACGTCCCTGGTACCGCATCGCGTATCCCTATCCGCGCCATGCCTGGCCGGGTATGCCGGCGGACACGCCGGACTGGGCAAGAGACCGGCCGACCGAGTCGGAAGGCCGCTTCCTGGTCGGCGTCGCCCCGAGTGCGGCGCCGCCTGCCGCCGCCCAGCCGGCCAAACCCTAGCCCGAAAATCGCTGCGAGCCTGCGAGGAGATCGCGCAAGATGAACGCCATCGACAAGATCATCGATTGGACGGAAGGACTGCTCAACCAGAATCGGCGCAGCTTCCTCAAGACGGTGGCCGCCGGGGCTGCGGCGTCCGCTGCCAGCGGTCTGGTTGAGCTTGCGGCGCGCAGCAAGGAGGCAAAGGCCTTCGCCTACGAGCCCTATCCGCGCGACAACGATCTCACCACCGTCGTCACGAGCTGCGATCACAACTGCGGTTCGCGCCACATGCTGGTGGCGCACAAGAAGGGCGATGTCATCGTCCGCCTGTCCACCGACAACGGCGCCTACCAGGCCGACGGCCAGTACGGTCAGGACACCGAGCAGGTGCCGCAATTGCGTGCCTGCCTGCGCGGCCGCTCCTACCGCGCGCGGCTGTACTCGCCGGAGCGCCTGCTCTATCCGATGCTGCGGGTCGGCGAGCGCGGCGAAGGGAAATTCAAGCGCGCGTCGTGGGACGAGGCGCTCGACCACATTGCCCGGAAGATGGTGGAACTGAAGCAGAAATACGGTCCCACCGCCATTCTCGACCAGGCCTATGCCGGCACCTCCTACGGCGTGCTGCACAAATCGGATCAGATCGAGGGGCTGCTGGCGCGCTTCCTGGGCATGTTCGGATGCCGCACCAATTCCTGGTCGGTGCCCTCCTACCAGGGCACGACGTTTTCCTCGCGCATGACCTTCGGCACCATCGAGGACGGCAACGAGGACGACGCCTTCGCCCACAGCAAGCTGATCATCATGTGGGGCTGGAACCCGGCCTACACCTTCCACGGCGGCAACACGTTCTACTACATGCGGCTCGCCAAGCAGCGCGGCTGCAAGTTCGTGGTGGTGGACCCGCAGTTCACCGATTCCGCCGCCGCCTACGATGCCTGGTGGATTCCGATCAAGCCCAACACCGATGCGGCCATGCTCGCCGGCATGGCGCACTACATCTTCGCCAACAATCTGCAGAACCAGAAGTTCATCGACCGCTTCGTCCAGGGCATGGACGCCGGCACCATGCCGGCGTGGGCGAAGCAGCCGGGGCAGGAGCGGGAGAATTTCAGGGACTACATCTTCGGCAAGTACGACAACAAGCCCAAGACGCCGGAGTGGGCAGCCTCGATCTGCGGCGTCTCCGCCGACGACATCCGGAAGCTGGCCCATATGTACGCCACGACCAAGCCGGCGGCCCTCAAGGCATCGTGGGCACCGGGGAGAAACGCATACGGCGAGCAGTACAACCGCATGGCCGCCGCGCTGCAGGCGATGACCGGCAACATCGGCATCCTGGGCGGCAGTGCGGAGGGTGTCGGCAAAGGCTGGCACGCCGAGTCCATCGCCTATCCCTACGACGACGAGACCGCCAACATCTGGTTCGCCTCGATAAAGTCCGACCGCTGGGCGCACTGCGTGCTCAACTACCCGAACGTCAAGCGCGAAGAGGTCGGCCTGTGGCCCCGATCCGCGGACGACAAGAGCGTGCCCGACGGCACCATCCCCAACATCAAGGCGATCTGGTGGCACGGCTCCGACTGGTTCAACCAGCTCACCAACATCAACAAGGAAATCGAGGCGGTGCGCAAGCTGGAACTGGTGGTGTGCGCCGACTCCACCATCACGCCCTCCGGACTTTGGGCCGACGTCCTGCTGCCGATCGCCACCCATTTCGAGCGCCACGACGTCGCGCTGCCCTGGTACAAAGGCCATTACTACATCCACCGCCCCAAGGTGATCGAGCCGATGGGCGAGAGCCGCACCGACTTCCAGGTATTCACCGAATTGGCCTACCGCCTGGAGCAACTCGACACGGGCCTCAAGGACTTCGGCAAGCGCTACAACCCGCGGGCGACGCGGGACTACTTCAACGATCCGGACGCGGTGGACGAGGCTTACCTCAAGGCGTGGTGGGAGAAAGGACCGATGAAGCACCAGGGCGTGAGCATGCCCTGGGACGAGTTCAAGCAGCGCGGCGTCTACAAGTTCAAGTTCGACAAGCCGATCGTCGCCTTCCGCGATCAGATCGAGAAGGGCGAGTCGTTCAATACGCCTTCGGGCAAGATCGAGATCCTGTCCACCACTCTGGCCAAGATCACCGACTGGACGCGCACCCAATACGGTTACGAGATCCCTTACATTCCGAAATGGGTCGAGCCGTTCGAGTCGCTCAACAGCTTGAAGGCGAAGGACTTTCCGTTCCACATGGTGAGCCCGCATCCGCGCTGGCGCACCCATTCCATCTTCAACAACATTCCCTGGCTGCGCGAGACCTATCAGCAGGAGCTCACCATGAACGCCGCCGATGCCGGCAGGCTCGGCATCAGGACGGGCGACATCGTCGAGGCGTGGAACGACCGCGGCAAGACCGTGGTGCCGGTCTATGTGACCGAGCGCTGCATGCCCGGCGTAGTGGTCCTGTACGAGGGGGCCTGGATGGACCGGGACGACCAGGGAATCGACCGCGCCGGGAATCCGGACTTCCTCACCAAGGACGAGCCCAGTCCGGCCGGCGCCTTCGCCTACAACACGGTGCTGTGCAACGTGAAGAAGACCGACCTCGAGCACAGGCCGGGCTGGGACATCCTGGCGACGGCGCGCTCGCACGTGTTCCGGCGGGACTACTGAGAGGCGATCATGCGTGAAGACCAGGACCGCGAGCAACTCAAGGCCGCGATCAAGCGCAAGAAGGCCACCACCTACGTACCGGTGGTGGCTGAGGTGCAGCTCGGTTTCGTCCATCACAACGTGGATTGCATCGGTTGCCGGGCATGCGAGATCGCCTGCAAGGACAAGAACGGATTGCCGCCGGGGCCGCGCTTTCGCCGCGTCATGTACGTGGAGGGAGGCAGGTTCCCGGACGTGTTCGCCTACAAGGTGAACATGTCGTGCAACCACTGTGCCGAACCGGCCTGCCTGCCCGCCTGTCCCACCGGCGCTATTTGGAAGCGCCCCGACAACGGCATCGTCGATATCGACTCCACCCTGTGCATCGGCTGTCGCCGCTGCGAGGCGACCTGTCCGTTCGGTGCCCCGCAATGGGATCCGCACGCGAAGGTGGTGAAGAAATGCAACCTTTGCGTCGACGAGATCGAGGCCGGGCGCAAACCCTACTGCGTCGCGGCGTGCATGATGCGGGTACTGGACGTCGGGCCGATCGACCAGATCCTTGCCGGCACCTACCCGACGAAGGCCGTGGGGCCGAACGACAAGCCGGTGCGGCAGGTCAAGAACATGGCCAGTCCCGAGCTGACCCATCCCTCCGTCGCCTTCGTTGCCCACAGCAAAGGACGGGTCGATGGCTAGCGGCGCCGTGCGTCCGGCGGCCCTTTGACGATGCCCGGCGAGATGATCCCGCGCGCACTGCGCGAGGCGCTGGCGGATGACATCGAAACGCTGGCGATGCTGCAGGATCGGGAACTCACCGCGGATGTCCTGCGCGGCCTCAAGAGCATCGGCTTTCCCGACAACCTGGGCCTTAAGCCCGCCAGCGACCGGCCGCGGCAGGCGTTCGATCTGCTGCGGGGCGCCGTCGTCGCCTTGCCCGCGGATCCGGCGCCACTCCTTCTGGACCAACTGGCCTCCGACTACGCCGCGATCTATCTCAACGGCAGCCTCGGCGCATCGCCCTATGAGTCCGTGTGGCTGTCGGACGACCATACGATCTGTCACGACGCCATGTTCCAGTTGCGCGAGATCTACGCCGCAACCGGACTGCAAGCGGCCGACTGGCGCCGGCGGCCCGACGACCACCTCGTGCTGCAACTCCACTTCGTCGCCCATTGCCTGCGCCATGGCGTCGACGCCCCCGACTGGGACACGCTCGGTCGCCACTTGGACGAACACCTGCTGCGCTGGCTGGACGATTTCGCCGGCCGGGTCGCCGCGCGCTGCGACACCGCCCTCTATGCTGGCCTCGTTCTTCTGACCGCGGCGTATATCGATACGCTGCGGGACCTCCTGGCGCAGCGCCTGCAGCAGCGGCGGCCGACGCAAGTGGAAGTGAACGAACGCTGCGATGCCCGGCGTCGCGTCGAGGCGGTGGCGGTGGCGTTCGTTCCGGGCGCCGGGCCGAGTTGGTAAGCCGCCGCCATCCTCGCCCCACATACGGTACCGGACAATTTCTCGACGCGAAGCGTGATCGGACTGCACTCCTGGCTGGGATTCGGGCCGCGCGCTTCGGGGCAGACCGAGAAACCGACGGTCGATTCTGGCCGCTGCGTGCACGCCCTGCTGGTGGGCGCATCCTGCCGGCGCTGCGTCGAACGCCTGCCCGAACGACGCCGGGAGCTTCATGCAGGACGTCCTTGTTCTCGACCCGAATCGTTGTGACGGCTGCGGTCTGTGTGTTTCGGTTTGTCCGCAGGATGCGCTGTCCCAGCCCTACGCGCCGGCGCTTCGGGTCGAGGATCACTCCGCCTTCGCCGCCTGCCAGCGCGTGGGCGTTATCGGCGAAGATGGCGTCATCCCTTGCGTGCATGGCATCGGCGAGCAGGACTTGTACGCGCTGGCCGAGCGCGCAGTGCATGTCCTGCGCCTGGCGCGCGAGAACTGCGACGAATGCGCGCGCGGCGGCAGGCAGCGCATGGATCACCTGTTGCCGGAAGTGAATGGCGTGCTGCGATCACGGCGCCTGCCACCGGTCGAGATTCTCGATATGCCATTCCCGCAGTGGCGTCGTGCGCTGCAGCGTGCCGTGCAGCGGGAAACGCCCTGCCCCCAACGGCGACGCTTTCTCGGGCTGGCAAGGCCCGACTCAGGCACCGACGCGACGCCTTGGGAAACGACAGACGGAGGCCGACCGTCGCCGTCTTCGCGCTTGCCCGAGGCGGATGCGGCCCTTTTCCCTTGGGTGCCGGAAATCTTGGCGGAGCGCTGTGTCGCATGCGACGCGTGCCTGCACATCTGTCCGACCGGAGCGCTCGCGGTTTCCGAAGCGGCAAGCGCATATCGCATGGATGCTGCCCGGTGCAATGGCTGCGGCCTCTGTAGCGACATATGCGAAGACGACGCCATCGCACTCTCGCGCCATGCCCGGGTGAAGCTGGAGCTGTTGCCCTATGGGACGTATCACTGCGAGGGCTGCGGTTGCGATTTCCGGCACGTCCAGGCGGGCGGCGACGGCGGATTGTGCCGCATCTGCGCGGCGACAGAACGCAACCGGCTGTTGTTCCAGGTTATTTCGGACCCGTGAGGGGCTGCTTTCGGTGCCTCGGCGTGGCGCCGGGGGGTTGGCCCGGGTCACGTCCGATGGTTCTATTCGTTGGCGGCCCGACTACCGGTATCATCTCGGACTTCGTGTTTGCGGCCGGTGAGAGATGAGCAAGACCCTGGATTCCAGCAAGACGTTCAAGGCGCGCGCCCCGCGGTACGCCCTGCTGTGGCTGGGCTTGGCGCTGACGCCGAGCTTGGCGACGGCGCAACAGCCCATGCTGGAACTCAGCGCCGGCGTGTACCGCATCGAGGCCGAGGTCGCCAGTACCTGGTCATCCCGTGCCGAGGGCTTGATGCACCGGCGGCAAATGGGCGCGAGCCGGGGCATGCTGTTCGTCTTTCCGGAACCGGCCCGGCATTGCATGTGGATGCGCAACACCCATATTCCCCTCAGCGTGGCGTTCGTTAACGACGCCGGCCAAGTCATCAACATCGCCGAAATGCAGCCCGAAAGCGAGGTGAATCATTGCGCAGCCAAGCCCGCGAAGTACGCGTTGGAGATGAATGCGGGGTGGTTCAAGCAGCGCGGCATTGCGGCAGGACAGCGGATCGGCGGGATCGAACGTGCGCCGGCGGCGCATTGACGCCGGGCCGGGCGAGCCCTTGCCGTCGGAACTCTTCCCAGGGTCGGCTTCCAGGCATGTGTCGGGAGGCGCATCTCCCATACGTTCCACGGCGGGCCGCAGCCCCCTGCCGGCGCCTACGCGCGATCATCGCGGGTGGCCCGGTCTTGTCAGTGATCGATGTCACGGACTTCACGCTGCCTGGCCGATAACATTCCCGGTTGGCCAATCGGTTGCAGACGCCTTCACAACGATTGCAGGCCGACGTGCAGCAACCGCCGGGGTCCGTCCTGGTCCGCACAGCGCAGTTGCGTCCGCTTGCAAGATCGCATCGGGGCCGTCGTGTACCCAGCCGCGCCGAACACAAACAGGTTCACGCAAATGAACGCGCTGGCACCCCTGCCGCACATGTCGTTCAACCTGACGCGATGGTTCGCGGTGCTGAGCTTCGTCACCATCACGGTCATTTCCGTTGCCCTGGCGCTCATCGTCTCGCACTTTCTTACCCGCGAGATCCTCGATCGCGATGCCATCCTGACCGCTCAGTTCATCCACGCGCTTGCCGATTCGGAGGGCCAGCACGCGAATCTGGGGGCGAGTCTCAGCATCGGCGAAATACTCGATGACCGTTTCGACCCGGTGAAGGCGGGCATTCCAAGGGAGAAGCTGTCCGATGCCAGGGAGGAGTTTCTCGATCACATCAACAACTTGCCGGATGTGCTGCTGGCGAATGTGTTCTCCACGGATCGCCGCATCGTCTGGTCCAGCAATCCGTCGCTGATCGGCAGGAAAGTCGGTCGCAACGACGAACTGGATGAGTCGCTGCAGTCGCGCGTGGTGGTGGCCAAGGGGCACACCGATGTCACTCACGATCGGGAAGAGCAGGTGTTTCTCGGCGAGCCCGAGGAGTTCTTCATCGAGAACTACATTCCGCTGTACAACAGCAAGGGTGAGGTGGCCTCGGTGATCGAGGTTTACAAGGAACCGAAGAGCCTGATCCAATCGATCCGCAAAGGCCACATCCTGATCTGGTGTTGCACCGTTGTCGGCGGGTTCCTGTCCTACCTGGCGCTGTTCGGCATCGTGCGCCGGGCGGCGGCGTTGATTGCGAGCCAGCAGCAGCGGATCGTCGAGTCGGAGACCCTGGTGGTGATCGGCGAAATGTCTTCCGCGGTGGCCCACAGCATCCGCAATCCGCTGGCTTCCATCCGCTCCAGTGCCGAACTCGGGCTCGAGGGGGACAGCGAATCGGTGAAGAAGAACCTGAGGGACGTCATCTCGCAGGTGGACCGCATCGGTCGCTGGATACGCGACCTGCTCGTGTTCTCGCGGCCACTTGCCGCGGAAATGGAGCCGGTGACGCTGGAACGGGTACTGAAGGAATCGGTAAGCAGCTTCGATACCCAGATCGAGAAGGCGAGGATAATGGTCGATTCGAGCGCGGTCGCGCCGAATCTGCCTCCCGTCCACGGCAACCAGTCGCTGTTCGCGCAGGTGTTCAACAGCGTCATCTCGAACGCCATCGAAGCCATGCCTAACGGCGGTACCCTGCGCCTTGCGACCGAGTCCGGCGCGGCGCCGAGCCAGGTCGTATTGCTGGTAGCGGACACCGGTACGGGAATGTCGCCGCGACAGCTGGAACAGGTGTTCAAACCGTTCTACACCACCAAGCGGACCGGCCTCGGTTTGGGGCTCGCGCTGGTAAAACGTATCATGGAACGGTTTGGTGGTGCCATTCGCATTACCAGCCGTGAAAAGGAGGGCACCGAGGTGAGGCTGATTTTCAAGTTGGCGCGCTGACCCATGGCGAATTCGATCCTGATCGTCGAGGACGACGAAATCCTTGCCGACAACGTCCAGACCTATCTCAAGCGCAACAACTGGGACGTGCAGGTGGCGACCACGGCGGAGGACGCGATCAAAGTCCTGGAAGGCTTGCGGCCAGACATCGTGCTGACCGATTACCTGCTCCCCGGCAAGACCGGGCTCGAACTGATCAACAGCATCATGGCGCTCGACCCGCAGATCAAGGTCATCATGATGACCGGGGAGGGCAAGGTGCAGACCGCGGTTGACGCCATGAAGGCGGGGGCCTACGACTATCTGACCAAACCGGTCGTGCTGGCGGAACTCAAGATCGCGCTCGAAAAGGCCACAGGTGTTTCGAGCATGGAGCGCGCGCTGTCGTTCTACCAGCGGCGTGATGCGCAGAACAGCGGCCTGGACGCGATCATCGGCGACTCGCCAGCGATCGCCGAAGTCAAGCGCAAGGTCAGCCAGATTCTGGTGGCCGAGCGCAACATGGCGAGCGGCGATCTGCCGGCGGTGCTGATCACGGGCGAGACCGGCACCGGCAAGGAGTTGTTCGCGCGCAGCCTGCACGTTCGACGGCGTGCGCAGCAACGGACCGTTCGTCGAAGTCAATTGTGCGTCGATTCCGTCCAATCTGCTCGAATCCGAACTGTTTGGACACGAGCGCGGAGCCTTCACCGATGCCAAGGAGCGGCGCATGGGGCTGGTCGAGTCGGCGGACGGGGGCACCCTGTTCCTCGATGAGATCGGAGAGGTCGATCTGGCCATTCAGGCCAAGCTGCTCAAGCTGCTGGAAGAGAAGTCGGTGCGCCGTATCGGCAGCACGCGCGAGCGCCGCGTCAATATCCGCATCATCAGCGCCACGAACCAGAATCTCGAGAACATGGTGCGCGGCGGGAAGTTCCGCGCCGACCTGTTTTTCCGCCTGCGCATCATCACGCTGCGGGTGCCGCCGCTGCGCGAGCGCGGCGACGATGTGTTGCGGCTGGCGCGCCACTTCCTGGAGGCGCACGGCAAGCGCTATGGCAAACGCGGGCTGGCGTTCTCCGAGGACGCCGAACATGTGCTGACGGATTACGGCTGGCCGGGCAACGTGCGCGAACTGCGCAACATGCTGGAGCAGACCGTCCTGCTGGCGCAGGACGCGGTCATCACCGCCGAGCAATTGGCAATCTGTTCCGGGCTTTCTGCCGCGGCGGATCGCGAATCGGATCAGGAACTGTCCAACGGTTCGTCCGCCATTCCGCGCCAGGGTATGAAGCTGTCGGACATGGAGCGCGACCTGGTGGCCAGGACGCTGGACAAGACCGACTGGAACGTATCGAAGTCCGCCAAGCTGCTCGGACTCTCGCGCGACATGCTGCGTTATCGCATCGAGAAGTACGGACTGGTGCGTCCGAACGAGTAGCAGCGATGGGCGATGCCGGTCGCAGTGCCGCCGGCGCACCCCGCCGCCGCCCTACTGGATGCTGCTCGCGAGTTCGAAGATCGGGATATACATGAGGACGACGACGACGCCGATGACGATGCCGATGAAGGCCATCAGGATCGGCTCGAACAGCTTGACGAACCAGTTCACCCAGCGCGCCAGTTCCTCGTCGTAGAAATCGGCGGTCCGCTCCAGCATCTCACCCAGGTTGCCAGACTTCTCCCCGGCGCGAAGCATGCGCTGCGCGACCGGGGTGGTGAGCCCGTTCGATTCCATCGCACCGGACAGGGAATGGCCTTCCCGAATGCGCAGCGCGACCGTGTCGAGCTTGGTGCGCATGCTGTCGCTGAGCAGGCCGCGCACCATGGAGATGCCCGTCAGGATCGGCATGCCGCCCCGCAGCAGCATGCCGAGGGACCGATAGAAGCGTGACAACTGGTACAGGAAAACCCGGTTCCCGATCGCCGGAATCGCTACGAGAGATCGACCGAGCAATGAGCGAAAGCGCGGGCCCCGTGCGCCGACGATCGCAGCCGCGACCAGTACTGCCAGTCCGCCGAAGACCAGGGTCTGATGGGCTTGGAGAAATTGCCCCCAGGTCAGCAGTACCTTGGACAGCCAGGGAAGGTTGTCTCCCATGTCCTCGTAGACCTGACTGAAGCGCGGCACCACGTAGCCGATGAGGAACAGCATGACGCCGCCGCCCACGATGAGAAGCAGCGCAGGATAAATCGATGCGCTGACGATCTTCTTTCTCACCTGTTCCACCTGGGTGCGGTAGGCGACGTAGCGCGTGAGCGCGTCGGACAATTCGCCGGTCTTTTCGCTCGACTGGATGAGGGCGACGTAGAGGTCGGGAAACACCGAGGGGAACTGGGACAGCGCCTGCGACAGCGACTTGCCTTCGTACAGGTGACGCGTCACGTCCTCGAGCAGACGGCGGTTGGGCCCGCTCTCCTCCTTCTCCCCCAGGCTCTCGATGGAATCCACCAGGGACAGGCCGGCGCGCAGCAGCGTGGAGAGTTCCTGGCTGAACAGCACCAGGGGAAAGGCGCGCTGGCCCCCGCGCTTGAGCGTCGGCAAGGCGCGGGACGGGGCAACCGAGATGATGCGCAGCCCCTGAGCCTCCGCCAGTCGCATCGCGTCGGCCGCGCTCGGCGCCTCCAGCACTGCCTCGAAGATCCCTTCGGGCTTGCGGTACGCCTTGACCTTGAAGAACATGCTATTGAGACGGCGCCGCCGGAGACTGCGTCGCAGCCTGTTGCCAGTTCGTGATGTCGGCGTTGTCGCCTTCGCCGCCGGGTTGGCCGTCCTTTCCGAGCGACAGCAGATCGAAGTCGCCGTGCTCACCCGGATACTTGTACTGGTACGGCTGGCCCCAGGGATCGACCGGCACGTCCTTCTTGAGGTAGGGGCCGCTCCACTTGGGTTCGTTGTCCGGCTTGGTGTTGAGCGCCTTGAGTCCGGCGTCGGTAGCCGGGTAGTGGCCGGTGTCCAGGCGGTACATGTCCAGCGCCTTTTCCAAGGATTCGATCTGCGCCTTGGCGGTCTTGACCTCGGATTTTCCGACCTGGGCGAAGTACTTGGGCGCGACGTAGCCGACCAGCAGGCCGAGAATCACCATCACCACCAGCAATTCCAGCAGGGTGAAGCCGCGGCACTGCCGTCGGTCAGGTATCGAGGTCATCATGGTATGCATGGCGTGGAGGCGTTGATCGATACGACAATGTTAGAAAACTTGCCGAGCGCGCGTCAAACGCGATCGGTCGTGCGGCGGTTGCGCCACCCCGGAGCGGTGCCGCGGGCGATCCGCCCTGCCCGCCCTTCGCCTCTTATGGTCCAACCTTGACTTCGAACGGGGCCGGCAAGGTGGCCGGCAGGGCCCTGTTGCCGGTTCCGACGCCGGAGAAGGCCACCACCTGCACCGGTGCCTTCGGCTTTTCCGCAATGGCGGCGAACTTGATCGTCACCAGATTCCCGCGGCCAGCTACCCCCGTGCCGCCGGCTCGGGACAGGCCGATGAAGATCTTGCCGCTGGCCGGCTCCACCTTGTGGCTGAAGTTGGTCTGCCCGGCATCCTGTTTCAACAGGTCACCCTCGGTGACTTCCACCACCCGCAGCGCCTGCGCATCGTAGCTCAATTGCAGCGCCGTGCTGATCAGGGGTTGCTCCGCCACGGTCGGCACGGTGAGGAGAAATTCCTGCCCCACCTTTACGTCGCCGCTGCCCTGCAAGGTGACCACTATCGGCTGCGCCGATGCCGGTGCTGCGCCGCTGTCGGCGGCATCCTCGTCGCCGGCGGCGGGAGCGGGTGCCGCGGCAGCAGGGGCGGGTGCCGCGACGGCGGGGCGGGTCGCGGGCGCCGGACGCGTCGCCGGCGCCGCGCCGGCACCGCGCAGGGCGACCGAATCGGCTTCGACAACAGGCCTCTGGCCGGGTACGCGCGCCTTGATGGAACTCTCGGAGCCGGAAACATACTCGGTCACGTTCGGCACGTACTGGCGCACGTTGCGCACGATGCGCGGCGTGATCGAGAGCACGATCTCGGTCTTGGTGCCCTGTTTGGAATAGTTGCGGAAGAGCCAGCCAAGAACTGGGATATCGCCGATGAAGGGCACCTGCTGCAGGGCGCGAAGCTCGTCGTCGCGGATCAATCCGCCGAGCGTCTGGGTCTCGCCGTCCTTGACTTGCAGTATGGTGGTCGCCGTGCGGGTCCCGACCTGGTAGGCGACCGTGCCTTGCTGGGTTTCGGTCTTCGTTCCCAGCGTATTCACCTCCAGATTGATCTTGATGGCCACTTCGTCCGCCAGGTGAATGGTGGGCTCCACCTCGAGCTTGAGGCCGACGTCCAGATACTGCACGGATTGGGATACCACGAGATTGCTGGCACCGGTCGTAACGGTGCCCGACACCGGCGTCGTCGCCGAACTGATCACCGGCACCCGATCGCCGATCATCAGCTTGGCCTTCTCGCGATTCTTCACCCGGATGCGCGGGTTGGCCAGGATGTTGCCGGAGCCGGCGCGGTCCCGGAGATTGAGCGTGCCCTGGATTTCAGCCGGTCCGCGAATATTGTAGTTGTCGCGCACGCTGGCCGAGAAGTTGATTGCCTCCGGCAACTGGACGCCCAGATTCAGGTCCGTCTGTCGCAGCACCTCCAGTACTTCCACGTCGAGCACGACTTCCGGCTCGGCGATGTCCTGGGCCGTGATCAGTTTCTCCGCGATGCGGATGGCGTCGGGCGTGTCGCGCATGACGAGCAGATTGAGCTTCTCGTCCACGTAGATGTCTTTGGTCTTGAGGATGGTCTTGAGCATGTTCAGCGTCTGCTTCACGTCGGCGTTGGAGACATAAAAGCTCTTGATCACCAGGTCCTGAAAGTCCTTCAGCTTCTGCGGCGTATTGGGAAAGATCATCAGCGTGTTCTCGTTGATGACGCGTTTCTCCAACTGGCTCTGCAGCAACAGCAGGTCGATGGCGTCCTCCACCGCCAGTTTCTTGACGAAGATCGTCGCCTTGATGTCGCTGCGGACATCTTTGTCGAACACGAAGTTCACGCCGCTGGTGCGGGACAGCACGTCGAAAACCATCTTCAGGTTTGCGTCGCGGAATTCCAGCGACACCGGCTTGGCGAGTTTGGACTTGAGGGTGGGATAACTGACCCCCTCCCTCGCGATCATGTCGTCGATCTGGGCACGCAGCTTGGTCGCACCGGGATTCCTCGGGTTGATCGCCAGTGCGGTTTCCACCAGCCGCTGCGCCTGGTCCATGTCCCCTTTCTTGAGGGCAGCCTGTCCCTGCTTCACCAGTTCGTCCACCGACCCCTGGCGCTCGATGGTGCGCAATCCGGAAAGGGCGCGCTCGTTGCGCGGCTCGAATGCCAGCACGCGCCGGTATTGGGTCTCGGCTTCGAGCGGGTTGTCCGCGGCGAGCGCACGGTCGGCAAGCCCATTGAGGCGTGCCACGACCCGCTCCCTGGCCGCAATCAAGGTGGCGCGGTACAGTTGATCGCCGGGCGCTTCCCGGGCTGCCTCTTCCAGTTTCGCCATTCCCTCCTCGTAGCGGCCCTCCTCGAGAAGACCGATCCCTTCCTGGCGAATGCGTTCGGCGGCGCACCCGATCAACAACAGGGGTAGCAGGGCAAGGGCAAGGATGGGCAGAACGCGGCGTGTCGGCGTCGATTTCATAAGACTTTCCCTACGGCTGGAGTCTGCCGGATGATCGACGGCAGACGAATCCTGTTTGGCGTGTCGGCGGTACCCGCGGCGTCGATTGCACCCGAAATCCCCACCTCATCGAAGCTGATCCGCAGCGGTATCGGGCTCATTCAATTCCTCGCCAGATACAAGGTCATGCGGATCTTGGCCTGGACCTGCCCTTCGGCAACCGCCTGGCGCTGGAAATCCACGTCGTCCAGTGCAAGCGTCGGCACGGCTTCCAGTGCTCCGGCGATGAATGCACGAATCTGCTCGTAGGATCCGGTTACGGGCAGGGTCATGCGGTACTTGGTCAGTTCGGCCTTGGTGTCCGCGGCCAGCGCGTACTCCCCCCGGGGTAACTGGATCTGGTTCTTCTCTGCGACATCGTAGATCTTCTGCAGCGATTCGGCGGCGGCCAACTGCGGCGGGAACATGCCGTAGAACGCGCTCAGCTGATCGGCCGGCGTTTCCAGCTTTCGTTCCAGGCCGGCCTGAACGCGCTTCAGGTGCTCCTGTACCTGGACCGCCTGCGCGCGGTCGCGTTCCAACTCGCGCTGCGCCGGCATCAGGGCGGAGAGCAAGAGCGCCAGCGCCAGCGCTGCCAGGGCAATGCCGATCATACCCAGCAGTCCCAGCCGCTGCGCCGACTCCGCCAGGATCAGCTTACTTAGGCGCATAGCCCTTGATGACCCAGGTGGCGGTCACGCCGAAACGCACAGGCTTGTACGGGTCCTGCTGCACGATCTCGTGTTCGCTCAGAGAGACCTCCTTGAATGCCGGATTCTCCTGGAGCTTGCGGTGATAGGACAGCATCGCCTGCAGGGTTTTCGCTTCCAGCGTCAGCTTGATCTGCTGCTTTTCCGCGTCCGGGATCATGGATAACAGGGCAACGTCCTTCTCCTCGACGCTCTCCAGTGCGCGAAACAGCGTTTCCCAGGGCACCGTGAGGTGACCGAGCACGACACGCGCAGCCGCCATGCGCTCATCCTGCTGCTTCGAGGAGCGGGGAGTTGCCCCAGCCGCCTGGCGCGGCCCCGATTGAACCTGGCGCAGGGCTTCGCGCTGGGCTTCGAGCTCGCCGGACACATCCTGATACTGGGTCGCCACGATCGACGCGAAGGCGCCGCCGGCGAGCAGGAGCAGGTAACTGGCAGCGTGAGGCCGCGGCCGGCGTTCAAAATCCAGATCGAGCCAACGCATGCTCAAGCCGCCGTGAGCGCCATCGTGAATGGCATGTCGGCGTCCGGCGCAAAGCCGGGAACCGGGGGCAGGGCGAGCACGCGCGGCGCTGCTCCGGCGACAATAGGCAATTTCAACTGCCTGAACCCGGGCGCGTGGACGTACAGATTGGGCACCGGACCTTCGTTCGTTTCGAGCAACCGCAACTCGCGCTCGACCAGCGCCGAGATCGCCGAATCGTCATTCACTGCATGATTGCGCACTACGCGCCAGATCCCGCCGACCGCGGCGAGAGCGCAGGCGCGGCCCGGCTCCGCCAGCAGGAAGAAGAAGTCGTGTCGGCGAAACGGCTGGCCCAAGCGGTTGAAGGCTGCCATGAGATACGGCTGGATCGAGATCAGCCGGAGCTTGTCACGCCCCGCCTGCCGCAGCGCCTGAGGCAGTTCGCCGTCGATGGCAGCGGCCAGTCGCGGGGCGCGAAAGCGTTCCGGCGAGACGCGTACGGTCCAGGCCCGCGCCGTTTCGCCGAACACGCCCTCGAACGCGATGCGGGCGTAACCCTCATATTCGGCGATGCTGCCGACCTGGTCGTCCCACGGGACGAGCAAATAGCGCACGAAGTGGTTGGACAGTACGACCGCGAGGTCGCCGCGCGCCACGGCATCGCCGGCAACCATCTCCCGCAGCGCGGCGACCGCGGGCAACCAGGGTGCGCCCTCGGTTCCGGCCGCGACCGGAATGCTTTGCTTGAGATCGAGTACCGGCTTGAAGCCGCGCTTGAGCCGAATGAGATCGACCCGGTCCGGCCGCAGCACGGCGCAGTAACGGTCACGCAACAAAGGTGACACGGTTTATTTCCTGCAGCGTGGTTTGCCCGGCGCGCACGAGGTCGAGGGCGGACTCGCGCAGGAAGCGCAGCCCTTTGGCGCGAGCCTTTTCCTTGACGCGAATCATCGGCACCTTGTCCACCAGCAACTGACGGATCTCGTCGTCGAGGATCAGCAATTCGGCAATGGCGGAACGGCCCTTGTAGCCGGTACCGCGGCAGCGGCCGCAGCCGAGGCCTTCCATGAACCGGAATCCCGCCGCCTCCTGTGCACTGATGCCCGACTCCGCGAGGGACTCGTCGCTGGGTTTGACCTCGGTCGCGCAGTGGGTGCAGATGCGGCGCAGCAAGCGTTGCGCCAGGATCGCGTTGCAGGCGGAGACGAAGCTGTAGGTATCGACGTTCATCTGCACCAGACGGCCGATGACGTCGAACACGTTGTTGGCGTGGACGGTGGTGAACACGAGGTGGCCGGTGAGCGCCGACTGCACGGCGATCTGCGCCGTTTCCGCGTCGCGCATCTCGCCCACCATGATCTTGTCGGGGTCGTGGCGCAGAATGGACCGCAAGCCGCGGGCGAAGGTCAGCCCCTTCTTCTCGTTCACCGGGATCTGCAGCACGCCGGGCAGTTGATATTCCACCGGGTCTTCGATCGTGATGATCTTGTCCTGACCCTTGTTGATCTCGGTGATCATGGCGTAGAGCGTGGTGGTCTTGCCGCTGCCCGTCGGTCCGGTCACCAGCACCATGCCGTAGGGCTCGTTGGCAAGGCGGCGCAGGGTACGGATGATCTTCGGGTCGAATCCCAGCGAATCCAGGCTGATGCCGTGCATCTGGTCGGCCAGATCCTGTTTGTCCAGGATCCGCAGCACGGCATCCTCGCCGAAGATGCTGGGCATGATCGACACGCGGAAGTCGATCTGCCGCCCCTTGATCGAAACCTTGAAGCGCCCGTCCTGCGGCACGCGCCGCTCGGAAATATCGAGCTCGGCCATGACCTTGATGCGCGAAATGACCTGCTCCGCCAGTTCGCCGCCCTGGGTCGCGCTGGCCTGGATCAGCACGCCGTCGATGCGGTACTTGATCACCAGGCCGGCCGGAATCATCTCCAGATGGATATCGCTGGCATGGGCCTTGAGCGCATCGTACAGGGTCGAGTTCACCAGCTTGACGACGACGCTGGAGTCTTCCGTGATGCTTGCCAGCGACAGGTTCTCGACGCCCTGATCCTGCGCCGAGGCCGCCTCGCCGTGGCGATCCAGGGTGTCGATGGCGCGGATTTCTTCCTCGTAGCGGGCGAACAGCGCCACGAGTTCCGACGGATGCACCAGGCAGATGCGATGGGCGCCGGTCAAGCGGGCATCCAGCCAGGTCAGCAGATCCTCGTCGAAGGGGTCGCCGACGACGGCCAGCGTCGCCCCTTCCGCCGTGCTGACCAGCGCGCACTGCTTCTGCAGGGCTTCGGTGAAGGCCATCTGCTCGAACAGCGGCGTCAACTTCTGCAATTGGTCGCCGGACAGCACCGGATAGCGCAGCAATCGTCCGAGGCGCTCGACGAACTCGTCCGGGCCCAGCCCCGAGAGGTCCTCCAGTTCGGCCATCACCCTGCGGCCCGTCTGCGCGGCGCGAGCACGCGCCCGCCGTATCGTGTCGGCGGTCAATGTGCTCGGCGTGACTTGCTCCTGCGCTCCCATGAATTGTCTCAGGTCATCCGCAAACCGGCGGCAGTCCCATTGAACGGCGCGCGCAAACGCGACTGTAGCGCAGGCACCGCGCGCAGCGGTGCGCAGGATTCAACGGTCGGCCCAGTGTGGGTCAAAGGGGCATTAGTCTAACTGAAATGCTTCACACCCGTATATCAAGAAAAACGGCCTGGGCGGGTTCGCCCAGGCCGTGTAAGCCCTCTTGCGAGGGCAGCGACTAGCGCCGGATCGTAACCAGTCGGGTCTGCGTCGCGCCGGTCAGTTGCGAGGTGACGCGCACCCGCGCCCCGGCGGTCGGTGTGGGACCGACACCGCGGCTGTTGAAGATCCAGGTTCCGTTCGCACTGCATCCACCGTCGGTGCCGATCGGCACGACCGCACCGTTGAGCTGGATCAGGTCGAGGTTCAGCGTCTGGCCGGCGAGCACCGTGTCGGTGCCGTTGATCCGCCACTCGACGCTGCGGTACGCGGACTCGGACTGGGCGATGGTGATGACCTCGACCGCTCCTTGCACCACGTCACCCTGACGGTCGCGGTTGGCTCGCGGCGCCATCAGAGACGGTGTACGGGAAGTTGGCAGCGCCGGAGAAGTCGGCGGCCGCGGTGAAGGTCACAGTGCCGTCCGCATTCGACTGACCGTACCTTCGCCTGCCAGGTTGGCCGACGATAATGGCTGTAAGTGACGCTCACGGTCGACGCGGCGCCCGTATCGACGTCGGTATCGTTGGCAAGCACGTTGATCGTCACCGGCGTACCGGCGACGTCGAGGCCAGCGCCGCCGCCACCGGCGGGTCGTTCACCGGCGTGACGTTGATGGTTACCGTGGCGGTGTTGGAGTTGGCCAGATTCGGCGTCGTCTGTCGTGCGACGTAGGTGAAAGTCACCGCGCCGGCGAAGTCGGGGGCCGGGGTGAAGACGAAGGACCCGTCGGCGGCAAGGGCAAGCGCGCCGGAAAGCGGACCGGTTATCTGCACCGCGGTGAGCGCGTTATCCTCGGTTCGGTGTCGTTGGCCAGCACACCCGTCGCGGCGGGGACAATCAGGACACCTATCTTCCGCCACGGTATAGCGTCGTTGACGGCAACTGGTGGCTGATTGGTGGGCGTCGTTGCCGGCCGACGTTGGTGACGACCTTTTCCGTGTCGGTGCCGCCGAACGACGAGCGCACCGTCACGCCGGGCAGGCACCGTCACGTTCGCTATGACCCCTTCCGAAAGTGTCGGATCCGGTCACCGCCGAGGAGCGTCATAGTTACGTTCGGTCCCGCCGGGCAGCCCGGTCAGAGTCAGGGCCGGTGGGCTCAGCTTGTCGCTGGAGGTGGCCTGTACCGTCAGGGTCTGGGCGCGGCTGTGGGGTCAAACACGGCGCTGACGATATTGACCTCATCCACCACTTTGGCGCTGGCGCAGGTGGGCGGAACGTCACTGCTGTTGGTCACCGTCACGAACGGGGGTACCGGCACGGCGGCCTGGCCGTAGAAGTTGCCTACGGCGGGAACGTTCGGGCCGGCCATGGCGACGGGTGCAAAAGACCCGGCACGGCGGCGCAATCCACCGGCTGGGGCAATCCGGCGACGTCTGCCGCCGTTCCCTTGAAGGACAGACCGGCCTGGGGCTTGCCCGATCCCGGCTACGGCGGTGGCAAAGACGTCCACCTGGCTCGAGGCCGCGTCGCGCCGGTAGGTGGCGCGGTCGATCGCCAGCGGGCTGGCGATGTTGCCTTCGTGCAGCATGCCGATGACGGTGAACCGGTCGGTGCGCACGCAGGCATCGTTCAGTGTGGCGGCGTTGCCGTCCAGACCGCCCGGGTTGTCGGTACAGACCTCCCCGTAGTTCGTGCCGAGGGCGCTGCCCGTCACCTGCACATCGGCGACGCCATCGGTGAGGAAGCGACGGCCGTCGATGACGATCGGCGCGATCGGCGTTTCGATACCGGACGCATCGCGAACCACCGGGCTAAGGAATGGCCCGTTGCGGCCGGCCAAGGCGCCGGTGAACACACCCGGTGCGACGCCCACATCCTCGGTGAAGAACAGGCGGGCACCCGCCACTTGGTCCGGAAAGACGTCCACGCCGCCGGGATGGGTCACGGTATAGGTGCCGTTGACCGGCACGTTGAAGCGGATGCGGATGCGCGAAAACGAAATCTGCTGGCCGACCGCCGCGCCGCCGGTGGCGAAGGCCGCTTCGATGGCGCCCTCGATCAGGATCCCCTCGCCATTCGGAAATTGGAAGGGGGTGGCGGGATCACCGCCGATGTTCGATGCGCCCCACGCGTACCAGAATTGCTCGTCCGGCCAGTTCGTGGGAAACACGAAAGGCAGGGTGGGATTGGGCGCGCCTGGTGCCGGTGCCAGCAGGCAGGGCGTTACCTGCGCCGGGGTGGTCGGGTTGCACAGGTCCAGCGCGACGCCATTGGTGTCCTGGTACCAGAGCGGGAAGCCGTTGCCCGGAGGCGACGGGATGTCGTTCGGCCCGACGCGGGCCAATTCTGCATTTGCCGTCGCTGCGCCCAGTGTCAGCGCAAGCGACAGTGCTACGGTGGAGAGCCGTACAAGATTCATGTTACCCCCTGAGTGAGAGGTGGTTCAGACAAACTTGGCGCTTTTTCGGTGTGACCTCTTACGTCTTCTTGCGCCAAGACCCGAAATGACTCTGTGCAGGGAATGTGCCAGGATCAGTGCCTTTCCATAACCCACGGAGTTATATCGATATTATTTGATACGAAGGGATGGGTCCTGGGGCGTCGGGATCGGGAAACCTCCCCAATGTTGGGGCTGCAGCATCGGTTTACCCAACCCACGAATCGGCAAGATCACGCCGTCCGAGGATCCAGGACCATCGCTCTCGCGCCGGCAACCGCGATCGATGCCGCCCGCCGGCAGATTGCTCTGCCGTCACCGTGCCCGGGTCGGATTGGATGCCGCCGTCCGGGGCGCTGTACGGGGTGTGGTCGCTGGTCGCGTCCGGGCAAGGCGGCCCGCTACACCGGCTCGCTACGTCGGGCCGGATGCGGGCGAGGGCGCCGGCTGACGGCGATCAACGGCCATGCGCCGGTCGCCGCTTCGCTCCTCGTCGGTGACCCGGCCGTCGGCGGCGGGAATTGACGACGTGCTGCCGCCGTTCATTTGCCGACGTTCGCCATTGCGCCGCGATTCCGACATCCCGTGCACCTCGCCGTCGCCGCCGGAGGCGGGCAGACCGGGATCGGCCAGGAGAATCTCCGCCAGCTCGGAGAAGGCGAAAGGTTTCGACAGAATATGCCGGATGCCGACTTCGGCTGCCGCGTGGACGATCTGATCGCTGGGATGGCCGGTGATCAGCACGGCGGCGAGATGCGATTGCCGTGCCCGCAGGGCAGCGAAGGTTTGCAAGCCATCTATGCCCGGCAAGCCGTAATCCAGGACCAGCAGATCGGGCGCGAAATCGTTGACGCAGTCGAGAGCGGCTTCGCCGCTCGTCACGATTCGTACCTCTAGCGCGCGTTTGAGAAGGAACGCGCGCATGTTCTCGGCCAGGATCTGCTCGTCTTCGACGATCAATATTCTTGTTTGCGGTGCCACGGTGCAATCCCGGCTCTCCGGAAAAGAGATCAGCGTTGATCGGCGGTTCTAGTGGCAAGCGTTCTGCTTGGTCGAACCTTGAGAGCACGCCCCGTGCCATGGATCGCCCGGAGCGCCGCCAGTGCTCGTTTCCCTCAGGCTGCGCTTTGGCGAGGCTGGTCCTGCATGACCCATTCATGGACCGAAGATGGGTGCCATTCCCCAGGGTGGCCTTGGTTTACCCAGTTGTGGTGGGGATTCGCCGGCCCGTTCCGGTGCCGGGAACAGCACACGGACGCCATGACGTCGCGGCTCCGAATGCCATACCGCGATGCATGCCGGACCTGGCCGCAGCGGGATTGCTCCGCGACCGCTTCTATCCTGTCGCTTGTTCTTTCTGGACTTCCTGAGTATCATCGACGTCTTTTTCTCGAACAAGGGTAGCTTGACATGGTGGTGATTCGTCTCGCACGGGGCGGCGCTAAGAAGCGTCCCTTCTACAACATGGTGGTCACGGACTCGCGCAACCGCCGCGACGGCCGTTTCGTCGAACGGGTCGGCTTCTACAACCCGGTGGCCGCAAAAAACGAGCAGGGCTTGCGCGTCAATCTCGATCGTTTGAAGTACTGGCAGGAAAAGGGCGCGCAGTTGTCGCCCACGGTGGTACGCCTGGTCAAGCAGTTCGCCGCCAAGGCCGCACCCGCACCGGTCGCCGCCTGACCGGCGCGAATGATCGTTCTGGGGCGGATCGCCGCCCCTTTCGGCGTTCAGGGATGGGTCAAGGTTCATCCCTTCGCCGACGATCCTTTGGCGTGGTGCCAGATGTCCCGCTGGTGGCTCGCAGCGGACGCCCCCCGGCCGAATTGGTCGCCCTGGAATCTGCGGGGTTGCCGCGAACACGGCGGCGGGCTGATCGCGAGCTTCGAAGGGGTCGACGACCGGAACGCGGCCGAGGGGCTGAAGGGCTTGCTGGTAGCGGCGCCGCGGGAAGTGCTGCCGCAAACCGGGGAAGACGAGTACTACTGGGCCGATCTCATCGGTCTGGACGTCGTGAATGAAGCGGGTGATTTGTTCGGCCGGGTCACCGGTCTCATCCGCGCCGGGGCGCATGAAGTGCTGACGGTGCGCGATGAAGGCGGGCACGAGCGGTTGCTGCCTTTCGTCGAAACCGTGGTGCAGGAAGTGGATCGCGCCAGCGGCGTCATCCGGGTGATCTGGCAACGGGACTGGTAGCCGGCGCGGGTGGGCCGGCGTGAATCCGGAATGAGCATCGCGTTCGACGCCATTACGCTGTTTCCGGAAATGTTCGCCGCGGTGACGCAGAGCGGCATCACGCGGAGGGCGCTGGAGCGGCAGCTGTACAGTCTGCGGCTGTGGAATCCGCGCGATTTCGCGACGGACAACTACCGGACGGTGGATGACCGTCCGTATGGCGGCGGACCGGGCATGGTCATGCTGGCCGAACCGCTGGCGAAGGCAATTCGCATGGCCCGCGAGCAGGAAGGCGCCGCCGGTGCCGGGCGCCCCAGGGTGATCTGCTTCTCGCCGCAGGGTGTTCCGCTCGCGCACCGGCGGGTGCTGGAACTGGCGCAGGAACAGCGGCTCATTCTGCTGTGCGGCCGCTATGAGGGCATCGATCAGCGGTTGATCGATGCCGCGGTGGATGAAGAGATTTCGCTCGGCGACTTCGTCCTGTCCGGCGGCGAAATCCCGGCGCTGGCGCTGATCGACGCCATCGTGCGGCAGTTGCCCGGTGCCCTGAACGATGCCGATTCGGCGCAGCAGGATTCGTTTGCCGACGGCCTGCTCGACTGTCCGCATTACACGCGGCCGGAGGAATACGAAGGCGTGCCGGTGCCGCCGGTGCTGCTCTCCGGCCACCACGCCGAGATCCGCCGCTGGCGGCTGAAGCAGGCCCTGGGTCGAACCTGGGTGCGGCGGCCGGACCTGCTGCAGCAGCGGCAGATGACGAAGGAAGAAGCGGTCCTGCTTGAGGAGTTCAGGCGGGAGCAGGAACAGCGCGAGCAGTAGCGCTGGCGGGGATGCCGCGGGGGACTGCGGCGGGTAAACACAAAACGCGCGCATCAGCCTCGGGGCTGCTCTGCGTGGAAGGCCAACGGCCATGGACTACAGGAGCGAGCAAATGGCAAATCTGATTCAGCAATTGGAGCAGGAAGAGATCGCCCGTCTGGGCAAGAGCGTCCCCGAATTTGCGCCGGGCGATACCGTGGTGGTCAATGTCACGGTGGTGGAAGGCGACCGCAAGCGTGTCCAGGCTTACGAGGGTGTGGTGATCGCAAAGCGCAACCGCGGCCTCAACTCCTCGTTCATCGTGCGCAAGATCTCCTCGGGCGAGGGCGTCGAGCGAACCTTCCAGACCTACTCCCCCCTGATCGCCAGCATCGAGGTCAAGCGCCGCGGCGACGTGCGCCGCGCCAAG
Organism: uncultured beta proteobacterium; assembly: GCA_963702495.1. GTDB lineage: Bacteria > Pseudomonadota > Gammaproteobacteria > Burkholderiales > Rhodocyclaceae > CAVPDA01. The sequence continues at coordinate 10,588 of CAVPDA010000002.1, read as the reverse complement.
CTCTACTATCTGCGCGGCCGCTCCGGCAAGTCGGCGCGCATCCGCGAGAAGCTGGCCTCGCGCAAGAGCACGAACTCCTAGTTCCGGGGCCGGGGAGCGCGAGAAGGGGCCGGAAGGCGGCCCCATTTGGCGCCTGCCCGATGGTTCGGGACTCGGGGCGTATAATTTTTTCTTTCGTTTGCCGCAACAACTCTTATTGGACGCGCTGGCCGCCGCCCTTTAACTTGGCGGCGCCTGCGAAAGAAGAAACGATCATGAAATCAACCACAAAAGGAGGAAAGGCGATGCGCAGTTCGATCCGATTGGCCGTGGCTTGCGTCGGTGCCCTGGCGGCGGCACAGGTACTTGCCGCACCGGTGCTGATGTCTGAAGAGTGGGGCAAGGAAGCGTGTGGCGCCTGGAACAAGGACCCCATTCTGACCGACAAGCTGGCCGAATCCGGCTGGGCCAAGAATGACGGCGGCAAGGGCTTCAAGGTCATGCAGGTGTATCGGGACGACTGCAAGGACAGCCCGAAAGTCGAGTTGCGGATCGCGCTGAAGGAGGGCAAGGCCATGTGCTCCTACGGCGGCAAGGTCGAAACCGCGAACCTCAACAAGAGCCACGACTACGTGATGCACGCGGAGACGGCGCGCTGGCTGGAGATGGGCAAGGGCGAATACGGCCCGATGAAGGCCATGATGTTCAACCGGCTGCTGTTCGAAGGCCCCAAGATGGAAGCCATGAACAATATGAGCCCGTTCGAGAATTTCCTGCTGCTCGTCGGCAAGGTTCCGAGCGAATCGGGATCGTGCCCGAAGTGATGCCTGCCTGACGGGGCGGGCCGCAGCGCAAAGCGGGGCGATCGCCCCGCTTTGTCATTTCTGCGGCCCCCGCATCCGCAGGTCGGGGGCCGCCGCATTGCGCGTCAAGGCTGCAGTGTCTTGTCGCGTTCGATCAGCGCATACGCCGAGTGGTTGTGGATGGACTCGAAGTTCTCCGATTCCACCGTGTAGGCATCGATGCGCCGGTCGGCATTGAGCAGGCCGGCGATGTCGCGCACCATGTCCTCGACGAATTTCGGGTTGTCGTAGGCGCGCTCGGTGACGTGCTTCTCGTCGGGCCGCTTGAGCAGGCCGAACAGTTCGCACGAGGCCTGGCTTTCCACCAGTTGCACCAGTTCCTCGATCCAGACGAACTCGTTGGTGCGCGCCGCGATGGTGACATGCGAGCGCTGATTGTGGGCGCCGCGCTCCGAGATCTTCTTCGAGCACGGGCACAGGCTGGTCACCGGCACCACGACCTTGGTTGTCTGCAGATAGGATCCGCCGGGTCCGACTTCTCCGGTCAAGGTGACGTCGTAGTCCATCAAGCTCTCGACCGCGGATACCGGAGCCTTCTTGTTGATGAAGTAGGGAAATGTCATCTCCATGTGGCCGACCTCGGCCTCCAGCCGCCGCACCATTTCGCGCAGGATCGATTCGAACGACTCCACCGAGATCTCGCGCTCGTGCTCGTTGAGTATTTCGACGAAGCGCGACATGTGGGTGCCCTTGAAGTTGTGGGGCAGCCCGACATACATGTTGAAGACGGCGATGGTGTGCTGCACCCCGGCGCCCTTGTCGAGGACCCGGATAGGATGCCGGATGGACTTGATCCCGACCTTGTTGATCGCCAGATGGCGGGAATCGGCCGAGCCTTGTACGTCTGGGATGCAAGCCGCATCGCGAATATTCATGAATTGCTCCGAAATCGTCTGGTAGGCAGTGGATACGTCTGGCGCGTCGGCGCGCCAACCCCGATGAGACCGAACTAATCGCGAATAGTTGCCTGAACGCGGGCGACGATGCCGTCCTTGTCGAGACCGATCTGGGCCAGCAGCCGGCCTTGCTCGCCATGGTCGATGAAGCGATCGGGCAGGCCGAGCTGCAGCACGCGCCCGGCGAAACCCTGCTCCTGCAGCGAGCGGGCGACTTCCGCACCGGCGCCGCCGATCACGGCGTTCTCCTCGATCGTCACCAGCAGCTCGTGCGTGGCCGCCAGGTCCCGCACGAGCGCCACGTCCAGCGGCTTGACGAAACGCATGTTGACCACCGTGGCGTCGAGCTCATCACCGGCCTGCAGCGCCGGCGCGAGCAGCGTGCCGAAGGCCAGCAGCGCGACCCGCTTGCCCTCCCGGCGCAGCTGCGCCTTGCCGATCGGCAGCGCTTTCATGGCGGCCTCGGGCGCGATGCCCGGCCCGCTGCCGCGCGGGTAGCGCACCGCCGCGGGGCCGTCGAGCTGGAACGCCGTGTACAACATCTGGCGGCATTCGTTTTCGTCGGCCGGCACCATGACCGTCATGTTGGGCACGCAGGCGAGGTAGGACAGATCGAAGGCGCCATGGTGCGTGGCACCGTCGGCGCCGACGAGGCCGCCGCGGTCGATGGCGAAGACCACCGGCAGATTCTGGATGCAGACATCGTGGATCAGCTGGTCGTAGGCCCGCTGCAGGAACGTCGAGTAGATCGCCACCACCGGCTTGAGGCCCTCGCAGGCGAGCCCGGCGGCGAAGGTGACGGCATGCTGCTCGGCGATGCCGACGTCGTAGTAGCGGCGCGGATGCTCGTCGGCGAAACGCACCATGCCGGAACCCTCGCGCATCGCCGGCGTGATGCCGATCAGGCGCGGGTCCTGCACCGCCATGTCGCACAGCCAGTCGCCGAAGACCTGGGTGAAAGTGAGCTTTGCGCCTTCGTTGCCGGTGGTCTTGCCGACCTGGATGCCCGCCTCCGGCGCGAACTTGGCGACGCCGTGATAGAGGACCGGGTTGACTTCCGCCAGCTTGTAGCCCTGCCCCTTGCGCGTGATCACGTGCAGGAACTGCGGACCCTTCCATTCGCAGACGTTCTTCAATGTCGGAATCAGGGCATCGAGGTCATGGCCGTCGATCGGGCCGAAGTAGTTGAAACCGAATTCCTCGAACAGGGTGCCCGGCGTGATCATGCCCTTGACATGCTCTTCGGCGCGCTTGGCGAATTCGAGCATCGGCGGCACCACCGACAGCACCTTCTCGCCGGCGCGGCGCGCGGCGTTGAATGTCCATCCCGAGAGCAGTCGCGCCAGGTATTTGTTGAGGGCGCCGACCGGCGGCGAGATCGACATCTTGTTGTCGTTGAGGATGACGAGGAGGTCGGTGTTGACGAAGCCGGCGTTGTTGAGGCCCTCGAAGGCCTCGCCGGCCGACATGGCGCCGTCGCCGATCACCGCCACCACCTTGCGATTCTCGCCCCGGTCGCGCGCCGCGACGGCCATCCCCAGTGCCGCCGAGATCGAGGTGGAGGAATGCGCCGTGCCGAACGTGTCGTACTCGCTTTCGCTGCGGCGCGGAAACCCGGAAATGCCGCCCAGCATGCGCAGCGTTGACATCGTGTCGCGCCGGCCGGTGAGCACCTTGTGGGCGTAGGTCTGATGGCCGACGTCCCACACGATGCGGTCGTAGGGGGTGTTGAAGACGTAGTGCAGGGCAATCGTCAATTCGACCGTGCCGAGATTGGACGACAGGTGGCCCCCGGTCTTCGATACGGAATCGAGCAGAAACTGGCGCAACTCGCGGGCCAGTTGGCCGAGCTGTTTTCGTTCCAGGCGCCTCAGATCGAGGGGGCTGTGGATGGTTTCAAGCAAGGATTGGGAAGGCATTGCGGCACGGATACGGTGGGGCGCCCCTCGGGTTCAGAACTTGCGGGCGACGATGAAATCGGTGAGATCGAGCAGGCGCTGCGCGGCGGCGCCGAACGGCGCCAGAGCGGCGCTCGCCTGACGCTGCAGGTCCGCCGCCAGTTCGCGCGTTCGACCCGCACCGAGCACGGTGACATAGGTCGGCTTGTTTTGCACTGCATCCTTGCCGGCGGTCTTGCCGAGGGTGGCGGTGGTCGCTTCGCTGTCCAGCAGATCGTCCACCACCTGGAACAGCAGGCCCGCGACCTTGGCGAAGTGATCGAGCTGTGCGATCTGCGTCGCGTCCAGGCGCTCCCCGCAGCGCGCACCGAGCAGAACTGCGGTTCGAATCAGCGCGCCGGTCTTGTGGATGTGCATGAACTCCAGTTCTTCCGGCGCCAGGATCTTGCCGATGGCGGCGAGGTCGATCGCCTGTCCCCCCACCATGCCGCGCGAACCGCAGGCGTGGGCGAGCAGCCGGACCATGTCCAGTTGGGCGGCAGCGTCATCGCCGAGCGCATGTTCGCAAGCGAGCTGGAAGGCGAGCGCCTGCAGGGCATCGCCCACCAGCAGCGCGGTGGCTTCGTCGTATTGCACGTGACAGGTGGGCTTGCCGCGACGCAGGACGTCGTTGTCCATGGCCGGCAGGTCGTCATGCACCAGGGAATAGGCGTGGATCAGTTCGACGGCGCACGCGGCGACGTCCAGGTGCTCCGGCCGCGCGCCGGCGAGTTCCCCGGTGGCGTGGCACAGCAACGGTCGCACCCGTTTGCCGCCCCCAAGAACGGCGTAGCGCATGGCTTGGTGCAGGCGCTGAGGCGCTACGTCCGGCGGCGGCAGCCAGCGCCCGAGTGCGTCTTCCGTCCTCGCCTGAATCGCCCCCATCCAGGCCGGGAAATCGTGCGGTCGGTCCACGTCAGTTCCCTTGCGGCGCCGGGGGGAACTCTACCAAAGTGTCGCTCTCCAAGACGCGGATTCGCTGCTCCGCGGCGGCGAGGGTGCTCTGGCAATACTTCAGAAGTTCCGTCCCGCGTTGGTAGGCGGCAAGCGATTCCTCGAGATCGAGCTTGCCCGCCTCCATGGTCTGCACCAGCGATTCCAGTTCGGCCAGGGCGGACTCGAAACTCTTGGGAGGAAGGGATGGCGGCGGATGTTGAGCCGTGCGGGCCATGAGGCAAGCGAGTGCTGCAAAGCACGAAAAATAGCCTATGGTACCCCTTATGGTCAAACCGGGGTTCGGATATAATTTCGGGTTTTCCGGTTTCCGGCTGGTCTGGAGGTTGGATATATGACCGATATCGTTAGCGCTGCGCGACTGGCACCCGCCGTATCGCAGCTTCCCGTGTCCTGGTACTTCGATGGCAGACTTTTCGAGTTCGAGAAGCGGCTGCTGTTCGACAATGGCCCGGGGTACGTCGGTCATGAGATCATGGTTCCCAACCCCGGCGACTATCACACGCTGGCCTGGATGGATCATGCCAGGATGCTGGTGCGCAACGCGTCCGGCGTCGAGTTGCTGTCCAACGTTTGCCGCCATCGCCAGGCGATCATGCTGGAGGGCCGCGGCAACGCCAAGACGATGGTCTGCCCGCTGCACCGCTGGACCTACGACATGGAAGGGAAGCTGCTGGGCGCCCCCCGCTTCCCCCAGAATCCCTGCCTGCACCTGAACAAGACGCCGCTGCAGAACTGGAACGGGCTGCTGTTCGCCGGTCCGCGCAACGTGGCCGAGGATCTTGCCAGGATCGGAGTGGAGCGAGATCTGGACTTTTCCGGCTATCTGCTGGATCGGGTCATGATCGACGAGTACCCCATCAACTGGAAGACTTTCATCGAGGTCTATCTCGAGGACTACCACGTCGCACCCTTCCACCCCGGTCTCGGCCACTTCGTCACCTGCGACGATCTCAAGTGGGAGTTCGGCGAGAACTACTCGGTGCAGACGGTCGGTGTCAACCAGAGGCTGCAGAAGCCGGGCTCCAAGGTGTACGAGCGCTGGCACAAGGCGGTGCTCGAGTACTACCGCGGCGAGATGCCGCCCCACGGCGCGATCTGGCTGACTTACTATCCCAACATCATGGTCGAGTGGTATCCCCACGTCCTGGTCGTCAGTACGGTGATTCCGCGCTCGCCGGAGCACACGACCAACGTGGTGGAGTTCTACTATCCCGAGGACATCGCGCTGTTCGAGCGCGAGTTCGTCGAGGCCGAGCAGGCGGCCTACCGCGAAACTGCAGACGAGGACGATGTCATCTGTCGCCGCATGGATCGCGGCCGCCGGGCGCTGCTCAGGCAGGGGCGCAGCGAGATCGGTCCGTATCAGTCGCCGATGGAAGATGGGATGCAGCATTTCCACGAGTGGCTGCGGCACGAGATCGAGCCCTACTATTGATGCGGTAGCCGGCGCGGCGCGGCGCCGAAGCGGTGCCGCGTCCGATTTCGAGGGCGACCGACGCGACCGCAGCGCTGCCTCGGCATGACGGGGACGCCGTCCGCCGGCTCCGCCTCGTCCCGCCTGCCGACGACGACGCGGCAGTCCCTGTGGATGCTCGTGGCGAGCCTGTGCTTCGCCTGCATGGGCGTCTGCGTCAAACTCGGGGCGGAGGTCTTTTCCGCGGCCGAGCTTGTTTTCTACCGTGGGCTGATCGCCACCGTGATCCTGTTCGGCTTCATCCGGTTGCGCGGATGGTCGCTGGCAACACCGCACTGGAAGGCGCAGCTCGTTCGCGGCGGCACCGGATTCATCGCCCTCGTCCTCTTTTTCTTTGCCATCGGTGCGCTGCCGCTGGCGACCGCCGTCACCCTCAACTACACGTCGCCGCTGTTCCTCGCCCTGCTGCTGGCTTTCTGGTCCGGGGAGAAACTGCGTCGCAGCCTGATGCTGGCGCTGGCGGTCGGATTTGCCGGCGTCGTGCTCCTGCTGCAGCCGACGCTGGGGGAGGACCAGTGGCTGGCGGCGCTGGTCGGCCTCGCGTCGGGCCTGCTCGCCGGCGTCGCCTACCTCAACGTGCGCAATCTGGGCGAACTGGGCGAGCCGGAGTGGCGCACCGTGTTCTACTTCTCCCTGATCGCCACGCTGGGCGGCGTGCCCTGGGTGCTCGCATCCGATCCCTTTCACGGCTTCGACGGCCGCGGCGCGCTGCTGTTGCTCGGCGTCGGCGTCTTCGGCGCCATCGCGCAACTGGCGATGACCCGCGCGTACCGCTACGGCAAGACCCTGGTGTCGGCCTCGCTCGCCTATTCCACGGTGATCTTCTCCAGCCTGTTCGGTATGCTCATCTGGCACGAAGTGCTGCCCTGGATCTCCTGGCTCGGCATCGTGCTGATCATCGCCAGCGGCGTGACGGCCTCGCTGCGCTCCCGCGCCGCTCCGGCCGAGCAAGATTGAAGGCACGATCCGCGGCCGCTATAGTAGGGGCGCGGAAACAAGGAGAAACGAAATGATCGTCATCGATCAGCAGAACAGCCTGATCAACGTTGCCGTCTTCGGCGAGTTCACCCTAGCCGACTTCAAGGAGTTCGAGGAGGCTGTCGCCTACAAGGCGAAATTCGAAGGAGCGGTCAATCTGCTCTTCGATCTGCGGCAGATGGCGGATTTCACTCTCGATCTGGCGTGGGAGGAGATCAAGTTTTCGCGCGAGCATCCACGCGACTTCGGCAAGATCGCCGTCCTGACCGACAGCCAATGGGTGGCCTGGAGCGCTTGGCTGTCCCAGATCTTCGTCGATGCCGACCTGCGCGTGTTTCGCGACGAGCAGGAGGCGCGCGACTGGCTCGCCAACGATCCGGAATGAAGCGCTACGCGACGCTGATTTCCCCGGATGAGCTGGCCGAGGGCCTCGGCGATCCCGATCTCGTGGTTTTCGACTGCCGCCACGATCTGGCCCGGCCCGAGGTCGGCCTGCGCGCCTATCTGGCGACCCATGTCGCAGGCGCGCAGTTCCTGCATTGCGACAACGACCTGTCCGGTCCCAAGACCGGGAGGAACGGACGCCATCCGTTGCCGGATCCGCAGTGGTTCGCCACGCTGCTGGCGGAACGGGGGGTACATAACGAAACCCAGGTCGTCGGCTACGACGATGCGGACGGGATATTCGCGGCGCGCCTGTGGTGGATGCTGCGCTGGCTCGGCCACCAGGACGTGGCGGTGCTGGACGGCGGATTCCCGGAGTGGGTCGACGCGGGGCTGCCGCGCGCCGGCGGCATCGAGCGACGCGCCGGGACCCGCTTCGGTTACCGGCTGAGAGCGCAAGCTGCAGTCGATACCGCTTTCGTGCAGGCCCACCTTCACGATCCCTCGGTCCTGCTGCTCGATGCCCGCGCCGCCGATCGCTTCCGCGGCGAGAACGAAACCCTCGATCCGGTCGCCGGGCACATACCGGGCTCGGTCAATCGCTTCTTCGGGGAGAATGTCGATGAGGAGGGGCGCTTCAAGGCACCCGACCTGCTGCGTGAGGAATATGCAGCGCTGCTCGGAGCGCATCGCCCCGAGCAGACGGTCCATACGTGCGGCTCGGGGGTGACGGCCTGCCACAACCTACTGGCGATGGAAATCGCCGGACTGTCCGGGTCCAAGCTGTATGCCGGGTCCTGGAGCGAGTGGTGCGCGGACGTGGCGCGCCCCATCGCGCTCGGCGACGCCTGAGCTGTCACCGCCGATTCATGGCGGCGCACTGCGCATGAACGTGTGGATTGCCGATGCGGTACTGGTCGTGCACTTCGGCATCGCCGCCTTCATCACCCTGGGCATGGTCGCGATTCCTATGGGCGCAGCGCTGGGCTGGCGCTGCGTGAGGATGCGGTCGCTGCGACTGCTGCACTTGGGGGCGATCGCCTTCGTGGCATTCGAGGCCGTCCTCGGAATCGCCTGTCCCCTTACGCTGATGGAGGACGCCCTGCGCGGCGCAGTCCAGGTGGATGCCGGGTTTGTCGAACGCTGGCTCGGGCGGATTCTGTACTGGGATTTTCCGGCCTGGGTATTCACCGCCACCTATGTATTGCTGGCGGTGCTGGCGTGGCTGCTGTGGCACGGAGTTCCGCCCGACCGTGCGCAAGCCCGGCCGGATTGACCGGGCGCAGCCTGCACAGGCTCGGCGTGGCATGGTGCAGGGTCGCTGCCGCTTCAGCGCCCTGCACCATGCCGGAAAAGTGCCCAATGCACGTGCTCCCGCACCAGGGCTGAAGGATGGTCCGCGCGTGCCTGAAGCGCGGCGACCACTCCTGCTGCGTTTGGGGCGTTGCCTAGAGCAACCGCCAGATTGCGCAGCCAGCGCTCGTGGCCGATGCGCCGGATCGCGCTGCCGGCGAGCCGCGCGGCAAACTCTTCTTCCGACCAGCCGAAGAGTTCGATCAGTGTCGCGGAGTCGAGGCGGTTGCGGACCGCGAAATCCGCTTCGCCGGTCATTCGCGCATACCTGTTCCAGGGGCAGCACAATTGGCAGTCGTCGCAGCCATAGATGCGGTTGCCGAGGAGAGGCCGCAACGGTTCCGGGATACTGCCCTCCAGTTCGATGGTCAGGTAGGAAATGCAGCGCCGCGCGTCGAGTCGATAGGGGGCGACGATGGCGCCGGTGGGGCAGGCCGCGAGGCAGCGCGTGCAGGTGCCGCAGTGATCTTCGCTGGGCGCGTCCGGTGGCAGCGGCAGGTCGCAGTAGATCTCGCCGAGAAAGAACCAGGAGCCGGCGTCGCGGGTGAGCAGCAGCGTGTGCTTGCCGCGCCAGCCCAGGCCGCTCTTCGCCGCGAGTTCGACTTCCATCACCGGCGCCGAATCGCTGAACACGCGATAGCCGTACTCCCGACCTCGCGGGCGATCCGGTCGGCGAGCTTCTGCAGGCGCGCGCGCAGCAGCTTGTGATAGTCGCGGCCCAGGGCGTAGCGCGAAATGTAGGCGCGACCGGCGTGGTCGAGGTTGTCCTGCGCGTCTGCCGCCTCAGGCCAATAGTTGATGCGCACCGAGATGACGCTGGCGGTCCCCGGCACCAGTTCCCGGGGCCGCGCGCGGCGCGCCCCGTGGCGTGCCATATAATTCATCTCGCCATGCCAGCCGGCGGCGAGCCATTGGAACAGGCGCTTTTCCGCCGCCTCCAGTTCGATACCGGCAATGCCGACAGCATCGAAACCGAGCTCCATGCCCCAACTCTTGATGCGGGCAGCGAGATGACGCCAATCGACTGAGGGTCCGCTGTGTCCCATACTGCCCATGATAGTGCCCGCGCCAGCGCCGTGCAGTTGCCGGACGAGGCGGCGACGCTCGCCCTGGGCAACGCCCTGGCGGGAGCGCTCGCCGACGGCTTGGTGATTTATCTGTGCGGGGACCTCGGTGCCGGCAAGACCACCCTGGTGCGCGGCCTGCTGCGGACGCTCGGTTATACGGGAATCGTGAGAAGTCCGACCTATACTTTGGTTGAACTTTATGCTATTTCTAATTTACACTTATATCACTTTGATTTCTATCGCTTCAGCCAGCCTGAAGAGTATCTCGATACGGGACTGGATGAATACTTTCAAGGGCATGCGGTCTGTCTGGTGGAGTGGCCCGAACGTGCCGCACCTTATGTCCCTCGGGCCGACGTCCGCATCACTCTCACCATTGCGGATCGCGGCCGACGTGCGGAGATTGCCGCGCTGAGTACGGTGGGGGAACAATGCCTGGACAACCTCGAACCCCGATTGAACGACCTGAAAGCCGCTCCCGCGTGAAGCGCCGCGATTTCCTGCGCATGGCCGGCGCCACGCTGGCGATTCTCGTCAGCCCGGCGGGACGGGCGGCAGTCACGAGCATCCTGGCGGTGCGCGTGTGGCCGGCGCGCGACTACACGCGCGTGACCTTGGAATATGAACGTACCCTCAACTTCACCCACATGATCGTCAAGGATCCGGAGCGCCTGGTTCTCGATCTGGAGGGTGTCGAGTT
>CAVPDA010000001.1:0-86918 GCA_963702495.1 uncultured beta proteobacterium | reverse complement strand
TGGGCTTGCGGGGGGTCTGCGGGGCATCCATCACTTCTCCTTGTCGACAGGGTTGCATTCCGGGCGACTACGCTCGTCGCATTATTATAGGCTCAGAGTGCAGCGGGCGCCGGGAGTTCTCGTCGCGCTGCGGCGAAAGCGCGCATGCCTTGACTTCGGCCCGTCCGTTGCGAGACGCTGTAGCGGTGCGTACAGGTTCGCCAGGACGGCGGCCAGGCGCGCGCGGCGGCCGGCGCGGGCTGGCGTATGACTTCTGGAGGATTTACATTCGGGGGACGATGTCCTTCAATTGAGGATGTCACCGGCCTTCAGCCGCGACAGGGTGCAGGGTGATGCCGGTGCTCGCAGGCTGCGGGCGCTCCACGCTGGAGAGCGGTCGCAGGCGGTCACGGGTCTGACCGCGCCGGCCGCAGGCCCGGACTCACCGGGGTAAGAATAAGGAGAGACAATGAACAACAGCCTGCCGCGGCAGAGCGCCTGTGCCACCGAATGTTCCCCGCTCGATGCCTTCATCGGCGAGAGTGCGGCCATGCGCAGTCTGCGGGCAAGCCTGGAGCGGATCGCGCGCTCCGACTGCAATGTCCTCATTACCGGAGAAACCGGCACCGGCAAGGAATGCGTGGCCTGGGGCATTCATCGCCTCAGCCGGCGCGCCGCGGCGCGCATGGTGTGCATCAACTGCGCTGCGCTGCCCGACGCGCTGCTGGAGAGCGAACTGTTCGGCCACGTCAAGGGCGCATTCACCGGTGCCTCGGCGAACTACTGCGGCAAGATCATGCTCGCCGGCGGCGGCACCCTGTTCCTGGACGAGATCGGAGACATGAGCCCGGCGTCCCAGGCCAAGATTCTGCGCGTCATCGAAACCCGCGAGGTGTTTCCGGTGGGAGCGACGCGCAGCACGCAGGTGGATCTGCGGGTGATCGCCGCCACCCACCATGGCCTCGAACACGAGGTGCAGGAGAGTCGCTTTCGCGCCGACCTGTTCTACCGGCTCAATGTCGCGCGCGTGGACCTTCCGCCGCTGCGCGAACGGCGCGAGGACATTCCGCTGCTGCTGGCGCATTTCGCCCGTGAGTTGCAGCCGCCGGAGGCGCGGCGGCCGCTGCGCCTCGCGCCCCAAGCGATGGCGGCGCTGACGGCCTACGACTGGCCAGGCAACTGCCGCGAGTTGCGCAATTTCGTCGAGGTGGCATACATCCATGCCACGGAGGGTTTCGTCGCCGAGAGCGATCTTCCCGACGCCATCACGCGCAGGTGCCGGCGCGCCGTCGGACGCGGAGCGCACGCGCATCGTCTCCGCACTGGTGCAATGCGAGTGGAACCGCAGCGAGGCGGCGCGCCATCTGCGCTGGTCGCGCATGACTCTCTACCGCAAGATGAAGCGCTACGCGATCAACCCGGTGCCGCCCGCAGCCGCGCGGCGCGGCTAGCTACCAAGGCAGGCCCCCGGCTCTAATGCCGGGGGATACTTCCCGCTTTCTCCCCGCTTCCCCCCAATTTCCGGCGCACGAACCTCCGCGTCGCCCGCCGCGACGGCGCACCGTCTGCAGCCGCCGCTGTAACACACGTGCGCCGCGTCACCGCCTGCGGTGACAATCCATTTCGAGGCGCCAAGTCCGCGCCGCGAAAGGAAATGGGCACGGCGGGGCCGGTCTGCGGTGTAACAGGCCGGCGTTACATCGGGACCCGGCGCGGGATGCGCGTCCGACGCCCGGGTACGCACGCAAGCCCAGGCCGACACAGCGTTTTTCCCGTTCCGGGTGAAGGCGGGCGGAGTCTGGCCCGCAGCTTGCGTTATGCCCTGGGTCGAGACAGTTCCGCTCCTTCCCCAACGGTCGTGGAGCCCAGCAGCATGTCGAACCCCGAGCCGCCGGACGAGGCGGCGCGCTATGCCAATCACTTCGCGATCGGCTACAACCTGCACGAGATCGTGATGGATTTCGGCCAGAGCTACGCCGGCGACCCGACGGTGCGGCTGCATACCCGGCTGGTGACGGCACCGGCCTATGCGCGCGACTTCAGCGAGATGCTGCGCGGCGTGCTGGACGACTACGAGCGCAGCTTCGGGCCGATCGGTCCGGGCGCGGCCAACGACAGCCAATGAACGATGGCCAGCCACTTTGCCATCGCCTCGGTCGGCGAATCGCTCATGACGCGGCTGCGCAACGCCTATCCGGCGGCGCTGCGCACGCGCTTTCCCTGTTCCTTCCAGGTGCTGTCGACGCAGCAGCTTTCCGAGCGCAACGTGCTGCGGCCGACGACGCTGGCCCTGTTCCTGTACCGGGTCACGGTGAACGAACACCTGCGCGGCGCGCGCCGCAGCGCCGATCCGAGCGACGAGGCCATCCCGCTGGCGCTGGACCTGCACTGGATGCTGTGCGTGGTGGCGGACAGCGCGACGGCGGAACATACCATCCTGGCCTGGTCGATGAAGGAGCTGCATGCCAATCCGGTGCTCGATGCCTCTTCCCTTACGCCGGAGGGGGGTTGGTCGCCCGGCGAAGTGGTGCAGCTCATACCGGCGGAGCTTTCCAACGAGGACCTGATGCGCATCTGGGACGCCGTCACGCCGCCCTATCACCTGAGCGTGTCCTATGTCACCCGTGTCGTGCGCATCGAACTGGAGCCGCTGCACGGCCGTCCCGTGGTGGCGACGCGCCTCGCCTATCAGGACCAGGTGCCATGATCGTCGAGCGCATCGATACGCGCGTGCTGGCGGCGGTGCGCTTCGCCGACGCCGCCAGCGGCCTGGCGGTGACGCAGCCGCTGGGCGTGAGCGCCCCGCGATCGCGCTGGCTGCGCAACCGCTCCGGACTGTACGTGCTGGCCGAACTGGACACTCTCGCCACCCTGGCGGACGCCTTCGTGCATCCCGCGCCCCAGGACACGCCGGCTCCGCTGGACCTGGAGGTCGAGGTGCGCAATGGGGCGGGGCGCTACCTCGACCGCAGCTTCACGCTGCGCGTGCCGCGCCGGGCAACGGCGCAGGAGCCGCTGCCGGCGGATTCCCTGTTCCAGCCCGTGACCGTGGCCATGTATCCGGCGCCCGCGTCCGCTGTCGGCTACAACTGGGCGGTGCTGCGGGTATCGGTGGTGCGCAGTGCCGACCCGGGCCAGGGCATCGGCGGCGTGGTACTGCGCGTGGTGGCGAGCGCGGACCAGCGACAACTCGCGGTGGGCGTGAGCGACGCCCGCGGCGAGGCCCTGGTAGCGGTGCCCGGCGTGCCTATCACGACCTGGGGCGGAAACGGCGGACAGGTAACGGCGACCGAGATCGGCGTCACGGTCGAGGCCGTCCGCGACCCGGCGGCCGGCGGCCTGCCCAACCCCGAAGCGGTTCTGGCCAACGGCGCGGCAACGCGCAAGAGCCAGAACGTGAACCTCCGCGCGGGGCGCACGGAAAAGCTGAGTTTCGACTTCTGAGGACAACATCCGGCGCGCCTGGCGCGCCCTGCTACGAGGAGGTGCAATCGTGCCCGAGTATCTAGCCCCTGGCGTCTATGTCGAGGAAACCAGTTTCCGTGCCAAGTCCATCGAGGGCGTGGGCACCAGCACCACCGCGTTCGTCGGTCCGGCGCGCAAGGGGTCGTTCGTCACTGCCGACACGCCGGACGACGACCTGCAGCCGCCCGAGATCCTGACCAGCTTCGCCGATTTCGAGCGCATGTACGGCTCGCTCGAGGATCTGCAGCTGGGCGGCACGCGCGTGCCCAACTACCTTGCCCACGCTGTGCGCTCCTATTTCAACGAGGGCGGGTCCCGTCTCTACGTGGCGCGCATCTTCGCCCCCAACGGCAGCACCGACACGGGCGCCGCCGCGGTGGTGGTGCGCGCCGACGCGGCCGAGGCCGAGCGCGTCACGCTGCGCGCGCGCTTTCCGGGACGCGTCGGCGGCGGTGCCGTGGATGCGGTGGAGACCACGGCCCAGGTCAGCCGTCGCACCCTGCAGGCGGCGCCGGAGGGCTCGCTGCTGCGCCGCACCCAGGCCGGTACGCCAGCCACCGTCACTCTGTTCGTCAAGGTGGGTCAGTCCTGGTTCGCAGTGGATGGCAGCGGCGTCGCCGGCACCGCCACCGACCTTGCCACGGCGGCCGACGGCGGCGAGCTGCAGTTGCTGACCCTGGCCATTGTCACCAGCGACGGCGACGGTGCGGTCACCGTGTACGACGACATGGGCTACGACAACCGGCATCCGCGCTACGTCGCGCGCGTCCTGGACGCCATGCCCTCGCGCCGCGCGGAGCAATTGGAGAACCTGTACGCAATGGACATCGGCGCCGGCGTCAATGCCTTCGAACTGCACGCGGCGCTCTTTGCCGGCGGCGCGGTGCGGGCCGACGGCTTCCTGGCGCGGCGCATCGACATGGCCGCCGGCGGCAGCGGTGTCACCGCCGGCAACGACGGCGCCGAGCCGACCTCGGCGGCCTACGAGAAGGGCCTGCGCAGCCTGCTCAAGCTGGAGGACGTGGCCATCGTCGCCGCGCCTGGCTCCGCCGCCACCGCCGCCCATGGCGCGGTGCAGCGCGCCCTCATCGCCCATGCCGAATCGCGCCGGGCGTACCGTATCGCCGTGCTCGACACCGAGGAGGGCATCACGGTGGGCGAGGCGCGCAGCGAACGGGCGCAGATCGATTCCACCCGCGCCGCGCTCTACTACCCCTGGGTGGTGGTGGCGAATCCGCTGGCGCGGCCGGGACGGGAGGACATTCCGAAGGAGATCGCGCTGCCTCCGTCCGGATTCGTCTGCGGCATCTATGCCCGCAATGACATCGAGCGCGGGGTCGTCAAGGCGCCGGCCAACGAGGTGGTGCGCGCCGCCCTGCGCTTCGAGCGCGACGTGAGCTTCGGCGAGCAGGAACTGCTCAACCCGCTGGGCGTGAATTGCCTGCGCTTCTTCGCCGGCCGCGGCTATCGCGTCTGGGGCGCCCGCACCGCCAGTTCCGATCCCGAGTGGAAGTACGTAAACGTGCGGCGCTACTTCAACTACCTGGAGGCCTCGATCGACCGCGGCACCCAGTGGGCGGTGTTCGAGCCCAACGGCGAGCGGCTGTGGGCGAACGTGCGACAGACCATCGCCGACTTCCTCTACAACGAGTGGCGCAACGGCGCGCTGCTCGGCACCACGTCCGAGCAGGCGTTCTTCGTCAAGTGCGACCGCTCGACCATGACCCAGAACGATCTCGACAACGGCCGCCTGATCTGCCTGATCGGCGTGGCGGTGCTCAAGCCGGCCGAGTTCGTGATCTTCCGCATCGGCCAGAAGACCGCCGATGCCCGCGAATAGCCGCCAAGGAGACAAGCAATGGCTCAACGCGACGTGCCTTACGGCGCATTCAATTACACGGTCGAGTTCGACGGCGCCGAACTGTTTGGCGGCTTCTCCGACGTCTCCGGTCTCGGCACCGAAATCACCATGGCCGAATACCGGGCCGGCAACGACCGCGAGAACCATGTGCGCAAGGTGCCCGGCATCCACAAGGTGAGCGACGTCACGCTCAAGCGCGGCATCGTCGATTCCAAGGCGGTGTGGGACTGGATCAAGCAGACGCGCGACACCGGCGTGGCGGCGAAGAAGTCGGTGGTCGTCACCCTGCTCGACGAGACGCGGGCGCCGGTGCAGCGCTGGGTGCTGCGCAGCGTGGCGCCGTCCAAGTACACCGGCCCGACGCTCGCCGCCAAGGGCGGCGGCGACGTGGCGATGGAAGAGTTGGTGCTGTCGATCGAAGGCATCGACATCGAGCGCTAGGTCAACCGGCCCACCGCGACCCACTGCTCCCATGTACGGGCTGCACTTCCACATCCAGCCGCCGGCGGTGGAACCCGATCCCCACCGCATGGACATCGCCTGCTTCATCGGCTACGTCCCGCGCCGTCCCGGCCCGGTGCCGGCGGCGGTGCGGCGGTTCCTGGAGCAGGGCGGCTGGACGCGCCGGGCGAACCAGGTAGCGGTCGACGCTCTGCTGCAGGTTCCCGTTGCCGTAGATACGTGGCAAGGCTTCGAATCCGTGTTCGACTGGCGCGCCCGCTCCGCCGGGACGGTGGGCGGCAGCGTCGACTCCGCCCTCGGCGCGGCGGTGCGCACCTTCTTCGACCAAGGCGGGCGCAAGTGCTACGTGGTACGCGTCGGCGATCCCTGGCCGGCGGACGAGCGCTTGGCGGACGGCGACCGCCGGGCGCGGCTGGCGCAGCTCTTTCCGCGGCAGCCGGGTGCCCCCGGCCCAGGCTTCGGCGACCGCGACCACCTGCAGGGGTTAGCGCTGCTGACGGGACTACCGGAATGCGCCATGGTGCTGTTGCCCGATCTGCCCGAGTTGGCTGCCGACCTGCCGCCGACGCCCGAACCGGTCGCCGAGCCGGAACCGGTGGCCGAGGACTTCGTCGCCTGCGCCAACGGCGAGCGCCCGGCACCGCCGCGCAACGCCGCCGCCCTCACGCCGCCGCGCTGCGACGAGGTGGGCTACGAGCGCTGGTGCGCCGCGGTGCGCGAAGTTGGGCGCTTCCTCGCGAACCACAGGCGCGACGTGCAGTTCATCGCCTCGCTGCCGCTGCCGGCAACCCGCAGCCGCGCCGCGCGCGACGTGGTCGAGTTTCTGGTGAGCCACGATTTCGGCGCCGGCCGCTTCGGGCTCGGTCCGGCCGACCCGTCGCGGCGGCCGCATCCGGCGACGGAGCTGTCCTGCGCCAGCGCCTTCGTCCAGCTCGCCTATCCCTGGCTGCGCCTGCCGGGCGCCGAGCAGCTTCCCGGCGGACTGCATCCGCCGGAAGGACTGCTGGCCGGCATCCTTGCCGGAAATGCCATGACCCGCGCCGCCTACACCAGCGCCGCCATGACCCGCGTGCCCGAAGTCTGGTCGGTCGAGCCGGCGTTGCCGCGCGATGCGGCACGGCTAGATCCGCCGGCAATGGAGGAGTCACCCGGACAGGCGGCGCTGCGCTGGAGTGCGCGCCTGTCGCTGTTCGGGCCGACGCCCGCCGGCTTCCGCCTGCTGTCGGATGTAACCACCAGCCTCGATCCGAGCTATCGCCCGGCCTGTGTCAATCGTCTGGTGTCGGTGATCGTGCGCGCGGCGCGCCGCGTGGGCGAGGAATTCGCCTTCGAACCCTCCGGCGAGCGCCTGTGGGCACGCATCCGCGGCCGCATCGGCGCGTTGCTGACGGCGCTGTGGGAGCAGGGCGCCCTGGCCGGCGCCAGTCCCGACCACGCGTTCGAGGTGCGCTGCGACCGCTCCACCATGACCCAGGCGGACCTCGACGCCGGACGCGCCGTGTGCCGGGTGAGCTTCAGCCCTGCGGCGCCGGTCGAGCGCATCGACGTCTGGCTCGCCCTGTCCGAGGAGGGCGCGGTGCAGTTGGCGCGCTCCGCCGCCGCCGCGACCCAGGCCTGAGCGATGGACGCGCCCCTGCACCTGTTCCGCTTCGCCGTCTCGTTCTCCGAGTCGCCGCTGGGAGGCGGCGGAGGCGGGCCAGTGGACCTGGTGGCCGGCGCTTTTTCCGAGGTCAGCGGCATCGAGGCCAGCATGGAGCCCAAGGCGATCAAGGAGGGCGGACGCAACTACGGTTCGCACCAGCGCGTGGGGCCGGTGAGCTTTGCCACGGTGATCCTGAAGCGAGGCGTGACTCCGGCCCAGGATCTGTGGACCTGGTTCAGCCTGGTGGGCAACGGCGCCTACGCCCATCGCCTCACGGCGACCATCGAGGTCCTCGACGTCGAGGGCAATCCGGCCTTCACCTGGTCGCTGGCGAACGCGCTGCCGGTCAAGTTCCGCGCCGGGGAACTCAACGCCCGCGCCAGCGAGGTCGGCGTGGAAGAACTGCACATCGTGCACGAGGGGCTTTACGCCGCCTGAAACTGACATGGCCGACAAGGAACGAGTGGTCCGCGCCACATTCACCCCCCAGACCGGCGATACCCGGCAGGTGGAGGTGCATTTCAATCCGAACTCGCTGCAGTACGAGATCCGCAACAGCTTCAGCGAGCAGGAGGACGGCGGCAAGCGCAAACAACACGTGAGCCAGACCACGGCCAAGCTGACCATGGAACTGCAGTTCGACACCACCCACGACGGCAGCGACGTGCGCAACCACACCGACCGCATCGCCAAGCTGCTGGCGCCGGACGAGGAGAACGGCCGCGCCGCGCGCGTGGTGGAGTTCAGTTGGGGCACCTTCAAGCTCACCGGGGTGATCGAGAGCTACCGCGAGAGCATCGATTTCTTCTCGCCCTCCGGCGTGCCGCTGCGCGCCTTGGTCAATATCTCGATGGCGCAGCAGGACCGGGTATTCGAGCGCCAGGAGAGCGCGGCCTCCGGTTTGGGGGGCGGGGCGGTGATGGTGGCGGCGGGCGGCGGCATGGGCATCGGTGCCGACATCGGCTTCGGCGCCGGCATCGGCTTCGGTGCCTCCGTGTCGGCCGGCATCGGGTTCTCCGCCGGCGCCTCTTTCAGCGCCGGTGCCGGAATCGGCATCGGCGGCGCGGCGGGAATCGCGGCGGTGGCGGGTGATCCGCGGGCAGCGCGGACCATCGCCTCGGCCAACGGCGAGGCCAGCCTGCGCTTTTCCAGCCAGCCCATGCTGGCGGTGGGCGGCGGCGCCTCGCTCGGCGGTCCGGTGGGACTATCGGCCAGCGCCGGATTCGGCATCGGCGTGGGCGCCGGCGCGGGCATCGGAGCGGGAGGGGGATGGGACTCGGCGGGTGTAGCGTTCGCCGGACTGAGGCAGCCGCAGGCCAGCGCCGGGGCATCCCTCGACGCGCGGCGCCTGCTGCCGCAGCCGGCTTCGGCCCGGCTCGGTACCGACGCCGGGGCGAGCTTCAGCCTGGGCGGGAAGGCGGCGCCGGTGGCGGGCGGCAGCCTCAATGCCGATGTCGGTCAGCGCGCCAGCCTGCGCGGCAGGCTGAAATTCGATAACTGAGAGGTGACGGGATGCCGGTCGTGATCGAGGAATTCGAAGTCGTGGCCGAGCCCGCGCCTGCGCCGGCAAGCTCGGGCGATGCTGCCGGCGGTATGAGTGCGGCGCAGCAGCAGGGCCTCCTGCGCCAGATCCAGGCCGAACTCGCACGCGAGCCCTGGCGCCAGGCGCGGTTGCTGGCGGACTGAGAGCGGCATCGGGGAACATGGGCGACAGCGCACGCGGCTCCCTTGCGGTCTATTCGGCCCGGCCGACGATCCAGGTCGACGGGCAGGAAGACGAGCGCGTGAGCGAACTGCTGCTGTCCCTGCGCATGCAGGAGCAGGAGGGCGGGCTGTCCAATCTCGAGACTCGCCCTGAGCGACTGGGCGGCCGAGCCGAACGGACGCTCGAATTTCGCCTTCGGCGCCGCCAGCCCGATCCAGCTCGGCGCCGGCATCACGGTGCACACTGGGGCGGTGGGGGCCCAGCACGAGATCTTCCGCGGCAGCATCAGCGCCCTCGAATTCGCCGCCGGCCACGGCGCGCCGCCGCAGCTAATCCTGCAGGCGGAGGACGCGCTCAACCGGGCGCGCATGGCGCGCCACACGAAGTTGCACGAAAACGTTTCGATCGCGGACGTTGCCCGCAATATCGCCTCCGATCTCGGCCTGACACCGGTCATCGGCGATCTCGACCCGCCCACCGGCATCTGGGCCCAGATCAACGAAAGCGACCTCGCTTTCCTGCGGCGGTTGCTGCGCCGCTGCGATGGCGATCTGCAAGTGGTCGGTACCGAACTGCACGTATTCCCCGCTGGCGAGTTCCGCCGCAACGAAGTCGAGATCGGGCTCTACAACCAGATTTCCAGCGTGCGCGTGGTCGCCGATCTGGCCGAACAGGTGACCGAGGTGATGGCCCTGGGCTGGGATGCCGCCGCCGGTCAGGCCATCAACGAGTCCTGGAGCACCGATCCGGCGACGCCGGGGCAGGGCAGCAGCGGCGCCCAGGTGCTGGGCCGGGCGCAGATCGAGCGCGTGGAACGTATCGGCCACCTGGCCTTCCGCGACGCCACGGAGGCGCGCGAGGTCGCCCGCGCCGCCTTCGAGCAGCGCGCCAGCCGCTTCGTCACCCTGCGCGCGACGATCGAGGGCAATCCCCAGGTGCGGGTCGGGACCCACGTGCGGGTGAGCGATCTGGAGCCGCGCTTCAACAACACCTACTACGTGAGCCAGGCGATCCACCGCTACGACCTGGTGCAGGGCTACCAGACCGAAGTCACGGCCCATTGCCCTTTCCTTGCCAGCTAGGATGAAACTGCCCTCACGCTCACTATGTTCGCGCAGGGCCGGCTTTGCCCAGCCGGCCCGTTCGGCAGGCACGGCGCGGTGCGCCGCGAAACCCCTGCCTCACCCCCCCGGGGGGGCGGCAGTACCCTTGGGGCGGCCCGGCGGGTACTGACATGGATCTCCTGCACCCGCCTCTCGCCGCGCTCTACCTCGGCGCCCATCTGGCCAAGGTGGTGGACGTGAACGATCCGGACGGACTGGCGCGTATCCAGGTGCGGCTGCTCAACACCGAGGGCGGGGCAGACCAGGACTGCCTGCTGTGGGCGCGGCTGGCCACGCCCTTCGCCGGCAACAACCGCGGCGCCTACTGGCTGCCCGACCCGGAGGACGAGGTGCTGGTGGCCTTCGTCCAGGGCGACGGGCGCTTCCCCATCGTTCTCGGCGGCCTGTGGAACGGCGCCAGCCAGCCGCCGGAATCGATGGACGGAGGCGGACGCAATTTCAAGAAAGTGGTGCGCTCGCGCAACGGGGTCAAGATCACGCTGGACGACAGCGACGGACAGGAACAACTGATCCTGGAAACTCCGGGCGGGCAGAAGGTGACGCTGAAGGACGGTCCCGGTGCCGTCGAGATCGAGGACAGCAACGGCAACAGCGTGAAGCTCGAAACCGGCGGCATCAGCATCCGTGCCGCGGCCAAGGTCTCGGTCCAGGCGTCAACGGTGGAGGTCAGCGCCGGCATGGTCAAGGTGGATGCCGGCATGTCCAAGTTCTCCGGCGTCGTCCAGTGCGACACGCTGATCACCAACGCCGTCGTGTCGGCGAGCTATACCCCGGGCGCAGGAAACATCTGGTGAAACGGCGATGAACGCTCCGGTCAGACAAGAAATCCTGCTGCGCGGCCGCGGTGCCGGCGGCATGCGCCCGACGCTGATCGCCCGCAGCCAGGACGACGATCTGATCGGCAACCTGCTGCGGGATCTGTCCGGCTGCTGGCCCGACGGCGGCGGCTGGCCGCAGGCGGTGGAGGCGCTGCGCGTGAAATCGGGCAAGGACGGCAACGGGCGGATGTATCAGCCGATCCACCGCATGTTCAACCTGGTGCTGCTGGAGGCGTGCTGCGCGTCCTTCGGCGAGCCGCGCCTGGATCCGACCAAGATCGAGAGCGCCGGCTTCGTGATGCGCCGCTGGAATGCTGCCGAGAAGCGCTGGCAGGCCTGGTCCGGCACGCCCAAGGACAAGCCGGTGGCCCAGCCCGACCTGCGCTGGCGCACGCTGCACGGCCGCGACGAAGAGGACGCGGATCCCGATCCGGCGCGGCGTCCGCCGCGGGTGCGCTCCGGCCATCCGGGCATCGACGCGCTGCTGGCGGCGCGCTTCGGCGGCGAGCCGATGACGGAGCGCAGCACCAGCCTGTTCACCGCGCCGCCGCCGGTGTGCCAGACGGCGGGCCGCACCGTGCTCTACGGCATGGTTTCCGTGGTGAGCGACGAGCGGGTCCAGGGCGGCGGGGCAGGGCCGTTCGCCGACCCCCAGGCGCGGGACAAGATCGAACGCCACATCCACGACTGGCTCAAGACCACGGTCACGGTAGGGCTCAACCTGGGCGGCGAGCGCTTCGACGCGCGCTGGATCACGCCCGACGGCTTTTCCGAGGCGGTGCGCGCCAGCGCCGAGTTCAATAACGTGCTCAACCTGCTGCGCCAACTGGTGTTCGAGTTCGACGCCTTCGGTCCTTCGCCGGCCTCGCAGAAGCTGGCGGCAGCGCTGGCCAAGATCCGCGTCGCCTACCCAGAGGGCTCGCCGATCGTCACCTGGAGCGAGGAATCGGCCTTGCCCTTCCTGCGCGAAGCGGCGCGGGTGCTGACCGACGATAGCGCGCCGGGAGCGATCTTGCCGCACTTCATCCTGCCCGTTGCAACCGACGCGGCGCGGGAGATCCGCCAGAGCGTGCTCGCCGTACTGCAGGAGCGTGCGGCCGAGGCTCTGCCCGACGAAGAGCGCTTCGGCGAGGCGTCCGCCACCTACGCCGTGCGTGCCTTCGTGCGCGTGCGTCACCAGCCGGAGTGCCCGCCGCGCATCGTGTGGAGCGAGTACTCCTCGCCCTTCACCATTGCCGCCTGGTGGGAGTCCGCCGGTCGTCCCGCGGTACGGGTGGCGCTGCCGGACTTCTCCGCCGACGCCCTGAGCAAGATGAAGCCCAACGTCGCCTTCCTGTTGCCGGAAAGCCTGCAGGCTTTGCTCGGCAACTCGCCCGACGATTTCCTGGCGGGCAAGGCGAAGAAGCGCGCCAGCAACTTCGGCATCGACTGGCTGTGCTCCTTTTCGCTGCCCATCATCACCCTTTGCGCCTTCATCTCGCTCAACATCTTCCTCCAGCTGTTCGACCTGATCTTCCGCTGGATGGCGTACCTGAAGATCTGCATTCCGATCCCGAAGCGCTAGCACCATGACCGCCGCATTCCACCCACCCATAAGCTGGCCGCTGCTTCCCCTGCCCGACGACAACGGCGAACTCCAGTACCCGAGCCTGGAGGAGGGCGTGCGCGCCAGCCTGGAAATCATCCTGTCTACCCGTCCCGGGGAGCAGTTGATGCGGCCCGACTTCGGCGCCGGGCTGCAGGAATTCATTGCCCTGCCCAACACCATCGCCACACGGCGCGCCATCCGCGACCGCATCCAGGAATCGGTCGCCCGCTGGGAACCGCGAGTGCTGGTGGACCGGGTCGAAGTGTGGGAGGCGCAGGAGGCGCCGGGGGCGGTGCGCATCGAACTTCATTACCGCCTGCGCCGCACCGGCCAGAGCGGGAGCCTCTCCGCGGCGCTGGATCTGTCGAACCCATGAACACCATGACGGCCAACGGCACGACGCGTGGCGCAGCGCGGCCCCGGGCCCGCAGTTAGCGCCTTCGACGGGACACCACCATGCCGATCACGATTCCGTCTCTCGACGACCGCAATTTCGACGACCTCGTCGCCGAACTGGTGGCGCGCATTCCTGCGCACACGCCGGAATGGACCAACCCGCGTCCGGGCGACCCCGGCCGCACCCTGATCGAGCTCTTTGCCTGGCTCGGCGACACGCTGCTGTATCGCGCCAATCTCATCCCGGAGCGGCAGCGGCGCGTCTTCCTCAAGCTCCTCGGCCAGAAGCTGCGGCCGGCCCAGGCGGCGCGGGGATTGATCACGCTCGGCCTGCCCGACAGCCGGCGCGATCCCGGTCAAATTGCGGCCGCGGGCGCGCATCGCCAAGCCGGTGCCCTTCGAGACTCTGGGCGAGGTGACGGTGTTCGCCGCCTCCGGCGTGGCCTATCTCAAGCGCCGCCTCACGGACGAGGAGAAGAGCCGTCAGGCCGACGTCATCGACGGCCTGCGCGACCTCTACGGCGTGCGCCGCGGCGAGCCATACTTTACGACGCCGGCGTTCCCCGACAACCTGGGTTCGGCCGGCGGCGTCGATCTGGTCACCGACAGCATCGACCAGTCCCTGTGGTTCGCCCTGCTGGCGCCGCGCTCGCCGCAGCCGGCGGAACAGGCGGCCGTGAACGAGCGCGCGCGCCGGCAGCTCGGCAGCACCGACAGCGGCGCTCAGCCCCTGCTCAATGTCGGCATCGTCCCCGCCATCGAACTGCCGCAATGGGACGAGGCCACGGTGCGCCGCCTGCACGTTCCGCAGCGCTGGGAAATGAGCTATGTCGGCGCCAAGGGCGGCACCGATTACCAGACCCTGGAGGTCGTTGCCGACAGCACCCTCGGCCTGCGCCGGCGCGGCGTGGTGCGGCTGGCGCTGCCGCCGCTGGCCTTCATCGGCGCCGCCAGCAACGATGTGCACGCCAATCCCCGCGCCGGCGTGGGGGCCGAGCCGCCGCGCCTGGATGCGGACGAGGAGGCGAAGCGCCTGGTGGCGTGGCTGCGGCTGCGCCCGGATCCCGCTGCCGAGGCCCTGGCCCACCTGCGCCTGTCCTATGCCGGCGTTCATGCGGTGGAGATCGAGCAGCGCGAGTCCCTCGGCGGCCTGGTGATCGGCGTGTCCGAGGGTTCCGGCGACCAGGTATTCGCGCTGCCGGCGCGGCAGGTGGACGCCGACAGTCTGGTGCTGGAAGTGGAAGAGGCCGGGCGCGGCTTCCAGCGTGGACGCGGGTGGACGATCTGGGCGCCCTGGTCGGACCCGACAGCCGCGATGCAGATGCCTACGAGCTTGACGCCGAGGCCGGCGCCGTGCGCTTCGGCGACGGCGTGCGCGGGCGTGCCCCCGGTGCGCGCATGCGCGTCCGTGTCGCCGCGCTGCGCGCCGGCGGAGGGGTCGCCGGCAATCTGGCTCCGGCCACGCTCAAGGAACTCAATGGCGAGGATCTGATCACCCGCGCCCGCGTCACCGATCTCAAGGTGCAGCAGCCCATCGCCTGCGACGGCGGCGCCGAGGCCGAGTCCCTGGACGAGGCGGCCAAGCGCATCCCCCAGCTGCTGCGCTCGCGCGACCGCTGCGTCACCCGCGAGGACTACCGTTCACTTGCCCAGGCTGCACCGGGTGTCGCCGTGGGCCGGGTCGAAGTCCTGCCCGGTTTCAAGCCGCACACCCGTACTTTCGAGGTGCCGGGCGTGGTGTCGGTGGTGGCGCTGCCCGCTCAGCCGGGCGGCGGCGTCGGTCAGGCGCCGAACCCGCGGCCCGACCGCCCCTTCATCGAGTCGGTGTTCAACCACCTCGACGCGCGCCGCCCCCTCACCACCGAGCTGTACGTCATCGGCTGCGAGTACGTACCCCTTTCCCTGGGCGTGGCGGTGGTGCTGCGCGACGAGGCGGACCGCGACGAGACTGTGCAGGCGCTGATTCACTCATTGCGCCGTCTGCTCTGGCCGCTTGCCCCCGGGGGCTTCGACGGCGACGGCTGGCCGCTGGGCAAGGCGGTGAGCGAGCGGGAAACGGAAGTCGAGGTGGCGCGGGTGCGCGGCATCGCCAGCGTGATCGGGCTCAACCTGTTCGAGCGCAGGGATGAGGCTTGGCGCGTGCTGGAGCGCCCGTCCGGCGGCCAGCAGCTGCTGGGCTTGGCGCGCTGGCAGTTGCCCGAACTGCACAACGTGCTGGTGGCGGTGGGCGCCGACGCGCGCGTGCCCAGCCGCATCGATGCCGGCGCCGCGGCCGGCGGCGACAGCTTCGCCATCCCGCTGGTGCCGGAGATCTGCTGAGCCGCGCCCATGGACGCCAACGGACAGCGCTTCTGGATGTGGTCACAGCGCGGCGACTGGCACCTCGATGCCGGGTGCGAAGTGGACCCGATCGACGGGCGCCTGCGCCTGGCGAGCCGGCGCGGACCGAGCGCCACGCTGCCGCCGGATGTGGCGGCGTCACAGGGACTGTCGGCGCTGGAGCGCGTGCCCATGTTACGCGACGATGCCGCCACCTACGCCTGGTGGGACAGCGCCGCGCGCGCCGTGCGAGCGGCCGGCGCCGCGGGCGCCGCCGGCGATGTCCTGCCCCTGCCCACCGGCCCGGCGCCGAGCGACATCGCGCTGGGCGAGGACGGCGTCCTCTACATCGCGCTGGAACAGGGAGTGACCCTGGTCGATGCCCGCGGGCGCTTCACGCCGTTCCAAGTAGCGGTGGCGGATTTCCACCCCTGGCGGCTGGCGGCGGATCCGGACGGGGGCGCCTGGGTGCTGGACCGCGGGCGGCGCAGCTTGGCGCGGCTGGCCGGACGCGTCCTGCCGGAGCGCCCCTTCGCCGCCTATGCACCTTCCACTTTTCGTCCCCAGCCCGACAATCCCGATCCGCCGCGCCTTGTCGTCCTGGGGGAACTGCCCGCTGGCGACGTCCCCGTGGCACTGGCCGTGAGTGGGCAGGGCGAGGTGGCGGTGCTGACTTGGAGCGGCGACGGCGAGGGCTGGCTGCACCGTTTCGATGCCGCCACCGGCTTCGCTGCGGCGCGGCGCCTGGAGGACTGCCGCTATCCCTTCAGCATCGCCTGGATCGAGCGCGGCGCGGAGCCGGCGCAACTTGCACTGTTGGTGCCGGGCCTGGCGGAGGCACTGGCGTATGCGGCGCACGGCGAGGCCGCCGAGAGCCTGCCGGCCCTGGGCGAGGTGCTGCCGTTGCTGGATCACGACGGCGGACCGTTCCTGCATGCCAGCCCCGGGATTCCGCATTACCCGGTCGCCGGCGCTGCGGCGGCCGACGGCGCCCCGCTGCGCAGCCGGACGCTGCACCGGCTGTCCCTGCATGCCTTCGCTGCGGCAGGGGAGGCGGGCGGAGCACGCCTGGCGCCGGTCGATGTCGTCGGCGGCGAAGCCAATCCCCTGCGGCCGGCGGACGGCGGCGCGCCGGCCATCGAATGGCACCGGGTCTGCCTCGAAGCCCTCATGCCGCCCCACTGTGCGGCGGTGGTCTGGCTGGCGGCCAGCGAAGACCCCGAGTGCCCGCCGCTTTCGGGTGACGCGGCGGTGCAGGCCTGGCATCCGCACCTGTTCGGCGATGCCGCGCGCGCTGCCGCGCTCGATCTCGACCCCCAGACACCGCGCGCTGCCTGGACTCCCGCCGCTTCGGAATTGCCGCATCACGAAGGTGTGCTCGGCTGTCCGCGCGAACCGCTGCGCGCCGGACTGTTCACGGCGCTGGTGCAGCGCGCCGGACGCCAGGTGCGGCGCCTCATCGGGCGCTACCTCTGGGTGCGCGTCACCCTGCTCGGAGACGGCCGCCACACGCCCGAGATCGCCGCCCTGCGGGCTTGGGGATCACGCTTTTCCTATGCCCAGCGCTATCTGGCGGAACTGTACCGCGAGCAGGAGTTCGCCCGCGCCGACGAGCACAGCGCCCGCAGCACGCCGGCGGATTTCCTCGAGCGCTTCCTCGGCAACTTCGAGGGCGTGCTGACGCCCCTCGAAGACCGCATCGCCGCCGCCCACGTGCTGACGGACCCCGACAGCGTGCCGGAGGCAGGCGTGGAATGGCTCGCCGACTGGATCGGCTTCAGCTTCGCCCAGGAGATGCCGGCATCGCGGCGCCGCGCCATGCTGCGCATCGCACCCCGCCTGTACGCCCTGCGCGGCACCCAG
This sequence comes from uncultured beta proteobacterium, assembly GCA_963702495.1. Taxonomy (GTDB): domain Bacteria; phylum Pseudomonadota; class Gammaproteobacteria; order Burkholderiales; family Rhodocyclaceae; genus CAVPDA01. The sequence goes on along the minus strand of CAVPDA010000001.1, from coordinate 69,696 downwards.
GCCGGCCTGGAACTGGCTCTGGACGCGGCCACCGACGGCTGGGTAAGCCGCGGCGCGCTCGTCGTGGTGGAGGATTTCCGTCTGCGGCGCACCTTCGCCACCCTGCTCGGCGTGGACTTCGAGCGCCGCGCCGATCCGCTGCTGCCCGGACTCATCGTCAGCGGCAACTCCTTCGTCGGCGACACCCTGGTGCTGGGAGACGAGACCCGGCGCGAATTCCTCGCCCTGTTCGGACCGGGCATCGATCTCTCCGCCGACGAGCGGCAGGTCGTCGCCGAGTTCTTCGAGCGCCTCGCCCACCGTGTCACGGTGCTGGCGCACGAGGCGCTGGATGTTGCCACCCTGGCCCTGGTGCGCGCCATCGTGGCGCGCGAGACGCCGGCCCATGTGCAGGCGCGGGTGGTGGTGACGACGGAACCGCTGCTGGTGGGCATTCGCTCGCTGGTGGCGGTGGACACCTATTTGCGCGAGACACCGCGGCCGCGGCCGGTGCGCCTGTCGGCGAGCCGCGTCGGCGTACGCGATCTGCTGCTCGGCCGCCCGCTGCTGGACACCGCGCAGGCGACGGCGGCGAGCGAGCCGCCCCAGGCACGCATCGGCGCGCCGGCCACGCCGGCATGGGGGGAATCCTTCAACCTCGGCGGCAGCGGGTCCACCGCTGCCGCCGGTCGCAGCATCAGGCGCTACATCTGGCAGAGACTCGCCTAGCGCAGTCACGGACATATCAAGAGAGGAGCATCGCAATGGCCACATTCGTCATCAATACGCCGATCGAAACCGCCGAGCCGCTGATCGAGGTGACGATCGACCGCACAACCCCGCTCGCCGTCGGGCGCCACCGCTTCCAGCTCGAAGTCACGGACGATGCCGGCAACCGTTCCAAGCCCGACAGCGTGATCGTCATCGTGGCCGATCGCGAGGCACCCACCGCCGTGCTCGACGCGCCGGAACTCGTCAACTTCGGCCAGAGCTTCAGCCTTTCCGGGCGTCGCTCGTTCGACATCGGCGGCACCGTGCGCAGTTACTCCTGGACCTATCTCGGGCCGGCGGTCTGAGCGCAGGGCATGGCGACCTTCGCCGTCAATCAGACTATCGTCACGCGCGAACCGGCGATCACGGTGGACGCCGGCCTGCCCATCGGACGCCACCGTTTCCGGCTCGAAGTGACGGATACGGCCGGCCTGGTGAGCAAGCCGATGGACGTGATCGTGACCGTGCGACGGCCGCTGATCCTGGATCCGGGCACGGTCGTCGTCGGACCGGTGATCCCCACGCCCATCGACCCGGTGGTGATACGGCCCACCGGCGTGCTGACGGGGGTGACGCTGCCGTCGGGCGTGCGCGTCGTGCGCGGCAGGAAGGGACCGAAGAAGAGCGCCAAGGGCAAGGACGACGGGAAGGGCGAAGGCTAGGAGAGAGGCATGAGCACGATCGAAGACCGCATGATGGCCGCCGACACCCGCGACCGGCCGCATTACTCCATCGGCGTGCTGCTCGACGCCGAGGATTTCTACGCCGAGCAGAGTTATCACCGCGGCCGGCTCGCCCGCGCGCTCGCCTACCTGTTCGGCCAGGGCACGGTGGCCGGGCTGGAGGTGCGCCCGCCCGCCCTCGCCGACGATCCGGATTTCCTGCGCGTCATGCCGGGGCTGGCCCTGGACCGCCTGGGGCGGCTGGTCGAACTGCGCCAGATGTACTGCCTGCGGCTGCAGCGCTGGTACCAGGCCCAGGCAGCGGACGAGCTCGCCGCGGCCTTCCACGCCGAGCGTGGCGGCGTGGTGGCGGACGTATTCATCCGCTTCGAAGTGTGCCCGAACGGCAAGACGCCGGCCTTCGCCCGCGGTCCGTTCGACGCAGTGGACGCGGTCGAGCCGTCGCGCCTGCGCGATGCCGCGCGGGTGACGATCCGCCTGCGCGACGACCGGGTGAGCGACGCCAGTCCGCGGCTGCCGGCGAGTCCCTGGCCGAACCTTTCCGCCCTGCCCGAGGCCGACCGCGTCGCCGCCCTGAAGCAGGCCGTGCTCGGCGCGTGGCGCGAGGGCACCCAGTTCGAGAGCAGCGGCGCCCTCGATCCGTTGCCGGAGCACGCCGCCGGCCAGGACACCACAGACCTGTTCCTGGCGCGGCTCGTCATTCCCAGCGGGCCGCCGCCCGGCGGCGATCAGCCTCCGCCGCGGCTCGATGCCCCGGTTCAGGCGGAAAACCTGGCCCGTGCCTTCGCCTTGGCGCCGCCGGCGGCGTTGCGCTGGCTGGGGTTGTAGCCCGTGGGCGCCCCATTACCCAACGAGACTGTGCTGCCATTCGGCGCCGCGGACGGCCGTGGCGCCCGGTAGCGCGAAGGAGGAGACATGCTTACGATCCGCCCCGGCACGCTGCGCGAGCGCGTGGACGCGCTCGAAGTCCAGAACCTGCTCGACCGGCGCGTGCTGGTGGTCGAGGAGCATCGGCGCCGCCCGCGCTACTTCGACGGGCGCTTTCTCGCGGCGCGCGACCTGACGCGCGACCAGTCCTATTTCCTCGCCCGCCAGTCCGCCACCGCGCGGGCTGTGGGCAGCGGCGTGGTGGAGGGACTGGAGGTGGGCCGTGGCGGGCCGACGACCCTGACCATCGCCGCCGGTTTCGGCTTCACGCCGTCGGGGGAACTGGTGAGCGTGCCGCAGCCGCTGCAGCTCGACCTGGCGGATGCCGCGCGCCTGCAACTGCTGCGCAGCGCTTTCGGTCGCAGCCGCCGCCCTGGCCCGGTACTGCGCAACCGCTTCGGCATCTTCGCCCTGGTGTTGCGGCCGGTGGAGTTCACCGCCAACCCGATCGCCGCCTATCCGTCGGACCTGGAGGCGCGGCGCACGGTGGAGGACGGTGACATCGTCGAGGCCGCCGTCGCCTCGCTGCTGCCGGTGGCGGATGTCGCCGCGGACGAGATCGACGCCCGCCGCGCCGGCCTGGCGCGCCAGGTGTTCGTGGGCGGCGAGCCGATCCGCCTCTCGCCCGAGGTGCTGCCGCTGGCGCTGGTGGCGCTGGCGGGCGACACCGTGCGCTGGATCGACCCCCATCTGGTGCGGCGCGAAGTCGGCGCCGCCCATGCCGACATCCTCGGCTTCGGTTTTGCGCCGCGCATGCTGCGCGAAGCCCATCTGGCCCAGTACCGCGAGCAGCTCGAAGTCATTCTCGCCGCCAGCGGTGGCCAGCGCTTTCCCGCCGCCCAACACTTCGAGGCATTGCCGCCGGCGGGCCCCCTGCCCAAGGCCTGCATCAACACGCAGAGCTTCAGCCACAACTATTTCCCGGCCCAGGTCAATGCAGACCTGTCCCTGCTGCCGGAGGACGAGCTGCCGGCGCTGATCGAGGAAAGCTTCCTGCTGCCGCCGATCGATCTGCGGGCGAGCGCCGAGGAATTCGAGTCGATGGCGGTGACCATCCTGGTGCCGGTGGAACGGGCGCGGCTGCGCACCCTGGCGGCCCGGCTGTCCGGCAGCTTGCAGCGGCCGCTGCCGAGCCCGACGCCGGAGCTGGTGCTGCGCAGGCTGCCCCTCGATCTGCTCAAGGGCATCCGCCCGGTACGCGTGGTGCCGCCGCTGGTCGATCCCCAGGCGGTGATCGACAACCTTTGGCGGCAGACGGTGGCCGAGGCCACCGGCATCTGGTATGCGCGGCGGCGCAGTTTCGCCTACCGCGAGGAATGGTCCGGCACGCCGCTGCGCATCCTGGCCAATGACCTCAATGTGGATCTGGCGATCCGCAACCGGCTGGAAGCGGTGGGGCTGACGACCCGCGTCGATGCCCTGCAGGCCAAGCTCACCCCGACGGGGCGGGCGGAACTCACCAATCTGCTGTCGAGCAGCAAGTTCGACCAGTCCTCGCTGCTGCTGCAGGCGGCGGTGAAGGAACTGGAAGCAGCGCCGGCGCTGGACGCGCAGGCTGTGCTCACGGTCAGCGAGCACTTCTCGCGCCCCGGCGTGGGCGAAGGACTGGCGCGGCTGGAGGCGACCAACCCGGATCTGCTGAAGAACGCGACCACGGTCAAGAAGCTGGTGGACAGCGGCTCCGTGAGCGAACTGGACGCGCTCTCGGCGCGCCTGTCGGACCGCGAATTGACGAACGCCTCGACCACGCTGGCCAGCGTCCTCAAGCGTACCAAAACCGACGACGTGCCGGTGGTGGTGCGCCGGGCCGTGCTCGGCCGGCCGCTGTGAGCGTCCCTTCGCCAGCCGCTGAAGAGCGCGGCGGGGCGCGCCTGCGGCAGCGGCGGGCGCCTGTTTCAGAACCGATCGACGGAAGGAGGACAGCATGAGGATCTCCGGACCTGCGGGACGGCCGCTAGTCGCGCCGGCGGAGGAGATCTTCCTCGGAGCCGCGCCCGAACTCACGCCGATTGTGAGCGGTGACGGACTGCGCCGCGCCAACGCCTTTGCCGGCCGTGCCCTGAGTGCGGCGGCCATGCTGCAGGAGCAGCAGCACCGTTCGGTGCATCTGTCGGCGGTGCAGCGCATGCTCTCGCCGGGAGTGGTGGAAGGGCTGGGACTGGCGCTTTCCGCAGCGCAGGACGGCGGGCCGCGCCTGTATCTGGAAGCCGGTCTCGGTCTCACCGCCGCCGGCGAGGAGGTGATCCTGCCGCTGCCGGTGGAAGTCGATCCGCGCGCCTTGTCGGTCATCGCTCCGGTCTGGCTGTTCGAGGGCGGTACCACGCCGTCGCCGGTGGAGTCTTCCGACGCGCTGCCGCCGCTGGATCAACGGCTGACCCGGGGTTCGCTGCGCGAAGCGATCGAACGCGGGCTGCCGCTGCCGCCGGCGGGTGTGGTGGTGCTCGAAGCGGTGGAAGTGGAGGCGGTGGGCGAGATCGATCCCACCGACCCCTGCGAGCGCGACCCCGATGCCGAGCGTTACGAAGACCAGGTGCGCATCGAAGGCCTGCGCCTCGCCTATTATGCCTGGCCGGTCGAGTGGCTGGGTCTGCCGACGCGCGATGCGCAGTGGCGCAACCGGCTCGCCTTCCAGATCTTCGAGCGCGAACTGCGCCTGCCCGAGGGGCAGATCATGCCCTGGGGGCAGCGCGCCGTGCCGGTCGGCCTGATCGCCTTCGACGACGCCTGGAACCCGCTGTTCGTGGATCGCGGCGCGGTGGTGCGCCGCGGCGGCCGCCCGCCCCAGCGGCGTCCCCTGCTGCCGGGCGCAGGCACGCGCTTCCTGTGGCAGGCGCGGATCGAACAGTTCAACGAGGAGGTGGCCACCGCCCCGGCGGCGGAAACCGTGGAGCAGATCGCCCGGCGTTTTCGCTACCTGCCGCCGGCGGGCCTGCTGCCGCGCGAGGCGCTCGAACCGCGCCAGCGCGCGTCCCGGTTCTTCCCGCCGCGCTTCGCCATCCGTGCCGCGCCGGTGCCGGTGGAACAGCTCGATGCGGTGCTGGAGGCCGCGGCCGGCTCGGCGCCGTTCGACACGTTCAACAGCGACCAGGTGACGGTCTGGGTGCCGGTGCCGCAGCAATGGTATGAGCGGGACCTGCTGGTGCAGGAACAGGAAGCTGCGGAATTCCAGACGGCCATCGCCCGCTTCGTCGAGGCCCGCGGCGACTGGCTGCGCCGGCGCGACAACCTGGGGGCCAAGCGCAGCGCGCTGATCGGTGCGCTGGCCGGAGCGCAGGCGGGCGCGGCGACGCCGCCAGCCGATGAGGTCCAGTTGGAACCGGAGGACACGACGCCGCTGACGCCGGCGCCGGCCGGGCTGATCCACGTCGGCGCCGCGCTCAGCGGGGCGCACCGGCACGGACTGTGGAAAGCGCCCACCCCGCTGGCGCTGCAGGCGGCCGACACGCTCTATCTCCACGTTCAGATCGACCGCGAGCTCGCCATGCGCCAGCTGCTGGTGGAGTTCCACAGCGGCGCCGCGGATGCCACCGGATCGTGGGAGCACCGCTTCTATCTCGGCGAGAACGTGCTCGAACTCGGCGTGGACGCCACGCCCTCGCGCCTGCGCCTGGGCGATCTGCCCGTCGCCGGTCGCTGGGTGCGCATCGAAGTCTCGGCTTCCGAACTCGGCCTCGCCGGCCAGTCGGTCAATGGCCTCATGTTCCATGTCGTCGGCGGGCGCGCCGCCTTCGGCCCGCTCGGCGTGCTCGTGGGCCAGACCGAACAGCCCTGGGTGACGGCGGAGCTGGTGAAGGCGTCCGAGGTGATTGGTGCCGCCGGCACCTGGGGCGTGGTGGCGGTCGCCGATGCCGACACGCCGTTCGAGCCGGGTCTGGGCACGACCGGCGCCGGACAGCAACGGCAGTCGGCCGTGTTCGATACGCTGCTGGGGAGTCCGGACCTCGCCGTGCTCAAGGGCCGCGTCCGGCTCGATGCCGCGGGTCAGACCGAAACCGAGCTGCAACATCTGCGGCGCGTCGGCCTGCGCAAGTTCATTCCTGTCCTCGAAGGCCGCGTGCGCCAGGCCGACGACACCGTCGATTTCAGCTACCTGCGCATCCATACCAACCTGTTCCGGGTGCGCCAGTCGGTGCTGAAGCAGGACGCTTCGGTGCGCTTCGCCATCTCGCCCGCCATCGCCCAGATCGCAGAATTCGACAACGCCGCCGTGAGCCGCGAGCAACTGGCCAGTTTCTATCAGTCGATCAAGGGCACGCCGACGGGCGGCGGCGCTGCGCCGACTTCCCCCACCGCGCCCAGCCTCCCGCGCGCCGCGCTCTCGCCTTCGGCTGCGATCCGCGTCGCCGACACGGGCGCCCGGAACGTGGGCGGTTCCCAGTTCATCAACACTTTCGTCGGCACCGAGAAATCGACCCTGGCCTTCGGCGGCGAGATCACCCGGCGCAGCTTCAGCGACGAGGTGCTGGGAGAAGTGTTCGTCGGCAGCAAGGTGACGGACAAGGAATTCGCGGTGCCGGCGAAGGAGGCAGTGCAGGGCGCCGAGGCGATCTACGGCAAGTCGGAAGTGCGCACCGTTTCCATCGCCTCGCGCCTCGAGCAATCGCGTTCGGTGGAGGCGAAGAACTTCGCCGCCGCCACCCGTCACGACGTGGTGCGGCAGCTTGCCCAGATCGAGATCGACGTGGACGATCTGGACGTGTTCGGCATCGCGGAGGAGGGCAAGTTCGAGGCCAGCGGCCAGCCCAGCCGCACCGGCCGCCAGGCCCTGTCCGCCTTCCGCGACGGGGCGGCGCTGACGCGGTTGCTGCAGGACCCGTCGCCCCAGGCCGGGATGGAGGACGAAGCCAGCTACTTCCTCAGCGGCATCGAGCTGTCGGACTTCGCCGTGGCTACGCTGCGCGGGGTGGAAGGGCGCATCCGGCAGTACAAGGTGGCGCTGGAGGCCTGCCGCTCCGCCCTGGCGGAGATCGAGCGCGCGCTGCTTCTCGCCGACCAGCGTCTGGCGGTGGTGGTGCGCGAGCTGACCGAGGCCCGCAGCGACGTGGCGAGCGCCCGCGCCCTCTACGCCGAGGAGCAGGCGCGGGTGCGGCGCATCAATGCGCGGCGCGACGCCATCATTGCCGAGCACGTCACCTTCCTCGCCTTCAGCCGCTCCCGCACCAGCGACAACCTGGCCGCCGTGCCGTTGCGCGCCCTCGACTCCGAACTGGAGGAGCAGGCCGTTCCGGCATGTCTGGCCGACCACGGCGAGCCGCCGCCGGAACTGCGCGGCATGCTGGACGCAGTGCGCGCCGCGCCCCTGCAGTGGTTCCCGGCGCTGCGCCGGCCGCTGCTGCTGCTGGATACCTCGCAGTCGCTATTGAGCGCCCTGCGCGGGGCGTCGGAGACGGCGACGCGGACCCTGAGCGCGGTACAGTCCTTCTCGCTGACCCAGACGGCGGTGACTCTGGCGCCGGTGCAGCGCCTCAGCCAGAGCGTGGTCACGGCGCGCCAGCAGGCGGTGCTGCAGGTGCGCAGCGATGCCCTGCGCATCGATGCGACGGAGGTGGCGGGGCGCGGCTGGCAAAGCCTGTTCGATCACGCCCGCGCCGCCCTTTCCATCGCCGACCTGCAGGATGCGCTGCACGGCCGGCCGGAAGCGGCGCGCCGCGCTGCGGAGGAATTCTCCCGCATTGATCGCATCGCCGCCTGCCTTCACGCCAAGCTGTCCGAGGTGCGGCCGGTGCTGCGCCTGGGCTGGGCCGAGCGTTTCAGCCAGTTCGACAGCGAGGATTTCCTCGCCGGCACCCGCGGCGATCTGACGCGCCTGCCGCGCTTCCTCGAAATCGACGAGGATCTGCGCGAGGACCTCATGGATCTGGCGCAATGGCTGGTGCGGCGCGTCGATGCCGCGGTGCCGGAAGCGCTGGGCCTGATGAACGATCTGCTGCGGGTCTGCGTGCTGGCGGCTAGCCATTCGCCGGTGAACGAAATCGTCACCGGGCGCCTGCCGCGTCCGGTGCGGATCGGCGTCGGCAAGCTCATCGACGTCCTGGCGCTGCGTCCGGACAAAGTGCGGGTGGGCATGATGGTGAGTCTGTTCAAGGGCGACCAGGTTGCGGCCCAAGCGGTGGTGAGCGACATCAAAGCCTCGGCCGTGTCGGTGCAGGTGGTGCAGGCGATCGCAGCCGAAGTGGAACTGGAGGCGGATGCGCGGGTTCACTTCAGCCTCGCCGGTATGACCAGCGCCATGGACGGGGCGAAGAAGCATGAGATGGCCACGGCCTTCGGCGCTATGGCGGGGCGTTGATGAAGCGCGCTCCGGCTACGGGATGAGCACGGCGACCCAGGTGCGCCGGTTGGCGGTGCACACGCCCGACCGGGAGACGGGCGACGCGCTGCGGCCGCGCCTGGAAGACGCCCTGCGCGTCGCTTCCCTGCCCGGTGAGGGCGAAGGCCGGCTCGTATTCATCCGCCGCCTGCGGCTGCAAGGTGTGCGGCGCGATACCGGTGCGCAGAGCCTGGCGGCGGCGATCGAACGCGCAGCACGGCTAGATGGGGGAAGGTTGGTACATGGCGAAGCCGCGGCTGCGGCTGCAGCCGACGCGGTGTGGTTCGCCGACCGTGCCGAGGCCGGCGCCGCGCTCTTCGTGCGCCAGGTGCGGGGCGAGCCGGCGGATGCCTGGTACTGGCCGCTGGTGTTTCCTGAACTGCGCCGGCACGCCGCGGGTGAATGCTTGCGCCGGCTCGTTTCCGCCGCCCTGCGACCCGCGGCGGCCGGCCGCGGTTGGGCGTTGCGCGCCGCTTCGGCGTTCGCTCGGGAGGTCGCGCGGCGCGGCGCGGTGGCGCAACTTGCGGCCGCACTGCAGGCGCCCGAGGCGCAGACATTGCTCGGGGACTACGGCTGGACGGACGCCGGCATTCCCGGCGGCGGCGAGCCCGCCATGGCGCTCTTCGACGCGGACGCGGTCGCCGAGCTTGCCGGTGTGGTGGCCGACGACGAAGACTCCCGTTCCGGGCCAGTGCTCGTGTTGTGCCTGCTGGCCTGCGCCGGCAATCCGGCGTTGGCGCAGGGCAACTCGCTGCCGGGACTTGCCCGCCGTGCCCTGGATGCCGCCACGGCGGCGCGGGCCGGGCCGCGACTGCCTGCGGCCGGCGATGTTGCGCCGGACGGCAGGCACGACTGGCCTGTTGCCATCGATTCCTATGGGACGACCAAGACCCCGGCCCCGGCGCTGCCGAGCCTGCCGCTGCCCGATGCCGACACACTACAAGGCGCTTGGCACGGCACGCAGGCGGCCGGACTGCTGTTCCTGCTGCCCATCCTGGCGTGCCTGGGTGTTTCGCTGCACAGTCCGATCGCCCGTGCCGCGGTCGCCGATGAAGGAGGCGAAGAGCGACGGAGCGGGTCGAGCGACCTGTCGCTGGCGGTTGACGTCCCGTCCCTGCTGTCCCGTTGCCTGAAATGGCTGCGCGTCCCCGAGGACGATGCCGCATGGCGGCTGGTCAATGTCGCCGCAAGCGGCGCGGTGACGACGGACGGCGCAGACGCCGCGCTCTTCTGGCTGCGCCGCATGCGTGCGTGGAGCGCGGGCGAGTTGCGCATGCCCCTGCGGCGCCTCGTGCTGCGCCGGGGGCGCGTCAGCGTCTCCCTGACCCACGCCGATGTCGAACTGCCGCTGGCGTCCAGCGACATTCGCATCCGCCGCGCCGGGCTGGACCTCGATCCCGGCTGGGTGGCGGCCTATGGACGTGTCGTGCGCTTCCACTACCGATGAAGCCGACCGACTCCGGGTTCGCCGCCGCGCCTTTCGAATCCGTGCCGGAACTCGAGCCCGGAGCGGGAGCGCTGCGCCTGTACCAGGTCGCCCTGGCGGCGGTGGCGGACCTGTTGGGACCGGCGGCGCAGCACACGCGCGTCTCGCCCGAGCTTGCGTTCCTGCTCGAAATGCGCGAACTGGTGCTGGCCGATGCGGCGAGCGGGGCGGCCGAGAAGGCCGCCGCTGCGCTGGCAACGGCGCTGGCCTATTGCCGCGCCCAGCCTGCGGCCGAGGATGAGCGCCTGCTGACCCTTGCGGCAAGGCTGGAGTTGACGCAGGTGGAACTGTTGAGCGTCGCCCTGCTGCAGGCGGTCGAACTGCTGCCCATGGTAGGGCGCGCCGTCGCGGCGGTGCAGACGCCGGTGGGCGGATCGCGTCCGACCCTTGGTCTGCTGCAGGCCGCCTTTGGCCGCCTGAGCGAGCCGCCTGGGAGTGCCCTGGGCCAGCTCGTCGCCGGGGCGGCATCCGCCAGCGGCCTGCTCACCACAGGCGGCGAGCAGGCGCCGCTGATCGAGCGGCCGCTGCAGTTGCGCGACCCCTTTGCCCTGATGCTGGATGGCGTGGACGTGCTGCTGCCCGGCACGCGCTGCCCGGTGCCGGGCGATTCCGTCGAGCTGGGCGAAGAAGCCCGGACCCAGGCGCAGGCGCACGCCCAGGCCTTGCTCTGCGGCCGTCTGGGGGCTCTGGCGATCCGCGCCGGAGCGCAGCAGGAAGGGGAGGCGGCAGCCCTCGAGGTGATCCGCGCCATGGGGCGCGCCGCCGTGGTCGTTGACGGCGAGCCGCCGCCCGGACTGGCGGCCTATCTCGCTCTCACCGGGCGGGTGCCGGTATTCCCGCTGCATCCGGGCCCCGGCGAGCGGGTTCCTCTGCCGCAACTGCCCACCTATGCCGGCCCCGTGCTGCTGTGCCTGGGACCGGAAGGCGCGGTGGCGGCGGGGTCGGCGGTGCTGGCCCAGTGGAGCCTGCCCGTACCGGACCGCGATGAGCGGGTGCGCGTCTGGCAGGGGCTGCTGAGCCAGGACACGGCGGGGCAGGCGAGGGCACACGAGCTGGGACGCGCGCACCGGCTGAGTCTCGATGGCGCGCGCCGCCTTGCGGCCCTGGCCGGGCATCAGGCGCGGACGGCAGGGCGTGCGCAGCCCCGGCCCGAGGATTTCCGCCTCGCCGCCCAGATCGAATTCCAGGGCGCGCTCGGAAGCCTCGCCCAGCCGGTCGCCGACGCCGTGGCCGACGAGGGACTGGTCCTGCCGGAGCAGGTGCGCGCGGCGTTGCATGCCTTTGCCGCGCGCTGCCGCGAACGCGAGGGATTGGCCGAAGGGCTGGGAGGAGCACTCGCCAGCCGCTACCGCTCCGGCGTCCGTGCCCTCCTGGTCGGACCGTCGGGCACGGGTAAGACGCTTGCCGCCGCCTGGCTGGCGACGCGGCTCGCCAAGCCGCTGTACCGAGTTGACCTGGCTTCGGTGACGAGCAAGTACATCGGCGAGACGGAGAAGAACCTGGCCCAGCTCCTGGCCCAGGCCGAGCATGGCGACGTGATTCTGCTGTTCGACGAGGCGGACTCGATGTTCGGCAAGCGCACCGACGTCAGCGACGCCAACGACCGTTTCGCCAATGCCCAGACCAACTACCTGCTGCAGCGCATCGAGACCTATGATGGCATCGTCATCCTGACGAGCAACAGCCGGGCGCGCTTCGACGAGGCGTTCTGGCGCCGGCTCGACTTCGTCATAGAATTCGCGGCGCCGGATGCGATCGAGCGTAAGCGCCTGTGGCTGGATCATCTGGGGACCGGTCATGGGCTGGGGGAGGCGCAGTTGAACCGTCTCGCGGTCGAAGTGGACCTAAGCGGCGGACACATCCGCAATGCGGTGCTGAACGCCCAGACCTTCGCCCGCAGCCGCGCCGCCGCAATCGAGGAACGGGATCTGCTGCAGGCCGTGGCGTTGGAACTGGCCAAGCTGGGACGCGCACTGCCCTCGGTGCTGCACCAGATTCTGGTGACTTCCTAGAAGCAGTGGGCGACAGGAGGCAGACATGGCAAACGTGATACCGGAAAAGGCGAGCCGCGAGCCAGCCGAGCGTTCGGCGGGCGCGGCAAAGTCCGCCGGACCCGAGGAAGAGGAGCGCATCGGCGACGCCGGTGGGCGCTCCGGCCTCGCGCTGTGGCAGCGCTCGGGCGCCGGCAATGGACGCTGCAGTTGCGGCGGCAGCTGCGCCGAGTGCCGTCGCAAGGCGCTCGGACGGGGCGGCGGGCGGGCGCCGCGTCCGGACTCGCTATCCGCGGTACGGAAGGTGGTGGCCGAAGGCGGGCACGCGCTCGATCCGCAAGTGCGGCGCGAATTCGAGCCGCGCTTCGCACAGGATCTCGGTGCGGTGCGCGTCCATGCCGATGCGCATGCCGCCGAGTCGGCCCGCGGCATCCACGCCCGCGCCTACGCCTACGGCAACCATATCGCCTTCGGCGCCGGTCAGTACGCGCCCCATAGCGCGGAGGGCAGGCGGCTGCTGGCGCACGAATTGACCCATGTGGTGCAGCAGTCGAGTGCTTCGGGCCAGCGTCCGGCCTCGCTGTCGGAGCCGGGCAGCGCCGCCGAGCGCGAAGCCCACGGCGTGGCGCAGCGCGTCGCCCGCGGCGGTTCGGCGCTCGGCGCCGTGACTCAGGCCGCGGTGCCGGGAGTGGTGCAGCGCGACCTTGCCACCGAACCGCCAGCCAACGTCGCCGACCAGCCCGATCTCACGGCGGCGCAGATCCGACAGGCGCTCGCCTTCAACCGCTCGCGCTACTCCGCCGAGCATACGCGGGTGATCCAGGACATCATCGGCACCGAGCCCACCGGCAGGTCGACCGAAGCCGACATCCTCGCCGTCGCGCAGATCCAGGAGGAGTACAACCTGACAAGCGACGGCATGGTCGGCAATGAGATGTTCCGCTTCCTGAACACAGAGATGGGCGCCGAGGGCGTTGCCACCGACGACGAGAACTGCCTGGTGTCGTTCTTCGTGCTCGGTTTTCCCGTGAGCTTCACCGTCAGCGGCGGCGGGCAGCACAATCTGCGTGGCCATTTCCGCGGCCAGGCCCAGTTCCAGGATCGCTGCAACTGCGCCGACTACGAGTACCGCCAGTTCATCCGTGGCCACCTGACGCGCACCCGCGGCGGCGTGGTGAACGACCTCAACGGCATCTTCAACCTCCTGCCGGCGGGGCGTCTCACCGCGGATTTCCGAGAGGACGGCGACACCTCGGACAATCCGGTGAACTACGGTCATCGCGCCAATGCCGCCGACAACAACCCGGAGGATCGCTACATCGACGATGCGGGCAACGCCGACCAGGCCGACGGCTGCCGCTACCGCAACGAGGATTTCCCGGGCGCACTCCTGAACACCCAGACTGGCGACTCCTTCGACGCGCTGATGCAGTTTCGCGGCTTGATCCGGCGCAGCGGCCGGGAAGTGCGAAGCCTGGAGTGGACCGCCATCCGCGGCGTATTCAACGTGCCGTAATCCTCCTCCGGCGATGGGTCTGGAGCACGTCATTACGCCGCGGCGCAGCATGCCGCCGGCGCGTTGCGCCGCCTCGCCGCCGCTGTATCGCCCCGCGGGGGCGGGGCTGCCGCCGTATCTCGGCGCCGGGCGCGGGGCGGGCACGCTTACCGTGCAGCGCGACGGCGAAGCCGATCTGCCCCCGCTGCCGCGCCTGCAGCTCACGCCCCCGTCGCTGTTGCAGCCGCCGCGCACGTCGCGGTTCGGCCGGTCGCCGGCACGGAACTTCAGTCTCGACCCGGATACCCTCGTTCTGCTCCGCCGGTATGTGCTGCAGGCGCTGGATCCGGCCCTCCTGCTGCCCATCCTGCGCGGCATCGACTGGTGGGAGGCGATCGGCAGCTCCCCGTCCAGCCCCGTGACGCCATCGTCCGCTGCGCCACCCGCCGCCGCGCCGCCGCAGCCGGGGCCCGAAGTGCCGCGCGAAGCCACGGCGGGCGAAGTGTTCCGCGCCTTCACCCAGGTCCCGGAAGTGGACCGGTTGCTCACCGATGTCCAGGACCGGGTGGGAAGCGATGTGGAGCGCGCCTGGAGCGAAGCCGGTAGCGGCGGGCAGGTGCTCATCGTGAGTTGGATCGGCGTCACCGCCGCCACCCTCGGCACCGGTGCGATCCTCTCGCCCGGCCTGCGCAGTGAGTCGCTGAACCTGATCGACGGCACAGTAATCCCGGTGCCCAAGCTGCCCTGGCTGGGACTGGAATACACGAGCCAGGGCGGCGCCACTTTCGGCGCCCATGTGGACCTCGGGCTGCTGCTGCACAATGCCATGCCGATCCTGGGCTTCGGTCCCGCGCCATCGATGACGCCGTTCTACGGTCCCTACGACACGCCGCGCGGGCTGATTCCGGACTGGGGAGGCACAGCACCGGGGCTGCAGCGGGACTCAGCGGATGCCGCGCCGCCCCGGGCGCAGGACCTTTCCCGACGCTTGCGCGCAGCCCGCGGCGGCGGCGAGCCCCTGCCCGAGGATGTTCGCGGGCGCCTGGAGCGCCACGCCGGTGCGGAACTGTCTGCGGTGCGCGTGCACCGGGATGCGGGAGCCGACTCCCTGGCCCGTGATCTGCATGCCCGCGCCTTCACCCTGGGCGCGGACGTTTTCTTCCGGCAGGGGTTGTACGATCCCCGGTCCAACGAGGGTCAGCGGCTCCTGGCCCACGAGGTGGCCCACACGGTGCAGCAAAGCCGTGGCGACGTGTCGGGACGTCCCGTCGCGTCGGGGCTTCGGATGAGCGAGCGGCATGACCGCTTCGAACAGCAGGCCGATCGGTTTTCCCAGGACGTGGCCGGTGGAGCGACGCTGCCGCGCGGGCAGAATCGCGGCAAGGCGCCGCTGGCGGCCATTTCTGCCGCAGGCCGGGCAGGGCTCGCGGACACCGTGGTGCAGCGGGACGATTCCGAGGAAATCGGCCGGCGCGCGCTGGCGGACATCACGGCCCAGACGACGGCGCTCAACATCGCAGCACTGGCGCAGATGGACTTCAACCCTTTTCATCCGGTGGCGGTCCAGGGAGCGCCGGCCGAGGCGAAGGCAGCCCGGGAGGCATTCAGCGCCGCAGTCGCCAAGTATGAGGCGGCGAAGGCGGCGCTGACCGATGCGCGCGCCCACGGTGCGACATTCGAACCGGCGCAGGACGAACTGCCCTATCCCTCCGAGGCGTGGCGCGACGGCTTCCTCGAGTCGCAGGTGAGCGCCCCGCGGACCTGCGCCGATGCCCTGCGCCAGGGCAATGACGGCAATGCGGCCCGCACCGCCGACGCGCACAAAGGCATGCGGGCGTATGCCGACGCCCTGGCCGCCTTCCGCAAGCGCAAGGCGGCATTGCGGACCAAGCTGCGCAAGGCGGGACTGATCGACGCATCGAGCGAAATCGGCCCCTGCGCCAAGCCGCCTTCCCAGACCAGCCACCCGACGCAGGTGAGCGCCGAGCACGTGGAGAAGATCAAGAAGGGCGAGCACTTCATGCCGGAGCCCTATCTCGCCGCCGAGGGCGCCTGCACCATCGGCT
Source organism: uncultured beta proteobacterium (assembly GCA_963702495.1). Lineage (GTDB taxonomy): Bacteria > Pseudomonadota > Gammaproteobacteria > Burkholderiales > Rhodocyclaceae > CAVPDA01. The sequence continues at coordinate 53,988 of CAVPDA010000001.1, read as the reverse complement.
ACGGCAACGTCATCTGGCGCCCGCCGTGCGGTTCCGAGAAGGCCGCCGCCAACCCGTCCAAGGGCTGTTGCAGCCCGAGCCCGCGTCAGGTACAGGTCGGTTCCCTGACGCTGAATGCGTGCGACTGCCTGCCACCGATGAGCTGGACGGAGAGTTATGCCTCCGCCAGATTGGCTGACGGGCTCGCGGCCGGAGCGGGCTGGCTGAAGCAGCATGTGCTGGTGGATCTGGATCAGGCGCACTTCGACGCCCTGGTCAACCTCTGCGGCCATGTCGGCAGCATCCCGACCAGTCTGCTCGACGTGATCCACCGCTACGCCTGTACCGACGACGAGCGCGTGCGTCAGGAGTATCTGAAGACTGCCCTCTACGTGGCGGGCAAGCCGGGCATGGGGCCGGTGTTCGGCAAGAGGCGCGTCGAGCGTGTCTGGCCGGGACAACCCAAACCGGACTGAAGGCAGCCGCCTGCTTCACGCTCCCGGCGGCAAGAGCCACGACCGGATCGGGTGCGCCAGAGGATACAATGGGCGGGCGGCATTCGCTGCATCCTTGAACGCTTACCCCTCCTGGAGAGTACTCATGAAAAGATTCGTAGCTGTCTTGTTAGCCGGTGTCGTAGGCATGGGATCATCGTATGCCTTTGCCGAGGAAGCAAAACTCAAGACCGTCGCCGCTGTTTACAAGGACAAGGCGGCGCTCGCCGGTCAGACGGTGCGGGTGCAGGGCAAGGTGGTCAAGGTCAACAATGGGATCATGGGACGCAACTTCCTGCACGTGCAGGATGGTACCGGCGACCAGAGCAGCAACGACCTCACCGTAACCAGCAAGGAGACGGCGGCCGTCGGCGACCAAGTGACCGTCACCGGCAAGGTGGCGTTGGACCGGGATTTCGGCGCCGGTTACGCCTATCCCCTGCTGGTGGAGGAGGCGAGCGTCAGCGTCAAGAAATGACGGGGAGCCGGGCACCGACCCGGCTCTGCTCCCCGTCCCGTCACCGAGCCGTGGTTCGAGGCGGGCGTCGATGCGGGGGGCCGGAAAAGACAAACCCCGCCGGAGCGGGGTTGGCGAATTTCTTCTTCTTATTGTCACTTCAGGCGATTGCTGAAGCGTTCGTTGAAGCCAAAGCGATACACCTCGTCGGACCGCGGTGAGCCAGGAAGATTTCCCGTTGGAAACATCGGCGAATCACAGTCGCCTACTTACCGAACCACCTATCCTTTTCGTTTGTAAGTATCGTCCGCAAATTTGCCCCGGAGATCAATGGATTTCGTCACAACCTTGACCCGATACCGCCCGACCGTAGGAAAAATGTCACACGACGGCGGCCCGGTGGGAATGAAGGACCCCGTCACATTGGCTACGTAGAGGTCGGAGGTCCCCAGGGCGCGCGCCGCGCCGCTGCCGGGCTCCCAGCCCAAGCGAGCGAGAGACTCCAGAAGAGAACGCGTGATCGAGATGCTCGGGGCGAACGGTCGAACAACATCGACCAATACAATCCACCGGTTTCACATCGCCAAGTTCAGACGACTCTCAGAACGGCGCTGACAACTCGCGTGTACCGCCTCAAGATGTTTGGCGGTGGGCCTTGCCAACTCCGAATGCGCAGTCGCCTGCAGCGGCAGGGCAGGGGCGGGCGAGCTGGAATTGCGCGGTCCCCTGCCGCCGCCTACGTGCGCTCCGGCAGTGGCGTTTCCCAGGCGAGCCTTCGCCGCGAATCAGCCCTTCAGCGCCTTGCGAAAGCGGCAAAGCGTATGTCAGAAGGCTAGAAACCGGCCGTCTGAAAAGTGCCGCACCGTTTCGATTTTTGTGCGGCCGCACGAGGAGGCGCGTCGCATGCATGATCGGACCCATCCGACAGCGACACCGGCCGTCGTCATTGACCGTCGCCACGATTGCCATCTGATATTTCTCAACGCACCGGCTCGTCGGCAGAGAAATCCAGTTCCACCCGAGCGCCGTTGGGGTCGAAGCAGAACAGTTGCCACAGTCCGGATTCGGGCTGGCGGCGCAGGTCGTGGCGAACCCCTCGCGCCTCGAGTTTGCGTACCGTTCCGGCCAGATCGGTGGCGCTGAACGCCATGTGGTCCAGCACACCGCGGGGGTCGGCGGGGAGAGGCCGTCCGGCAACGACGTGCAGTGCCGGCGTGTCTCCGATGTAGAACCAGGCGCCCGGGAATCCAAGGTTCGGGCGCGGTCCCTCGGTCAGACCCAGGACATCCGCGTAGAATTCCCTAGTCGCCTCCAAGTCCTGTGCAAGGACGGTAAAGTGGTTCATGGCGACGATCGTCATGGTCTATCCCCCTCCCGTTATCCCGGCAGGTATGCCGGTTTCGCGCTGGCGTGCACGACATTGTGACTCTGCTTTAGTCGCCGGTGTGGCGAGACGTCGTGCGGGAGAACAGCGGGGATTGACCGCCGGCTTGGCAATTGCCGGAACGGCTCGTGGTGACTGCGCCGGGCGGGATGATCCCGCCCGTGAGCGCATTCAGTCGCTTGTCTCGGTTACCACCACCAGTTGTTCCAGGGGTTCCCCCAGCCATTGCCGAGGCCGTCGCCCCAGCCGCCCAGGTCGCCGCCGAAACTGAAGGTTGCGCGGCCGCGTCCGTAGCCGCGCCCATAACCGCGTCCGTAGCCGTAGTCGTCCCAAGGTCCCCAGCCGCCATATCCGGGATAGCCGCCCCACGGCGAATAGCCATATCCGGGATAGCCGCCCCACGGGCCGCCCCACCAAGCTTGTGCATCGCCCGCCACCGGGGCCAACACGGCTGCCACCAACGCAGCGATGGCCAACTGTTTCTTGAATTGACGCATTTTTGATCCTCCCAGTCCGATTGCGAACTCGCCTGCGTGCCGCCGGGAAGTCGTGCCGTCCGCGACGCGTGCAGGCGCCGCCTTGAGACCATGTCCGCCACCTGCGTCGGCAGCGGACCGGCCCCAACTGCTACTCGATCGACTTGCTTTCGGTTACCACCACCACCGGCGCCACGGCCCCCGATGCCAGGGACCGCCGCCATAGTAGGGATAGCCGCCGTAGTAGGGGTAGCCCCCCCACGGACCGGCGCCGTAGTACGGATAGCCGCCGTAGGGTCCCCAACCCGGATGATCCCACCAGGCTTGGGCGTCAGTGGCAACCGGCGCCAGGACCGCTGCCGCCAACGAGGCGATCGCCAAAGACTTAGTGATGCGGTTCATGAGGATATCCTCCGTGTGCGAGTGCAAATCCGCTGACACGCGCCCGGAGCACTATGGCACCGTGGCGCATGCCGCTCCCTTTCAGGTCGCATTCGCTGCCGTTTCCGGCGGCGAATGCGCCCCCTGAAGCCTTACTCGAAACGACTTACCACCAATAGCCGCGATCGTAGTAGTCACCACGGCCGTCACCCCAGCCGCCCAGGTCGCCGCCGCCGCCGAAGCTGAAGTTGCCGCTGGCGCGACCGCGACCCCTGCCGTAGCCGCGGCCGTAGCCGTAGCCGTCACCCCAAGGGCCGTAGCCATAACCGGGGTAGCCGTAGTAGCCGGGATAGCCGTAGCCGGGATAGCCACCGTAGACCGGGGCGCCCCAAGCGCCCGGATAGCCGCCACCCCACGGATTCCCGTAACCCGGGCCACCGTAATAGCCACCCGGCGCAGTCTGGGGAGCCACCTGACCCTGCGGGCTGGCCGGCGCGGATTGTTGCTGCTGGGCGAGCGCGCTGCCGGCCAGCATTCCAACTGCAAGGGTGATCGCCAATTTGCCAAAAGTCCTCATCACTCTCTCCAAAGAAAAGATTAGCAGTTACATGCACTCATTGCGCCAACCGTGCAGATCCCCGAGGAACTAACCTAGCCGCTGCGCGTTGGCTGACCGGGTCGGACCCTGGTCCCGATTCCTGAAGTGCGGATCGGGCCGCGGGTCGTACGGTGGGTCTTAGCCTTGCTGCTCGGGGTTGAAACCATCTGCACGCATTTGGGCGTCGAACAGCTTGTCATGCAGTTGGTCGGCCAACATCGGATTGCCCTCTTCGATCACCGGCAGCAGAGTCTCGGCCACCTGTTGGTTTCCCTGCGCGAGCGCCAAGTTCGCTGCGTCGAAGTAGGTCTGGGCGGCTTGCGTACTGCCGCCGGTCGCATACAGCACGTTGCCGAGTTCTCCCATGGCGCCGATGTCGTTTGGGTTCTTGGTCAGCAGTTCCCGGTACGCGTTGATTGCGCCTTGCACGTCGCCCGAAGCGTAGGCTTGACGTGCCTTTACCAGGCCCTCGTCGGATGCAGCCACTGCGGCCGGTGCAGCTTCCGGCGCCGCTACTGGCGCGGTAGCGGGTGCCACGGCGCTCACCGCCTCAACGGATTTCTCCGCGCTGCCGAACTTGCCCAGCTTGAACCAGTGTTGGGTATAACCGAATGCCAGGACAGCCGCCACGATCAGGCCACCCAACGCATACAGCGCCCATTTCGGTGTCCGCTTCAGCAGAGAGGTTTTTTGTTTCGGATTGGATTCGGTCGATGGCGTCTGCACCACCGCTTCGTTCGCTACTTGCGCTTCCATAGCCTTCCTCCTGAATGAATGAAAAGGGGATCCGGACCGGTTCGCGAGGGGCGCATTGTCATGGCACTCTGTTGACTCCCCCTGTTGAACGGCACAACACCATAACGCTACATAATTACATTAGCAATTTCTAATGTTCATGTCAACCCCCATCCCGCATACACCCCGTGCACTTGCGCAACGCATCTCACACGCCCTCTGGCGAAGGGCCGTACACGGCGCACTCATGCTGTCGCGCACGCATCCGGCAGCGGGCACATGGCAGCGGCGCATTGGGACTTTCGCGCAGCACCGGCACTGTTCTCTGATCAGACTGGCGGGACGGGGGATGATTCGGCAGAAGGTGTTCCGGCCATGCCGGCGAGCCGTTCGGCCGTCTGCGACGGCGAATATTCAACGATAGAGAAGGACAGAGGCACGCTCCTCGACCCACGACGCCTCATCAGAACACGCCGCTGCCTCCAGATCTTCCGGCCCGGCGGCGGGATCGTCCACCCATAGGCGCAACAGTTCGCTACCGTTGATGAGATCGATGGCCAGGCGCTCGAACTCGTACTCGTATGGAAAGTCGCGCCACAGCTCATATTCCGGGCGCAGGCTGCGCAGCGCCTTGAAGGCGAGGGCTTGCAGGCGCCATGGTCGAAACGCGCCATGGTCGTAGGCGTCGTCGTCGACGTGGATCTGGATGCCTGCGCAAAGTTTCCCGGCATGCTTGTGGAACATGGGCTCGAACCAGCACTCCCGAAGTCGGCAACCGCGCATCCATTGAGGAGCGAGCGCCGCCATGCGTTCGACGAGGGCGCGCGGCTCGATGTCGGGCGCCCCGAACAGTTCCAGCGGGCGGGTCGTGCCGCGCCCTTCCGACAGCGTGGTGCCTTCCAGCATCACGGTACCGGCATAGCAGCGGGCCATCCACACGTTGGAGGCGTTCGGACTCGGATTCACCCACGGGCGACGGGCGAGTGGCCAGCCGAAGCCGGGGCCGCTCGCGCTCTCCCAGCGGTCCATGCGCACCACTTCGCAGTCCACGTCCAGACGCAGGGAGCGCACGAACCAAATGGCGAGTTCTCCCAGCGTGATGCCGTGGCGCATCGGCAGCGGCCCCGCGCCGACGAAGCTCTCCCAGCCCGTACGCAGCCGCAGCCCCTCCACGGGACGACCGGCCGGATTGGGACGGTCCAGAACCCAGACCGCTTTGCCGTGCTCGGCGGCCGCTTCCAGGACGTAGCGCAGCGTCGTCACGAACGTGTAGATGCGGCAGCCCAGATCCTGCAGATCGACCAGCAGCACGTCGAAGGTGTCCATCATTTCCGCTGTCGGACGGCGCACCTTTCCATAGAGACTGAAGACCGGGATGCCGTGCACCGGGTCGCGGTAATCCGGCGACTCGATCATGTTGTCCTGTTTGTCACCACGCAGTCCGTGTTGTGGGCCGAATGCGGCGACCAGCTCGATGTCATCGAGTGCGGCAAGGGCGTCGAGCGAATGCGTGAGGTGGCGCGTCACCGAAGCAGGATGGGCGAGCAGGGCCACGCGGCGTCCCGCCAGCGGCCTGCGCAGCGTCGGCTGTTCCAGCAGTCGGTCGATGCCGAATTTCATGGGTTCACCCCCGGCGCCGGATCGCTGATCGCCGCCATTTGCGGCGCATCGAGTTCCAGGGCGAAGGCATGTGGATGATGGAAATCGGGTGCCCCCGGCGGATGCGCGATCGCCCAGTAGGAGAGGACACCGGCCTCGTCCTCCACCACCGCGGACAGGCCGACGCGCAGGCGGCCGCGCGCGCGCCACGACGGCAGCAGGCGATCCAGGCGAACGACGGCATCGAGTTCGAGCCCAGCGGGGAGACGGCGCACGGCGATCTCCGGATTCATCTCCTGCGGCAACGGCGCACCGTCGCGATAGATGCGAAAGGCATAGGCCGCCCACTGGCCGGAGGGCGCCAGGTTGAGCTCGGCGTACGCTGCTTTCCCCTTCACCGCAACAAAGACCTCGAGGCAGGTATGGCGCCAAAGCCCGTCCGCCCGGCTTGGCGGCAGCGGATGGGGAATACGCAGACGGCAAAGCTCGCCGGCGAGAGAATAGGTGAGGGCAAGGCATCTGCCGGGCGCCGCAGCGAGGCGCACCTGGACGCCATACACCGACGGGCTGCGCGCCTGCGGATGGGCGGCGAGGGCAACGTTGTGGGGCAGGGAGCCGATCATCATGGCGTGGTGGTATTGCTACGCTCTGTTCGCTTGAGGCGGGATTATCCAACAGCTATCGAACCCGCGGGCGGACGCCCGACATTCTCGTGCGAGCAATCGAGGGAGGCATTGCCGTGACGGCCGTCGCAGGCAGTGCGCGGCGGCTGTGGCAAGATCGGACCGTCGATCGGCGCCGGCTCTGCATGGAGGCGGTCGCGTCAGTCCAAGATGAAGTCGGAGCAAACTCATGATCCTGTGTCTCGGACCTACCCCCGCCGTCCAGCGCGTGATGGTCTTCCGCCGCCTGGTGCTCGATGGCGTCCATCGTGCCACCACCACCATCGACGGCGCAGGCGGCAAGTCGGTGAATGTAGCGAAGGTATTGCACGCGCTGGGGGAATCACCGCTGGCCATGGGTTTCCTCGGCGGTGAGCGCGGCGCATGGCTGCGCTCGCACTTGGCGCAACGCGGTATCTGGATGGAATTCGTGCCGGTGCCTGCTGAAACGCGGCAGTGCTTGACCGCACTGGACGAAGACTCGGGCACGGCGACGGAATTGGTGGAGGAGAGCCGGCCCGTCGAAGCGACGGAGTACGAGCGGCTTCTGTCGCTGTTCCGGGAACGCGTCGGAAGCTGCCGGGCGGCGGTGATGTCGGGAAGTCTGACCCCCGGCGGGCCGGCGGATTTCTACCTGCGATGCACCCGCGCCGCGCGCAAGGCCGGCGTATTGGCCGTGGTCGACGCCCAGGGACCGGCGCTGGCGGAGGCGCTGAAGGGGAATCCCGACCTCGTCAAGCCGAACCTTGACGAACTGTGCGTCACCATGGGGCGCGATCTCCCGGATGAACCGGCCGTACAGCAGGCCATGCGCGACCTATGGGAGTTGGGCGCGACGCGGGTGGTGGTTTCCAGCGGTAATGGCCCGACGCTCGCGTTCGATGGGCAGAGATTCTGGCGCGTGGTGCCGCCACGGATCGCAGCGCGGAATCCGATCGGATCCGGCGATGCGGTAGCGGCGGCGTTGGTGTGGCAACTGTTGCGCGGCGCCGACTTGGGCGAAGCCTGCCGCTGGGGCACTGCGGCCGGAAGCGCCAACGCGCTCACGCCTATGGCGGCAGAAGTGACGCGCGCGGACGTGGAACGCTTGGCGCGCGAAGTCCAGGTCGAAGCGTTGCAGCCTTTCCAGCGGGCAGGTGCCGTCCGCCCGGGAAGCCGCTTCCGCAGGTCCGCTTAGGGCGCGGCGTCGACACCGCCGCGCCCGAATCTCCGTCGCGCTAACGCCACCCGCCATAGCCGGGGCCATAAGCGCTGGCCCACTGATCGGCGCCCGGGCCGCGGTTGACCGGATTGCCGCCCCAGAAGTCGTCGCGCCACGGGGAATCGGCGAAGCCGTAGCCGCGATTCCAAGGATCGGAATCCCAGGCGCGGCCGACCGGAGCTCCGCTCCAACGGTTGTCGCCTGCGCCATACCACGGAGCCTCACCCCAGAAGTCGTCGCGCCAGCGGGAGTCGCCAGATCCATAGGCGTTACCGCGGTTCCATTGGTTGCTGTCCCAGCCGCGGCCGCCGGGGGCGGCGCCCCAGGACTCGTCATTCCAGTTGCCGTAACCCGATCCGTAGCCGTAGCCCGGCTCCCACTGCCGGTTAACGCCAGTGCCGTACCATGGGGCGTCGTTCCAGAAGTCGTCACGCCATTGCCCATCGGGGCCGGACGCGTAGTCGCGGTTCCATTGATTGCCTTCGGAGGCGTACCCACGATTCCATTGATTGTTTTGCCAGTTGCGAGCCGCCGCAGTGCCGCCCCACGGATCGTCGCTCCATTGATTCTGGCCGGACCCGTAGCCTGGATTTCCCTGACTCTGACTGTTTGCTGCAGCGCCCTGCGCCTGGGTATTGCCGTATCCGCTGTTCCAAGGATTGTCGTTCCAACCCCCGACCGCTGCACGGCTGCCGTAATCGCCGCCCCACGAATCATTCCATGCCGCGGGCTGGTCCGGCCAATTGCTGTCCCAGGCGTTGTAGGTATTGCGCCAGGAGTCGTCCCAGCCGCCGTACCCATACCCATCGCGGTTCGCCGGCGTCGCACCATAGCCATTGCCCGGATCGAAATCATACCCGTACGAATAGTCATAGCCTGGACCGGAGCCGTAGCCGTATCCCGGTCCGTAGGCGTATTCATAACCCGGCCCGGCGCCATAGCCCGGCACGGAATCGTCGCGGTAACTGTACTGGTATCCCCGCGTGCCCTGGGCGGGCTCTCCGCCGTAACCCGGAGCGTATCCGTAGGCAGGGGCAGCGGCGTAGGCGGGCGGAGCGACGTAGGCCGGACCGGCCCAGGGCCGGCGGTGGACGGGATATGCCGGCCCTCTCCAATAGCCGGGGTAATAGCCATAGGCCGGTGCGGCGCCGTACCCGGAATAGTAGCCGTACCCCGGCGCATAGGCCGGCGCGGTGCCGTACCCCGGCGGCATGGCGTAGCGTGGAGCATAGCCGTAGGCGTATGCACCCGGCGTCGGGCCGCGGGCCGGGGCGGCGGGCGCTGTGGCCGCCGCCGGTGCCTTGCGGCGGACGGTCTTGGCGGCAGAGGCAGGCGCTGGGGCAGGCGCTGGGGCCGCGGCGGGCGCGTTCGCCGCCGCGGGCGGACAGGCCGGATTGGCGGCAGCAGCCGTACTGGCGGCTGGAGTCGCGGGTTTGTCGGCCGCTTTGCCCGCGGCTTCGACGGCGGCCAGCTTGACTTCAGCGGGTTGAGCGGCAGGTGTGGCGGCGTCCGCCGAGGACAGTGGCGCGTCCTGCTGCGTGCTCGCCATGCCCGATGACGCCGCCAGAATCGTTAGGAGCGCTGTCCAGTTCAATTTATTCATCACTTCCTCCCGACACAGGTTTCGTTGAAGACTCCTCGCGGCAGAATATTACTCCCAAGTCATCGCCGTCGCCGGGTGATTTGCGACCTGGCCGACGGTGCGCGGATCGGCATCGCGGCCACCGCTTTCGCGGGTATGCTGGGACTCCCCGGAAGGCTGCCGGGCCGAGGAAGGAAAGGAACATGAGCGGCTTCGAGAACTACCCCGCGGAAGTGAAGGCTCTGGAACAGGAAATCGAACGTATGGGAATCGCGCTCGGCATCGACTGGTCGGACGAGGTTCAGGTGCGCACCCTGGCGCGCGAGGCCATTTCGGCGGAACACGATCGGACCATGACCGCTGCAAGCCACGGCGACCGTACGGCGCTGGCGAGGGTGGAGTTGTTCGGACTGGCGGCACTGATGCTCAAGACCATGGAGGAGAGCGCCCGCGAGGGTTTCCTGACCCACGGCGGACCGGTGTGGAAGATCTTCGGCCGGGCCTTGTGGGCGGAGTACGAGAGCAGGGGACGGACCTGATATCGCCACGCGGTGTGGGTGCGGCGCCGGCCGCGACCCGGGCGCCGTATAATATTGGCTCGTTCGTGCCATGGAGATCGATATGCGCGTGTCAAGTTTCGCAGCGGGCTGTGCCGTCCTCGCCGTCGCGGCGTCGGCGTTCGCCGCGGGCGAGCGGCTCACCATCAAGACGGGAGCGGATCTCGTCACCGTCTGCAGCACCGACTCCGCCAGCCCGTACTACATCGAGGCGAGCAGTTTCTGCAACGGCTTCGCCAACGGCGCCTACCAGTTCTACGCCGCGTGGACGGAGAGGGAACCGGAACGGCAGTTTATCTGCTTCAAGGAGCCGTATCCGGCGCGCGATGCGCTGATCCGCGAAATGGTCGCCTGGGCCAAGGCCAATCCGCAGTACCTGAAGGAATCCGGCGTCGACCTGATGTTCCGCTTTCTCGCGCAGCGCGTCCCTTGCGCCAAGTAATTCGCGGAATTCCCTATCCCGTTTCAGGAGACATTGCATGAAAGCGAAGCAGGCCGTTGTTCTCGCTGCCATCGTCGCGGCGACCACTGGGCTGACCGGTTGTGCGAGCATGAGTTCAACCCAGCAGCGCACCCTCAGCGGCGCCGCCATCGGGGCGGCCGGCGGTGCGCTGATCGACGGCAGCACGGGCGCGCTGATCGGTGCCGGCGTCGGCGCCGCCAGCGGCTATCTGTATGATCAGCACAAGCAAAGCCAGCAGCGCGCCTACGAGCAGGGAAAGCGCGACGCCAGCCAGGGGAAGTGACGTGCCGTCGGTCCGCGCCGGCGACGGGAGCCGCAGTGCGCCGCGTCGCATGTTCTCTGCGCCCCGCACCTGATCCGGGCCGGCCGGACGCGGCACTCGCGCCTGCCGGCGCTTCGGGGATGGGCTTCGAGTCCTAGATCTCATACCTTACCCGGACATGCAGCCATGACCGAACTTCAACGCGATCTCACCCGCACCACACTCGCCGTGCTTTTCATCGCCGGCCTGATCGCCGTTTCGTTCTGGATCCTGCGGCCGTTCCTGGCGGCGGTCGTCTGGGCGACGATGGTGGTTGTCTCGACCTGGCCGCTCATGCTGAAAGTGCAGGCGGGTCTCTGGAACCGGCGGTCGCTGGCGGTCGCCGTCATGACGCTCGTACTCCTGCTGGTATTGGTGGTTCCGCTTTCGCTCGCCATCGGCACCATCGTCGAGAACGCGGACCAGATCGTCGGCTGGGCGAAAGCGCTCGCGGTGTTCCAGGTACCGGCGCCGCCGGACTGGCTCGGCCGGCTGCCGTTCGTCGGCGCGAAGCTGGTTCTGGGCTGGCAGCAGCTTGCCGACGCAGGCGTTCATGGACTCGTGGCGAAGGCGGCACCCTATGCCGCCGTCGTGACCAGGTGGTTCGTATCCGAGGTCGGCAGCTTCGGCTTGGTATTCGTGCAGTTCCTGCTGACCGTAATTCTCTCGGCTGTCATGTATGCGGGCGGGGAGCAGGCGGCGGCAACCGCCCGTCGCTTCGGATGGCGCCTGGCAGGCGAGCGCGGCGAAAGTTCGGTACGCCTGGCAGGGCAGGCCATCCGCGGCGTGGCGCTCGGTGTCGGGGTGACGGCGATCGTCCAGTCGCTGCTGGGCGGCATCGGACTGGCGGTTGCGGGGGTGCCGTTTGCCCCCATCCTCACCGCCGTGATGTTCATGCTGTGCATCGCGCAACTCGGTCCGATCCTGGTTCTGGTGCCGGCGGTGATCTGGCTCTACTGGAGCGGCGACTCGGGCTGGGGAACGTTCCTCCTGGTGTGGACGCTGCTGGTCGGCAGCCTGGACAATTTCCTGCGCCCTATACTCATCCGGAAGGGCGCCGACCTGCCGTTGCTGCTGATACTCGCCGGCGTCATCGGCGGCCTGATCGGCTTCGGGCTGGTCGGCATATTCGTGGGGCCGGTCGTTCTGGCGGTGGCGTACACGCTGCTGGAGTCCTGGCTGAACGATGATCGCGTGAAGGCGTAGGCAGCCTCGACCGCATCGCAAGACGCCTGCACCGCCGTTTGGGGAACCACCGCTGAGATCAGGGAAAGGCCATGCCTAGATTCGCCGCCAATCTGTCGATGATGTACACGGACATGCCTTTTCTCGACCGCTTCGCCGCTGCGGCGGCGGACGGCTTTCGGGGCGTCGAATATCTGTTCCCCTACGACTGCGCGGCGGACACGATCGCGGCGCTCCTGCGTCAGCATCATGTGGCCCAGGTGCTCTTCAACCTGTACCCCGGCGATTTCGCCGGCGGCGAACGAGGGCTTGCCGCCTTGCCCGGCCGCGAGGCGGAGTTTGCCGCCAGCATCGATCAGGCCATCGCCTATGCCAAGGCGCTCGACTGCCGGCGGGTGCATGCCATGGCCGGCGTCGTCCGCGAGGGCATGGACCCGGCGGCGATGCACGCCACCTACCTCGCCAATCTGCGGACGGCTGCGGCGCGTCTCGCCGAACACGGCGTCATGCTGCTCATCGAGCCGATCAATCCGCGCGACATACCCGGCTATTTCCTCAATCGCCAGGACGAGGCGCACGCCGTCGTGGCCGAGGTGGGGGCGCCCAACCTCGCGGTGCAGATGGACTTCTATCACGCCCAGATCGTCGAGGGCGACCTCACCAAGAAGTTCGAGCACTACCAGGACAGGATCGGCCACGTGCAGGTTGCCAGTGTGCCCGAGCGCAACGAACCCGATACGGGGGAAGTCAATTACCCGTACCTGTTCGACCTGCTGGACCATCTCGGGTATGCAGGGTGGGTGGGTTGCGAGTATCGTCCGGCGCGCACCGGCCCCGGCGGGACCTCCGCCGGACTCGGCTGGTTCAAGCGCTACCGCGGCAAGTCATGATCCGGCTTGCAGTGCGTCTGCGGCCTCGCTCGGGCTGAACGAGTCCGGGGTGCGCGACACGGCCATCGCGCACTTCCGTCTCTAATCACGTTCCGTTGCGCCTGCCGGCGTTCGCTGGCGGTCCCGCGAGCGATTGCGCGCGGAGCGCGACCGCAGCCGGCGGCCTGATATCCATAGCAGATAAATGGAAACGCTGACGTGCAAGCATGAGGCTGCGCGGCCGCGCGCTTATTCCTGAGCCAATTGTCTCAGCACTCCAGCGTATCGCGAGACCATGACAAAGTCGTGGCGACCGCGAACGCAAACACGGCACGCCCCTTCTCGTGCCATCCATCCCTGACACAATACCGACATGGCATACCGACTGTGCCTGACACAATACTGACCTCCCATACTCCTTGATCACTGACAAAATACTGACGCGTCATATCCCCCGATTCCCCACGTTTTGGTGGGTGAAATCGCCCCGCGACAACGTGGGAAAGCGGCCCACGAATGCGGGGTCCCCGAATAATATTCCAACAATCCATTAGTTACAGCCTTGGTACGAACTGTGCTCATGCAGCGGTCAAGGCCGGCAAATACCTAAACGGCCGAAGCGGCAACATATCCCATGCCCCACAGAGGAGGTCACAATGTTCGCTCGATCGAGACTGAGAAGTGTCGCATCCGCGGCAATACTCGCCACTGCTTGCTTTTCCGCCCACGCCGATCTGGCCCGGGTCGGCCCCACCAATCTGCCGTCGCCGCCGGGCAACGGCTTCCCGCTGTGGTATCAGGGTCTGTCAGGACTGGTCCTCGATTTGTGCCTGCCGAATGCGACCGATCCCGGCCAGTTGCAGCAGGGGGCTTGCCTGCTCACGGGGGTCGGAGTCGAACCACCGTATACCTTCCCCACCAACTTCCCGGGCGAGGCCTTCTATTTCCGCGCCGTATCCCCCCCGATCGACACGACCGGCGTCCTTCCCGGTGCCGTCACCAAGCGCGCCACCATCGTGCTGGCGCTGGAGGGCGCGTTCGGCGGCGGCGCTCCGAAGGCGAACGACCAGATGGTGTTCACCCGTATCCGCGTCACCGCCGGCGTGCCGGAGCTCGGCACCTACACCGTCACCCATCCCTATGGCGTCGAGATATTCCCGGATGTCTCGCCGGCCGGCGGCAACCGCGACATCTTCTTCACCGACGACGTCGGGCTTACGCCCGGCATCTTCACCGACGCCCTGCATAGCCGCGTCGGGCCGTTTCTCACTCGTGCCGATACCGCCGGGAATCCCCTTGATCCGGTCACCCTCAACGGCGCGCAGTTCCTTTCCGACGGCGTCGCGCTGGAGAACGTCACCGGCAGCCCCTTCGGCACCAACTATGTGGAAATCTGTGGCGTGCGTCCCGACGGCACCAACATCGTCTTGGGCGGCGCCGGTGCGACCGGCACCTGCGCCCGCAGCGATCAGTTCACTCTGACCGGCCGCATGCACGACATGGCGGCGAGCCCGATCGGCAGCCCGCTCGCCATCAGCAGCGCCACCTACGGCCGTGATGCCGGCGGTACCCACGTCGATGTCTACGCCAACGTGGTCAAGGTGCTGGCGACCCAGCCCGATCCGAAGCTCACCGCCGCGGCGCTTAATGAACTGCCGGTCCTGATGTCGGGTCCCAACGCACTCGGACAGTATTACGCCCAGGGCATCACCGACCCGACCGGCTCGCTGCCGGGCAGCGTCACCGTCATCAACAGCGCCGACAATCCGCCCAGCACCGCGACCCACAACGCGGTGGATGTGGTCACCGTCGCCTCGGCCAACTTCGATCCCACTACACAGACCTTGGCCGTGGTGGCTACCTCCAGCGACAAGGGCTTCGGCACCTCTTCAGCTCCCGCCCTGATTCTTGAGGGATTCCTCGGCGCCACATCGGCTGCTGGCGGCATCTCCGGCGATCCGGCCTCGATGACGCTGACGGCAACGGGTGTGACTACACCTCCGGCCTCGGTCGCGGTTCAGTCGGCCGCCGGCGGCATCGGCAGGGCCGACGTGGTCGGCGGCTTGGCGGCGGCGTTCGCCCCCGGCGTCGTATTCGCCCAGGACGACGTCCTCGATGCCGTCGCCAGCGGCGCGGCAGTGACGATTCCGGTTCTGGCCAACGATGTGGTCAATGCGGCGGCGCCGTTCAACCAGACATCTTTGGCGATCGTGCCGCCCGGGCTGACGCCCAACATCGGCACCGTGGTCCGCAACCTCGATGGCAGCGTCACCTTCACGCCGTCGGCCACTACTGGCGTCGCCACCTTCAAATACACGGTAGCCAACGCTGTCGGCACCTCCAACCCTGCCACGGTGACAGTGAATGTCGCGCCACCCGCCGGCGGGTCGGTGCCGATCGCCAATGCCGATCCGGGACCAAACACGGTCAATATCAACGGTACGGTGACGGTCAATGTGCTGGCCAACGACTCGGGCAACGGCGGTACGCTCGACCCGGCTTCGGTGCAGGTGGTTCCGGCCTCGGTCACCGGCGGTACGGCGACGGCCAACCCGGCAACCGGTTTGGTCAGCTTTACTGCCGGCGGCACCCCGGGCAGCTTCGGCTTCGACTACACAGTGGCCAACCTGGTGACAGGCAACCGCTCGCTGCCGGCCCATGTGACGGTGAGCGTGGTCAATCCGGAACTGGTCGCAGTGCAGGCGGGAACGCAGTGCAAGCGGGCAGGGACGCTGGGGGATTGGACCGCCCGGGGAACCAGCACGGTGTCGACCGGCAACAGCATCACCCTGTACAACACGGCGACGGTGCCCGCGAGCCCGACAGCGGCTCAGATCATCCAGACGGTGCCTGTGGTGAATGGCGCTTGGCAGGTCAATATCCGGGGCAGCAAGGCCTGCACCACGCCGGTCAGCGTTCAATCGACGCTGGGCACCAAGGTGAACAACATCGCCGTGACCATCAGGTAACACCCGTCCCCGCCAGGGGCGTTGGAGACCGGCGGCGCGAGCCGCCGGTTTTTCGTTGTGCGCCCGGCACCGCGATTACCGCCATGGTGGAACACGATCTATTCCGGCGCGGTGCTACCGCGCAGCCGACTGGCCGGTGACGAAAATGGCGCGGAAGTCGTTCACGTTCGTCAGCGTCGGGCCGGTCACGACGGAATCGCCCAGCGCTTCGAAAAAGCCGTGGCCGTCGTTGTTGGCGAGGCTGTCTTTCGGATTGATGCCGAATGCCCAGGCGCGCGCCAGACTGTCCGGATCGAGATAGGCGCCGGCGATCTCCTCCATGCCATCCACGCCGTCGGTATCGCCGGCAAGGGCGTACACGCCGGCCAGACTGTCGAGGGCCACCCCGAGAGAGAGCAGGAACTCGACATTGCGGCCGCCGCGGCCGTGGCCGCGCAGCGTGACGCTGGTCTCGCCGCCGGACAGCAGCACGCAGGGCGCCGCCGCGGGCTGGCCATGCAGTGCGACCTGGCGCGCGATGCCCGCCATCACCTTGCCCACGTCGCGCGCCTCGCCCTCGATGCTGTCGCCGAGAATCAGGGCAGCGATGCCGGCCTCTCGCGCCAGCGCCGCGGCCGCCTCCAGAGCCAACTGCGGCGTGGCCACGATGCGCGCCTCGGCGCGTGCGAGGCGCGAGTCACCGGGCTTCACCGACTCGCCCCGGCCGCTGCGCAGCACATCGTCCACTGCCGGCGGCACCTCGATGCCGTAGCGCCGGATCACGTCCAGCGCATTGGCGCAGGTGGTGGGGTCGGCAACGGTCGGGCCGGAGGCGATGTCGATCGGGTTGTCTCCCGGCACGTCCGAAATCAGCAGCGTGACCACCTGCGCCGGATGGCAGGCCGCCGCCAGACGGCCGCCCTTGATGGCCGAAAGATGACGGCGCACGCAGTTCATCTCGGTGATGCTCGCGCCCGACGCGAGCAGGGCGCGATTGACCGCCTGCTTGTCCGCCAGGGTCAGACCGTGCGCCGGCAAGGCGAGGAGGGCGGAGCCGCCGCCCGAGATCAGGCAGATGACGAGATCATCTCCTGTCAACCCGTGCGCCAGCGCCTGAATACGAGCGGCGGCGGCGAGTCCGGCGGCATCGGGCACGGGATGCGCCGCCTCGACGATCTCGATGCGGCGGCAGGGCGCGCCATGGCCGTAGCGCGTCACCACCAGGCCGGACAACGCGCCCGGCCAGTGCTGCTCCAGCGTTTGAGCCATCGCCGCCGATGCCTTGCCGGCACCGAGCACCAGCGTCCGTCCCCGGGGCGGCGGCGGCAAATGGGGCGGCAAGCAGAGGGCCGGCTGGGCCGAGCGGATCGCGGCGGCGAACATAGACCCGAGCAACTGGCGAGGTGACTGCACCATTTCTTCCTTTGCCGTATGCCTGGCCGCTTCCCCGCGTGTAGTCTACGTGCTGTCGATCGCTGCCACGCGTGCGACTGCTCCGCGCCCGGATGGCGAAATAGGTAGACGCAAGGGACTTAAAATCCCTCGCCGCATAGGCGTACCGGTTCGACTCCGGTTCCGGGCACCACGAAGGGAATGCGGGTTCAAATCCCGCTCCGGGCAACAGATGCGGCGATAAGCTGACACTAACCTGACAATCCGTGTCACTACCATGTCACTCTGTCTCTGAGCCCCCGCCGTAAGGGCTTGCTCGGATAGTACGGCAGAACACCAGCGAACGAAAAAACCCCGGGTAGCCAATGGTCCCCAGGGTTGTTTTCCCGCCCCTTTCGCAGCGCCGGAGCACCAGCGCCACCCGTTGAGCGGCCCAGCTTCCGCCGGGCGGTGCGCGGCATGGGTCATGATGGCGGCAAGCGGCGCAGCACACCGCTTGCCGCCTCCCCCCGGAGCGCTGCGCGCGCTTAACGCGGCGGGGGGCAGCTCTCTAGATCACCGGATAAACAGCGGCACGAAACCTACGGAACCGTATGGCAGCTTCCGCACGACAGACTCCGGGACCGGCGCCCCGCGTCGATATGTGACTCCGTCATGCACGATGCGCTGGGTCGTGAAGTACATACCGAAACCGGAATCTAGGCGCCTCGTAAGCTCGTCGAGGTTCGCCGCCTGATGTCGCCTAACGACCTCAAAGGGATCCTCGATCATGCGCCGCCCTCCGAAGTGTCGATCAGCACGCCGAGTCCGCGCGCCACCAGGTCGCGGGCGTCGGAGCGCGGCAGTTCGGTAAACTTTACCGACGTCGGGGCGTTCGCCGTTCGCAAGCAAGAATTTGGCGCGAGTCACCTTAAGGAACCTAGCAATAATAAGTTGAACACTTAGCCACGCTTGCCGGTCGCTCTTGGCGTGACGCGATAGTTCCACTCGCCGTGGAATTCATCGCGCTTGAGGTTGATGGCCGCGAGGTCGGCATCGCTCACCTTGATGCCGGGTTGGTAGGTATTCTCGTCGAGCGCGGCCTTCACGCGCAGGCCTTGGTTGGTGGTAACGCTGCCGATGAGGTTGACCACCACCTGCCGGCTCAGCAGAGGGCGGCCGCGCCAGTTGTTGGTGATGTGGCAGAACATCCGGTGCTCGATCTTGTTCCACTTGCTGGTGCCGGGCGGGAAGTGGCACACCTGGACCTCCATGCCGAGGTCGTCGGCCAGCCGCTGCAGTTGCAGCCTCCACAGGCGCACGCGATAGCCGTTGCTGCCACCACAGTCGGCGGTGATCAGCAGCCGCTTGGCTCGGGCGTACATCGGCTGCCCCATCTCGAGCCACCAGTGGCGGATGCTCTGCACGGCGAACTCGGCCGTGTCGTGGTCGATTCCCACGCTGACCCAGCCCACGTTGGCCGTCACGTCGTAGACCCCGTAGGGCGCGACCTTGCCCAGTTCGTCGTCGATGAAGTCGTGCACTCGAACCTGCTCGGGCTGTCCCTGCGGGCGCCACTCGCGCCCGGCGTTCTTGAAGTCCCCGATGAGTTCCTTCTTCTTGGTGTCCACCGAGATCACCGGCTGGCGCTGGCGCTGGAACTTCGTCACCATGGCGGCGATGTACTGAAACTGCGCGTCGCGGTCGGGATGCTGGCCACCTTCACGCGTCTTGCGCACCGACTGAAGGCTGTAGTTCAGTTGGGCCAGGAGGTCGCACACCGTGCGCTGGCTCACCCGATGGCCGCTTGCGCTAAGCTCCGCGGCAAGCCTCGTCGTGCTCTTGCACGTCCAGCGCAGTGGCGACATCGGATCGCCCCGGCTGGTGGGCTCGACCAATGCGTCCAGGTCGGCAAGCAAACTCGCGTCGATGTCCACCAAGCGCTTGCGTCCGCCACCGGGCGCGCGAACGCGCTTATGCGTCACAGCCGCCACCAATGGCTGCGCCGCCGCCTTGCTCCTCTTGCCCTTGGCCTTGCCGGCGGCATCGATCTCGGCCAGGCCGGCATACACGGTCGTGCGTGACAACCCCGCGACCTTGGCCACCACACTGACGCCACCGCGTCCAAGGCTGCGCGCCTCGGCAGCGGCCCACAATCGCAACGTCGCCTCGTCAAGACGAGGCGACAAGGCTTTGAACCTGGCTTTGACGGCAGGTGCTTGATCCATCCGCGCATCGTAGGGGAACGATGCGAAGTGTTCAAGTTATTATTGCTATCTTCCTAACGCGGGCGCGCGGCTCCACCGGCACCTTGGCTTTCGGGTCAAACAGCGGGTGCCCAACGTCGGGCGCCGGTTGCGCAATCAATCGGAATGCGGTCGTGAATGACATGATATTGCCTCCGTCAGGTAATGCTCGTGACCTTGCCGAAGCCGGCCGGCCGGGGATATGCCACATCCATGTGCAGCATCGCGCGCACGCCGATGATGCCGCGGCCGAAATCGCTGAAGGGATTCGCCATCAGCTCCACACCGCCGCCCCAGACGAAGACGGTGCAGTCCGCCCAATTGCCCAAGACCATCGTCGCCGCCGGGCATGCCGTCGTGACGGCGGCCCGCTTGCCGCCGATCTCGTTCGCGCCCCAGATCAGCCCGGCGCCGCTTGCCACTTCACGCACGCGCAGCAGCTCGCGCACGCCGGGATGTGCGATCCACGCCGCGCCCGCGTCCGCCATGTCCGCGGCTGCGCAGTCTTCCTCAAGCCCGACGATTCCGGCCCATGCCAGGGTCGCACCGTTCGCGCTCTGCACTCCCGGGGTATTGACCAGCCCCAGCGGCTCGCCGCTCGATCCGCTGCCGGCCAGGACAGCCGCGTCCACCAACTCGCCAATTGTGCGGGACGAGCTCGAGCCGGACAGTCCCGTCCACATCGGGCGCGGATTGCCGCAGCTGGTGACTGATTTCGAGATATGCCGCGGCGGTGTGCGGGGTCGCCGAAACCCGCCCGATGCTCGCCTGCCCCTCCGCGGGAATCTGCGCGCCGTCGCCTTCGAGCCAATAGCCAGTAGAGCTGGCCATGATGCGCGGGACGGTCTGATCGGCCCGCAACCCGCCGACCACAGTCACGCCGGCATTGGCGACAACAGACCAGGCGCGAAGCACGTCGGCGACTGGTTGCTGTTCCACGCCGACCAGCGCGCTGGCATTCGCCGTGCTCAGGTCACGCCGGTTGGGCACCAGCGCGCGCCACGGAACAAGCACACCCGATGCGCTCTGCGACGGCCCGTAGAGGCGCGACAGCTCTTGATGGATTTCGCCCTCGTAACCGTCCACGCGCTCTTTCGATACCAGCCGCGTCAGGGTGCGCGCAAGCGAGTAGGTCTGAATGCTGGCGGCCTGCTTCGCCGCAGCAAGCCCGGCGATTTCACGCAAGCGGCTGGATATGCCCGCGTCAATTTCTGTTGCAAGTAGGTCCATGGTTCGCGCTCCTAGGTCAATGCGCACAGCTTCGCCGCTCAGGCGGCACGATGCACGCCGGGGAAGTGAATCGGCGCCTTCGCTTCCGCGAGGATCGCGCGGAGTTGGCGCGCCGTAGCTGGCAAAGGCGCGGCGGCCGCGGCTCGCTCGATGCACAGCGCCACGGCGGGCGATGCGGGCTCGCCCGCGATGGCTCGCCGCAGCAGCTCGGCGCGGTTGCGCGCCGGCAGGAAGCGCCCCGCCTCGGTCAGCCAGGCATCGCGCAGCGCACGGGCGCACGCCGCGGGGGTAGCGGGCAGGCGCCAGGCGCGGAACGCCGCGGCCGGGTCGCCGGTACGCTGCCAGGCGTGGAAGCCGCGGCGCACCCATTCCAGGGTGTCGGGGTCGTCGCCGCCGGCCAGCAGGCGGGCGAGCAGGACCGGGGCAGGGATCACCAGGTGTTCGCCCAGGAGGGGCGCCGCTTAGACCGTGGAGCGGCCGCCGGCGGTGCAGCCTTCGCAGGCGTCTGCACTGCGGCCGGCGGGCTTGTGGAACGCGGTATCCACAGGCTTTGCCGGCGCATCGAACAGCCCCGGCTGCCCCGGCTGCAATGCGGTTTCCAGCTTCGCCCATTGCGGCTCTCGCATGGCATGGACGCGGATCGCCGGGTGCATCGCCGCGGCCAGGGCATAGACGAAGGTATCGAGCGCCTCGTTGCGCCGGCCGCTCTGCTTGATCCATCGCCGCTTGTTCGGGTCGAAGATTTCGGCGGTCAATTGCAGGAAGTAATCCTCCGGCAGTTGATCCGAGAAGCGAATCAGCCGCTCCCCGGGCCGGCCTTGCGATCGCCTGAGAGTCTGGCGAACAGGCTAATTTTCGCGGTATCCACGCCGAGCGCCCATATCTCGGCGCCGTGCTTGATGCTCTGCCCGCGCCAGGTCACGTCCACCTTGTTCGGGCGGCCGATGATGGCCCGGGCGAAGGTGGAAGCGCCCTTGACGGCGATCACGCCCTGATGGCGCCGCGCGCGGCAGTAGTTCAGCACCTCGTCGGTCAGGTAGCCCGCGTTAACGGCGCACAGGCTCAGGCGCAAGTCATAGCCCCAGGCGTTGCGCAGCGGCTCGCCGCGGTAGCGGTCGAGGGCGGCCCATACCTCGGGGCGGGTCGGGTCTCCGTGGATCTGGTGCCAGTCCAATACCGCAGTCATGTCGTGGCGGCCGTGCCCCAGTACTTGGACTTCGAGGCGATCCTTCTGGACGTCCACGCCGGCGGTCACGATCAGACAGCCCGGCGGCACGGTGCGCAGGGCGAAGGGCTCGGCGCGGCTCTTGATGTCTTCCCAATCGAGGCGTTCTTCTTCGGATCGCTGAAGCATTCCCCCAGGCGCAGTGTTCACGAAGGTCTTGACCTTCACCGGGTCGCGCTTGCGTTGCTCCCACTCGGCGGCAAGCTCGGCCCAGTACAGCCCGAGACCGAGAGGCGCAGCAAGCCCGGATATGTGGAAGCCCACGATGTCGCGCTCGGGGTGTTCCGCCACCCAGCGGCCGGCGGCAAGCATCTCGGTCTTGTGGTGTTCGGCGATCAGGGCGCCGCACGCAGCGCAGGCGTAGGCGGCCTCTTTCGGTCTTGCCCTCGGGCCAGTTCAGGTTTTCCCACCGCAGCGGCTGCAGCTCGCCGCAGTGGGGACAAGCGACGTGATACCGGCGCATGTCACTGGCGATCCATTCCTTGTTGATCCGGCTCAAGCTCTCAATGGTCGGGGTGCGAGCACAAGAACACCTTGCGCCGGGGAAAGGTGCGGTGCGCGCCTCGGCCAGCGCCACCGGGTCGCCTTCGCCGTCCAGGTCGATGGGATAGGCGTCCACCTCATCGGCGAAGACATACTTCGCCGGCATGCTGCGCAGCGCTCGCCGCGGAGTTCGCCCCGGCGATCACCAGCACGCCGCCGGGCCATTCCTTGACCGTCGTCGTGTTGCCCGAGTCGCGCAGCGCGCCGGCTGGATCAGGGCGCGCAGCGCCGGGGTGTCGTCGATCATCGCCGCGAGGCGTTGCTTGCTGAATCGTTCGCCCAAGTCCGTCGTCGGCTGCACCGCCATGACGGGCGCCTTCTCGGTGCAGACGAACCAGCCCAGCCAGTTCAGGCCGATCTCGGTTCCCGCCACTTGGGCGGCCTTCATGAACACCACGCGCCGCGCCGGGTGCGACTACGCTTAGGGTGTCCATGATCTCGCCCGAGAAGGGCACGCGCGCGGTGCGCCAGCGCCCAGGCTCGGAGGCGCCCTTGGTCGGCAGGCGCCGATGCGCATCGGCCCATTCGCGCACCGTGAGGCGAGGCGGCCGGCGAATTCCCGCGGCGAAGGCGCCCCAGGCGGCCGCGGTGCCGTTCGCCAGGGTCACGGCATACTCACCCATGCGCGGCGCCCTCGATCTCGCCAGCGATGCGCGCAGCGGCCGCGGTCAGCTCGTCCACCACCAGGTCAAGCTCGGCGGTCAGCAGTCGCCGGGCGCCCTCGGCGCCGGCCTCAGCGGCCAGGCGGTCGGCCAGCTTGTCGGGCACGCGCTCCAGGCCGAGGCGAACCTGTGCGCCGATGTCGGTCAATGCGGCGGTGACTTCCGCCACGCGGCACAGCTCGGCGGCTCGCTGCCCTTGATCCATCTCGGCCAGGTTCGCCCGGGCGATCTGTTCGCGCCGCTTCGCCGCTTCCAGGCTCTCGCCGTCGATCGTCGTCGCCTCTTGCTTGCGAGCCAGGCGCAGGGCAAGCCAGCGCGCCACCTTGCCAAGGTCGTAGTCCACCGTCCGTCCGTCCGGGCCGGGATCGCGCGGCAAGCCTTCGCCTTCCCACTTGCCAATGGTGTTCGAGGATGTCTGCAACAGATCACAAAGCGCGCCTTGATTCATCGTTTCAGTAACCCATTGATATTGCTAAACCTAGAGCTGGTTCGCGCCGCTTCGCCCCGTAAATGCCTACCTCTGGCCAGTACCTATCCCCGGCGAAGGTGCTCTGTCCCTTGATCCTGTTGAGCACCTTCGTGTATACCGCATGGATAGTGTGTGTGTACGAAGGTGCTCAATGAGCATCTTCGGTGAGCATCTTCGGCAACCTTGAGCACCTTCGTACCTGCGAAGGTGCTCAGCGAAGGTGCTCACATGAGCATCTTCGTGAAACTCGCGCCACATAAGGGTTTCAGCGAAGGTGCTCACGGCGAACGGGTAACAGGCGATGTTGAGCACCTTCGTAGTCACGGGATCAACTCCGGCGCAGCCAGCCCGGTCCCGAATCGCCACACCCAATGCGCAGCCCGATCGAAGCCGACCTTCACCGGGCGCACCCCGAGTGCCGCCTGTGCCCGGCGCATGGTGGCCCACGAATACCCGGCGGCCTGTGCCGCATCGCGCACTTCCTTCACCGGCACGTCGCGCCATTCCAGCAGCTCGCGTAACCACTCCCCCGCCTGATCGGCAAGAGTGCTTTCCGTGTCTTCCTCGCGGCTGCCCCCCAAGGCTTCATCGGCGCTCAGTTCGGCGATACCGTCCCATGCCACGAAGGCACGCCGTTCGCCTCGGCGATGCGATAGGCGAGTCCACTTACGATCCGTCCCGATGTTGTTCTTCATCGGCAGCAACAGGCGCCGCTCCCCGTCCAAGGGATCGCGCGTCACCACATAGGCGGCACGCGCGGCCGCCACGAAGGCAAGGCTGCCGGTAGTGCGGTACAGCGCGCTTGTGCCGCTGCCGCCCTTGTTCAGGTGAGAAACCAAGATCAGCGCGCAGCCGGTCGCCGCGGCCGCCTCACTGAGCGGCGCGAGCAATGCGCGCACCTCGGCGTTGTTGTGGCTGTCGGCGCCATCCAGGTAGGCCGATACCGGGTCGATTACCGCCAGCCGTGCCGCGGGCAACTCCGCAAGCGCCGTCGTCAGTGCCGCGACATCGTGCCGCAGGCTGGCAAGCGGCGCTCCATGTTCCCTTGCCGGTCGCGCGCCTCTACACCTTGCACAAGATGCACCCGGTTACATCGGCGCCTGTTGCGTCAAGGCGCGGCCGTATCGTGTCGGCTGCATCATCCTCCGCGGAGAGAATCAGCACGTCGCCGAGGCCACACGGCGCCCCGTCGGGCCAGGCTCGGGCGGTCGAGATATGGCCCGCAAATGCCGCCTGCAGCATGCTCTTTCCAAGCCCAGGTCGCCGCTGAACACGGTCACCTTGCCCAGAGCGATGCGCCCCGGCCATAGCCAACGGATCGGCTGCGGCGCCACGTCTGCCGCGCTCTTTATCAGCAGCCGAGGCGGGGCAGTGTCAGGCTCAGGCACGCCATAGCCGCGCAGGAGGTGCGGCAGTTGCCCAGGCTCATAGCGTGATACTGACGCGGCAATGCGCCGCGCCTCGGCCTCGGGTAGCGGGGATCGCAGCGGCCGTTTTCGGCGAGGATGGCGGCCTCGATCGCGGCCGGGCTCAGACCACGGCGCCGCAATGCGCCAGCGATGGCGGTCAAGGTCGCGTTGCGCTTGCCGGCCGGGATTCGGGCGCCATCGGCCGGATTTTCGGATTTACACCGGCGGTTGTAATCGCCGTATCCGGCCCGTTGCCGTTGATCCGCGCGGCCCTGTCCACGTCGATTAAGCCGCCGTCGAGTCGCCACTTCGCCGCGCCCTTGCGCAGGGTGAAGATGGGTTGCTCCAGCTTCATGCAGGCTGCATCGGCCTCGATGGGCACGCCGGCACGCCGCGCCAGCTCGGCAACTACGGCACGCCCTACGCGGGGATATTCCGCGGCGGTCGCCGGCCGATCAAGCGCGAAAACGATGCGCGCCTTCACCTTGCCGGCGGCCGGGTCATGGCTCGCCGTGCGTGTAGCCGAATCCGCGCCAGGCTTGCGCCGCGGCCATGACGCGGTGCAGCTCGTCTTCGTTGCGCAGCGCGTCGAAATCGAGCGCCAGCACCGCCAGCAGCTCGTCCGCGTCCTTCGCGCGGATGCCGCCACGCATCGCGGCGCAGAAGTAGGCGCCGTCCTTCTTCGCAGCCCGTGCGCCCTGCATCAGCGCCGTGTCGCAGAATTCCTCGAAGTCGGCGGCCTCGAAGTGTCCACCTCGGCGCTGGTGACGGTGCGGCCGATGGCGTACCGGATTACCGGGTCAGTCATCGCCGTTTGGACCCCGACTTCTGAAGCCGTGCAATCGACGCCCACAGTTCAGCCATTACATGCGCATGAACGCGCGCTCTAGTCGGCTCTTCACCGGATTCCCGAATTGCCGCGGCAGCCCTTTCGGTCTCTCGCCTATTTGCTTCGGCCTGTGCTTCGCGAATCCGGCCCGCAAACGTGTTCCATCGTTCATCGTCCTGCTTCTGGAGGATCTGCAACGCTTCAGCACGGCGTATCAGCTCAATCTTTTGCCAGATATTCACCGCCGACCGCTTTTCTGCCTCTGAGCGTGGCGCCGAATCAATCGCTCTGCATATCGGCGTTGCGCCCGACTGCCGGTCTGTGCGATCTCGGAATAGTTGAGGATCGTCGCCGCGCCGCGCGGTGACTCGTGCCCGAATGACGCGCCGCGCGGGAGCGATGGATGCCCGCGGCGGCTCATGCTGCGCGCCGCTTGCTGTTCTGGCGCACAGGCGCTTTTTCACGCGCAAGCAGCCAGGCGGCCGCGGCATCCTTGCGGAAGAATTGCTCGTGCCCGATGTGGGTAACTGGCGGATGGTCGCCGATGGCGATCCATCGCTGAATGGTTCGCTCGCACTGGCCGAGCATCTCCGCCAGCTCGCGCCGCGTCCAATAATCCGCTAGAAGTTCGTTTGACATGCGCACCCCCTTGTTACGGTGTGCGCGCAGTGTCGCCCTGTGTCCCGCAGGCTATCTACCCAAAAAAGTGGACTATTTCTTGGCGCGTCGATTTTCGGCCAAGATTTGATAAGCGCGGGACCGGCTGATTCCGAAGGTTTCCTGCAATTCCTTCGCGGTCATTCGCCGAGCCGCCGCCCGCTTTCGCTCCGCGGGAGCCTTGGGAAGTAAACCTTAGCGCCGCCGAATTCATGCCGGCACGCCGATGCGATCAGAGCCGCCCATTGCTCAACGAATTGTCCATTGGAGTGCTCGGCAGCAAGAGCGCGGGCGGCATCCATGCAGGTACCTGCGAATTGGGTTGATCCGAGCGCCCGGAATTCCTTGACAGCCATATTCAGCAATGCTTCCGCCCTTCCCCGGTCATCGCTTTTCAGTTGCGCCACGATGTACTCCAGCGCGGAAACCACTACCAGCCCGGAGTCATCGGCAGCCCCACGTCTAGGCATTCTTCGTGCTCCCGGGTAGCGCTACCACGTCCGCCGGCTTGGCGCCCGAGATGATGGCGCCGACCGTGTTGGTGGCTTTGCGCAGCGCATCGTCCAGCAAGTGCGAATATCGTGCCGTTGTCGCCGCCGCCGAGTGCCCTAGCAGGGCGCCCATCAGCGGGCGCGATGCGCCCGAACTCGCAAGGAATCATGCATAGCAATGCCGCAGGTCATGGATTCGCAGCCCGCGCAGCCCCGCGGCGATCAGGAGCCGGCCCCAGAATGCCCGCGGCACGTCCCGATATGGGGCGCCGTCCCAGTTGACGAACACCACGCCAGTAGCGCCGGGTTGATGTCGCGCAGCGAGGATCTGCAGGCAGGGGGCGAAAGGGGAATTCGATGAATCTTGTTCTGCTTGGTGTTGGTCGCCGGCTTGACCCATACCCCGGTCTGCAGGTCGAATTGCTCCCAAGTAGCGGTCAAGACTTCGGACGCCGGGAGCCGTTCAGCAGCAGCAGCCGCACCATATCCGCCGCGGATTGGTCACGGGCATTGTTCAGCGCTTCCATGAGCCGCAGCAGCTCGTCCGCCGCCAGGTAGCGTTCGCGCTTGATGTCCGGGTTGCGCTCGATTCCCTTGCACGGGTTCGCCGCGCGCATTTCGTGCTTGATCGCAAGCGAGAACATCTTGCTCAGGACAGCGATAACCCGGTTCGCCCGGGTCGGGTCTTCGCGGTCAGCTTGCGGTGCAGGCGGTCAACGTTACGTGCGACACGTCGGCAACTTTGCGGGTGCCCAGCTCGCCGCGAATGGTCTTGAGGATCGAAACATAGCTCTTGACGGTGCTTGCGCGCTTCCGCTGCAGGTGCTCGCGCTCCAGCATGTCGGCCAATTCATTGACCGTTGCCGCCTGCCGCTCCGCCTGGCGTTCGCCCTGCGGATCGCCGCCGCGATCTGTGTCCACCCGCAGCCGCCTGGCTTCGGCCTGTGCAGCCTTGACCGTCCAAGGTCCGACTTGCCCGATAGTGACACGCCGCCGCTGTCCCCCTCGGGTGTAGTAGTCGAAGACGAAGCTCTTTCTCCCTGTGGGAAGAACTAGAACGGCCAGTCCATCGGTCTTCGGATCAAAGACCATGTACCGTTTGGTAGAGACAGACAACGCGTTCCACCGACGTTTGACTGAACCACTGTCCGAAACTCTCTTGCATGGTGCCTCCGCGTGTCTCTAGGATGTCTCTATCGGAATGTGTTTTCTGTGTGTTTCGCGTGTCTCCCTACGTCGTGAATTGTCGTGGATAATGCAGCGTAACGTCAATGGCTTGTGTCAAGTCATGCGAGGGAATCTAGGAATGACAAGGAGTTAGGAAAACGGCCCGCGGCTTTCTTAAAATCCCTCGCCGCATAGGCGTACCGGTTCGACTCCGGTTCCGGGCACCACGAATCATGAGACTCTTCGGCCCTGCGGTTCGCCGAGGCGGCCGAGGTCGGCGCACGGTCTAGGATAGCGCGAAGCTGCCGCGCCCGCTTTACCTTCCGCGCCGCCGCGCTCATCATGATGGCCTCGTCAGCTCCTTCAGCGGGATTCATCGGCCATGCTTCAAAACAGGCTGCACCTGCCTGTCAGGATGCTGCCGCAGCCGGACGAAACGACCTGCGGCCCCACCTGCCTGCATGCCATCTACCGCTATTGGGGGGCGGAGGAAGTGCTTGACGAAGTCATCGCGCGCACGCTCAAGCTGGAACGCGGCGGCACGGTGGCCGTTTTCCTGGCCTGCGACGCTTTGCGCCGGGGCTACCAGGCCACCATCTACACCTACAACCTGACGGTGTTCGATCCCACCTGGTTCGCGCGCGGGGTGGATTTGGGCGAGCGCCTGCGGCGGCAGCGGCAGGCGAAGAACGACGCCCGCCTGCAGCACGTCACCGAAGGCTATCTGGAGTTCCTGAGCCTGGGCGGGCGGCTGCGCCTGACCGACCTGTCGCGCCCCTTGATTCGCGGCCTGCTGCGCCGCCGGCTGCCCATCCTGACGGGGTTGAGCTCGACCTATCTCTACCGCGCCGCCCGGGAATACGGTCCGGACGACCGGCCGGACGATGTGCGCGGCGCGCCGGCCGGACATTTCGTCGTCATGGCCGGCTATGACCGGAAGGAACGCAGCGTGCTGGTGGCGGACCCCTATGGGCCGCATCCACATGGCCCTTCCCACGACTACTGGATCAGCATCGACCGCGTGCTCGGCGCCGTCCTGCTGGGCATCGTGACCCACGACGCCAACCTGCTGGTGATCCATCCGCCACCGGCACGGCGAGGGCAGCATGAGCATCCTCATCGTCGTTAGCAATCCCCACGACTGGCCGCTCGAGATTCCCGGCGTGAGCGTGGTTCCGGCGCGAACCTATCTCGCCGATCCGGCCTACGGCGAAGACCGCTGCGTCAAGGTCTTCAACCTGTGCAAGTCCTACCGCTACCAAAGCCTCGGCTACTACGTCTCGCTGCTGGCCGAGGCGCGCGGGCACAAGCCGTTGCCTCGCGTGACGACGATCGAGGACCTGCAGTCGCAGAACCTGGTGCGGCTCATCACCGAGGGGCTGGACGAACTGGTGCAGCGCTCGCTGGCGCCGATCAAGTCCGACGTCTTCGAGCTGAGCATCTATTTTGGGCGCAACGTCGCCAGCCGCTACGACGCCCTGAGCCGGCAACTCTTCAACCTGCTGCAGGCGCCGCTGCTGCGGGCGGGTTTCGAGCGTCATCGCGATCAGTGGCGCATCCGCAGCGTGCGTGCCATCGCCGCCAGCGACATACCGCCGCAGCACCAGGAATTCGTGGTCGAAGCCGCCAGCGACTATTTTCTCGGCCGGCGGCGACTCCAGCGCCGGCGCGCGGGAGCGCGCTACGATCTGGCGATCCTTCACGATCCGGACAATCCGGAGCCGCCGTCGAACGCCAACGCCCTGCGCAAATTCGAGAAGGCGGCGGCGGCGGTCGGACTGCAGGTGGAATTCATCACCCGCGCCGACATCGGGCGGTTGCACCGAGTTCGACGCGCTGTTCATCCGCGACACGACCTTCGCCAATCATTACACCTACCGCTTTTCACGGCGCGCGGCGGCCGAAGGGTTGGTGACGATCGACGATCCGGATTCGATCCTGAAGTGCAACAACAAGGTCTATGTGGCGGAACTGCTGGCAAGGCACAACATCGCCACGCCGAAGACGCTGCTGGTGCACCGGGACAACGTGGACCAGATCGTTCCGTACCTGTCGCTGCCGTGCGTGCTCAAGCAGCCAGACAGTTCCTTTTCCCGTGGCGTGGTGAAAGTGGAGGCCGAGAACGAACTGCCGGCGAAGGTGAACGCCCTGCTGGAAAAATCCGAGATGATCATCGCCCAGGAATGGCTGCCCACGGAGTTCGACTGGCGCGTCGGCATCCTCGACCGGCGCCCATTGTTCGTCGCCAAGTATGTGTTTCCCGCCGGGCACTGGCAGGTGATCCGGCGCGACGAGCAGCGGCGCAAGCTGGAGGAGGGTCCTACCCTGGCCGTGTCCGTGGGCGAGGCACCGCAGGAGGTGGTGACGGTGGCGCTGCGGGCGGCCAATCTCATCGGCGATGGCTTCTACGGTGTGGACGTGAAGCAGGTGGGGAGCCGCTGCTGCGTCATCGAGGTCAACGACAATCCCAATGTGGATGCCGGCAACGAGGACGGGGTGCTCAAGGATGCGCTCTATCGCGAGGTGATGGGTGTGTTCGTGCGGCGCATCGAGGAGCGCAAGCGGGGCATTCTTCGGTGAGCCGGGATCCAGCCCTACATGCCTTTGCAGGCGTACGGCGTCGAACTGGAGTACATGATCGTCGACCGCCGCACGCTGTCGGTGCTGCCGGTTGCCGATCAACTGCTGCGCGATGGGAGCGGACGCAGCGTATGCGAAGTTGCGCGGGGAAGCTCGCCTGGTCCAATGAGTTCGTGCTGCATCTGGTCGAACTCAAGAATGCACGTCCGGATGCCCACCTTGAACCGTTGGTGGCGGCCTTCCAGGCCGAGATTGGGACGATCAACCGCCTCCTTGCTCCCCTCGGCGGCCGGCTCATGCCCGGCGCCATGCACCCGTGGCTGGACCCGCGCGCCGAGATTCGCCTGTGGCCCCACCAGCACGCCGAGATCTACCGCGCCTACGACCGCATCTTCGACTGCAGACGGCACGGCTGGGCCAACCTGCAGAGCATGCATGTCAACCTGCCCTTCGCCGACGACACCGAGTTTGCGCGCCTGCATGCCGCCGCCAGACTGGTGCTGCCGATCCTGCCGGCGCTCGCCGCAAGCTCGCCCATCGCCGACGGTCGCCCGACGGGGTTCGCGGACTTCCGCATGGAGGCCTACCGCACCCATCCGCTGCGCCTTCCCGCGCTGATCGGTCGCGTCATTCCGGAAACGGCGACGAGCCGGGGCGACTACGAAGAACGGATACTCGCACCGATGTACCGGGACATCGCCGCCTTCGACCCGCAAGGCGTGCTGCGCCACGAATGGCTGAACTGCCATGGTGCGATCGCGCGCTTCGACCGCCATGCCGTCGAGATTCGCGTGATCGATCTGCAGGAATGCCCGCAGGCCGATCTGGCCATCGCCGCCGCGACCATCGCGGTGGTGAAGCGCCTGTACGATGCGGCAGCGGAATCGCAGCAAGCACAGCAGGCGGTAACCAGCGACGCTCTGGCCGAGATTCTTTTCGACTGTGTCCGCGATGCCGACCGGGCCGTGATCGACGACGCCGGATATCTGCGCCTGCTGGGTTTTCCCGGGGCGCGCTGCGCGGCGCAGGAACTGTGGCGCCACCTCATCGACGAAGCTTTTCAACGTGACGCCGTGTCCGGCGCGGCGTGGCGCGAGCCCCTTTCGGCCATCCTGGAGCAGGGACCGCTCGCCCGCCGCATCCTGCGGGCGGCAGGCGCGGACTGCTCGCGGGCGCGGCTGCAGGCCGTCTACGCCGCGCTGTGCGATTGTCTGGAGGACGGCCGCATGTACACGGGACTGGACTGATGGCCGAAACGAGGCGCTTCGTCATTACCTGCGAGCATGGCGGCAATCGCATTCCGCCTGCATACCGGATATTCTTCCTGGGGCGGGAAGAACTGCTGCAAACGCACCGCGGCTACGATGCCGGTGCCCTGGCCATGGCCAGGGAATTGGCCGTGGCACTGGCGGCACCGCTGTTCGTGTCCACCACGAGCCGCCTGCTGATCGATCTCAACCGGTCCATCGGTCATCCGCGGCTCTACTCGGAGGCGACGCGCGACGCGCCCGCGGCAGTTCGCCGCGAGATTCTGCATCGCTATTACCTGCCGCATCGGAGCAGGGCGGAAGGCGAGATCGCCGCTGCAGTCGGCCGCGGACTGCGGGTAATCCATATCGCTTCGCACAGCTTCACGCCGGAACTCGACGGCGAGGTGCGCAATGCCGACATCGGTCTGCTCTACGATCCGGCGCGGCCCGGTGAGGCGGACCTGTGCCGGCGCTGGCAGTCGGCGATCGCCGCGCAGGCGCCGGATCTGAGGGTTCGTCGCAATTATCCCTATGCCGGCACGTCCGATGGATTGACGGCCTATCTGCGCCGTCGCTTTCCGGCCGATGCCTACGCCGGCATCGAACTCGAGATCAACCAGAAGCACGTCGTGCGAAGCGGCCGCCACTGGCGCAACGTGCGTGACGCGGTGACACGGGCGCTGCGGCAGGCGGTCGCGGATATCGCCGGCGGCTGAACCGGCGCGCCGACTCTACCTCTCAATGCGACGGCGCGACGCGCGGGCCGCGCGATCTGGCGTCCGCAAGCCGCGGTTGGGCCACGTTCAGGAACCAGCGATCGAGCACCACGTGACGGGCGAACCAGGACGAACCCAGCAGCATCCTGCCGATCGCATCCTTGGCGACCGCCGGCAGCCGGTCCGACAAGCCGTTTCCCTCCCCGCGCGGACCGAAGCGTGCGCAGAGCCGCTCGTGATAGGGCTCCAGCCTCGCCCTCGAATAGTCGCCTGCCGCGGCAATGACCACATCGGCGGCGAGCAGCCCGGATTCGATCGCGGGGCGGATTCCCTCGCCGCTTTGCGGGTGAGCTAGGCCGGCGGCATCCCCGATCAGAACCACGCCGTCGTCCGCCAACCGGCGCGAGGCGTGGCTGTACAGCAGATAGGCATGGCCGTTGAAGCGCGTCGGAATGTCCTTGGGAATGCGCCGGCGCTGCTGCAGGAATGCGCAGAAGGCGGCCGTCTGGTCCGACAGCCTGTGGTTGTCTTCGCGCCCGAGGCCGATGTTCAGGAAATCGCCCTTGCGAAAACACCAGCCATAGCCCTTGAGGTCAGGACAGAAATAGAGCTCCGGCGTGTCCGCAGCCACGCGGCACTCCTGTGCCTGGCTGGCCGTGAGTTCGAACTCCACCTCCTGGGCCGCGATCGCCTGTTCGCTTGCGCCGAGCCTGGCGCCGAGGAACCGGGCGACCGGGCAGAAGTGTCCGCCGGCGCCGACGATCAGTCCGGCCCGAAGGGAGTCATTGGCAATCCATCCGTCGCCGTCGCGGCGCAGCGTGGTCAAGGCTTCGCCGAGCCGCAGCCGGGCGCCGCTGCGCCGCAGCAGGTAGTGGTCGAATTCGCAGCGGCGTATACCGTAGCTCACCGGGTGGCCGTACCGAGTGTGCACCGTGTCGCCGCCGAGGCTGCCGGTATGGAAGCCCGTGATCGGCTGAAACACGAGGCCGCTGCGGTAGTCGTCCACCTCGAGTTGCAGTTCATCGACCACTGCGGGCGTGATCCAGCCGGCACAGACCTTGTCGCGGGGAAACGCCTTCTTGTCGAGCACCACGACATCCATCCCGGCCTGCCGCAGCTTCCAGGCACAGGTGGAGCCGGCGGGGCCGCCGCCCACGATCAACGCATCGCAGCGTTCCATTCGGATGCCTCCCGCATTTCACGCACCGCCATGGAGATGATCGCGTGTCATGGGAACATCGTTGTTGCCCGGGCAGGCGAACAGGACCTGGAACAACTGCATGTCGCCGGTGTTGAAGGCCGCGGCGGAACCGGCCAGGTACAGGCGCCACATGCGCACGAAGCGCTCATCGAACATCTGCAGCACGCGCCCGCTCGCCAGCTCGAAGCGCGCCAGCCAGTGCTCCAGCGTCCGGGCGTAATGGAGGCGCAGGTTCTCCACGTCGAGCACGGAAAAACCCTGCGGCTCGAAAACCTCCATCATCTCGCGCAGTGTCGGGGGGTAGGCGCCGGGGAAAATCCGCCTCTCGATCCAGGGATTCATCGGCGCGGGCTTGTTCCGTCCGATGGTATGGATCAACCCGCGCCCGTGCTCGGCCAGACAGCGGCGGATGACGTCGCCCAGTTCGCCGTAGTGGTCGCGGCCCACATGTTCGAGCATGCCGATCGAAACGAAGGCGTCATACCGTCCGCCGATGCTGCGGTAGTCGTCCTCGATGTACTCGACACGGCTGTCGAGCCCTTCGGCGCAGGCACGCTGGCGAGCGTACTCGATCTGCTCGCGCGAGATATTGAAGGCCTTCACCGTGACGCCGTAGTGGCGCGCCATGTGCCGGGCCATCGCACCCCAGCCGCAGCCGGCCTCGACCACCGTTTCTCCCGGATGCAGCCGCAACTTGCGGCACACCAGATCCATCTTCGCAGCCTGAGCCTGTTCCAGGCTGGCGTCCGGGGTGGCGAAATAGGCGCAGGTATAGAGCATCTGACGGTCGAGCCAGAGCTCGTAGAACGAATTTCCGATGTCGTAGTGATGCTGCACGTTGTCGCGCGAGCGGGTGAGGGTATTGCGCCGCAGGCGGCTCAACAGGGAGGGACGGCGGTGGTCGATCAATCCGAGTGATCGCATCTTCGCTTCGGCCCGATACACTGCCTCGATGAACTGGGTCAGGCTGCCTTCCACCTCGATGTCGCCGGCGGCGTAGGCGTCCCCGAAACGAAATGCCGGATCGACTAGAAGCATCAACAAGGTCGCGCGATCGCGGATGATGACGAGCGGCTGCGACGGTGTGTCGCAGAACGAGATCTCCTCGCCGTTCCACAGTCTGACGCGAAACGGGGGCTGCCCCATCGATTCCAGCATGCGCCGCATCATGCGGCCTTCAAGGGATGCCCGCCGGCCCTGAACGATTCCGGTGTCGGACACGGAGGCACTGAGCGCGGGGCTGGTGTTATCGGACATGGCGCCCGCGAACTCGCTTCCCTCGGACTTCATGAACGCCTCCTTCGGGGTATGGCGTCGGACGAACCTCAGCGTTGACTGGAGCGCTGGCGCCCGATCGCTCGATTCGACAATCGTATCGCAATGGCGTTGCCTTCAATCAATACTAAATTTACTCCGCGTCGGGAAGCGCGGTCTTGACGATCGTCATTTGCGCCGGGCGCGAAAGCGAATAAGCTGCGTCCCGTCACGCCGCAGGGCGCCTGACAATTGGATGGTAGAATGGCTTCGCTATTGTCTCTTCCGGGCTGATCTCATGATCGTACTCAATCTTTCCTGCGCTAACCAGCATCGCTTCGAAGGCTGGTTTGCTTCCGGCGACGAGTTTTCGCGGCAACTGAGCGAGGGTGCGGTCACCTGTCCCGTCTGCGGTGACCACGAGATCGCCCGCTTGCCGTCCAATCCGCGCGTCAAGCGCGGCTCGTCCGCCGGAGCCGGTGAACGGAAGGAGGGTGACGCCACGGCGGCGCCGCAACCCGCCGGCATGCAGGCGATGCTGAAGCTGATGCAGCAGGCGCTGGATCAGGCCGACGATGTCGGGGAGGACTTTGCCGAGGAGGCGCGCCGCATCCATTACAGTGAGGTGCCGGCTCGTTCGATCCGCGGTTTGGCGACGCGGGACCAAGCGGTGGAACTGCTGGATGAAGGCATCACCGTGGTGCCGCTGCGCATTCCGCCGGCGCGAAAAATGCACTGAACCATCGGCGGGTTACGTTCGCGCCGCAGACCGAGCCGACGGTGCGCCATAACCACTGCATTAGGGCCTTCCTGGTCTGCGTTCTATCACTCGCCGTCCCATCCTGGTCGGCGGCGCAAACCCTGCCCCTCTTCGACGCCCACATCCATTACAACAGCGACGCCTGGCCGCATTTTTCGCCGCAGGCGGTGATCCGCCTGCTCGATGAGGCAGGCATCGAGCGCGCGCTGGTCTCGAGCACGCCGGACGAGGGCACGTTGCGCCTGTTCGAGGCGGCACCGGAGCGCATCGTTCCCGAACTTCGGCCCTATCGCACGCCCGCCGACGTGGCGACCTGGCATCGCGATCCGAGCATCGTTCCCTACCTGGAAGCGCGTTTGAAGCGGGGCATCTACAAGGGAATCGGGGAGTTCCATCTGCACGGCGCGCAGGCGCGATCGCCGATCGTGCAGAGGGTGGTCGAGCTGGCTGCGGCGGGCAACCTGGTGCTCCATGCCCATTCGGACCCGGTGGCGGTGGAAACGCTGTTCGCCATGAATCCGCGGATACGGGTGCTGTGGGCTCACGCCGGCATCGACGCCGCGATCGAGGATGTCGCCCGACTGCTCGAAAAACATGATACGTTATGGCTTGAAATTTCGTACCGGAACGACTTGCTGGGGGATGGGCGCCTCGACGCGGCGTGGAGAGCGTTGATGCTGCGGTATCCGGACCGGATTCTCTATGGCACGGATACGTGGACGCCCAGTCGTTTCGACGAGATCGGCCGGCTGGCCAAAACGGGGCGCGCCTGGCTCAAGGAGTTGCCGGACGACGTCGCCGCGCGCATTGCCTACCGCAATGCCGCTGCGCTGTTCGGTCGATGAGCGGTCGCGGTTTCGTCCGCGCTTGAACGAGCAAATCCAGCGGGAGATTCGAACGATGGGGCGGCACCTGTTGCCGCCAGGTGAAATGCAACGGCGGGTACGCCCACGGCACGCGCAGCATGTAAGCCAAGAAAAGGGCGGCTTGCCATCATCAGGGGAGGGGGATCATGAGCGAGCTTCCAGACTATGGCAGGGACCTGATCGAGATCAATCGGGTGATCAGGAATCTGGCACCGCGATGCGGCGTCGATCTCGGAGACTTCAGCAACATCAGCGCACTCCTGGACGAAACCCATTTGCCGTCCAAGACCGTGCAGGACAAGGCGCGGGTTACCCTGCGCGGCTTGATGTTCCTGAGGTGGAAAGTCCTTCACGAATTGCAGCAGTAATTCTGGCCAGGCCAGTACCGGAACGGTTAACCCGCTATCTTCAGGTGGCGGGCGCTTGAGCTTTTCGACGCTTTGCGAAGGGATTCTGCGACTGTCGATCGCGGCTGGGGTAGTGGCGCTGAGCGCCTGCGTCCATGGATCGGGCCCCGGACTGCGGCTGCAGGATCATCCGCTCGCCGGACGCATCTGGGATGCGCACGGCGCCCGTTTCGTGGACGCAGCCGAGGTGACGGCGCGCCTGCGCCGCAACCCGATCATTCTGCTGGGCGAAACCCACGACAACCCGGAGCATCATCGCATTCAGGCCCGCCTGTTCGACGCACTGACCACCAGCGGCCAGGCGCGCGCGCTGGTGATGGAGCAGTTCGATGCGGAGCATCAGCCCCAAATTGACCAAGTGCGCCGATCCGGGAAAGCGACTGCCGACGCCGTAGCCAGCGCCGGCATGCTTGACCGCACCGGCTGGAACTGGCCGCTGTACGAACCGCTGGTCGCGCTGGCATTGGCGAGGGACGTACCGATCGCCGCCGCCAACCTGTCGCGCGCCGATGCGCGCCGGGTTGCCGCGTCGGGCTTCGGCGTCCTGGGCGAGGACCGGGCGCAGCGTTTGCCCCTCGACGCGGTCTGGTCCGAGGAACGAAGCAAGCTCATGGCCGACATCATCACCGCGGGTCATTGCGGGCAGGTGCCCGAATCGGTCGTGCCGGGGATCATGCGCTCGCAGCGGGCGCGCGATGCGGTGATGGCCGACGTGCTGGCGCGCTACTCCGAAACCGGCGCGGTGGGAATTGTGGGGCGCGGCCACGCACGGCGCGATATCGGCGTCCCGTTGTATCTGTCACGGCTCGCGCCGAAGACGGACGTCGTCGTGGTGGGACTCGTGGAAGTCGAGGAAGACGCGCTGGACCCGCGCGCCTACCTGTCGCTCGAGGCAGCCGCCACGGGTGTCGCAAACGCCTACGACTACCTCTGGTTCACGCCGCGCGCGCAGAGGAAAGACCCGTGCGCCGGATTCACTGCGGAGAAGTTGCGGGCGGCCGCCCCCCGTTGATGGGGCGGGCGACCCTGCTCGCTTTGGTCAGAGATCGAGGCCGGGGGCGAGCACGGCGGCTTCCGTGTAGGACCGGCTGAAGTTGACGCTGCAGGTCTGACTGTTGCCGCACATCACCGACTCGGCGAGGAGGCGCACGCGTTCCCAGTCCTCGGGTTCATTGAACAAGGGGATGAACACCCGCCTGCCCGTCAGGGTGTGGGCGCGCGTCCACAGTTGCTTTACCACGCCCGGCAGCGTGGCGTTCTCGTAGGGCGAAGGCGCTGCGTCCGGCGCCGCGGCAGCGAGCATGCATTGGATGCGGGTGTCGCCGTTGTACCAGCAGGACCACACCGTATCCGCCTGTGCCGGTGCGCTCGCCGCCGCCATCAGCACCAGCGCTGCGCTCGCCATCCACCTGCTTGGGTGATTCACTTCGGGGTTTCGATTTGCCATTGCCCTTCCTTTGCCTCATGGCGGTCGAAGGATTGCGAATGGCTGGCGGCAGGCGGGGAATCTTTCCCCGGCGATCCGGCAGTCCCGCTGTCGTAGAGCCATGCTCCTTAGACCGGAAACTTTGCGTCCCCGCCTTTCGGTCGGGTTTGCCTTTGTCGGGTGAATCTGCTTGGTGTTTTTTCCGTCTCCTTCGGCCTCGAATTGATCGCGGCCGGCGTTGAGCCGAACTGGCCAACGCTGCCTACAACGGCGGATGCGGCGGCGACTTGAGACGAGGAAGACTCAGCCGGCGGCCGCGCGGCAGTGGGAGGCGATCGCCTCCACCAGCATCGGTTGCACGCCGGGGGCGAGATCGTGCCCCATGCCCTCGATCACCAGGAGTTTCGCGCCAGCAATATGACGGGTTGTGTCGCGGCCGGCTTCCACCGGCAGCAGAGGATCGGCGGCGCCGTGGATGACCAGGGTCGGAACGGCGATCCGCTTCAGCAGGGCGCGCCGATCGCCGGAGGCGACGATCGCGACAAGCTGGCGGGCAGTGCCGGCGGGATAGTAGGAGCGGCGGACGCTGCGCGCCAGCATGCGTTTCAAATCGGCGCGTTCGGTCGGAAAGCCCGGGCTGCCGATGACACCGAACACGCGCACCAGGTGTTCCACCACGCGATCGGGATCGTTCAGATCCGGAGGCTTGCTGAGCAGGGCCTGCAGGGCTTTCGGTTTTGCGCGCGACGCCCTGCGGTTGCCGCTCGAGGACATGATCGAGGTCAGGCTGAGCACCCGCTGCGGGTAGCGGGCGGCAGCGACTTGGGCGATCATTCCGCCCATCGATACGCCGACGACATGAGCCTGCGGTATCTCCAGCGCATCCAGCAGGCCGACGGCATCTGCGGCCATGTCGTCCAGCAGGTAGGGTGCGCGCACCGGCAGCCCCAGCCAGGCCGCCGCCAGGCTGAACATGAGATTGGTGCGTTTGTGCGCGCGGATCTTGGTGGACAAGCCGCAGTCCCGGTTGTCGAAGCGGATGATACGGAATCCGCGATCGACCAGTCCCTGACAGAAGGCATCCGGCCAAGCGACGAGTTGCATGCCCAGGCCCATGACGAGCAGGACCGGCGGGGCGGCGGGATCGCCGAGCGACTCATACTCGATCGTTATGCCGTTCGCCTGGACTGCCGTCATTGCGCCGAATGCCGGTTCAATACCATCCGCGCCGGCGGGGGTCGCGGTAGATCCAGCCTTTCACGCCGCTGCGATCGAATGGCCGCCATTCGCCTTCGGGTTGTGCCAGTCGGTCGGCGATGGCGTAGAAGCTCAGGGGGTTCAGTCCCAGGCCGAGGTGGCTGGATTCGACCTCGATGTTCTCGCTGAGCGGCCCTTCCTTCTCGACGCTGCACTGCCAGGCCACGACGCCGTCGCTGCGGCTGAAGATCGACGTCGTCGGAACCGGCGGGGGCTTTCTCAGCGGCTCGTGGATCTCCGGTGCGCCGATCTTGTGTCCCGTCGCGAACTCGTACAGCCGCCATGCGTTGGTCGCTTTCGGATGGCCGGTGAAGGGTGTGCCCAGGGTGATGACCGAGCGCACGTCGTCCGCCGCCTCCTTGGCGAACTCCCGCGCGTACAGGCCGCCCAGGCTCCAGCCGATGAGGCTGACGCGCCTGCCGTGCTGCCGGCGCAGTTCCTTCAGCCGCGCCAGGGATGCCTCGACCACGCCTTCGCGCGGACCGAGATTGAAACCCAGCTCCCACGGATAGGCGGCGTAGCCCCGGTCCTTCAAGTACCGCCGCAGCGGTAGTGTCGTCACATCGGAGGCAAGCAGACCGGGAAACACCAGGATCGGATGACCGTCGCCGCGTGGCGCCAGGCGCAGCAGCGGCTGCGCCGCAAGCATGGCGCTGTACTCCCAGCCCACTCTCCACTCCAGCGCCAACCGCAGCACTCCGGGTGCCCGCAACAGCCCGAACTCGTACCAATGGTGGGGGTTATGCATGTCGTCTCCTGGTCCTGTGCCGAGGGTTACCCGCTATTCCCGCCCCGCTTGCGCCGTGCTCGTGGAGCCGGCCCGGCTGGCGCCGTCGTTTTCACGGCGCTACGCAACGCCGTTGCGGACGTTGTCTTCGGCTGACGCGGTTTCTTCGCTGCGACCCGTGCAGACGCCGGCAAGGCAATCCGCTTCAGTTCCTCGTGTGCGTCAATCAGCATGCGCGCCAGTTCCCCCACGTCGGGTACCGCGCAGCGGGCGGCCGTGAGCCCGAAGCCGAGCGTACCAGCGTAGCTCATCACCGTGATATTCAAGCCCAGACCGTGCTCGACGATCGACACCGGCCAATAGGCCCTCATGCGCGCGCCGGCGGCGTAAAGCGGCAGCGGCGGTCCCGGCACATTGGAGATGACCAGGTTGGCGAGCGGCGGAATCGCGTCGGCCAGCCGCGAACGGCCATACAGCGACGCCAGAGCGCCCAGAATCCAAGGCACGCCGATCGATGGAAAGTCCGTCGGTATCAGCGAACGAGCGCGGCGGGCGAGGACCTTCATGGCCCCGGCGGCGGCGCGAATCGCGCGCAATCTGCGCACCGGGTCGGCGACATGGGTCGCCAGGTTGACCAGGCTCAAGGTTGCCTGGGTGGTGTATTCGGCGTTGCCGGCCTCGCGCAGCGAAATCGGCATGGTCGCGATCAACGGCTTCTTCGGAACGCCGCCGTGAGCGGCGAGATAGCGCCGCAGCGCACCGCTGCAGAGCGTGAGGACCACGTCGTTGACCGTCGCTTCGTGGGAGGCGGCGATCGCCTTCACCGTGTCGAGCGGCAGCGAGACGGCGGCGTAGGCGCGCGCGCCCGTTATCGTGACGTTGAGCGGGGTCTTCGGCCCGAAGGCAAAGTTCTGGCGCAGTGGAGGGCGCATCGCGCCGCCTGCGCTCCTCACCATGCCCGCGACGGCCCTGACGACGTCGGGCAGATGCCGCACCAGCCTCAGATACTGGACAGCGTCATGCTTGAAGGCTGCGGCGGCCAGGCCGACGATCCCCGGGACTTTGACGCGAGCGGGCACGCTGCGTGCCGGGTGCGGCAGCTCGCGTGGCTGCGGCGCGACGTCGAACATGGCATGGGCCAGCGCCACTCCTGCCGCGCCGTCCAGGACCGCATGATGGATCTTGAAGTAGTAGGCCATGTCTCCCGTCTTCAGACCATTGAAGACGTAGAGCATCCACAGCGGGCGATCGCGGTCGAGCAGGATGGCGTGGAGTTCGGCGACACTGGCTTCCAGTTGCGCCTGTGTGCCGGGGCGCGGCAACCGTACCGGGCGCACGTGGAAATCGAGATCCACCGTGCCCGCGTCCACCCAGACCGGATTGGCGAAATCCAGCGGCATCGGTGCGAGCCGGCGCCGAAAGACCGGCGCCAGGTGCATCCGATCCGACAACATGCGCTTCACATCCTGGTGAAAATCGCCTTCGTAGCCCGGCGGCCGGTCGAACAGGTGCAGGGAGCCGACGTGCATCGGCGTTGCCGGGGTCTCCAGATGCAGGAAAGCGCCATCCAGTCCGCTCAGAGGTTTCACCGCGTCTCCATCCGCTGCGCTGCCGCGTTTCAAGGCTGATCCTTCGTATGGTATATGAAGGATCCGGTTGGCCCGAGGCGGCCGCGGACG
The DNA here is from genome assembly GCA_963702495.1 of uncultured beta proteobacterium. Lineage (GTDB taxonomy): Bacteria > Pseudomonadota > Gammaproteobacteria > Burkholderiales > Rhodocyclaceae > CAVPDA01. The sequence continues at coordinate 11,695 of CAVPDA010000001.1, read as the reverse complement.
AGATCGGATTCGAATGGGCTTCGGACTGCGCAATCCCGCGCATATCTGGTCAAATACGGCGATCCGGCAAATCGGCTGAAGGAGAACACGGCGATGCCAAATCCTGCTGCGGGGCGCACCAAGAAGGCCGAACCTTCGCCCCGACCGAGGGCGAAGCGAGCGGTCATGGCAACCGACGACAAGCCGAGCGAATCCACCGTTCTGGCGCTGGCGCGCCAGGTGCGCGGATGGGCCGACTCGGTGCTGGGAATCGCCGGTGCCGCCGCCGACGTTTCCTACAACGTGGCCAAGTCCATGCTGCCGAAGCCGGAGCAGAAAGCGGCGCTGGAGAAAGCCGGTTCCGTCGTGCGCGGCATGCGCGAAGCGGCCGGCCTCAGCATCGCCGAACTCGGGCAGGCCATCAATCTGAAGGATCCGGGGCTGCTGGAACTGGTGGAGCACGGCAAGGTGGCGCTGCCGTTCGAGATCATCCTGCGTCTGGCATCGGTGCTCGGGCGCAACGATCCGATCCCGTTCGTCATGAAACTCACGCGCACCTACAACCCCGATGTCTGGCAGACGCTGGAAAACCTGGGGATCGGCCGGCTCGTGCTGCAGGTCGGGCGGGAGCGGGAAATCGTCAATATCTATCGCGCGAACGACGCCGCCCGCCGCCTGTCGGACGAGGATTTCGCGGCCATCCTCGCCTTCACCAAGAGCGCCTTCGACATGGCCCTGGCGTTTCGATTGCAGGGCCGCAAGCCGCGCGCGAGCACCAAATCGGCGCCGACTCTCGGAATGACTCAGCGCTGGATCGGTAGTTGCCGGCAACGGCGGACGGCTACCTTTCCGCCACGATGAACAGGCGTCGGAACGGGAACAGGGTGCGGCCGTCCGCTCGCGCCGGGTAGGCGGCGCGCACGCGGATTCGGTAGTCGGACTCGAAGGCCGCGCGCTCGTCCCCCTGCAGTGCTTCCAGCAGCGGCACCAGCAGCGAGCCGCGGGTCCATTCCGCCACCGGATTGTTGCCGTCGAGAACGTGCAGATATTCGGTCTGCCAGATCTCCACACGCAGGGAGAGCGGCGCCAGCAGGTCGTAGTAAACCGAAGCTGGCAATACGGGGGCAGTGCGCAGCAGCGGCGCCAGCCGGTCGCGCCACGGACCGGCCGCCGCGGCTTCGAAGGCGCAGGTGTGCGACGGTTCGCCGAAGTTGTCCGGCATCTGTATCGCCAGTACACCGCCCTGTCTTAGCTGCCGCAGGAGGCGTGGAAACAACCGTGGGTGATCGTCCAGCCAGTGCAGGGCGGCATTGGAGTAGATGAGATCCGAGGGCTGGGGCGAACTCCAGTGCGCCAGATCGGCATTCTGCCAGCGGATTGCGGAGGCAGTCCGCGCGGCCTGCTCCAGCATCTGCGGCGAGTTGTCCACGCCGATGATGGCCGCGTCAGGCCAGCGTTGCTGCAGCACGCGGGTGACGTTGCCGGCGCCGCAGCCGAGGTCAACAATGGCGGCGGGGCGCTCGAGCGGAACGCGGGCGAGGAGGTCCAGCGCAGGGCGCAGGCGCTCGCTGCCGAAGTTCAGATACTGGGTCGGATTCCAGGGCATCGTTTCGGACCCGGCCGCACGCGTTGGCCGCCGCTGCGGCGCAGGGCCGTTCGTGGCGACGGCGTCGCAATCAGGATAGCACGCGTCGCACGGACACCCCGACCGGCGCCACCAGGAGAAGTTTCACCGCGAGACACGCAATGGCGAACCGGACAGGCGTTCTGGCCGCCGCAGCCCAGGTATACGATCATCCGCGCCGGCCGGCGCATCACGAGAGCGACTTCCTGAGCACCGGCGGCGACCGGGTTCTCGGCGAACCCGACGTGGACGAGGATCGAGGCGAAATCCAGGGGCATAGCGGGATTGAGCGATAATGCCGGGGATTCGACGCACGGCCACCGCCGCTGGGCCGAAGGCGTCGCAGGCAGCTCACTTGCACCGGAGAAACCATGGAATACATCGAAAACAGGACCTTCGACGAAATCAACATCGGCGATGGAGCCAGCCTCGAACGTACGCTGACGGAACACGACATCACTCTTTTCGCCGTGATGTCCGGCGACATCAACCCCGCCCACGTGGATCCGGAGTACGCGAAGAGCAGTCGCTTCCGCGAGGTGATCGGACACGGCATGTGGAGCGGCGCGCTTATCTCCACCGTGCTCGGCACCGAGTTTCCCGGCCCCGGCACCATCTACCTTGGGCAGGATCTGCGCTTCCGCCGGCCGGTGAAGGTCGGGGACACGATCACCATCAACGTGCAGGCCACGGAAAAGGATGCGGCCAAGGGCAAGGTCGTCCTCAAGACCGAATGCGTGAACCAGGACGGGGAAGTGGTCGTGTCCGGCACCGCCGAAGTCATCGCGCCGACCGAAAAGGTGCGGCGAGCAAGAGTCGATCTGCCCGTGATCCGCTTCGACGACAAGGAGGCGCGCTTTCGCGAGGTGATGGGGCGGGTCAAGGCGCTGCGCCTGTCCCCGGTGGCGGCGGCGATCGTCAGTCCGACCGACATCGAGACCCTCGCCGGAGCGGTGGCGGCGGCGGGCGAGGGCATCATCGCGCCGGTGCTGGTGGGCCCGGAAAACCTCATCCGCGAAGTGGCGGAGGAGGGCAAGCTGGACCTCCGCGGCCTCAGGCTGGTCCCCACCGCCAACAACCGCGAAGCCGTCGCCATGGCGATCAAGCTGGCGCGCGAGGGCGAGGTGGAGGGAATCGTGAAGGGCAACGTGGCGCACGAGGACCTGATCGTGCCCCTGATTTCCGCCACCAAGGGCCTGCGCACCGAACGGCGCGTGAGCTACGTGCATGTGCTCGACGTGCCGACCTATCCGAAGCCGCTGTTCGTCACCGATTCGATGATCAACATCGCGCCCACCCTGAACGACAAGCGCGACATCTGCCAGAACGCGATCGATCTTGCCCACGCCCTCGGCATACCCGCGCCCAAGGTCGCGCTGCTGGCGGCGGTGGAAACCATCAATCCCAAGATGCAGGCCACGATCGATGCCGCCACCCTATGCAAGATGGCGGAACGACGCCAGATCACGGGCGGCATCCTGGACGGGCCGCTGACCTTCGATCACGCGGTTTCGCTGCGCGCCGCGGAGACCACCGGAATCCGCTCGCCGGTGGCGGGACAGGCAGACATCCTGCTCGTGCCCGACCTCGAATCCGGCAACATGATCGCCAAGCAATTGGCCCAGCTTGCCGATGCCCTGTCCGCCGGCATCGTGCTTGGCGCGCGCGTGCCGGTGGCGCTCACCAGCCGCACCGACGACCGCCGCTCATGGCTCGCCAGCGCCATGCTCCTGCTTCTGGTGGCCCACACCTACCGCCGGGCGGCGGCCGGGGCGGTGCCCGGCTGATTCTCAAATGCCGTACCCGCTCGCGCCAACCCCGGCGCGTTCGTCCGCGGCTTGTGCCACATCGCCCGGTTTGCCGGAGAGATCGAGCCAGCGCCGGATCTGCTCGTAGGCTTCGCGCCGGCTCAGCAGGTCCCAGTGGTTCATGCCGCAGCCCACCCATTGGCGCGACTCGGGAAAGGACAGGGTCCGGGCAGGGTCCTGGTGACGGCCAAGGGCGCTGGCGACGGGTACGATTCCGTCGCCCAGGATCCGTCCGGCGAGGTCGTCTGGCCGCTTTCCCTTAGTGGCGGCCATCGCGTAGCAGTTCACGCCTTCCGGCAGCGGCATCGCAGGCCGACGGTGGGGTATGGGGTGAAAGCGATCGCGCCCGTGCCACTCCTCGTCCAGCAGGCTGCCGTGGCGCAGATCGGTGATGCCGGCGCTGCGGATCTTTCCCAGTCGGGCGAAAGGTGCGGTGTACGGGCTGACGCCGAGAAGGATGTCGATCCAGTTGCCGCCACGCTCGAGCGGCGCGCCGTGGTGCGGCGTGCCGACGAAGATAAGCTTGGCCAGGCGTCGCGGCCAATCGTGGCCGGCGTCGCCCCCGTAATGCAAGGCGCTGCGGGACACCAGACCGCCCATGCTGTGCGCCAGGATCACCAGTTCCTCTACCGCCACCGGCCACTCGCGCAGCAGGGTTTCGAGCAGGGAGGCAAATTCGCGCCCGTTGGTCGAGATATGGCGGCCGCTGTTGTAGTGCAGATAGACGGGGGTGTAGCCCAGGTCCCGGGCGAGCGCCGCGCCGTGCCCGTGCCCTTGCCGATGCCATTGCAGATCGTTCATGCACAGCCCGTGAACCAGCACCAGCAGCTTGCCGCCGGGCTGCGGGATCGCAGCGGCCAGAGCCTCCCGGGTTAGGTCCAGCGGGTGTCCGTCGCGGCGCAGGCGCATCGGTATCGCCAGGGGATTGTCGGTGGCCGCCAGATAGTCCCCCAGCACCCCGTTCAGCGCTGCCACCACGGCTTCGCGGGCAGGCGAGGAACCCTCCCGTTCGAGCATCGGCCCGATCCGGGCGAGGAGGGCGTCGATTCCGCTTCCGACCAATCGGGTCACCCCGCGGATGCTCCGGTACACGAACCCGGTGATTCCCCGCGTCGCGCCTTGCGCCGGCGTACCGAAGACGCCCGGGACGCGGACGATGTTGTGGTGCATGGCCTCCACCAGATCGGTCACGCCGGCGGTGGCGTCGATTGCCAACAGGCTCAGTCCGCGCAAGTCGGAGGGACGAAGGTGGGTCTTTCTTTTCATGGCTGCCGGGGGGTGGCGCAATTCGCCACCGGGTGTACAAGCACTGCGATCCGCGGGGCGCATGCGCCCTTTGCTGGAGTCTGGGAAGAGTTCGGCCAGCCGGCGTTCAGCGTTCCGCCAAGGGGACGTAGGATCGGATCGGCTCGCCGGTGTAGCGCTGGCGCGGCCGGCTGATGTGATGATCCTGCCCTTCGATCATCTCTTTCCACTGGGAGATCCAGCCGACGGTGCGGCCGACCGCGAACAGGGCGGGAAACATGGCCGTCGGAAAACCCATCGCGCGCAGCATGATGCCCGAATAGTAGTCCACGTTCGGGAACAACTTGCGCTGGACGAAATACTCATCCTCGAGGGCGATGCGCTCCAGTTCCAGAGCCAGGTCGAACAGCGGCTCCTCCTTCCGGCCCAGTTCCGCCAGCACCTCGTGGCAGGATTCTCGCAGGATCGCGGCCCGCGGATCGTAGTGCTTGTATACCCGGTGGCCGAAGCCGACGAGGCGGAACGGATCGTCCTTGTCCTTGGCGCGCTTGATGTACTGTCCGATGCGTTGCTTGCTGCCGATCTCCCGCAGCATGTTCACCACCGCCTCGTTGGCGCCGCCGTGGCCTGGGCCCCACAGGGCGGCGATGCCGGCCGCAACGCAGGCATACGGATTAGCATGGCTCGATCCGGCGATGCGCACCGTCAACGTCGAAGCATTCTGCTCGTGGTCGCCGTGCAGGACGAGAAAGCGGTTGATGGCTCGCGTCAGCACCGGATTCACCGCGTACTCTTCGGAAGGGATCCCGAAGCACATCTGCAGGAAATTCGACGCGTAGTCCAGGTCATTGCGCGGATACATGAAGGGCTTGCCCTGGGAATACTTCAGCGCCATGGCGCAAATCGTCGGCATCTTGGCGATCATGCGATGGGTCGCCACCATGCGCGCCTGGGGGTCGTTGATGTCGAGATTGTCGTGATAGAAGGCGCTGAGTGCGCCCACGGTACCGACCATCACCGCCATGGGATGTGCGTCCCGCCGAAAGCCCTCGAAGAACCGCTTGAACTGCTCGTGCACCATGTTGTGGTGGCCGATCACGTGCTCCAAGGCTTGGAGTTCCCCCCGGTTCGGCAGCTTGCCATCGAGGAGCAGGTGCGCGAACTCCAGGAAGCCGGCCTGAGCCGCCAGATCCTCGATCGGATAGCCCCGGTGCAACAGGATGCCGCGTTCGCCGTCGATGAAGGTGATGGCCGAATCGCAACTGGCGGTGGACAGGAAACCCGGGTCATAGGCGAGGTAGCCGGTCTCGGCGTACAGGCGACGGATGTCGACCACCTTCGGGCCGTGCGTGCCGGCGAGTACGGGCAAGTCGTAGCGCGTTCCGTCGGCAAAGCTGATGGTTGCCGTCTCGCCCGAGACGGCCGCGACGATCGCAAGATCGGAATGCCTGCGCTGCATTTGCGTGCCTCCTTCCATGGAACGGATCGTCCTGCTGCTGATGCCTGCGCAGCGTGCGTGGGTCCAGCTTCGGTGGGGCAGACCGCAGCTCCTACCGGAACTGGAATACTACACGCAGCTTTGCGTGAGGCGGTGCCACGGAAGATTCGTGCATTCCCCGAACTGCCGCGCGTCGGATCTGAACACAATTGGACATAATACAGATTATGCGCACTATGGCTATCCAAAAAAAAGGCCCTTCGCCTGTTCCCGTGTCGGAGTGTCCTCCACGCCACCGCCCGGATTTCAAACCTGTTTCACCCCGAAGTCAACCCCTCCGCTGCACCTTGTCATAATCCCATCGGGCTGGGCGCCACGTACCGTGCGGTCCGCGGTTCCCTAACAATCACCCTATGACTGCTATCTTAGAGTAACAAGATTGCGTGTCACGGATAGCGTTCTGCACTGTTCGGATGTTATCTTACGTGCGTTGCAGAAGAGTGATACTCATCCTCCAGGATGGAGCCGGAGGGTTTAGAATCGGCGGTCATCCGATGACATAGCGCTGCCTTCAATGACTCCCCTCCGCGTTCTCATTGCCGATGACCATGCCCTGCTGGTCGGCTCGCTGAGCACGGCTCTCACGGCTCTCGGCATCCAGGTTGTGGCTCAGGTGACCGATCCCCACCAAGTGGTGGCGCAGACGCTCGCCGAGCGCCCCGATGTGGTCGTGCTCGACATCCGATTCGGCGATCAGATGCCCACCGGACTCGACATCGCCCGCGAACTGCTCCAGCGCGACCCCACGACGCGGATCGTTTTTTGCAGCCAGTACGACACGGACGGATTCATCAAGGAGGCCTACCGCATCGGCGGGCTTGCCTTCATCACCAAGAGCAGTCCGCCGGAGACCCTCGCAACGGCGATTCGATCAGCGGCCGAGGGCAAGACCTACTGGCTGCCCGACGTGCAAGAGCGCATGGCGGTCATCGCAGTGCGCGGGGGCGATTCGCCGCAGGCAAAGCTCGACGAGCGCGAACTGCAGGTCCTCTGCTACATCGCCAAGGGCCTGACCAATGTCGAGATCGCCCAGCAGATGAGCCTGTCCGTCAAGACGATCAGCAACATCAGCCAGACAATCAAAGACAAGCTGGGCGTACATCGCCCGGCTGACTTGGCGCTTCTCGCAGTCAAGCACAGGCTCGTCGAGCCCTGAGCCTTGCATGACGCCCTATGTGCTGCTGGCCGGCGCGATCCTCGCCGTCTGGTTGCCGGCACTGAAATGGCGCGGCCGGGCGCTCGATGCTTGGATTCCGGTATTCCTCGCCGCCCTAGCCGCCGGGCTCGTCAGCGGCGCGCTGACCTGGAGCGGCGGCGCGGCCCTGGCGATCCTCTGGGCGCTGTTGGGGCGGGCGCAATCGGCCGGCGGGCCCGTGCGTGGCGCCTGCCTGGTCCTGGCCGCCGGCCTCGCGCTGGCGCTCGCCCTGCACGTGGTCCCCGGCTTCAACAACCAAATCGTGATCGAAGCGGCGCGATTCACGCCCGACGCGGCGCCGTACACCCAGTATCTGAATCTCGACAAAGGGGGCGCCGGGCTGCTGATTCTCGCCACCGTGGCGCAGCGTGTCCGGGATTGCGGTGAATGGGGGCTGGTGCTGCGCACGGCCGCCTTCTGTGCCGCCGCCACGGCGGCCATCGTGGCAACGGCAGGGGTCTGCATCGGCTACTTCGGCGTCGCCCCGAAGCTGCCGACGGCGGCACCGGTCTGGGCGGCGACCAATCTGCTTTTCACGTGCATCCCCGAGACGGCCTTCTTCTCGGCCTTCGTCCAGGAGCCCTTGCATCGCCTGCTTGCCACACGGTCCGCACTTCGCTGGCTGCCGCCCGCCGCAGCCGCCCTCGCCTTCGGCGCCGCCCACGCGGCAGGGGGGCTGCCCTATGCCGTTCTGGCCAGCGCGGCAGGCCTCGGATACGCCGCGGCTTACGCGGCAACCCGCCGCGTCGAGGCCGCGATCCTCACGCATCTCGCGGTGAACGCAGTTCACTTCTTCGGATTCACCTACCCACGCCTTCAGAGCTGAGACTTGAGGCCTTCCCATGAACCGCTATGCGATCTGTCTTGCGACTGCGCTGGCCGCCGTCTGCCTGCCCCGTGCCTACGCCCAGAACGGCTCGCTGGACGACGATGCCGCCGGCGCCTATCCGATCGTGTTGACTCCGGCGCGCCTTCGCCAGTCCGCCGCCGACGTGCCGGCAGCGGTCACCGTCATCACCGCCGGAATGCTCCAAGCCTTCGGCATCCGCAACCTGATCGATGCCCTGCGGCTGGTGCCAGGCATGGCCATCACCCACGCCACGGGCAACGATTACCGCGTGAACTACCACGGCACCAACATCCTGGTGCCGCGGCGCATGAATGTGCTGGTGGACGGGGTGTCGATCTACCGGCCGGGCCTCGCGCGGGTCGATTGGAAGGAGATCCCGGTCGCCATCGACGACATCGAGCGCATCGAGGTGACGCGGGGCACCAACTCGGTCGCTTACGGCCCCAACTCGATGCTCGCCGTCATCAACATCATCACGAAGCACCCCGCGGATGTTCCGCGCTTCAGCGCGCGCATCACCGCCGGCAGCCTCGGGACGCTGAATGCCAACGTCAGTGCCGCCGGCCGCATCGGTTCAAGCCAGGTCAGGGCGAGCCTGAACAGCGAGCGGGACACGGGCTACGACGCGCTCCCGCGGGTTGCCGAGCCCCATGACAGCACACGCCTCACACGGCTGTACCTGCGCTCGGTTACCCCGCTCACCGAGAGCAGCACGCTGGACATCACGGGCGGGGCCGTCGCCGGCACAAAGGAAGTGCCCTTCGCGGATGCGTTTCAAACAAGCTTTCCGGACCAGGACATCGAGGACTATTACGTCGGCGCGACCTGGAATTTCGCGCCCTCCGCCGCGCACGAAATCCAGTTGCGGGCCAACTTCTCGAGCGCAACGATCGATCAGGACTGGACCACCTGCATCCCGACGGCGTTGCTTCTGCCTGAACTGTTTGATATGTGGGCGGCGAACCCGGCCTATGCCCGGACCATCGCCAGCGGCCGGGTTCCCACCGGCGGGTCAGCGCGCGACAACGCGCTGGCGGCGCGCGCTATCCGCGCGATCCGGGCAGTGGGGCCGGCAGCCACCCAGCGGGCGTGCGCGACGGCCAACCAGGATCTGCAGGCGCAGAGAACGGACATCGAACTTCAGGATACCTACGTCTTCTCGCCCCGCCTGCGCCTCGTCGCCGGGATCGGTGCGCGTCACGACCGGATCGACTCGCAAACCTTCTTCGGCGGTGAGGAGTCAAGCACCGCGTCCCGGCTGTTCGCCAATGTCGAGTACAAGCCCATCGAGCGGCTGCGCTTCAACCTGGGCGGCTATCTCGAACGCGATCAGCTCACCGGCAGCACGTTCTCCCCGCGCGCGGCGGTCAATGTCGATGCCCCCTGTGCCAATATGAAGTGAGACACCTACCTTCGTGTAATTAGAGTAGAGAGGTAGGTTTGGATCATGACGGATCAGATGAAGACGATGATGCACGGACAGGACGCTGTGGCGCTGGATGACGCGCTGGAAGGAACCCGTAGGGCGACTGGAGGCGCGTCATCCAGCGCGCCGCCGCCCGATCCGGAGGTCGCTGCCACGGCAAAGCGGCGGCAGTTCTCCGCCAGCCAGAAGCGACGCATCCTGGCCGAGGCGGAGCGCTGCACCGCGCCCGGACAGATCGGGGCACTGTTGCGGCGCGAGGGCATCTATTCGTCCAATCTCACCACTTGGCGCAAGCAGCGCGAAGCCGCCGAAGTCGCGGCGATGGCCCCGCAAAAGCGTGGGCGCAAGGCCGACCCCGCGCTTGCCGACGCCCGGCGCGTGGCCGATCTCACCAAGGATAACGAGCGTCTGCGCCGCAAGCTCGCCCAGGCCCACACCATCATCGAGGTCCAAAAAAAACTGTGCGGCTTGCTGGGCTTGCCCACGGCCGAGGACCTGGACGAGAAATCGTGATGGGCGCGCTCAACGAACTGGCGCCCGACGTCGGGCTGGCGCCGGCGTGCCTGGCCTTGGCGCTCAATCGCAGCGGGGTCTATCTTGAAGACGCCCGGCGCCGCCAACTCGAACAAGGCAGCCCGCCGCCGGCACCGCGGCCGGGCGCCCCACTGGCGCTCAGCGAACTCGAACGGGACACCCTGCTGGAGGTACTCAACAGCGAGCGCTTTGCCGATTGCGCCCCGCGCACGATTTACGCCACGCTGCTCGATGAGGGCCGCTACCTGGGCTCGGTGCGCACCATGTACCGGCTGCTGACCGGTGCAGGACAATCGGGCGAACGACGCAATCAGCGCGTTCATCCGGCCTACAGCGCCCCCGAGCTGCTGGCCGTGCGGCCCAACGAGGTCTGGAGTTGGGACATCACCAAGTTGAAGGGCCCGGTGAAGTGGAGCTACTTCTACCTCTATGTGATCCTGGATATCTTCAGCCGCTATGTCGTGGGCTGGATGATCGCCCCGCGCGAGAGCGCACTCCTTGCCGAACAATTGATCGCCGACACCGTGGCCAAGCATCACATCGCCCCCGGCACGCTCACCCTGCACGCCGACCGCGGCTCCAGCATGCGAAGCAAACCCGTGGCCGCCCTGCTCGTCGATCTGGAGGTCGCCCGGACCCACAGCCGGCCCTACGTCTCGGACGACAATCCGTACTCGGAAGCCCAGTTCAAGACGCTCAAATACCGCCCCGACTTCCCCGAGCGCTTCGGCTGCATCGAGGATGCGCGCACCCACATAGATGGTCGCCCCGGTATGTCAAGCACTCAATCGATGACGGTAAGAAGGTAGAGATTGCAGCCATAGATCCGGACTCTCGATCGAGGCCGCAGCCTCTTGTCCCTGATGGAATACGCTGGTCGGGTCCTCATCAGTCGGGCGCGCTCGAGGCGCAAGACTGCTATCAGGTTTGCTCGACCACGGACTGACCTATCCTGCCATCACGTCATGATTGCCTGAACAATCGGTGGAGTTCCTCCTCTACGAAACCTGTGCCGTTGTGCTGCGATGTCGCAGGGTTGTCCACAGGCGCTCGCGAGCGCGCCTCTCACGCTGGCGAGCGAGCGCCTGTGGGCAACCCGTGTTTATGCCGCTGCGGGTTCATAGTCAGCCTCATAGGCCCGGCCGTGCGCCAGCAGCGCCCAGACGGTGCGGGCGTTCTTGTTCGCCAGCGCCACCGCCGCCACGTTCTTGTTGCGCCGGCCCATCAGCCGCGCGAGCCAGCTGTCCGCGTGTCCGGCCTTGCCCTCGGCCACCCGGATCACCGCTCGGGCACCGTGGATCAACAGCGTGCGCAGGTACGTGTCGCCGCGCTTGCTGATGCCCAGCAGCACCTGCTTGCCGCCACTGGAGTGCTGCCGGGGTACCAGCCCCAGCCAAGCCGCGAGCTGCCGTCCATTCTCGAAGCTCTTCGCATCCCCGATCGAGGCCACCAGGGCACTGGCCGTGATCGGACCGATACCCGGAATCTGCGCCAGCTTCGTGCTGGCCTCGTGCTCCCGGTGCCAGCTCTGGATCT